>NZ_JAPDNT010000001.1 GCF_025989185.1 Limobrevibacterium gyesilva
GCTGGCCCGGGCGCTGGCCCGCATCGCCGCCCGGCCCGTGCTCCCCGACGCACTGCGGCGCACCCGCGTTACCGTCCCGCTCGGCGATCTGTCGGCCGAGGCGCGCGCCCGCGAGGTGCGGGACGCCTTCGCGGTTCGCCCGGCGCGCCAGCCGCGCATCGCCGCGCGGCGGGTGCTGCTGGTCGATGACGTCATGACCTCCGGCGCCACCAGTGGCGCCTGCGCGCGCGCGCTGCTGGCCGCCGGCGCGAGGGCCGTGGACGTGCTCGTCGCCGCGCGCGTGCCTGATCCGCGTCTGCATTGAGGGGGCTTGCGGCGCCGGTGCGGCGTCACAACCCTTGGCGTTGTTCACGAGGAGAGCCTGATGCCGGATATCGAGATCTACACCCAGGACTGGTGCCCCTACTGCGTCCGCGCCAAGCGGCTGCTGGACGACAAGGGCGTAGCCTATCGGGAAATCGTTGCCCCCGGCGGCACCGCCGAACGCGAGGAGGCGCGCGCGCGCTCCGGCCGCAGCACGGTGCCGCAGATCTTCATCGACGGCCAGCATATCGGCGGCTGCGACGATCTCATGGCACTGGATCGCGCCGGCAAGCTCGACCCGCTGCTCCAGGCCGCGTAACGGATTGCTGCTGCATGCGGACGTATACCGACCGCGTATTGGCAATCTCTTGCCGAGAGTGCCAGGATATCCCATCTCAAGCGATGAGAAGAGTTTCGGTCGAGTGTCTGAATGATCCACTATCAGTTGCAATGCAGCGCGGAACACGGCTTCGACGGCTGGTTCAAGGATAGCGCCAGCTTCGAGAAGCAGGCCAAACGCGGCCTGCTGGAATGCCCGATCTGCGGCACCACCGAGGTGGAACGGGCGCTGATGACGCCGTCGGTGCCCAGGAAGGGCCGCGCCGCCAAACCGAAGACGGCGGACGCGTCGGCCCCCACCGCTCCGGTCGCGGTGGCGGCCGAGAAGCTGCCGGACCATGTCCGCGCCATGCTGCAGAAGCTGCGCACGGAGATCGAGCAGAACTGCGACTATGTCGGCGGCGAGTTCGCCGAGGAAGCCCGCCGCATCCATCGCGGCGAGAGCGGCAAGCGCGGCATCTACGGCGAAGCCACGTCCGACGAGGCCGAAGCGCTCGCCGAGGAAGGCATCGAGATCGCCAAGATCCCTTGGGTGCCCCGCGCGGACGGCTGACGTCCGTCGCGCCCGTGCGGACGGCTAGCGTCCGTCACGCCCGTGCGGACGGCTAACGTCCGTCGCGCCTTCCGGGCGCCGCCTCACCTCCCCGCGCCTTCGGCCATGGCGATGTAGTTCACCGACAGGTCCCGGCTGGTCTTCCAGCGGCCGGACAGCGGGTCCAGCACCATGCCGGCGACATCGGACACGCGCAGCCCGGCGCCCCGAAGCCCGGCACCAAGCTCCGGCGGCGTCAGGAACTTGCGCCAGTCATGCGTGCCGGCGGGCAGCCAGCGCATGACATATTCGGCGCCCAGCTTGGCCACCACGAAGGATTTCGGCGTGCGGTTCAAGGTGGAGACGAACAGCAGCCCCTCCGGCTCCAGCAACCCCGCCAGGGTGCGCAGGAAGGCGGCGGGGTCCGGCACGTGCTCGATCACCTCCAGCGCAGTGATGACGGGGAAGCGCTGCCCCTCGGCCAGCAGGTCCTCGGCCACCGTCGCGCGATAGGACAGCGTCAGGCCCTGCCCCTCGGCGTGGGCGCGGGCGGCGGTGATCGCCTCCCCCGCCGCGTCGATGCCCAGCACGGCGTGGCCGTGCCGGGCCAGCGCCTCGGCGGCAAGGCCGGCGCCGCACCCCACGTCCAGCAGCCGGACCGGCCCCGGGAAGCGGCGGCCGATTCGCGCCTCGATCCAGCCGACGCGCAGCGGATTCATCCGGTGCAGCGGGCGCATCGGCCCGTCCGGGTCCCACCAACGGCCCGCAAGCGCATCGAAGCGTGCAATTTCGTCAGGCGAGACCCCCGCCCTGGCCGTTGGTTCCATGTTGCCGGCTCTCCTCGCCGCCAGTATGTGTGCCGACCCACCAAAACGCACAACCCGCCGGCCGCGTGCCCGCGCCCCCACTGGAAGTCCTTGATGGCCCGCATCGTCATGAAGTTCGGCGGCACGTCCGTGGCCGACCTCGACCGGATCCGCAACGTCGCCGCCCGTGTGAAGCACGAGGTGGACGCCGGCAACGAAGTGGCGGTGGTCGTCTCCGCCATGGCCGGCGTCACCAACCGGCTGGTCGGCTGGTGCCAGCAGCTTTCGCCGCTGCATGACGCGCGCGAATACGACACCGTGGTCGCGACCGGCGAGCAGGTGACGGCGGGGCTGACGGCGATCGCGCTGCAGGAGATCGGCGTGGAGGCGCGCTCCTGGCAGGGCTGGCAGATCCCGCTGCGCACCGACGGCGCCCATGGCAAGGCGCGGATCGACGGCATCGACGGCGGCGAGCTGATCCGGCGCATGCAGATCGGCCAGGTGCCGGTGGTGACGGGGTTCCAGGGCATCGGCCCGGACAACCGCGTGACCACGCTGGGCCGCGGCGGGTCGGACACCTCGGCGGTGGCGCTGGCCGCCGCGCTGAAGGCGGATCGCTGCGACATCTATACCGATGTCGACGGAATCTATACGACTGACCCCCGCATCGTCGCCAAGGCGCGCAAGCTGGACAAGATCGCCTACGAGGAGATGCTGGAGCTTGCCTCGGTGGGCGCCAAGGTGCTGCAGACGCGCAGCGTCGAGCTGGCGATGAAGGAACGGGTCCGGGTCCAGGTGCTGTCGAGCTTCGATGGCGCCAACGCGCTGGGCGGGGACCTGCCGGGAACATTGGTTGTCGACGAGGACGAGATCGTGGAAAAGGAAATCGTATCGGGCATCGCCTATTCGCGCGACGAAGCGAAGATCACCGTCCGGCACGTGCCGGACCGGCCCGGTGTGGCCGCCGCGATCTTCGGGCCGCTGTCCGAGGCCGGCATGAATGTCGACATGATCGTGCAGAACGTGTCCGCCGACGGCAGCACCGACCTGACCTTCACCGTCGGCCGCACCGACCTGCCGCGCGCCAAGGCGACGCTGGCCGAGCACAGGGCGAAGATTGGCTATGCCGAACTGCTGGCGGACACCGAGGTGGCGAAGATCAGCGTGGTGGGGGTGGGCATGCGCAGCCATGCCGGCGTCGCCAACACGATGTTCGCGGCGCTGGCCAGCAAGGGCATCAACATCCTGGTGATTTCCACCAGCGAGATCAAAGTGTCCGTGCTGATCGGCGCCGAGTACACGGAACTGGCGGTGCGCGCCTTGCACACCGCCTATGGTCTCGATGCAGCCTGACGCACCCCACGCCGCGATGGCCCCTGACATCGCCCCCCCTGACCCGCAGATGACCGCGGCCCGCGCCGAGCTCGACCGGTTGTGGGCGCGCGGCACCGAATTCCTGGGCTGCAAGGTCGCCATCATGGGTGGCGCCATGAGCTGGGTGAGCGAGCGCCATCTGGTCTCCGCCATTTCCAATGCCGGCGGCTTTGGCGTGATCGCCTGCGGCTCCATGAACCCGGCGCAGCTGGAGGCGGAGATCGCCGCCACCCAGGCGATGACCGACAAGCCGTTCGGCGTGAACCTGATCACCATGCATCCGCAGCTCGACGACCTCGTGCGGGTGTGCCTGGCCGGCAAGGTCGGCCATGTCGTGCTGGCCGGCGGCATCCCGCCCGGCGGCGCGGTGCGCGCGGTGAAGGATGGCGGCGCCAGGCTGATCGCCTTCGCGCCGGCGCTGGTGCTGGCGAAGCGGATGGTGCGCTCGGGCGCCGATGCGCTGGTGATCGAGGGCAGCGAGGCCGGCGGGCATATCGGCCCGGTGTCGCTGACCGTGCTGGCGCAGGAGATCCTGCCGCATATCCGCGAGGTGCCGGTGTTCGTCGCCGGCGGGCTGGGCCGTGGCGAGGCGATCCTGTCCTATCTCGACATGGGCGCATCCGGCGCGCAACTCGGCACCCGCTTCGCCGCCGCGGCGGAGAGCATCGCCCATCCCAACTTCAAGCGAGCCTTCCTGCGGGCCAATGCCCGCGACGCCCTGCCCAGCGTGCAGGTGGACGAGCGCTTCCCGGTGATCCCCGTGCGCGGGCTGGTCAACGAGGGGACCAAGCGTTTCCTCAAGCACCAGGCGGACACGCGCGACCGGTTCCAGTCGGGCGAGCTGACCAAGGAGGCGGCGCAGCTGGAGATCGAGCATTTCTGGGCCGGGGCGCTGCGCCGCGCGGTGATCGAGGGCGACGTGGAGCAGGGCTCGGTGATGGCCGGCCAGTCGGTCGGCATGGTCACCTCGATCCAGACGACGGCCGAGATCATCGCCGAACTGATGAGCCAGGCCACCGCGGCATTGGCGGCGCGCAGCGGAAAATGAATTAGGGGCCGGAAACGAAGCCTCCGGCCTTGTTTCCGCCTCAACCCCTCGTTAATCGCGGTGTATGTCGACACCGAGACGGTTGCTGGCACGACTGCGGGATCTGATGGCGCGCGGGGCCGGGCCGCTGCCCGAGCTCGTGCGCCTCATCGCCGGCGAGTTGGTCAGCGAGGTGTGCTCGATCTACACCCTGCGGCCCGGCGACATCCTGGAACTGGCGGCCACCGAGGGATTGCGCGCCGATGCGGTCGGGCGCACCCGGCTGCGGGTGGGCGAGGGCATCGTCGGCCTGGTGGCGGCAACCGGATCGCCGCTCAACCTGCCTGACGCGCAGAACCATCCCGCCTTCGCCTACCGCCCCGAGACCGGCGAGGAGCCCTACGTGTCGATGCTGGCGGTGCCGGTGCGGCGCGCCGGGCGGACGCTGGGCGTGCTGTCGGTGCAGAACCGGGCGCTGCGCCGCTACGACGCCGACGAGGTGGAGGTGCTGGAGACGGTGGCGATGCTGCTGGCCGAGGTGCTGGCGGCAGCCGGAGCGGAGGACAGCGCCGAGGAAGGCCTGGGGGCCACGATGCCCCGCCGCTTTCCCGCGACCGCCATCGCGCCGGGCCTGGTGGTCGGCCCGGTGATCGTGCACGGCGTCACGCATGGGCCGCGGCGTCTGCTCGCCGACGATCCGCAGGCCGAGCTGGGCCGGCTGAACGATGCGGTCGAGGCGATGCAACGCGGACTGGATGAGCTGATCGCCGCCGGGCTGCCCAAGGCCGACGGGCGCAACGGTGCGGATGCGACGGCGTCGCGCGAGATCCTGGACGCCTACCGGATGGTCGCCGCCGATGCCGGCTGGCTGAAGCGGGTGGGTGACGCCATCCGCGGCGGGCTGTCGGCCGAGGCGGCGGTGCATCGTGTCACCAGCGACCTGCGCGACCGGATGCGGCGTGTGGTCGATCCCTATCTGCGCGAGCGGCTGGCGGATCTGGAGGATCTGTCCGGGCGGCTGCTCGCGGCACTCAACGGCGACGGCCAGCCGGTGGCGGTCCCACCCGGCGCCATCCTGCTGGCGCGCCGCCTGGGCCCGGCCGAGCTGCTGGACTGGCATGCCCGCGGCATTGTCGGCGTGGTGATGGAGGAAGGCAGCGCATCGGGCCATGCCGCCATCCTGGCCCGCGCTTTGGGCATCACCGCGGCCGCCGGCGCGCGCGGCATCCTGGAGACGGCCGAGGAAGGCGACGAGGCGATCCTCGACGCCCACGAAGGCGGCAGCGGCGCGATGGGCTGCCAGGTGATCCTGCGGCCGGAGCAGGACGTGAAACAGGCGTTCCTGCGCGCACTGGACGCCCGCAGCGCCCGCGAGGCCGGTTGGGCCGCGCTGCGGGACCAGCCAAACCTGACCATGGACGGCACCCCGGTCCGGCTGATGCTGAATATCGGCCTGACCATGGAGCTGGCGCAGCTCGATGCGACCGGGGCCGAGGGCATCGGCCTGTTCCGCACCGAGATCGCCATGCTGGCGCGCGGCGCCATCGCCGACGTGGCGGAGCAGGCCGCGGTCTATGCGCGCGTGCTGGATGCCGCCGCCGGGCGGCCGGTGCTGTTCCGCACGATGGACCTGGGCGGTGACAAGCTGCTGCCGGGCAGCGCGCGGCCGGAGGAGGAGAATCCGGCGATGGGCTGGCGCAGCCTGCGCATCGGCCTGGACCGCCCCGCCTTGCTGCGCCGGCAGTTGCGCGCCCTGCTGCTGGCGGCGAATGGGCACGAGCTGTCGGTGATGTTCCCGATGGTGGCCAATGTGGCGGAGTTCCGGGCCGCCAGGGCGCTGCTGCTCGCCGAGGCGGCGAAGGTGCGTCCTGCGCCCGCCAGGCTGAACGTGGGCACCATGCTGGAGGTGCCGGCGCTGCTGTTCCAGTTGCCGGCGCTGCTGCGCGAGGTGGACTTTGTCTCGGTGGGCACCAACGACCTGCTCCAGTTCCTGTTCGCCGCCGATCGCGGCACGCCGGCGCTGGCCGGGCGCTACGACCTGCTGTCGCCGCCTGTCATCGATCTGCTGTCCACGCTGGTCGAGCAGACGCGGGCGGCCGGCGTGCCGCTGTCGGTGTGCGGCGAGGCTGCGTCGCGGCCGCTGGAGGCGATGACGCTGGTCGGCCTGGGCATCGGCGCCCTGTCGATGCCGGCCTCGGGCCTGCTGCCGGTGAAGGCGATGCTGGCCGAGCTGGACCTGCCGGCGTTCCGCCAGGTGCTGGCCTCGATTCGCCGCACCTGCGGCGCCGAGGCGAGCGTACGCGAGCCGATCGCGGCCTGGGCACGCGAGCGTGGGTTGCCGATCTGACCTGCTCGATTCGCTTTTGGCGGCCGCCGCCCATTCGTACCGCGATCGCACATCCCGCCATAACCGCATGACCTCGCGGCCGTTACCGGCAACGGCCATTCCGCGCAGCCTGCGGGCGATGGCGATGATACGGCGATTTGTTGCAGATTTTGCGATCACCATCACGCGGGAGACGAGCATGCCCGTTGGCTTTGTCGCGATGTCGGTCTAGAACCCGTGCATCATATTTCAACGGTCACTCGTCAGAAGGTGACACCGCCAACGTCGAAACAACTTTGCCGCGGGATCGGATCGCCGTGCTGCAGGAACGCAGGTCGAAGCTTGCGGAAGTCCGGACGCTGATGTCCTCCGCCGACGAGGGCAGTGCCGCGACCGCATCGCGTGTTGGCGCCGATCTGCGCGCGGCGCGTGAACGCCTGGAGTGGTCGCTGCCGGCGATTGCCGCGCAACTGCGCATCCGCCTTCCGTTCCTGGAAGCGATCGAGGACGGCCGCATCCGCGACTTGCCGGGCAATGCCTATGCGGTCGGGTTCGTGCGCACCTACGCGCAGGCATTGGGCCTCGATCCCGACGAGGTCGCCCGGCGCTTCCGGACCGAAGCGGCGGACATCAACCGCAAGACCGAACTCGCCTTTCCCGCGCCGGTGCCGGAGCGTGGCGTCCCCGCAGGCGCCGTGGTGCTGCTGGGCGTGGTGTTGGCCGTCGGCGCCTATGTCGGCTGGTACCACGCGTCCGGCAATGACCGCCCGGCGTCGGAGCCGGTGCAGCCGGTGCCGCCCCGGCTGATGGCGCTGGCGGAGGCGCCGGCTCCGCCGCCCGCCCTGCCCACGCATGTCGCCGCCGCGGTCGAGACGCCGGCGCCCGCGCCTGCGCCTTCAGTGTCGCCTAGCTCCGCCGCAGCCGCCGTGCCGGCCCCGGGCATCGTCATCACGCCCGCGCCTGCCGCCCCGCCGGCCAGCCCGCTCGCCGCTTCGCCGTCGGGCGTCGGGCCGGGCGCGCTGCCGGCGCCGGACGGCACGCGCATCGTTCTGCGCGCGCGTGCCGATGCCTGGCTGCAGGTCCGCGACCGGCAGGGATCGGTGCTGCTGAACCGGGTGATGCGCAACGGCGAGACCTGGCCGGTGCCCACCAAAGGGCAGTTGCTGCTGACCACCGGCAATGCCGGCGGCACGGAAGTGCTGGTGGACGGCATCGTCACCGCATCGCTCGGCAATGACGGGGCGGTGCGCCGCGACCTCCCGCTCGACCCGGATCTGATCCGCGACGGCAAGCTGGCGCTCCCGCTCGCCTCTGGCCAGGCCGGCGCGAAGCCGCTGCCGGCCGCGAAACAGCCGTAGCTTCCGGCACCATCCGATACCATCTGCATGGCTTACGGCTGCGTTGCGCATTTGCGCGACGCCGGCCGAATGGGCATGTTGCGCCCCAACCAGCCCCCAGACACCGGAGAACGAGGTCATGAGCTACCGTCCGTATCAGCACATCGAGCGCCGCAAGTCGCGCCAGATCCATGTGGGCAACGTGGCCGTGGGCGGCGACGCGCCGATCACCGTGCAGACCATGACCAACACGCCAACGACCGACATCGCCGGCACGATCGCGCAGATCAAGCGCTGCGAACGGGCCGGCGTGGACATCGTCCGCGTCTCCTGCCCCGACCGGGACAGCGCGCTGGCGCTGAAGGAGATCGTGCGCGGGGTGGACGTGCCGGTCGTGGCCGACATCCATTTCCACTACAAACGCGCGATCGAGGCCGCCGAGAGCGGCGCCGCCTGCCTGCGCATCAATCCCGGCAACATCGGCAGCCCCGAGCGGGTGCGCGAGGTGGTGAAGGCCGCGCGCGACCATGGCTGCTCCATGCGCATCGGGGTGAATGCCGGCTCGCTGGACAAGCACCTGCTGGAGAAATACGGCGAGCCGAACCCGGAGGCGCTGGTGGAAAGCGCGCTGGAGCACGCCAAGATCCTGCAGGACCACGATTTCCACGAATTCAAGATCAGCGTGAAGGCGAGCGACGTGTTCATGGCCGTCGCCGCCTATCAGCAGCTTGCCGACGTGTGCGACCACCCGCTGCATATCGGCATCACCGAGGCCGGCGGCAAACGCACCGGCACGGTGAAGAGCGCGATCGGCCTGGGCAACCTGCTTTGGGCCGGGGTGGGCGACACCGTGCGCGTGTCGCTGTCGGCCGAGCCCGAGGAAGAAGTGTTCGTCGGCTGGGAGCTGCTGAAGGCGCTGGGGCTGCGGCATCGCGGGGTGAAGATCATCTCCTGCCCGTCCTGCGCGCGGCAGGGCTTCGACGTGATCGACACCGTGACCAGGCTGGAGCAGCGGCTGTCGCATATCGAGACGCCGCTGACGCTGTCCATCCTGGGCTGCGTGGTGAACGGGCCGGGCGAGGCGCTGATGACGGATATCGGCGTCACCGGCGGCGGTGCCGGACGGCACATGGTCTACAACGCCGGCAAGACCGACCACACCGTCGGCGTCGACGGCATGATCGACCACATCGTCGAGCTGGTGGAGAAGAAGGCGGCGGTGCTGCAGGCCGAGATCGACGCGGCCAAGGCCGCCACAGCGAAGCAGGCCGCGGAATAACGTGAACAAGGAAAACGTCGCACTGCAGCCGGTCCGCGGCACCCGCGACCTGATCGGCGAGGATCAGCGCCGCCACGCCCATGTGATCGACACCGCCCGCCGCGTGGCCGCGACCTACGGCTTCGACGAATGGAGCACGCCGGTCTTCGAGGACACGCGGGTGTTCGCCCGCGGCCTGGGCGACACCTCCGACGTGGTGATGAAGGAGATGTACAGCTTCACCGATCGCGGCGGCGAATCGCTCACGTTGCGCCCGGAGGCCACCGCCGGCGTCTGCCGCGCGCTGGTCAGCAACGGCCTGACCCAGTCGCTGCCGCAGAAGGTGTTCTACGCCGGCCCGATGTTCCGCTACGAGCGGCCGCAGAAGGGCCGCTACCGCCAGTTCCACCAGATCGACGTGGAAGTGCTGGGCAGCGCCGAGCCGCTGGCCGATGCCGAGGTGATCGGCTGCGGCTGGGCCATCCTGCAGGCGCTGGGCGTGGCCAAGGACGTGGTCCTGGAGCTGAACACGCTCGGCGACCGCGAGAGCCGCGACGCCTACCGCGCCGCCCTGGTCGCCTATTTCTCCGCCCACAAGGACAAGCTCTCCGAGGACAGCCTGGCACGGCTGGAGCGCAACCCGCTGCGCATCGTCGATTCCAAGGACGAGGGCGACAAGCGCGTCGTCGCCGATGCGCCGACCATCCACGCGCACCTGACCGAAGCCGCGGCCGCGTTCTACGCCAAGCTGCAGGACCATCTGGCCCGCATCGGCGTGCCGTTCCGCGAGAACCCGCGCATCGTCCGCGGCCTGGACTACTACAGCCACACCGCCTTCGAGTTCGTCACCTCCCAGCTCGGCGCCCAGGGCACCGTGCTCGGCGGCGGGCGCTACGAGGGGCTGGTGGAGGAGATGGGCGGGCCGCACACGCCCTGCATCGGCTGGGCGGCGGGAGTCGAGCGCCTGTCCATGCTGCTGGCCGAGCCGCCGCCGGCGCCGCGCGGAGTCGCGGTGGTGCCGGTGGGCGAGGCGGCGGAGGCGGCGGCGCTGGACGTGCTGCAGGCGCTGCGCGGGGCCGGCATCCGCGCGGAGATGGCCTATCGCGGCAACCTCAAGCGCCGCATGGAGCGCGCCAACCGCATCGGCGCCCGCGCGGCCGTGATCCTGGGCGAGGCGGAACTGGCCCGCGGCGTGGCCCAGCTCAAGGATCTCGGCACCGGCGAACAGGCGGAAGTGCCGATCGCGGAGCTTGTCGCGAAACTCGGATGAGCCTTTCCCTCAAGCTCGACCGCATCGTCGACCGCGCGGCGGAGCTGCGCGCGCTGCTGTCCGAAGGCGTGTCCGGCGACACCTTCGTGAAGGCCTCCAAGGAACTGTCGGAGATCGAGCCGGTGGTGGCGCGCATCGACGAGCTGCGCGCCGCCGAACGCAGCGCCGCCGAGGCGCAGGGGCTGCTCGATGACCCCGAGATGCGCGAGCTGGCCGAAGGGGAGCTGTCCGAGCTGAAGGAGCGGATTCCGGCGCTGGAGCACGCGATCCGCGTCGCGCTGCTGCCCAAGGACGAGGCCGACGACCGTTCGGCGATCCTGGAAATCCGCCCGGCCGCCGGCGGCGACGAGGCCGCGTTGTTCGCCGCCGAGCTGTTCGCGATGTACCAGAAATACGCGGCCCTGCGCGGCTGGCGCTTCGAGGTGCTGGAATACGACGACACCGGCCTCGGTGGCATGAAGGGCGGCATCGCCGAAATCACCGGCCGCAGCGTGTTCGCGCGGCTGAAATACGAGTCGGGCGTGCACCGGGTGCAGCGCGTGCCCGCCACCGAAAGCCAGGGCCGCATCCACACCTCCACGGTGACCGTCGCGGTGCTGCCGGAAGCCGAGGAGGTGGACGTGCAGATCGACGAGGGCGACCTGCGAATCGACGTGTACCGCGCCTCCGGCGCCGGCGGGCAGCACGTGAACAAGACCGAAAGCGCGGTGCGCATCACCCACCTCCCGTCGGGGATCGTGGTGGCGATGCAGGAGGAGAAGAGCCAGCACAAGAACAAGGCGAAGGCGATGAAGATCCTGCGCGCCCGCCTGTACGAGCAGCGGCGGGAGAGCCTGCACGCGACCCGCGCCGCCGACCGCCGCGCCCAGGTGGGCACCGGCGACCGCAGCGAGCGGATCCGCACCTACAACTTCCCGCAGGGCCGCGTCTCCGACCACCGGATCAACCTGACGCTGTACAAGATCGAGCGCATCATGCAGGGCGAACTGGACGAGTTCGTCGACGCGCTGACGGCCGAGGACCAGGCCGCGCGCCTCGCCGCGGACGTGTGATGCAGATCGGCGCGGTGTTGCGCCGGGCCGCGGACGCGCTGCGCGCCGCCGGAGTCGAGTCTCCTGCCCTGGAGGCCCGCCTGCTGCTGGCGCATGCGCTGGACGTGCCGCAGACGGCCCTGCTGGACCGTGCCGCCGAGATCGACCCCAACCGGTTCGATGCCCTGCTGGCCCGCCGCCTGGCGCGGGAGCCGATGGCGCTGATCCTGGGGCATCAGGGGTTCTGGACCCTGGACCTGGAGGTTTCGCCGGCGACGCTGATCCCCCGGCCCGACTCGGAGACGCTGATCGAGGCGGCGCTGGAAGCCTTCCCTGACCGCACCGCCGTGCGCCGCGTGCTGGACCTGGGCACCGGCACCGGCTGCCTGCTGCTGGCCGCGCTCAGCGAATTTCCGGCGGCCTGGGGCGTGGGAATCGACCGGGCACCAGCCGCGGCGGCGCTGGCCGCACGCAATGCGCGGCGCAATGGCCTTGCCAGCCGCGCCGCCGTGGTCTGCGCCGACTGGGCGTCCCCCATCCGGGGCCGGTTCGACTTGATTCTGTCGAATCCGCCCTATATCGCATCGCAGGAGATTGGCGCGCTGATGCCGGAAGTCGCGGTTCATGAACCGGCATCGGCGTTGGACGGCGGGTTGGACGGGCTGGATGCCTACCGCACGCTCATCCCTGCCCTGCCCGGCCTGCTGAACGAAGCCGGCACGGCTGTTCTCGAACTGGGCCAGGGACAGGCCGAGTCGGCCAGGAATCTCGCGCGGCAGGCCGGATTCGCCGCACCGGCCCTGCGCCGCGACCTCGCCGGCATCGCGCGTGCCCTGGTGCTGCATCGGGCAGTGCCCTGAAAAAACCGTTTGGCACCTGGGCCGAGGACGGTTAGCTTCCGCGACGCACGGCAGGGACCGCCCGTTCAGGCTGGCCCCGGATGCCTCGGCTGCGGCGATCGCGCCAGGTCCGGAATGCCCGGATCCGAATCGCGATGACGGGCGGCAGGGGCGCCGCGCGGTAGCCCACGGAACGAGATGGCCCGGCCTTCGGGTTGCGGCGGCGGAATGACCAGGGGGAGTGCCTCTGTGTCCCCCATCGCCAGGGTCCAGGATCGTGCACGCCTCGTGCGGCACCGTCCGGGAACGGGTCTGCGAACAGGAAGGCGCTTTGGCAAACTGATGAACATGAAACGCATGCGCGGACGCAATCACCGGGGCGGTGGAGGCGGAGGAGGCGGCGGCGGCGGCGGTGGTGGCCCCATACGCCATCACGGCGGCGGCATTCCGCTCAACCGCAACCATGTCTTCGACAGCAGCGGCCCGGACCTGCGCATCCGCGGGACCGCGCAGCAATTGTTCGAGAAGTACCTGCAGCTCGGCCGCGACGCGACCAGCTCCGGCGATCGGGTGATGGCCGAGAGCTATTTCCAGCACGCGGAGCATTATTTCCGCATCCTCAACGCCATGAACCAGGCCGCCCAGCAGGGCCAGGGTCAGCCGGCCGGCCACCAGCAGCGCCGGCAGGTCATGCAGGACGGCTCCGGGGACGCCGATGGCGAGGATGGCGAGAGCCAGCCGGCCGGCGTGGGCGACCAGCCGGGCGGCAGCGACGCCCGCGAGATCCCGATCGCCGCGGCGCCGCCGGAAAGCTGACCGCCCGAGGCTCCTCCAGGCCGGACGATGCCCTACGGCCTGGACAGGGCGGCGCGCAGGCTTTGGCCTTCCTCGCCCGCGACCATCCCAAGGCGCAGGAACAGGTCGATCAGCACCAGGTTCACGTTGAACTTGAACGCGTCTGTGCCGCGCACCGCGTCCATGACGCGGCCGACCGGCCACAAGGCGAAGCTCTCGACCTCGCCGTCCGCCGCTTGCGGCACGAAATCTTCCGGCAAATCAAGATCATAGCAGTGCAGCAGGTCGCGGCGCAGGCCCTCCGGCCGCTCCATGGCGTAGCCGATCTCCGCCACCTTCACGGCGCGCCCGGCGATAGCGGCAGGGATCGCCGCCTCCTCGGCGGCCTCCTTCACCAGGGTTTCCTCCGGCGTCAGCCCCGCGGGCGAGCCGCCGGCGACGACATGGTCGAGCTTGCCGGGGTCCAGCGCCTTGCCGGCGGCGCGGCGGGCCACCCACAGATGCAGCCCGTTCGGCCGGCGCACGATGCCATTGGCGTGAACCCCCTCGGCCAGGACGCCGAAGGCCGGCAGCGCGCCGCGGTCGATCTGCGCCAGCGCGGGCTCGCCGGCGGCCGCACGGACATCGAACGCCTCGCCGCGCCAACGGCAGAAACCGCGTTCGGAGACGGCGCGGACGATGGCGGGCAGGTCGGCGGCCGCGTCCGCCGCCAGGACGACGCCGTCCGCCCCAACAACGATGCCGCCGAAGTCCGCGAGCGCCTGCGCCAGCCCGGGCCGCACCCAGCCGACCGGTGCCGCCCCGATGAGGAACGGCACCCGCCCCCCGGGAAGCATGGCGTTGTTGCACGCGGCGATATGGCGCATCAGGGTGTTCATGCGATGCCGGTAGCGCGTATCCGCCATTCCGCCAACTGCCTGGCTTTCAAAGCCCGCCCCCGCATGCCACATCGGTCGCCATGAGACGCATGATCGGCCCGCGCACCAATCTCGTTCCGGGCGAGCCCCGGTCCACCCTGCAGACGATCCGCTCGCTGCTGCCGTATCTGTGGCCCAAAGGCGACCACGGCGCGCATCTGCGTATGGCCGTGGCCTGCGTGTTCCTGGTGGCCGCGAAAGTGGCGACCGTGTTCGTGCCGCTGGTCTACAGCCATGCGGTCGATGCGCTGGCGCCGGCCGGCGGCGCCGCCTTCATCGCGGTGCCGGTGGCGCTGATCGTCGGCTACGGCCTGCTGCGGGTGGCCGCCTCCGGCTTCGGGGAGATGCGCGACGCCGTGTTCGCGGCAGTGCAGCAGCGCACCGTCCGCCGCGTGGCGCTGCGGACCTTCAAGCACATGCACCGCCTGTCCCTCCGTTTCCATCTGGACCGCCAGACCGGCGGCCTGTCGCGCTCCATCGAGCGCGGCACCACCGGCATCGAGAATGTGCTGCGGCTGGCGGTGTTCAATATCATCCCCACGCTGCTCGAAGTGACGATGGTCACGGCGATCCTGTGGAACCTGTTCGACTGGCGCTATGCCGCGCTGACCTTCGTGGCCGTGGCGCTCTACCTGTCGTTCACGCTGCTGTTCACCAACTGGCGGGTGAAGATCCGCCGCACCATGAACGAGACCGACAGCGAGGCGCAGTCCAAGGCCGTGGACAGCCTGCTGAACTACGAGACCGTGAAGTATTTCGGCAACGAGGCGCATGAGGCACGGCGCTTCGACGAGGCCTGGGCGCGCTATGAGCGGGCGGCGGTCAAGAGCCAGGTGACGCTGAACCTGCTCAATCTGGGGCAGGCCTCGATCATCGCCCTGGGGCTGGCGCTGGTGATGCTGATGGCGGCGAGCGGCGTGCAGGACGGCAGCATGACCGTGGGCCGGTTCGTGCTGGTGAACACGTATCTGATGCAACTCTATCAGCCGCTGAACATGCTGGGTTTCGTCTATCGCGAGATCAAGCAGGGGCTGACGGATATGGAGCAGATGTTCCGGCTGATGTCGGTGCACCAGGAAGTGGCGGACAAGCCGGGCGCGCCGCCGCTGGCCGTGCCGCACGGCGAAGTGGCGTTCGAAGAGGTGCAGTTCGCCTACAATGCCAACCGGCAGATCCTCAAGGGCGTGTCCTTCCGGGTGCCGGCGGGCCGCAGCCTGGCGATCGTCGGGCCCACGGGCGCCGGCAAGTCCACCATCAGCCGGCTGCTGTTCCGCTTCTACGACGCCACCGGCGGGCGGGTGCTGATCGACGGGCAGGACATCCGCGACGTCACCCAGGACAGCCTAAGGGCGGCGATCGGCGTGGTGCCGCAGGACACCGTGCTGTTCAACGACACCATCCGCTACAACATCGCCTATGGCCGGCCCGGCGCCAGCCAGGAGGAGATCGAGCAGGCCGCGCGGCTGGCGCAGGTGCATGATTTCGTGGCCCGCCTGCCCGAGGGCTACGACACCCGCGTGGGCGAGCGGGGGCTGAAGCTGTCCGGCGGCGAGAAGCAGCGCGTCGCGATCGCACGGACCATCCTGAAGAACCCGCGCATCCTGATCCTGGACGAGGCGACCAGCGCGCTGGACACGCGCACCGAGCAGGAGATCCAGTCGGCGCTGCGGGCGGTGGCGCGCAACCGCACCACGCTGACGATCGCGCATCGGCTCTCGACCGTGGTGGACGCCGACGAGATCATCGTGCTGGACCACGGGGTGGTGGTGGAACGGGGCACCCATACCGATCTTCTGGCGGCCGGCGGCATCTATGCCCGGATGTGGGCGATGCAGGCCGAGCAGCAGGACCAGCCGGAAGCCGCCGCTGCCTGACGCGACGCTCCGCGCCCGCGCGGGTTTCGGGTATGGCGGCCCGGCTTTCCAAGCGGCCTGGTTCGCGCGATACCCGCTGAAAAGGAGACTGCCGATGCCGATCGATCCCCCTACCGACCAAGGCGCGGATGCGCCGGGCGGTGCGCCTGCCGACCTCAGCCATGCCGGGACGATCGTCGACAAGGCGATCGAGTACATGACCGGCCAGAATATCGGTTCGCTGGCCATCGCCTCGGCACTGCTGGGCGGTGCGCTGGGCCTGCTCACGCGCAGCCTGTCGGACGATGCCATCGTGCAGGTGCTGAACAACGCCATTGCCAGCGTGCGCACCGGCGACCTGCGCAAGATGGATAACTGACGCACCGGCGCATGCCGCAGGATCAGGCAGCGGGGCGGCTGCGGATCGCGGTCGGCATTGTCACCATGCGCCGGCCGGCGATCCTGGCGGAAACGCTGCGGGAGCTGGGGCGGCAGAGCCGCAGGGCGGACCGGACCCTGGTCTGCGCGACCGGGCCGGATGACATCGCGGGCGAGGAGGCCGACCGACCGGGGATCGAGCTGCTGCTGTCCCCGGCGGGGATGACCCGGCAGCGCAACCGGCTGCTGGACGCGGCCGGGGATTGCGATGTCATCGTCTTCTTCGACGACGACTTCCTGCCCGACCCCGGCTATCTCGCGGCCACCGAGCGCGCTTTGTTGGCCGATCCGGCCATCGTCGTCGCCACCGGACTGGTGCTGGCGGACGGCGTGAGGGGGCCGGGCCTCTCGCCCGCGCAAGGCCGCACGATCCTCTCGGAGCCGCAGCACCCGAACGCCGGCGTGCCGGTGCCAGTCTATAACGGCTATGGCTGCAACATGGCGATCCGCCTGGACGTGGCGCGGCAGCACGGGCTGCGCTTCGACGAGGGCATGCCCCTGTATGCATGGTACGAGGATATCGACTTCACTCGCAGGGTCGGCGCGTTCGGGCGCATGGTGCGGCTGCCGGCGGCGCGTGGCGTACACCTGGGCACCAAGACCGGCCGCGGACCCGGCGCGCCGCTCGGCTATGCGCAGGTGGTGAACCCGGTCTATCTGTGCCGCAAGGGCAGCTATCACTGGCGTCATGCGCTGGTGAGCATCGGGCAGAACCTGGGCATGAACCTGGTGCGCGCCGCCTGGCCGGAGCCGCATGTCGATCGGCGTGGGCGCCTGCGCGGCAATCTGCTGGGTCTGCTGGACCTGCTGCGCGGTCATGCCGACCCTGCCCGGGCCGGACGCGTCCGCACCGCAGACCAGCCGCCACCGGGCGTGGCTTGACGGACGCGAAGCGTTTCGCCATAAGCCCCGGCTTCTGATGCACCCCGCGCCGGCCCCGGCCGCGCGCCTGACCGACCAAGGATTTTCGCGATGTCACGCCGCTGCCAGATCACCGGCAAGGGTGTCCTGACGGGCAACAACGTCAGCCACGCCAACAACAAGACCCGCCGCCGCTTCCTGCCGAACCTGCAGGAGACGTCGATGTTGTCCGACATTCTTGGCGCCGACGTGAAGATGCGCCTGTGCACCCGCGCGATTCGCACGGTGGAGCACAATGGCGGCATCGATGCCTTCCTGCTCGGCACGCGGAACAGCAAGCTGCCGGAGGAGGCCCTGGTGGTGAAGCGGCGCATCCAGAAGGCGCACGCGAAGAAGCAAGGTGCCGGCGCGGCGGCCTGAGCCCCCGGGCTGCGCTCAACGCATGAATACGAAAAGGCCCGCTCCGGCGGGCCTTTTGCATTCCGGGCACAGGGCAGCGCTGGCGCCCGCCTGAAGGCCTACCCGCCGGTCACGCTCATGTGCCGCGCCAGGGCCGGCTGGCGGTGGCGGCGGTCGATGATGAAGTCGTGGCCTTTCGGCTTGCGGGCGATCGCGGCAAGGATGGCCGCGTCCAGTTCGTCGTCGCTGGCGCCGGCGCGCAGCGGGCGGCGGAAATCGGCCTGATCGTCCTGGCCGAGGCACATGTAGAGCGTCCCGGTGCAGGTCAGCCGCACGCGGTTGCAGCTTTCGCAGAAATTATGGGTCATCGGCGTGATGAAGCCGATGCGCCGGCCGGTTTCGGCCACGGTGAAATAGCGCGCCGGGCCGCCGGTGCGGTAGTCGGTGTCCTGCAGCGTCCAGCGGCGGCGCAGCCGGCTGCGCACCAGCGAGAGTGGCAGGTACTGGTCCATGCGGTCGCCGCCGATCTCGCCCAGCGGCATGGTCTCGATCAGGCACAAATCGAACCCGTGCTCGCCGCACCAGGCCAGCATGGCGTCGAACTCGTCCTCGTTGACGCCCTTCAGCGCCACCGCATTGAGACGCACCGCGAGCCCGGCGGCCTTGGCCGCAAAGATGCCGTCGAGCGTCTTCTCGATCTTCCCCCAGCGGGTGATCGACGCGAAGGTGGCAGGGTCGAGCGTGTCGAGGCTGACATTCACCCGCCGCACGCCGGCCGCATGCAGCGCGCTTGCGTGTTTCGCGAGTTGCGTGCCGTTGGTGGTGACCGTCAGCTCGTCGAGGCCGGCGCCGATGCGCGCACCGAGGGAGCGGAACAGCGTCATCACGTCGCGCCGGACCAGCGGCTCACCGCCGGTGATGCGGATCTTGGTCGTGCCGAGCCGGATGAAGGCGCCGCAGAGCCGGTCGAGTTCCTCCAGCGACAGGATCTCCGCCTTCGGCAGGAAGGTCATGTCCTCGGCCATGCAGTAGACGCAGCGGAGGTCGCACCGGTCGGTGACAGACACGCGCAGATAGGTGATGGCGCGGCCGAAGGGGTCGATCATGGCGACGGTTGTTCTCCTTCGTATATAGCGCGAATGTTGCGCCTCCCGCCAGCCGATGCAAGCCTGCCGCACCGCCCCAGGCCGGCGGCCGGCAGATTTTTCAGCGTGATTGCGCGCGCCGAAGACGGCTCCGGCTCTCTGGTCTGGCGCGCGACCTCATCGGTTCGGATGATTCCGTCCGAGCCGGCATCGCCCTAGGCTTCGCTGATGACTTCCAGCGTCACCACGTTGGTATTCACCAGGATCTTGCCGGCATTCTCGAAATTGACGGTGACGCGCTCGCCGATCACGGATTGCACCTGGCCGTCGCCCCAGCCGGGCTCGCCGGGATGGCGGACCCATTGCCCGGGCTCCAGCATCGCGGCCGCCCGGTAGGGGTGATGATGTCCGGGCTTGTCCATGGGCGGGTCCTTTCGCTGACGTCCGGGCCGGCATCCTGCGACGGGATGACGCTTTCTCGACTCCGGCTTTCAGGGCATCGTAATCCAACCGCGAGATACCTTGGGCAGCAAATCGGGTGAGGCGTGACGGGCAAGATCGAACAAGGCGCTGCCGCGAAGGCCCGCCCGCTGCAGCTGGCGGAGGTGCTGGCGATCCGGCTCTGCCATGACCTCAGCGGCCCGCTCGGCACATTGATGGGCGCGCTGGAGTTGCTGGTCGACGATCCCGAGACCGCCGCCGAAGCCGTGCCGCTGGCCAGCGAGGTGTCGACGGCCCTGGGCAAGCGGCTGCGCCTGATGCGCGCGGCCTGGGGCGGCGCCACGCCGCCATTGGGCGTGAGCGAGCTGGCGGCGATGGCCGAGGGTCTGCCGCAGGGCCGCCGCGTGGGCGTTGACCTGAGCGGGCTGGACCCGGCGCTGCGCCTTCCGCCGGCCGCCGCCCGCCTGACACTGAACGTGCTGATGCTGGCCGCCGAGAGCCTGCCGGGCGGCGGCGTCGCAGCGCTGTCGAGCGATCCGCGGGGCGACGTGCTGGCGACGATCGCCGGGCCGCGCGCGGCCTGGCCGGCGGGGTTCGCGGCGTTCCTGGCCGACGAGGCGCAAGCCTGGGGGGCGCTGGATGCGACCCGGGACCTGGAGGTGTCGCGCGGCCTGCAGGCGCCGCTGACGGCGCTGATCGCGCATGCCAGCGGGCTGCGCCTGTCGCTGCTGATGGCGCCCGCCGCCGAGGCGGCGCCACCGCTGCTGCTGAGACTGGCCGAGGCCTGACGTCTCCCGGCCCGGCTTCCCTTTACGTTTTCTTCGCCCCTCGCCCGCACATTTCCGCTCTCGCCGCGCGCTGACCGCCGGCGGGACGGAGGGGGCCGATGGACGACCTGCTGGCTGATTTCCTGACCGAGACGAGCGAGAGTCTGGCGGAGCTGGACGTCGCGCTGGTGAAGCTGGAGCGTGCGCCCGACGACAGCGAGACGCTGTCGCTGATCTTCCGCCTCGTACACACGATCAAGGGGACCTGCGGCTTCCTGGGGTTGCCGCGGCTGGAACGGGTGGCGCACGCCGCCGAGAACGTGCTGGGGCGGGTGCGCGACAAGGTGCTGCCGGTCACGCCCGACCTGGTCAGCACCGTGCTGGCGGCACTCGACCGCATCAAGGACATCGTGGCCGGACTTGCCGCCACCGAGACCGAGCCGGCCGGCGACGACGCCACCCTGATTGCCGCACTCGACGCCGTCGCCGAGGGCCGCGCGGCGGGCGCGGCGGCGGCCGGGATCGTCGCCCAGCCGCCGGAGGCCGCGCCCGAGCCTGCGGCCGAGGCCGCGGTCGCGGGGCAGACGATCCGTGTCGGCGTCGACGTGCTGGAGGACCTCATGACCCTGGTCAGCGAGCTGGTGCTGACCCGCAACCAGCTGCTGCAGCTGGCGCGCAGCCAGGAGAACGCGTCGTTCGCGGTGCCGCTGCAGCGCCTGTCGCACATCACCTCCGACCTGCAGGAGGGCGTGATGAAGACGCGCATGCAGCCGATCGGCAATGCCTGGAACAAGCTGCCGCGGCTGGTGCGCGACCTGGCGCGCGACCTCGACAAGCGGATCGAGCTGGTCATGCTCGGCGCCGAGACCGAGCTGGACCGGCAGGTGCTGGAGCTGATCAAGGATCCGCTGACGCACATGGTCCGCAACTCCGGCGACCACGGGCTGGAGGCGCCGGCCGAGCGGCACGCCGCCGGCAAGCCGGAAACGGGGCATATCAGCCTGAACGCCTTCCATGAAGGCGGGCACATCATCATCGAGATCGCCGATGACGGCCGTGGCCTGCCGGTGGACCGGATCCGCGCCAAGGTGGTGGCCAAGGGCCTGGCAACCGAGGCCGAGCTGGCGGGGATGAGCGACATGCAGATCCAGCGCTTCATCTTCCGCCCCGGCTTCTCCACCGCCGCCGCCGTCACCGCCGTGTCCGGCCGCGGCGTGGGCATGGATGTGGTGAAGACGAATATCGAGCGGATCGGCGGCACGATCGATCTCAAGAGCGTGCCCGGGCACGGCACCACCTTCACCATCAAGATCCCGTTGACGCTGGCGATCGTCTCGGCGTTGATCGTCGAAGCCGGCGGCGAGCGTTTCGCGATTCCACAGATCAGCGTGGTGGAGCTGGTGCGCGCCGGCGGCGCGAGGCAGGGGCAAGGCGATGGCGCCGAGCCGATGATCGAGCGTATCGACGGCACGCCGGTGCTGCGCCTGCGCGACCGGCTGCTGCCGCTGGTGAACCTGAACGATCTGCTGCAGCTCGGCGGCGGGACGGAGTCGGCGCAGGACGGCAGCGTGCACATCGTGGTGGCACAGGTCGGCGCCAGCACGCTGGGCATCATCGTCGATCGCGTGTTCGACACCGAGGAGATCGTGGTCAAGCCGGTGGCCCCGATTCTGCGCCACATCACGATGTTCAGCGGCAACACGATCCTGGGCGATGGCTCGGTGATCATGATCCTGGACCCGAACGGCATTGCACGGGCCACCGGAATCGCCGGCGGCAGCGAGGCGCGCACGGCGGAAGCGCGCGAAGCCGGACGGGACGCGGCCGGCATGGCGACGGCCAGCCACACCGCCATGCTGCTGTTCCGCGCCGGCGGGGCGGAACCGAGGGCGGTGCCGCTGGGCCTGGTCGCGCGGCTGGAGGACATCCCGCAGGAGCGGATCGAGTTCTCGGCGGGGCAGCCGGTGACGCAGTACCGCGGCCGGCTGATGCCCCTGGTGCCCATGGCGGGCGCGTTGGACATGGACAAGTCGCGCCAGTCGGTTCTGGTGTTCACCGACGTCGATCGCGCGCTGGGCCGCGACCGCTGCATGGGGCTGGTGGTGGACGAGATCGTCGATGTGGTCGAGGACCAACTGCGCATCGAGCTGACCGGCGACCGCGCGGGCCTGCTCGGCACCGCGGTGATCGCCGGCAATGCCACCGACGTGATCGATATCGGCTATTGGCTGACGCAAGCCTTCCGCGACTGGTTCCGCGGCAACGAGCGCGGCGGGCCGTTGCAGGGCGCGCGCCTGCTGGTCGTGGAGGACAGCGATTTCTTCCGGCAACTGCTGGTCCCTGCCTTGTCCGCCGCGGGCTATGACGTGACCGCCGTCGGCGATGCCGCGCAGGCGCTGCGGCTGCGCGATGCCGGCGTGATGTTCGATGCCGTCGTCTCCGACATCGAGATGCCCGATATGGGCGGGCTGGCCTTTGTGGCCGATCTGCGCGCCGGCGGCGGCTGGGCGCAGTTGCCGGTGGTCGCGCTGACCGGCCATGCCGGCGCGGCAAGGATCGCCGCCGGGCGCGAAGCCGGCTTCACCGACTATGTGCAGAAATTCGAGCGTGACGCGTTGCTGGCAAGCCTGCGGCAGTGCCTGGCCGCGCGCAGCGACGCCCGCCTGGCGGCGTAAGGGGGCGCGGCGATGACAGAGGCGGTTCTGGATCGCGCGGCTGCGGAGACGCAGGCCGCCGCGCAGGAAAAGGTCTTCGTCACCCTGACGGTGGCGGACCAGCTGTGCGGCGTGCCGGTGCTGGGGGTGCGCGACATCCTCGGCGAGCAGGCGATCACACGCATTCCGCTGGCCCCGCACGAGATCGCCGGCAGCCTGAACCTGCGCGGGCGGATCGTCACCGCGGTCGACTTGCGCCGGCGCCTGTGCCTGCCGCCGCCCGCGCAGGGAGCGCCGCGCATGTCCGTGGTCGTCGAGCAGGGCGGCGAGTTGTACGCGTTTCTGGTCGATCAGGTCAGCGAGGTCATGAGCCTGCCGGCCAGCGCCTTCGAGCGCAATCCGCCGACGCTGCCGCAATCCTGGGCCGCCTATAGCGATGGCATCTACCGCCTGCAGGGGCGCCTGCTGGTGGTGCTCGATGTCGGCCGCCTGCTGGCGTTGTCGCAGGACGGGTGACACGGCGATGACCGCCCGCTCCGCACGACTCTGCCTGGTGGTGGACGACAGCCGCGTGGTGCGCAAGGTCGCGCGGCGGATCCTGGAGGCGCATGGCTTCGCGGTCGAAGAAGCGGAGGACGGGCGCGCGGCGCTGGACGCGTGCCGTCGCCGGCTGCCCGGCTGCGTGCTGCTGGACTGGAACATGCCGGTCATGAACGGCATCGAATTCCTCAAGGCGCTGCGCCAGGAATTCGGGCCCGACCGCCCGCCGGTGCTGTTCTGCACCACCGAGAACGACATCAGCTTCATCGAGCAGGCGATCGAGAGCGGCGCCCAGGAATACATCATGAAGCCGTTCGACGCGGACATCCTGGTGGGCAAGTTCGCGCAGGTAGGCCTGCTGTGACGCTGGTGGCCGCACCCGCCGCCGCCCCGGTCCGAAGCCTTTCTGGCATCGGCGGCACGGACAGCGCGCGGGTGATGATCTGCGACGATTCCGCGGTGATCCGCGGCGCCGTCGCGCGCATGCTGGAGGCCGATCCGCAGGTGCGCGTGGTGGCGCGCGTGGCCAATGGGCGGCAGGCGATCGAGGAAGTCCGGCGCGCGCCCGGCCAGGTCGACGTCGTCGTGCTGGACATCGAGATGCCGGTGCTGGACGGGATGGCGGCGCTGCCGGTGCTGCTGCGCGCGGATCCCGGGCTGCGCGTGATCATGGCCAGCACGCTGACCACGCGCGGCGCGGATATCGCCATGCACGCGTTGCGGCTGGGCGCGGCCGACTACGTGCCCAAGCCCGCCGTCGCGGCGATTGCCGACGACAGCTTCCGCCGCGAGCTGTTGGCGAAGGTGAAGGGGTTGGCACGGCTGCGCCGCAACGTCGCCAGGCCGGGCCTCGCCCCGCCGGCCCTGCGGCCGGCGGGGCGGCAGGCGCCGCTGCTGCTGGCGGTGGGCAGTTCCACCGGCGGCCCGCAAGCGCTGTTCACGCTGGTCCGGGGCCTGGGCGCGCGGCTGCCGGTTCCCGTGGTGCTGACCCAGCACATGCCCGCCACCTTCACCCCGATCCTGGCCGAGCACCTGACGCGACTGGGCGGAATGCCCTGCGCCGAGGCGCGCGACGGGGAATGGCTGGAACCCGGCAAGATCGTGCTGGCCCCGGGTGACCGGCATCTGCTGGTCGAAGGCACCGCCGGGGCGCTGCGGGCACGGCTGAGCAGCGATCCGCCCGAGAACTACTGCCGTCCCGCCGTCGATCCGATGCTGCGCAGCGCCGCCACCGCCTGCGGCGGGCGCGTGCTGATGGTGATGCTGACGGGCATGGGGCATGACGGGCTGGCCGGCACACGCCAGCTGGTCGCCGCCGGCGGCACGGCGGTGGCGCAGGACGAGGCGACCAGCGTGGTCTGGGGAATGCCTGGCGCCATTGCCCAGGCCGGGCTGTGCCACCAGGTCCTGCCGTTGCCGGACATCGCGCCGAAGGTGCTGGATATCCTGCGGCCCGCACGCGCATGAGGCCGCATTCCTTCGAGACGCTGGCGGCCCTGCTGCGCGCCGGCTCCGGCCTGGCGATCGGGCCGGACAAGGAATACCTGCTGGAGACGCGGCTGGCGGGAATCCTCAGGCAGCACCGGTTGCGTGACCTGGACGCGCTGGCCGACCGCCTGCGCGCGGGCGACGCGGCCGCGCTGGCGCGCCAGGTAATCGAGGCGATGACCACGAACGAGAGCTTCTTCTTCCGCGACGACAAGCCGTTCGTGCATTTCCGCACACAGGCGCTGCCGAGGCTGCTGGCCAGGCGGACGGCGGCGACGCGGCTGCGCATCTGGTCGGCGGCGGCAAGCTCCGGCCAGGAAGCCTATTCGCTGGCGATGATCGTGGCGGAATGCCGGGCGCAGATGAACGGCCGGGACGTGGAGATCCTCGGCACCGACATCGCGCGCGAGCAGCTGGCGCGCGCCCAGGCGGGCGCCTACACGCAGTTCGAGGTGCAGCGCGGCCTGCCGGTGCAGATGCTGGTGAAATACTTCAGGCGGGAAGGGATGAACTGGCGGATCGCCGAAGCCATTCGCGCGATGGCGCAGTTCCGGGAGTGGAACCTGCTGTCCGACCTGCGCCCGCTGGGCCGGTTCGACGTGGTGTTCTGCCGCAACGTGCTGATCTATTTCGACCGGCCCACCAGGGCGCGCGTGCTGGAGGCGATCGCCCGGCAGATGCCGGCGGACGGCCTGCTGTATCTCGGCGGCGCCGAGACCGTGCTGGGCATCACCGGACGCTTCGCCGCCGTGCCCGGCCAGCTTTGCGTGTACGAGCTGGCCGAGGCCGCGCCCGCCGCCGTTGAACCGGCCGGCGTGGCGCTGGCGGTGGGCGGCTGAAGGCCGCGCGGGACGATCAGTAAAAGCCACCGCGTGCGGCGATGGGCCACAGGCATTCCACGCGGCCGTTGCGCACGCCGACATACCAGTCGAACCGGTCCACCGTCGGGTCGCAATGGCCTGGCACCAGGCGCAGCTTCTCGCCGACCTTTGGCGCCTCGGCCTCGGACGGCACTTCCAGCTTGCCGTGCTCGTCGCTGGCGCCGACATAGCGGATGTCCGGGCGCTGCCAGACCAACGGCATGCCGCTGTCGATGGCCACCGCCTTGTGCCCGGCATCCAGCACCGCGATGCCAGGGCGGACGGCGCTGATCACGGTGGACAGCACGAACAGCGCATGGCGGAACATGGCGACCGGCTTGCCGGAGGCGCCGAGGTTGCGGGCGTAGTCGGCGTCCATGAAGCAATAGCTGCCGGCCTGGATCTCCGTGTAGACGCCCGAACCGGCCTCCAGCTCGAAGGTGCCGGTGCCGGCGCCGCCGACGATGGGGCAGTCCAGGCCCTGCTGGCGCAGCATCTCGACGGTGCGGCGGGCCGAGTCCGCGGCCGCGCCGATGGCGAAATGTCGCTCCTCCAGCCGGCGCAGATGCTGGGCGCGGCCGTGATAGGCCTGCAGGCCGCCGAAACGAAGATGCGGGCTGGCGGCGATGACATGCGCGAGCGCCACGGCATCGGCGCCGGGCGCCACACCGCACCGGCCCATGCCCACGTCGATCTCCACCAGCACCGACAGGCGGATGCCGGCATCGCGCGCGGCGGCCTCGATGGCCGCCACCTGGCCGGCGTCGTCGGCGCAGACGGCGATGTTGGTGATGCGCGCGAGCGCTGCCAGCCGGGCGAGCTTGTCCGCGCCCACCACCTGGTTGCTGACCAGGATATCGGCCACGCCGCCCCAGGCCAGCGCCTCGGCCTCGGCCACTTTCTGCACGCATTGGCCGACCGCGCCGCGGGCGATCTGCTGATGCGCCACGACAGCCGATTTGTGCGTCTTGGCGTGGGCGCGCAGCTTCGCCCCGGTGCCCGCGAGATGCGCGGTCATGGTGTCGAGATTCGCCTCGAACGCGTCGAGGTCGATCAGCAATGCGGGGGTGTCGACCTCGTCTTCGCGCATGCCCGGGCGGGCGGGCGGCGTTTGCAGCATGGAGCGGTTCCTTCAGGATCAGGGGCGGCGCGTTCCGCCCGGAGCGATCCAGGCGCGGGCCGCAGTCTTGCCGCGCTCGGTGCGTACCGCAACCCGCACCGGGCGATACGCCTCGCCTTCATGGACGTTGAGCCGCGCCAAGGTCCCCTCGAGGAACAGCCGCCTCAGGCGAATGCGTAGGCGTCCATGCGCAGCACGCCGTAATTGGCGCTCTTGTGGATGCGCCGCGGCGTCGCCCCCTCCCCGCCCGCGCCCATGGCCACGAACAGCGGCAGCAGATGCTCCTCCGTGGGGTGCTCGTCGGCGGCGTGGGGCGCCTTGTTGCGGTAGGTCAGCAGGTCGCTGCGGCGACCTTCGGCCAGGGCCTCGTCCATCCAGTCCGAGAAGGCCACTACGTCGGGCGCTTCCGGCGTATCGATCCCCTGGCCGCGGAAGCGGCGCAGGTCGTGGGTGAAGCTGCCGGAGCCGATCACCAGCACCCCCTCGGCCCGCAGCGGCGCCAGGGCCTGGCCGAGCTGCAGGTGGTGCGCCGGGCCGAGATGGCTCTGCACGGACACCTGCAGCACGGGGATGTCGGCGTCCGGGTAGGCCAGCAGCAGCGGCACCCAGGCGCCGTGGTCGAGGCCGCGGCTGCGATCGACCTCGCTGGCCAGCCCCGCCGCACCGAGCAGGTCGCTGACGCGCTCGGCCAGCGCGGGGTCGCCGGGCGCGGGGTAGCTGAGCTCATACAACGCGCGCGGGAAGCCGAAGAAGTCGTGGATCGTGTCGTTGCGGGCGACGGCGTTCACCGTGGGCCGCTCCGTCTCCCAGTGCGCGGAGGCGACCAGGATCGCCTTCGGGCGCGGAAGGGTGCCGCCGAGCCCGGCCAGGAAATCGCGCGCGGGCGTCTCGACCAGCGGCAGCATGGGGGAGCCATGGCTGATGAACAGGCTCGGCAGCATTGTCGTTTCCTCCTTCAGGCGGTGGCGAGGGTGCGCCGGGGCCGTTTCAGTATATAGGCCGCGTCGCCGATCGGGGACTGCACGAATAGGGCAGCACTCCAGACGGCCGGATACTCCCATCCGCCGGCCTTGCACGCGTGATCCGCCATCCGGCCAACTGTCGGGTTCAGCGACGGAAGCCTGTCCGCACAATCCTGCTCAGGGACATCATTGCGTCGGTGGAAGAGAGGCGCGTGCTCGGGCCGATCGTCTGCCCATCAGGGAGAATACCAGGAGCATCACCGCCCCCCCCGCCGCCACGACGCTGATCAGGCATCCGATCAGGAGACTGTTCGGCATGTAGTGGAAATCCACCTTGGACGTCCCCGCAGGTACCACCACCGCGCGCAGCAGCCCATCGGCCTTGTAGACCGGCACATCCTCGCCATTCACGCGCGCCCGCCAGCCCGGATAGGACAGTTCGCTGACGGTCAGGATCGCCGGACGATCCGATGTCACCTGCAGTTCCATCCGGTTCGGCCGATAGCGCAGCCAGCTGACCTGGCCGGAAGCGGGCGGACCGGCCGGATCGACGGCCGCTGTGGCGCCATCAGGCGCCCGGTCCAGGATCACCGTGCTGGACAGGTCGAAGCCCGGTTTCAACAGCCGGCGAAACTCGGGCAGCAGTTCTAGCGCCACCCCCCTGGAAGCCGGGGCGGGCTTCACGACTTCGTAACGGGTGGTGAGCCATGCATGCCCCATCCCC
This sequence comes from Limobrevibacterium gyesilva, assembly GCF_025989185.1. Classification (GTDB taxonomy): domain Bacteria; phylum Pseudomonadota; class Alphaproteobacteria; order Acetobacterales; family Acetobacteraceae; genus Limobrevibacterium; species Limobrevibacterium gyesilva. The sequence goes on from NZ_JAPDNT010000001.1 coordinate 28,347, forward strand.
TTGCCGTAACGGAACAGAAACACGTCCGACCGGAACGGCGTATAGGTCGCATCGTCCATCGGGATCGACTCCAGGACCGAAGCGGCGGCGGGGTCGAGACCGTAATTGGCTGCCACGGCAGATACACCGGACGGATCTGTGGCGATCGTTCTTACATCGAGAAGAACCAGCATCTGCTCGAATTCACGTGCCTTCAGGAACGCCTGAAACGGCGCCTTCAGCACAGGATTGTTGTAGCCGAACACATCGTAGAAACCCGCCAGCGCGGCGATGCTGGGGTTCCAGACCGGGCCGGTTGGGGGCTCTCCGCTGCGGAAGTACATCACGCGCTGCGGGTCGTCCCCAGGTGGTGCAAGGCGCTCCAGCGGCCGACTTCCTGCCAGGCTTTCGGCGAAGCCGAGTTTGGCCATGCTGGCGACGTTCAACGCGACCGGGTTGCTGATGGACAAGAAGTTCCAGGCGACCAGGCCGCAGAAGATCGTGGCCAGGGCGTTCGCGGCGAAGGTTCCACGGATCAGGCTGAAGCAGAGCATCCAGGCCGCAGCCACGCCCAGGAAGACGGCACCGTTCGAGTCCAGCATCGAGGAGCCTTCGATGGCCCATGCAAGGCCGGAGAGAGCCGCGAGGCAGGCAATTGCGGCGCCAGCGGTTCGCAGCGCGTCGGCGCGGCTGATCTGCCGCCGCACCACCTGGTCGATGCCATAGGCGGCCAGCAGACTGGCGGCGAACAACACGTACGACGCGTAATAAGCGGGCTCCCTGATCATGTTCAAGAGCGGCAGCCAATAGAACAGATACGGGAGCCCGACATCGAACATGTATAAAATCGAAACGACAAGCAGAAAAATCAGGCACAGTGCAAACCTGTTCCGGCTGCGATAGGCCGCGGCGCACCCCAGGGCCGCTGCGCAGAACATGAACGCGCCAATATAGGCGAAGAATGCCGACTCTTCCCTGGACAGGTTATAGATCACGAAGCCGGGAAGCTGCCATATTCCGAAATGGTAATAGGTGAAGGGCCTCAGCCCCATCCGCTGCAGGGTGCCCGCGGCGCCGAAGAGGCCCAGGAAGCGCACGGATGCCGAGGCGTACTCGACGACAGGCAGCAGCGACACGGCGGCCAGACCGATCCCGATGAGGCCGACCGAGCCATAGCGCAGGCCGCGCGGCGCGAGCGAGCGCCAGGTCCAGCCGGCCCACTGCGTATGAAACACGAACAGCAGGCAGATCAGCACAATCAGTTGGATCGCGGGTTGAGCGGGCTGGGCCAGGATGGTCATGCCAAGGCAAAGCCCGGCCAGGCTGATGTCACCCCAGTTCCGCAAGCCACGCTGCTCCGCGCGCACAAGAAACAGCACGGTCAGCGGCCACCACGCGAAGCCGGGCATTGCGTTGGCCCACCCCGCATAGGCCAGCGCATTCGGCGCGATCGCCCATGCCAGGCCTGCCGCCACGGCGCCGGCGCGGTGCCATCCAAGCTGGACCACCAGGGCATACATGGTCATTGCCGACAGCCAGCTGTGGAAGACGATCTGGGCGCCGTAGAGGGTGGGGGAAAAGCCGCCATCCTGGGGCCAGAGCCAGAACAGCCAATGGAAGGGATAGAAAACGCCGTACTGCGGATAGCCGATGGTGGGAAAGCCCGAATTGGTATGCGGGAGCCACAGCGGGAGCTCGCCCGCCCTCAACTGGCTCGCAACGTAATGCTCGAAGGGGTAGCTCATGTACTTGCCGTCGACGGCGCTCACCAGCCCGTCTGCGTGCAAGAAGAAATCGCGATATAGCAGCGCGACCACAGCAGTCAGGAAGACGACGTCCAGTGTCGTCATCGCGACGCCGCGGAGACGCCCAGGGGCCTTTGTGGCCACGCCTGTCAACGTCCCGGGAATTGCGGCGTCATCCGATCTGGCCATGGGTCATTCTGCGCTGGTGGAGAATGGGGCTTCGTCTCGGTAGGCCGTGGCGTATGTTCCGACATCGCTTCGATACGCATAGATCCGATATCGCGGTGCTGCAACTCCTGCCCATCGTTGGCCTCCAGCAGCACCGCGCCGGTCAGCCGGATGATCCCTCCCGGTCGTCGCCTCCGTCAATCTGGCGAACGTTCCGATAGTGGGTGAGGGCGCCAGGGATCGGGCGGCTCATACCAGCGGCCATGAAGAATGACCGCCGGTACGAGTCGTTATTTTACGCGCCGCCGCCCACCAAGCCCGCGACAGGCACGCGCTTGCGTGCCGCAAGCGGATCGGCGCGCAATACCAACGGCCCTTGACGATGGAAGGGTCATCGTCAAGGGCCGTTGGTATCAGGCGGATCCATGACCGACCGGCAGAGAGAGACGTCAGAACTGGAAATAGATGAACGGCACGGAGATGTCGGTGCGCGAAAACAATTCGAGAACCAGCAAGGCAAGCGCAAAGGCGGAGGACACCTTGAGCATCCCCGCGAACCCCGCCCCTGAGCTGAGCCAGTACTGCAGGCGACGGTCGCGGTCCAGGACGACCCATAGCAGGGTGGCGATGATCAGCGGTAGGAAACGGTCGGGGAGCGACAGGTCGGGGGCGAGGGAGCCCGCGAACAAGTCGCCCAGCACCTTCCAGGTCGTTGCGAAATCGGGCGCCCGGAACGCCACCCAGCCCAGGGTAACGCCGAGGAACGTGACCGCGGTCGCGGCGGCGCGGCCGAGCGCATGCCTGACCGCGCCAACCGGGGGCGGGGCGCCGCGCCATTCGCGCCAGGCCCGGTGCGCGGCCAGCAGGATGCCGTGGTACAGGCCCCATGCCAGGAAGTTCCAGCTGGCGCCGTGCCACAGCCCGCCGAGCCCCATGGTGATCAGCAGGTTCACGTAAACCCGCGCCTTGCCGCGGCGATTGCCGCCGAGCGGGATGTAGAGATAGTCGCGCAGCCAGGTGGACAGCGAAATGTGCCAGCGCCGCCAGAACTCGGCGATGTTGGCAGCGAGATAAGGGCGCTCGAAATTCGGTGGGAATTCATACCCGAGCAATCGGGCACAGCCGCGGGCGATGTCGGTGTAGCCGGCAAAGTCGAAATAGATCTGCATCGAAAAGGCGAGCGTGCCGATCCAGGCGGCGAGGGCGCCGGACTCGCCCACGCCGCCGTTGAAATAGGCGTTGGCGATGACGGCAAAGTTATCGGCGAACACGGTCTTCTTGATCAGGCCCTTGACGATCTGCACCGCACCCCAGCGCAGATCTTCGCCGGAGAGGCGGCGATGGGCAGCCAGCTGCGGGAAGAAATGCCCGGGCCGGATGATCGGGCCGGCGACCAGATGCGGGAAGAACGAGATGAACAGGGCGAAGTCGACGAAATTGCGGCGGGCGGGAACGTTGCCGCGATAGACGTCGACATTGTACGAGATCGCCTCGAACGTGTAGAACGAGATCGCCACCGGCAGCACGACATGCAGCGCCAGCACGCCGGCCGGCAGCGTCGCCAGGCTGGACAGGCTGGCGACGAAGAAGCCGAAATACTTGAAGAAGCCGAGCAGGCCGAGATTGGCCGCGACCGCGAAGGCCAGCAGGGCTTTCGCCCCCCTGCCCGCCTGCAGAGCGCCGCCGATCGCCAGCCCGGTGAAGAAGTTGAACACCACGCAGGCGGCCAGCAGCAGCATCAGCCTGGTGTCCCACATGCCGTAAAAGGCGAAGCTGGCGACGACCAGGATGGCGCGGGCGCCACGCGGCGGCGAGACCTGGCAGGCCAGCATCACGGCCGCGAAGAACATCCAGAATTCGAACGAGTTGAACAGCACGGTAGCGCCCTACTTCGCCGGCGGCAGACGCTGCAGCACCGCCTCTGCCAGCTGGCCGGAAAAGAGCACGCGGCCACCGCTGTTCAGATGCAGATAGTCGAAAAAATATTCCGGCCGCTCAAGATCGTCGAACTGCGTTGCCGACAGCAGCGCCAGCCGGCCGCCGGCCTGGAGATCGGCCAGGGTACCGGTTGGTTGTGGGTCCGCGGCTACGAGCGAATGGAGCGGCCCGCGCGGAATGCGGAACACGATCAGCTTCACCCCGGCCTGCGCGCACAACGCCGCGATCCGTCCGTACCAGAGCCGGCGGTACTGCGCCGATCCAGGATTGTCCGGGAAGCGGCCGGCGAAGGCGTGCAGGGTCTTGCCATATTCCGCCAGGCCTGCCGTCTGCAGCGGCAACAAGCCCGCCGGGACGGACAAGGCGCCCGTCGCGTCGTCGGCCCGAAGCCCGGCCAGCGAAGGTGCCCGGCCCGCGTAGGCGCCGAGCCATTCGACACCGTGATCGCGCCACAACTCGACGTTCTGCATGCGCGTCTGCGGGTCGTCCAGCAGGTTCGTGACGTCGGTCTTGTAGAAGGAACCCTCGGTCACAAACGCCTTCATCGCCTCGATCTTCGCGGCCAGCGGGTGGAACGATGCGGGGAAATCGAAAACATCGGCCCAGCCGAGCAATGGATGGACGAACGCAATATCCGTCAGCGCATCCGCCAGGGCCAACGGGTCGTTGTCGTGGTAGGAGGGCGCCATCATCACCACGGCCGCGTAGCGGCGATCCGAGGCGAGGATCTGACGGAGAATATAGAACCAGGCCCGCGGATTGGTTCCGCCCACCGCGGCATTGACGAAGGCCGTCGGCCGGCCCAGGCGCTCCGCGGCGGCGGTGGCAAGCGGCGCGGAGAAGCCTTCCCCGACGCGGGAATCGCCTATGACGAGGACGGCCTGGCGATCCTGCGGCGCGGCGCGTGCATTGGCCAGCGCCAGCCGGACCTGCCCCAGGGCCGACAGCGGCTCGATCCACTGGAAATACCAGCCGCTGCGAAAAATGGCGGCATCGGTCGCGAGGAACACAGCGAGGCCGACGCACAGCCACAGCCCGACCGATCGTCGTCGTATCGGCTGCATGTACCGCACTCCGCCGAGCTCGGGCCAGGTGACCGCCGGCAGCGCCACCGCTTACCCAGAATGGGTGTGGCACGCAATGGCGGGGCCGGGCCGGCGCTGCAATCAGACGCGCCGGCGTTTGGTTCAGTGGCCGGCGTTCTCGCCCGAGAAATCCGGCGCCTCCAGGCCCGAGGCTTCCAGCTGCTCCACCAGCGCCAGCTTCAGCCGCTCCAGCCCGGCCTCCCCGGTCGCCTCTGCCCGCGCCACCAGCACCGCCTGGGTGTTGGAGGCGCGCAGCAGCCACCAGCCGTCGTCAGTCAGCACGCGCACGCCGTCGGTGTCCGACAGCTTCGCGCCGGCGGACTTGAGACGGGCCGCGACTTCCTCGATCACCTCGAACTTGCGGTGGTCGTCGCAGTTGAAGCGCAGCTCCGGCGTGTTGATGACATGCGGCAAGGCGGCGCGTACCGCCGACAGCTTGCCGGGCATGCGCGCGACGATGCCCAGCAGGCGCACCGCGGCGTAGAGCGCGTCGTCGAAGCCGTACCATTTGTCGGCGAAGAACACGTGGCCGGACATCTCGCCGGCCAGCGGGCAGCCGGTCTCGGCCATCTTCGCCTTGATCAGGCTGTGGCCGGTCTTCCACATCAGCGGCGCGCCGCCGGCCTTCGCCACCTCGTCGAACAGCACCTGGCTGGCCTTCACGTCGGCGATGATGGTGGCGCCCGGATGCGCTTTCAGCACGTCGCGCGCCAGCACCACCAGCAACTGGTCGCCGAACATCATGACGCCGGAATCGTCCACCACGCCGATGCGGTCGGCGTCGCCGTCGAAGGCGATGCCCAGGTCGGCGCCGCGCGTGCGCACCTCGGTCACCAGCGCGTCGAGATTCTTCGGCACGGTGGGGTCGGGATGGTGGTTGGGGAAGCGGCCGTCGATATCGGAGAACAGCACGGTGTGGTTGCCCGGCAGTTTCTGCACCAGGCGCTGCAGCACCTCGCCGGCGGCGCCGTTGCCGTTGTCCCAGACGATGTTCAGCGCCCGCGCGCCGCCGTCCCAATCCTGCACGAGGCGGTCGATATAGGCACCGGAGACGTCCACCAGCCGGTCGCTGCCGGCGGCCTTGGCCACCACGTCGCCGGTCGCGGCCATCCGGCCGAGATCGCGGATCTGCGTGCCGAAGAACGGCTTGCCGTTCAGCATCATCTTGAAGCCGTTGTAGTCGGGCGGGTTGTGGCTGCCGGTCAGCATGATGGCGCCGCCGGTCTTCATGGTCGTGGCGGCGTAGTACAGCATCGGCGTCGGGCCGAGGCCGATGCGGATCACCTCCATCCCGCTGTCCTTCAGGCCGGCGACGAGATGCGGCTCCAGCACCGGCGAGGACATGCGGCCGTCGTACCCGACCGCCACGGTGGTGCCGCCGCCGCGCGCCACCACGCTGCCGAAGCAGCGGCCGATGGCGTGGGCGTCGGCCGGGTGCAGGGTGCGGCCGACGATGCCGCGGATGTCGTATTCGCGCAGGACTGTGGGGTCGAAGGCGTGCGTGAAGGCCATGGACTCGCTCATTCGGTGGGAGACGGCGGCACGGGGGTCAGGCGTAGGTCTTCAGGAAGGCGCGCACGGCGGGCGCCATTTCCGGCCGCTTCAGGGCAAAGGCGATCTGCGCCTCCAGGAAGCCGACCTTGTCGCCGCAGTCGAAGCGGCGGCCCTCGTAGCGCAGGCCGTGGAACGGCACCTGGCCGATCAGCTTGGCCATGGCGTCGGTGAGCTGCACCTCGTTGCCGGCGCCGCGCTCCATGCGGCTGAGATACTCGACGACTTTCGGAACCAGCACGTAACGGCCGATGATGGACAGGTTGGACGGCGCGTCCTCGGGCTTCGGCTTCTCGACCAGGCCCTTCACCTCGACCAGCCGGCCGTCGTCCTTGCCGATGTCCAGGATGCCGTAGCGGTTGGTCTGCTCGCGCGGCACCTCGGTCACCGCAACGACGCAGCCGCCGGTCTGGGCATAGGCGTCCGCGAGCTGCTTGGTGCAGGGGGTTTCGGACAGCACGAGATCGTCCGGGAGCAGGATGGCGAACGGGTCGTCGTCGATGAAGGCGCGGGCGCACCAGATGGCGTGGCCAAGGCCCAGCGGCTCCTGCTGACGCACGGTGACGACGGCGCCGGGGGGGAGCTGCGCGTCGCGCAGCATCTTGAGCTCGGCGTCCTTGCCGCGCGCACGCAGCGTCGCTTCCAACTCGTAGGCGATGTCGAAATGCTCGACGATGGCGGTCTTGCCGCGGCCGGTGACCAGGCAGAACTGTTCGATGCCTGCTGCGCGCGCCTCGTCGACCGCGTACTGGATCAGCGGCTTGTCGACGACGGGCAGCATCTCCTTCGCCATCGCCTTGGTGGCTGGCAGGAAGCGGGTGCCCAGGCCGGCGACGGGAAGAACGGCCTTGCGCAGCGGCTTGATCACGATATCGGGTCCTCGCTCACGAAACGTCTCCTTCTTAAGCCAGTTCCCGCAGGCCAAATTGTGGCGGCCGGCGGCCCGGCTTTTCGCCCTTGGTTCCTGCCATGCGTGCGCAGGGCCGACAAGCGCAACTCATTGTCAACGCCGGGTCAGGACAGAAGAATGTCGCGCGCCTGGTTGATGCGCGCGGCCAGCCAGTCCGACCCGCCGCTGTCGGGATGGGCGCCGCGCACCAGGCGGCGATGGGCGGCGCGGATCTCGGCCTCGCTGGCGCCGGGCTTGAGGCCGAGGACCTGGTAGGCTTCGGCGCGGCTCATCGGGCCGGAACGCGGCGCGTCGGGCCGGGGGGTGGAGGGGCTACCGGGTTGGATGACCCAGCTCCAGACCAGCGGGCCCAGCATCACCAGGGCCGCCAGCGCGGTGGCGCCGCGGCCGGTCAGGAACAGCAGCGCCGCCAGCAGCAATCCGCCGATGGCGGCCACCCAGATGCCCATCGACTTCAGCGTGGCGACCTGGGCGCGGGAGAACATGCCCAGCGCGCCCATGAGCACCAGCAGGCTCGCCAGCCCCAGGATGAGTGCGATCATGCGCCCTGGTTCGCAACCTCCACGACCGCGTGCGCCGGCGCCGCCGGTCCGCGATGGGTCAGGCCGGCCATCGCCTGCGCCTCCAGCGCCGCCACCGCGCTGATGTTGACGATGCCGCGCGCGCTCACGCCGGGCACCACCACGTGGATCGGCTTGGACATGCCCATCAGCAACGGCCCGACCGGCAGCCCGTCGGCACCGGCCTTCAGCAGGGTGAAGGCGATGTTCGCGGCGTCGATGCTGGGCATCACCAGCAGGTTGGCGGTGCCGTGCAGGCGGCTGTCGGGCACGGCGCGGTCGCGGATGCTCTCGACCAGGGCGGCGTCGGCATGCATCTCGCCGTCGATCTCGAGGTCCGGCGCGCGATCGCGGATCATCGCCAGCGCCTGGCGCATCTTGCGGGCGCTGGGCGAATTGCTGGCGCCGAAGCTGGAATGCGACAGCAGGGCGGCCTTTGGCGTCAGGCCGAAGCGACGCACGACGTCGGCTGCCAGCAGCGTCATTTCCGTGACCTGCTCCGCCGTGGGGTCGATGTTCATGTGCGTGTCGCAAACGAACAGCGCGCCGGCCGGCAGGATCAGGCAGGACAAGGCGTAGATCCGCGACACGTCCGGCCGCCGCGGGATGATCGGCATGACATAGAGCATGTGCCGCCACCAGTCGCCGCTGCCGCCGCAGATGGCGGCGTCGGCGAGGCCGGCGTGCAGCAGCAGTGCCGCGGACACGCTGGGCCGGTTGCGCACGCGCCGCGCGGCGGCGATCGCCGGCGTGCCGCGGCGGCCCACCAGGCACTGGTAGTCCGGGACCAGCGGGGCGAACACATCGTCATCAGCGGCCGGGTCGAGGATGCGCACGCTTTCGTTGAGGTCGAGGCGCAAGCCCATCTCGCGCACGCGCTGCTCGATCACCGCGCGCCGTCCGAGCAGGATCGGCTCGGCGATGTTGTCGTCGACCAGCGTCTGCACCGCGCGCAGCACCCGCTCATCCTCGCCCTCGGCGTAGACGATGCGGGTGGGCGCGGCCTTGGCCGCCTCGAACACCGGGCGCATGAGCTGGCCGGAGCGGAACACGAACCGCTCCAGATCGCGGCGATAGACGGCGAAATCGGCGATCGGCCGGCGGGCGACGCCGGAATCCATGGCGGCACGCGCCACCGCCGGCGCCACCTGCAGGATCAGGCGCGGGTCGAAGGGCTTGGGGATGATGTAGTCCGGCCCGAACACCGGCGCTGCGCCGCCATAGGCGGCGACGACGACCTCGCTGGCCTCGGCGCGGGCCAGTTCGGCGATGGCCTCGACCGCGGCAAGCTTCATCTGCTCGTTGATCGTGGTCGCACCCACGTCGAGCGCGCCGCGGAAGATGAACGGAAAGCACAACACGTTGTTGCACTGGTTCGGATAGTCGCTGCGGCCGGTGGCGACGATCGCGTCCGGGCGGGCGGCGCGGACGGCCTCGGGCAGGATCTCAGGCTCGGGATTGGCCAGGGCCAGGATCAGCGGCTTCGGCGCGAATTTGTGCAGCCATTCCGCCTTGAGCACGCGCGGCGCGGACAGGCCCATGAAGATGTCGACGCCATCCAGCACCTCGGCCAGCGTGCGCGCGTCGGTGGTGCAGGCGTAGCGGCGCATGCGCTCGTCGAGCCCTTCGCGGCCGGCATGCACCACACCCTTGATGTCGGTCAGCGTGACGTTCCCGGGCTTCAGGCCCATGGCCACCAGAAGATCGACGCAGGCCATGGCGGCCGCCCCGGCGCCGGAGGTGACCAGCTTCACGTCCTCCAGCCGCTTGCCCTGCACCAGCAGGCCATTGCGGATGGCGGCTGCCACGGTGATGGCGGTGCCGTGCTGGTCGTCGTGGAATACCGGGATGTTCATGCGCGCGCGCAGATTCGCCTCGATGGCGAAGCATTCCGGCGCCTTGATGTCCTCCAGGTTGATGGCACCGAAGGTGGGCTCCAGCGCCGCCACGACGTCGCAGAACTTCTCGGGGTCCTGCTGGTCCACCTCGATGTCGAAAACATCGATGCCGGCGAACTTCTTGAACAGGACGGCCTTGCCCTCCATCACCGGCTTGCCGGCGAGCGCGCCGATATTGCCCAGGCCGAGCACGGCGGTGCCGTTGGAGATCACGGCGACGAGGTTGCCGCGGGCGGTGTAGTCATAGGCGGAGTCGGGGTTGGCCGCGATCTCCTCGCAGGCGGCGGCGACACCGGGGGAATAGGCGAGCGAGAGGTCGCGCTGGGTGGCCATGCGCTTGGTTGCCTCGATCGCCAGCTTCCCGGGCCGGGGCAGCCGGTGATAGTCCAAAGCAGCCTTACGGAAATCCTCGTCCATCGCCATCTTCCCTCGCGAACAGCGCGGGCAGGATCGGCGGGTTGTGCGGGCGACGCAACCGCTGCCCGATGCGTGGCGTCAGGAGCGGTTATGCGGTCGAGAAGACTCGAACTTCCACGAGGTTTCCCTCACAAGCACCTCAAGCTTGCGCGTCTACCATTCCGCCACGACCGCATCGCGTAGGGCGCTATCGGCGCCCGGGCGACGGGGGTATAGCGGATGAGTCAAAAGGCATCAATGACCGACATATGCGAGATGACGGCCCCGCTCGAATGGCGTGTGAGCGACGGGCTGACCGCCTATCCCGAAGCCCTGGCCACGATGGCCGCACGGGTCGCCGCGATCCGCGCCGGCACCGCGTCCGAGCTGGTGTGGCTCGTGGAGCATCCGCCGCTCTACACCGCGGGGACGTCGGCGAACCGCGCCGACCTGCAGGACCCCGGGCGGTTTCCAACCTTCGACGCCGGCCGCGGCGGGCAATGGACCTATCATGGCCCCGGCCAGCGCACCGGCTACGTGATGCTGGATTTGACCCGGCCGCACGGCACGGTGCGGCCGCGCGACGTGCGCAGCTTCGTGCATGGGCTGGAGGAGTGGCTGATCCGCACGCTGGACCGGTTCAACGTGCGCGGGGAGCGGCGCGAGGGGCGCGTAGGCATCTGGGTCGCCGACCGCCTGACCGGCACCGAGGCGAAGATCGGCGCGCTGGGCGTGCGGGTGACGCGCTGGGTGAGCTGGCACGGCGTCGCGCTGAACGTGGAGCCGGATCTGAGCCATTTCGGGGGTATCGTCCCCTGCGGCATCCGCGAGCACGGCGTGACCAGCCTGCATGCGCTGGGCATTCCGGTGACCATGGCGGAGGCCGATTCGGCGCTGCGCACGGCGTGGGGCGACGTGTTCGGCTGACCCGGCGCTCCCGGCCGCGGGTCGCTACCGGAACCATCCCCCCAGCAGCGATCCCGGCGCCAGCAGGACCAGCGCCCACAGGAAGGCCGAGAACCAGTTGGCCAGCTGGAACACGCCCCAGGGCATTTCGAAAATACCGCAGAGCAGCGGGATCGTGGCGCGCAGCGGACTGAAGAAGCGGCACAGCACCACGCTCATCGCCCCCCAGCGGCGGAAGAACCGTTCGCCGCGCGGCAGCAGGTCGGGGTGGCGGCTCAACGGCCAGACATGGCGGGCGCGGTCCTTGATGCGGAATCCGATCGCGTAGGACACCCAGTCGCCCAGCCCTGCCCCGAGGCTCACCGCGAGCCAGACCGGCACGAAATCGATGCCGCTGGCGCCGATCAGGGTGCCGATGGCCAACATCACCGTGATGCCCGGCACCACCATCGTCACGAAGGCCAGCGCCTTCAGGAAGGACAGCACGAAGGCAATCGGCACCGCCCATTCGGCATGCGCCTGGACGAAGTCGATCAGGCCGTGGATGAGGCTCTGGAACAAGGCCGGTCAGATCGTCGGCAGGCTGCGAAAGCCGGGGAGTTCCGGCGGCTCGGCGAGTTCCTCGACAATTTCCGTCACCACGGCGAGGCGCGGGCCGAGCCGGCTGGCGCGCAACAACTCGGCCACCGCGTCGTCGTCGCCGGCCACCAGCGCCTCGACCGTGCCGTCCGACCGGTTGCGCACCCAGCCGGACAATCCCAGCGCCTGTGCCTGGTCGGCCATCCAGGCCCGGTAGCCAACGCCCTGGACGCGACCGGAAATGACCAGGCGAAGCGTGCTCATGCCGCCCCGGTGCCGGTATCGGGGCGGGCCAACGCCAGGAACCGGCCGGCCGTGGCGAGGTCCGCGGCGATCCGGCGGCGGCGGTCCCGCGCCTCGTCGTCGGTTCCCCAGAGTTCCTCCTGGAAGGTTTCGTCCAGCGTCGCCAGGGCATGCGCGGCGGCGGGGTCGAGCACCCCTTCCGCCATCGCCAGGCCGAGCACCAGGCTGCCGGTGCCAGGCACGGCAATGCCCAGCGCCGCCAGCGCCCACGCATCCAGCGCCGCAACGGCCTGAGCCAGGGCGGCCAGCGCCTGCGGATCCTGGGGCACGTACATCACGCCGGCGGTCACCCGCAGACGGGCGGCGAAGCGGCTCTCGGCCCAGTCCAGCCAGGGCTGCCAGCCGGCCTGTTGCCGTTGCACGAGCGCCGCGGGCTGTTCGGCGCGGTAACACAGCAGGTCGCTTTCGGCATAGCGGGCCAGTTCCAGCACCACCGGCTCGGGGTCCGGGGCGATGCGTTCCTGCGCGGTGCCGGCCAGCCGGGTCAGCGGCACGTCGGCATACGACATTTCGCCCCCCTTGCCGCCGCCGGCCGCCTGCCATTCCGCCGCCACCGCCTGGGCCAACGCCGGGCTGTCCAGCCGCAGCGGCGCGCCGCCCGGCAGGCGCACGGGCTTGCCGTCGAGCAGCACCTGCCAGCCCGGGCCGTGCGGCGTGATCGAGGCCTGGGTCCAGAATCGCTTCATGTTCTGTCGCACATCATCGGGGAACCTATTGGGCGGGCTTGCGGGCGGCGGGGATCTGCGGCGGCTGGGCGCGTGCCGCTGCCAAAGCGGGGGCGCACGCGTCGCCGCCGTGTTCCCCCAACGCCCCCGCGGCCAAGGCGCCGAGCGAGGGGGGCTTGCCACCACCGAGCAGGCTGGCGGCAAACCCCGCTGCCGCCTGTGCCGCCGACTTCGCCGCCGCCTGGGGAACAGCAGCGGAGTCCATCGCAACTTTCGGATCCCTGAAGCCGCCATCGACCTTCACCGGCACCACGATGGACGGGCCGCCGGTGCGCAGCATCGGCCGCAGCTGCAGGGCCAATGTCTCGTCGCCGAGATGGAGCGTGCCGGCGCCGTTCACCAGCAGCCGGTTGCTGTCCAGCACCCCGGTGGAGAGCGTGGCGACACCCTGTGCGGCATCCAGTCGAACCGCGAGGCAGCGCAGCTTCGTGCGCCCCGTTTCGAGGGCCTCGCCCGCCAGCTTGGCCATGCGCAGCACCTCGCCCAGGGACGAGGCGAACACCGCGTTGTCGACGTCGCCGTCGGTCAGTGCCACGCCCAGCCGGCCGCCGAGCGTCGCCGCCAGGGCGTGCGGCGAGCGTCCCGTCGCCTGCAGGTCGGCTTCGACATCGAGCTTGCCGGAGGCGATGTTGTCCATGCCGAAGGCCACGAGCAGCGGCTTGAGGTCGAGGCCGGGCGCGTGTACGGCCAGGGAAACCGGCGGCGGCGACAGCCGCGATTCCATCCCCAGCCGCAGGTCAATCCGTCCGCCCGGCAGCTCGCCGGTGAGCGGATCAAAGGTCAGCTTGCCGTCTTTCAGCACCATCGTGGCGGCCACGTCGCGATACTGAACGCCGCGAGCGCGCAGTTCCGCGACCGTCGCATGCAGATCCACATCGGCGCTGTCCAGGGCGCCGAGCGGCAGCGGCGTGTCCGGGATCAACGTCGTGCTGCGCCGCGGCAAGGGCGGCGGTGCGGTGACGTCGAGGCGGGCGGTTCCGGTTGAACCGGCAATGCTGCCCGGGAGAGCGTCGGTGCTCGTGGGCACGCCCAGCACGGCGAGCAGGGCGTCGACATCGAGCCGGCCGGCCTTCACCGCGGCTTGCAGTCGCGGCCGGCCCGCCAGTTTCATCGTGACGTCGCCGGTCAGGTCGCCCTGCGGCAGGGTGAGGATGATGCTCTTGACCGCGATCGCGGGTGTGCCGGCCTCGGCGAAGCCTTCAGGGGCATCGGTCACCCGGCCGCTGAAGGCGATCGTGCGCAAGGCCGGCAGCTTCGTGCCGGCCAGCGGCGACAGCACGCTGAGGTCGGGAACGCGGGCGCCGACGGCGACATCCAGCCCCGACCACCGGGTCGGCGCCGCGACCGTGCCGCGGACCGCGAAGGTGGCGCCGCCGGCCTGCAGATTCACGTCGAGGTTGAACGGCTGGCCCGGCTTGGCGCCGGGCATCAGCAACGCCGGCGCGCCGATGGTGCCGTTCAGGCGCAATGGCGCGGCGGCGAAAGTGCCTTCGGCCGTGAGCACCACCGGCTCGGTCATGCGCGGCATCTCGATGCGGGCCGTGTCCAGGGTGAAGCCCGGCGAGATCTTGTCGAGATTGGTGAGCCCGGTCTGCACGGTCACCGAGGAGATGTCCGGATAGGCGCCGCCGGTATCCAGCAGCCTGCCGGTGAAGGTCAGGTTGTGCAGCGGCGGCAGCGGCGTGGAGGCCATCCAGGACAGGTTGCCGAGATCGGGAACGGCGCCGTCGACGCGCAATGAGTAGCCGCGGCCCTCCATCGGGCGCGTCAGCGACCCCGCCACCGTCAGCTTCGCGCCGGAGGTCTCGATGTTGACGAACAGGCCCCATGGCGTCCGTGCCGCCGCGTCCTGCAGCCGTGCGAGCGGCCCGGTCTGGGCCGAGATGTTCAGGCGCTGGCGGCCGAGGCCGATCTCGGCGTTCAGGACCACCGGCGATTCGGCGGTGCTGGCGGTGGCGGAGATTCGCTTCACGTCGAACGTCGTGGCGCGGCCGGTCTGGCCGTCGCGCCAGGTGAGCCGGCCGTCGCGGATATACAGCGTCTGCAGCAGCAGGCGCGGCGCTTCTGCCGGCGCCGCCGCCGGCAGCGGAGCGGGAGACGGCGACGGCGTGGCGGAGGGGTTGGCGGGCGGGTTGACCGGGCGGTCGAAGCGCCAGTTGCCTTCCCCTTGCGCATCCGTCTCCAGCAGGATTTCCGGCCGCAGCAGCACCAGCCGCGCGATCACCAGCCGGCCGGTCAGCAGCGCCCGCGGCTGCAGATTCACCTCCATCTGGTCCAGCCGCATCATCTCCGGCCGCGAACCGCCGGGCATGTTGGCCAGCGTGACGTTCTCGGCGAGCAGCGTCGGCGACAGCGAGGCGGAGACCGAAAGATTGCCGCGGATCCTGAATTCGCGGCCGAGCGCGTGGCTGACCGAGGCCTCGATCTGCGTCTTGTAGGCGTTGGGGTCGATCGTCGCGATCAGCACGCCGACCACCACGATCGGCAGCGCCAGCGCGATCGCCACCCCGATACCGATCCAGATCAGCATGCGGCGATTGACGTGACGCCTGCGGCGCTTTCTCGGCAGCATCATGGTCTTTCCCGTTGCTCCCGCGAGACTAGCGCGGCGTGGCGCACCGCGTCACCGGGATGGCACGTGCGCGGGTGGGATCATGCGTCATCGTCGCACCGCGGGCCGGGCCGCGGGGACAGAAAAGCCCAGCGTGCGGAAGGTTTCGGCCATGTGCGGCGGCAACTCGGCTTCCACCGTCAGGCGGCCACCGGCCGGATGCGGCAAGGAAATGCGGCGGGCATGCAGGTGCAGTTGCTCGGACAAGCCGTCCACCAGGGCGGTGTTGCGCCCCTCGCGCTCGGTGCCGTACGGCAGGTCGCCAAGGATCGGTGCGCCGATGGCGGCGCAATGCACGCGCAGCTGGTGGGTGCGCCCGGTGAGCGGACTCAGCTCCAGCCAGGCGAGCTTGCGGCCGGCATGGTCGAGGGTGCGGAAATCGGTGATGGAATGGGCGGTGTCCGTGTCGTAGGGACCGGCAACGGCGGCGCGTTCGCCGCGGAAGCCGTCGGTGCGCACCATGTCGAGCGCGATGCGGCCTTCGGGCGGCACCGGGCGGCCGACCACCACGGCCCAGTAGGTCTTCTCCACCGTGCGGCCGCGGAACGCGGCGGCGAGCTTCGCGGCCACGCCAGGGGTGCGCGCCACCACCAGCACGCCGGAGGTTTCCCGGTCCAGCCGGTGCACCAGCCGCGGCCGATGCTCCGAGCCGAAGCGCAGGCCATCGAGCATGCCGTCGAGGTGGCGGGTGATGCCAGGCCCACCCTGGGTCGGCAGGCCCTGCGGCTTGTCCAGCACGATCACATGGTCGTCGCGGTACAGGACCATGCGCTCCAGGTCTTTCTGTTCGCGTGGGTCCAGCGCCTGCACCGGTTTGGCCACGGCGGCGGTGGTGGGCAGCGGTGGAATGCGGACGGCCTGACCGGGCAGCAGGCGTGTGGCCGCGTCGGCGCGCTTGCCGTCCACGCGCACCTGGCCGGTGCGGCACAGCTTCTGGATCGCCCCTTGCGTGATCGCGGGGAAATGCCGGCGGAACCAGCGGTCCAGGCGGATATCGGCCTCGTCGTCGGTCACTTTGCGCAGGCTGACCGGATGCGTCGTGACGCTCATGCGCCTCTCTCCTCGCGCAGCTTCGCCCAATACGCCAGGCGCTTGGCGATCTCGCGTTCGAACCCCCGCTCGCGCGGGCGGTAGAAGGCCTGCCGGTCCATCCCTTCCGGGAAGTAGTTCTGGCCGGAGAAGCCATCCTCGGCTTCGTGGTCGTAGGCATAGCCGGCGCCGTAGCCGAGCTGCTTCATCAGCTTGGTCGGCGCGTTCAGGATATGCGCCGGCGGCATCAGGCTGCCGGTGGACCGGGCCGCCCGCTGCGCGTCGCCGATCGCCGTGTACAGAGCGTTGGATTTGGGTGCGGTGCCGAGATAGACAACCGCCTGGGCGATCGCCAGCTCGCCTTCCGGGCTGCCGAGGCGCTCATACGCCTCCCACGCCGCCAGTGCCTGCGGCAGCGCCTGCGGATCGGCCATGCCGACATCCTCGGACGCGAAACGAACCAGGCGGCGGGCGATGTAGCGCGGATCCTCGCCGCCCACGAGCATGCGGGCATACCAATACAGCGCCGCGTCGGCATCCGACCCCCGCAGCGCCTTGTGCAGCGCGGAGATCAGGTTGTAGTGCTCCTCGCGGTCCTTGTCGTAGAGCGCCGCCCGCCTTGCCAAAAGCTCGGCCAGGCCCGCGGCCTCCAACGGCGCCGTATCCTCCGGCAAGGCGAAAAGCTGCTCGGCCATGTTCAGCAGGTAGCGGCCGTCGCCGTCAGCCATGGCGCGCAGGCTGGCGCGGGCGTCGTCCTGCAGCGGCAGCTTGCGGCCGAATTCGGCCTCGGCACGCACCAGCAGCAACTCCAGCGCCGCGTCGTCGAGCCGGCGCAGCACCAGCACCTGGCAGCGCGACAGCAGCGCGCCGTTGAGGGCGAAGGACGGATTCTCGGTGGTGGCCCCCACCAGCACGATGGTCCCATCCTCCACCACCGGCAGGAAGCCGTCCTGCTGGGCCCGGTTGAAGCGGTGGATCTCGTCGACGAACAGCAACGTGCCCTGGCCGGCGCGGCGGCGTTTCTGCGCCTCCTCGAAAGCGCGCTTCAGGTCGGCGACACCGGAAAACACGGCGGAGAGCTGAACGAAATGCAGCCCGGCGCGATCGGCCAGCAGGCGGGCGATGGTCGTCTTGCCGACCCCTGGCGGGCCCCACAGGATGAGCGAGGCCAGCGAGCCACGGTCGAGCATGCGGGTCAGCGTACCGGCCGAGCCCGCCAGATGATCCTGGCCCACGATCTCGGCGAGCGTGCGCGGCCGCAGCCGGTCGGCCAAAGGCTTGGGCGTGGCGGCGGCAAACAGTTCGTCGGCCGCCGAAGGGGCACGCGCCATGGCGTCAGCCCCCTGCTCCCGGGAGAATTGCGACATCTCGGAACATCACGGTCGGTGCCGGTCCCATGGCCCAAAAACATAAGACCGGCCCAAGGACCGGTCCATGCTCAGCACGTCGAGGCGCGTGACGAAGCGGGCGCTTCACTCGCTCTCGGAATCCGTGGCGACTTCGGGCTTCGGGCCGCTGTCCTGCCCCTTGGCGGATGGGTCGCGGTCCACCAGTTCGATCACCGCCATGCTGGCGGCATCGCCGTAGCGCGTGCCGGCCTTGAGCACGCGGGTATAGCCACCCTTGCGGTCCTTGTAGCGATCGGCCAGGGCGCCGAACAGCTTCGCCACGATCACGTCGTCGCGGAGCTCGGCATAGGCTTGGCGGCGGGCATGCAGGCCGCCCCGCTTGCCCAACGTGATCAGCTTCTCCGCCACCGGGCGCAATTCCTTGGCCTTGGGCAGCGTGGTGGTGATCTGCTCGTGCTTGATCAGCGCGTGCGCCATGTTGCGGAACATGGCGAAGCGGTGGCTGGTGGTTACGCCGAGCTTCCGCCCGGCAACTCCGTGACGCATCGTCTAGACTCCTCTCGCGCCGCGGCGCGGCAACCCAAAGTGGCGCCGCCGCGCGGCGACGCAAAGCCGGCGAGGCCGGCGATCAGAACGGCTCTTCGAGCCGCTTCGCCAGATCCTCGACATTCTCAGGCGGCCAGCCGGACACGGTCATGCCGAGCGACAGGCCCATGGAGGCGAGCACCTCCTTGATCTCGTTCAGCGACTTGCGGCCGAAATTCGGCGTCCGCAGCATCTCCTGCTCGCTCTTCTGAACGAGGTCGCCGATATAGACGATGTTGTCGTTCTTCAGGCAGTTGGCGCTGCGGACCGACAGCTCCAGCTCGTCCACCTTGCGCAGCAGGTTGCGGTTGAACGGCAGGTCGTCCTGCGGCTCCTCCGGGCGGACCTGCTGCGGCTCGTCGAAGTTGATGAACAGCTGCAGCTGGTCCTGCAGGATGCGGGCGGCCAGGGCCACCGCATCCTCAGGCGACACCGCGCCGTTGGTCTCGACCGCCAGCAGCAGCTTGTCGTAGTCGGTCACCTGGCCCACGCGGGTCGGCTCGACCTTGTACGACACGCGGCGCACCGGCGAGTAGATGGCGTCGACCGGGATCAGGCCGATGGGCGCATCTTCGGGGCGGTTGGCGGACGCGGGCACGTAGCCCTTGCCCATGTTCACCGTGAACTCCATGCCCAGCTTCACGCCCTCGTCGAGCGTGCAGATCACCAGGTCGGGGTTCATCACCTCGATGTCGTGGCCGGCCTGGATCTGGCCGGCACGCACTTCGCCAGGGCCGGTGGCCGTCAGCACCATGCGCTTCGGGCCGTCGCCGTGCATGCGCAGCGCCAGCTGCTTGACGTTCAGCACGATGTCGGTCACGTCCTCACGGACGCCGGGAATGCTGCTGAACTCATGCAGGACGCCGTCGATCTGCACGGCGGTCACGGCAGCACCTTGCAGCGACGACAGCAGGATGCGGCGGATGGCATTGCCAAGCGTCATGCCAAAGCCACGCTCCAGCGGCTCGGCGATGACCGTGGCGGTGCGGGACGGATCGGACCCCGGCTCGACTTCGAGCTTCTCGGGCTTGATCAGGGACTGCCAGTTCTTCTGTAAGACCACACTCAGCCTCATGTGATCACACGCGCCGCCGCTTGCGCGGGCGGCATCCATTATGGGGAACGGGGGTCATGTCGCGGATCGTGGTGATGTTGAAGCCCACGGCCTGCAGCGCGCGCAGCGCGCTCTCCCGCCCGGACCCCGGCCCACTCACCTCGATCTCCAGCGTCTCCATGCCGTGCTCGCGGGCCTTCTTGCCGGCGTCTTCGGCGGCGACCTGGGCGGCATAGGGCGTGGACTTGCGGCTGCCCTTGAAGCCCTGGCTGCCGGCCGACGACCAGGCAATGGCATTGCCCTGCGCGTCGGTGATGGTGATCATGGTGTTATTGAACGTCGCGGCGACATGGGCAACGCCGGACGTGATGTTCTTGCGCTCCTTTTTGCGGGGGCGCGAGGAGGCGGCGGGCTTCGCCATGGAATACGGTCCTGTCCAACAATGCGCCACAGCCGGCAACGGCCGCGACGGAGTTCAAGAAAGACGGAGGCGGCGGGGCGCCGGTTCGCGAAGAAAACGCGCCCCCGCGCCTTACTTCGTCACCTTCTTCTTCCCGGCGATCGCAACGGCCTTGCCCTTGCGGGTACGGGCATTGGTGTGGGTGCGCTGGCCGCGGACCGGCAGGCCACGGCGATGGCGCAGGCCGCGATAGCAGCCGAGATCCATCAGCCGCTTGATGTTCATCGCAACTTCACGCCGCAGGTCGCCTTCGACCCGGTAGTCACGATCGATCAGCTCGCGGAGCTTCAGCACCTCCTCGTCGGAGAGCTGGTTCACCCGGCGGTCATCGGGAATGGCGAGCATGGAGCAGATCTCCTGCGCCTTCGCCGGGCCGATGCCAAAGATGTAGCGGAGACTGATCGTCACCCGCTTGTTGGTCGGGATATTCACGCCGGCAATACGCGCCACGCCCATTCACTCCTTCAATACCAGGATCGCCCCTGGTCCGCCCGACACCCGCATCCGTTGGACTGAGGCACCCGGCCCTCTGATCGCCCGCGATTCCGTGTGGAATCCTTGAGGCTTCGGGAAAACTGCATGACGGCGGCCCCCTCAGGGGGGTCGCCGAGGGCGCGCACTATAGGCCGGGATTTCCGGGAGTCAACGCGATCATATCAACTCTCGGTGATCCCGAAACGGTTAAGAGGCAGCTATGCACCAGACGCCGTACCCACCGGAAATCATGCTCAAGCCACTGACCGCTTCCGAAGCCCGTCCAGAAGGGTAACGAGCTGGCGCGTGACCTCGTCGATATCGGCCATCCCGTCCACGGTCCGCAGCCGTCCCTGCGCTGCATAGTACGGCAGGATCGGGGCGGTCTGCTTGTGGTACGCCTCCAGCCGCGCCGCCACGGTGTCGCGATTGTCGTCGGCTCGGCGCGAGAATTCGGTGCTGCCGCAGATGTCGCAGACGCCGGGCGCCTTGGTCGGGTGGAACTGGTCGTGATAGCCGGCGCCGCATGCGGCGCAGGTGAAGCGGCCGGCGATGCGCTCGACCAGGGCCGCGTCATCGACCCTCAACTCGATGACCACATCCAGCTCAAGATGCTTTTCGGCCAGCAACCGGTCCAGCGCCTGGGCCTGCGGCACCGTGCGGGGGAAGCCGTCGAGGATGAAGCCGCGGGCACAATCCTGCTTCGCGATCCGGTTGCCGAGCATGCGAATCAGGATGTCGTCGGACACCAGTTGGCCGGCCTCCATGACCGCCTTCGCCTCGCGCCCGATCTCGCTGCCTGCCGCAACCTCGGCGCGCAGCATGTCGCCGGTCGAGATCTGGACGACGCCGTAGCGATCCTGAAGCCGCTTCGCCTGAGTCCCTTTTCCCGCGCCCGGCGGTCCAAGCAGAATGAGATTCAACGACCCCTCCCCTTCACGCGCGCCTTCTTGATCAGTCCTTCGTACTGATGCGCGAGAAGATGAGACTGGATTTGGGTAACCGTGTCCATGGTGACCGAAACGATGATCATCAGGCTGGTGCCGCCGAAATAGAACGGCACGCCGTAATGGCTGATCAGCACTTCCGGCAACAGGCAGACCAAGGCCACATAGATGGCGCCCACGGTCGTCAGCCGGGTCAGGACATAGTCGAAATATTCGGCGGTGGCGTTGCCGGGACGGATTCCCGGGATGAAGCCGCCGTATTTCTTCAGGTTATCGGCGGTCTCCTGCGGGTTGAACACGACCGCGGTGTAGAAGTAGCTGAAGAATATGATCATGGCCGCGTAGGACAGCAGGTACAGCGGCTGCCCATGGGCAAGCGCGTTGCCGATGATGCCGAGTATGCCGGTGTCGCCGCCGGGGCCCGCGAAGCCGGAGACGGTCGCTGGAATCAGCAGGAGGGAACTCGCGAAGATCGGCGGAATCACGCCGGGCGTGTTGAGCTTCAGCGGCATGTGCGTGGAGTCGCCGCCGAACATGCGCTGGCCCACCTGGCGCTTCGGATACTGCACCACGATGCGCCGCTGCGCCCGCTCGATGAAGACGATGAAGGCGATCACGGCCACCGCGATCACCATGAAGACCACGATGAACACGGGGCTCAGCGCGCCGGTGCGGCCCAGCTCAAGCAGGGTCGCCAACGCCCCCGGCAAGTTGGCGACAATGCCCGCGAAGATGATCAGGCTGGTGCCGTTGCCGATGCCGCGCGCCGTTATCTGCTCGCCCAGCCACATCAGGAACAGCGTGCCGCCAACCAGTGACACCACGCAGGACACGGTGAAGAATACGTGGTCCGAGATGATCACCGCCGGGCCAAACGTGCCGTGCATGCTCAGCAAGCCGATCGAGATGCCATAGGCCTGGAACATGGCGATGACCACGGTCAGGTAGCGCGTGTACTGGTTCAGCCGTTTGCGCCCGCTCTCGCCCTCCTTCTTCAGGGCCTCGAGCGAGGGAATGGCGGCGGACATCAGCTGAATGATGATGCTGGCGCTGATGTACGGCATGATGTTCAGCGCGAAGACGGTCATGCGCCCCAGCGCGCCGCCGCTGAACATGTCGAACATGCCCAGGATGCCGCCGCCGTGCTGCTGCAGCATCTCGCCCATCACCGACGCATCGACGCCCGGCACCGGGATGTAGGTGCCGATACGATAGACCAGCAGCGCCCCCAACGTGAACCAGATGCGCTTCTTGAGCTCGGTCGCCTTCGAGAGCACGCCGAGATTCAGGTTCGCCGCAAGCTGTTCCGCTGCCGAGGCCATATTGCTATCCCTAAGTCGCGCAATGACGCGCGGGGTCATCTAACACAAACGGCGCCGACGGGGATCCCGAGGGCGCCGCTTGGCACTTCATACTCTGCCGCCCCATTGGACGAAAGCGCCCTGGGAGGCAGCGTGTCGGCGAGAGCGTGTCAGGCTTTGGGCGCGGCCTCGGCACGCGCCGCCACCGTGGTTGTCACGGTGCCGCCGGCCTGCTGGACCGCCGCGATCGCCGCCGCGGACGCGCCGGAGACCGTGATGGTGACCGCACGGCTCAGCTCGCCCATGGCCAGCAGCCGCACGCCGGACACCTTGCCGCCGCGCACCAGCCCGGCCGCACGCAGCGTGTCCTCGGTGATCGGCTGGGCGGCGTCGATACGGCCGGCTTCGATCGCCTTCGCCAGGGCGCCCAGGTTCACCGGGGCGTATTCCTTGCGGAAGAGATTCGTGAAGCCCCGCTTCGGCAGCCGCCGATAGATCGGCAGCTGGCCGCCTTCGAAGCCGTTCAGGGCCACGCCCTCACGCGCCTTCTGGCCCTTCACGCCCTTGCCGGAGGTCTTGCCCTTGCCCGAGCCGATGCCACGGCCGAGGCGCTTGGACTTCAGGCGCGAGCCGGCATTGTCGCGCAGATCGTTCAGCTTCATCGAACTTCCCCTCTGTCCCGACCGCCGGTCAGGACAGTTCCTCCACCTTCACCAGATGGGCCACCTTGCGGATCATGCCGCGCACCGAAGGGGTGTCCTCCAGCTCGCGCGTGCGACGGATCTTGTTCAGGCCGAGCCCGATCAGCGTCGCCTGTTGGCCGGGCTTGCGTCCCAGCCCGGAGGCCACCTGCGTGACGCGAACCTTCTTACCCTCAGGCATCAGCCCCCTCCTGCGCCGCCGGCGCGTCGCGCTTGCCCAGCAGGTCGGAGACCTTCTTGCCACGCCGTGCCGCAACCGAACGCGGGCTGGCGCAGCGCTGCAGGGCGTCGAACGTCGCCTTCACCATGTTGTGCGGGTTGCGGCTGCCGAGGCTCTTGGCCACGACGTCGCCGATTCCCAGCGTCTCGAACACCGCGCGCATCGGGCCGCCGGCGATGATGCCGGTGCCCGCCGTGGCGCTGCGCAGCACCACATGGCCGGCGCCGAAATTGCCCTCCACATCGTGGTGCAGGGTACGGCCTTCCTTCATCGGCACCCGGATCATCGCCCGTTTGGCGCGATCGGTGGCCTTGCGGATCGCCTCCGGCACCTCGCGCGCCTTGCCGGCGCCGTAGCCGACGCGGCCCTTCTGGTCGCCGACCACCACCAGGGCGGCGAAGGCGAAACGACGGCCGCCCTTCACCACCTTGGCCACGCGGTTGATCGTGACCAGCTTGTCGATCAGATCGTCGCCGCCATCACGGTCGCGATCGCGACCGCCGCGGCCGCCTTCCCTCGGTTCACGTGCCATGCTGCTTCCCCTCAGAAGGCCAGGCCGCCCTCTCGGGCGGCGTCAGCCAGCGCCTTGACGCGGCCGTGATACAGATACGACCCGCGGTCGAACACGACCTGGGTCACGCCGACGGCGACCGCCCGCTCCGCCACCAGCTTGCCGACGGCCGTCGCCGCATCCTTGTCGGCGCCGGTCTTCAACGCCTCGCGCAGAGCGCGGTCGAGGCTGGAAGCGGCGGCGAGGGTGCGGCCCTGCGCGTCGTCGATGACCTGGGCGTAGATGTGCTTGCCGGAACGGAACACGGACAGGCGCGGACGTCCCGCGGCCTTCCGCCGCAGCTGGAAGCGCAGGCGGGTACGCCGGCGCTGCTGCAGATCCTTGCTCTCGCTCATTACTTCTTCTTGCCTTCCTTGCGGCGGATCGCTTCGCCCTCGAACTTCACGCCCTTGCCCTTGTAGGGCTCAGGCGGACGCCAAGCGCGGATCTCGGCGCAGACCTGCCCGACCAGCCGCTTGTCCACACCCTCGATCTTGATCGAGGTCGGCTTCTCACACGTCACCTTGATCCCCGCGGGGATCGGGTAGACCACGTCATGCGAGAACCCGAGGTTGATCACCAGGTTGCTGCCCTGCACCGCGGCGCGATAGCCGGTGCCGGTGATCTCCATGGTCTTCGCATAGCCGGTGGAGACGCCCTTCACCATGTTGGCGACCAGCGCCCGCGTGGTGCCCCACATCATCCGGGCGGGCGCGGAGTTGCCACGCGGAGCGACGGCGACCTTGTTGCCTTCGACCTTCGTGTCCACCTGGCCCGTCAGCATCAGAGACAGTTCGCCGAGCTTGCCCTTGACGGTCAGCTTGTCGCCGGCCAGGGCGACCTGCACGCCGGCCGGGATCTCGATGGGATATTTGCCTACGCGCGACATCCTGTGGCTCTCCTCAGAACACGCGGCAAAGGACTTCGCCGCCAACATTGGCGGCGCGGGCCTCGGCATCGCTCAGCACGCCGCGCGGCGTCGAGAGAATGGAGATACCGAGGCCGGCATAGACCCGCGGCAGTTCCTTGATCTTCGAGTACACCCGGCGGCCCGGCTTGGACACGCGGGTGATCTCCTTGATCACCGGTTCACCCTCGTTGTACTTCAGCTCGATACGCAACTGGCTGATGCCGGGTTTCACTTCCTCGGCCGAGAAGCCGCGGATGAAGCCCTCGCGCTTCAGCGCATCCAGCACGTTCGCCCGCAACTTCGAGGCCGGCGCCACGCAATTGGCGTGACGTGAACGCTGCGCGTTGCGGATACGTGTGAGCATATCGCCCAGGGGATCTGACATAGACATGTGTGTGCCCCCTTACCAGCTCGACTTGACCATGCCCGGGATCTGTCCCGAGCTGGCGAGATCGCGCAGCGCGATACGGCACAGCTTGAACTTCCGGTAGTTCGCCCGGGCACGCCCCGTCAACTCGCAGCGCAGGCGCACGCGCACCTTCGCCCCGTTGCGCGGCAGTTGCGCAAGCTTCATCGTCGCGTCGAAACGATCCTCGACCGGGAGCGTGCGATCCATCACGATCGCCTTCAGCGCCGCGCGCTTGCCCTTGTCGCGCACCGCCATGCGTTCCCGCTTTGCGTTACGGTTGACCGCCGAAGTCTTGGCCATCCTGTCTCACCCTCCGGAACCTGCCGGCGTCAACCGGCGGTTTTCCAAACCAAATACGCCAAAAGGCGCGTTAAGCTGATTAGCTAGCGAACGGAATATCGAACTGCTTCAGCAGCGCCTTCGCCTCGGCATCGTTCCTCGCGGTGGTCACGAAAACGATGTCCATGCCACGGATCGCGTCCACCTTGTCGTAGACGATTTCCGGGAAGATGATCTGCTCCTTCAGACCCATGGCGAAGTTGCCGCGGCCGTCGAAGCCCTTGTTGCTCGGGATGCCGCGGAAATCACGCACGCGCGGCAGCGCGATCGTCACCAGGCGGTCCAGGAACTCGTACATCCGGGACTTGCGCAGCGTCACCTTGCAGCCGATCGGCAGACCCTTGCGGATCTTGAAGCCGGCGATCGCCTTCTTGGCCACCGTCTTCACCGGCTTCTGGCCGCTGATCAGGGTCAGTTCGGCCACAGCGGCGTCGAGCTTCTTCTGGTCGCCGGCGGCTTCGCCCACGCCCATATTGATGACGATCTTCTCGAGCTTGGGCACCTGCATCGGGTTCGTGTAGCCGAACTCCTTCTGCAGCGCGGCCCGCACTTCCTCGAGATAGCGCTTGTGCATGCGAGGCATCTCGCGTGCCTCCATCTGCGTCTCGCTCACCGTGATCTCCTCAGCTCTCGACCACGTTGCCGGTGGCCTTGGCCACGCGAACCTTGCGGCCGTCCTCCAGCACGCGGAAACCCACGCGGGTCGGCTTGTCGGTCTTCGGATCCACCAGCATCAGGTTGGACAGGTGGATGGTCGCCTCGACCTCCACGATGCCGCCGGGCTGGGCCATGCCGCGCGGCTTGGTGTGCCGCTTGGCCACGTTCACGCCCTGCACCACCGCGCGGTCGTCCTTCGGATGCACGCGCAGCACTTCGCCGCGCTTGCCGCGATCGGTGCCGCTGATGACGACGACCGTGTCGCCCTTACGAATGCGCGCAGCCATTACAGCACCTCCGGCGCGAGGCTGATGATCTTCATGAACTTCTTCGCACGCAGCTCACGCACCACCGGGCCGAAGATGCGGGTGCCGATCGGCTCCTGCTGCTTGTTGATCAGCACGGCCGCGTTGCGGTCGAAGCGGATCGCGCTGCCATCGGGCCGACGAACCGGGAAGCTGGTGCGAACGATCACCGCCTGGTGCACGTCGCCCTTCTTCACCTTGCCGCGGGGAATCGCGTCCTTCACGGACACGACGATGACATCGCCGACCGAGGCGGTCTTCCGCTTGGAGCCGCCCAGCACCTTGATGCACTGCACCCGACGCGCGCCAGAATTGTCAGCGACATCCAGGTTGGTCTCGACTGAAATCATCTAAACCTCCTCAGCCCTGCGCCGCGGCGGCTTCGGCCGCAACGAGCGGCTGCCCGTTGCGCTCGACGACCATCCACGTCTTGCGCTTGCTGATCGGCCGGCATTCCTCGATACGCACGGTGTCGCCGACCTTGCACAGGTTGGCTTCGTCGTGCGCCGCGTAGTTCTTCGACCGGCGAATGAACTTCTTGTACAACGGATGCATCACGCGGCGATCGACAAGCACCGTCACGGTCTTGTCCATCTTGTCGCTGGTCACCCGCCCCGTCAGGACGCGCCTCGGCATCGCCCTACTCCCTTCAGGACTTCGTGGCGGAGCGTGTCTGCTCCGCCATAATGGTCTTTACCCGCGCAATGTCGCGGCGCACCTGGCGCACACGGCCCACGCCCTCGGTCTGCCCGGTCGCACGCTGAAAGCGCAGGTTGAACTGCTCCTTGCGCAGGTCCAGCAGCATCGTCGACAGCTCGTCCGCCGTCTTGGCCCGCACGTCGGCCGCCTTCGTCACCTTCGCCATCTCACGCGTCTCCGATGCGGGTGATGAACTTGGTCTTGATCGGCAGCTTGGCGGCGCCCAGCGTGAGCGCTTCTTTCGCCAGCTCCGGCGCGACGCCGTCGATCTCGAACATGATCCGCCCGGGCTTCACCCGGCACACCCAGTATTCCGGGCTGCCCTTGCCCGATCCCATGCGAACCTCAGCCGGCTTGATCGACACCGGGACGTCGGGGAAGATGCGGATCCACACCCGGCCGGCGCGCTTCATGGCGCGGGTGATGGCGCGGCGAGCGGCCTCGATCTGCCGAGCGGTCACCCGCTCGGGTTCCATCGCCTTCAGGCCGAACGTGCCGAAGTTCAGCGCGGTGCCGCCTTTGGCGACGCCGTGGATCCGGCCCTTGTGGGCCTTGCGGTATTTCGTGCGCTTGGGGGAGAGCATTGCCTTCTGTCCTTAGCGCTGCGGCGCCTGCTCGGCGGCGCGGCGATCCTGTGCCAGCGGGTCATGCGCCAGGATCTCACCCTTGAAGATCCAGACCTTCACGCCGCAGGTGCCATACGTCGTCTTCGCAGTGGCCATGCCAAAATCGATGTCCGCGCGCAGGGTATGCAGGGGCACGCGCCCCTCGCGGTACCACTCCACGCGGGCGATCTCCGCGCCACCCAGGCGGCCGCCGCAATTGATGCGGATGCCCTGCGCGCCCAGGCGCATCGCCGACTGCACGGCGCGCTTCATGGCACGACGGAAGGCCACCCGGCGCTCCAGCTGCTGGGCGATGTTCTCGGCCACCAGGGTCGCGTCGATCTCGGGCTTGCGGATCTCGACGATGTTCAGCGCCACCTCGGACCGGGCCATCTTGCCCAGATCCTTGCGCAGGTTCTCGATATCCTGGCCCTTCTTGCCGATCACCACGCCGGGGCGCGCCGCATAGATCGTCACGCGCGGCTTCTTGGCCGGACGCTCGATCACCACGCGCGACACGCCGGCGCCCGACAGCTTCTTGCGCAGATGCGCACGCAGCTTCAGGTCGTCATGCAGCAGCTTGGAGTAGTCGCTGGCAGCGAACCAGCGGCTGTCCCAGGTGCGGTTGATACCGAGCCGCAGCCCGATCGGATTGACTTTGTGACCCATCGGTTATGCGGCCTCCTGCGCCGTCTCGGCGGGCGCAGCTTCCTGCGTCCGCTCGGCCACCACGATCTTCAGATGGCTGAACCATTTTTCCACGCGGGCCGCGCGACCGCGGCCGCGCGCATGGAACCGGCGCATCACCACCGACTTGCCCACCTCGGCGCGGGAGACGACCAGGCGGTCGACATCCAGCTGGTGGTTGTTCTCGGCATTGGCGATCGCGCTCTCCAGCACCTTCTTCACGTCCTGGGCGATGCGGCGCTTGCTGAAGGTCAGCGTCGCCACCGCGTCCGCGGCGGAACGGTTGCGGATCAGGCCCGCCACCAGGTTGAGCTTGCGCGGCGAGACCCGGATGTTGCGCAGGACCGCCTGCGCTTCCGTCTCTGCCAGGCTGCGTTCGTGCTTCGGCTTGCTCATCTCAGCCCCGCTTCGCCTTCTTGTCGGCCGAGTGGCCGGTGAAGGTGCGCGTCGGCGAAAACTCGCCGAACTTGTGCCCCACCATGTTCTCGGTCACCTGCACCGGCAGGAACTTGTGGCCGTTGTACACGCCGAACGTCAGCCCGACGAACTGCGGCAGGATGGTCGAGCGACGCGTCCAGATCTTGATGATCTCGTTGCGACCGGACGACCGGGAAGCTTCGGCCTTGTTGAGCAGGTACCCGTCAACGAACGGGCCCTTCCATACGGAACGAGCCATTGCGTCAGCCCTTACCCTTGTTGCGGCGACGGATGATCAACCGATCCGTCCGCTTGTTCACGCGTGTCTTGTAACCCTTGGTCGGCTTGCCCCACGGGGTGACCGGGTGGCGGCCGCCGGAGGTGCGGCCTTCGCCGCCGCCGTGCGGATGGTCGACCGGGTTCATCACCACGCCGCGGTTATGCGGCTTGCGGCCCAGCCAGCGCGAGCGGCCGGCCTTGCCGATATGCACGTTGGCGTTGTCCGGATTGGACACCGCGCCGATCGTCGCCATGCATTCGCCGCGCACGATGCGCAGCTCGCCGGACATCAGCTTGATCTGCGCATAGCCGGCATCCTTGCCGACCAGCTGGGCATACTGTCCGGCCGCACGGGCGATCTTGCCGCCGGCGCCCGGCTTCATCTCCACATTGTGCACGATCGTGCCAACGGGGATCGCGGCGAGCGGCATGGCGTTGCCCGGCTTTATGTCGGCGCGCTGGGAAGCCACCACGGCGTCGCCGGCGCGCAGGCGCTGCGGCGCCAGGATATAGGCCAGCTCGCCATCCCGGTACTTCACCAGGGCGATGAAGGCGGTGCGGTTCGGGTCGTATTCCAGCCGCTCCACCACGCCCGGCACATCGAACTTGCGCCGCTTGAAGTCGACGACGCGATAGGTCTGCTTGTGGCCACCGCCGCGGAAGCGGCTGGTGATGCGGCCGTGGTTGTTGCGCCCGCCCGAGGAGTGCTTGCCCTCGGTGAGGCCCTTGACCGGCTTGCCCTTCCACAACTCGCTGCGGTCCACCAGGATGGTGCCGCGCAGGCTCGCCGTGACCGGATTGAAATGCTTCAGTGCCATCGGTGCTCTTCCCGCGTCACGCCAGGCCGGTCGACAGGTCGATGGTCTGACCCTCGGCAAGCTTGACATACGCCTTCTTGACGTCGGAACGCTGGCCCGGACGACCCTTGAAGCGCTTCGTCTTGCCCTTCGTCACCAGCGTGTTCACGTCCATGACCTTCACGCCGAACAGGCCCTCGACCGCGGCCTTGATCTCCGGCTTCGTGGCATCGATGGCGACGCGAAAGACCGTCTGGCCCTTCTCGCTCAGCATCGTCGCTTTCTCGGTGATCACCGGGCTGCGAATGATGTTGTACATCGCCTCGCGCGAAAGCTGCGGCTTGCGCTTCTTGCCGCCTGCCTTGTTCGCCACTGCTTCGCTCATGCCAGGCGCTCCTTCAGGCCTTCGAGACCGGCGGTGGTGATCGCCAGCACGTCATGGGCCAGGATGTCATAGACATTGGCCCCCACCGTCGGCAGGACGTTAAGGCCGATGATGTTGCGGCTGGCGCGCAGGAAGCCTTCGTCCACGGCACGGTCGACGATCAGCGCCGACGACCAGCCGAGGACCTTCAGCTTCGCCACCAGGTCTTTCGTCTTCGTGGCGCCCGCGGCGGCGTCCAGCACCACCAGCTTGCCTTCCGCCTGCTTCTGCGACAGCGCGGAAATTAGGCCGAGGCGGCGCACCTTCTTCGGCAGGTCGTAGCCGTGGTCGCGAACCACCGGGCCATGCACCACGCCGCCCTTACGGAACTGCGGTGCGCGCAGGCTGCCCTGGCGGGCGTTGCCGGTGCCCTTCTGCTTGTATGGCTTCTTCGTGGTGCCCTGCACCTCGCTCATGCCCTTTACCTTGTGGGTGCCGGCACGACGCTTGGCCTGCTGCCAGTGCACGACGCGGGCCATGATGTCGGCACGCGGGGCGATGGCGAAGATCTCGTCAGGCAGCTCGGCCGTGCCGGCGCTGCCGTTGTCGAGGGTCTTGATCTCGATCTGCATGTTCCTTGCCCTCAACCCTGCGCCGCGCCGGCGGCAGCCATCAGAGCCGCGGGGTACGGCGCGTCGGCCGGACGCGCGACCTTGACGGCGTCGCGCACCAGCACCCAGCCGCCCTTGGCGCCCGGGACGGCGCCCTTCACCATCAGCAGCCCCTTCTCGGAGTCGACCGCGGCGATCTCCAGGTTCAGGGTGGTCACCCGCTCCTGACCGAGATGGCCAGCCATCTTCTTGTTCTTGAAGGTCTTGCCGGGATCCTGGCGGTTACCGGTCGAGCCGTGCGAGCGGTGGCTGACCGACACGCCGTGGGTGGCCTCAAGGCCCGCGAAGTTCCAGCGCTTCATCGCGCCGGCGAACCCCTTGCCCTTGGTGGTGCCGCAGACGTCGACCTTCTGCCCGACCACGAAATGCGCGGCGGACAACGTGGCGCCCGGCTCCAGCAGCGCGTCCGCGTCCACGCGGAACTCGGCGAGCCGCGCCTTCGGCTCCACCTTCGCCTTCGCGAAATGGCCCTTGTTAGGCTTGGAGACGTTCTTCACCTTGGCCGTGCCCCAGCCGAGCTGAACGGCGCTGTAGCCGTCCTTCTCCTCGGTACGCGCAGCAACCACCTGCACCTGATCCAGGTGCAGCACGGTGACGGGAACATGGGTCCCGTCGTCCTTGAACAGCCGGGTCATGCCCAGCTTCTTCGCCAGCAATCCAGTACGCATTGCACTTTCCCCAGAGGGACCCCCCATCCCGGATGGGATGGAGGCGGGTCCTTAGGCCAATAAAAAACTTACAGCTTGATCTCGACGTCCACGCCGGCCGCGAGATCGAGCTTCATCAGCGCGTCCACGGTTTGCGGAGTGGGCTCGACGATATCCAGCAGGCGCCGGTGAGTCCGGATCTCGAACTGCTCCCGGCTCTTCTTGTCGACATGCGGCGAACGGTTCACGGTGAAGCGCTCGATATGCGTCGGCAACGGGATCGGCCCGCGTACCCGCGCGCCCGTGCGCTTGGCCGTGTTCACGATCTCCTTCGTGCTGTTGTCCAGCACGCGATGATCGTACGCCTTCAGGCGGATGCGGATATTCTGGTTGTCCATCTCTCAGTCTTCCAGGCTCCCCACCCTCGCGGGCGGGGACGCCGATCCTTCAATTGCAGCCTCAGGCGACGATCTTGGCGACCACGCCGGCGCCGACGGTCCGGCCACCCTCGCGGATGGCGAAGCGCAGGCCCTCGTCCATGGCGATCGGCGCGATCAGCGTCACGTCCATCGACACGTTGTCGCCCGGCATCACCATCTCGGTGCCTTCCGGCAGCGTCACGATGCCGGTCACGTCGGTGGTGCGGAAATAGAACTGCGGGCGGTAGTTGGTGAAGAACGGCGTGTGGCGGCCACCCTCTTCCTTCGTCAGGATGTAGCTCTCGGCCTTGAACTTCGTGTGCGGGGTGATCGTGCCCGGCTTGGCCAGAACCTGGCCGCGCTCCACGTCCTCGCGCTTGGTACCGCGCAGCAGCGCGCCGATGTTGTCGCCGGCCTGGCCCTGGTCGAGCAGCTTGCGGAACATCTCGACGCCCGTGACGATGGTCTTCACGGTGTCCTTCAGGCCGACGATCTCGACTTCCTCGCCGACGCGGATGATGCCGCGCTCGACACGGCCGGTCACCACGGTGCCACGCCCGGAGATCGAGAACACGTCCTCGACCGGCATCAGGAACGGCAGGTCCACGGCGCGCTCCGGCTGCGGGATGTAGGCGTCCACCGCTTCCATCAGCTTCAGCACCGCCTGCTCGCCCAGCTCCGGCTGGCGGTCTTCCAGCGCGCAGGTCGCCGAGCCCTTGATGATCGGGACCTCGTCGCCGGGGAACTGGTAGCTGCTCAGCAGCTCGCGAACCTCGAGCTCGACCAGCTCGAGCAGGTCGGGATCGGCGATGTCGCACTTGTTCAGGAACACCACGAGCGCGGGCACGCCCACCTGGCGGGCCAGCAGGATGTGCTCGCGGGTCTGCGGCATCGGGCCGTCGGCGGCGGACACGACCAGGATCGCGCCGTCCATCTGCGCGGCGCCGGTGATCATGTTCTTCACATAGTCGGCGTGGCCCGGGCAGTCGACATGCGCGTAGTGGCGCTTCGCGGTCTCATACTCCACATGCGACGTGGAGATCGTGATGCCACGGGCGCGCTCTTCCGGAGCCCGGTCGATCTGGTCATATGCGGTGAAGGTCGCACCGCCGGCCTTCGCCAGCACCTTCGTGATCGCTGCCGTCAGCGACGTCTTGCCATGGTCCACATGGCCGATCGTGCCGATGTTGCAATGCGGCTTGTTCCGCTCGAATTTCGCCTTGGCCATCGTCGTGTCTCCGTGCCCGCTCTACGATCCGGGGTGGGGGTGCAAGTCTTGTTGAGTGAAGATCCTACCAGCGGTAGTGGCTGAAGGCCTTGTTGGCCTCGGCCATCCGGTGGGTGTCTTCACGCTTCTTCACCGCCGAGCCGCGATTGTTCACCGCGTCCAGCAGTTCGTTCGAAAGCCGGTCTTCCATCGTGTGCTCGCCGCGCTTGCGCGCGGCATCGATGATCCACCGGATCGCCAGCGCCTGGCGACGCTCCGTGCGCACTTCGACGGGCACCTGGTAGGTGGCGCCGCCAACCCGGCGGGAGCGGACCTCGACGGCCGGCTTCACGTTGTCCAGCGCCTCGTGGAACATGCGCACGGGATCGGCCTGGTTGCCGCCCCGCTTCTTGAGCACGTCCAGGGCCCCGTAAACGATGCCCTCGGCGGCGGACTTCTTGCCGTCGTACATCAGCGCGTTCATGAAACGGCTGATCACGACGTCACCGAACTTCGCGTCCGGCAGGATCTCGCGCTTGACTGCGCGGCGACGGCGGCTCATCGCGCTCTCCTCTTACTTCGGACGCTTCGCGCCATACAGCGACCGGCGCTGACGACGCTTGGCGATGCCCTGGGTGTCCAGCACGCCGCGGATGATGTGATAGCGCACGCCCGGCAAGTCCTTCACGCGCCCGCCGCGGATCAGCACCACGCTATGCTCCTGCAGGTTGTGGCCTTCGCCGGGGATGTAGCTCACCACTTCGTAGCCATTGGTCAGGCGCACCTTGGCGACCTTGCGAAGCGCCGAGTTCGGCTTCTTCGGCGTGGTCGTGTAGACGCGCGTGCAGACGCCGCGCTTCTGCGGGCATCCTTCGAGCGCCGGGACCTTGTTGCGCTTGGCCGCGGGCTCGCGCCCATTGGCGATCAGCTGGTTGATGGTCGGCATAGACCCTCTTTCGATCCTATTGGCAAAGCCAAAACCTTGTGGCCGAACGCCGCACGGGTGACCGCCTTCCACAAGCAAGCCCCGCAGCCGGTGGGACATCCCACCCTGCGGGGTTCGACCCTGCCTGCGGCCTGGGCGCCCCGGCTCGTTTGGGGTGCGGCGCCGCACGCTCTGGTGCCTGCAAACGACAGCCGCCCGAGCTAGAGTGGGGGTCGGCCGAGGGCGCGGAACCTACGGGCAGGGGGGAGCCGAGTCAAGCGTTGGCGAGGCGTGAATGCCTTAAAAGATGAAGGCCGGCGATGCACCCATCGCCGGCCTTCCATGACCCGGGCGCGTGACTGCGCCGCGTCCGCGAATCCCGCACCCGGCACGGCCGGGTACGGCCCGATAACCCCTACTCGGCCGCGATGTCGCGCCCGGTAATGGCCGGCGTTTCCTGCCGCAGGCCGCGCTGCTGGTCGCGCCCGGCGGCGATCGACCGCAGCTTGTTCATCACGCTGCCCGTGCCCGCCGGGATCAGGCGGCCCACGATCACGTTCTCCTTCAGGCCGATCAGGTTATCCACCTTGCCGGCCGTGGCCGCCTCGGTGAGCACCCGGGTGGTCTCCTGGAACGACGCAGCGCTGATGAAGCTATGCGTCTGCAGGCTGGCCTTGGTGATGCCCTGCAGCACCGGCATGCCGACCGCCGGGCGCTCGCCCTCGGCCGTCCGCTTGGCGTTCTCCTGCTGGAACTCCATGCGGTCCACCTGCTCGCCGGTCAGGTAGGTGGTGTCGCCCGGATCGGTGATCTCGATCTTCTGCAGCATCTGGCGAACGATCACCTCGATGTGCTTGTCGTTGATCTTCACGCCCTGCAGCCGGTAGACGTCCTGGATCTCGTTGACCAGGTAGTCCGACAGCGCCTCGACGCCCAGCACCTTCAGGATGTCGTGCGGCACGCGCGGCCCGTCGACCAGCGGGTCGCCCCGGCGGACGAAGTCGCCCTCCTGCACCGACACGTGCTTGCCCTTCGGCACCAGGTACTCGGTCTCCTCGCCGGTCTCGTCGTTCTTCACGATGACGCGGCGCTTGGCCTTGTAGTCCTTGCCGAACTCCACGCGCCCATCGATCTCGGCGATGATGGCGTGGTCCTTCGGGCGCCGTGCCTCGAACAGCTCGGCCACGCGCGGCAGACCGCCGGTGATGTCGCGGGTCTTGCTGCCCTCGCGCGGGATGCGCGCCAGCACGTCGCCCGCCGCCACCTCGGCGCCGTTCTCGATCGACAGGATCGAGTCCGGCGACAGGAAGTAGCGTGCGTCCGTGTTGTTCGGCAGACGGACCACCTCGCCCTTGGCGTCCTTGAGCTGCAGGCGCGGCCGCAGATCCACCCCGCGGGCGTTCTGCTTGTAGTCCACCACCACCTTCGACGTCAGGCCCGTCACCTCGTCCATCCGCTCGACCAGCGTCACGCCTTCGAGCAGGTCGAGATATTCCACCCGGCCGTGGCTCTCGGTGATGATCGGCAGGGTGTATGGATCCCACTCCGCCAGCTTCTGGCCACGGGCGACCGTCGCCCCATCGTCCACCAGCAGGCGGGCGCCGTAGGGCACGCGGAAGCGCGCGCGCTCGCGGCCCTTGTCGTCGCTCAGCACCACTTCGCAGTTGCGGCTCATCACCACGGGCACGCTGGAGCTGTTGATGACGACGTTACGGTTCTTGATCACCACCACGCCGTCGTGGCTTGCTTCGACGCTGCTCTGCTCGGCACCGCGCTGGGCCGCACCGCCGATATGGAAGGTGCGCATGGTCAGCTGCGTGCCGGGCTCGCCGATCGACTGGGCGGCGATTACGCCCACCGCCTCGCCGACATTCACCGGCGTGCCACGCGCGAGATCACGGCCGTAGCAATGCGCGCAGACCCCGATCTTCGCCTCGCAGGTCAGCACCGAGCGGATCTTCACCGCCTCGACCCCGGCCTTCTCGATGCGCTCGGCGTGCTCCTCCTCGATCAGCGTGTTGTTCGCGACCAGCACCTCGTTGGTGACGGGATCGACGATATCCTCGGCCGTGGTGCGGCCCAGCGTGCGCTCGGACAGGCTGGAAACCACCTCGCCGCCATCCATCACCGGCTTCACGGTCAGGCCGCGCTCGGTGCCACAATCCACCTCGACGATGATGCAGTCCTGCGCCACGTCCACCAGGCGCCGTGTGAGGTAGCCCGAGTTCGCCGTCTTCAACGCCGTGTCCGCGAGACCCTTGCGGGCACCGTGGGTAGAGTTGAAATACTCAAGGACGGACAAGCCCTCCTTGAAGTTGGCGATGATCGGCTGCTCGATGATCTCGCCCGACGGCTTGGCCATCAGGCCGCGCATGCCGGCCAGCTGGCGCATCTGCGCCGGCGACCCACGCGCGCCGGAGTGGCTCATCATCCACACCGAGTTGGTGGGATGACCGATCTCCTGGCGCGAGATCTCCTTCATCATCGCGCCGGCCACCTCGTCGGTGCAGCGCGACCAGGCGTCCACCACCTTGTTGTAGCGCTCGCCGGCGGTGATCAGGCCGTCCTGGTACTGCTGCTCGAACTCCTTCACCTCGGCCTGGGTCTTGGCGATCATCCCCCGCTTCTCGGCGGGGATGATCATGTCGTCCTTGCCGAAGCTGATGCCCGCCTTCGCCGCCTGGCCGAAACCCAGGCCCATCAGGCGGTCGGCGAAGATCACGCATTCCTTCTGGCCGCAATGGCGATAGACCGCGTCGATCACGTCCGACACGTTCTTCTTGGTCAGCTGCCGGTTGATCAGGCTGAACGGGATCAACGGGCTCTTGGGCAGCACCTGGGCGATCAGCATGCGCCCGGCGGTGGTGATCACCGTCTGCACCAGCTTCTTGCCCTCGGCGTCCACTGTCTCGTAACGGGCGCGGATCTTGTCGTGCAGCTTGATCACGCGGGCATGCAGGGCATGCTCGATCTCGCCGATGGTCGCGAAGGCCGAGGCCCTGGCGTCATCGGTCGCGCGGAACTCCGGCGTTTCCAGCGACAGATAGTAGATGCCCAGCACGATGTCCTGACTGGGCACGATGATCGGCTTGCCGTTGGCCGGGCTGAGGATGTTGTTGGTCGACATCATCAGCACGCGGGCTTCCAGCTGCGCCTCAAGGCTCAGCGGCACGTGCACGGCCATCTGGTCGCCGTCGAAGTCCGCGTTGAAGGCGGTGCAGACCAGCGGGTGCAGCTGGATCGCCTTGCCCTCGATCAGCACCGGCTCGAACGCCTGGATGCCCAGGCGGTGCAGCGTCGGCGCGCGGTTCAGCATGACTGGGTGTTCGCGGATCACCTCTTCGAGGATGTCCCACACCTCCGGCCGTTCCTTCTCCACCATCCGCTTCGCGGCCTTGATGGTGGTGGCGTGGCCGTATTTCTCCAGCTTGCTGTAGATGAACGGCTTGAACAGCTCGAGCGCCATCTTCTTCGGCAGCCCGCACTGATGCAGCTTCAACTCCGGGCCCACCACGATGACCGAGCGGCCCGAGTAGTCCACGCGCTTGCCCAGCAGGTTCTGGCGGAACCGGCCCTGCTTGCCCTTCAGCATGTCGGACAGCGACTTCAACGGCCGCTTGTTGGCCCCCGTGATGGCGCGGCCGCGCCGCCCGTTGTCGAACAGCGCATCGACCGATTCCTGCAGCATGCGCTTCTCGTTGCGCACGATGATGTCCGGCGCGCGCAGCTCGATCAGCCGCTTCAGGCGGTTGTTGCGGTTGATGACACGGCGGTACAGATCGTTCAGGTCCGAGGTCGCAAACCGGCCGCCGTCCAGCGGCACCAACGGGCGCAGCTCGGGCGGGATCACCGGCACGACGTCCAGGATCATCCATTCCGGCTTGGCGCCGGACTCCGAGAACGCCTCGATCAGCTTCAGGCGCTTCACCAGCTTCTTGCGCTTGGCCTCGCTGGTGGTCTCCTTCAGGTCGGCGCGCAGCTTCACCTTCTCGGCGTCGGCGTCGATGCCGTTCAGGATGCCCTTGATCGCCTCGGCGCCGATGCCGGCACGGAAGGCGTCATCGCCGAACTCGTCCTGCTTGGACAGCAGCTGGTCTTCGGTCAGCAACTGATGCAGCTTGAGGTCGGTCAGGCCGGGCTCGAGAACCACATAGCTCTCGAAATACAGGATCTTCTCCAGCTCCTTCAGCGTCAGGTCGACCATCAGGCCGATCCGGCTGGGCAGCGACTTCAGGAACCAGATATGGGCGACGGGGCTGGCGAGCTCGATATGGCCCATGCGCTCGCGCCGCACCTTGGCCAGCGTGACCTCGACGCCGCACTTCTCGCAGATGATGCCACGGAACTTCATCCGCTTGTACTTGCCGCACAGGCACTCGTAGTCCTTGATCGGGCCGAAGATGCGGGCGCAGAACAGCCCGTCCCGCTCCGGCTTGAAGGTGCGGTAGTTGATCGTCTCGGGCTTCTTGATCTCGCCGTAGGACCAGCTGCGGATCTGCTCCGGGCTGGCCATCTGGATCTTGATCTGGTCGAAGGTCATGGACTGGCCGGTCTGGCCCAGGATCTTCATCAGCTCATTCATGCTGTCACCCCTTGGCGGGCCGGGGGAAAACCCCGGCCGCCGGAAAAAGTAGGGAACGCTGTCGCGTCAGTTTCGGCCGCCCCGTTCAGGCCGCCCGCATATCGAGATCGACGTTCAGGCCCAAGGACTTCAGCTCCTTCACCAGCACGTTGAAGCTCTCGGGGATGCCGGCCTCGAAGGTGTCCTGCTCGCGCACGATCGCCTCGTAGACCTTGGTGCGGCCGGACACGTCGTCCGACTTCACTGTCAGCATCTCCTGCAGCGTGTAGGCGGCGCCGTAGGCTTCCAGGGCCCAGACCTCCATTTCGCCGAAGCGCTGTCCACCGAACTGCGCCTTGCCGCCCAGCGGCTGCTGCGTCACCAGGCTGTACGGGCCGATCGAGCGGGCATGGATCTTGTCGTCGACCAGGTGGTGCAGCTTCAGCATGTAGATGATGCCGACCGTCACCTTGCGCTCGAACGGCTCGCCCGTCCGCCCGTCGGTCAGCGTCACCTGGCCCGAGGTCGCCAGGCCCGCGCGGGTCAGCATGTCCTCGATATCCGCCATGCGGGCGCCGTCGAACACCGGGGTCGCGATGGGCACGCCCTTCTTGAGGTTGTCGCACAGCTCGGTCAGCTGGGCGTCGGACATGTTGGCGATCTGCTCGCCATAAACCGCGTCGCCGTAGACGCCCTTCAGCGTGTCCAGCAGCTCCTGGCGGGCATTGCCGGTGCGGCGGTACTCCTCCACCAGCTCGCCCACCTGCTTGCCGATGGACGCGCAGGCCCAGCCCAGATGCGTCTCCAGGATCTGGCCCACGTTCATGCGGCTGGGCACACCCAGCGGGTTCAGCACGAGGTCGACCGACGTGCCGTCCTCCAGGAACGGCATGTCCTCAACCGGCACCACGCGCGAGACCACGCCCTTGTTGCCGTGGCGGCCGGCCATCTTGTCGCCGGGCTGCAGCTTGCGCTTCACCGCGACGAAGACCTTGACCATCTTCATCACGCCGGGCGGCAGCTCGTCACCGCGCTGCAGCTTCTCCACCTTGCTGTCGAAGCGCGCCTGCAGCCGGTTGACGGCGGTGTCGAATTCCCGCTTCAGGATCTCGATTTCCGCCATCACGGCATCGTCCTGCACGCCGATATGGCGCCAGGCGCCACGCGGATGCTCGGCGAGGACTTCCTCGGTCAGCGCCGTGCCGGCCTTGATGCCCTTGAACCCGCCGGACGCCTTGCGGCCCAGCAGCTTCTCGCGCAGCCGGTTCAGGAACGACCGCTCCTGAATCGCCTTCTCGTCGTCGCGGTCCTTGGCCAGCCGCTCGATCTCGGCGCGCTCGATCGCCATGGCGCGCTCGTCCTTGTCCACGCCGCGGCGGCTGAACACGCGCACGTCCACGATCGTGCCGGTGACTCCCGGCGGCAGCTTCAGCGAGGTGTCGCGAACATCCGACGCTTTCTCGCCGAAAATGGCGCGCAGCAGCTTCTCTTCCGGCGTCATCGGGCTTTCGCCCTTCGGCGTGACCTTGCCGACCAGGATGTCGCCCGGGTTCACTTCGGCGCCGATATAGACGATGCCGGCCTCGTCGAGGTTCTTCAGCGCCTCCTCGCCCACGTTCGGAATGTCGCGGGTGATTTCCTCCTGGCCCAGCTTGGTGTCGCGGGCCATCACCTCGAATTCCTCGATGTGGATCGAGGTGAAGACGTCGTCGCGCGCAATGCGCTCCGAGATCAGGATGGAGTCCTCGAAGTTGTAGCCGTTCCAGGGCATGAACGCGACGAGCACGTTCCGCCCCAGCGCCAGCTCGCCCAGCTCGGTCGAGGGACCGTCGGCGATGATGTCGCCCTCGGCCACCCGGTCGCCCACGCGCACCAGCGGCCGCTGGTTGATGCAGGTCGACTGGTTGCTGCGCATGAACTTGCGCAGGCGGTAGATGTCCACGCCCTTGGTCGTGCCATCCTCGGCGGTCGCGCGCACCACGATGCGGGCGCCGTCGATCTGGTCGATCATGCCGGCGCGGCGCGCCACGATGGTGGCACCCGAGTCGCGCGCCACCGCGGCTTCCATGCCAGTGCCCACCAGCGGGGCATCGGCACGAATCAGCGGCACCGCCTGGCGCTGCATGTTGCTGCCCATCAGGGCGCGGTTGGCGTCGTCGTTCTCCAGGAACGGGATCAGCGCCGCCGCGACCGACACCAGCTGCTTCGGCGACACGTCGACCGCGGTCACGTCCTCGGGCTTCACCAGGCGGAAATCGCCCTGCCGGCGCACGGAGACCAATTCCTCGGTGAACCGCCCCCCCGCGTCCGTCGGCGCGTCGGCCTGGGCCACGACCAGCTTTTCCTCTTCCATGGCGGAGAGGTATTTCCAGCCGTCCTGCACCACGCCGTCCTTCACCAGGCGGTACGGCGTCTCGATGAAGCCGTACTTGTTCACCTTGGCGTAGGTGGCCAGCGAGTTGATCAGGCCGATATTCGGGCCTTCCGGCGTCTCGATCGGGCAGATGCGGCCGTAATGCGTCGGATGCACGTCGCGCACCTCGAAGCCGGCACGCTCGCGCGTCAGGCCACCCGGGCCAAGTGCGGACAGGCGGCGCTTATGCGTCACTTCCGACAGCGGGTTGGTCTGGTCCATGAACTGCGACAGCTGGCTGCTGCCGAAGAACTCGCGCACCGCCGCCGCCGCCGGCTTGGCGTTGATCAGGTCGTGCGGCATCACCGTGTCGATGTCCACGCTGCCCATGCGCTCGCGGATCGCCCGCTCCATGCGCAGCAGGCCGACGCGGTACTGGTTCTCCATCAGCTCGCCGACCGAACGCACGCGCCGGTTGCCGAGGTTGTCGATGTCGTCGATCGTGCCGCGGCCGTCCTTCAGCTCGCACATGATCTTGACGGTGCGCAGGATGTCCTCCTTGCGCAGCACCCGCACGCTGTCGTCGGTCTCCATGCCCAGGCGCATGTTCATCTTCACCCGGCCGACCGCCGACAGGTCGTAGCGGTCGCCGTCGAAGAACAGGCCGCGGAACAGCGCCTCGGCCGTCTCCGGCGTCGGCGGCTCGCCCGGGCGCATCACCCGATAGATGTCGATCAGCGCGTCGTCGCGGTTGCTGTTCTTGTCCACCACCAGCGTGTTGCGGATCCACGGGCCGTTGGACTGGTCCACGGCCAGCGTCGGCAGGCGGTCGATGCCGGCGTCCTCGAGGGCCGCCAGCCGCGCCTCGGCCAGTTCCTCGCCGGACTCGGCGAAGATCTCGCCGGTCTCGGGATTGACCAGGTCCTCGGCCACGAACCGGCCGAGCAGGTCGGCACGGCCGACCAGCACCACCTTCGTGACCTCGGCGATCTTGCGCACCGTGCGCGCGGTCAGCTTGGTCTCGGAGTCGGCGACCACCTCGCCGGTCTCGGCATCGACCAGCGGCTCCAGCAGCTTGATGCCGCGGAACGCATCGGGATCGAACGGACGCGCCCACCCCTTCGGCGTGCGCATGAACACCACCTGGCCGTAGAAGTAGGAGAGAATCTCCTCGTCATCCATGCCGCGGATCTCGCCGAGCTCCATCTGCTCGCCTTTGGCCTCGCGGGCGGCGCGCAGCTGCTCGGTGTACTGGCTCTCCAGCGCATAGAGCAGCGTCGTGACCGGCAGCTTCCGCTTGCGGTCGATGCGGACGTAGACGAGGTCCTTGCTGTCGAACTCGAAATCGAGCCACGAGCCGCGATAGGGGATGACGCGGGCGGCGAACAGGTACTTGCCGCTGCTGTGCGTCTTGCCCTTGTCGTGGTCGAAGAACACGCCCGGGCTGCGGTGCATCTGGCTGACGATGACGCGCTCGGTGCCGTTGATGATGAAGGTGCCGTTATCCGTCATCAGGGGCATGTCGCCCATGTAGACGGGCTGCTCCTTGATGTCGCGGATCGACCGGGCGCCGGTGTCCTCGTCCACGTCCCACACGATCAGCCGCAGGATCACCTTCAACGGCGCGGCGAAAGTCATGCCGCGCTGGATGCACTCCTCGACGTCGTATTTCGGCTCTTCGAGCTCGTAGTAGACGAACTCCAGGCGGCCGCGGCCGGCGAAATCGTCGATCGGAAAGACGGACTTGAACACTTCCTGCAGCCCGGCGTTGGTCCGGCTGTCATGCGGCGTGTTCATCTGCAGGAACGCCTCGTAGCTGGCGCGCTGCACGTCGATCAGGTTGGGCATCGGCGCCACTTCGGGAATGCGCCCGAAGCTCTTGCGGATCCGCTTCTGCCCGGTAAACGACCTGGTGATCGCGTTCATGCCTGTCCTGCTGCCCCGTAGTTTAAACCGTGGAACTGAAATCGCCGGGATCGCCGGCCGCCCGTGAGCGTCGGGCGATCGGATACCAAGCGGTCGTCCGGCCATCGTCCCCCAGGCCGCCGGGGTCTCCACACACGCTCCGGACCGCCGGAACGCATGCACGGGCGGAAACCGATCAGGTTTCCGCCCGGCACACTCTCAGGTCGCGGCGATAGCCTGCCGCGACAGTGGCTTACTTGACCTCGACAGTGGCGCCCTGATCTTCCAGCACCTTCTTGATCTTCGCAGCCTCTTCCTTGTTCACGCCTTCCTTCACCGTCTTGGGAGCGCCCTCGACCAGATCCTTGGCTTCCTTCAGCCCAAGGCCCGTGATCGTCCGGATCTCCTTGATGACGTTGATCTTCTTGTCGCCGGCGCCGGCCAGGATGACCGTGAACTCGGTCTGCTCCTCAACCGCGGCGGCAGGCGCTGCGCCAGCAGCCGGAGCCGCCGCCACTGCAACGGGAGCGGCGGCGGAGACGCCCCACTTCTCCTCGAGCAATTTCGACAGTTCGGCGGCTTCCAGCACGGTCAGGCTGGACAGCTCGTCCACAAGCTTCGACAAATCGGCCATCTTCGTATGTCCCTTAATCTAGATCCTGGTCGGTTCCATGCAAGCCCGCTGGCGCGAACCTGCTATCCGTTTGACGCAACAGCGCGCGGCTGTGTCAGTGTCCTGCCGGGGCAGGATACTCAGGCCGCCTCGTCCTTCTTGGCATAGGCTGCCAGAACCCGTGCGATCTGCCCGCCCGGCGCCTGCAGGATGCCG
This sequence comes from Limobrevibacterium gyesilva, assembly GCF_025989185.1. Lineage (GTDB taxonomy): Bacteria > Pseudomonadota > Alphaproteobacteria > Acetobacterales > Acetobacteraceae > Limobrevibacterium > Limobrevibacterium gyesilva. Next base: position 72,356 of record NZ_JAPDNT010000001.1, read on the forward strand.
GCGATCCGCGTGGCCGGGGTCTGCAGCATCCCCAGCAGCTTCGCGCGCAGCTCCTCAAGCGACGGCAGCTCGGACAACGCCTTGATTCCAGACGCATCAAGCGCCTGGGCTCCAAGCGCCCCACCGAGCACCACGAACTTCTCGTTGGTCCTGGCGAACTCGACAGCCACCTTCGCCACCGCCACCGGATCCCTGGACCACGCAAGCGCGGTCGGGCCCTTCAGCAGGGGCTTGATGCCTTCGAATCGGGTCCCATCCAGGGCGAGGGTGGCCAGCCGGTTCTTCGCGACCTTGAAGCTCGCTCCAGCCGCCCGCATCCGGCGCCGCAGTTCCGTCACTTCAGCCACGGTCAGGCCCGCATTGCGGGTGACCACGACCATCGACGTTTCCGCGAACACCGACGCGAGGGAGGCGACGAACTCCCGCTTCTCCGTACGGTCCAAAACCCGTCTCCGTCGGTGGCCAATTGCGTATGGACCGCAATCGGCCGGGTTGCCCTATGGGCCCGCAAGGACGCCTTCCAGGCGCCCGGGCGGACCCGGTTCGCCTGTCCCCGGGCCGCACCGCGCGAACGCGGCGAGGTCCCGTCTAGCCGGAACCGCCAGGGTGACCGGGCATACGTGGCCCGAACGCCTTGGCATCCCCGTCTCCTGTGCGCGGGCCCGAAGGCCCCTTGGATCCCGCCACCCAGGGGATGGGCGGGATACGAACAGTCTCGGACAGGATCGGGGGCTCCCGCCCCCTGCCCGCCGGGCCCTGCGGCCCGGCGTATCTCGCTACCTGACGCCCTGAGGCTTCAGGAGTGAACGCTGGCCACGTCCACGCGCACGCCCGGCCCCATCGAGGAGCTGACCGCGACCTTCTGGACGTAGGTGCCCTTGGCGCCCGTCGGCTTCGCCTTCACGATCGCATCGGCGAAGGCCTTGGCGTTCTCGACCAGCTTCTCGGCCGGGAAGCTCGCCTTGCCGATGCCGGCGTGCACGATGCCGGCCTTCTCGGCGCGGAACTCCACCTGGCCGGCCTTGGCGGCGGTGATGGCGCCCTTGACGTCCATCGTCACCGTGCCCAGGCGCGGGTTCGGCATCAGGCCGCGGGGGCCCAGGATCTTACCCAGGCGCCCCACCAGGGCCATCATGTCGGGGGTGGCGATGCAGCGGTCGAACTGGATGTCGCCGGCCTGGATCTTCTCGGCCAGATCCTCCGCACCCACCACGTCGGCGCCGGCGGCCAGCGCCTCCTCGGCCTTGGCGCCGCGCGCGAACACGCCGACGCGCAGCGTCTTGCCGGTGCCGTTCGGCAGCCCCACCAGGCCACGCACCATCTGGTCGGCATGCCGCGGGTCGATGCCCAGGTTCATCGAGATCTCGACCGTCTCGTCGAACTTCGCCTTGGCGTTCGACTTCACCAGATCGATCGCTTCCTGGAGCGAATACGCCTTGGCGCGGTCGAAGGTCTTGTAGCCGGCGGCCAGTCGCTTGTTGTGTGCCACGGCGATCAGCCCTCCACCACGGTCAGGCCCATCGATCGGGCGGAACCGGTGAGCATGCTCACGGCGCCCTCGACATCGTTGGCGTTCATGTCCTTCATCTTGGCGGCCGCGATCTCGCGCAACTGGCTCGTGGTGACGCGCCCCACCGCCGCACCCTTGCCCGGGGTCGACGTCCCCTTCGGGATGCCTGCCGCCTTCTTCAGGAAATAGGTGTTCGGGGGCGTCTTGGTGATGAAGGTGAAGGTGCGGTCGGCATAGGCCGTGATCACCACCGGGATCGGCATGCCCGGCTCCATGTTCGCGGTGACCGCGTTGAATTCCTTCACGAACGCCATGATATTCAGGCCGCGCTGACCCAGCGCCGGGCCGACGGGCGGCGACGGGTTGGCCTTACCGGCCGGAATCTGCAGCTTGACGTAGCCGACGATTTTCTTCGCCATAATCCCTGGTCCTTGTTCCCCGATCGCGGGGGGTTGGAGACGGGACCGCGGTACAAGCGACCCGGCCCATCCCTTGCGTCGCTGCACATGGCATCGCGCCACATGCCATCCGGCAATAGGAGTGGGCCCGGAAATCTCCCGCGTTCCGGTTGAGCCGGCGCGTGTAGCCGAGGCACTGTCGCAAGTCCAGGACTTTTTGGGGTATCAGCCATGGCTTATCGGCATACGGTCAACGGCACAACCTACGTATTTCCGGACATGCGCACGCTGCTGGCGCGCGCAACGCCCCCCCGGTCCGGCGATTCCCTGGCCGGGGTGGCCGCCGCGTCGGCCAGCGAGCGGGTGGCGGCCCAGCTCGCTTTGGCCGATCTGCCGCTGACCGCGATCCTGAACCAGCCGGTCATCCCCTACGAACAGGACGACGTCACCCGCCTGATCCTGGACAGCCACGACCACGCCGCCTTCGCGCCGGTCGCGCACCTCACGGTCGGCGGCCTGCGCGACTGGCTGCTGGCCGAAGCCGACGGCGCGGCGCTCGCAGTACTGCGTCCCGGCATCACCCCCGAGATGGCGGCCGCGGTCAGCAAGATCATGCGGCTGCAGGATCTCGTCGCGGTCGCCGCGAAATGCCGGGTCACCACGGCGTTTCGCGACACGCTCGGCCTGCCCGGGCGCATGGCGGTGCGGCTGCAGCCGAACCACCCCGTGGACGACCCGCGCGGCGTCGCCGCTTCCACCCTCGACGGCCTGCTGCTGGGCGCCGGCGACGCGGTGATCGGCGTCAACCCGGCCACCGACAGCATCGAGGGCACCACCACCCTGCTGCGCATGCTCGACGAACTGCGCGCCCGCTACGACATCCCGACGCAGACCTGCGTGCTCGCCCATGTGACCACCAGCCTGCGCTGCATGGAGCGCGGCGCCCCCGTGGACCTGGTGTTCCAGTCGATCGGCGGCACCGAGGCGGTGAACCGCAGCTTCGGCGTCACCCTGCCGCTGCTGGCGGAAGCGCGGCAAGCGGCGCTGGCCCTCAAGCGCGGCACGGTGGGCGACAACGTCATGTATTTCGAGACCGGCCAGGGCAGCGCCCTGTCCGCCGACGCGCATCACGGCGTGGACCAGCAGACCATCGAGGCGCGCGCCTATGCCGTCGCCCGCGCCTTCGCCCCGCTGCTGGTGAACACGGTGGTCGGCTTCATCGGCCCCGAATACCTGTACGACGGCAAGCAGATCATCCGCGCCGGGCTGGAGGACCATTTCTGCGGCAAGCTGCTCGGCCTGCCGATGGGGGTGGATGTCTGCTACACCAACCACGCCGAGGCCGACCAGGACGACATGGACGCGCTGCTGACGCTGCTCGGCGTCGCCGGCGTCACCTATATCATGGGCGTCCCCGGGGCCGACGACGTGATGCTGTCCTACCAGAGCACCTCGTTCCACGACGCGCTGTATGTCCGCGGGGTGCTGGGCCTGCGCCCGGCGCCGGAGTTCGAAGCGTGGATGGAGCGCATGGGGCTGCACGGCACGGCGCCGCCCGAACGCATCCCCGCGCGCCTGTCCCCTGCCCTGGTGGGGCTGGACTGATGGCCGAGACCCTGGCGTTGTGGCGCGATCTGCGCCGCTTCACCCCGGCCCGCGTGGCGCTCGGCCGTGTCGGCAACGGCCAGCCGACCGCCGCCCATCTCGCCTTCCAGGCGGCGCATGCCGCCGCGCGAGACGCCGTGCACGCCGAGCTCGACCTCGACGCCCTGGCCGAAGCCCTGGCCGAAGCCGGCCTGCCGAGCCGCTGCGTGCGCAGCGCCTGCCCGGACCGGCACACCTACCTGCTGCGGCCCGATCTCGGCCGCCGGCTGCACGACGCCGACCGCGCGGCGCTGGCGGCGCAGCCCGCACCCGGAACCATCGCCTTCGTGGTCTGCGACGGGCTGTCCGCGACCGCCGCCCAGCGCCATGCCGCCCCATTGCTGGCCCGGCTGCTGCCGGCGCTCGGCCCCGGGCCGGTGGTGCTGGCGCGCCAGGGCCGGGTGGCGCTGGGCGACGACATCGGCGAGGCGATGGGGGCCGAGGCGGTGGCGGTGCTGATCGGCGAGCGGCCGGGCCTGTCCACGCCGGACAGCCTCGGCGTCTATCTGACCTGGCAGCCCCGCCGCGGCCGCAGCGATGCCGAACGCAACTGCATCTCCAACATCCGCCCCGAGGGCCTGCCGATCGCCAATGCCGCCGCAAAGCTCACGTGGCTGATCCGCGAGATGCGGCGGCTGCGCCTGACCGGCGTGGCGTTGAAGGACGAGCAGCCGATGCTGCCCCCCGGCGCTGCCGCTCAGGACAGATCGATATCCGTGGTCAGCACGTAGCCGACGCTGCTGCCCACCTCCACCTCGGCCCATTGCATCAGCATGCTCCAGACCAGCCGGCGCACCACCACGGGCATGCCCGCCTGCAGCGTGGCCATCACCGGCGCGGCCCGGTCGGGCTGCTGGAACACGGTGGCCCGGACGCTGCGCACGACGCCCATGCGGCGCATCGTGGCGGCCGGATCGGCCGCGGCGGCCGGCAGCGGCGGCACTGCGGGGGTGGTCTCGCCCAGCGGCACCAGATAGCTGATGGCGGCGGCGGCGATCACCGCCAGCAGAATCACGGTGGCCATCACCAACCGCGTCTGCGACGCGGTGCGGGACTTGAATACGGTCGTTCGCAGCGCGGCGACCTCGTATTGCAGCGCGTCGCGTTCCCGCTCGGCGCTGCGCCAGTTCGTCTCCATCAGCCGCAGGCTCTGCCGCAGGGCGGCGACTTCGCGCTCCAGCCGCTCGGCCTCGGCCGCGGCCCGCCGCAGCTGGCGTTGCGCCGGCCCGCGTGCCGCGGCGCCCGCCAGGAACATCTCCTTCAGATGGCCGCCGGTCAGGCCGAGCCGGCGGGCAAGCTGGCCCATGGCCCGCCCCGCATTCTCCGCCTCGCCGTCCTCGGAAACCACCATCGCCAGCCGGCTCGCCAGCCGCTCGAGGTCGTCCTCGCTCACATCCGCCAATTCGTGGCTCCTGGCCGGGTACGGCGTCAGAGCCGTCCCTTTACGAAGACCTTCCCGGTCACATCTTCAACATAGCCGACGCCACGTCGAGTGGTCCGATTATTCCGCTTCCGGGACGCGGCGCATGTGCGCAAGACTGCGATCAGATCGGAGTGATGACCTGTCATGTCCATGCCGCTGCCCCTGCGTGCCCTGTTCGGCTTCATCGCTGCCGCGTTCGCGGTGTTGATCTTCCACCAGGGGATGTGGGCGCTGCTCCATGCCCTCGATCTGCCGGGACTGCAGATGCCCCGGGCCTATCCCATGGGCGGGGTTGCGCCGTTCGGCGTGCCGCGTGTGCTCAACCTGTGCTTCTGGGGCGGGCTTTACGGCATCGTCTTCGGGATCGCCGCCCCCTGGCTGAAGGGGCCGATGTGGCTGAACGGCCTCGCCCTCGGGATCATCGCCTCCCTCGTCGGCATGTTCGTGGTCGCCGTCATCAAGGGCAACCCGATCGGCGGCGGATGGGTGCTGACCAACTGGGTGCGCGGGTTCCTGATCAATGGAGCCTGGGGCATCGGCGTCGGCATCATCTTCCCGCTGCTGGTGCCGCGGTCCCTGGCGCGCGCCTGACCCGCCTGGCCCATACCAGCGGCCATGAAGAATGGCCGCTGGTATGAGTCGTTATTTTGCGCGCCGCCGCCCACCAACCCGGCGCGCGATACCAACGGCGCTTGACGATGGAAGGGTCATCGTCAAGGACCGTTGGTATCAGGCGAACATCGCCGCGATCGCCGCCGGATCCACGTCCTCGATCCGCGACGGGCTCCAGCGCGGCTGGCGGTCCTTTTCCACCACCATCGCTCGCACCCCCTCCGCGAAGTCGGGATGGGCGGTGACATGGCGGGTCAGCGCCAGTTCCGCGGACAGGCAGTCGCGCAGCGAGCACGCCGCGCCACGGCGGATCGCCTCGAACGACCACAGCACCGCTGAGGGCGACACGCTGCGCAGGGCGGCCAGCGTCTCCCGCGCCCAGTCGGTGCCCTCCGCCTCCAGCCGGGCGATGATCCCCGCCACGCTGTCGGCGCCGAAGCAGCGGTCGATCGCCGGGCGCTGTGCGGCCAGCGAGAACGGCGGCAGCGTCTGGGCATGCGCCGCCACGGCCGCAACGCCGTCGGCGGCGACGTCGGCGGCGAGGGTCGCGATCGCCGGTTTCGGAACGAAATGGGTGGCGATGCCGGCATGGACCGCATCCGCCCCGTGCAGCCGCGCGCCGGTCAACCCGAGATACATGCCGATGGCCCCGGGCAATCGCGGCAGCATGAAGGTCGCCCCCACGTCCGGGAACATGGCGATCGCGGTCTCCGGCATGGCGAACAGCCCGGCCTCGGAGGTGACGCGCATCTGCCCGTGCACGGACACGCCGATGCCGCCACCCATGCAGATGCCGTCGATAACCGCGACATAGGGTTTCGGGTACTCGTCGATCAGGGCGTTGAGGGCATATTCCTCGGCGAAGAACGCCTCGATCGCCGCGCGCTCGCCGGCCAGCGCAAGGGTGCGGATGGCACGGATATCGCCGCCGGCGCAAAAGGCGCGGCCACCAGCACCCTCGATCACGACGGCGTGCACCGCCGGGTCGTCGCGCCACGCGGCCAGCGCCGCGGTCATGGCGCGGATCATGGCGGTGTCCAGCGCGTTCAGCGCCTTCGGCCGATTGAGCAGGATGTGGCCGATCCGGCCATTGCGCGTTGCGACCACGCTTTGATCAACGCCAGCCATGTCGGTCGTCTGAATCTCGGTCATGCGCGCGGGGTCCCGTCTCGTGTCGGGGCCGTCATACAGGCTGTCGGCGGTTCGGGCGAGACGTCAGCGCCGGCGCAGCAGGTTGGTGAGCGTGGTCACCAGCCCGGCCAGCACTACCTGCTGGCGCAGGCCGCGCCATGCCGACTCGCGCAACAACGCCGCCTCCCGTTCGGCAGGGCCGGGGTGATCGCGAGCGGCCAGAAGCGCGAGCAGGGCCGCGATCAGCAGGTCGGCGGCCGCCAGGATCAGGGTGGCCTGCACCAGGCCGAGTTGCGACGCGAGGGCCAGCACGATCGCCACATGCACCATCGCCAAAGCCGCCGCGGCGAACATCAGGCACGCGCCAGCCACGACCGCGCGGTATCCCATGCGCCGCGCCAGCAGGCGCAGCCTCAAGACTTCCGCCTCGGCCGCGGCCCGGGCCAACCCCATCGTGCGCATCGGTCAGCGCATCAGACGGCCGATCAGGAACCCCACGCCGGCGGCAACCGCCAAGGCGGTGATGGGCTGCCGCCGCACCGTGCTGGCCAGCGTATCCACCTGGTCACGCGCGATCACCTTGCCGTGCCGCAGCGCATCCTCCGCATACTCGACCGCTTCGGTGACCTTGGCTCCCGCGGTTCCCTTCAGCAGCTTCTCCACCTGATCACGAAGCTGTTGCAACTGGGTGCGGATATCGGGCTCGGCCCCGATCTTCGTGTCGCCGACATTCGAGTCGGTAGAGGCGGCCATGGCAGTTACTCCCGTGTTGCGGAAACCTGCACTCCCAGCCCAAATGGCGATCCTGCACGCCTTCGCAAGGATGACCATGCCTGCCCTGCCAGCCGCGCCCCTCGTCCGATTCCGGAACGTCCGCAAGAGCTATGACGGGCTCGCGCCGGCGGTGCGCGACCTGTCGCTGGACGTGGCCGCGGGTGAGTTCCTGACCCTGCTCGGCCCCTCCGGCGCCGGCAAGACCACCACCTTGATGATGCTGGCGGGGTTCGAGCGCCCGGATTCCGGCGACATCCTGCTGGAAGGGCGCCCGATCGCCCGCACGCCGCCGCAACGGCGCGGCATCGGCGTGGTGTTCCAGAGCTACGCGCTGCTGCCGCACATGACCGTGGCGCAGAACATCGCCTTCCCGCTGCAACTGCGCCGCGTCCCGCGTGCCGAGCAGGCCGACCGGGTGGCCCGGGCGCTGGACATGGTGCGCCTGACCGGGTTGGGCGAGCGCATGCCTGCCCAGCTCTCCGGTGGCCAGCAGCAGCGCGTGGCGCTGGCCCGTGCCCTGGTGTTTGCCCCGCGCCTGGTCCTGCTGGACGAGCCGCTGGGCGCGCTGGACCGGCGGCTGCGCGAGGAGATGCAGCTGGAGATCCGCCACCTGCACAAACAGCTGGGCGTCACCATGATCCACGTGACGCATGACCAGGCGGAGGCGCTGACCCTGTCCGACCGCATCGCCGTATTCGCCGCCGGCGCCCTGCGCCAGCTGGGCACCCCGGAGGCACTCTACGACAGCCCGGTCGACGCATTCGTCGCCCGCTTCGTGGGCGAGAACAACCGCCTGCCCGGGCATGTCGAGGCGGTCGAGGACGATATCGCCCGAGTGCGGCTGGCCTGCGGGCCGGTGGTGGAGGCCCGCCTGGCCGACGCCCAGGAGGGCCGGCGCTGTGTCGTCTCGGTGCGGCCCGAGCGGGTGGCGGTGGCCGCGGTTCCAGCCGAGGACATGGGCGACGGCGCCCTGCCGGCGACGCTGCTGGAGGCGATCTACCAGGGCGACCATATCCGGCTGCGGCTGCAGGTCGGCCTGCCGGGTTCCGCCCCCGCCGAGGTGGTGGTGAAGCGCCCGGCAGGGGTGCCGATGGCCGGGCTGGTGCCCGGCGAGGCCGCCGCGATCGCCTGGCAGCCTTACCACGCCCGCGCCTTCCAGCCTGAGGTGGGCGCATGACCCGGCACAAGCCCGCGCATGCCGGCTGATACGGCCGAGCTCGCACGGCTGGAGGTGGGCGAACAGGGCGGCGCCCGCGTGCTGGCATTTCACGGCCGGCTGGATGTGCGCGCAGCGGCGCGGCTGTGGACCGCCGCGCTGCGCGCCGCCGGGCAGGCGGACGGGCAAGCGCTCGTGCTGGACCTCTCGGGGCTGACCGCCTGCGACACGGCGGGCGCGACCCTGCTGCTGGATGTGGAAGGCGCGCATGCGGGTGCGGCCACAGTGACCGGCGCCGCACCGCAGGTGGCGGACATGCTGGCGCGCATCCGCGCCGTGTCCACCGCCGCGCCACGGCCTTCGCCACCGCCGGCGATGACCTGGCGCGAAACGATCCTGTCCGGGTTGCGGGCGGCCACCGAGGGCATCGCCTTCCTGGGCGAGCTGGCGGTGACGATCGCGCGATTCCCTTCACGGGCGCGAATGTTCCGCCGTGGCGACCTGCTGCGAGTGGCCGATCAGGCCGGCGTGCAGGCAATGCCGTTGATCCTGCTGCTGGGCATCCTGATCGGGCTGATCCTGGCCTTCCAGTCGCTGATTCCCATGCGCCAGTTCGGCGCCGACATCTATGTGGCGAACCTGGTCGCCATCGGCATGATCCGTGAGCTTGGCCCGCTGCTGGCCGCGGTGATCCTGGCCGGACGCAGCGGCTCCGCCTTCGCCGCCGAAATCGGCACGATGAAGGTGAACCAGGAGCTCGACGCGCTGACGACCATGGGGCTCGACCCGGTGACGATGCTGGTGCTGCCCAGGCTGGTGGCGGCGCTGTTGCTGGCGCCGGTATTGACCGTTGCCATGAACGTCGCCGGGCTGCTCGGCATGACGCTGGTGCTGGTCGGGGCGGGCATCCCGCCGGTCGCGATCGGCAACCAGGTCGCCTATTGGGTGCAGCCGGGAGACCTGTATGGCGGGCTGTTCAAGGCCGCGGTGTTCGGCGCCGCCGTGGCCGCCGTCGGCTGCCGGGCCGGCCTGTCCACCGGGGTGGGACCGCGCGCCGTCGGCGTGTCCGCCACCGCGGCGGTGGTGGGGGGCATCGTCGCCTCGATCGCGCTGGACGGTGTCTTCGCGATCATCTTCTACAGGTTGGGGCTGTGACCAGAACGGCAGTCGTCCGCGCGACGGGGTTGGCGCAGCGCTTCGGCGCCCGCACCATCTATCGCGACGTCACCTTCGACGTGGCGGCCGGCGAGGTGTTCGTCATCCTCGGCGGCTCGGGTTGCGGCAAGTCCACGCTGATGCGCCAGATCATCGGCCTGCTGCCGCCCAACGAAGGAAAGGTGGAAGTGCTGGGCCAGGACATGTACGCAGCCGGCGTCGATATCCGCGACCGGATCGGCGTGATGTTCCAGTCCGGTGCCTTGTTCGGCTCCATGACGCTGCTGGAAAACGTGATGCTGCCTCTCGAAATGCACACCGACATGCCGCCCCAGGCCCGCGCCCGGCTGGCCAGCGTGAAGCTGGGGCTGGTGGGCCTCGCGGACGCGGCAGCGCTGATGCCGGCGGAGATTTCCGGCGGCATGGCCAAGCGGGCCGCGATCGCCCGTGCCTTGGCGCTGGACCCGCCGCTGCTGTTCCTCGACGAGCCGTCCGCCGGCCTTGACCCCATCACCTCGGCGGGGCTCGATCGGCTGATCCTGGACCTGCGCCACGACCTCGGCGCCACTTTCGTGGTGGTGACGCATGAGCTGGCCTCGATCCTGGCGATCGCCGATCGCTGCATCATGCTGGACCGCACCGCCCAGGGCATCATCGCTGAAGGCGATCCACGCGTGCTGCGCGATTCCAGCGAGCAGCCGATGGTGCGCGCCTTCTTCCGGCGCGAACTGCCGAATGATGCCGCGGGGGCGCCGGCGTGATGACCAGCAAGGCGACCTATCTGCGTGTCGGGTTGCTGCTCGTCGCCGGCATTGTCGCCGCGATCTGGCTGGTTCTGTTCCTCGGGCGCAACCGGGTCAGCCAAGGCGCCCGTTACGAAACCTATTTCACCGAGTCGGTGCAGGGGCTTGAGGTCGGTGCGCCGGTCAAGTTCCGCGGCGTCACCCTGGGCCAGGTGAACGAGATCGGCCTGGTGAGCGCCGCCTATATGCGCGACAAGTCGGCCGATCCGCAGGACCCCACATCACGGCTGGTGTTCGTGCGCTTTGTCATCGACCCGAGGCGGATCGGCCGCGTGCCGGACCAGGAGAGCGCCATCCGCTACGGCCTGCGCGCCCGCCTCGCCAGCCAAGGCATTACCGGACTGGCCTATGTTGAACTCGACTTCGTCGATCCCGTGCGCTTCCCGGTCGCGACGGTGCCGTGGGAGCCGCGCGACACCTACATGCCGTCGATGCCCAGCACGATCACCCAGGTGCAGAACGCCGCGCAGACGCTGCTGGCGAGGATCCAGGGGGTGGACATCGAGCGTCTGGCTGCCGCACTGCAGACCGCGCTGGATGACGTGCACGGACAATTGACCACCGGCGACGCCCATGCCGCGCTGGCCGAGGCCGCGCGCCTGATGAAGACCGCCCGGAAGGGCCTCGAGAGCGCCGACCTGCCGGGGCTGGCGGCGGATCTGCGGGCCACCTCGGGGGCAGTGCGCGGCGCCGTCGACCCCAAGGCGACCCAGAACCTGCTGGCAGCAACCACCCAGGCGGCCGATCGCCTGGCGGTGGCCGCGGGACGGCTGCCGGCGCTGATCACCGCATTGGAGGCGACCGTGAGACGTGCCGATGCCGGCACCGCCGATATCCAGGCCGACCTGTTGCCGGTGCTGCGCGATGCCCGGGCCGCGGCGGCGAACCTGCGCGAAACCAGCGAGACCCTGCGCCGCTATCCTGCGGCGGTGCTGCTGGGCGGCCCGCCGCCACGCACGGATGGCGGCCGGTGAAGCGGCGCGCATTGCTGGCGCTGCCGGCGATCCTGGCCGGTTGCGGCCTTTCCGAGCGACCCTATGCCGAGCGCCGGCAATGGCCGCTGATCGTTCGCCGCCCCATGGCGCTGCCGCCGAAGCGGGGCGGGCGGGTGCTGGAAGTGCGCGCGCTGCGGGCGGGGCCGGGCCTGGAGGCGCGAGGACTGCAGACGCTGGCGCCCGACGGCAGCATCCGCACCGCGTTCTACGAGGAATGGGCGGTGCCGCCGGCGCAGGGGGTGGAGGACGCGCTGCGCCGCTGGCTGGCCGAGAGCGGGCAGTTCGCCGCCGTCGTCGCGCCGGGCAGCCGGGCCGTGCCGGACCTGACGCTGGAGGGCGAGCTTTCGGCGCTGTGGAGCCGGCCAGACGCCGGCCAAGCGCATGCGGCATTGGGGATTACCGTGCTGGCGCCGCGCGGCGAGGCGTCGCGCATCATGCTGCAGCGCATGTTCACCCAAGATGCGCCGCTGACCGCAGCCGGCGCCCAGGCCGAGGTCCAGGCGCAGACCGCGGCCCTGGCAGCGGTGTTCACGCAGATCGAGGCGGCGCTGCGGTTCTGACCTGTGCCGGCGCCGTGGGGGTGGCGAGGCAACCCTGCAGGACGGTGTCCGCCAGGCTGTCCACCCAGGCGTCGTCGATCGGCTCACCCAGCAGCAGGCGCAGATGCATGGGACTGTACAGCGCCGAGAGCAGAGCGGACATATCGAGATCGGGCCGCATCTCGCCGCTGTCGATGCCGCGCTGCAGGATCGCCCGTGCCTCCCGCCGCCGCGGCTGCAGATAGCCCTCGATGAAGGCCGCGATCGTCTCGGGATCGGTCTGGCCCTCGACGATCACGCCGCAGATGATCCGGCCGGCCCGGCCGCGCAGCAGTTTGGCACACAGGCGAAGCTGCGCCTTCATGTCCGCCACCGCGGACGTGGTCTTCGGGAAGCGGATTTCCGGGGCCGTCGCCTCCAGGAACCCTTCCATCGCCAAGGCGCCCTTCTTGGGCCACCAGCGATAGATCGTCGTGCGCGCGACGCCGGAGCGGGCGGCCACCCCCTCGATGGTGAAGCGGGCGAGGCCGCCTTCCGTCAGCAGCTCAAAGGCCGCGCGCAGGACCGACTGCCGCGTCGCGTCGCTGCGCGGCCGTCCCGGCGCCTTCGCCGGGGATCGCGCTGCGCCCGTTGGTCGAGTCCTGGTCGCCTTGTCCATGCTGTTTCGAGACCCACGCAAGCCGGTGATGTGAACACACCATAGGCGTGCGGCCGCTCCGGTTCAATTATAACGCTACGGTATGTCTCCTATCAGGCGGGCGGTGCTTCTGTTGGTGGCAAAGGCCGCATTATACCGCGCCATCGTTGCTACACACTGTAGCGAAACTCCGATCCAAGGAGACACGATGATGCAGCCTGCCAGCGATCTGGCGCCGGCCGCGGACGGCGAAATAGCCGCTCTCGGCAGCGAAGCCCACGCCGCCAGGAGCCGCGCCCGCAAGGGCTGGCTGCGCCGGGGCCTCCTGGGCGCGGCCGCCGTGCTGGTGGTCGCGGGCGCAGCGGAATTCGGTCTGGAGTACTGGCGGGTCGGCCGCTTCCTGGTGGCGACGGACGACGCCTATGTGCAAGCGGACAGCACCGCGATCGCCCCGCGCGTCTCCGGCTACATTGCCGCGGTGCTGGTGGCCGACAACCAGACCGTGAGGGCCGGCGAGGCACTGGCCCGCATCGACGACCGCGACTTCCGCACGGCGCTGCAGCAGGCAACCGCAGACCGACAGACGGCGGAGACCGAGATCGGCAGCATCGACGCGCAGCTGGCGCTGCAGCAGTCCACGATCGACGTGGCCGCAAGTCAGGTGGCGGCCGCCGAGGCGGCGCTGACCTTCGCCCGCCAGGACCAGGCGCGCTACGGCGAGCTGGCCCGCACCGGGGCCGGCAGCACCCAGCAGGCCCAGCAGACTGCCTCCATTCTGCTGCAGCGCGGTGCGGCGCTCCGCCAGGCCAACGCGGCCCTGACCGGCGCGCGCCAGCAGGTCGATGTGCTGAAAGCCGCCCGCACCAAGGCCGAGGCGCAACTCGCCCACGCCACGGCGGCCGAGGAACAGGCCCGGCTGAACCTTGGCTACACCGTGATCGCCGCGCCGATCGACGGCGTCGTCGGCGCCCGGGCCCTGCGCGTCGGGCAGTTCGTGCAGGCCGGCACGCAGTTGATGGCGGTCGTGCCGCTGGACGCCGTCTATGTGGTGGCCAACTACAAGGAAACGCAGCTCACCAACGTCCATCCTGGCCAGCCAGTGACGCTGTCGGTCGACACCTATCCCGGCATGACCCTATCCGGGCACGTGGACAGCGTGGCCCCCGCCACCGGCCTGCAATTCGCATTGCTGCCGCCGGACAACGCCACGGGCAACTTCACCAAGATCGTCCAGCGGATCCCCGTGCGCATCGTGCTCGACCGGCCGCAGGGCGCGCAGGGCATCCTGCGCCCGGGCATGTCCGTGGAACCGACGATCGATACGCGCCAGGAAGCCGGCCGTCTGGCGAGCGCCCGGCCGAGGACCGCGTCATGACCACGCCAGCGGCCATGGCAAAGGGGAGCGCGACCCGCCCCGACGCCGTGGACGCGAAGACCTGGCTGATGGTCGGCGGGTCGATCATCGGCGCCTTCATGGCGGTCCTGAACATCCAGATCACCAACGCGTCGCTGCCGAACATCCAGGGCGCGATCGGCGCCGGACTGGACGACGGCGGCTGGATCTCCACGGCGTACCTGGTGGCCGAGATCGTAGTGATCCCGCTCACCGGCTTTCTGACCCAGGTGTTCTCGCTGCGCCGCTACCTGCTGGCGAACACCGTCCTGTTCCTGGTGCTGTCGGTGGCCTGCGCCTCCGCCCAGGACCTGACCCAGATGATCGTCCTGCGCGCGCTGCAGGGCTTCTTCGGCGGCACGCTGATCCCGCTCGCTTTCACCATCACGCTCACCACCCTGCCGCCGTCCCGCCAGCCGATGGGCCTGGCGCTGTTCGCGCTGTCGGCGACCTTCGCCCCGGCGATCGGCCCCACCATCGGCGGCTACCTGACCGAGACATATGGCTGGCAATGGATCTTCTACGTGAACCTCGTGCCCGGCGCCCTGATGCTGGCCACGCTATGGCCGACTCTGCCGGCCGGGAAAATGCAGCCTGGCCTGCTGCGCCTGGGCGACTGGCCGGGGATCGCCACGCTGTCGATCGGGCTCGCGACGCTGCAGACGGTGCTGGAGGAAGGCAACAAGGACGACTGGTTCGGTTCCACGTTCATCGTGCGGCTGTCGCTGGTGGCGGCGGTGTCGCTGGCCCTGTTCGTGTGGATCGAGCTGACGAGCCCGCGTCCGCTGCTCGACCTGCGGCTGCTGAAGCGGCGCAATTTCGGCCTGGGCAGCATCAGCTCGGTGCTGCTGGGCATGGCGCTCTACGGCTCGGTGTTCCTGCTGCCGCTCTATCTGTCGCAGATGCAGGGCTACAATGCCGAGCAGGTGGGCTTCGTGCTGGCCTGGACCGGCCTGCCGCAGCTGGTGCTGATCCCGCTGGTGCCGCTTCTGATGCGGTGGATCGATGCGCGGATGCTGGTGGCCCTGGGCTTCGCCCTGTTCGCGGCGAGCTGCTTCCTCAACGTTGCGACCTCGCCGGACTATTCGGGACCGCAACTGCTCGTTCCCAATCTGGTCCGCGCGGTCGGCCAGGCCCTGCTGCTGACGCCGCTCACCTCGCTGACGACGGCGGGGATCGAGCGCGCCAGTGCCGCCTCCGCATCGGCGATCTACAACATGCTGCGCAACCTCGGCGGCGCCATCGGCATCGCCGCGTTGCAGACCCTGCTGACCAGGCGCGAACAGTTCCACTCCAGCGTGCTGACGGCGCATGTTTCGCCGATGGCCCTGGCGACCCAGGCCCGGATCGCCGCCCTGCAATCCCACTTCATGGCGGCCGGCACCAGCGATCCCGCCGCCGCCTGGCACGACGCGGTGGTGCAGATCGGCCGTACCATCCGGGCGCAGGCCTATTTCCTGGCCTATGGCGACGCGTTCTACATGATGGGCGCCGGGTTGCTGCTGGCGCTGGGCGCTGTGCTGCTGATGCGCAAGACAGCCGGAAGCGGCGCGACCGGCGCGCACTGACGCAGACAAAGAAACGGCCGGTGGTTTCCCACCGGCCGTTTTCGTTGCAGCCGGGATCTGTCGTCAGGCCGCCCTGGCGATCGCCTTCCACACCTTCTCCGGCGTCGCGGGCATGTCGAGATGGGTCACGCCGATCGGCGTCAGCGCATCGACGATGGCGTTCATCACCGCCGGCGGGCTGCCGACGGCGCCGGCCTCGCCCGCGCCCTTCACGCCCAGCGGGTTGCTGGCGCAGGGCACTTCGATCAGGTCCACTTCGATATCCGGCAGCTCGTCCGCGCGCGGCAGGGCGTAGTCCATGAAGCTGCCGGCGAGCAGCTGGCCGGACTCGGGGTCGTAGACGGTGTTCTCCCGCACCGCCTGGCCGAAGCCCTGGGCCACGCCGCCATGCACCTGGCCGCGCACGATCAGCGGGTTCACCGCTTTGCCGAAGTCGTCGCTGACGGAATAGCGCACCATCGCCACCTCGCCGGTGTCGGGGTCCACTTCGACCTCGGCGATATGGCAGCCGTTCGGGAAGGTGTGGGCGTCGATATTGGCCACTTCCGCCGCATCGAGCGTGGTGACATCGGCGCCTTTGGCGGCACGGTCGCGCTGGGTAGCGGCGAGTGTCAGAATATCCATGCCGCGATCGGTGCCGACGATGGAGAAGCGACCCTGCTCGAACACGATGTCGGCCGGGGCCGCCTCCAACGCCTCGGACGCGGCTTTCTTGCCCTTCTCGATCACGGCGGCCGCAGTCACGAGGATCGCCTGCCCTTCGGAATACAAGCTGCGCGCGCCGCCGGTGCCGCCGCCGGTCGGGATCGTGTCGGTGTCGCCCTGCTTCACCCGCACCTTCTCGCCGGGCACGCCGAGGCGATCCACGGTGAGCTGGACATAGGCGGTCTCATGGCCCTGGCCCGTGGATTGCGTGCCCACATAGACGTCCACGAACCCATCATCGGCGAAACGGATTTCGGCCCGTTCGGTCGGCGCGCCGCCGGTGGCCTCCAGATAATAGGCCATGCCGATGCCACGGCGCTTGCCGCGTCGGGCAGCCTCGGCGCGGCGTGCCTCGAACCCGGCCCAGTCCATCATCTTCAGGCCATGTTCGAGCACGACCTTGAAATCGCCGCTGTCATAGACCTTGCCGACCGGCGTGGTGTGGGGCATCGCGTCCGGTGTCACCATGTTGCGGCGACGGAGCTCCACGCGGTCGATCCCGGCCTCGCGGGCGGCCGCGTCGATCAGTCGCTCCACCAGGTAGTTGGCCTCGGGGCGGCCGGCGCCGCGATAGGCGTCGACCGGCACGGTGTTGGTGAACACGCCGATCACGTTCGCGTAGACGGTCTGGAACCCATACACGCTCGCCAGCACGCTGGTGCCCGCCATGGTCGGGATGTACGGGGCGAAGTTCGAGAGATAGGCGCCCATGTTGGCGACGTTGCGGGTGCGCAGGGCGAGGAACTTGCCGTCCTTGTCCAGCGCGATCTCGCCGAGCGTGATGTTGTCGCGGCCGTGGCTGTCGGACAGGAACGCCTCGCTGCGCTCCGACGCCCATTTCACCGGGCGGCCCAGCTTGCGGGCGGCATAGCAGGTCAGCGCGTGCTCGGGATACAGGAACAGCTTCATGCCGAAGCCGCCGCCCACGTCCGGGGTGATGACGCGGAACTGGTCGGGCGACACGTTGAAGATGTTCTGGCCGAGCATGTCCTTGATGCCCCAGCCGCCCTGCGTATTCGTGCGCAGGGTCCAGCGGCCGGTCGCGGCGTCGTAATCGGCGAACGCCGCCCGCGCCTCCAGCGAGGAGACGACGATACGGTTGTTGACCACGGTCAGGCGGGTGACATGCGCGGCCTGCGCGAACAGGGCCTCCGTCTTCTCCTTCTGGCCGATCTCCCAGTCGAAGCACACGTTCTTCGGCGCACTGTCCCACACCTGCGCGGCGCCGGCATCCATGGCGGTCGCAAGATCGGTGATCGAGGGCAGCATGTCGTAGGCGATCTCGACCAGTTCCGCGGCGTCGCGGCCGGCCTTCGTCGTCTCGGCGACGATGAAAGCGACCGGCTCGCCGACATGGCGCACCGCGCCGTCGGCCAGCACCGGGCGGCGCGGGCTGACCTGCTCTGAACCGTCGCGATTCTTCAGGCTCACCAGGCAGGGCAGGTCGCCAATGCCGTCGGCTTTCAGGTCGGCGATGGTGTAGACCGCCAGCACCCCCGGCACGGCCTTGGCTGCCGCCGTGTCGATGCTGGTGATCGCGGCCGCGGCGTAGGGGCTGCGCAGCACCACGCCATGCACCGTGCCCGGCAGGGTGATGTCGTCGGTGTAGGCGCCGCTGCCCTTCAGCAGGCGCGGATCCTCCACACGGCGAACGGGCTGAGCGAGGCCGAACTTGGTCATGGGCGGTTTCTCTCCGGAGGTCGTTCGTGGGTTCGCGACAGCATGTACGTATCCGGCGGCAAAGGCCAAGACCCGAGTCAGTGTACCGGCTCACCCACCCGGTGGCCGAAGCGGCGTTTCACCCGCTCCCGCATCGCCTGGAATGTTACGTACAGCATCGGAATCAGGAAGATGCCCAGCGTGCTGGCCGCCAGCATGCCGGCGAAGACGGGTGTGCCGACGGCGCGGCGCGACAGCATGGCGGCCCCCTGCGCGGTGACCAGCGGCATCAGGCCGAGGATGAAGGCGATCGACGTCATCATTACCGCGCGGAATCGCATCCTCGCCCCGAGCGCGGCGGCGTCGCGGATTTCCATGCCCGCCTCGCGCTGCTCCTTGGCGAACTCGACGATCAGGATGCCGTTCTTGGCCGCCAGCGCGATCAGCACCACCAGGCCGATCTGGCCGTAGAGGTCGAGCGCCAGTCCGGAGACGAACACGCCGGCATAGGCCCCCAGCACGCCCACCGCCACCGACAGCAGCACCGGGACGGGGATCACCCAGCTTTCGTACAAGGCGACCAGGAAGAGGTAGGCGAACAGCACGGCGAGGGCCAGGATCGGTGCGGTCTGGCCGGAGGCCTGCATCTCCTGATAGGCGGTGCCGGTCCATTCGAACGCGTAGCCCGGCGGCAGGGTGCGCGCCGACACCGCCGTCATCGCCGCCAGCGCATCGCCCGAGGAGACGCCCGGCGCCGGCGAGCCGTTGATGGTGATGGAGCGGTAGTTGTTGTAGCGGCTGATGGTCTGCGGCCCCAGCACGATGCGCATGTCCGCGATCGAGCGCAGCGGCACCATGGTGCCCTGCTTGTTGCGCACGAAGATGCGCCAGACCGCGGGGATGTCGTTGCGGTCCATCGCCTCGCCCTGGATGTTCACCTGCCAGGTGCGGCCATACAGGTTGAAATCGTTGACGTAGATGCCGCCCAGCGTCGCCTGCAGCGCCGTGAACACGTCGCTGATGGTGAGCCCCAGCGCCTGCGCCTTGTCGCGGTCGATGTCCAGAAAGAGGCTGGGCGTGGTCGGGCTGAAGGTGGAGAACACCCGCGACAAATGCCGGTCCTGGTTGGCCGCCGCCACCAGGCCCTGCATCACGCTGCCCATCTCCGCCGGCTCGCGCCCTTCCAGGTTCTGCAACTGGTACTCGAAGCCGCCGCTGGTGGACAGGCCGATGATCGGCGGCAGGTTGAACGGAAACACCACGGCCGAGCGGATCTGTTGGGCTGCGCCGAATACCCGGCCGATCACCGCCTGCGCCTTGTCGCTGGCCGCGGTGCGATCGGCGAACGGCTTCAGCCGCGCCACCATGAAGGCCGCATTGCTCTGCGCGCCGCCGTCGAGCAGCGAGAAGCCGACGATGGAGAGGATGTTGTCGACCTGCGGCATGCCCTTCAGCAGCCCCTCGACCTGCTGCACCACGCCGCGCGTGCGCGCGACCGAGGCGCCGTCGGGCAGCTGGACCGCGACGAAGAACACACCCTGGTCCTCTTCCGGCAGGAAGCCGGTGGGCGTCAGCTTCGACATGCCGAAGATACCCGCGCCGCAGGCGGCGATCAGGACAACGGCGAGGACGGCCACGCGCACGAGGCGGCGGACTACCGCGGCGTAACCGTCGCGCACGGCATCGATGCCACGCAGCACGTACGACATGACGCCACGGCGCTTGTCGGTATGACGCAGGAACACGCCGCACAGCGCCGGCGACAGGGTCAACGCGTTGATCGCCGAGATCAGCATGGCGACGCTGATCGTGACCGCGAACTGCCGGAACAGCTGGCCGGAGATGCCGGGAATGAAGCCGACCGGCACGAACACTGACAGCAGCACCAGGGTGATGGCGATGATCGGCCCGGTAATCTGGGTCATCGCCTTCTTGGTGGCTTCCTTCGGCGTGAGGTGCGGCTCCTCCTCCATCACGCGTTCGACGTTCTCCACGACCACGATGGCATCGTCCACGACGATGCCGATGGCCAGCACCATGGCCAGCAGCGAGACGGTGTTGGCCGAGTAGCCGAGCAGCAGCAGCACCGCGAAGGTGCCGATCAGGCTCACCGGCACCGCGACGGTGGGAATGATGGTAGCGCGCAGATTGCCCAGGAACAGGAACACCACCAGCACCACCAGCACGAAGGCCTCGCCCAGCGTCTTGACCACTTCGTGGATGGTGTCGGCGACGAAAGTCGAGCTGTCGTAGAAGACGATCTTCTTCAGCCCCTCCGGGAAACGTTGCTCCAGCGTGTCCAGCAGGGCGGCGACGCGCGCCGAGGTCGCCACCGCATTGGCGCCGGGAGAGAGGTAGATGCCGATCGTTACGGCCGGATTGCCGTTCAGCCGGCTCTCGGTATCCTGCGTCGCCGCCCCCAGCTCGACGCGCGCCACGTCGCGCACGCGCAGCACCGAGCCGTCCGGGTTGGCGCGCACCACGATGGCGCCGAACTCCTCCGGCGAGGCCAGGCGGCCCTTGGTCTGCAGGTTGATCTGGAACGGCGTGGAGTCGTCGGTCGGCTTGGCGCCGACGCGCCCCACGGCGCCCTGGATGTTCTGGCTCTGGAGCGCGGCAATGATGTCCGACGGCGACAGGTTCAGCTCGATCAGCCGGTCGGTGGAGAACCAGATGCGCATCGAGTAGTCGAGCGCGCCGAACACGAAGGCCTGGCCGACGCCGGGAACGCGGGCGAGCGCGTCCAGCACGTTGATGGTGACGTAGTTGCTGATGAACAGCGGCGTCTGCTTGCCGCCCTCGCTGTAGAACTGCAGGAACTCGAGAATGGCCGAGGACTGCTTCTTGACCACGACCCCCTGGCGCTGCACCTCGGCCGGCAGGCGCGACAATGCGGCCTGGACACGGTTGTTGACGTTGACCGTGTCGATGTCCGGGTCGCTGCCCAGCGCGAAACTGACGGTGAGCGAGTAGCTGCCGTCATTGGCGCTGTTGGACTTCATGTACAGCATCTGGTCGACGCCGTTGATCTGCGCTTCCAGCGGCTGCGCCACCGTCGCCTCCACCACCGCGGCCGAGGCGCCGGGATAGCGGGTGGTCACCTGCACCTGCGGCGGCACGATGTCCGGGAACTGCGCCACGGGAATGCGCGTGAGCGCGATCAATCCCGCGAGCATGGTGACGATGGCAATGACGATCGCCAGCCGCGGGCGGTCGACGAAGAGTGAGCTCAGCATCGCCTCAGTTCCGCGCGGCCGGGGTGGGGGCCGATGGGGCGGCAGCGGACGGGACGGCGGGCGGCGGGGAAATCGGTGCCGGGTTCACTTCGATGCCCGGCCGCACCCGCTGAATGCCGTCGGCGACGACGGTCTCGCCCGCCTGCAATCCGGCCAGGACCACCGCAGTATCGGGCGTGGACTGGCCAAGCTGCACCCGGCGCTGCTGCGCCCGCTTCTCGGCGTCGACCACATAGACATAGCTGCCTTGCTGGTCCGACAGCACGGCCGAGCGCGGGATGGCAAGGGCCAGCACCGGCTGCACGCCCTCCAGCGTCACGGTCACGAACTCGCCATCGGACAACTCGCGATTGCCGGGCTCTCCGGGCCTGGCGCCGGGGCGCAGCGGGTTGGGGATGCGCGCGCGCAAGGTGAAGGTGTCGGTGTTGGCGGCCACGGATGGATCGACATAGTCGAGCCTGCCGATCTGGCCATACATCGTCCCGTCCGGCAGCTTCAGGCGGATGATCACCGCGGCGACGCCGCCCTTGTCGGAATAGCGGTTGCGCAGGTCGAGTGCCGTGCGCACCGAAATCGGGAACAGCACGTACATCGGATCCTGGCTGACGATGCTGGCCAACGGGCCGGAACTGGGCGTGACCACGTTGCCGACGGACAGCGTGCTGCGGCTGATCTTGCCGGAAACCGGGGCGCGGATTTCCGTGTAGTTCAGGTTGATCTGCGAGGCCCGCACCTGCGCCTGCGCCGCCAGCAACTGGGCGGCGTAATTGGCCTGGTTTGCCAGCGCGTCGTCCACGGTGGAGCGCTGGCCGGCGGGCGTGTTCAGCAGCGATTGCGCCCGGTTGAGGGTGATGGTGGCGTTGCGCAACAGCGCCTGGATCTGGGCAACGGCCGCCTGCTTGGCCTCCAGATCGGCCTCGAACGGGCCACGCTCCAGGCGGAACAGCAGGTCGCCCTGCTCCACCTCGGCCCCTTCGGTGAACAGGCGCTCCTGCAGGAAGGCGGTCACCCGTGCCACCAGATCGACCTTGTCGGTCGCCTGGATGCGGCCGACAAATTCACTCGTTTCCGTTACCGGACGTTTCTGTACCGTGACGACACCCACGGCAGGCGGCCCCCCGGGGCCGAACTGGGCGTGGATGGGTGTCGACAGGCCGAGCAGAACGGCTGCGGCCAACAGGGCGAGCATGACGCGCATCAACTAAATCCTCGACGGCCAGGGCATTCCCAGCATGGCTGTCCCCGCTGAGAACGCTCTATCCCTTTGTTTTGGCGAGCAATTCTATCAAGACGACAGAAATCGCCTGCCTGACGTTGCTCCGGCTAGGGGCAGCAGGTGGATCGCTTGGTCCATGTTGCGCCGCACATATGGCATGAAGCGCGGGAGTTCTACCCCACCCGTCGGCAATGAACACGCGCCTTGCCAGCATGTGGCGGCCGCGCCACCCTGCCAGGCATCATCCGGCCTGGAGGGACAGCGACATGAGCGAGACGGTCACGGTCTGCGAAGTGGGGCCGCGCGACGGGCTGCAGATGGCGAAGACCATCATGCCGACGGCAGTCAAGGCGCGTTGGATCGCCGCCATCGCGGCGGCCGGCGTGCCGGAAATCGAGGTGGGCAGCTTCGTGCCGCCGAAGCTCATTCCGCAGATGGCCGACACCGCCGAGATCGTGCGCGAGGCGGTTCGCCTGCCGGGCGTGCAGATCGTGGCCCTGGCGCCGAACCTGCGCGGCGCGCAGAACGCCTATGAGGCAGGCGCCCACCGGATCAGCGTCCCGGTGTCCGTCAGCGAGGGGCACAGCCGCGCCAACCTGAACCGCACGCCCGCCGAGCAGGTGGCCGAGGTCGCCAGGGTCGTCGCATGGGTGCGCGCCCAGCCGCGCGCGATGCAGGTGGAGGGCGCCTGCTCCACCGCGTTCGGCTGCTCGATCGACGGTGTGGTCCCGACCGCCGCCGTGGTGCGGGTCGCCAGCGGCCTGGCCGAGGCCGGGGTGGATTCGGTGGGGTTGGCGGACACGGTCGGCTATGGCCATCCCGCCCAGATCAAGGACGTGGTGCGCGCGGTGCGGGCGGCGATCGGCCCCCGGCTGGAGGGGCTGCACCTGCACGACACGATGGGCCTGGGCCTGGCCAACGCGCTGGCCGGGTTGGAGGAAGGCATCCGCAGCTTCGATTCCGCCCTGGCCGGCCTGGGTGGCTGCCCGTTCGCGCCCGGCGCCTCCGGCAACATCGTCACCGAGGACCTCGTGTTCATGCTGGAGAGCATGGGCTTCTCGACCGGCATCGATCTCGAAAAACTGATCGCCGCCCGCGCCATCCTGCATGCGGGCCTGCCGGCCGAGCCGATGCACGGCAACGTGCCGAAGGCCGGCATTCCCAGGACGTATCACCCCGCCGGCCGCGCCGCCGCCTGACATGGGAACCTTGCCGCTGGCCGGGATTCGCGTCGTCGAATTCGTGCACATGGTGATGGGACCGACCTGCGGCTTGGTGCTGGCCGATCTCGGCGCCGACGTGATCAAGGTGGAGCCGGCGCCGGAGGGCGACAACACCCGCAGGCTCGGCGGCTCCGGCGCCGGATTCTTCGCCTTCACCAACCGCAACAAGCGCAGCCTGGCGGTGGACCTGAAATCGGCCGAGGGCATGGCGCTGGTCAAGCGCCTGCTGGCGACGGCCGACGTGATGGTGGAGAATTTCCGACCCGGGGCAATGGACAAGCTCGGCCTCGGCTATGCCGATGTGGCCGCGCTCAATCCGCGCCTCGTCTATTGTTCCTGCAAGGGATTCCTGCCCGGCCCGTACGAGAACCGCGTGGCGCTCGATGAAGTCGTGCAGATGATGGGCGGCCTCGCCTACATGACCGGCATGCCCGGGCGGCCGCTGCGCGCCGGCAGCAGCGTGAACGACATCATGGGCGGCATGTTCGGCGCGATCGGCATCCTCGCGGCGCTGAACGAGCGGCACGCCACCGGGAAAGGCCGGCTGGTGCAATCCGGCCTGTTCGAGAACAACGTCCTGCTGGTTGCCCAGCACATGGCGCAGTTCGCGGCCACCGGCAAGGAAGCGCCGCCGATGACGCAGCGCCTGCCGGCCTGGCCGATCTACGATATTTTCGAGGTCTCCGACGGCCAGGTGTTCATCGGCGTGGTCACGGACACGCAGTGGAAGGTGTTCTGCGAGGCGTTCGGCATGACGGCGCTGGCCGAGGACCCCACGCTGTCCACGCAACGCGAACGCGTGGAGGCGCGCGAACGCACCATTCCCATTGTCGCCGAGGCGCTGCGCGGCTTCACCCGCGACGGGCTGATGGCGCGCTGCGAGGCGCTGGGCCTGCCTTATGCGCCGATCTCCCGCCCGGTGGAGCTGTTCGACGATCCGCATCTGAACAACTCCGGCGGACTGGTGCCGGTGACGCTGCCGAACGGCGCGCTGACGAAGCTGCCCGCCCTGCCGCTGTCGCTGGACGGCGAGCGCCCGGGCCTGCGCCACGATCTGCCGAAGCCCGGCGAGCACGGCGCCGAGATCGCCCGCGAGCTTGGCTATTCGGAGCGCGATATCGCGGCGATGCGGGCCGCCGGCCGGCTGGTGTGAGCGGCCGGCGGCATCGGTTCAGGCGAAGTCGATGAGCTGGCGAACCGTCGCGCCGGATTTCAGCATGGCGAAGCCCTCGTTGATCTGATCCAGCCGGATGCGGCCGGAGATCAGGTAGTCGAGCTTCAGCCGCCCCTGCCGCCACAGGTTGAGCAGGCGCGGCATGTCCACGCGGAACCTGTTGCCGCCCATCGACGTGCCCTGGATTCGGCGGTCGCGCAGGAAATCAGCGCCGTGCAGCTCGATTTTCGTGCCCACGGGGATCATGCCGATGATGGTGGCGAGGCCGCCCGGGCGCAGCATGCGGAAGGATTGCTCGGCGGTCTCCTTCGAGCCGATGGCCTCGAACGCATAATGCACACCGCCGCCGCCGGTCAGGTCGCGCACGATGTCCACCGGGTCGGCGTTGCTGGCGTTCACCAGGTCGGTGGCGCCCATCTCGCGCGCCAGTTCCAGCTTCGCCGGCTGCGTGTCGATGGCGATGATGCGCTCGGCGCCGGCCAGGGCGGCACCGTTCACCGCGGACAGGCCGATGCCGCCGCAGCCGATCACCGCGACGGTCGAGCCCGGCTCGACCCTGGCCGCGTTGAACACCGCCATCACCCCGGTGACCACGCCGCAGCCCACCAAAGCGGCGCGATCCAACGGGATGTCCGGATCGATCTTCACGATGGCGTGCTCGTGCACCAGCATCTGCTCGGCGAAGGACGACAGGTTCATGAACTGGTGCAGGACCTCGCCCTTCCAGGTCAGCCGGCGCGACATGCCGGGCATCAGCTTCACCTCGGTGTTCTCGCACAGGTTCGGATGCCCGGTGACGCATTGCGGGCAGGCGCCGCAGAACACCGACAGGCACGTGACCACATGGTCGCCGGGCTGCACGTAGGTGACGTCCTCGCCGACGGCCTCGACCACGCCGGCGGATTCGTGGCCGAGCACGCAGGGCACGGGATACGGGTAAAGCCCTTCCATGAAATGCAGGTCGCTATGGCACAGGCCGGCGAAGGCGGTGCGCACCAGCACTTCGTTCCGCTTCGGCCTGGCCAGGCCGATATCCTCGATTGTCAGCGGCTGATGAGCGGCGTGCAGGACGGCGGCTTTCATGGCGTGCTCCCGGACTTGTTCTTGTTGCGCGAGCCTTTCCTGAAGCGTAGGGCGCGGCCGCGGCCGCCGTCCAGAAGTCCGGGCGCCGGGCCGGTCAGTTCAGGAAGATCTTTCCGGGGTTCAGGATGCCGCGCGGATCGAGCGTGGTCTTCACCGAGCGCATCACCGCCAAGGTCTCGGCCCCGTGCTCGACTTCCAGGAATTCGCGCTTGCCGATGCCCACCCCGTGCTCGCCGCTGCATGATCCGCCCAGCGCCAGGGCGCGGGCCACGATCTTCTTGTCGAGCTCCCAGGCCCGCGCGATCCCGTCCGGCTCGGGCGGGACCAGGATCACCGTATGGAAATTGCCGTCGCCGACATGGCCGACGATCGGCGCGGTGAGGCCGGAGGCCGCGATGTCGTCCTGCGCCCCCAGGATCGCCTCGGCGAGCCGGGAGATCGGCACGATCGCGTCGGTCGCGATTCCCTTGTGCCCGGGCTTCAACGCGAGGCAGGCCCAATAGGCGTCGTGTCGTGCGCGCCAGAGCTTGTTGCGTTCCTCCTGGCCGGTGGCCCAGCGGAAGCCGCGCGCGCCGAAGCTGCCGGCGATCTCTTCCGCCGACGTTGCCTGCTCGGCAACCGAAGCCTCGGTGCCGTGGAACTCGAAGAACAGCGTCGGCAACGGCAGCGCGTCCTCGAGTTTCGAATAGGCGATGCAGGCGCCCATCTGCACGTCGTCGAGCAGCTCGATGCGGGCCACGGGAATGCCTGCCTGCATCACCGCGATCACCGTCTCCACCGCGTCGCCCAGCGTCTCGAACTGGCAGATCGCCGCACTCGCCGCTTCGGGGATGCCGTGCAGGCGCAACTGGATCTCCGTGATCACGCCCAGCGTGCCCTCGGAGCCGACGAACAGGTGCGTCAGGTCGTAGCCGGTGGCGGATTTGCGCACGCGCCCGCCGGTGCGGATCACCCGCCCGTCGGCCAGGGCGACAGTCAGGCCCAGCACGTTCTCGCGGATGGTGCCGTAGCGTACGGCGTTGGTACCGCTGGCCCGGGTCGCGCACATGCCGCCGATCGAGGCGTCGGCGCCGGGATCGACGGGGAAGAAAAGGCCCTGGTCGCGCAGATGCGCATTCAGCGTCCGGTGGGTGACGCCGGCCTGCACGCGGCAATCCATGTCGGCGGCGTTCACCTCCAGCACCTGCGTCATGCGCGACAGGTCGAGGCTGATGCCGCCGCGCACCGGGGTCACGTGACCCTCGAGCGAGCTTCCGGTGCCGAATGGGACCACCGGCACGCCATGGGTGTTGCAGATCGCGAGCACGCGGCCGGCTTCTTCCGAGGTCTCGATGAACGCCACGGCGTCGGGACTCACCGGGGGCTGCGTGTCCTGGCCGTGGCTGTGATGCTCGCGCAGGCCGGCATTGGTGGTCAGGCGCTCGCCGAGGAATTCGCGAATGGCGGCGATGGCGGCGTCGACGGGTCGTGACATAGGGATACCCCCCGGAATGTGTCGGATCGCTTGCAGCTTTGGGCCTGCTGCCCCAGGCTGGCAAGTCATGGTCAGTACAGACAAACCCGTGCTGCAGGTGGACAATCTGCGCACCGAATTCCGGATCGGCGGCACCTGGCGGGCGGCGGTCGACGGCGTGAGCCTCACCCTGCGGCGGGGCGAGACCCTGGCATTGGTGGGCGAGAGCGGCTGCGGCAAGTCGATGACCGCGCTGTCCATCATGGGGCTTGTGCCGAGGCCGGCGGGACGGATCGGCGTGGGGCGGATCCTGCTGGACGGCACCGATCTCGTGCCGTTGGCGGAAGAGCGGCTGGAGAAGCTGCGCGGCAACCGGATGGCGATGATCTTCCAGGAGCCGATGACCAGCCTCAATCCGGTCATGACCATCGGCGATCAGGTGGCGGAGTCGCTGCTGCTGCATCGCGGCCTGTCGCGGACCGAGGCCAACCGGCAGGCGTTGGCGGTCTTGGAGGAGGTGAAGATTCCCTCCGCCGCGCGGCGCTTCGACGATTATCCGCACCAGTTCAGCGGCGGCATGCGCCAGCGCGTGATGATCGCCATCGCGCTGGCCTGCGAACCTGCCCTGCTGCTGGCCGACGAGCCCACCACGGCGCTGGACGTGACCATCCAGGCACAGGTGCTGGGCCTGCTCGCCGACCTCAAGGGCCGGCACGGCATGGCGATGCTGTTCATCACCCATAATCTCGGCGTGGTCGCGCAGATCGCCGACCGGGTGGCGGTCATGTATGCCGGCCAGATCGTCGAGCAGGGGCCGGTGGAGCGCATTTTCGCCGCACCCGCGCATCCCTACACGCGCGCCCTGTTCGCGGCCATTCCGCGCATGGACCTGGAAGGCCAGCACCTCGCCGCCATTCCCGGCCGCGTGCCGCCGCTGGACGCGATGCCCGCGGGCTGCCGGTTCGCGCCCCGCTGCAGCCTGGCCCAGGCGGGCTGCGAGCGGCCGCAGCAGCTGGCGCCGGTGGGCGACGAACATCTGGCACGCTGCCATGTGGCGACCGGCGCGTTGCAGGCCGGAGCGATGGCGCATGCTTGATCCGAACGGGCGCGTCGTGATGGTCTCGGGCGCCGCGCGCGGCATCGGTCGGCACGTGGTGGAACGGCTGGTCGCCGCGGGATTCCAGGTCTCGGCCGGGGTGCGCAGCGCGCGCGGCCTGACCGAAGGCGGGCGGCTGATGCTGCATCCGTATGAAGCGGAAAGCCTGGAGGCCGCGCGCGACTGGGTCGCCGCCACGGTGTCCCGTTTCGGGAGGCTTGATGGGCTGGTGAACGCCGCCGGCATCAACCCGGCTTTCGCGGTGATCGACGAGGACGAGACGGCGCTCGATCGGATGTGGGCGGTGAACGTGAAGGGGCCGTTGCGGCTGATCCGTTTCGCGCTGCCGCATCTGAAGGCGTCGGGCACCGGGCGGGTGATCAATGTCGCCTCGCTGTCGGGCAAGCGCGTGCGCAACGCCAATGTCGGCTACGCCATGAGCAAGTTCGCGGTGGTGGCCCTGACGCACGGCGTGCGCCATGACGGGTGGGACCAGGGCGTGCGGGCGACGGCGCTGTGCCCGGGCTTCGTCGCGACCGACATGACCGCGGCCGTGACCAAGGTGTCGCGCACGCAGATGACCGACCCCGCCGATCTGGCGGTGCTGGTCGAAATGCTGCTGCGCCTGCCGAACAACGCCAGCGTTGCGGAGCTGCTGGTGAACTGCCAGCACGAGGATACCCTGTGAGGCTGGTGCGCCTCGCCGAGACGGCGCGCCCCGCGGTCGCTTTCACCCTGGATGGCGCGCCAGCCACGGCGCTGGCGGGCGACACGCTGCTGACCGCGATCCTGGCCAATGCCGAGCATGTGCGGACCAGCGAATTCGGCGACGGCAACCGTGCCGGGTTCTGCTGGATGGGCGCCTGCCAGGATTGCTGGGTGCTGGTGCAGGGAGAGGGGCGGGTGCGGGCCTGCTCGACCTATGTGGCGCAGGGCATGGCGGTGCTGCGGCCATGACCGTCGCGGTGGTGGGCGCCGGGCCTGCGGGAACGCGCGCGGCCGAAGTCCTGGTGCAGGCCGGGTTGCGGCCCGTGGTCATCGACGAAGCCCCGGATAACGGGGGGCGCATCTATCAGCGCCCGCCCGCCGGATTCCGGCGGTCGGACGGCGACCTCTACGGCACCGAGGCGCACAAGGCGCAGGCGCTGCACCGGAGATTCGACCAGTTGCGGGGTGCCATCGACCTGCGCGCCTCCACGCTGGTGTGGGATGTCCGGCCGCAGCAGTTGCTGACCCTGCGCGACGGCCGGTCCGAGACGATCGGGTTCGAGCAGGCGATCCTGTGCACCGGCGCCATGGACCGGGTAATCCCCCTGCCCGGCTGGACCCTGCCCGGCGTCTACACGCTGGGCGGGGCGCAGGTGGCACTGAAGACGCAGGGCTGCGCCATCGGGCAGGCGGTCGCGTTCCTGGGCACCGGCCCGTTGCTGTGGCTGGTCGCCTACCAGTACGCGAAGGCCGGGGCCCGGGTGGCGGCAGTGCTGGACACGACGGACTTCGCCACGAAGGCGTGGCGGACCGGAGGGCTGCTGCGCGGCGGCCGCACCTTCCTCAACGGGTTGCGCTATGTCGGCTGGCTGCGCTGGCGCGGCGTGCGGATCGTCGAGGGCGTGGTCCCCGAAGCGATCGAGGGCGACGGCGAGGTGACCGGCCTGCGCTACCGCACCCGGCACGGCACGCACCATATCGCCTGCGACGCGGTGGGCATCGGTTGGGGGCTGAAGCCGGAGACGCAACTGGCCGATCTCGCCGGCGTATCCTTTGCCTTCGATCCGGTGCAGCGCGGCTGGCTGCCGGTGCGCAACGAAGCCGGACGGACCGATATTCGCGGCATCTATCTTGCCGGCGACGGCGTGCGGATCGGCGGCGCCGACGTGGCAGAGCTGGCCGGGGCACGGGTGGCCTGGGCGGTGGTCGAGGATCGCGGTTTGCCGGTGGACCACGCGGCGGTGGCGCGGCTGGACCGGGCCCTGCAGCGGCAGGCGAAGTTCCGGCAGGCCCTCGACCGCGCCTTTCCCTATCCGCACCGGCTCGCCGCCGGCATGGCCGACGACACCATCCTGTGCCGCTGCGAGGCCATCACCGCCGGCGCCATGCGCGCGGCCGCGACCGCGGAGGTGAACCGCACGAAGGCGCTCACCCGGATCGGCATGGGGCGCTGCCAGGGGCGGGTCTGCGGGCCGGCGGCGGCGGAGGTGCTGGCGGCGGCGCTGGGTTGTCCGGTCGAGCAGGTCGGCCGCCTGCGCGGGCAGCCGCCGGTCAAGCCGATCCCGATGCGCACCGCAGCGGCCGGATGAACGAGCGCCGAAGCGATGTCCTGATCGTCGGCGGCGGCGGCGCCGGATGCTCCGCGGCGCTGCACCTGGCGCAGCGTGGGGCACGGGTCACGCTGCTGGAGCGCGGGCTGGTGGGCAGCCAGGCAACCGGCGTGAACTACGGCGGCGTGCGCCAGCAAGGCCGGCATCCCGCCGAACTGCCGATCGCCCGGCGGGCGCGCGCGCTGTGGGGCAGGCTGGCGGCGCTGGTCGGCAGCGATTGCGAGTTCGAGGTGACCGGGCATCTGAAGCTCGCGCGCTCGGAGGTCGAGGAGGCCGAGCTCGTCGCCTATCTCGATGTGGCCAAGGCGCATGACCTGCCGCTGCGGATGATCGGACGCAACGCCATCCATCGCGAATATCCCTGGCTGGGGCCGGTCGTCGTCGCCGGGTCGTTGGCGCCCGATGACGGGGCGGCCAATCCGCGGCTGCTGGCGCCGGCGCTGGCGCGGGCGGCGAGCATCCTGGGCGCCGATATCCTGGAGAACCGGGAGGTCACCACCCTCGCCCATGACGGCACAGGCTTCGTGGTGACAGCGGGGCACGAGACCTTCGCCGCGCCGGTGCTGCTGAACACCGCGGGGTTCTGGGGCGGCAAGGTGGCCGCCGCTTTCGGCGAGCTGGTGCCGGTGGCGCCGATGAGCCCCATCATGCTGGTGACCGAGCCGCTGCCCTGGTTCATCGCGCCCAATCTCGGCGTGGTCGGCGGCAATGTGTATCTGCGCCAGATCCGGCGCGGCAATGTCATCTTCGGTGGCGGCCGCGGCGAGAACGACCCGGTCACCGCCCGGTCGCGCGTGCTGCCCGAGCCCGCGCTGCGGTCCATGCACCTGGCCATCGAGCTGGTGCCGGCGCTGGCCGACGCGCAGGTGATCCGCAGCTGGACCGGGATCGACGGGGCGATGCCGGACGGGATTCCGGTGATCGGGGCGTCCACGACCACGCCGGGCCTGTTGCACGCCTTCGGATTTTCGGGCCACGGCTTCCAGCTTGGGCCGGCCATCGGCGCCATCCTGGCCGAACTGGTCCTCGACGGGCACACGGATGTGCCGCTTGAGCCGTTTCGCATTGACCGGTTCGCCGCTACGATCGACGCAAACAAGGGGGACAACGCATGAAATTCCGCACCGCATTGCTGGCAGCGGGCCTGGCGTTCGCAGCGCCGGCGCTGGCCACGCCGGCACTGGCCGCGCCGAAGACCACGCTGACGGTGGGCATGGCAGCCCAGGACGTGGGCAAGCTCGACCCGCATCTCGCGGTCTCCACCATCGACCGCGCCGTGGTGGCGTGGATGTTCAACGGCCTGGTGCGCTTCAAGCCCGGCAGCATGAGCCCCGCCGAGATCGAGCCCGACCTGGCCGAGCGCTGGGAGAACACGGCCGACAAGAAGGAGTGGGTCTTCCATCTCCGGCACGGCGTGAAGTTCCATGGCGATTATGGCGAGCTGACCGCCGATGACGTGGTGTTCAGCCTGCAGAAGGCAGCCGATCCGAAGCGCAGCGCCTTCTCGGCCGATTTCGCCGCGTTCGAGAAGATCGAGGCGGTCGATCCCTACACCGTGAAGATCACGCTGAAGCAGACGGTGCCGAGCCTGCTGGGCATCCTGACCAACTACTCCGGCGGCTTCATCGTCTCGAAGAAGGCCGTGGAGGCGCTGGGCGACAAGTTCGCCAGCGCGCCGATCGGCACCGGGCCGTTCGCCTTCGCCTCGGTCACGCCGAACCAGTCGCTGGAGCTGGTGGCCAACAAGGCCTATTTCCGCGGCACGCCGAAGCTGGAGAAGATCAGCTACCGGTTCCTGCCGTCCAATGCCTCGCGCGACCTCGCCTTCCAGAACGGCGAGCTGGACCTGGAATACGGCAACTCCGACCAGACCTGGATCGACCGCACGCGCAAGGTGCCGCACGCCGTGGTGGACGTGTTCGAGCCGGGCGAGGAAGCCGTCCTGCACCTGAACATGACGCACAAGCCGCTGGACGACCTGCGCGTACGGCAGGCCATCGCCTACGCGATCAACCGGCCGGAGCTGCTGCGCTGGCAGGGGCAGGACCCGTCGCGCGTTCCGGGCAGCGTGATCCCCATCGGCAATCTTGGCTACACCGCGGACAACGGATTGCCGCAATTCAGTCTCGACAAGGCGAAGGCGCTGCTCGCCGAAGCCGGCTATCCGAACGGCGTAACGCTGAAAGTGGTGCACACGCAGTTGCCGGGAATGCTGGCGCAGATGCAGGTGGTGCAGGCGCAACTCAAGCGGGCCGGCATCAATCTCGACCTCCAGGTCGTCGAGCACGCAACCTTCCACCAGATGATCCGCCAGGACCTGTCGGACATCGTGTTCTATTCGGCCGCGCGGTTCCCGGTGGCCGACGTCTATCTGACGCAGTTCTACCACTCGCGCAGCACCGTGAAGACGCCGACGGCAGTGACCAATTTCAGCCACTGCAACGCCGCCGACGCCGAGATCGACGCCGCCCGCACCGAGCCGGACGACGCCAAGCAGATCGCGCTGTGGCAGGAGGCGCAACGCAAGATCGTGGCGCAGGCCTGCGCGGTGCCGCTGATCGAGACGCTGCAGACCTGGGTGCGCCGCGACGATCTCGATTATGGCTATGAGCTGAAGGGCTCGCTGTCGCTGGGCCCGCTGATCACGGAGGCGACACACTTCAAGTGATCTTCTACGTCATCCGCCGGCTGCTGGCAGCGATCCCGACGCTGCTGGCGGTTCTGACCCTGGTCTTCGTGATCGTGCGGATCGTGCCCGGCGATCCCGCGATCGCGATCCTGGGCGACCGCGCCACGCCGGCGGCGGTGGCGGCGTTGCAGGCGAAGCTTGGGTTGGATCGGCCGATCTGGGAGCAATACGTAACGTTCCTCGGCAGGTCGCTCTCCGGCGATTTCGGCAGCTCGATGGTGACGAACCGGCCGATCCTGACGGATGTCGGCGCGGTGATTCCGCACACGCTGGACCTGACCATCGCGGCGATGCTGATCGGCACGATCATCGGCGTTCCCGCCGGGGTGTGGGCGGCGCTGCACCGCAACCGTGCGATCGACGTCGCGGCGCGGTTGCTGAGCCTGATCGGCTTGTCGTTTCCCGTGTTCGTGTCAGGCATCTTCCTGCTGCTGGCGTTCGCGCTGCATTGGCGGATCTTTCCGGTGATCGGCAATGCCAATCTTGCCGATCCGGTGGACCGGCTGACCAAGCTGGTGCTGCCGGCGGCCACGTTGGGGCTGGTGATGGCGGCCTACATCACGCGGGTGACGCGCAGCGCCATGCTGCAGGTGCTGGACGAGGACTACATGCGTACCGCGCGCGCCAAGGGCGTGCCGTGGCGGCGCGTCGTATGGCGGCATGGGCTGCGCAATGCCGGTCTGCCGGTGGTGACCGTGGTGGGCCTGTATGTGGGCATCCTGATCGGCAATTCCGTGCTGACGGAAATCGTGTTCAACCGGCCCGGCCTCGGGAAGATCATCGTCGGTGCCTTGAACCAGCGCGACTACACCATGCTGCAGGGGCTGATGGTGATCTACTGCTTCCTCATCGTGGTGGTGAACCTGCTGACCGACCTGACCTATGGGCTGATCGATCCGCGGGTGAAGCAGGCATGAAGCGCCTGTTGCAGAACCCGACGACGCTGGTGGGCGCCATACTGTGCGTCATCATCGTGCTGGGTGCGGTGCTGGCGCCGTGGATCGCGCCATATGATCCGGTCGACCAGAGCATTCTCGACCGCCTGCAGCCGCCCGGCGGCGCCTTCCTGCTGGGCACCGATACCTACGGCCGCGATGTGCTGTCGCGTATCCTGTGGGGCGCGCGGATCTCGCTGATCGTGGCGGTGACATCCATCGCGAGCGCCATCCTGGTGGGCGGCGCGATCGGCATGGTCAGCGGCTATATCGGCGGGCGCGTCGATCTGTTCATCATGCAGGTGATGGACGTGATGCTGTCCTTCCCCAGCCTGATCCTGGGGCTGATCGTGGTGGCGCTGCTGGGGCCGGAGCTGGTGAACCTGGTGTTTGCCATCGCGCTGACGGCAATCGCCCCGTTCGCGCGCATCGCCCGCGCGCCGGTCCTGAGCCTGAAGGAACGCGCCTTCGTGGAAGCCGGCCGTGCGCTCGGCTTCTCGCATGCGCGCGTGCTGTTCGTACACATCCTGCCGAACATCGTCAGCGAGGTGCTGGTGATGGGCAGCCTGTGGATGGCGACCGCGGTGCGCACCGAGGCATCGCTGTCCTTCATCGGCCTGGGCGTGAAGCCGCCGACCGCGACCTGGGGCGGCATGATGCGCGACGGGTTCGAGGCGATCCTGGACGCGCCCTGGCTGTCGATCTTTCCGGGTATCGCCATCCTGATGCTGGTGCTCGGGCTGAACATGGTGGGCGACGGTCTGCGCGACGCGACCGATCCGAAACTGTCCGGCACATGACCGCGCCGATCCTCGAGGTCGCGGGGCTGCGCAAATACTTCACGGTGGTGAAGGGCTTTCCGCGCCCGGTGAAGACGATCGTTCGTGCCGTCGACGGCGTCGATTTCAGCGTGGGAGCCAGCGAGGCCTTCGGCATCGTCGGCGAGTCCGGTTGCGGCAAATCGACGGCGGCGCGCGCCGTGTTGCGCCTGATCGAGCCGGACGCCGGGACGATCCGTTTCGCCGGGCAGGATGTCCGCGCCGCCAGCGGCGCCGCATTGATCGCCCTGCGCCGGCGCATGCAGATCGTGTTCCAGGATCCGTATTCCTCGCTCAATCCGCGCCGCACGATCGGGCAGACGCTGACCGAGCCGCTAAGCGTGCATGGCGTGGCGCGGGGCCGGGCGGCGAAGGATCAGGCGGCGGCGCTGCTGGAGGAAGTCGGGTTGCCGGCTGCCGCACTCGGGCGCTATCCGCACGAATTCTCCGGCGGCCAGCGCCAGCGCATCGGCGTTGCGCGCGCGCTGGCGCTGAAGCCCGAGTTGATCGTGGCCGACGAGCCGGTGTCGGCGCTGGACGTCTCCGTGCAGGCCCAGGTGCTGCTGCTGCTGAAGGACCTGCAGGCACGGCGCGGGCTGGCGTTCGTGTTCGTCAGCCACGATCTCAGCGTGATCCGCTGGTTCTGCGCGCGGGTGGCGGTGATGTATCTGGGCCGCATCGTCGAGCAGGGCCCGGTGGCGCGCGTGTTCTCGGCCCCGCGGCATCCGTATACGCGCATGCTGCGCGATGCCTCGCCCATTCCCGATCCCGGCAAGCGCGGCGTGCTGCCGCGCGTGGTCGGCGAGATTCCGTCGGCCGCCGCGCCGCCGCCGGGATGCCATTTCCACCCGCGCTGCCCGCGGGCGAGCGAGATCTGCCGCACCACCTATCCGGCGTGGGACGAAGGCGACGGCCACGGAACGGCGTGCCACCATCCGCATGTCGACTAGGTCGGCCCCGCAGCGGGCCCGATGCCGATTCGCATCGATGATCGGTCCCGCGTACATGATCACTTCCGCGAATTGACCGGGCGGCGGCGCGCGCCTAGCGTTGCCGTCTGCCGACAAAGGGGAAATGCGACCGATGGCAAACAACGTCAAAAAAATCTGGGCGTCCGGAAAGGCCGTGGTGAACGGCTGGCTGGCGATTCCTTCGGGCTTCTCGGCCGAGGTGATCGCGCAAAGCGGATTCGACTCGGTGACGGTCGATCTGCAGCACGGCGTCCAGGATTACCTGTCGATGGTGCAGTGCTTCCAGGCGATGCAGGCGCATCCGGTGACGCCGATGGTGCGCGTGCCCTGGAACGAGCCGGGGATCATCGGCAAGGTGCTGGACGGTGGAGCCATGGGCGTGATCTGCCCGATGATCAACACCAAGAAGGAGGCGGAGGCCTTCGTCGCCGCCTGCAAGTATCCGCCCGACGGCACGCGCAGCAACGGCCCGATCCGCGCGGCGATGTACGGCGAGGCCACCAGCTACCAGACCACGGCGAACGCCGAGACGCTGTGCATTCCGATGATCGAGACCCAGACCGCGGTGAAGAACCTGGACGCGATCCTGGACGTGCCGGGCATCGCCGGCGTGTATGTCGGCCCCTCCGACCTCGGCTTCTCCTACGGCATGGTGCCCAAGCTGGACCGCGACGAGCCGGAGATCCTGAAGATCTACGACAAGCTGCTGAAGGCGTGCAGCAAGCATGGCATCCATGCGGGCATCCATACCGGCAGCGCCAGCTATGCCGCCCGTGCGATCGGCATGGGCTTCCGGCTGGTGACGCTGATGAACGACAGCGGGCTGATGCAGACCGCGGCGAAGGCCGGGGTGGCGCAGATCCGCAAGGAAGCCAAGGGCGTCGCCTGACCGGACGGGCCCTGCTAGACTTGTGATCGAGGGGCCGGGAGGCAGCTCCCGGCCCCGTTCCATTCTGGAGGTTGCCATGGCACCGCCCCCGACCATTCGCTTGCATCCCGACGATGGCGTGGTGATCGCGCGCGCGACGCTGCTGCCCGGCACGCCGGTGGCCGACGGCGTGGTGGCCACCGAGCGCGTGCCCGCGGGCCACAAGGTGGCGATCCGGCCGATCGCGGTGGGCGAGCCGATCCGGCGCTACGGCCAGATCATCGGCTTCGCCACGTCGCCGATCGCGCCCGGCCAGCACGTGCATGTGCAGAACTGCGGCATGGGCGATTTCGACAAGGACTATGCCTGGGGGGTGGATGCGAAGCCGACCGCCAATTTCGTTCCGCCTGCGACGTTCCAGGGCATCCGCCGGCCTGACGGGCGCGTGGCGACGCGCAACTATATCGGCATCCTGACCAGCGTGAACTGCAGCGCGCATGTCGCGAGCCTGGTGGCCGACGCGTTCCGCAAGAACCCGTTCACCGGCGACAACCCGCTGGCCGATTTCCCGAACGTGGACGGCGTGGTGGCGCTGACCCACAAGACCGGGTGCGGCATGACCCAGAACGAGCCGCTGGCGCTGCTGCGGCGCACGCTGGGCGGCTACGCACGGCACGTGAACTTCGCCAACGTCGTCGTCATGGGCCTGGGTTGTGAGGTCAATCAGATCGGCGGGCTGATGCAGGAGCAGAAGTTGGCGGGCCGGCTGCGCGCCATGGACATCCAGACGATGGGCGGCACCCGCAAGACGGTGGAAGCCGGCATCGCCTTCGTGCGCGAGGCGCTGGCAGACGCGAACCGGGTGCATCGCGAGACGGTTCCGGCCAGCGAGCTGATGGTGGCCCTGCAATGCGGCGGCTCCGACGGCTATTCCGGCGTCTCCGCCAACCCCGCATTGGGGGTGGCGAGCGACCTGCTGGTGCAGCATGGCGGCACGGTGATCCTGTCGGAGACGCCCGAGACCTACGGCGCCGAGCACCTGCTGACCCGCCGCGCGGTGTCGCGCGAGGTCGGCGAGAAGCTGGTGGCGCTGATGCGCTGGTGGGACGAGTACACCGCGCGCGAAGGTGCGGAGATGAACGCCAACCCCAGCCCCGGCAACAAGGCCGGCGGGTTGACCACCATCCTGGAGAAATCGCTGGGCGCGATGGCCAAGGCCGGCAGCACCAACCTGGTGGATGTCGTGAACTACGCCGAGCAGGTCACGAAGAAGGGCTTCGTGTTCATGGACACACCGGGTTACGACCCGGTGGCCGCCACCGGGCAGGTGGCGGGCGGCGCCAACCTGGTGTGCTTCACCACTGGCCGCGGCAGCGTGTTCGGCTGCAAGCCGGCGCCCTCGATCAAGCTGGCGACCAACACGCCGATGTACACGCGCATGCAAGAAGACATGGACGTAAATTGCGGCACCATCCTGGACGGCGACGAAAGCGTGCAGGAATGCGGCCAGCGCATCTTCGACCTGATCCTGCGGGTGGCCTCGGGCGAGCCGACCCGGAGCGAGAGCTACGATTTCGGCGCTGCCGAGTTCGCACCCTGGGTCATCGGCGCGACGATGTAGCAAGCCTGGGAGGCAGGGATTCCGCCCTTGTCTCCTCGGCTATCCCGCGGCCCGGCGCCAGGACACCGCGAAGAGTCCGGCGCCGATCAGCAGCGAACCGCCCACGCGATTGACCGCGCGCTGCACGAGTGGCCGGCGGATGGTGCGCCGCGCGGCGGCGGCGAGCATGGCGTAGGTGAAGGCGTTCAGGGTTGCCAGCACCAGGAAGCTCGCCTCGAAAATCACGAGCTGCGGCACGAGGGCCTGCGTGCTGTCCAGAAACTGCGGCAGGAAGGCGACGAAGAACACGATGCTCTTCGGGTTCAGCGCGGTGACCGCATAGGCGTGCAGGAAGATGCGCGCCGGCCGCTCCGCCGGCGCCGCCTGCGGCTGCGGCGTGCCGTCCACCGGGGCGCGCCAGAGCTTGATGCCGAGATAGACGAGATAGGCGGCACCGACCCATTTCAGCCCGGTGAACAGCGCCGCCGAGGTGGCCAGCAGCGCGCCCAGGCCGAGCATCGAGGCGGTCATGGCGGTGAAGTCGCCGAGCGCCACGCCGGCCACGGTCGGGACCGCTGCGCGGCGGCCGTGCCCGAGTGCGTAGGAGATCACCAGCAGGATGGTCGGGCCGGGAATGGCCAGCAGCACCGCGGATGCGGCAACGAAGGCAAGCCAATGCTCGATGGACATGACGACCTCGCGATCTCGCCGAAGGATCAATCCATCACTTGCCGGCGAACGCAAGTCGGGCGGCAGTATCCGGCGGTTCAGGGCCAGCGCTTCAGATGACGTGCCAGGAACAACGGGACCTCCACGGTGCCGCGGCCAGGGAATTCCAGGCGAGCCGGTTCCAGGGGCTCGATGCTGTCGAACAACTTGCCGTAGCTTGCCTCGATCCGCGCCTGGTTCTGCCGCGGGGCGACGATCAGCATGTCCTCGCCGATATGCGCGCCCGGGCCTGGGGAGAAGCCGTACTGGCGGGCATCGAGGTTCAGGCACAGCACGCGTGGATGTCCGCCCAGGGCGTAGTCGAC
Organism: Limobrevibacterium gyesilva; assembly: GCF_025989185.1. Classification (GTDB taxonomy): domain Bacteria; phylum Pseudomonadota; class Alphaproteobacteria; order Acetobacterales; family Acetobacteraceae; genus Limobrevibacterium; species Limobrevibacterium gyesilva. The sequence goes on from NZ_JAPDNT010000001.1 coordinate 112,172, forward strand.
CTTGCCGGTATCGTTCCAGCTCGGCGCCGCGATCGCCGGGCCGTTCAGCAGCCCGCGCGCGGCAAGCACGGGGCGCAGCGGTGTGAGGTCTACGCCTTGCAGAGCGGGATCGAAGCCGGGCTTGAAAGCGGATAGCCAGTTGAACCGAACCTCGGTGACCGCAAGCACCAGCACGACGCCGGTCAGGATGGCGGTGCCCTGCGCCCAGGCCCGCACGCGTCGTTGCCGCCAGCGGTCCAGCCAGTCGCCCAGCAGCGGGAACAGGAACAGGTAGCCGGGGGTGGCCCAGTGGAACAGCATGCTGCGCGTCCACAGCGAGACCACCGCGAACAGCACGATGGGCCCCGCGGCAAGCCAGCACAGCAGCCAGCGCCGCCAGTCGGCGGGACCGGCGCGGAGGCCGCGCACGAACGGGATCATCAGGCCCAGCCAGATCCAGGGCAGCAGGAACAGCGCCTCGCCGGCCAGCGTGGCGATCGGGCCGAACGGGCGGAAGCTCGCCCCCCCTGCCCGCCCGCCCTGGAAGGCGAACGAGGCCCAGCCATGTTGTGCGTTCCAGACCAGGACCGGAGAAAACACGAGCAACGCCAGAGCAGCGGCCAGATAGGGCTGCGGCCGGGCCAGCCAATGCCGATGGGCGGGTTGGGTCAGCAACGCGATGAAGGCACCGCCCAGCACCAGGCCGGCCGAGTATTTCGACAACAGCGCCAGCCCCGCGGCCACGCCGGCGCCGAGCCACCAGGCAGTACCCCGGCCCTCGAGCGCGTGCACCAGGCAGAGCGCCGCCGCCAGCAGGGCGCAGACCAGCGGGCCGTCCGGCAGCACCCAGCTTGCCGTGGTCAGGCCGAGCACCGGGGCGAGGTTCAGCGCCACCGCCGCCCAGACTCCGGCCCGCGGGGTGAACAGCGTGGCGGCAAGGCGATACATCAACCAGGTTGAGACCGCGAACAGCACGATGAAGGGCAGCCGCACCACCACCGGCGCCTCGCTGCCCGTGAGATGGACAATGCCCGACGACAGCCACCAGGACAGCGGCGGATGGTCGAAATAGCCGAGGCGGAGATCCCGCCCGGCCGCCACCATGTAGCTCTCGTCGATGCCCAGACCGACCGCCCAGGCCAGCAGTAGGCGAATCGCTGTGGTTCCGGCGATCAGGCCGGCGACGGCTCTTCCCGGCATCAGGCGGCCGCACCGCCCAAGGAGGCGTCGGGGGTGTTGCGACGGATTCGGGCGGCTTTGGACATCGGTCCTTCCCCTGCTGGGTATTGTCGCTGAACCAGCGCGTGAAGCCGGGCCTCGGAGCTGAATGCGAGCGGGCCGTATGCGGCGCTCCCGCGCGGTGCATGCCACGCAGACGCCTCGGCATCAATGCGGGGCCGCGTCCGCACGGCCATATTGGCGGGAAGCACGGTGGGAAGCATGAAAAAGGGCGGCCAGTGATCTGGCCGCCCCGATCCGATCATCTGGTGGCCGTTGGTATCAGGCCGCTACCACCGTCTGCATCTGCTCGCCGAGGCCCTCGATCCCCAGATGCATGGTCTGGCCCACCTTCAGGAAGACCGGCTTCGGCTTCTTGCCCAGGCCGACGCCGGGCGGCGTGCCGGTGGCGATGACGTCACCGGCCTGCAGGGTAATGAAGTGGCTCACGTAGGAGACGATCTGCTGGACATTGAAGATCATCGTCTTCGTGCTGCCGTCCTGCATGCGCTTGCCGTCCACATCCAGCCACATCCGCAGGTTCTGCGGGTCCTTGACCTCGTCCTTCGTGACCATCCACGGGCCGGTGGGGCCGAACGTGTCGCAGCCCTTGCCCTTGTCCCAGGTGCCGCCACGCTCGGCCTGGAATTCGCGCTCACTGACATCGTTGATGACGCAATAGCCGGCGACATGCTTCATCGCATCGGCTTCCGGCACATAGCGGGCGGTGGTGCCGATGACGACGCCGAGTTCGACTTCCCAATCCATCTTCTTCGAGCCGCGCGGCATCTTCACGTCATCGTTCGGGCCGTGATAGGCGCTCAGGGCCTTCAGGAACACGATCGGCTCCTTCGGGATCGGCGCGCCGGTCTCCGCGGCATGGTCTGCATAATTCAGGCCGATGCACACGAAGTTCAGCGGCCGCGCGACGCAGGCACCCAGGCGCGGCCGGCCGCGCGCCAGCGGCAGCGTGGCCGGGTCGATCTTGGCCAGCTTGCGCAGGCTCGCCGGCGACAGCGTCGATCCGTTCACATCGGCAATGACGCCGGACAGATCGCGGATCTTGCCGTCGGCATCGAGCAGGCCCGGCTTTTCGGCGCCGACTTTGCCATATCGCAACAGCTTCATGGTTTCGTTGTCCCCGTTAGAGTGAAATGCCGCCGTCGATCACCAAGGCCTGCCCGGTCACGAACTGCGCTTCATCGCTGGCCAGATACACAGCCAACGCCGCAATCTCCTCGGGCGTACCCAGCCGCCCCATCGCCTGGCGCGCGATGAACGCTGCCCGCGCCGCCTCGACCGATCCCGCCGCCGCGGCATTGGCGGCGATACGCTCGTCCAGGCTGGGCGACTGCACCGTGCCGGGGCAGATGCAGTTGCAGCGAATGCCCTGCTTCACGAAGTCCACCGCCACCGACCTGGTCAGCCCCACCACCGCCGCCTTGCTTGTAGCATATACGAAACGGTTTGGAATGCCTTTCACGCTGCTGGCCACCGAAGCCATGTTGATCACCGACCCGCCGCCGCGCGCGAGCATGCCCGGCAGGAACGTGCGGATGGTGCGGAACATCGATCGTGCATTCAGGTTGAACGCGAAATCCCACTCATCCTCGGTCGCTTCCAGGACGGTGCCCTGGTGTACGAAGCCGGCGCAGTTGAACAGGACATCGACCGGGCCACATTCCGCCGCCGCGGCGGCGATGGCGGCGGGGTTCAGAACGTCGAGTTGCGCCGTGCGCAGGCCCGGCCCGGCAATCTCGGCCACTTTCGTGCCGTTCAGGTCGGTCGCATAGACCTGCGCCCCCTCGGCCGCGAAGGCGAGCGCCGTCGCCCGGCCGATGCCCTGGGCGGCGGCGGTAACAAAAGCGGCCTTGCCCGCAAGGCGTCCTGCCATGTGGAAACTCCTCAGGCCAGATGGCATGACGGCCGCGGGCCGCCGCGCCAGTCCACGGCGACTAGTGGTTGTTGCGGCTTTCGCCGCGGGTTTCGAGGATGTTCAAGTACAGCGTTGCCGGCTCCAGGCAGCCGCCGTGACCGAGCTGGCCGACCATGCTGCGGTAGATCTCTTCCCACGGCGTGAGGTTCTGCAACTCCGGCTTCTTCCAGGCAGCGCGGCGCGCGTCCAGCTCGCCTGGCGGCAGCAGCACATCCACCTTGCGGGTGTTGAGGTCGATCCGGATGCGATCGCCCGTCTTGAGCAGGGCGAGGCCGCCGCCGACGGCGGCTTCGGGGGAGACGTTCAGGATCGACGGGGAGCCGGACGTGCCGGACTGGCGGCCGTCGCCCATCGTGGGCAGCGCGTTGATGCCGCGCTTCAGCATGCTGGCCGGCGGCTGCATGTTCACCACTTCGGCGCTGCCCGGGTAGCCGACGGGACCGCAGTTGCGGATCACCAGCACGGACTGGTCCTCCACGCCCAGGTCGGGGTCCTCGATGCGGGCGTGATAGTCCTCGGGACCCTCGAAGACGATGGCCTTGCCTTCGAACACGTTGGGGTGGTCTGGGCTGGACAGGAAACGGTCGCGGAATTCCTTGTCGATGACGCTGATCTTCATCACCGCGTTGTCGAACAGGTTGCCGGACATCACCACGTAGCCGGCGGCTTCCTTCATCGGCCTGGCGTAGGCGCGGATCACCTCGCGGTCGCCGTCGGGCACGCCTTCCAGGTTCTCGGCGACGGTCTTGCCGGTCACGGTCATGGCGCCGCCATGCAACTTCCCGGCCTGCAGCAGTTCCTTCATCACCGCGGGCACGCCGCCGCCGCGATGGAAACGCTCGCCCAGGAAGCGGCCGGCGGGCTGGCAGTCCACCAGCAGCGCCACATCGGGCCCGAGGCGCTGCCAGTCGTCCAGCGAATGATCCACACCCATGTGCCGCGCGATGGCGACCATGTGGATGGGGCAGTTCGAGCTGGCCCCGAGCGCGGCCGCCGCGACCACCGCGTTGTCGAACGCCTGCTTGGTCATGATGTCGGACGGGCGCAGGTTCTCGTGCACCATGTCGACGATGCGGCGGCCGGTCTCGAACGCCATCTGGCCGCGTTCGCGATAGGGGCCGGGAATGGCGGCGCAGCCGGGCAGCGACATGCCCAGCGCCTCGGCCAGGCTGTTCATCGACAACGCCGTGCCCATGGTGTTGCAGTGGCCGACCGATGGCGCGGAGGACGCCACCATCTTCATGAACTCTTCGTAGTTGATCTTGCCCTCGGCGTAGAGCTTGCGCCCTTCCCACACGATGGTGCCGGACCCGGACAGCTTGCCCTGCCACCAGCCGTCGAGCATCGGCCCACCGGACAGCACGATGGCCGGGATGTTCACCGTCGCCGCCCCCATCAGGCAGGCCGGCGTGGTCTTGTCGCAGCCGGTGGTGAGCACCACGCCGTCGATCGGATAGCCGTGCAGCACCTCGACCAGGCTCAGATAGGCGAGGTTGCGGTCCAGCGCCGCGGTCGGGCGCTTGCCGGTCTCCTGGATTGGATGGATCGGAAATTCCAGGGGAATGCCGCCGGCGGCACGGATGCCGTCGCGCACGCGGGTGGCGAGATCCAGATGGTGACGATTGCACGGCGACAGGTCGGAGCCGGTCTGGGCAATGCCGATGATCGGCTTGCCGCCCTGCAGCTCCTCGCGCGTCAGCCCGAAATTCAGATAGCGCTCGACATAGAGCGCGGTCATCGCGGGATCGTGGGGATTGTCGAACCAGCGCCGGCTCCGCAGACGCTTGTCCGAGCCGTCGTCATCATGCGCCATTGCCGTTTCCTCGTTGCTCTCCCGAAGCCGCAGGGTGCGGTTGCTGACGCTCGGGTGTCAACGGTCGCCGGCAGGCGGCGCGGCGCGCGATCAGCGTGCCTTCACCGGGCGGTTGGCATGACTTTGCTGCGGCACGCCGCGGTTCAGCGACATGTGCGAGTGCACACACAGCCAGGTGCCGCCGGACTTGTGGAAGATCATGGTGGCGCGGCCCGGGCGGTCGAACCTGCTGCCGTCCTGATGAAAGCCGGTGCTGGTCCAGGGCGCGACCGCCACGGCCATGCTGCCGTCATCGGCGGCCAGGATACGGGTGGCGTCGAGAGCGAAACGGAAATCCGCGGTCTTCGGCCACACATTGTCCCATTGCGTGTCCATCCAGGATTGCACGCCCGCAATCACGTCGCGATGCGTGCCGAAGGCCAGCACGTCGGGATGGAACAGGGGACGGGCCGAGGCGTAATCGACCTCGCGGACATAGCCGGCGAAGGTGTCGAGCCACTGCATCAGATAGGCACGCGTGGCGGCGTCGGCTTCGGGCAGGTCGGCCATGGTTCTCATTCCCCTCGTTCCCGGGCAGGCTAGCGGCGGCGCCGGCAGGCGCGCAACCGGGAGACGGATATGGCGGAACGACGTGTTGTGATCGTAACCGGCGCGGCCAGCGGCATCGGCGCCGCGGTGTGCCGCAAGCTGGCGGCACCGGGGGTGGCGCTGCTGGTACACACGCGGCGCAACGAGGCGGGGGCCGCACGCGTGGCCGAAGCGGCGCGCGCCGCCGGCGCAGAAGCCGAGGTGATGCTCGGCGACCTCGCCGATCCGGCGGTGCCGGAGGCCCTGGTGGCCGGCGCCGTGGAACGGTTCGGCGGGCTGCATGTGCTGGTCAGCAACGCCGGCTTCGCCGACCGCACGCGACTGGACGGCATGACCGACGAAGCCTTCGCCCGTTCGCAGGACGCGATCCAGTGGGGCTTCCTGCGGCTGGCCCGCGCCGCCCTGCCGCATCTGCGTGCCGGGCAGGATGCGCGGGTGGTGGCGGTCAGCAGTTTCGTCGCGCATGCGTTCCGTACCGATGTGACGCTGTTTCCGGCCTCGGCCGCCGCCAAGGCGGGGCTGGAGGCGCTGGTGCGGGCGCTGGCGATCGAACTGGCGCCGGACCTGGTGACGGTGAACGCGGTGGTGCCCGGCTTCATCCGCAAGGACCCCGGCACGCATGCCGCCATGGACCCGGCCGTCTACCAGAAGCAGATGGCCAGCATCCCGCTGGGCCGCCCGGGCCTGCCGGACGAGGTGGCGGCGGCAGTCGCGTTCCTCGCCTCAGCCGACGCCGCCTACATCACCGGCCAGGCGCTGCACGTGGACGGCGGGCTGGTGATCTAGAAACTGTCGGGCGGAATCACATTCTGTGGCGCTCCGTTCAGCAACGCGGCCGCCATCGTCTCGGCCGATTTGCGGCGGATGTCGTCCCAGGCCTCCGGCGTGTGGAAGGCGGAATGCGGGGTGATGATCAGCCGCCCCTCCAGCCATTCCTCGCGGGCACGGTAGGCGCGCAGCAGGTCGGGCACCGGCTCCGGCGGCGGCTCGACCGGCAGCACGTCCAGGCCGGCGCCAGCGATCTGGCCGTCGCGCAGCAGCACCTCCAGCGCGCCCAGGTCGATGATCGGGCCGCGCGCGGTGTTCACCACCACCGCGCCCTGCGGCAGCAACGACAGCTCGGCGAGGCCCAGCATGCCTTTCGTCTCGGGCGTCAGCGGTGCGTGCACCGACAGCACGTCGGACTGCTGCAGCAACTCCTGCAGCGTCCTGGCCCGGCCGATGCCCAGGGCCAGATCCGCGCCGTTCGGGCGGTAGGGGTCGTAGAACACCACCTTGAAGCCCAGCGCCTTCGCCCGCAGCGCCGCCGCGGTGCCGATGCGCCCCAGGCCGATCACGCCGAAGGTCTGCACGGTCAGCCGGCGGACCAGCGGCGTGTCGATGACCGACCACGGGGCCGGCGGGGTGCGCCGCTGTGCCTCGTGATGCAGGAGCAGCCCGCGGCGCAGCGCCAGCGTCAGCGCGATCGCGTGGTCGGCCACTTCCATCGTTCCGTAGTCCGGCACATTGCAGATCATGATGCCCTGGGCGGCCGCGGCGGCGCGGTCGATGCGGTCGTAGCCGACGCCCATGCGCACGATCGCCCGCAGCCTGGTGAAGCGGGCGAGTTCGGCGGCCGGGGCGAAATGGCGGAACAGCATCAGCCCGTCCGCTTCGGCGCAGTCGGCTTCGCTCAGGTCGGCGAGGCTCGTGGCGTCGCGCGTAACGATACGCACATCCGGGCCGAACACCGCGCGCTCCACGCTGTCGTCGGCATACATCGCCTCGGAATAGAGAATCGTTGTCATGGCGCGTCGTCGGCTCCGCTGCTTGCGCGGGCGCAGATGCTCGCGCAGTCTGGGAGCTTGGGTAACAAGATGGAGTCGGGATGTCCATGAATGGGGCGGAGAGCCTGGTGCATACGCTGCTGGCCAGTGGCGTCGATACGTGTTTCGCCAATCCAGGCACCAGCGAGATGCACTTCGTCGCTGCGCTGGACCGAGTTCCGGGCATGCGCTGCGTGCTCGGCCTGTTCGAAGGCGTGGTGACCGGTGCCGCCGACGGCTATGCCCGCATGGCCGGCAAGCCCGCCGCCACCCTGCTGCATTGCGGCCCGGGCCTGGCCAACGCCCTGGCCAACCTGCACAACGGGCGCCGCGCCAACACGATGATGGTGAACTGCGTCGGCGACCAGGCCACGTATCACCGGCCGCTCGACGCACCGCTGACCGCCGACACCGAAGGCTTCGCGCGCGGTGTCTCCGGCTGGGTGCGCACCGCCACGCATGCCGAGCATGTGGGCGCGGACGCGGCAGTGGCGGTGCAGGCGGCGCAGACCTCGCCCGGCCAGATTGCCACGCTGATCCTGCCCTCCGATACCTGCTGGAACCCCGGCGGCGTGGTCGCCAAACCGCTGCCCGTGCCGCCGGCGCCGCAGGCGACGCCGCACGCCATCCAGACCGCCGCCCGCATCCTGCGCAGCGGCGAGAAGGTGCTGCTGGTGCTGGGCAATGGCGCCCTGCGCGCCGGCGCGCTGGCCGACGCCCACCGCATCGCCGCCGCCACCGGCGCCGACATGCTCGCCCAGGGCTCGAACGGCCGGATCGAGCGCGGCATCGGCCGCCACCCGATCAACCGCGTACCTTATCCCGTGGACCAGGCGGTCGAGCGCCTGAAGGGCGTGCGCCACGTGATTCTGATCGGCGCCATCAAGCCGGTGATCTTCTTCGCCTATCCCGGCAAGCCCGGCAGCCCCGTGCCGGCCGACGCCAATGTGCACGTGATGACGCGCCCCGAACACGACCAAGCATCGGCGTTGGCAGCCCTGGCCGAGGAACTCGGCGCCGCCCCCGTGCCGGCGCCCGACTACGGCGCCCGTCCTGATCCCGCGAAGGGCGCGGTCAGCAGCGAAGCCTTCGCCCAGTCGCTCACCGCCCTGCTGCCGGAGAACGCCATCGTCGCCGACGAGAGCGTCACCTTCGGCCGCGCCATCTACCCGAACACCCACGGCGCCGCGCGCCACGACTGGCTGTCCGTCACCGGCGGCGCCATCGGCGGCGGCATTCCGCTGGCCACCGGGGCCGCGGTTGCGGCACCGGGCCGGCGCGTGGTGAACCTGCAGGCCGACGGCTCGGCGATGTACACGATCCAGGGGCTGTGGACCCAGGCACGCGAGAAGCTCGACGTCACCACGGTGATCTTCTCGAACCGCAAATACGCGATCCTGCTCCACGAACTGGCGAACGTGGGCGCCAACCCCGGCCGCACCGCCCTCGACATGCTCGACCTGGGCAGCCCGGATCTGGACTTCGTGAAGATGGCCGCCGGCATGGGCGTCGAAGGCGCCCGCGCGACCACGATGGAACAGTTCAACGACCTGTTCACCCAATCCACGACCCGAAGCGGGCCGTTCGTGATCGAGCTGATGATCTGAACAGAAGGAAGGCCAGAGGCGCTGCCCCCTGGCCTTCCCTACCGCCCGCTCAGGATCAGTACCACGCTGCCGACGACCAGGACGAGACCGGCGACGTCCCAGCGGCGGGTTTTCTCTTTCAGGTAGAACCGGCTGAAAATCAGCGTGAACACCATCTCCACCTGACCGACCGAGCGCACCAGAGCCACAGGCGCCAAGGCGAAGGCGGTCCACCAGCAGGCTGAGCCGAGGGCGGACAAGGTGCCGACCCAGGCCGAGCTGCGCCATGTCGTGAAGGTCGCACGCAACTGGGCCGGTTCGCGCCAGGCGAGCCAGGAGCCTTGCATCAGGGTCTGCAGCACGTTGGTGATCACGAGCGAGAAGACCGCCTGCAGGATCACGTCGTTCGGGCCGAGCGCGCGGTTGGCTTCCTTGATGCAGATCGAGGTCAGGGCGAAGCAGAAGCCGGCGCCCAGGCCGCACAGGGCGGCGGGCTGGAATGTGGCGGCGAGGAATTCGCCTGGCTTCAGGCCACGGCCGGCGAGCGACAGCACGAGCACGCCGCCCACGCCGATGCCGATGCCGATCCAGGATTGCAACGTCAGCACCTCATCCAGGAGGATCCAGGCCGCGATGGCGCCCTGCACGGCCTCGGTCTTGGCGTAGGCGGTGCCGACGGCGAAGCTGCGGAAGCCGAACGCCATGATCAGCAGCGACGTGCCGAAGATCTGCAACAAGCCGCCGGTGACGCAGGCGAACAGAAAGCGCCAGTTGGGATCCGGCATCGCCTTGCCGGTGATGATCATCACCACCGCCAGCATCAGGATGCCGGTGGGGATCGCATACATGTAGCGCACGACGCCCGCGGCATTCACCGACAGCACGCTGCGCAGCTTCTGCTGCAGCGCCGTCCGCCAGGTCTGCACCAGGGCAGCCGTCAGCGTGATGGGAATCCAGAGGTCCATGCGGCCGGATCAGTGCCGCGCCTTGCCCCAAAGGGTCGGTGGCTCGGCCAGCGCGGCGCGCAGGCCGGCCCGGTCCAGCATCAATCCGGTTTCCGCCTGGGCGGCGTCGAGGATCTCGTTGGTGTCGACATGGGCGACAGCGCGGGCACGCATCAGGATCCGGCCGTCGACGATGACCGTGTCCACGTCCTGGCCGTTGGCGAAACAGACCACGCGCCACACCGGCATGTTCAGCGGATACAGATGCGGCTTGCGCAGATCGACGGTGATGATGTCGGCCTTCTTGCCGGCCTCCAGGCTGCCGACCTCGTGGGCGATGTTCAGGCCGCGCGCGGCGTCGATGGTGACCATCTCCAGCAGCTTGCCGGGCGGCATCAGCCGTTCGTCGCGATGCTGGCGCTGGTGCAGGCGCATGCACTGGAACATGTGGCGGAACATGTCGGTGCTGCGGTCCGGCGCGGTGCCGTCCGAGCCGAGCATCACGTTCACGCCGCGGTCGAGCAGGCGCGGCACCGGGCAGTAGCCGCGCACCGAAGCGATGGCCGAAGGATTGTGTACGATGCTGGCGCCATGCCGGGCGGCGGCCTCGATGTCCGCGTCGGTCAGGTCGGTGGAGTGCGACATGGTGGCGTCGGGGCCGAGCAGGCCGAACATCCTGTCGGCCATGTCCAGGCTGCCGCTGTGGTGGCCATCCTGATGGAAGATCAGCCCGTGCTTGCGGCCCAGATCGCGCACCAGCCGGCCCTGGCGAGCGATCAGCGCGACGGCGACGGGATCGTGCTCCGCCTCGGCATAGACCGGCATCAGGGTGGCGACCCCGATGCGGCCGCGGCCGTGGCAGGTCTCGATCAGAGCCTCGATCGTCTCCAGCTGCCGCTCGAAGCTGACGGGGTATTCGTGGCGGACGCCCCCCTCCCAGCTTGCATAAACGCGGGGATGCGGCGGGCGCGTGGGACCGACGGCGACGATGTCGCGGATGCCGATTTCGGTCACGCCGCGGCAATGCGCGATGCCATGGGCCAAGTCGTCGGTGCGCAGGATCGAGTCGCCGCCGCCCAGCAGCGACACGCCGGTCGTGACTCCGAACATCAGGCGCTCCAGGGCTGCGAGCCGGGCCTCCGCGTGCCAGAATTCGGGCGTGGAGGCGGTCGTATAGATGACGCGGCAGGCCTCGCTCCAGGCCGCGGAGTCGCCGCCATGCAGGGTCTTCACCAGGCCGTGCCCGGCATGGGCATGGCCGTCGATCAGGCCGGGCAGGATGGCGTGGTGGGTGGTGTCGATGACCTGGCGCGCGGTGTAGGCGGCTTCGATGTCCGCGCGCGGGCCCACGGCCAGGATGCGGTCCGCGGCGATGGCAACCGCGCCGTCGGCAATGACGCGGCGGGCCGGATCGACGGTGATGACCGTGCCGCCGCGCAGCAAGATGTCGGCGGTCGCCGGGGGCGCACTCACTGAACGGTCGCCAGGCGCAGTGGCGCCAGAAGCGTCAGAGCTGCGACCACGTAGCGCATGCGGAACCCCATTCTTGCTGCGCCAGCGTAAAGGGGCGATCCCGGTCGTCAAGGAGCGTGGAGGGGCGTAAGGCCAAGCAAGGCAAGGTGACACGGAGGGCCACAGAGGACACGGAGAAGGAAGCGAATGGCGCTGCGCGCGAAGCGCCTCATCCTTTTTCTTTCTTCTCCGTGTCCTCTGTGGCCCTCCGTGACCTCTGTGTCACCTTCCCTTTTGCCGCCCCGCCGGCGTCTGCCGACACGGGACTTGCCCCCGGCGCAGCGGCGATGCACCCTCCGCGGAAATGGAAGGATATCGCTACCATGGCCCGTAAGACCCCGGAAGAGCTCCGTAGTCACCGCTGGTACGGTGTCGCCGACCTGCGCAGCTTCGGGCATCGCAGCCGCACCAAGCAGATGGGTTATGCGCAGCAGGACTGGCAGGGCAAGCCGGTCATCGGGATCCTCAACACCTGGAGCGACCTCAACCCCTGTCACCAGCATTTCCGCATCCGTGCCGAGGAAGTGAAGCGCGGGGTGTGGCAGGCCGGCGGCTTCCCGCTGGAGATCCCGGCGCTGGCCTTGCCCGAGAACTACATGAAGCCGACCACGATGCTGTACCGCAACCTGCTCGCCATGGAGGTGGAGGAGATCGCCCGCTCCATGCCGTTCGACGGGCTGGTGCTGATGGGCGGCTGCGACAAGACCACGCCGGCCATGGTGATGGGCGCGCTGTCCATGGACCTGCCCTGCATCTTCATGCCCGCGGGCCCGATGCTGCGCGGGTTCTGGAACGGCCACACGCTGGGTTCCGGCTCGGATAGCTGGAAGTTCTGGGACGAACTGCGCGCCGGCAACATCACCGAGAACGACTGGCAGGGCGTGGAGGACGGCATCGCCCGCAGCTGGGGCACCTGCATGACCATGGGCACCGCCAGCACCATGACATCGGCCACCGAGGCGCTGGGCCTGGCGCTGCCGGGCAGCTCGTCCATTCCCGCGGCCGATTCCAACCACGCCCGCATGGCCACGGCCTGCGGGCGGCGGATCGTGGAAATGGTGTGGGATGACATGAAGCCCACGGCCTTCCTGACCCAGGCGAGCTTCGACAATGCCGTGAAGGTGGCGATGGCCATCGGCGGATCGACCAACTCGATCGTGCACCTGATCGCCATGGCGCGGCGGATCGGCGTGGGGCTGGACCTCGACCGGTTCGACGCATTGTCCCGAGCAACGCCGCTACTGGCCAATATCCGCCCGTCCGGCAGCACGTATCTGATGGAGGATTTCTACTACGCTGGCGGATTGCGGGCGCTGATGGAGCGGCTGGGCGACCTGCTCGACCGCTCGGCGATGACCGTGTCCGGCAAGACGCTGGGCGAGGGTATCGCCGGCGCCAAGGTGTTGAACGACGACGTCATCCGCCCGCTCGACAGCCCGCTGAAGCCGGAGGGCGGGCTGTCCGTCTTGCGCGGGAATCTGTGCCCGGACGGCGCGGTGATCAAGCACAGCGCCGCCGACCCGCGCCTGCTGCAGCACACCGGTCCGGCGGTCGTCTTCGAGGACTACAATGACATGTCCCGGCGGCTGGACGACCCCGATCTGGAGGTGACGCCGGACAGCGTGCTGGTGCTGCGCAACGCGGGCCCGATCGGCGGGCCGGGCATGCCGGAATGGGGCATGCTGCCGCTGCCGAAGAAGATCCTGAAGCAGGGCGTGCGCGACATGGTGCGCATCTCCGACGCCCGCATGTCCGGCACCAGCTACGGCACCTGCGTGTTGCATGTGGCACCCGAAAGCGCGGTGGGTGGCCCATTGGCCCTGGTGCGCAGCGGCGACCTGATCACGCTGGACGTGGCCGCGCGCAGACTGACGCTGGAGGTGAGCGAGGCCGAGCTGGCCACCCGCCGCGCCGCCTGGACCGCCCCGGCGCCGCATTACGTGCGTGGCTTCGGCCGGCTGCACGCGCGCGAGGTGACACAGGCGAACGAGGGATGCGACTATCGCGTCCTGGAAGGCACGGCGGCGACGGCGGAACCGGAAATCCACTGACGCGACCCTCTATCAAGGAACTCGGCCATGGACCGCATCGACCTGCGCTCGGACACCGTCACCCTCCCGTCCGACGCGATGCGGGCCGCCATGGCCGCGGCCCCGGTGGGGGACGACCAGTATGGCGAGGATCCATCGGTCAACCGGCTGCAGGAGCGGGTGGCCGGGCTGCTTGGCAAGGAAGCGGCGCTGTTCGTGCCCAGCGGCACCATGGCCAACCAGATCGGCCTCAAGCTGCTGACCCGCCCTGGCGACGAGGTCGTCGTCGGCGAGGAGGCGCATATCGTCTGGCACGAGGCCGGCGCCTCCGCCGCCAATTCCGGCGTGCAGTTCACCGTGGCCGGCAAGGGCGGGCTGTTCACCGCCGCCGATTTCCGCTCGGCCCACAAGCCGGCGGGCCATATCGTGTTCCCGCCGACCACGCTCGTGGTGATCGAGAACACGCATAATCGGGGCGGCGGCGTCATCTTCCCGCAGGACGAGGTGGTCGCCATCTGCCGGGACGCAAGCGCGCTCGGCGCCGGCACCTATCTCGATGGCGCGCGGCTGTTCAATGCGGCAGTGGCAACGGGGCGCTCGCTCGCCGAACTCGCAGCGCCGTTCGATGTGGTCTCGGTGGCGCTGTCCAAGGGCCTCGGCTGCCCCGTCGGCAGCCTCGTCGCCGGAACCAGGGAGGCCATGCAGCGCGCCGTGCGGGCGCGGCGGATGTTCGGCGGCGCCATGCGCCAGTCAGGCATCCTGGCGGCGGCCGGGCTGCACGCGCTGGACCGTGGCCTGGACCATCTGGCCGAGGACCACGCCAATGCCCGCAGACTGGCCGAACGCATCGCGGACACCAAGGCGGATATCGATCTTGCCACCGTGCAGACCAATATCGTGATCTTCCGTCTGCCGCCGCCGCTGCCCGATGCCGCCACGGTGGTGCGGCGGGCGCAGGAGCAGGGTGTCCTGGTTTCGGCCTTCGCACCGCGCACGATCCGTGCCACCACGCATCTCAATGTCACGTCGGCCCAATGCCGGCATGCGGCCGACGTCCTCGCCAGGATCCTGGCGCCGTAGGCGGTGCCTTCGCTTCGCCACACCAGCGCGCCACGGTGTCCACAGTCGACCATCGTTGCGAGGGCCCCATGAAGACGTTCGGCACGAAGACGTTCAGCACTCTGGCCATCCTGGCCGCACTCGTGCAGCCCGCCGCCGCCGACACGCTGCTGCGCCTGTCGGAGACCGCGCATGTTGCCGTGCCCCCGGACCAGATCGTCGCCACACTGCGCGCCGACGGCGCCGCGGCCACGGCGGCCGAGGCACAGGCGCGGGTGAACGCGATGGTCGGAAAGGCGCTGGACGAGGCAAGGAAGGTGCCGGGCATCGCGACCAGCACTGGGTCGTATCAGGTGTGGCAGCGCACGCAGCCGAGCACGCAGTGGAATGCCGGCCAGACGATCGCGCTGAAGGGCAGCGACGGGGCGGAGATGCTCAAGCTGGTGGGCCGGCTGCAGGGGCAGGGCCTGGGGCTGGAGCAGCTCGCCTGGCAGGTCTCGCCCGAGAAGGCCCGCAAGGCGCAGTCCGAGGCGACGAAGATCGCTCTCGGCGCGCTGCGCGCCCGGGCCGAAGAAGCGGCCGGCATCCTTGGCCTGCGCTTCGTGTCGTTCCGCGAGGTGCGCCTGGACGGCAGTCGCCCCTCCCCGCCGATGCCGCGGGCCATGGCCATGGCGGTCGCAAGCGCCGCCCCGATGCCGCCACCGCGCGCCGAGGCTCAGGATGTCGACATCCAGGCGAGCGTGGAGGCCGACGCGGTGCTGGTGCCCGCCCAGCCCTGACCCCGCCATTTCCCCCGCACCGGAAGCTGCTAGCGTTGCGGTAACGGCGGCGCAACCGTGGGGAGGGAACGACCGTGGCAAACCGGATCAACCGGGCCATAGAGCTGCTGGGGCAGAACGTGGCGATCTACTATGATGGCCCGCACACCGGCCACGTCCTGACGCACGCCCAGGGATGCGAAGATGCCCAGACCTGGGCCGACTACATCAATGTCGGCATGGAACACGGCGCGTTCGACATGGCCGGCCTCGCCGAATACATGCGCGGGCTGGTGGATGGCGGCCCCACCCGCTCCGGCCACCGCACGCCCGCGGTCATCGTCGAGGCGCCGGTGAACGGCACGGACGAGGCCAATGTGCGGTTCAACGCCTGGCAGTTCCGCCAGATCCTCGGCCGCGGCGTGCACGGCGTCCTGCTCTGCCAGGCCGAATCTGCCGAGGCCACGCGCGCCTTCGTCGAGGCCTGTCGCTATCCGCACCACGCCGCAGGCGTGGACCCTGCCCTGCCCTCGCCGCTCGCGCGCATGCAGGGCGCGGGACGCGGCGTGCCTTCCGCCACGACCCTGCTGGGTGTCGGCACGCGCGGCCGCGGCTCGGAGGCAACCGCCGCCGCGATCTGGGGGATCTCCGAGCAGGACTACCTGGCCCGCGGCGACACCTGGCCGCTTAATCCACAGGGCGAGCTGCTGCTGGGGGTGAAGATCGAAAGCCCGGAGGGCGTGGCCAACTGCGAGTCGATCATCGCCGTGCCCGGCATCGGCTTCGCAGAGATCGGCCCCGGCGACCTCGGCCTGTCGCTCGGCTACGTCACCGTTCGCAACGACCCATACCCGCCGGAAATGCAGGCAGCGCGCGACCGTATCCTCGCCGCATGCCGGAAGCACAAGGTCGCGTTCCTGGAAGCCTGCACGCCCGCGAACATCGCCGCCCGCATCGACGAAGGCGTGCGCGTCGTGGCCGGCCACCGCCAGGACACTGCCGCCATCGGCCGCGCCCACCAGAAGCGCCGCATGGCGGTGTGATCGCAGGAAACGTGATCGATGAAAGCTGCCATCGCGACCGGTGGACAGCGTCCGGCTTCGGGATGATCATTCCGTCAACACGCAGGAAAGCGAGGATCGCATGACCGCGAACACACGCAGTGATGTCGAACTGGGCCTCATCGAGACGGCGAAGCGGGTTCTGCCCGCCGGCGGGTTCGGCAATTTCGCGCCCGAGGTGATCATCCGCGCCGGCCGTGGCGGCCGCGTCTGGGACGAGAGTGGCAATGAATACGTCGATTTCCTGCTGGGCTCCGGCCCGATGCTGGTCGGCCATGCCCATCCCGAGGTCACCGCGGCGGTGCAGGCGCAGCTGCCGCAGGGCACGACATTCTTCGCCAACAACCGCCACGGCATCCTGCTTGCACAAGCTATCGTCGCGGCCATGCCCTGCGCCGACAAGGTCCGCTTCGTGACCAGCGGCACCGAGGCCGACCTTTATGCCATGCGCGCCGCCCGGGCATTCCGCAAGCGCGACAAGATCCTGAAGTTCGAGGGCGGCTATCATGGCATGAGCGACTACGCGCTCATGAGCCTGGCCCCGAAACGCCCCGGCAACTCGCCGCAGCCGATTCCGGATTCCGCCGGCATTCCGCGCAGCGTGCAGGACGAGATGCTGGTCGCCCCGTTCAACGACCTGGATGCCGTCGCCGGCCTGATCGCCACGCATCACGACGCGCTCGCCGGCGTCATCGTCGAGCCGTTCCAGCGCCTGATCCCGCCCGCGCCGGGTTTCCTGCAAGGGCTGCGCAAGCTGACGGCCGAGCGCGGCATTCCCCTGATCTTCGACGAGGTGGTGACAGGCTTCCGCTTCGCCTATGGCGGCGCGCAGGAATATTACGGCGTCACGCCCGACCTGTGCACGCTGGGCAAGGTCATTGGCGGCGGCTTCCCGCTGGCAGCCGTTGCCGGGCGGGAGGAGATCATGGCCCATTTCGACCGCAGCCTGGTCGGCGATGACGGCTTCCTGATGCAGATCGGCACGCTGTCCGGCAACCCTGTTGCCGCCACGGCCGGGCTGGCGACGCTCGAGATCCTGAAGCGCCCCGGCACCTATCAGCAGCTGTTCGCAACCGGCCGCGCGCTGATGGAAGCCCTGTCGGAAATGTTGATGCGTGCCGGGCTGCCGGCACAGGTGATCGGCGAGCCGCCGCTGTTCGACGTCGTGTTCACGGATGGCGAGATCCGCGACTACCGTGACACGCTGCGCGGTGATGCCGGCCTGCTCCGGCGCTTCAACGCGCTGCTGCGCGAGCGCGGCATCATGAAGGGCGAGTCGAAATACTATGTCTCGCTCGCCCACACGGCCGAGGACGTGCGGCATACCTGCGACGCCTGGGCGGCCGCCATCGATGTGCTGGCCGCGGCGCGGGCAACCGCGGGCTGAAGGCACCGCGGCCAGCAGGGCTGGCGCCATCGTCCAGAACCAACATTGCAACGGGCGGCAGCATGCGCATCGAGATCATCTGCACCGGGGACGAGGTCCTCACCGGCAAGATCGTGAACACGAATTTCAGCTATATGAGCCAGAAGCTGGAGGATGCCGGGCTCTCGGTGTTCTGGGGCACCACTGTTGGCGACGATCGGGACAGTCTGCTGCAGGCGTTCCGGCTGGCCGGCGAGCGCGCCGATGCCGTCATCGTCAATGGCGGCCTCGGCCCCACGGTGGATGACCTGTCGCAGGAAGTCGCAGCCCAGGCGGGGGGCGTCGATCTCGTCCTTGATGAGGAATGGCTGGCGCGGATGGAAGCGTTCTTCACCCGGCGCAGCCGCGTTATGCCGCCCAACAACCGCAAGCAGGCGATGCTGCCGGCCGGCGCCGAGATCCTCGACAATCCGATCGGCACGGCCTGCGGCTTCTCCATGGATATCGGCAAGGCGCGCTTCTTCTTCACCCCCGGCGTGCCGCGCGAGCTGCGCCGGATGCTGGAGGAGCAGATCATCCCCCGCCTGCTGGCACGCAGCGGCGCACCGACATCGATCTTTCTGAAGCGGCTTCACAGCTACGGCCTTGGCGAATCACACGTGGACACGCTGCTGGCCGGGGTCGAGGCCATGGTGCCGGACGGCAGTGTGAAGCTGGGCTTCCGCGCGCATTATCCGCAGATCGAGACCAAACTGACGGCGCGCGGCACGGATATGGGCGATGTGCGGCGCAAGCTGGCGCCGGTGGAGGCCGCGGTGCACGAGCGCCTGGGCAACTTCATCGTCGCCGAGGACGACCAGACGCTGGAAGGCGTCGTGCTTGCGGCGCTGACCGGGCACCAGGCCACCCTGGCGGTGGTCGAAACGTTCACGGCCGGCCAGATCGCCGCCCGCATCGCCCCCCTGCCCGGCGCGGAGATGATCTTCCGCCGCGGCGCGGTGGCGCGTGACCGGGCACAACTGCTGGCCGCGGTCGGTCGTGCGGGTGCGGCGCCCGACGGTGAGTTCACCGCCGAGGTCGCCGCGGCGGTGGCCCAGGCCGCCCGCAGCGGGGCGGATGCGACGCACGCGCTGGCGGTCTTGATCGATCTCGACGAAGGCAGCGACCGGATCGATCTCGGCGGGACCATCTGGGTGGCGATCGCAACGACCGACGACGTCGTCTGCCGGCGCGCGCGCATCCTTGGCGGGCGCGAGTGGATCCGTCTGGGCGCGGTCGAATTGGGGCTGGATTGCCTGCGCCGCTATCTTCAGGGATTGCCTGTGGCGGAGCGGATCGATTTCGAGAAGGTCTGAGCCCGGCTCTCTCGGACGTCAGTGAGCACCCGGCGGCCAGTCGGGCGTCGATGGCGCGGGATGCGCCAACGTCTGCGGTCGAAGCTGATCTTAACGTGGTGTGCTCTAGGGAACGGACTGAAGTCTGTCCCCGGAGCGTCATGAATGCCTCGGCCTGATCATAGAAGCTCGGAGTCGGTCAGCGAAATTCCAGGGGCCAGCCGGCTGCTCTGGGTTCTGATCGGAAGCACGGGGGCGGCAGCGGTCGCGGCCTACTGGGCCAATGGGATCTCCCTGAGGCTGGGTGACGCAGGCCCGATCATATTGGCGCCAATCCCGATCTGTCTCGGTGTCAGCTGGTTCTATCGGCGAATCCGGTCCGACTATCGAATCGCCACCGGAAGCGAAGATGCCGCCCAGCTGATACTTATCATTGCACTGGCAACGCTGCTGAACTTCGCGGCCGCCGTTGCCGGATCGCACTTTCCGTACCGCGATGCCTGGTTGGCGGCCGCAGATCAGTGGCTTGGCTTCGATTGGCGTAGTTATGTCGCTTACGTGGATGCGCGGCCACTGGTCGGGCAATTGCTGAAGGCCGGCTATTTCTCCATCAACATCATGTTCCTCCTGGTGCTCGCCGGGCTGACCTTCACCGGCGCGCGGGATCGGCTACAGACCTTCCTCATCGCGGTCTGGCTGTGCCTGATTCTGACCATCGCGATATTTGTCACAATGCCAGCGGGCGCAGCCTATTCCCATTTCGGAGTCGGATTGCAAGATCTGCATACTCTGCACCCTGCGTCTCTGGTGAATCGCTTTACGGCCCTGCTGCCGCAGATGCGAGGCCCCGGCCCCCATTTGGTGTCGATGGACGATCTGGAAGGGCTGATTACATTTCCGAGCTTCCACACGTCCGGCGCCATCCTGTTCGTTTGGGCGTTGTGGCCCAACCGATGGCTGCGCTGGCCGGTATTGGGACTGAATCTGCTCGCGTTGGCAGCAACTCCCGTGGAGGGCGCCCACTATCTCGCCGACATGATCGGCGGCAGTGCCCTCGCCGTCATATCGATCTTCGTGGCGACCGCCGTCGGGGCCGCGCTGCTCCGGTCTCGTGAACGCCGAACCGAAGCTGACGTACGGGAACCGGCATTCAAAGCGCTTGCAACACGCCGTGCCGATCATACCGGCGACAGGCTCATCCAGCCGATACGTCCCTGACGACCAGAATTCCACCGAAGAGCGTCTTGCGTGTGCCGACGTTGGAGGAGGTCAGTCAGTCCAGGCGTTGACTAACTCGCACTCCGCGACCGCGCGCCGGCCAGTATCCGATCTCGTTATTCGTAGTGATAACGGAAATCGCAATGATCCGCGCCGCCCATCAGCGTCTGTGTGCGGGTCAGTTTCAGCCGGGGATCATAGCCTTCGCAGAACGCGCCATCGCGGTTGCAGGACAGGATCGCCCCCAACTCGGCCAGCCCCATGGCGCGATACATCTCGGCATAGCGGCAACGCACGACGTCGAAGTGGAATTCGGTGGCAGTGGATTTCACCACTTCGGTGCGCAGCGCGTCCTCGGCGGTCCAGCGCGGCTGGATGGCGCGGAAACTGCCCAGGCTGGGGTTGCCGCCGGGTGCTTCCTTGGCCATCTCGGCGGCCGTGGATTTCGCCAGCTTGATCACGGCATTGGTCAGGATGCGCCTGGCCGTCTCCTCGCCCAGCTCGGCCTTCATCTCCTCGTATACGCCTTTGGCGAACGCCGCCTCGATGCGGCGCTGGGTCAGGATCGGCAGGTCGGTCATGGCGGGTCCCTCCTTCGGAACGGCCACTCTACACCGCCGCGACCTTGGCGCACTGGGCCGCGGCTGTTCACCAGGCGCAGGCCCACGGCGATCGCGACCAGGCCGGCCAGCAGCGCGATCGAGGCATGCTCCCCCAGCAACAACGCGCCGGCGAGAATGCCGAACAGCGGCGTGAGGAAGGTGAAGCCCGCCAACCGGCCGGCGGGGTAGCGGATGATCATCGCGAACCAGACGAGATAGCTCAGAAACGCCACGATGACGGTCTGGTAGAACAGGGCGGCCCAGGCCAGAGCGGTGGCGTGCGGCCAGTGGTCCATCTCGCCCGCCAGCGCCGACGCGCCCAGCAGGATGGGTGCCGAGCCCACAAGCTGGATCAGCAGGATCCTGGACGACGGCGTGCGCGACAGGCTGGGGCTCGCTTTCACCACCACCGTGGTCGCCCCCCACAGCGCACCCGCCGCAAGGCACAGCAGGTCGCCCGCAACGCTGCCGCCACCGAACGCCAGGCCATCGGCGAAGGCGGCGGCGACGCCGCCGAATGCAATCAGCAGACCCAACGCCTGCCGCAGCGTCAGGCGCTCATGCGGCAGGAACAGATGGGCACCCAGTGCCGTGAAGAACGGAGCGGTGTAGAGGAACAGCACCCCCCGCGACGCGGTGGTGAGCTTCAGCCCGGGATACAGCGTCAGGAACTCGAAGCCGAACAGCACGGCGATCACGATGCCCGGTCCCAGCGCCGCATCCCGCCGGAAGACCGCGCGGAACGCCTCGGGCCCCTCCTTCACCGCAATCCAGCCAAGCACCAGCACGGCCGCGACGGCCGAGCGAAGACCGGCCTGCAGCAACGGCCCCAGGCCCTGCACCACGGCGACCTTCACCGCCACCTGCTGGACGCCCCACAGCGTGCACAGCACCACCAGCACGGCGATGGCCGTCGCATCAACATGATCGCGGCGCTGAACGGCGACTGTGTCCATACCGGGGCGATCGTGCGGATGCGGCGCAGATGCGGCAACCTGCGCATTCCGCAGGACCGCCCTGCGCGTTGTGCGCCTTCCCGCCCCCGTGCGATGCTGCCCGCTGCACTCCGCGGAGGGACACCATGACTGTCGTTACGCCCGGCGAGCACATCCATTTCAGTCGCGACGAATTCGCTGCCCGCCGCGCCCGGACGCTTGCCGAGATGCAGCGCCGTGGCCTGTCCACCCTGCTGATGTTCCGCCAGGAGAGCATGTACTGGCTCACCGGCTACGACACGTTCGGCTACGTCTATTTCCAATGCCTGGTGCTGACCGATGACGGCCGCATGGTGCTGTTGACCCGCGCCCCCGATCGGCTGCAGGCGCGGTTCACCTCCATCGTCGAGGACATCCGCATCTGGGTGGACGGGCCCGACGCCTCACCCGCCCAGGATCTTCGCGATATCCTGCGCGAACTTGGCCGCGCCGGGACAACACTGGGGGTGGAATGGGAAGCCTACGGCCTGACCGCGCGCAACGGCCAACGCCTGTCCGCCGCACTGGACGGGTTCGCCACCCTGGACGATGCTTCCGACCTGATCTCGCGCCTGCGCGTGGTGAAGAGCGCCGCCGAGCTCGAATATGTCCGCCGCGCCGCCGCCCTGGCCGACGATGCGCTGGATGCCGCCGAGCTCGCGACAGCGCCCGGTGCGTTCGAGGGCGACATCCTGGCCGACATGCAATCGGCCGTGTTCACCGGTGGCGGTGACGACCCGGCCAACGAGTACATCATCGGCTCCGGCCCCGGCGCATTGATGTGCCGCTACTTCACGGGACGCCGGCACCTGGACGCCGACGACCAGCTAACCCTCGAATTCGCCGGCGCCTATCGCCACTACCACGCCTGCCTGATGCGCACCTTCCTGGTCGGCCACGCCGATCCCCGGCTGATCGACATGCATGCCGCGTGCACAGATGCATTGCTGGCTGCCGAGGCTGCACTGCGCCCCGGCGATCCCGTGGGCGCTGCCTTCGACGCCCATGCCCGCACACTGGATGCGCGCGGCCTGCGCGAGCACCGGCTGAACGCCTGCGGCTATTCGCTGGGCACCACCTACGCGCCGAACTGGATGGACTGGCCCATGCTGTATGCCGGCCAGGCGCTGGAAGCGCAGCCGGGTATGGTGTTCTTCATCCACATCATCGTCTTCGACGCCACGAACGGATTGGCGATGACGCTGGGGCGGACATCGTTGGTGACCGAGCGCGGGTCGGAGAGCCTGTCGCGAGGGTCAATCGAATTGGTACAAAAATGACAGGCCGGCGGCTTTGCCGCCCTACCCCGGCAACCCCAGCACGTTCTTCGCCAGGATGTTCCGCTGGATCTCGTTCGAGCCGCCATAGATCGTGCTCGGCCGCGCCTGGATGAACAGGCCGGATGGGTGCAGTTCGCGGTTGCCTTCCATCGGATCGAGCAGCCCCGCGTTCTCGCCGGCGATGTCCATCATGGTGTCGGTGATCTTCTGGAACAGCTCGGTCTGGATCACCTTCAGCATCGACACGTCCGGCCCCAGCGTCTCACCCCGGCGGACGATGTCCACGAACGTCGCGTGCAGCGCCTTCAGGTCCGCCAACTCGAGCCGCAGGCGCGTGTACTGGTCCTGGAATGCAAGGTCGTCGAACACGCCCATCCGCTCGGCCAGCACGCGCAGCCGCGTCAGTGCGTAGCCGGAAAGCTTGGGCGAGCCGAGGAAGATGCGCTCGAAGCCCAGCAGGGCCTTGGCCATCGTCCAGCCCTTGTTCACCTCGCCCACCGTCCACGCCTTGGGCACGCGGACATTGTCGAAGAACACCTCGCAGAACTCGTCATGCAGGTCGAGGTTCACGATCGGGCGGACGGTGACGCCGGGGCTGTCCATCGGCACCAGCAGGAACGAGATGCCTTCCTGCTTCTTCGCCGTCCTGTCAGTGCGGACGAGCAGGAAGATCCAGTTCGCGTCATTGGCCAGCGTCGTCCAGGTCTTCTGGCCGTTCACCACCCAGTGGTCGCCGTCGGAGACCGCTTCGGTGCGCAGGGATGCGAGGTCGGAGCCCGCATTGGGCTCGCTATAGCCCTGGCACCAGACATGCTCGCCGCTCAGGATCTTCGGCAGGAAGAAGTCCTGCTGTTCCTTGCTGCCGTACTGGATCAGCAACGGCCCGACCATGACGATGCCGTGGTCGTTGGTCCGGGCCACGCCGTGGCGCTCGCATTCCTCGATGAAGATGATCTGCTTGGCTGCCGACAGCCCCATGCCGCCGAACGCGCGCGGCCAGCCCGGGCACAGCCAGCCTTGCTCGGCCAGCTTGAAATACCACGGCTTGTTGTCACGCCAGTGCAGACGCTTGGGTGGGTTGCGCAGTTCCTCCGGGTAGTTCGCCTCCACCCAGCGGCGCACGACCACGCGGAAGCTGTCGTCGTCCAGCGAGTCGAGGTCGTCGGATGCCGGCGCCGCGATGGCGTTCATGGCTCACACTCCGGAGAAGCTCGGCCTGCGCTTGGCCAGGAACGCCTCTTTCCCCTCGGCATGGTCGGCGGTCAGGAACAGCGCGGACTGGGTATTGCGCTCCCATTCCAGCGAATCCGCCAGCCCTTGGGCCAGCCAGGACTTCGTCATGGCGATCGGCAAGGGCGCGGCGTCGGCGAACATGGCGGCACGCTCCAGGGCAGCGTCGAGCGCAGTGCCAGCGGGCACCACATGGTCGATCAGGCCGATGCGCTCCGCCGCCGCAGCGTCCATCGGCTCCGCATACATCAGGATCTGCCGGGCCCGGCCCTCGCCCACCCGGCGCGGCAGGGTATGCAGCAGGCCGAAATCGGCGATCAGGCCGATCTTGCCGAAGCCGGCCATGAAGCGGGCGCTGTCGCTGGACACGATGGTGTCGCAGCACAGCGCCACACCCAGCCCGGCGCCGACGGCCCAGCCTTCCACGGCGGCGATGAACGGCTTGCTGCCTTCGATGATCAGGCGCACCAGCCGCTGCGTCAGGCGGAAGCGCTCGCGCCCGGCGGCCAGATCCTGCACGTTCATGCCGCTGATGTCGCCGCCGGCCGAGAAGGTGCCGTTGGCGCCGGTCACCACCACGGCGCGCACGCCGGCATCGGCCTCGATCCGCT
The DNA here is from genome assembly GCF_025989185.1 of Limobrevibacterium gyesilva. Classification (GTDB taxonomy): domain Bacteria; phylum Pseudomonadota; class Alphaproteobacteria; order Acetobacterales; family Acetobacteraceae; genus Limobrevibacterium; species Limobrevibacterium gyesilva. The sequence continues at coordinate 137,076 of NZ_JAPDNT010000001.1, forward strand.
CCAGCGCCGCGACCAACTCGGCGCGCATCGGCACCGCCAGGGCATTGCGCCGCTCCGGATAGTTCAGCGTGATCACGGCGGTGGCGCCGATACGGTCTTCAAGAATCATCATTCGTCATCCTGGTCAGGGGCGGCCGCGGCATAGCGGCGCCGATGCAAGGCGGCCGAGCCGTACAGGTTGGCCAGCACCATGGCTTTGCGCAGGAACAACCCGACATCGTACTCGTCGGTGTAGCCGATGCCGCCATGCAACTGGATCGCCTGGCGGGTCACCAGCATGGACGCGTCCGCCGCCCGTGCCTTGGCGCGCGAGACAGCGGCCTGGCGCAACGCCGGGGCTGCGGCGCTGTCCAACGTCGCCGCGGCGGAGTCCACGCTGGCGCGGGTGAGCGCCACCTGGATCTTGAGGTCGGCCGCGCGGTGCTGCAGCGACTGGAAGCTGCCGATGGGGCGGCCGAATTGCTGGCGCGTCCTGAGATAGTCGAGCGTGATGGCGAAGGCGCGGTCCATCACCCCAAGCAGGTAGGCGGCGGTGGCGAGGGCGGCTTCCTCGATCGCCGCCGCCATGTCCCCGGCCACGGGCGTGCAGTGCGCGTCCGCCAGTGAAAGCGTGCCGAAGTTGCCGCCATCCTGGGTGCGCTCGATGGTCAGGCGCAGGCCGGGCGCGGCACGGTCCACCAGCGCCAGCCCGTCCCGGCCGGAGACCAGGAACGCGTCGGCGCCGGCCGCCATCGGCACGAACATCTTTCGCCCGCTGGCCCGGCCGCCGGCAACCGTCGTGTCGCCTTGCGCATCGAGCGTGTTGGCGCACTCCTGCCAGGCCGGGATGATCACCCGCTCGCCCGACAGCAGCCCGGCCAACGCGTCCCCGGCCAGCAAACGCGCGGACATGGCGCACGGGATCAGGGGCTCCGGCACCAGCCCGGCACCAAGCTCCTCGGCCAGGGCGCAGTATTCCTGCATGCCCAGGCCCGAGCCGCCGGCGGCCTCGGGCACGCGCAGCCCGGCCCAGCCCATGTCGCACATCGCCTGCCAGGTCGCGCGGTCGAAGCCGGGCTCCCGGAAACGCAGGACCCGGATGCGCTTCATGTCGCCCGGCGCGACCACTGCGGCGGCGCTGTCGCGCAGCAGGCGGATATTCTCGGCCCGGTCTTCAGCGGCGTTCATGGCATCTTCACGGTCCCTGGGCGGCACTGCGGCCGTTCAGGACGGGAAATGCAGCTTCGCCTCGGTGCGGGCCTGCAGGTCGTCGCGCGACAGCCCCGGCAGGATGTCCAGCACCACGAAGCCCCGATCGGTCACGTCCAACACCGCGAGGTTGGTATACACGCGCTTCACCGCGCGCGGTGCGGTCAGCGGATAGCTGGAGCGGCGTACCAGCTTCGGGCGGCCGTCCTTGGTGGTGTGCTCCATCACCACCCACAGGCGCTTCGCCCCCGCGGCCAGGTCCATCGCCCCGCCCACGGCCGGCGCCGTATCGTTCTCGCTGGTGGCCCAGTTGGCGATGTCGCCGTTCTCCGCCACCTCGAAGGCGCCCAGCACGCACAGATCGAGGTGCCCGCCACGGATCATCGCGAAGCTGTCGGCATGGTGCACAAAGGCACCGCCGGTGCGCAGCGTCACATGCTGCTTGCCCGCGTTGATCAGCCAGGGATCGATGTCCTCCTTGGCCGGCGCGGGGCCCATGCCCAGCACGCCGTTCTCGGAATGGATGATCACCTCGCGCTCCGGCGGCACGTGGTCGGCGACCTGGGTGGGAATGCCGATGCCGAGATTCACGTACCAGCCTTCGGGAACGTCCCGCGCCACACGCGCCGCCATCTGCGCCCGGCTCCACGGCTTGATGTCCACGGCAGTGTCCATGACGTCTCTCCTCAGATCGGGGGGGCACCGTAAGGCACGTGCACCACCCGGTCCACGAAGATGCCGGGGGTCACGATGTGCTCCGGGTTCAGTTCCCCGAGCTCCACGACGTGCTGTGCCTGCACGATGGTGCAGTCCGCCGCCATGGCCATCACCGGGTTAAAGTTGCGGCCTGACTTGTTGTAGGTGAGGTTGCCCCAGCGATCGGCCTGCCAGGCCTCCACCAGCGCGAAATCGCCGCGCAGGGCGTATTCCAGCACCATCTCGCGGCCATTGATGGTGCGCAGCTCCTTGCCTTCGGCCAGCTTCGTGCCAACCGAGGTGGGGGTGAAGAACGCGCCCACACCGGCCCCGGCCGCGCGCATGCGTTCGGCCATGGTGCCCTGGGGCACAATTTCCAGCTCGATCTTCCCGGCACGATACAGCTCCTCGAAGATCGTCGAGGTGGAGCTGCGCGGGAACGAGCAGATGATCTTGCGCACCCGCCCCAGCTCCATCAGCAGCGCCAGGCCCACATGCCCGCCGCCGGCGTTGTTGGCGACGACGACGAGGTCCTTCACGCCGGTCTCGATCAGCCCGTCCACCAGCTGGTTCGGCTGGCCCACCGACCCGAAGCCGCCCAGCAATACGGTGGCCCCATCCTTCACGCCGGCCACGGCATCGGCCATGGACGGGACGATCTTGTTGATCATGCGATGCGTACCCTGACGCTGTTGACGACTGCCATACTCATGTCCCCCCGATCTCGATCACGGCGTCCGCGGCATAGGCGCCTTCGCCCTCCGGCATGGCGAAGACGGGATTGAGGTCCACCGCCTGCACTGCCGCGCCCGCCTGATGCGCAAACACTGACAGCCGCGCGAGCATGCGCGCGAGCGCCTTGATGTCAGCCGGCTGGCGTCCGCGCGCGCCCAGCAGCAGCGGGGCGCCGCGAATGGAGCGGATCATGCGCTCGGCCACGTCCTCGCCGAACGGGCAGCGGCGGAACACCACGTCCTTCAGCACTTCCACGAAGACGCCGCCCAACCCGAACATCGCGACCGGGCCGAACACCGGGTCGCGGTGGATGCCCAGGATGCACTCGACGCCCCCCTGCAACTGCTTCGCCACCAGCACGCCCTCGATCCGCGCCGCCGGCGCCGCCGCGCGGGCACGCTCCAGCAGCGTGGCGAAACCGGCGCGCACGCCGTCCGCATCGGCCACGTCCAGCAGCACGCCGCCGATCTCGGATTTGTGCAGGATGTCCGGCGACAGGATCTTCATCACCACCGGGAAGCCGAACGATGCCGCGGCAGCCACGGCAGCGTCGGCGGTCGGGCACGCCCGCTCGGGGGCGCTGGGAATGCCGGCCTCGGCCAGCAGGCGCTTCGCCTCCGCCTCGCTGGGTGTCGCGGCCGGCAGCGCGACCACGGGGACGGAAGGCGGTGCGGCGTCCGGGGCAGCGGCGAAGGCGGCGCCAAACCGGCCCATCGCCTCGATCGCGACCACGGCGCGCGACGGGTCCTCGAACACCGTGAATCCGTCCGCTTCGTAGTCGCGCACTACCTCGGGCGGCGCCAGCACGGACAGCACGTATAACCGGTCCGGGTACTTCGCCCGCGTGGCATTCAACTCGGTGCGCAGCTTCGGCACCATGCTGGGTGCGCCGCCAATCTGGGAGAAGAAGCACAGGATTGACGAATACCCGCCGTCGCCCGCCACCGCGTCGGCGAAACGGCCGACAAGGGAGAAGTCGTTGAACGCCTGCGCCGTGCAATCCACGGGGTTGCGCGGCGCGCAGAACGAGACCAGGGCCTTCAGCCTGGCCTGCGCATCCGCCGGCATTTCCGGCATCGGAACGCCCAGCTCGTCCGCAGCGTCGCTGATCAGCACGCCGGCGCCGCCGCTCATGGTCATCACGCCCAGCGTGTTGCGCGCGGGGTAGATGCGGCGCGACGCGAGCTGGGCGATGTCCAGCATCTCCTCGGTGGTGCGCGCCCGCACCACGCCGAACTCGGCCAGCACCGCATCGGTCACGGCGTCGTCGCCGGCAATGGAGGCTGTATGCGACTTGGCGGCGGCCGTGCCCAGCGCGCTGCGGCCCACTTTCATCATCACCACCGGCTTGCGCGCGGCCCGCGCGGCCGCCAGCGCCGCCAGCAGGCCCTCGGACTCGCGAATGCCCTCGGCATAGGCGGCGATCACGTCGGTCTCCGGGTCCTCGGCCAGCCAGCCGATCACGTCACCGATGGTGACATCGCCCTCGTTGCCGGTGGTGACGCAGAGCGGGGTGCCGAGTCCGCGATCGCGCGCGGCGGCGAACAGATGCGTGCCGTAGGCGCCGGACTGGCTGACGATGCCGATGCGCCCGGGCCGCGGCCAGCCATTCTCGAACGAGGAGGAGAAGATCGGATAGAAGCCGATACGCGCGTTGAACAGGCCAAGGCAGTTGGGCCCGAGCATCCGCATGCCGGCTGCCTTGGCCGTCGCGACCATGCGCGCCTGCGCCTCCGCCCCCGCTTCATCCACCTCGGCGAAGCCGGCCGTCAGCACGATCGCGCCCTTCACGCCGGCAGCGGCGAGGTCGGCCACGGCCGGCACGGCAAGCTCCGCCGAGACCGCGACAACGGCGACATCCGGCACTTCCGGCAGATCGGCCACCGAGGGGTAGGCCCGCAGGCCCTGCACTTCCTCGCGGCGTGGATTCACCGGGAAGATGCGCCCGGCAAATCCCTGCTTGCGCATATAGGCGATCGGGCGGCCGCCGATGCGTGTGGGATCGGTCGAGGCGCCCAGCACGGCCACCGAACGCGGGTTCAGCAGCGGCGTCAGGCTGGCGAAGCGGGCGCCAGCGGCGCCCACACCACCACCGCAAGCCCGGCTCGCCGGGCCTTGCCCGGACTGAGTTGCGGCCGGTTCGCTCATTCGTCTTATCCCCCCGGAGATCGGTCGGTGCCGATCATGCCGTCCGGGCCGCGGGGCCACAACCCGGTGGCATCCGATGGGGCGCGATGCGGCCGCGTGGCTCCGGAAAGATCAGGCCGGCAGGGTTGCGGCGGTGCTCAGGATTGTGCGTCAGGTGACAGCACGATGCAGCCGCCGCGACTGCGCGAGATCCGCTCGCACGCCTGCATGGCGGTGTCGCGCGACAGACCGGTCAGCCGGGCACGATACAGCGTGTTGCTGGCCTGGCGCACGGTCCCGATCGTCGGCCGGGCTGAGGCCAGCAGGTCGCGCGCACGGCCGCGGGCAGCATCGGCGGCGGCACGGGCCTGGCTCTCGTTGCCGAAAGCACCCACCTGGATCGCCCAGCTGCCCGCGGCGGGTCCGCCGCGCTGGGTCGGCAGCGTGTCCGCCATGGCCGGGGCGATCAGGTGGAAGCCTGAGCGGCCGGCGGCAGGGGCGGCCGCGGCCACCTGCTGCACCGCCGGCGCCGACACGGGGCGCGGCGGCTCGGGCAATGCCGCCGTCTGCACAACGCCGCGGGCATAGCCGGTACGCGGGCCGCGATTGTCGGCCAGGGCCACCGGGGCGCTGTTGTTGCGGCCGCGCGGATAGCGCGGACCGGCGGGAATGTTGATCGGCAGCATCGCGTATTGCGGGGCCGCCGCCACGCGCACCGGCACGCTGTCGCCGATCGCGGATCCCACCCGGGCGACGTAGCGGCGCGTCTCATCCGGCAGGGGCCGGTTGCGCGTCAGATAGTCGTCCAGCCGGCCTGGGCCGGCGTTATAGGCGGCCAGGAAGCCGGGCGAGCCGAACACGTCGTACAGTTCGCGCAGGTAGGCGGTGCCGGCCATGATGTTGTCGTGCGGATCGAACGGGTCGTCGCCCAGGTCGTAGCGGGCGCGCAGTTCGTCATACGTGGCGGGCATCACCTGCATCAGGCCCATCGCCCCGGCGCCGGACGTGATGAGTTGGCCGTTCTCGTACAGGCGGCCGCCGGATTCCTGGCGCATCACCTCGCGCACCCAGCGCTCCGGCACGTCGTACTTCGCCGCGGCCTCGGTAATGTAAGGGCCCCAGGGGTCGCCGGGCGGGCCGGGCGGGGTGTAGTTGCGCTTGGCCCGGGCGACATACTGCGCCGCCTCCTGGGTGGCGCTCATCTGCGAATGGTTGCCGGCGCACGCCGACAGCAGACCGAGCGTCGCCACGCAGATCAGGGCCCGCATGGTTGGCAGGAAACGCCCGCGTTCTGCGTCAGTGCGGAGGCGGATCGGGTGGGTCGTCATGCGGCGCGAGTCTCCGTCGTGGCACGACCGCAAATGCAGCCGGAGGGCACGGCGGCCTAGCGGCCGTCGTTGACAGTAATAGTCAGGAACCCGGGGTAAGTCCTTATCCTAAAGCGTTGTTCAAAGCAAGGTTACCGTGATTTCATGCTCACGCGCGTGTGATGCCGTGCCGTGTTCACACGGATATGCTAATTGTTGCGGTCAGAGTACGCCCTCCAGACCACGGGTCCGGCGCGGGTTGGCACCGAGGAGACCGAGAGTGATGTTCAGAACGACCCGCAACCTCGCTGCCGCAACAATCCTGGTTGCCGTGCTGGGCGTGGCTGCATGCGCGCCGACCAACACCAACACCACCTATACCGGCGCGGATATCGGCCGCACCGCCAGCGTCAGCTATGGTGTGATCGTCTCGATGCGCCCGGTCACGGTGCAGGCCGATCAGACCGGTGTGGGCACACTTGGCGGCGCCGCGCTGGGTGCAACCGCGGGCAGCTTCATTGGCCGCAACGACGTGCGCGGCAACATCCTCGGCGCCGTCGGTGGCGCGATCATCGGCGGCATCGCCGGCTCGGCCGTCGAGAAAGGTGTCAGCACCGGCAGCGCGGTGGAATTCATCATCCGCGAGGACAACGGCCAGACCATTTCGGTGGTGCAGACCAACGAAGACGGCTTCCGGCCCGGCGAACGCGTCATGCTGACCCGCGGCGCCCGCACCCGGATCGCCCGCACCGGCAGCTGAACGCGCACCAGGCCAGCGCCGGCTGGCACGCCGCGTCCGGACGCTCCGGTTGCGGCAGGCCGGCTTATGGGCTATCGCCCCGCCCGGCATGACCGTCGCGCTGCAACCCGGCACCCGAGGCGCCAAGACCCTCGAACTCACCCCAGGCAATACCGCCGCGGAGCGCCAGCGGATGGCCGTTCGCGACCTGCGCGAGGCCGCATCGCTGTGGCGGCTGTGCTGGACGCTGGCCTGGCTCGACATCCGCCTGCGCTATCGCGGCTCGATGCTCGGGCCGTTCTGGCTGACCTTGTCCACCGGCGCCATGGTCGCGGCCATGGGCGCCATCTATTCGACGCTGTTCCGCATGGACCTGCACGAATACCTGCCATTCCTGGCGGTATCGCAGGTGCTGTGGGGCTTCCTGGCCACGCTCGTCACCGATGCCTGCACCGGCTACACCAGCAACGAGGGCATGATCCGGTCCATCCGCATGCCGTTTTCGCTGTATGCGGCGCGGATCGTGCTCCGCAACCTGATCGTGCTGGCGCACAACACCGTCGTCTTCGTGGTCGTCGATGCCGTGCTGGACACCTGGCCCGGGCCGGAGGTGATCCTGGCGATCCCGGGCATGGCGTTGTGGCTGGTCGACTCGCTGGCGATCACGGCCACCCTCGGCGCACTGTGCGCTCGCTTCCGCGATATTCCGCCGATCGTCACCAACGTGTTGCAGATGGCGTTCTTCGTGACTCCCGTCATCTGGAAGCCGGAGCTGGTGGGCGACGCGCAGTGGATGCTGCCGTTCAACCCCTTCTTTACGTTGCTGGAAGTCGTGCGCGGCCCGCTGCTGGGCACGGTGCCGGACATGGCGGTCTATGCCTCGGCGATCGGAAGTTCGATCCTGCTCTGCGGCGTGTCCTGGCTGCTGTTCTCGCGCGTGCGTGGCCGGATCGCGTTCTGGATCTGACGGCGATGCCCACCAGCCCCCTTGCCGAAATCGATGTCTCCGCGCTGAGCCTCGACTTTCCCCTTTACCACGCCAGCGGACGCAGCCTGAAGAAGACGGTACTGAGCACCGTGGCCGGGCGCATGGGCGCGGACGCGAAGCGCCGCATCGTCGTGCAGGCGCTGCGCGACATCTCGTTCACCCTGCGCAGCGGCGACCGGCTGGGCCTGATCGGCACCAATGGCGCGGGCAAGACCACGCTGCTGCGAACGCTCGCCGGCATCTACGAGCCGCTCAACGGCTCCGTGCGGGTCCAGGGCACCCTGAACGCGCTGCTGGATCCGCATCTGGGCATGAACGTGAACCTCACGGGCCGCGAAAATATCACGCTGCGCGGGATGTATCATGGGCTGGGACCGGCGGCGGTCAAGCGGCTGCTGGATGACGTCCGCGATTTCGCCGAGCTGGGCAATTTCATGGAGTTGCCGGTGCGCATCTACAGCGCCGGCATGATCGTGCGCCTGGGCTTCGCACTCGCCACCGCCATCCGCCCGCAGGTCCTGCTGATGGACGAATGGTTCCTGGCCGGCGACGCCAACTTCATGGAGAAGGCGCGCGCGCGGCTGGAAGACATGGTGCGCGGCGCCGAGATCCTGGTGCTCTCCACCCACAGCACCGAGACGCTGATGGACTGGTGCAACCGGCTCATCTGGATGGAACAGGGCCGCATCCGCGAGGACGGGCCGACCGAACAGGTGCTGGAGCACTATCTCGGCCATCCGCTGAAACAGAAGGCGGTGCCTGCGTCCCTTTCGGATTGATCGGCCGGGACCGCGGCCGCCCCGCTCACGCCAGCTCCAGCACCGGCCCCCCGGCGGCATCGGCGTCGGCATGATCATGCGTGACCAGCAGCACAGGCAGCCCGCGCGCCGCCGCTGCATCGAACACGACGCGACGCAGGCGGTCGCGCAGAGCCGCGTCCAGGCGGCCAAAGGGTTCGTCCAGCAACAACGCGCGTGGCCGCGACAGCAGAACGCGCATCAGCGCGATCCGCGCCCGCTGACCGCCGGACAGCGAGGCCGGGTCCCGTGCGGCCATGCCGGGCAACTCGGCTTCGATCAACGCCGTCTGCATGGCCGCACGCCGGGCGGCGCGGCCGCGCATGGCTGGGTCCAGGCCGAACAGCAGATTGTCGCCCACGCTCATGTGCGGGAACAACAGATCATCCTGGAACAGGATGCCGAGGCGGCGGCGATGCGGCGGCAAAGCCGTGATGTCGTCGCCGTCGATCAACACCCGGCCCTCGGCTTGCAGCCCCGCGGCCAGCGTGCCGCAGGCGAAGGCCAGCAGGCTCGATTTGCCCACCCCGCTCGGTCCCATCACCGTGACCACCTGGCTTGGCTCCGCCGTCAGCGACAGGTCGCGCAGCAGCGTGCGCGTGCCGGCCCGGATGGTGACGTCGCGCAGATGCAGGCTCATGCCGCCAGAGCCAGCCCCCGGCGTCGCCGGGCCCGCCAGGACGGCAGGCCGACCGCCAGCGCGTAGGCCAACACCGGCAGCGCCGCCTGCAGCAGCGCGGTGGCCGCAACCACCCGCCGATCCCCGCCGGAGGACAACGTCACCGCCTCGGTGGTCAGCGTCGCCACCCGGCCGGCGCCGGCGAACAGCGTGGGCAGATACAGCCCGGCGGAGACGGCGAAGCCGACCGCCGCGGCGGCCAGCAGCGGGCGGGCCAGCAGCGGCAGCGTCACCCGCAGCAGTACCCGCCACGGCGGAGCGCCCAGGCAGGCCGCGCTGCGCAGCAGGCGCGCATCCAGCGCCCGCCAGGGATCGGCCAGCGACAGGAACACGTAGGGCAGCACAAACACCAGATGCGCCCACACCAGCGCCAGCGCTCCGCCATCCAGCGACAGCCACACCAGCAGGATCTGCATGCCGAACAGGAAGGCCACCTGCGGCACAAGCAGCGGCAGGTACAGCAACGCCATCGCCCGCCCGGCCGGGTGCCCGATCCGCCGCTCGTTCTCCAGGCACGCCACCGCCAGCAGCAGCGCGATAATCGTGGCCGCCACCGCCAGCGCCACGGTGACGCCGGCGGTCCCCGCCAGGCCGGGCAGCTGCGCCTGCCAGGTGCCCAGACCCCACGCCTGCGGCAGCGCATCCGGGAACCGCCAGGACCGTGCGAAGGACCACAGCGCCAGCACCAGGATCGCCGCGACGCTGGTCCCGATCAGCAGAATGCCGACCGCCGAGGCGAGCCCGTCGGCCCCACCCCCGCCACGCTCCCCGCTGCGGCCCCAGGCGCGGCCCAGCCGGGCAACGACTGCTTCGATGACCCGCAGCCCCAGCAACGCGGCCAGCACCACCGCCGACAACAGCACCGCGCCGGCGCCGGCGGGGAACCAGCGCGACAGGTCGGGGTCGGCGAACCAGCGCACGATCTGCACCGCCAGGGTCGGCGGGTTGGACGGACCAAGCACCAGCGGCACGTCCACGACCGACAGCGAGAAGGTCAGCACCGCCATCACCGGCAGGCGCAATTGCGGCCAGACCCGCGGCAGCACCACCAGCAGCCAGGCGCGCCAGGGGCCGTAGCCCAGGGCGGCCGCCACCCGCAGCGTGGCCGGCGCCTCCACCTGCGCCAGCGCCGCCAGGGTCATCAACAGCAGGTACGGCGCCTCTTTCAGACAGAGGCCCAGCACCAGCGCCGCCCCCCAGGGGTCCTGCACCGTCGCGATGTCCGGGGGCACCTGCCATCCCGTCAGGCCAGGGGAGACCAGTCGGGCGATCCAGCCGCTGGGGGCGACCAGGAAGGCAAAGCCAATGGCCAAGGCCGCGTGCGGTGTTGCCAGGACCGGCGCAATCGCAGCCTGGACCGGCCGCAGCACGCGTGCCCGGCGGGCGGCGATGGCCAGCGCCAGGGCGGAGGCCAGCGACAGCACGGTGGCGGCGAGGCCGGTGCCGATGGTCAGCACCAGGCTGGTTGGCAGCCCCGGCCAGGCGAGCAGTTCCCGCCACGGCTGCAGCGACAGCGCGCTGCCGCCCAGCGCCGGCAAATAGCCGAACGCCGGCAACAGCGTCGCCACCATGCCCGCGCCCACCGGCAGCAGCAGCACACTCAACAATGCGGCGGGTGCGAGGCGCAGCATTCGAGTACTACAGCGTGACCCGCTTCTCCCACTCCGCGGCGATGGCGGTCATCCACGATGGATGCGGCTCCGGCAGCGGCCGACCCAGTTCGGCATCCGACAGCGTGGCGACGGGCCGCGGGAGGTCGTCGAACAGCTTGCGTTCGGCGGCAGACAGGCGGCCGAGCGCAAGCACGGTCGGGCTGCCCAGGATGCGCGGGTCCATGCCGTGCGCCTGCGCCTCCGGCGACAGCAGGAAGTCGGCCACCAGCAGGGCGCCCTCCTTATGTGCGGCGTTGAAGGGAATGGCGTTGAAGCTGCAATTGCCGATGGTCCCGCCGTCCAGCACATAGGTGCGCACCGTGCCCGGCAACGTGCCGTTGGCGATGGCGGTGGACGCTTCCGAGGGGTTGAACGAGATCATGATGTCGATTTCGCCATCGTTCATCAGCGCGCGCTGCGCCGGCCCGCTGTCGGGGAAGTTCCGGCCGCCACGCCACAGGCTGGGGCGCAAGGCGGCGTACCAGTCCCACAGCGGCGCGGTGACCGGCCCGAACGTCGCGCCGGTTGCCGCTTGTTGCAGCAGCGCAGGATCGGGGGCGAGTTCGTACAACGCCTGCTTCAGGAAGGTGGCGCCGAGAAAGTTGCGGACCGTCGGATGCGTCACCCGGCCTGGATGGGCGGCCGCCCAATCGCGCAGCGCCGCCATGCTGCGCGGCGGGTCAGGCACCCGGACGCTGTCGTGCACGAACACCACCTGCGCCATCCGCCACGGCACTTCATAGCCGTCTGTCGGCACGGTGAAGTCCACCATGGTAGTGGGCTTGCCGATGCGGTCGATCAGGGCGGCATTGGGCAGCAGGTCCAGCACCGGGCCATGCAGCAGGCCCTGCTGCTTCATCGCCAGGAAATTGGGGCCGTTGATCCAGATCAGGTCCACCGACCCGCCCTCGTTGCGGCCAGCGACCTTCTCGGCCACCACACGCGCCACCGCCTCGGAGGTATCGCGCAGGCGCACGTGGCGGAGCTGCAGATCGTGGCGCATCTTCATGCGCTCGCTGGTCCAGGCGATGAAGGCGTTGGTGCGGTCGTCGCCGCCCCAGGCGTTCCAGAACACGGTCTGGCCGCGCCCGGCCCGCTCGATCCCGGCCCAGGCCGGTGCAGCGGCGCGGGCCAGCGGCGCCAGCCCCGCCGCGGCGGTGCCGGCGAGCAGGCCCCGGCGGGACAGGGGCGCGCGAACCAGGCTCATACGGTCTCCTTCAGGCGGCGCATGCGGGCGGCTTCGATCACGGGGGCCAGCACCTCCGCGTGGAAGCGGTCGCAACCGATGCACAGATTTGCGTATGGCTTGCCCGTCGGGGAAGTGGTGCGCGCCTTCTCCAGGAAGGTTTCGACGCTCCAGCCCAGGGTCAGGCCCATGCGTTCCGGCTTGCCGGCGTTGATCGCCTCATAGACGGGATCGCCGGCCAGGCTGTCGAGGATGTCGGTCAGCCGCTCCTCCAGCAGGTTGCCCACCGGCAGCCTGGTCTTGACGCAGCAGGGATAGACGCTGCCATCCGGCTCGATGGACACTTCCGAGCCGGCATACGGGTGGTTGAGGAAGTTCATCCCGCCCGACCAGCGGGCGCAGAAATTGTCGGCGATGGTGGCGGTGGAGAGCCCGTTCTGCCACGCCCGCCCGCGTGGCCACAGCTTGCCGATCCAGGACTCCGGCGTGGCGCCGAAGAAACTGTAGACCGGCCCGTCCTCCTGGTGCCAGGCACGGTCCGGCGCCTGCCGGCCGGAGGGGCGCATGCCGGCGGCCTCGAACACGGCGGTCAGGCCGGCCTTGAACGCGGTCTGCTTTTCTGTCCCTTCCAGGCCAACATGGAAATCGTCGACGCCGGCGACCGAGATCATCCACACCCCACGCGCGAGCAGGTCGCCAATGATCTCCAGCGTGACCAGGTCTCCGGTGGTCTGCAGCACCACGCGCACGCCGCCGGCGTCACGGTATTTCGCCACCAGCGCCTCGATCACCGGATAGGTCACCCGCCGGCGCGTCGCCTCCAGCAGCGCCTCCCCGCCGGACAGGACGATGCGGCCGGTCTTCTCCGGCAGCGTGCCATCGGGCGCGGGATCGTCCTGGTCCAGATAAGTCATCCGGTCCGGCAGGTTGGCAATGATGCGCGGGGCATTCGCCTCCGCCTCGGCCACGACGGCCTCAAGCTCGCTGCGGACATACGGCCTGAAGCGGTCTTCATAACAGTGCCGACACTTGCGATGGCAGGCCCAGGCCATGACGTAGTAGATCGATTCCATACGCGCCCATCTCTCCTGCCGCCGACCCGCCTGAGGTGGGGCGTTTCCTATGGAATTCCTATGCCGCCGCCCTCGTCGCGACATCGATTTCCTATGCCATAGCCGCAACGTTGCAGGTCCTACATCCGCAGCACAAGGCTCGTCATGTACGACGCGATCTTCCTGGCCCTTGGCGTCGTCGGCTTCGCCGTCTGCCTGGGCTACGTCCTCTTGTGCGACCGCCTGTGAGGAGCCCCCATGATCTTCGAATACGCGCTCGGCGGCCTCGTGACCGCCGGCCTGGTCGTCTATCTCGTCTACGCGCTCGTGCGGCCGGAGCGGTTCTGACATGACCGTCATCGGATGGCTCCAGATCGCGCTTTATTGCGCGATCGTGGTGGCGATCACGCGGCCGCTCGGCGGATTCATGACGCGCGTGTTCGCCGGCGAGCGGACATTCCTCTCCCCGGTCTTCGGCCCGGTGGAGCGCGGCATCTATGCGATGGCCGGCGTGGATGCGAAAGCCGAGCAAGGCTGGATCGGCTACGCCGTCGGCATGCTGGTCTTCAAGCTCGTGGGCTTCCTGGCGCTGTATGCGTTGATGCGCGTGCAGGCGATGCTGCCGCTGAACCCGGCCGGCCAGTCCGCCGTGCCGCCGGATCTCGCCTACAACACCGCCGTCAGCTTTCTCACCAACACCAACTGGCAGAACTACGGCGGCGAAAGCACCATGAGCGACCTGGTGCAGATGGCCGGGCTCGCGGTGCAGAACTTCATGTCCGCCGCCGCCGGCATCGCCATCGCCGTCGCTTTCGTGCGCGGCTTCGCCCGCCGCTCGGCCCGGCATATCGGCAATTTCTGGGTCGATCTGACACGCATCACGCTCTACGTGCTGTTGCCGATCTGTGTGGTGATGACGCTGGCTTTCGTCTGGCAGGGCATGCCGCAGACCCTGGGCGCCTATGTCGATGCCGCCACGCTGGAAGGTGCCAGGCAGACCGTCGCCCTCGGCCCGGTCGCCTCGCAGGAAGCGATCAAGATGCTCGGCACCAACGGCGGCGGCTTCTTCAACGCCAACTCCGCGCATCCGTTCGAGAACCCGACGGCGCTGACCAACCTGATCCAGATGGTCGCGATCTTCACGCTGGGGGCCGCGCTGACCAACATGTTCGGCCGCATGGTCGGCAGCGAGCGCCAGGGCTGGGCGGTGTTCACCGCCATGGGCCTGCTGTTCCTGGTCGGTGTCGGGGTGCTGTACTGGTCCGAGTCGCAGGCAAACCCCGCGCTGGTCGCACTGGGCATGGACCCGTCGATGGGCAACATGGAAGGCAAGGAGCTGCGCTTCGGCATACCCGCCAGCGCCATGTTCGCCACCGTCACCACGGATGCGTCCTGCGGCGCGGTCAACGCCATGCATGAGAGCTTCCTGCCGTTGGGCGGCATGGTGCCGATGATCAACATGATGCTCGGCGAGATCATCTTTGGCGGCGTCGGCTCGGGCCTTTACGGCTTCCTGCTGTTCGCCATCGTCGCGGTGTTCGTGGCCGGGCTGATGGTCGGGCGCACGCCCGAGTACCTGGGCAAGAAGATCGAGGCGCGAGAGGTGAAGATGACCATGCTCGCGATCCTGTGCCTGCCGCTGGTGATGCTGGGCTTCACGGCGCTCGCCCTGGTTCTGCCTGGCCCACCTGCGGCGATCTCCGCCAGCGGCCCGCATGGGTTCAGCGAGGCGCTGTACGCCTATGTCTCGACGGCCGCCAACAACGGCAGCGCCTTCGCCGGCCTGTCGGCGAATACGCCCTACTGGAACACCAGCCTGGGCATATCCATGATGATCGGCCGCTTCTTTGTGATCATCCCGGCGCTGGCCATCGCCGGATCGATGGCGGCCAAGAAGACCGTCCCGCCCTCCTCCGGCACCTTCCCCACCGATGGCGCCCTGTTCGTGGGCCTGGTGGTCGGTGTGATCCTGATCATGGGCGGCCTGACGTTCTTCCCCGCGCTCGCCCTCGGCCCCGTCGTCGAGCATTACGCCATGCACGCCGGCACCCTGTTCTGATCGGACCTTCCAGCATGAGCGACACAACCCTGCCCCGCTTGCGCGCCACCACGACCATGCTCGACACGGCCATCCTGTGGCCGGCCATCGGTCAGGCCTTCCGCAAGCTCGATCCGCGGATGCTGTGGCACAACCCCGTGATGTTCGTGGTCGAGATCGTCTCGGTCCTCACGACCATCCTGTTCTTGCGTGACCTCGCCACCGGCGGCACGCATCTCGGCTTCGCGCTGCAGATCAATATCTGGCTGTGGTTCACGGTGCTGTTCGCGAACTTTGCCGAGGCAGTGGCCGAGGGCCGGGGCAAGGCCCAGGCCGCGAGCCTGCGCCGCGCCAAGACCGAAACCATGGCTCATCGCCTGCGCGCCGACGGCGGCACCGAATCCATCCCTGCCACGTCGCTGCGCCAGGGCGACATCGTGCTGGTGGCGGCCGGCGAGATCATCCCCAGTGACGGCGAGGTGATCGAGGGCGTCGCCTCGGTGAACGAGGCCGCGATCACCGGCGAATCGGCTCCCGTGATCCGCGAGGCCGGCGGCGACCGCTCCGCTGTCACCGGCGGCACCCAGGTCATGTCGGACATCATCAAGGTGCGCATCACCGCAGCCCCGGGCTCGACCTTTCTCGACCGCATGATCGCGCTGGTGGAGGGCGCCGCGCGCCAGAAGACGCCGAACGAGATCGCCCTGAACATCCTGTTGGCGGGCATGACGCTGATCTTCGTGCTGGCGGTGGCGACCATCCCCAGCTTCGCGACCTATGCCGGCGGCTCGCTGACCGTTCTGGTGCTGGTGGCGCTGTTCGTCACATTGATCCCCACCACCATCGGTGCGCTGCTGTCCGCCATCGGCATTGCCGGCATGGACCGGCTGGTGCGCTTCAATGTGCTGGCAATGTCCGGCCGCGCGGTGGAAGCGGCAGGCGACGTGGACACGCTGCTGCTGGACAAGACCGGCACCATCACGCTCGGCAACCGGCAGGCGACCGCGTTCCTCCCGGTGGCCGGCGTGGACGCGCGCGAGCTCGCCGATGCCGCCCAGCTTTCCTCGCTGAGCGACGAGACGCCGGAGGGGCGCTCGATCGTGGTGCTCGCGAAGGAGCTCTATGCGCTGCGGGGCCGCGAGATGGCGCATCTCGGCGCGCATTTCGTGGCGTTCTCCGCGCAGACCCGCATGAGCGGCGTGGACCTCGATGGACGCCAGATCCGCAAGGGCGCCGTCGACTCCGTGCTCGCGCATGTGCTGGCGACATCGGCGAACGAGCGCCCGGTGGCCGAGGCGGTGGTTCGCGAGTTGCGCGCCATCGCCGAACGCATCGCCACGTCCGGCGGCACGCCGCTGGCGGTCGCCGACGGGCATCGCCTGCTGGGCATCATCCATCTGAAGGACATCATCAAGGGCGGCATCAAGGAGCGCTTCTCCGAGTTGCGCCGCATGGGCATCCGCACGGTGATGATCACCGGCGACAACCCGATGACCGCGGCGGCCATCGCCGCCGAGGCAGGCGTGGACGACTTCCTCGCCCAGGCGACGCCGGAGGCGAAGCTCGGCCTGATCCGCCAGGAGCAGGGTCAGGGCAAGCTGGTGGCGATGTGCGGCGACGGAACCAACGACGCGCCGGCGCTGGCCCAGGCCGATGTAGGTGTCGCCATGAACACCGGCACCATGGCCGCGCGCGAGGCCGGCAACATGGTCGATCTGGACAGCGATCCCACGAAGCTGATCGAGATCGTCGAGATCGGCAAGCAGTTGCTGATGACGCGCGGAGCGCTGACCACGTTCTCGATTGCCAACGACGTGGCCAAGTATTTCGCCATCATCCCGGCGATGTTCCTGGCCTTCTACCCGCAACTCTCGGCGCTCAACATCATGTACCTGTCGACACCGCAAAGCGCCATCCTGTCCGCGATCATCTTCAACGCGCTGATCATCGTGGCGCTGATTCCGCTGGCGCTGAAGGGCGTGGCCTACCGCCCGATCGGGGCCGCGTCGCTGCTGCGCCGCAACCTGCTGGTCTATGGCGTCGGCGGCCTCGCCGCTCCGTTCGTCGGTATCAAGGTCATCGACATGCTCGTCACCGCGCTCGGTCTGGCGTAAGGAACATCGTCATGCTGAAGGAAGTCCGTCCGGCCATCGTGATGATCGTGGCGTTCACGGTTCTGACAGGCCTCGTCTATCCGCTTGCCATGACCGGAATCGCCCAGGCGCTGTTCCCGCGCCAGGCCGGCGGCAGCCTGGTTGAGCGCGACGGCAAGGTCGTCGGCTCCGCGCTGATCGGCCAGAACTTCACGGGCGCGAAATACTTCCACGGCCGGCCGTCGGCGACCACGGACACCGATCCGAACGATCCGACCAAGACCGTGCCAGCACCCTACAACGCCGCCAGTTCCGGCGGCTCCAACCTGGGGCCCACGGCGAAGGCGCTGGCGGACCGCGTGAAGGACGATCTTGCCCGGCTGCAGGCCGAAAACCCCGGTGCGACCGTTCCCGCCGATCTTCTGACGACTTCGGGAAGCGGGCTCGACCCGCATATCTCGCCGCAGGCAGCCCTGTTCCAGGTGCCGCGCGTCGCCAAGGCGCGCAGCCTGCCGGAAGCGCGGGTGCGCGCGCTGGTGGACGCGAATGTCGAGGGACGGCTGCTGGGCCTGCTCGGCGAGCCGCGGGTGAACGTGCTGGCGCTGAACCTGGCGCTCGACCGGGCCGGCGGCGAATAACGGCGTGTCGGAACGCGACGGCCGCCCCTCCCCCGATGCGCTGCTGAAGGAAGCGGCGCGCGAGGGCGGGCGCGGGCGCCTGAAGATCTTCCTGGGCGCGGCCCCGGGTGTCGGCAAGACCTACGAAATGCTGTCGGCCGCCCAGGCCCGCCGGCGCGAGGGCGTCGACGTCGTCGTCGGCATCGTCGAGACCCATGCCCGCGCCGAGACGATGGCACTGACCGAGGGGCTGGAGACCATCCCGCGCCGGCAGGAGGAGTACAAAGGCCGCGTCATCGACGAGATGGACCTCGATGCCTTGCTGGCGCGCAAGCCCCGGCTCGCACTGGTGGACGAACTCGCCCACACCAATGCGCCCGGCAGCCGCCATCCCAAGCGCTACCTGGATGTCGAGGAACTGCTCGCCGCCGGCATCGACGTGTACAGCACGCTGAACATCCAGCATGTCGAGAGCCTGAACGACGTCATCGCACAGATCACCCGCATCCGCGTGCGCGAGACGGTCCCGGACGGCGTCATCGACCGCGCCGACGAGATCGAGGTGGTCGACCTCACGCCCGACGACCTGCTGCAGCGCCTGCGCGAGGGCAAGGTATATCTGCCGAAGACTGCCGCGCGCGCGCTCGAACACTATTTCTCGCCCGGCAACCTGACCGCGCTGCGGGAGCTGGCGCTGCGGCGCACGGCGCAGCGTGTGGACGCGCAACTGCTCGACCACATGCAGGCGCATGCCATCAGCGGCCCCTGGGCGGCCGGCGACCGTGTGCTGGTCTGCGTCACCCGCAATGCCTCCGGCCCCGTGCTGGTGCGCTATGGACGGCGCCTGGCCGAGCGGCTGCGGGCGCCGTGGACCGCGCTGTACATCGAAACCTCGCGCCACCTGCGGTTTTCCGAAGCCGAGCGCGACAGCATCGCCCAGTGCCTGCGTCTGGCCGAGAAGCTCGGCGGCGACGCGGTCACGATCCCCGGCAGCCGCGTCGCCGCTGACATCGTCGCCTATGCGCGCGAGCACAATTTCTCGCATATCGTGGTGGGCCATGCCGGGCGCAGGCGCTGGTGGGAGAGGTTGCGCGGATCGGTGACGCAAGCCCTGATCGCCGCGGCCGGCGACATTCCCGTGCATGTGCTGGGGCACCAGGAGGCTGCCGGCGCCAAGCCGGGACGCGCGCCGGCGACGGAGGCCCAGCCCTTCGATCCCTGGCCCTATATCGGCAGCACCATACTCGTCGCGGCGGCGGTCCTGATCGGCGTCGGGCTGCAGCACGTGCTGGCGGTCACCAGCATCTCGTTGGTGTTCCTGACCGCCGTGCTCGCGGCCGCAGCGCTATGGGGCCTGTGGCCCTCGCTGTACGCCTGCCTCGCCAGCGTGCTCGCCTACAACTTCTTCTTCCTGCCGCCGCTCTACACCTTCAGCATTGCCGACCCCGAGAATGTCGTGGCGCTGTTCTTCTTCGTTGTCGCGGCCATGATCGCGAGCAACCTCGCCGCCGGCGTGCGGGCGCAGGCCGTGGCCGCGGGCCAGCGTGCGCGGACCACGAACGAGCTTTACCAGTTCTCCCGCAAGCTCGCCGGCATCGGCAGTCTCGACGACCTGCTATGGGCCACCGCCTATCAGTTCGCGGCGATGCTGAAGGTGCGCGTGGTGCTGCTCCTGCCCGAGAGCGACAGCCATGGCGAGACCGTGTCGGTGCGCGCCGGCTACCCGCCGGAGGACGCGCTCGACGAGGCCGATCTCGCGGCGGCGAAATGGTGCTGGCAGCACAACCGCCCGGCCGGCCGCGGGGCCGACACCCTGCCCGGGGCCAGACGCCTGTTTCTGCCGCTGCGCACCGGCCGCGGCCCGGTGGGGGTGGTGGGCATCGACAGCGACCAGGCCCCCGGCTCCACCCGGCCGATCCTGACGCCGGACCAGCAGCGCCTGCTGGACGCCCTGTCCGACCAGGCCGCCGTATCGATCGAGCGCATCAACCTGGCCGAGGACGTGGACCGTGCCCGCCTGCTCGCTGAAACCGAGCGGCTGCGCTCGGCGCTGCTGACCTCGCTGTCGCACGACCTGCGCACGCCGCTCGCGTCCATCCTCGGCGCGGCAAGCAGCCTCGATTCCTACCACGCGCTGCTGGACGAGGCGGCCCGGCGCGACCTGCTGCGCACGGTCCAGGACGAGGCCGAGCGGCTGAACCGCTTCGTCGCCAACCTGCTGGACATGACCCGGCTGGAAAGCGGGGCGATCGAGCTGCACCAGGACATGGCGGATCTGGGCGAGGTGATCGGCAGCGCCATCGCGCGGGCGAGCAAGGTGCTGGAGGGCCACCGCGTCGACATGCAGCTGGCGCCGGACCTGCCGCTGCTGCGCCTGGATGTGGTGCTGCTCGAGCAGGTTCTGTTCAACCTGCTGGACAATGCGGGAAAATACGCGCCGCCGGGCAGCACCGTAACGCTGCGTGCCTGGCACGACGCGCCCCCTTCCGGGCGCGGACACGGCGTGGTGAAGCTGCAGGTGATCGACGAGGGCCCCGGCATTCCCCCGGATGCCCTGGAACGGGTGTTCGACAAGTTCTTCCGCGTGCACGGCACCGACCGTCAACGCCCCGGCACCGGCCTGGGCCTTGCGGTCTGCCGCGGTTTCGTGGAAGCGATGGGCGGCACCGTGATAGCCGCCAACCGCCAGGACCGTCCGGGCGCCGTCTTCACCGTGACGCTGCCGGTGCCTGCCGCAGGAGCCACGCCACCAATCCCGATGCAGGCCGCATGACCACCCCAGCCACCATGCTGATCGTGGACGACGAGCCCGCCATCCGCCGGCTGCTGCGCACCAGCCTGCAGGCGCAGGGCTACCGGACGCTCGATGCCGAGACCGGCGCCGGGGCGGTGGCACGAACAACCGCCGACAAGCCCGACCTTGTGCTGCTCGATCTCGGCTTGCCGGATATGGACGGGCTGGAGGTCATCCGCCTCATACGCAACGTCTCGGCCGTACCCATCGTGGTGCTGACCGCGCGCGAGGACGAGCGCGGCAAGGTCGCGGCGCTGGATCTGGGTGCGGACGACTATGTCACCAAGCCGTTCGGCATGGACGAACTTGCGGCCCGGCTGCGCGCGGCCTTGCGCCACCGCCTGCAGCAGGAAGGCGCGCCGCCGGTGTTCCGCAGCGGCGATCTGGCGGTGGATCTGGTGCGGCGCATCGTGACCGTGCGCGGGACCGAAGTGCATTTGTCACCGCGCGAGTACGACATCCTCCGTCTGATGGTGCTCCATGCCGGCAAGGTGCTGACGCACCGGCTGATCCTGGGCAAGCTGTGGGGCGCCTCGGGCGACGTGCAGCAATTGCGCGTCTACGTGCGCCAGATCCGCCAGAAGATCGAGGCTGACGCCGAACGTCCCCGGCACATCCTGACCGAGACCGGGGTGGGCTACCGCCTCGCGGTCCAGGAATGAGCCGGGCCCAAGTGGACCACCACCCATGACCCTGACCGAGCTGATCGGCCCCGACCACGTGTTCCCCCGCCTGCGCGCCGCGGACAAGCAGATGCTGCTGGCCGAGCTGGGGGGACGGGCCGCGACGATGCTGCATCTGCCGGCCGCGGCCGTCACCAGCAGCCTGGCGGCGCGGGAAGCGTTGGGCTCCACGGGCATCGGCGGCGGCATCGCCGTGCCCCATGCCCGGATCGATGGGATCGAGGCGCCGGCCGGCTTCTTCGCCCGTCTGGAACGCCCGATCGACTTTGCCGCGATCGACGGCAAGCCGGTGGACCTCGTGTTCCTGCTGCTGAGCCCCGCCCAGGGCCACGGCGCGCATCTGGCGGCCCTGGCCGCGGCTTCGCGCCGCCTGCGCGACAGGACCGTAGCGGAGGCCATTCGCGCCGCCGGTTCCGGTCCGGCAATGCGCATTGCGCTGCTCGGTGATGCATAGAAAACGCGGCATGAATAATCCACTGAACCTGTGGACAACTCGGGGGACATTTGCTGGATCAAGGCCGCAAGCGTAGGCAGATCAAGCTCTTCAGCGGATTGCCCGGAATCCGGGCAGAAATCGGAACTTCCTGAAATTGTTAGGTTTTATCATTAATTTTCAGTTATTATTGTCATTATCATCCGGTAACCCGTTGGAGTTATAGCCGTGTCGCGCGTGGTGGATAATCAGCCGCCATAAGCGTCCGATTGCGTGCATATCCGATACCGGTTCGACCCGGATCGACAGGCGGCCTTCAGGAACATCGATCGCAATTCCGAACATTTCAAGAATGCCACAGCAACGGCGCCACGGCATACGGAATCGTACGACCTCACGGACGTTAATGAAACCTTTCGCGTCCATGGAATATCCGCCCGTCCCTTGTCGAGCGGGGCGGCGTAGCGTTCATGGCGAACGGAAAGACTTGTCTGCGTTGCCGGTTCTGGCACCTGGATGCCGAGGCCCGCGCCAAGGCGGCGGAAAAGCTGCAGTCCGGGACGGTTGCCCTGCGGATCAGAAAGGACGAGGTCCATTTCTTCCCCTGCCGGCGCTATCCGCCGGTCCCGGATCCGCGACGGGCGATGCTTCCCCAAGGCATGCCCCCCTCGCACTGGCCGATGACCGCCGCCGGCGATTGGTGCGGCGAGTGGCAAGGCCTGGAGGCGCCGGAGTGACCGCGACCGTGGTCCGAGTCGCCGCTGATCGCTGCCGTCACGCTCGGGGCTGATCGGCGCTGCTGGAGCGACTGTTGGGCCACGCCGTCGCAGGCCAGCGAAATGGCGCAGCCATGTGAGCGGCATGCATCAGCCGGATCGTCCGATCGGGCGGGGGCTATGGTCGAGATCGCCAGGAATCCCCATGGGATCGCCG
Source organism: Limobrevibacterium gyesilva (assembly GCF_025989185.1). Lineage (GTDB taxonomy): Bacteria > Pseudomonadota > Alphaproteobacteria > Acetobacterales > Acetobacteraceae > Limobrevibacterium > Limobrevibacterium gyesilva. The sequence goes on from NZ_JAPDNT010000001.1 coordinate 159,813, forward strand.
GGATGATGGTGGGCGCACAAGGACTCGAACCTTGGACCCGCTGATTAAGAGTCAGCTGCTCTACCAACTGAGCTATGCGCCCGCCACGGGGACCGGCCGCCACAGGCGATCCAGTCCGTCCGGGCGGCCCCTATAGCAAGCGCACCATCGCCTGTGAAGGGCTTGACGCAAGTCGTCTCTTCTGAAACGACTTCGCCTCCGCTCGGCTTGCAGCGGACGCAACCCCGTGCTTCGTTCAGCGCAGGGATACTTTCTCATTGATTGGGGGTGCCCGTGGCCTACGCGCTGCAACAGCTGATCAACGGCGTCACCCTGGGGATGATCTACGGGCTCATCGCCGTGGGCTACACGATGGTCTACGGCATCATCGGCATGATCAATTTCGCCCACGGCGACATCTTCATGGTCGGCGCCTTCCTGTCATTGATCGCCATTGTCGGCCTCGGCATGCTTGGCATCACCTCGGTCCCGCTGGCGCTCATCGTGACCCTGCTGTTCGCCGCCGGCATCGCCGCACTTTATGGATGGGCGGTCGAGCGCATCGCCTATCGCCCGCTGCGCGGCTCCTTCCGTCTGGCGCCGCTGATCAGCGCCATCGGCATGTCGATCGTGCTGCAGAACTTCGTCCAGGTCAGTCAGGGCGCCCGGGTGAAGCCGATGCCGCAGATGATCCCCGGCGGGGTGACCCTCCTGAGCAGCGACGGCTTCGCCGTCCAGCTGTCGTGGATGCAGATCGCCATTGTCATCACGACCCTGATCCTGCTCGCCGCGTTCACCTGGCTGGTGACGCGAACGCCGCTGGGCCGCTCCATGCGCGCCTGTGAGCAGGACCTCAAGATGGCGGGCCTGTTGGGCATCGACACTGACCGCACCATCAGCCTCACTTTCGTCATCGGCGCCGCCCTGGCTGCCGTCGCCGGGCTGATGTTCCTCCTCTACTACGGCGTCATCGACTTCTTCATCGGCTTCATCGCCGGCGTGAAGGCGTTCACCGCCGCGGTCCTCGGCGGCATCGGCTCGTTGCCCGGCGCAGTGCTGGGCGGGCTGGCCATCGGCCTGATCGAGACGTTCTGGTCGGCCTATTTCAGCGTCCAGTACAAGGACGTCGCCGCCTTCTCGATCCTGGTGCTTGTGCTGATCTTCATGCCCACCGGCCTGCTGGGCCGCGCGGACATCGAGAAAGTATGAGCCGCGGCGCCACCGCTCTTCCGGCGATCCTGCGTGATGCGGGTTTGTCGGCGCTCGTCGCGTTCGGCCTGTTCGCGGTCATGATCGGGCTGAAGACCGATGCCGGCCCCACCTCGCTGGTGCTCACGCCGCGCCCCTGGGCGGTGGTTCTCGCCGTCGCCGCGGTGTTCTTCGGGCGGTTGGCGATGCTGTTGTGGCGCCTCTGGCGTCCGGCCGGCGTTCCCGCACCCAGGCGCATAACCGCAGGGTTCGCCCGCGCGGGGCGTTATATCGCTCCCGTGGTGCTGGCGGTGGCCCTCACCCTGCCGCTCTATGCCGGGCGCTACTGGCTCGACCTCGGCATCCTCGTGCTCACCTACGTCATGCTCGGGTGGGGGCTGAACATCGTGGTCGGCCTCGCGGGCCTGCTCGACCTCGGCTATGTCGCCTTCTATGCCGTCGGCGCCTATTCCTATGCATTGCTGGCGCAGGATCTCGGCCTGGGGTTCTGGACCTGCCTGCCGCTGGCCGGCATCCTCGCCGCCTGCTGGGGCGTCATGCTCGGCTTCCCCGTGCTGCGTCTGCGCGGCGACTACCTGGCCATCGTCACCCTTGCTTTCGGCGAGATCATCCGCGTGGTCATCCTCAACTGGACCACGCTCACCGGCGGGCCCAACGGCATCTCCGGCATCCCGCGCCCCACCCTGTTCGGCCTCACCTTCTCCGCGGGCGGCGGCCCGGGCAGCTTCGCGGACTTCTTCGGCATCGAGCCGAACCTCACCCAACGCGTCGCCTTCCTCTATTACGTGATCCTCGGACTGGCCCTGCTCACCAACTGGGTCTCGCTGCGGCTGCGCCGGCTGCCGCTCGGCCGGGCGTGGGAGGCGCTGCGCGAGGACGAGATCGCCTGCCGCAGCCTCGGCATCAACGTCACCATCACCAAGCTCACCGCATTCGCGATGGGCGCCATGTTCGGCGGCTTCGCCGGCGCCTTCTTCGCCACCCGCCAGGCCTTCATCAGTCCGGAGAGCTTCACCTTCATCGAAAGCGCCATGGTGCTGGCCATCGTCGTGCTCGGGGGACTCGGCAGCCAGCTTGGCGTGGCCATGGCCGCGCTCATCATGATCGGCGGCTCGGAGATGTTCCGCGAGCTTGCGGAATACCGGATGCTGATCTTCGGGTTGGCGCTGGTGATGATGATGGTCCTGCGTCCCCGCGGCCTGGTTTCCGGCCGCACCCCGTCGGTCTCGCTGGGCGAGCGGCACGAGATCGCCCCCGATCTCGTTGCCCAGGGACGCGGCTGATGGACGCGGTCACCACGGACGCCCCGCTGCTGGCGGTCAGGGACCTGACCATGCGCTTCGGCGGCCTCACTGCCGTCGATATGCTGTCGTTCGAGGCGCATGCCGGTGACATCACCGCGGTCATCGGCCCGAATGGCGCCGGCAAGACCACCGTTTTCAACTGCATCACCGGGTTCTACCGCCCGACCTCCGGCGGCCTGAACCTCACCCAGGCCGGCGGCCGGTTCGCGCTGGAACGGATGCCCGGCCACCGCATCGCGCGCCACGCCAAGGTCGCCCGGACTTTCCAGAACATCCGCCTGTTCGCCGGCATGACGGTGCTGGAGAACCTGCTGGTCGCCCAGCACAACACGCTGATGCCGGATGTCGCCCGTGGCCTGCTCGCGGTGTTCGGCCTGGGCGGCTACCGCGCCCACGAGCGCGCCGCCGTCGAGCTCGCCCGCTTCTGGCTCGACGCCATCGACCTCACCGCCCGCGCCGACGACGCCGCGGGTGCGCTGCCCTACGGCGCGCAACGGCGGCTCGAGATCGCGCGCGCCATGTGCACCGGCCCGGTCCTGCTGTGCCTGGACGAGCCGGCCGCCGGCCTCAACCCGCGCGAAAGCGACGAACTGTCCGCCCTGCTCCTGCGCATCCGCGACGGTGGCTGTTCCATCCTTCTGATCGAGCACGACATGGGGGTGGTGATGCGAATTTCGGACCACATCGTCGTGCTCGACCACGGCAAGAAGATCAGCGACGGCACCGCCGAGCAGGTGCGCAACGACCCCAACGTCATTGCCGCCTATCTCGGCGAGGGCGACGAGGACGAGACCCCGGCGGAGGTCGCGCAATGACGGCGCTGCTGTCCCTGTCCGGCGTCACAGCCTTCTACGGCGCCATCCAGGCGCTGAAGGGCGTGGAGCTGAACGTGAACCCGGGCGAGATCGTCACGCTGATCGGCGCCAACGGGGCGGGCAAGTCCACCCTGATGATGACCATCTGCGGCAACCCGCGCGCCCGCGACGGCCGCATCGTCTACGACGGTGCCGATATCACCCGCGTGCCCACGCACGAGATCATGCGTCAGGGCATCGCCCAGTCGCCTGAGGGGCGCCGCATCTTCCCGCGCATGAGCGTCTACGAGAACCTGCTGATGGGTGCCCATGGCCGCGACGGCGGAGAAGCGGCGGAAACCATGGAGCAGGTATTCGCCCTGTTTCCCCGCCTGAAGGAGCGCACCGCCCAGCGCGGCGGCACGTTGTCGGGCGGCGAGCAGCAGATGCTCGCCATCGGCCGCGCGTTGATGAGCCGCCCGCGCCTGCTGTTGCTGGACGAACCGAGCCTCGGTCTCGCCCCCCTGGTGGTGCGGCAGATCTTCGGCGCCATCCGCGACCTCAACCGCAGCACCGGGCTCACGGTCCTGCTGGTGGAGCAGAACGCATTCCAGGCGCTGCGCCTGGCGCATCGCGGCTACGTGCTGGTCAACGGCGCCATCACCATGGCCGGCGCCGCCGCCGACCTGCTGGCGCGGCCGGAGATACGCGCGGCGTATCTCGAAGGTGGGCATTAACGGAACACGATTCCGGGCGCCGGGGTCAGGCATCCGGTGCGCGGATGAAGCACATCACCCCGATGGTCGGCAGCCAGCACACCACGGCGTGCCCGGTGGGATTGTCATTACGGTCCAGCACACGATCCTGCGGCACCGGGATCCAAAGCCCGAGGATCAATACTTCGTAACCGCCATTCTGGATCCGGTATTCCGCCCGGCGGCAGTCCGCGATCGAGCAGCACGGCCGGCCAGTGCCCGGCTGGCGCAGATCATCGAACCAGGGCTTCAGGGTGGGGTCGGCATCAGCGGGGGGGCTCGCCTGCGCGTTCGCGGCCAGCAACATCGCCATGGCGAAGACGAAGCGTTTCATTCGTCACCCCCAATCCGGCGACCAGCACGGGCACCAGCATCCGCCTCAGCGCCGATACCGGCGCCGCGTGGCATCGGCGCCTCATATGGTGCGTGAACGGCTGCAACGCACCCTCTCGGGGGCATTCATCGGGCGGCATCCTGTGCGCCAGCCACCTGGCCCAGGCGTGCCTGGGCGGCCGCACGAACCGTATCGGGGAACGCGCAGGACCGGCGCGACTGTCGGTCCACGTGCACCGCCGTCAGCTCGCAGCTCGCCGCCACCTCTCCGGTTTCGGCGTTGCGCATCTCATGCGCGAAACGCAGCACCTTCTCGCGAACTTCCAGCACACGCGAGTGCACCTCCACCACGTCTCCGGCCAGCAATTCGCGACGATAGGAGATGTTCTGCTGCACCGCCGCCATGCCGCGCTGCTGTTCGCGCAGATAGGTGGGCGTGAGTCCGAGCCGCAGGAAAAGGGTCCAGGTGGCCTCGTCGAACTTGCCGACATACCACATCACGTTCATGTGGCCGACATGGTCGCAGTGCCACGGATACACCGTGCCGCGATAGGTCGGGTCTTGCGTCATCGCCGTGCCCCCGCTTTCCGGCCAATGCCGGGTCATCCGGCGAGCATGCCCGAACCTCCAACGCCGGCACACCCCTTGCCCCGCCAGCCGGCCGGCGCGATCCTTCCCCGGTCGAACGAAACGGCTGAACCCTACGGGAGTGCCATCCGATGCATCGCGCGACCCTCGCCATCCTGGCCGCCGCACCCGCGCTGCTCGTGGCCGGCGCCGCATTTGCTCAGGCGCCGGCAGGCGATCCCATGGCAGGTCTGGGCATCGCCCGCATCTGGTGCAGCAACTGCCACGTCGTCGACACCGCGCCGGTGCAGGCCGGCGACGCCGTCCCGAGCTTCCCGGCCATTGCCAACCTTCCATCGACCACACGGGCCGGATTGCGGGCGTTCGTGGTGACACCGCATGGGCGCATGCCGAACTTCCAGCTCACCACCGGTCAAGCCGACGACGTGGTCGCCTATATCCTCAGCCTCAAGGGCCGATAGAAGCGGTCACAGCGCCCGGTTCGCCCGCGCCACCACCGCTTCGAACAGCACCTGGCAACCGGCCTCGGCCTCCACCGGGTCGATGCTCTCGGCCTCGTTGTGGCTCAGCCCGTCCTTGCAGGGGGTGAAGATCATCGCTGTCGGCACGTGGCGCGCCACGTACACCGCGTCGTGCCCGGCGCCGGAGACGATCTCGCGCGACGACAGCCCGAGCCGCGCCGCCGCCTGCCGCACCAGGTCCACGCAGGCGGGGTCGAAGGGCTGGGCCGGAATGCGGAACAACTCGGTCAGATCCAGCCTCACGCCGCAGCCCTGGGCCAAGGCGGACGCGCGCGCCTCGAACTGCTGCGCCAGAGTGGCCACCGTGGCGTCGTCGGGATGGCGGAACTCCACGGAGAAGCGCACCTCACCCGGGATGACGTTGCGGCTGTTCGGCAGCACCTGCAGTTGGCCCACGGTGCCCCGGCCGTCCTCGCCTTGGGCGCGCATCAACTGGTCCACCAGGTCGATGATCCGGGCCGCGGCAACCAGGGCATCCTTGCGGGCCGAGGGCGGCGTGGTGCCGGCATGCGAGTCCTGGCCGATGCAGACCGCGTCGTACCACACCTGCGCCTGCGCGCCGGTGACGATGCCGATCTGTTTCTCCTCCCGCTCCAGGATCGGCCCCTGTTCGATATGCAGCTCGAAATAGGCATCCGCCGGAAACGGCCTGGCCTTCTCCGGCCCGGCATAGCCGATCCCCTCCAGCGCCGCCTGCACGGTCGCGCCATCGAGGTCGGTCAGCCCCTGCACCTTGTCCAACGCATACACGCCCGCCCACACGCCCGAGCCCATCAGGCTGTGGCCGAACCGGCTGCCCTCCTCGTCGGTCCAGTTCACCAGTTCCAGTGGCGCCTCGGTGACGATGCCCAGGTCGTTCAGGCTGCGCATCACCTCCAGCCCTGCGATCACGCCCAGCGCGCCGTCGAACTTGCCGCCGCTGGGCTGGCTGTCGAGGTGGCTTCCGAACAGCACGGGCAGGCGGTCGGGATCGCGGCCCGGGCGGCGGGCGAACATGTTGCCGATCTCGTCCACCCGCACCGTCAGCCCCGCCGCCGTGCACCGGGCGCGGAAATGGTCGCGGCCCTGGCGGTCGATATCGGTCAACGTCAGCCGCCGCACGCCGCCCTTTGGCGTGGCGCCGAAGCGCGCCATGTCCATCAGGCTGTCCCACAGGCGCTTGCCGTCGATCCGCTGGTTGGTCTGAGCGCTCATCATCATGTCCCTGTTGCAGCGTGCGCATCTTGCCCGGGGGTCGCGTTCCTGCAAGCCTCGGCCGTCCCCAAGGAGGTTGTTGTCCATGGCCCATCCGCTGTCCGCGCCCGCCGCCCCCGTGATCCGGCGCAACACAGACCTCGACCGCGACGCCGTCTGGCAGGCGCGCGTTGACCTGGCGGCCTGCTTCCGGGCCGCGGCCCGGCTGGGGCTCAGCGAGGGCATCTGCAACCACCTGTCGGCCATGGTGCCGGGGCGCGACGACCTGTTCCTGGTGAATCCCTATGGCTGGGGCTTCTCCGAAGTCACCGCCAGCCGCCTGCTGACCTGCGACTTCCATGGCAACGTCGTCGAGGGCAGTGGCACGCCGGAGGCCACCGCCTTCTTCATCCACGCGCGCGTGCACAAGAACGTACCCCGCGCCCGCGCGGCCTTCCACACCCACATGCCCAATGCCACCGCGCTCGCCATGCTCGACGGGCCGCCGCTGTCCTGGTCGATCCAGTCCTCGCTGAAATTCTACGGCCGCACCCTGGTGGACGAGCACTACAACGGCCTGGCCCTGGACGAGACCGAAGGCGACCGCATCGCCGCCAGCATCGGCGACGCCGACATCGTGTTCATGAAGAACCACGGCGTGATGGTGGTCGGCACCACCATCGCCGAGACCTGGGACGACCTGTACTACCTGGAGCGCGCCTGCGAGGCCGAGCGCCTGGCCTTGTCCACCGGGCGCAAGCTGAAGCCGGTGCCGTCTGAGATCGCCGCCCGCACCTACGCGCAGATGCGCCAAGGCGACGGCGAGAGCGCGCGCCTGCATCTGGAGAGCCTCAAGCGCCAGCTCGACCGCGAGGCGCCGGAGTACCGGCACTGATCCGGATGCGTCCGCGCCGGCCGGCGGCATTGCTTCTGGCCGGCCTGGTACTGACCGGCTGCACGCTGGTTGACCAGCGCACCTTCCAGCGCACCCCGCCCGCGCCGACCGCCGAGGACGTGGCCCGTGCCAGGTTGCCGCCCTTGCCGCTGGTGGTGATCCGGTTCGACCAGCTCGACACGGATTACCAGCCGGCACTCGCCGAGGCGATCGAGGCGGCACAGGCGCGCAAGCCGGACGTGGTGTTCGACGTGCTCACCCCCATCCCCACCGGCGAGGCGCGCGAGGTGCAGGAACGCTACGCCAGGCAGGGCGCCGAGGATGCCGCGGCCGTCGCCAACGCCCTCGCCGCCGAGGGAGTGCCGCCGGATCGCGTGCACATGGGCTATCGCGGCGATCCCGGTACGCCGCCACGCGAGGTGAGAGTCTACGCCCGCTGAACGACGGCATGCCGGCGCGCCCCGAGGCTGCGACAATTGGTCGTCATTGGCATGACGATCACGCGGGTGCTCATGGTGTCGCGCGGCTGGTAGAGTCCTTCCCGAGTGATCTGCGTCATTGAACCAGCGGCGTTTTCCGACTGTATTGGGTATATGGTCGCCGGGGGATTAGCCATGCATCCGTTCCGCCTCGCCTGCCGCAATACGCTGTCGGATATCCGCGGCCAGGGCCGCTACCGGACGTTCACGCCGCTGCGCAAGCACGCGGACCGGTTCCCGGTGTTCACCACCGAGCGTGACGGCAAGCCGTGCGACATCACCGTCTGGTCATCGAACGACTATCTCGGCATGGGCGTGCATCCCGCGGTGATCGAGGCCGCGGCGCAGGCCGCCCGTTCCATGGGCGCCGGCGCCGGCGGCACCCGCAATATCGCCGGCACCAGCGACCTCCACGACGCGCTGGAGGCCGAGCTGGCCGATCTGCACGGCAAGCAGGCGGCGCTGCTGTTCACCTCGGGCTATGTCTCCAACCAGGCGACGCTGACGGCCATCCTGCGCAGCCTGCCGGACTGGCACGTGTTCTCGGATGCGAAGAACCACGCCTCCATGATCGTGGGCGTCAAGGGCGCGCCGGCGACGGTGCATATCTTCGCGCACAACGACCTGGCCGACCTGCAGGCGAAGCTGGCAACGGCCCCGGCGGGGGCACCGAAGCTGATCGCCTTCGAGAGCGTCTATTCCATGGACGGCGACATCGCCCCCATCGGTGCGATCTGCGATCTGGCCGAGCGCTACGGCGCCATGACCTATCTGGACGAAGTGCATGCCGTCGGACTGTACGGCCCCACCGGCGGCGGCGTGTCGGAGCGCGACGGCGTGGCGCGCCGGGTGGACATCATCGAGGGCACGCTGGCCAAGGGTTTCGGCTGTCATGGCGGCTACATTGCGGGTGATGTGGAGGTGGTGGACTTCATCCGCTCCACCGCCTCAGGCTTCATCTTCACCACCTCGCTGCCGCCGACCACGGTTGCGGCGGCCCTGGCCAGCCTGCGCCACGTGCGTGGCGATTCCGCCCGCCGGACCGCCCTGTTCGCGCGCACCGAGACGCTGAAGGCCAAGCTCGACCGCGCCGGTATCCGGCGGCTGCCCACTGCCAGCCACATCGTGCCCGTGCATGTCGGCGAGGCCGCGCTGTGCCGCGAGGTCAGCCGGCGGCTGATGGACGAATTCGCCATCTACGCGACCCCGATCAACTACCCGACGGTGCCGGTCGGCCAGGAGCGGCTGCGCCTGACCCCGACACCGCTGCACACGGATGCCATGATGGATGCGCTGGTGGAGGCGCTGCGCAACGTGCTGCCGCGGGATCTGGCGATCGCGGCATAAGGACACGGCCGCGGCGGACCCTGCCCTCGACGTTCGCCGCATTTTGCGGCGGACGCAGGGGTTGGTATCGCGCAAAGCCGGCCTGTTCGCGAGCGGGATGCCACGCGACGTGATCGGCTGGATGGACGCATGGGATCCTTACCCGTTCATCCTGCGGAGCCTGGGCCTCTCGTTTCAGGCGGCATACCCCGCCGTCGGGCTTGACGCGCCATGTTGCGCGCGCAGCCGGAAGGCGAGCACAAGCAGTATGATGCCGAACACGATTGCATAGCCGCCAAGCCACCAGGTGAGCACGATCGCCCCGCTCAGCGGAGCGATAACGAGCACGACCCCCCACAGGATCGAGACGATGCCACCAAGGGCGAGCCACCAGCGCCCATGACTCACATGCAGCCGGAAAGCGGCACCCAGCATCAACCCTCCGGTCAACAACGCCCAGGCAGCCGTCACCAGCACGAAGGCGAGCACCGCGGAGGCGGGGAAGAAAGCGGCAATCAGGCCCACGACGAGATTGAGGATCCCTTCGAGCAGGAGCAGCCCCCAGCGTTCATGGCTGCGTGCCGACCGCACCGCCGCAACGATGCTGAATATGCCGTCGACAAGCAGATACGCCGCGAACAGCAGCGCCAGCGAAAGCATGACGGCGCCCGGCACGAACAAGGCGACAAGGCCAAAGAGAATCGCCACGACACCGCGCAGGGCAATCGCCCACCAGTTGCCCGCCAGTTGGGCACTCATCACGTCGGAACTGGCGGCGTCCGGGCTTGCCTGAGGTGGCGTTGTCGTGCCGCCCGAGGATGTGTCTGAACCCATGTCGTTCTCCACCTTGTTCTGTGCTTAAGGATGCGCGCCGCAGACGCGTTCGGTGAAATGCGTGCTCTCGCGCTCCTCCCTGCACTCGGGCTTCTTCTCGGCGCGGATGGTGAGAACGTCGTCGTCCAATGATGTGTCGATGTCCTTCTCTGCCACATCAGGCAACGAGGCGATGATGCGGCCCCCCCCCCCGCGCGATGTTGTCTCCACGATCGACCAGGGTCATCACCGGGTCTCTCTCGGCCCGGCTGCTACTCGGCCGCGGCCGCGGTTTCCTTTCCGGGCTTGCGCGGCTTCTTGACGGGCGCTGCGGGAGCCTCCGCCTGGCCCGCGGGCTTCGCCTTCGCCTCGAAGGCCACCTTGTGCCGGCTCTCATCCCAGTGCGCCACAACGTGGTCTCCCTCGTGCACCTCGCCGCCGAGCATGGCGCGCGCGAGCTGTGTCTCCAGCTCCGAGCGGATCAGGCGACGCAACTCCCGTGCCCCGTACTCCGGCTGGAAGCCTGCCTCGGCGAAATGCTCCAGCAGGGCGTCGTCGATCTCCAGCACAAGCCCCTGGCCGTGCGCGGTCCGCTTCACGCGTTCAAGCTGCAGCCGAACGATGTTGCGGATCTGCTCGCGGCCAAGCGTGTGGAAGACGATGATGTCGTCGATCCGGTTGATGAATTCCGGCCGGAAATGGCCGCGCAGAACGTCCATCACCTCGCGCTTGAGCTCGGCCTCGTCGGCCTCTCCTTCACGCAACGCGCGTTGGATGATGTGGGACCCCAGGTTACTGGTGGCGATCAGGATGGTGTTGGTGAAGTCCACGACGCGGCCCTTGCCGTCGGTCAGCCGGCCATCATCGAACACCTGCAGCAGGATATTGTAGACATCCGGATGGGCCTTCTCGATCTCGTCGAGCAGCACCACTGAATAGGGGCGGCGGCGCACCCGCTCGGTGAGTTGTCCGCCCTCCTCGTAGCCGACATAGCCCGGCGGGGCGCCGATCAGCCGCGCGACCGCATGGCGCTCCATGTACTCGCTCATGTCGATGCGAATCATCGCTTCTTCGTCGCCGAACACCGTCTCGGCCAGCGCCTTGGCCAGCTCGGTCTTGCCGACGCCGGTCGGACCCAGGAACAGAAAAGTCGCCACCGGCCGGCGTCCCTCGCGCAATCCGGCCCGTGCGAGGCGCACCGCGTCGCTGACCGCGCGGACCGCTTCGTCCTGTCCGACGACGCGCTCGTGCAACCGTTCCTCCAGCTTGGTCAGCCGCTCGCGCTCCTCGGTGGTCAGTTCGGTCACGGGAATCCCCGTGAGCTTGGAGACGATCTGCGCGATGTGCTCGCTCTTGACCTCGGCGCTGGCGGAGCCACGCTCGCGCCGCCAGCGCTCTGTCGCCTCCTGCAGCGCCTTGCTGCGGTCGGCGTGGCGTGCCTGCGCCTCAGCAGCGCGGTCGAACTGCTTGCGCGACGTCGCATAGTCCTGTTCGCGCTTCAGTTGGCGAACCTCCGCCTCCAGCTCCTGCAGCTCGGGCGGCCGGGCGGTGCTGCTGATCTTCACCCGCGCCGCCGCCTGGTCGATCAGGTCGATCGCCTTGTCGGGCAGGAAGCGGCCGGTGACGTAGCGGTCGGAGAGCTCGGCCGCGGCGACGATCGCTTCGTTGGTGATCGTCACCTTGTGGTGCGATTCGAATGTATCGCGCAGGCCGCGGAGGATCATGATCGTCTGCTCAACCGTCGGCTCCGGCACGAAGACAGGCTGGAAGCGCCGCTCCAGCGCCGCGTCCTTCTCGATATGCTTCTGGTATTCGTTCAGCGTGGTGGCGCCGATCAGGTTCAACTCGCCGCGCGCCAGTGCCGGTTTGAAGACGTTGGCGACATCGAGCCCACCCTCTCCGCCGCCCTGGCCGGCTCCGACGATGGTGTGGATCTCATCGATGAACAGCACCAGCTCATCCTGGTGCGCGCTGACTTCCTGCAGGAGTTGTTGGACCCGCTCCTCGAACTCGCCGCGATACTTCGAACCGGCCACCATGGAATTGACGTTCAATTCCACCAGGCGTTTGCCACGCAAGGATTCCGGAACCTCGCCGGCGACGATCCGCTGCGCCAGGCCTTCGACGATCGCCGTCTTGCCCACGCCCGGCTCGCCGATCAGCACGGGGTTGTTCTTCTTGCGCCGCGCCAGCACCTCGATCGTGGTCTCGATCTCGCGGGCGCGCCCGATCACCGGATCGAGCTTCCCGTCACGGGCAAGGGCGGTGAGGTCGCGCGCATATTTGTCGAGGTTTGGCGTGTTGGTCGGGCGTTCGACCCGGCCCTCCTCCGCGCCGCGCCCGACCACCTTGACGATCTGCTGGCGCAGCGCCTGGGGCGTCAGGCCGTAGCGGCGCAGCACCTCGCCGGCGATACCTTCGTCTTCCTCGGCCAGGCCGATCAGCAGGTGCTCGGGTCCGACATAGCTGTGGCCCAACTCGCGCGACGCCGCGATGGCACGCCCCAGAACGTCCTTGAGGCGTGGCGAGACACCGATCTCGCCGCCGCCTTCCTTTTCCTTTGCCCGGTCGCCGCGCGGGCTCTCGCGTTCCAGCTGCGCACGCAGGTCATCGGCTGACAGCTTGAACTGCTCCAGCACGGTACGGACGACATCGCTGCCGGTAAGGGCGTGCAGCAGATGCTCCGTGTCCACCTCGTGCCGGCCGAATTCGGTGGCAGTCTGCGCAGCCTCCTGCAGCAACTGCCTGGCGTGCTCGCTGAGGATGTCCTCCGCGCCGGAGGGTGTGCCCCGGCCGCGCTTCGTCCCGCGTCCGGCGTTGACCGGGATCCGGCGCCCGGCGGGCTCGCCTGTTTCGGACGTGCCCTCATCCCAGAGCGAATCGTCAAAGAACTCGTCGAACGGACTGCTCCGGCCGCCGAACAGGGATTCCAGCGGCGAATTGAATCTTTGCTGTCTGGCGAGACGCCGATAGTCGATTTCGCACAGATCAAGTGTCTGTCTCTTGTCACCCGACACAACGGTCGCACGCACGGTAGCAGGTCGAATGCCGCAGATATCGCACAGCTTCGCCATGACAGCCTCCAGCGCCTCAGCCTCGGAACAGGCTCAAGCATTCGGGCAAGCTTCCGTCAGGAGATCGATCGCTCGTCTTCCAGGGTGCGCGACGAGTCTCTCGCGCGACCATGCGCGCGCTTTACTTGGTCAGGGAAGCTAGGCTTGGCGGTCGATCGAGTCAAGAACCCACCGGGCACGGATTGGTGAAGACGGGGCAATGTAACGAGTGAATATCTATGGACTTTAAGAGATGCTGTTGTTTCTGTATCGAACTTACGACGACAGCCTGCCCCGTGCCGGCAGCCGCCGCGTTCACGGCCGCGTGGATTGGATGATGCGATAGAGCGTGTAGCCCGAACCAGAGTCGCTGGCCACTGGCTGCAGCCAGGACGGCACCTCGTGACGGCCGAGCCGATCCAGCAGCGTGTCGGGCGGCAGGTCGGCGACCAGCATCGAGCGGGCAGCGTGGGGACATGCCAGCACCAAAGTGGCGCGAGTGGCGAGCACGGCATCCGGCGCGGACTCGGACGGCCCAGTGCGCCAAGCCGCGCGCAGGCGCATGAAGCCGCCCACATTGAGATACAGCGACCCGACCGTGTGCACCTCAGTGCGATACAACAACTCCGGCACATCGTTCACGTCCGACAGCACGACCTCCCCAGCGTAGGGCGCGAGCAGCGCTGTCACGTCACGCATCGGGCACTCTGCCGACGCGACAGAGCTGCGCCGCTCCGCCGGCGTCGCGGCGCCGAATAATGCGGGCATGGCATCGGCGCGGGTGGACAGCATGACCACCGCCAGCAACCCGACGCGCACGAGCATCTGCAAGCCGGGCGCCCGATGGGCCAGCCGGCGCGAGCACTCCGTCAGCGCCACCGGCAGGCAGGCGGCGCCCGCCACCGCGCCATAAGTGGTAAAGCGTACATGAAGCAGGCCGAGCACCAGCGCCAGGCCCACGCAGAGGGCGGCGTAGGCCCACAGCCATGAACGCCGGCTGACGGCCAACCACACCAGCAACAGGGCCGCAAACACGCCATCCAGCAGAAACACGATCCCCTGTGAAATCGACGCTACTGGCCGCATCTCCTGTATCTGCGCGAACATCGCGTTGATCTCGGTGGCGTCGTTCAGGCCGCCAGTGCCACGAAGGATCACGGGAAACAGCGCGATCCACAGCAACACTAACCCGACGCCGACAGCACTTCCCAGCAGCGCCCGTGGCAGCGGCGCCAGCGGCGCCCGATCGAGACTCCACAGCCACCAGCCGACGGCGCAGGCGACAGCCGCGAGCACGACAAAGACGACCGACAACCGGGTGATCTCGACCGCGCCATAGCCAGGCAAAGGTGGATCGACCGCAAATGTGCATGCGGTCAGCGCCACGAATACACTTCCCGCTGCCGCGATTCCGCTGCCGATTCCCATGCCACGCGGAGACAGCATCCAGGCCAGGCCAGTCCCACCGAAGGCCATGAGTATCAGAGGCATGGATTCCGGACTGAGCCAGATCCCTGCGCTCGCCCAGGCGCCAAGACCCCAGCCTGCGGCGAGATCGCCCACGGCCAAGCGTCCGGCATAACCAGCCAGCATCACGGCGGCCAGGCCCAGTGGCACGTGGTGATGTGCCACCCCCGGCAACCCATAAGCCACGATGGGCGGAGCCATTGCCGCCAGTACAGGTGCGGTCCAACGCCAGCCTCGATCGGCCAGCGGCGCCATCGCCCAGGCCGCGCCGACCCCCAGCAGCCCGACGCCGATTGGCCCGATCGCGAGTGCCGCACCGTGCAGCGCCGTATCGGGGCCGAGCAACAGTCGCAGCGGCGCGGCCAGCAATAGCAGCATACTGTCGAGGAAATGTGACCAATGCAGCACCGTGCCGCCGCCCGAACCGTCGCGCAGCACGACATGCAATGGCTCGCCGAGCCGTACGATGTCGCGCAACCGGACAAGGCGCATATAGGTGTCAGGGTTCAGCAGGTCGCCCTGCAGCACACCCGGCGCACTGCGAAGACCGGTGGCGACATCAAGCACTGCGGCAATCAGGAAATACACCGCCGCCTCGCGCCCGCTCAGTGCCGGGCGGGCGCCGCCCGCGGCCGTGTCTTGCTGCACGACGTCGGTTTCAGCGCTTGCGGGCCAAGGCCACGGCGTCCTGCAGTTCGGCCAGCTCGACCGCGCCGGGCAGCAACCGCCCCCCGATGACATAGGCCGGCGTACCCTGGATCTGCAGGGCGTGGGCAAGTTGCAGGTTGGCATCGATGCGCGCCTGGATGGCGGGGTCGGCCATGTCGCGCTGCAGCCGGTCCCAGTCGAGCCCGACGCGGATCGCCGCCGCCCGTAGGCTGTCCTGGTCGACGTTGGGCGGCCCGGACATCAACACCTCGAACAGCTTCAGGTAGCCGCCCTGGCGCTGCGCCGCCAACAGCGCTTTCGCGCCCATGACGCTGGCCGGTCCGAGGATGGGGATGTCCTTGTAGACGACGCGGATGTTGCGGTCCTTGCGCAGCAACTCGGCCATCACCGGCTGCATGCGCCGGCAATAGGGGCAGCGGACGTCGAAGAACTCCACCACCGTCACGTCGCCTGCGGGGTTGCCCGCCACCGGATCGCCGGGCGTGCGCGTCAGCGCGTCCGCCATGCTGGAGATGGCGGCCTGGGCCGCGGCCTCCTGCCGGCTCCCCTCATCGGCCTGCAGCGTCTCGATGGCGTCGCGCAGGATCGAGGGGTCGGCCTTCAGGGCGGCACGCAGAATGTCGACGATCTCCTGGCGCTGCTGGGCGGTGAAGCTGCCCGCCGCGGCGCCCTGTGTCGCCGTGCTCTGGGCCGGTGCAGCATGGCCAGGGCGGACCGGGGCGGTCGCCACGAATGCGGCCAGCAGCAGCATGGCCAGGATACGGATCATCGTGCGGGGTGCCTCTTGATAGTGTGGTAACGGGATAGGCCGGAATGACGGAGATTATAAGCGGGATACGTCAGAAGCCTTCACGGTTCTCTTTCTTCACGGCGTTGCTGATATCCGTTGCGCGCAGCCTGGCGGGGCCGGCCGGCAACAACTTCTCGGCCTTCGTCGCCAATGCGCGCGCAGTGCGGATGTCGCCGAGCAGCATCGCCTCCTCGGCCAGCGCCAGGTTGGCCTGGCCCAGATCGCCCACCCGCCCCCAGGCGATGCCCAGGGAACGCCAGGCATCGCTGTCCTCGCGGTCGCGGTCCAGGGCGGACTGCAACTGCTGCACCGCCGGGCGCAGCAGCAGCGGGTCGCCGGACTCGATCATCGCATGCGCCAGCGCCGCCCGGATTTGCGGCTGGTCCGGCGCCAGCCGTGCCGCCTCCCGATACGGGCCCAGGGCCTCTCGCACCCGGCCACCCTCGAACAGCATCTGCCCCTTCAGTTCATGGAGCCAGGGGCTGCCGGCCTGCTCGGCCAGCAGGCCATCGATCAGGGCCAATGCCTCATTGGTGCGGGCCAGGCGGTGCAGCGCGATGGCCCGGGCGTACCGGGCCGGCGCGGACTTGTCCGTCGCCGCCACGGTGCGCAGCGTGACCGAGCTGGGATCAAGGAAGCCGTGCAGCTTGGCCCGGACCATCTGGAACCCCTGCTCGAAGCCAGGCGGCAATTGGTTGTTGCTGTACGGGCTGCGCGCCACGTGCTCCTGCACGAACGCCATCCGCTCGCGTGTCAGCGGATGGGTGAGCAGATACGGGTCCTGCTGCGTGGAGTTCAGCGCCTCCTGGCTCTCCAGACGATTGAACAGGTCGAGCAACCCGCGGGCGGACCATTGGTTCCGGTCCAGGAATGCCATCGCGCCCTGATCGGCCGACTGCTCGATGCCGCGGGTGAACGAGAGGAAGTTGCGCATCGCCATCTGCTGCGCCCCCAGCCCTGCGCCGATGGCACCGCTGTCGCGGGTGACCGCGCCCGCGGCGGCGCCGATCAGCACGGCGACGATCGATTCGATCATGGCCTGGCGCATGGCGTCCGGCAGCCTGGCCAGGTGGCCGCCGGCGATGTGGCCGGTCTCGTGCGCCAGCACGCCCACCATCTCCAGCGCCGACTCAGCCTGCATGATCAGGCCGGTATGGACGAACATGCGGTTGCCGGTGCTGACGAACGAGTTTATGGCGTTGTCCCGGATCAGGATGATCCGGACCAGGTTGGGATCGACCCCGGCCGCGCGGAAC
This sequence comes from Limobrevibacterium gyesilva, assembly GCF_025989185.1. GTDB lineage: Bacteria > Pseudomonadota > Alphaproteobacteria > Acetobacterales > Acetobacteraceae > Limobrevibacterium > Limobrevibacterium gyesilva. The sequence goes on from NZ_JAPDNT010000001.1 coordinate 177,217, forward strand.
AAGGGGTTGGCATACGTGCGCAGCAGCGTCTCGGTCTCGGCGTCGCGGATCAGGATCACACGCGGCCCGCCGCTTCCGGGCGGCGCCTGCGCCGCCGCCGGCCCGGCAGGCAGCAGCCCCGCCAGCACAACCATCGACAACAGCACGGACAGAATGCGGATCAGCAGCCTCGGACGCATGTGCCATAGACTAGCCAATCGCGGCGTCGCCGTCCTGGTTGCGCTCGGCCTCGCAACATCCGGCTGTTCGACCGTCAATTCGGTCTTCGGCCCGCCCGCGAACCCCGAGGGAGCGCCCGGCCATATCAAGGGCTTCCTCGGCGGCGTGGTGGCCGACGAGCCGCAGGCGGTGCTGGCGGCGCGTGAGGTGCTATCGGCCGGCGGCAACGCGGCCGATGCGGCGGTGGCGTTGGGCTTTGCCCTGTCCGTCACCCTGCCCTCCCGCGCCGGGCTCGGCGGCGGCGGCGCCTGCCTCGCCTACAAGGCCGGCAAGGGCGGCTCCGGCGTGCCGGACGCGGTGCTGTTCACGCCGGTGCCGCCGGCCAGCGCGGCCGGGGCGGACCGGCCGGCGGCGGTGCCGATGCTGTCGCGCGGCCTGTTCGCGTTGCATGCCCGCTATGGCCGCCGGCCCTTCGAGTCGCTGATCGTGCCGGCCGAGCGCCTGGCGCGCCTGGGTGTCGTGGCAAGCCGCGCCTTCACCCGCGACCTCGCGCTGGTGGCAGGGCCGCTGAGCGCCGATCCTGGTGCACGCAATGCGTTCTTCCGCGCCGGCCAGCCGATCGGCGAAGGCACCATGCTGGTTCAGCCCGACCTCGGCTCGACCTTGGCGCAGATCCGCGTCGCCGGCGTCGGCGATTTCTACCAGGGCGCGCTGGCGCGGCGGATGGCCGAGGCATCCAGATCCGCCGGCGCCACGCTGACGGCGGAGGATTTCCGCGGTGCCGTGGCGCGTCTGGCGCCACCGTTGATCCTGCCGGTTCGGGGCGGCGATTCCGTGGCCTTCCTGCCGCCGCCCGCCGATGGTGGCCTGGCCGCCGCGGCGGCGTATCAGGTGCTGGTGTCCGACCCGGCGGCGCTGGATCGCGCCAATGCGCGTGCGCTGGCGGTGGCTGCGCGGTCGCGCCAGGGCGGCGCCGATCCCCAGGCGATCCTCGCCGCCAACGACCTGCCGGCTGCGAGCCTGCCGGCGCTGCCGGCGTCCACCACCTTCGCCACGCTGGACCAGGACGGCAACGCCGTCGTCTGCGCCCTGACCATGGGCAACCTGTTCGGCACCGGGCGGATGGCGCCGGACACCGGCATGTTGCTGGCAGCATCACCGAACTGGATTCCGCCGGCGCTGCTGTCCGCGGCGATCCTCTACAACAGCCACATTCGCGCCTTCCATGCCGCAGTCGGCGGGTCGGGCCAGGCCGGCGCGCCGCTGGCGGTGGCCCTCCCCCTGGTGCAGGTGCAGAACGACCGCAGCGCCGTGGCACGACCGGACCCGGCCGCGGTGCCCGATCCCGGCCGGGCCAACATCATCGCCTGCAACGAGTATCTGCCATCCGAGGAAGGATCCTGCGGCTGGGCGACCGATCCGCGTGGCGCGGGTCTCGCCATCGGCAGCAATTGATGGCTGTCAGGAAACCATGGCCCTGAAGACCGGGCGGGGCGCTGCCGCCCCGCCGTTCATCGTGATGGACGTGATCACCGCGGCCAATGTACGACAGGCCGCATTGCCGCCGGGCGCGCCCCACGTCATCCGCATGGAGGTCGGCCAGCCCGGCACCGGCGCACCTGCCGGCGCGGTGGCCGCCGTCCAGGCGGCGCTCGCCGCCGGTGCCCCGATGGGCTACACGGAGACGTTCGGCCGCCGCAGCCTGCGCGAACGCATCGCCCGCCATTACGCCGCGTGGTACGGGCTCGCTCTGCCCATGGACCGCGTGGCTGTGACCGTGGGCGCATCCGGCGCCTTCCCGCTGGCCTTCCTCGCCGCCTTCGACCCCGGCGACCGCGTGGCCATGGCCGCCCCGTTCTATCCACCCTATGTGAACATTCTGACCGCACTGGGAATCGAACCGGTCATCATCGAGGCTGGCGCGGACACGCGCTTCCAGCCGACCGTGGCAATGCTGGAACGGCTGGCGCCGCGCCCCGACGGGCTGATCGTGGCCAGCCCCTGCAACCCCGCCGGCACCATGCTGCACCCGCAGGAGCTGGCGGACATTGCCGCATGGTGCCACCGCAACGGCGTGCGGCTGATCAGCGACGAGATCTATCACGGGCTGAACTACGATTCGCCCCTCGCGACGGCGGCCGCACTCAGCCCGAGCGCCATCGTCGTGAACAGCTTCTCCAAGTATTTCAGCATGACCGGCTGGCGGATCGGCTGGCTCGTGCTGCCGGACGATCTGATCCGCCCGGTCGAGTGCCTGGCGCAGAATCTGTTCATCAGCCCACCGCACATCGCCCAGATCGCCGCCGAGGCCGCGTTCGACTGCACGGACGAGCTGCAGGCCAACGTCGCCCGCTACCGCCGCTCGCGCGACCTGCTGCTGGCGGCCCTCCCCGGCGCCGGCTTCCCGCGGCTGAGCCCGGCCGAGGGCGCGTTCTACCTGTACGCCGACGTCTCCGACCGCAGCAACGACGCCCACGACTTCTGCGCGCGCATGCTGGCCGAAGCCGGCGTGGCGGCGTCTCCGGGCGTGGATTTCGACCGCATGCGGGGCCACCATTTCGTGCGCTTCAGCTATTGCGGGCCCGAGGCGGACATGGCCGAAGCGGCTGCACGCCTCGCGCACTGGCGCTAGTGTCCCGAATCCGAAGTTCGCATAGGTGGCGAATTTCGGGGACAGGACACTAGCCCTTTGTTTTCAGTGGCCTGCTGACCCCTGCGTCCGCCGCAAGATGCGGCGAACTTCGGGGGCAGGACACTAGGAGCAATATCGGTTCGGCGCTTCTCTCGGCGCCGATCATGCTTTCGATGCCAGGGGCGTGCCAAATCCCGATCATGATGTCGGAAATTTTTACAATTCGCGCCGACAGGACCGTCGCACATCCGGGAAGTGCTCGCGATTCCAACAGGCTCTCTGCGAGGCACGATAGTTGCATCGCGTTAAGCAAACGTTATTGCGACGCCAGGGCCGCGCGCAGCGGTCGCGGAGAAGATGAGATGATGCGTATTCGACACCTGTTCCTGGTCATGGCCCTTTCCGCATTTGGCGCGGCATATGCCACGCCGGCGGCGGCCGATACGGCAACATTCGTGCTCACGCAGGACGCCTGCAGCGGCACATGCGGCACCGGCCCGTTCGGCACGATCGTATTGACCGAGGTGAGTCCGTTCCAGGTCGATGTCCTCGTCACCCTGATCCCGACGGCGAAATTCGTTGCGACCGGCGCCGGCGACTCGCTGGCGTTCAATCTGCTGTCCAACCCCGTCGTCACCATCACCAACATCACGCCCGGGTTCGCGAGCGTGGCGTCGCCCAAGGGGATGGGCGGCAGCTACGGCTATGGCGTGGACTGCCAGGTCCCGTCCGGTTGCGGCAGCGGGGCGAGCAACCCCAATCCCGGCCCGCTGGCCTTCAGCGTCATCGCCTCCACGGCGATCCAGATATCGAGCTTCATCGCCAATGGTGCGGGCATCTTCTTCTCCAGCGACATCATCGGCCCCAACGGCAAGACGGGCAATGTCGGCGCCCGCGCCGGCACGGTGACGGTCACGCCGGTGCCGGAGCCGGCCTCGATGGCGCTGATCGCATCGGGGCTCGCCGGCATCGCCCTGGTGCGCCGCCGCCGCGCGCGGACCTGACCGCCGGAAAAAAGGGCACGGACCGGCCGGGCCGCAACGCGGGCCGGCCGACCGGCTACATCCCGCCGGGATAGACCGGCCCGCCGCCGCCTTCCGGGGGCACCCAGTCGATGTTCTGGGTCGGGTCCTTGATGTCGCAGGTCTTGCAGTGCACGCAGTTCTGCGCGTTGATCTGCAAACGCGGATCGCCTTCTTCCGCCCCCACGATCTCGTAGACGCCAGCAGGGCAGTAGCGTGTTTCCGGGCTGCGGTACTTGTTCCAGTTCACCGTGATCGCCAGGTCCGGATCGCGCAAGCGCAGATGCCCCGGCTGGTCTTCCGCGTGGTTGGTGTTGCTGATGAACACCGAGGACAGCCGGTCGAAGGTCAGCTTGCCGTCGGGCTTCGGATACGCGATGCGCGGGACCGCATCCGCCTCCATCAGCGTGGTGTTGTCCGGATGCGCATGGTGCAGCGTCCAGGGCGCCCTGCCGCGGAACACGTAGGTGTCGATGGCGGCGTTGAGCAACCCGCCCCACAGGCCGAACTTCGCGAAGCCGGGACGGATGTTGCGCACGCGATACAGCTCGTCCCACAGCCAGCTCTGGCGCAGCTTCTCGGCATACGCCACGGGCTCGGGCGTGCGGTCGGCGGCCAGCGCCTCGGCCACCGCTTCGGCGGCGAGCATGCCGGACTTCATGGCGGTATGGGTGCCCTTGATCTTCGGCACGTTCAGGAACCCTGCGGTGTCGCCCACCAGGCAGCCGCCCGGGAAGGTCAGCTTCGGCACCGACTGGAAGCCGCCCTCGCTGAGCGCGCGCGCGCCGTAGGCGATGCGCCGTCCGCCTTCGAAATGCTTGCGCATGTCCGGGTGGGTCTTGAGGCGCTGCATCTCCTCGAACGGATTGAGCCAGGGGTTGCGGTAGTCCAGCCCCACCACGAACCCGTAGGAAATCAGATTATCCCCCCAATGATACAGCCACGACCCGCCATAGGTGGCGCTGTCCATCGGCCAGCCGACGGAATGCTCGATCAGGCCGGGCCGGTGGTTCTCCTTCGGGATCTCCCACAGCTCCTTCACGCCGATGCCGTAGGTCTGGGGATCGCAGCCCTGGCGCAACCGGAAGCGTTCGAACAGCGTTTTGGTCAGGCTGCCACGGCAGCCTTCGGCAAAGATGGTGTAGGCGGCGCGGAGCTCCATGCCCGGGGCGTAGTTCGGGCCGGGCTCGCCGTCGCGGTTCACCCCCATGTCGCCGGTGGCCACGCCGATCACGCGGCCGCCCTCCTCCAGCGCTTCAGTGGCGGCGAAGCCGGGGTAGATCTCCACGCCGAGCGCCTCGGCCTGCTGCCCCAGCCAACGGCACACGTCGCCCAGGGAGACGATGTAGTTGCCGTGGTTGTTCATGGTCGGCGGCGTGGGCAGGCGGATCGAGCTGGCTTTCGTCAAATAGAGGAAGCGGTCGTCCCTGGCCTGGGTGGTCAACGGCGCCCCGCGTTCGCGCCAATCCGGCAGCAACTCGTCCAGCGCGCGCGGCTCGACGACCGCGCCGGACAGGATATGAGCCCCGACCTCGGCCCCCTTCTCCACCACGCAGACGGCGGCGTCCGGGGCGAGTTGCTTGAGCCGTATGGCGGCGGCCAGGCCGGACGGGCCGGCTCCCACCACGACCACATCGAAGTCCATATGCTCGCGCGCCACTCTCTCAGCCATGGTCTCTCCCCCGCTGCCGCCCGGCAACCGGGAGGCCATTGCAGGTTAGGGAGTGTGGCGCTGTTGCGCAAAACCGAAGGGCGGGAAACATTGATCGCCATGAATGCGCTGGCGGCCTTGCGGCTGCAAATCGAATGGGGTGTGGACGAAGCGCTGGGCGAGGCGCCCGTGGACCGCCTGTCGGCGCGCGTTACCGCGGCCCCACCGCGGCCGGCGCCGGAAGCATCGCCCCCTCCTGCGCGGCAGCCCGAGGCGATGCCACGGCCGGTGATGCCGGTGGTGCAGACGCCACCCTTGGGCGCCCCCGCCCCGGCACTGCGCGCGCGGGAGATCGCCGCCGCCTGCCGAACGCGCGAGGAGCTGCGGGCGGCACTCGCCGCCTTCGACGGCTGCCCCCTCTCGGCCACCGCCACCAACCTCGTCTTCTCCGATGGCAACCCCGATTCAGGCCTGATGTTCGTGGGCGAGGGCCCGGGCGCGGAGGAAGACCGGGCCGGCAAACCGTTCGTCGGGCCGTCTGGCCAGTTCCTTGACCGGATGCTCGGGAGCATCGGGCTTTATAGGACCGAATTCCTTATCACCAACCTGATTCCATGGCGCCCGCCGGGGAATCGCAATCCTACGGACAACGAGGTGGTGATCTGCCTGCCCTTCCTGCTGCGCCATATCGCGCTGGTGCGCCCCCGGCGGCTGGTGCTGCTGGGCGCTTTGGCCGCCCGGGCCGTCGCTGGAAGCAATACAGGCATTCGCAGAATGCGGGGCAAATGGCTCGAAGTGGCCATACCCGGCCTCGATTCCCCGGTCCCGACCCTGCCGATGCTGCACCCTGCCTATCTGCTGCGAACCCCAGGCGCAAAGCGGGATGCGTGGGCGGATCTGTTGTTGCTGCGGCGCACAATAGACGAGGTGTAGCTGGCGGTTGAGGACGCAAATCCCAATCGGGTGATCTCATTTTTCTGGACTCGTCTCGCCTGCGGGAGTTGCGCCGGCCTGCGCCCCCGTGTAGGGCGTCCGCCATGCGAGGGACCGGTTCTACGCTCTCCCGCCTTTCCGCCGCTCGGGCTCTCATTGCCGGCGCGGCGATGCTGGCAGGTCTGTCGGCCGAAAAGGCGTTTGCGCAACCCCTGGGAGGCTTGCTCCCCAACGGCTCGGACGACTCCGCGCTGGCAATTCCGCGCGTCTCGCCCGGGGCCGGCGGCGGTGTCGCACTGCCGCATCCGCTGCCGCCCAGCGAGGCGGCGCGCATCCGCCGCATCTTCGGCCAGCAGGCTCGCGGCGACATCCCCGCGGCGCTGCGGGAAACGGCCCAGCTCGACACCTCCACGCCACTGGGCCAGGCAATGCTCGGCCATATTTTGGCCGACCGCTATCTCGGCCCCTTCACGCGCCCCGGCGCCGGCGAACTCCAGGCCTGGCTCGCGGGCTGGGCCGACCTGCCCGACGCATCGTCTATCCATTCCCTGCTGCTGGTCCGCCTGCCGCGCGGCGCCACAGCACCGCCCGCGCCGGCGGCACAGGCTCTGGCCAGCAGCGACGCGCGCCCCGCCCCGGTCCCCGAGGAGACCGAGCCCGCCGGTCTGTCGCTCGCGCGCAATGCCACAACCGACCGCGCGGTGCGCGAGGCCGCGCGCTCGCCCCGTCCCTATGCCGCGGCCCGCCTGATCGCCCAGGCCAGCAATCTTGCGCCCGCCTACGCGGCCCTGCTGCGCGGCGAGGCAGGGCAGATCCTGTTCACCCTCAACCGCGACGAGGAAGCCTTCGACACCGCCGCCGCGGGTGTCCGGGCCTGCGGCCGCACCGCGCCCGACGGCTGCCAGGGGGTGGCGCTGCCGGCCTATGTCGCCGGCCTCGCCGCCTGGCGCATGGGCCGGATCGAGCTGGCCCGGCCGATGTTCGAGGCCGCGTGGCGGGCTGAGCTGACCACGCCGGCGCTGAAATCGGCAGCCGCGTTCTGGACCGCCCGCGCCCGTCTTCGCTCCCGCGACCCGGCGGGATACGTGCCGTGGATGCTGCGCGCGAGCACGCAGAAGAACACCTTCTATGGCTTGTTGGCCCGCCGCGCCCTAGGCCTGACCCTTGGCTTCGACATGGGTGACCGCGAAACCCTGGCCGAGGCCGATGTCGAAGCCGTCGCCGCCACGCCCGAAGGGCTGCGCGCCTTCGCGCTGCTGCAGGTCGGCCAGACGGCGCGGGCCGAGGCCGAGCTCCGGCGCCTGTGGCCGGCCGCGCAAGACACGCCGGCACTGGCCCGCGCCATCATGCTGGTGGCCTCGCGGGCGCGGCTGACGGAGCTGGCGGCCCAGCTCGCGGACCGCGTGCAGGCAGCCGACGGCCGGCCGCGCGACGGCACCCGCTTCCCGGTACCGCGGCTGCGCCCGGCCGGCGGCTTCACCATCGATCCCGCCATGGTCTACGCGCTGGCACGCACGGAATCGAATTTCGACCCGGCCATGGTCTCTCCCGCCGGCGCGCGGGGACTCATGCAGATCATGCCGGAGACGGCGCTCTTCATCCTGCAGGCGAACCGCGGCGAGGGACTTCGCAGCGCGCTGCACGATCCGGCGGTCAACCTCGACCTCGGCCAGCGCTATGTCAGCTATCTCGCGACCCACGACGTGGTGAACGGCAACCTGATCCGCCTGCTCGCCAGCTACAATTCCGGGCCCGGTAATTTCTCGCGCTGGGGCCCGACCGTTCGCGACGACGGCGATCCGCTGCTGTTCATCGAGGCGATCCCGATCGACGAGACGCGCGCCTTCGTCCCGCGGGTGCTGACATATACCTGGATCTACGCGGCCCGGATGCATCTGCCCACGCCCAGCCTCGACGAACTCGCCGTCGGCGGCTGGCCGCGCTATCATGATATCAGCGCACAGCAGGAAGCTGCCACGCGCACCAATTGACGCGCAGGAGTGTGGCCATGGCACGCATCGACGAAAGCCGTCCCTTCATCGCCGTGAACATCGCCGTGCTGACGGTGTCCGACACGCGCACCGCCGCCAACGACACGTCGGGCGATACGCTGGCGGGGCGCATCGCGGCCGCCGGGCACCACGTTGCCGCGCGCCGGATCGAACGCGACGATGCAGATCTCGTCACGGAGATTCTGAAGGCGTGGATCGCAGACCCGCAGATCGACGTGGTCATCACCAGCGGCGGCACCGGCATTACCGGCCGCGACGTGACGCCCGAAGCGTTCGATCGTGTGCTGGAGAAGAAAATCGAGGGCTTCGGCGAATTGTTCCGGTTGCTCAGCTATCAGAAGATCGGAACCTCGACCATGCAATCGCGCGCGGTCGGTGGCGTTGCAGGCGGCACCTATCTGTTTGCGTTGCCAGGGAGTCCCGGGGCGGTGAAGGATGCGTGGGACGACATCCTGCTCTGGCAGCTGGACAACCGCCACCGCCCCTGCAACCTGGTCGAGCTGATGCCCAGGCTGCAGGAGCATCTGACGGCGGCGCAATAACTATCTCCGGGTTGCGCGCGCAACGATCTCCTCGCGCTTCGCCCGCATCGGCGCCCCGCGTGCGCGCACGGCCGACAGAACGGTGGCAGGTGCGGTCTCAGGATTTCCGGCATTGAACGGCGGCGCCGGCGCGTATTCGATCTGCAGCTGAACGGCCTGGGCGATCTCGGCGCCCATCACTTCGGCCACCAGCGTGAGCGCGAAGTCGATCCCCGCGGTGACACCGCCGCCGGTGAACACGCGGCCGTCGCGCACGACGCGACCCTGCGTCGGTATGGCACCGAACTGCGCAAGCAGATCATGCGCCGCCCAATGTGTGGTTGCCTTCAGGCCGCGCAGCAGGCCCGCCGCTCCCAGTACCAGCGCGCCGGTGCACACCGAGGTCACATAGCGCGCACCCGCAGCCTGCACGCGCAGGAACTCCAGCATCTCCGCATCCTCGATCAGCGGATTCACCCCTGGACCGCCAGGCACACAGAGGACATCGAGCTGCGGGCAGTCTGCCAGCGTGGTGTCCGGCAACAGCCGCAACCCCGTCTCCGCGCGCACGGGATCGAGCGTCCTCGCCAGAAGATGCACGGTGAAACCCGGCGTCTTGCGAAACACCTCGTAGGGGCCAGTCAGGTCAAGTTGCGTCAGATCGGGGAACAGCAGCAGTCCCACGCGCATGTCGGTCATCCGTCGTCTCCGGTTGTTGTCGCGGACGGGTTTCGGGGGGCTGTCCATCGTACCGGGAAGGCCGAGCCATTACCGCCGAGTACGCACCTGGCCGCTCATGCCGCATTTCGTACGGCCCGCAGATCCGCCTGTGTATCCACGTCTCGCAGTTGGCGCAGCAGCGCCACCCGCCTTCCTTCGAAATTCGCCAAGGTATCGCGCAGCGCCCATTCGCTGGACCACCTGACGTGGCCGAACGGCGCGGCGGGGCGGCGCGGCGACATCGCCACCAACCAGTAGCCGCCATCGGCGGCGGGACCGAAACAGGCCTGCGCGCGGCCAAGCAGACGAAAGGCGCGCGCCACGTCGTCGGCGCGCAGATCCGGAATGTCGCTGCCGACGATCGCGACACGTCCACGCGCATGGCGGCGGAAGGCACGCTGCATGCGCTGGTCCAGGTCGCCAGGGCCTTGCCGCACCACCGGGAGGCCTTGCAGCCACCGTCCGCGCGCGCCATCCGGCGTCACCGCGACCACCGTACGGAAACGCCGGTCGGCAGCCAGCAGCCGCAACGTGCGTGACAACGTGGCAACATAAAAGCGCAACGCAGCACGCGCGCCGATGTCACGTGCGAGCCGGCGCTTGACGGTGCCCAGATGCGGCGCCCGGGCGAAGACGAAGACGGTGTCCTTCACGCGTAGAGCCTCGCGACCAGATGCAGCGGCAGCCCCGCACGATACAGCGCAAGGCAGCACAAGTTGCGCGCCGATCTTCGATACCAGCCGTCTCGCTGCCATCGTTCCGCCGAGGTCACCGCCGGCACATCCAGCCCGATGAGACGCGGCCGTCCGATGCGCCGCACGAGATCGACATCCTCCATCAACGGCAACGGCCGGACACCGCCCACCGCGGCCAGCAGCCGCCGCGAGATCAGCAACCCCTGGTCGCCGTATGGCAGCGCCCAGACGCGGCATCGCCACGCCACCACGCGCTCCAATCGGCGGGCGCGGGGGTCGCTGCTGTCGAGGACGAAGCGGAAATAGGCGGCGCGGTCGGGGTGTCGCGCCATGACGCTCTGCACGGCCGCCGGCCAGGCAGGATCGAGCCGCGTATCGGCGTGCAGCAACAGCAGCCATTCGCCGCGTGCGGCCGCCACACCGGCGGCGACCTGCACGCCCCGGCCACGCGGCGCCTGCACCACCCGCGCACCCAGGCGCCCGGCGAGCTCCGCCGTGCCGTCGGTGCTGCCGGCATCGGCAACGATCACCTCGCACGGCGCGCCGTCCAGGGCGGCAAGCGTCGCCGGCAACCGGGCCGCCGCGTCCAATGTCGGGATGATCACGGACAGCCGCATTATGTTCTCTTTATGTTCTTGACGTGACCGTCGGACAACGCCACTGTAGCACCGGAACGGACGGGGAACACAGCCATGCGCGACCCAGCGACGAGCGACCGCGGCGTGCGCGTCCACGGGATGCACGGGCAGAATCATAGCGCATATGACGACCGCTCCGAATTGGTGCGGGAAATCGACCCGCAGGAACTGGAGGCCCAGGAGCGCGCGGGACTTCCCGACACGCTGCCGGCACCGGCCCGCGCCGCGCGGCGCAGCAAGACCGCGCTGTTCATCCCACCCGTCCCCACCACGCGCCCGACCGTGGCGTCGACGGATGGTCCGCCGGGCACGTCGGTCGTCCGCAAAGGGCGCGGCGCCACGGTCAACCCGCCCAACCGCTTCGTGTCGACGGCCGCCGCCCCCTTCGATGACGGCTGGGACACCCTGGCAGCCGATTTCACCGATCTGCCGCCTTTGCCGACCACGCTGATCCGCGACGCCTCGCGCAGTGTGATCAGCTGGAACCAGAGTCCCGATATCGGCTTCGACCGCGCGGTCAATCCGTATCGCGGCTGCGAACATGGGTGCGTCTACTGCTACGCCCGGCCGACGCATGCCTATCTCGGCTACTCGCCGGGCCTCGATTTCGAGACCAAGCTGCTGTTCAAGCCGGATGTGGCGGAGATTCTGGAGAAGGAACTGCGCAAGCCCGGCTACATCGCCCGGCCGCTGGCGCTCGGCTCCAACACCGATCCCTACCAGCCCGTGGACCGCACGCTGAAGCTGACCCGCGCGGTGCTGCAGGTGCTCGACCGGTTCAACCATCCGGTAACAATCGTCACCAAATCCGCCGGCGTGCTCCGCGATCTCGACATCCTGCAGCCGATGGCCGAACGGAGCCTCGTGCGCGTGTGCCTGTCCGTGACCACGCTCGACCCGGCCCTGGCCCGTCGCATGGAGCCGCGCGCAGCAACCCCCGCACGTCGCCTGCAGGCGATCGAGCAGCTGACCCGCGCCGGTATCCCCACCGGCGTTCTGGCCGCTCCCATGATCCCCGCGCTGAACGACGCGGAAATGGAGCGCATTCTCGAAGCCGCGTCGCGCGCCGGCGCACGCTGGGGCGGTTACGTTCTGTTGCGTCTGCCGCACGAGCTCAAGCAGATCTTCGAGGACTGGCTGCATCGGCACTTTCCCGACCGCGCCCGGCACGTGCTGGAACTGGTGCGCGAAACGCGGGCCGGCGCCCTGAACGATGCGCAATTCGGCCAGCGCTTCTCCGGGACCGGAGTCTATGCAGACCTGCTCGCGCGTCGCTTCGCGCGCGCAGCGCGTCAATGGGGGCTGGATAATCGTGCCGAGCTCGATTGCTCCCGCTTCAACCCACCTGCCGACAGCAAAAGCGGCCGCGCGCAGGCGCAGATGTCGCTATTCTGACGTGCGGCCGCGGGACTCCGACCCCGGGGCGGAGCCCTGGCCATGTGTCAGGCCGGCCGCAGCGCACGCGGACGCAGCGGCCTTGCGCTCGGTGTCGACCATGTAGTCGCGCGACAGCGGCACCGCGCGCTGGTCGCGCGCCAGTTGGATCTGGAAGACCATGTGACCTTCGCGGCGGAATGCGAGTTCGCTGCCGGACAGATAGAATTCGAACATGCGGCAGAAACGTTCGTCGTAGAGGCCCATGATGGCGTCGCGGTTGGCTGCGAAGCGGCGGCGCCAGTGCCGAAGTGTCTCCGCATAATGCAGCCGGAGGATTTCGATGTCTGTCGTCACCAGGCCGGATTTTTCGATCGCCGGCAGCACCTCGCTCAGGGCCGGCGAGTAGCCGCCCGGGAAGATGTATTTTGCAATCCACGGATTCGTTGCGTCCGGCCCCGTATGGCGGCCGATCGCGTGCAGCAGCGCAATGCCGTCCGGCGCCAGGCAGCGTTTGGTCACTTCGAAGAACGTCCGGTAGTGACCGACGCCGACATGCTCGAACATGCCCACCGACACGATGCGGTCGAAGCAGCGATGCAACGAGCGGTAGTCCAGCAGCTCGAAGGTGACACGGTCGGCCAGCCCTTCGGCCGACGCGCGCGCCCGGGCCTCGTCGAGTTGTTCGGTGGACAGGGTGATGCCGGTGACCCGGGCGCCGTAGTCACGTGCCAGCGTCAACGCCATCCCGCCCCAGCCGCAACCGATGTCGAGCACGGTGAGATCCGGGCGGTCGAGCCGCAGCTTGCTCGCGATATGCCGCTTCTTCGCGACCTGCGCCTCTTCCAGGGTCTCGTCGCCGCGGGGGAAATAGGCGCAGGAGTATTGCCGGTCGCGATCGAGGAACAGGCTGTAGAGCCGGCCGTTGAGGTCGTAATGATGGGCGACATTGCGCCGTGACCGGCTGGCCGGATTGAACTGCGCGAGTGCCCGGGTCATTCGCTTCAGTGCCGCACGGAATTTGTAAACTGGCAGGCTGGAAGTTTCGGAGTTCAGATTGATGACCAGCAGGTCGAGCACGTCGTGAATCGTGCAGTCCACCGGTACCAGATCGCCGTCCATATAGGCTTCACCCACCGCCAACGCCGGATTCAGCGCAATGCGACGGACGGCGGCGCTGCTGCGGAGCGCCATCAGCGCCTCGGGTCCCGGCTCCCCGGTATAAGTGGTGAGCTGGCCATCGGGCCAACGGACCGTAAGGCGCCCGAGCACAATGAAACGCCGGAGGATGGGGTCCAGTATCGCCCGCATCTTTCCCTCCTCTGCCGTCGAAGGAACGATGTTGGCAGAATGGGACCACTAGCGCAGCGATTTCAAGAACGACAACGCCGGGCATCACTGCTCTTTTACGCAGCGATGCCCGGCGTCTCAGACATGGCAGGCCGATCCGTTTCGGCCTTTCGGATGGAACTCGTCAGGCTTCCGTTTCGGTCGGGACCTCGGTCTCAAGCAACTCTTCGAGGCTCACCTCCTCTTCGGCCGCCTCGCCGCCGATGGCCTCGCCGCGCGCCTGCTTCTCGGCTTCCTCGGGGCTGCGCGCCACGTTGACGGTAACGGGGATGGACACCTCGGGATGCAGGACGACGCGGACCGCCGTCAGGCCCAGCGACTTGATCGGGTGTTCCAGCACCACCTGCGAGCGGTTGATGGTCAGCCCGGCAGCGGTGCACGCATCGGCGATATCACGCGACGACACCGACCCGTACAGGCTGCCGGATTCGCCGGCCTGGCGGATGACGACGACGGACAGCCCGCCCACGCGCTCGGCAACCCGTTCGGCTTCCTCGCGGCGCTTGATGTTCTGGGCTTCCAGCTGGGCGCGCTGGGCCTCGAACTTCGCCAGGTTGTCCTTGTTGGCGCGGATCGCCTTGCGCTGCGGCAGCAGGTAGTTGCGGGCATAGCCCGGCTTCACCCGCACCATATCGCCCATCTGGCCCAGCTTCTCGACGCGCTGGAGCAGGATCAGTTCCACGGCAGCCATGGTATTGTTCCCTTCAGGCGACGATGTAGGGCAGCAGCGCCAGGAAACGCGCACGCTTGATGGCCTGGGCCAGCTCGCGCTGCTTCTTGGCGGACACTGCGGTGATGCGGCTCGGCACGATCTTGCCGCGCTCGCTGAGGAAGCGCGACAGCAGGCGCACGTCCTTGTAGTCGATCTTCGGCGCATTCGGGCCGGAGAACGGGCAGGACTTGCGGCGGCGGTAGAACGGCCGGCGGGCGCCGACGGCGGCGCGGCGGGCGGCGGGGTTCACGTCGTCGGCGGCAGCCGCGGCGTTACGGGGGTTGTCGGACATCCGTTGTTACTCCTCGTTCCCGCCGCGGAAGTCTTCACGGGGGCCTTCGTCGCGGGCGCGGAATTCCTCGCGGTCGTCGAAGCCGCGCTTGCGGCCGCTGTCGAAGCGCCCGGCGGGCTTCGGCCCACGGAAGCTGCGTTCGCGGTCGTCGGACTTGCGCGACAGGATGGCGCTGGGCGCTTCCTCGATCGCATCCACACGGATGGTCATGAAGCGCAGCACGTCCTCGTTCAGGCCGAGCTGACGCTCCATCTCGGTGATGGAGGCGGGCTTGGCGTCGAGGCCGAGCAGCATGTAGTGGCCCTTCCGGTTCTTCTTGATCCGGTAGGCCAGGCTGCGCAGGCCCCAGTATTCGCGCTTCTTCACCGAGCTGTTCTCGCTGCCAGGCTCGATCCCGTTATCGGTGTCGATCTGGGTCGCGATCGCGTCGGCGATGCTCTCGACCTGCTGTTGCGTGACATCGTTGCGTGCGATCAGCACGCATTCATATAGCGGCATATGGGCTCCCTCTGGCTTGTCTCCGCCCCGGACCTTGATAGGGTCCCGCGCCACAATGGCGCGTGGGCATAGCCGGGAGATGCCGAAATCCCCCGACAGGGAAGCCGCGGGCTTATACATGGAACCGCGCGGGACGCAAGCTTTGTCCCCGCGGGCAGGGTCTGACGCCGACGGCGGCGCGCAACGCCCAGCCGTCACGGGGTTCAGGCCGCCTGGGCCACCGCAATCTCCAGGCAGCCGAGCGCCGCCGCTTCGCCCGGGATCGCCGTCAGGCAGCCGCCGACGGGCACCGCCTGCCAGTCGGCGCGATGGCCGTCGATCGGCTCGGAGACCACCACCAGCCCCGTCTCGTCCTCGCGCCAGTACAGCGTCGGCGGCCGTGCGTCCGACGCCCAGCGGAACGCCCATAGCCGCTCGCCGTCGGTCAGGGCGGCCGTGAAGCGCAGCGGGGCGGTGACGCCTCCGGCGCTCATCAGCGCCTGCACACGGCCCAGCGTGCCCGCGATGGCGCCGACCGGATCGTCCTCCAGGCCGCGGGCCATGGCCGCGAACAGGATCGCCTCGGAATCCGTGGTGCCCTGGCGCGCCGTGTAGAGGCTGTCGGGGATCATCGCCTCCACCCCGCGCCGCACCGTCGGCCAGCCGCCGATCTGCCCGTTATGCATGAACAGGAAGCGCCCGACCGCGAACGGGTGGCAGTTGGCGCGGCTGATGGCCGTGCCCGTGGACGCCCGCACATGCGCGAAGAACACGCCGGAGCGGACCTGGGCGCAGATGGAGCGCAGGTTCTCATCCGACCAGGCCGGGCGGACTTCCCGGTACAGCCCCGGCTCCGTCCGCTCACCGTACCAGCCGACGCCGAAGCCGTCGCCGTTGGTGCCGATCTTGGCTTCCTCGGCGTGCAGGGACTGGTGGATCAGGGAATGGGCGGGCGCGGCGACCAGCTCCTCCAGCAGGATCGGCTGTCCGCGATAGGCGAGGAAACGGCACATGGCAGAGTCTCCGATCCGGGATGGCCCGGCATCCGGCGCAGGATATGCCGTCGTATTCATTGCACGGGGCGCGCGGCGCCGACAATCGAGCGCCGGCAATTGACAGTGTGGGTGGGCGAAGCTACCCCCCGCGCCACTCACGACCCCACGCAGTCGCGAAACGTATGTAGCCGCGGCAAGTCACCTGGAGAGCGAACAAGATGCCGGTTCACGCGTTCATCTTCCCCGGCCAGGGCAGCCAGGCGCCCGGCATGGGCCGCGACCTGGCGGAGGCCTTCGGCGCCGCGCGCGAGGTGTTCCAGGAGGTCGACGACACCCTCGATCAGAAGCTGTCGAAGCTGATGTTCGAAGGCCCAGCCGAAGAACTGACCCTGACCGAGAACGCGCAACCCGCGCTGATGGCCCATTCGCTGGCCGTGCTGCGGGTGATCGAGCGCGAAGGCGGCGTGAAGCTTGCCGACAAGACCGTGGTGGTGGCCGGGCATTCGCTGGGCGAGTATTCCGCCCTGGCCGCGGCCGGCAGCTTCACCATTCCCCTGGCCGCGCGACTGCTGCGCCTGCGCGGCCAGGCCATGCAGAAGGCGGTGCCCGCCGGCGAAGGCGCCATGGCCGCCCTGTTGGGTGCGGAATTGCCGCTGGCGCAGGAGATCTGCGCCGAAGCGGCCGCCGACCCCGAGACGGGCAGGAAGCAGGTGGTGGATCCCGCCAACGACAATGGCGGCGGTCAGGTGGTGATCTCCGGCCACAAGGCAGCCGTCGACCGGGCCATCGTCATCGCCAAGGCGAAGGGCGTGCGCCGCGCCATGCTGCTGCCGGTGTCCGCCCCGTTCCATTGCGCCCTGATGGCTCCAGCCGCCGACGCCATGGCGGAAGCGCTGGAGACGTCGCCCCCGGCCGCCCCGGCCGTGCCGCTGGTGGCCAATGTGTCGGCCGCCAAGGCAACCGATCCGGCCGAGATCGTCCGTCTTCTGGTGCAGCAGGTCACCGCGACGGTGCGTTGGCGCGAGTCGATGCTGGCCATGGCTGCCCTGGGCGTAGACAGCTTCCTGGAACTGGGTTCCGGCAAGGTGCTGTCCGGCCTGGTGCGGCGCATCCTGCCCGATGCCGCCGCGGCCGCGGCCGGAACGCCGGCCGAGATCGAGCAGATCCTCAAGACACTCTAGGAGTGCAGCGATGTTTCAACTGGACGGCAAGGCTGCACTGGTCACCGGCGCCTCGGGCGGCATCGGGGCGGCGATCGCGCGCACGCTGCATGGTCTCGGGGCGAGCGTGGCCCTGTCTGGCACCCGGCGCGAGGCGCTGGAGACGCTGGCGGCCGAACTGGGCAGCCGCGCGCATGTCTGCCCTGCGGACCTGAAGGACCCGGCCGCGCCGGATGCCCTGGTGGCGGCGGCCGAGGCGGCGGCAGGGCCGCTGCACATCCTGGTCAACAATGCCGGGTTCACCCGCGACATGCTGGCCCTGCGCATGAAGGACGAGGACTGGCAGGCGGTGCTGGACGTGGACCTGACCGCACCGTTCCGGCTGTCGCGCGCGGCGCTGAAGGGCATGCTGCGCCGCCGCGCCGGACGGATCATCGCCATCGGCTCGATCGTGGGCGCCACCGGCAACCCTGGCCAGGCCAACTACGCCGCGGCCAAGGCCGGCCTGACCGGCATGACCAAGGCGCTCGCCCAGGAAGTGGGCAGCCGCGGCGTGACCGTGAACATGGTCGCCCCGGGCTTCATCGAGACGCCGATGACCGACGCGCTGAGCGATGCCCAGAAGGCCAAGCTGTCCGAGGCGATTCCGCTGGGTCGGATGGGCAAGCCCGAGGACGTCGCGGCCGCGGTGGCCTATCTGGCCAGCGACGAGGCCGGCTGGGTCACCGGCGCCACCCTGCACGTCAACGGCGGGATGGCCATGCTTTAGGCGTGTTGGGGTAGAGTTGCGCAATTGCATGGCGCGAATCGGCTCCCCCGTTGGCGCGCGTCGTAAAACCATGCTAAGCGCCGCGCGGCCTCGTCCGGAGGTGGCTGCGTGGCGCCGATTGGGGTCTTCCCCCGTCGGTCCCGACAACGGGGCCCTGGGGAAGACCGGACGAGAGACGTTGAACCAGTACCGGCAGGCAGGAGCACAAGTACCGATGAGCGATATCGCCGAGAGGGTGAAGAAGATCGTGGTCGATCACCTAGGTGTCGAAGAGAGCAAGGTCACCGCAGAGGCGTCGTTCATCGACGACCTGGGCGCGGACAGCCTCGACACCGTCGAGTTGGTCATGGCCTTCGAAGAGGCCTTCAGCGTCGAGATCCCCGAAGACGCGGCCGAGAAGATCAGCACCGTCAAGGACGCGATCGAGTACATCGAGAAGCAGAAGGCCGCTTAAGGTCGGCTGGTCGCAGGAAGAACGGGGCAAGGATGGCAGCGATGCGGCGCGTGGTGGTGACGGGCACGGGCATCGCCTGTCCCCTGGGTCTGGGGACGGAGAATGTCTGGAAGCGCCTGATCAATGGCGAGTCGGGCATCAACGCCATCCAATCCTTCGACGTGAAGGATCTGCCGGCGAAGATCGCCGGGCAGATCCCGCAAGGCACGAAGGCCGAGGGCAAGCTCGATATCTCCGAATGGGTCCCGGTCAAGGACCAGAAGAAGATGGACCGCTTCATCCAGTTCGCCATGGTCGCAGCGACCGAGGCGGTGGAAGACAGCGGCTGGGTGCCTGAGACCGAGGAGGACCGCTGCGCCACCGGTGTCATGATCGGCAGCGGCATCGGTGGGCTGGAGACGATCTACGAAGCCTCCGTGCAGCTCCATGAAGGCAAGGCGCGCCGGCTGTCGCCGTTCTTCATCCCGTCGGCGCTGATCAACCTCGCCTCCGGCCACGTGTCGATCAAATACGGCTTCAAGGGCCCGAACCACAGCGTGGTGACGGCTTGCGCCACCGGCGTGCACGCCATCGGCGACGCCGCCCGGCTGATCATGCTGGGTGATGCCGACGTCATGGTGGCCGGCGGCGCCGAGTCGGCCGTGAACCCGCTGGGCATCGCCGGGTTCTGCGCCTCGCGCGCCCTTTCGACCGGCTACAACGACACCCCCGCCAAGGCCTCGCGGCCCTGGGACAAGGACCGCGACGGCTTCGTCATGGGTGAAGGCGCCGGCGTCGTGGTGCTTGAGGAATACGAACACGCGAAGAAGCGCGGCGCCAAGATCTATGCCGAGATCGGCGGCTACGGCCTGTCCGGCGACGCCTACCACATCACGGCACCGGCCGAGGGCCATGACGGCGCCTTCCGCGCCATGAAGGCGGCGCTGAAGAACGGCGGCGTGACGCCCGACCAGATCCAGTACGTGAACGCCCACGGCACCTCGACGCCGCTCGGCGACGACCTGGAGCTGGAGGCGGTCGAGCGGTTCTTCGGCGAAGCGGCACGCGGGCTGGCGATGTCGTCCACCAAATCGGCAACTGGCCATCTGCTCGGCGCCGCCGGCGCCATCGAGGCGATTTTCTCGGCGCTCGCGGTGCGCGACAACGTTGCCCCGCCGACCTTGAACCTCGATTCGCCGAGCCGCGACAGCGTGATCGACCGGGTGGCGCATAGCGCGCAGCAGCGCCGGATCGACGTGGCGCTGTCGAACAGCTTCGGTTTCGGCGGCACCAACGCCAGCATCATCTTCAAACGAGCCGCCTGATTCCACGATGACGCGCCGGCGCGCCGCGGCGGTCGTGCTGGCGGTGGTCCTGGCGCTTGGCGCGGCCGGCGCCGGCGGCGCCGCTATCGCCCGGCATCGCTTCCTGGCGCCCGGTCCCCTGACGCAGCCGCGCAACGTGGTCGTGCCGCGCGGCTCGCCCGCGGATGTGGCACAGACGCTGCACGCGGCCGGGGTGATTGCCGATATCCGGGCATTCCGGATCGCGGGCCTGCTGACCCGCGGCGAAGGCCCGCTGCGCGCGGCAGAGTTCGCCTTCCCCGCCTCGGCAAGCCTGCGCCAGGTCCTGACCGTGTTGCGGACGGCGCGCCCGGTGCAGCACTGGCTGACCATCCCGGAAGGCCTGACCGCCGCGCAGATCGCGCTGCTGCTGGACCGCGCCGAGGCGATGACCGGTCCGGCGCCCGTGCCCGACGAGGGCGCGCTGCTGCCGGAATCCTACGCCTACGAATATGGCGCCAGCCGCGCAGCGGTGGTCGAACGCGCTGCCGGCGCCATGCGGCGCACGCTGGGGCAGATCTGGGCCGAGCGCGCCGAGGACCTGCCGCTGGCCACCCCGCACGAGCTGCTGACCCTGGCCAGCATCGTCGAGCGCGAAACCGCCCGGGCAGAGGAGCGGCCGCGGGTCGCGGCGGTGTTCCTGAACCGCCTGAAGCGCGGCATGAAGCTGCAATCCGACCCGACCGTGGCCTACGCGGTCAGCGGTGGCATGGGCACGATCGAGCGGGCCCTGACACGCGCCGACCTGGACCAGGCCAATCCCTACAACACCTACCGCGTCCCCGGCCTGCCGCCGGGCCCGATCGGCAGCCCGGGCGTCGCCGCCCTGCAGGCGGTCGCGCGGCCGGCACGAACCGACGAGCTGTATTTCGTCGCGGACGGCACCGGCGGGCATGCCTTCGCCCGCACGCTGGAGGAACACAACCGCAATGTCGCGCGCTGGCGGGCAATGTCGGCGCCACTGACGCACTAAGCTTTGGCTCGCCCTATGCGGCCGCCGGCGCCCAGACATGCGGCACGAAGCCGTAGCCGCCGCCGGCCCGCACCACGTGCCCGAAGGTCGGGAAATCCAGGTGCATGCCGGCCACCAACATCCGGTCGGTCGCGGCCATGTCCAGGGCACGGGCCCGACTGGCGCGCCCCTGGCCCACGTCCACGTCGAAGCTGACCCCGGCCTCCGGCCGGGCGAACTGGATGCCCGGGAGGTGCACCACGTCGCCCCAGATCAGCAGCGAATCCGGCCCGGACGTCACGAGCCATCCGGAATGGCCAGGCGTATGCCCCGGCAGGTGGTTCGCCGTGATGCCGGGCAGCGCCGTCCCGCCGTCTTTCACCGTGCGCATCCGGTCGCGGTAGGGCGCGAGGCTGCGCTGCGCCACGGCAAAGGCATTCCTGGCGGCGTCCCGGGCGCCTGCCGCGATCGCCTCGTCCAGCCAGAACGCAGGCTCGGCCTCGTGCAGCACCACCTCGGCGTTGGGGAAATAGGCCGCGCCGTCCGCGTCCAGCAGGCCGCTGACATGGTCGATATGGGCGTGCGTGATCAGGATGGTGCGGACCGCGGACGGCTCCACCCCCAACGCCTCCAGGCGCCGCCGCGCATGGCCGTAATCCGGGCCCATGGCGCCGCCGCAGCCGGTGTCGACCAGCACCGGCTCATTGCCGATCGTCAGCAGGAACGAGCTGATGGTGATGCGCGGGGGCACGGCGCGGAAGCTTTCGCGCAGCAGCGCCTCGCAGTCATTCGGCGCAACGCCAACAACCAGATCTGTCGAGGCCTCGAGCATGCCGTCGTGGAGGGCGGTAACGGTGATGTCGCCGATGCGGATGTGATGGATGCCGGAATTCGTGCTCTGCATGCCCTGCCCCTTTGCGTGATCGTTGTGCGGCAGTTGCCGATGTGAGGCATCAGCCGCCGCCGGGCAAGGCGTCCTTGCCCGGCGGAATCGACAGCAATGCCCCGGACAGCCGTGGCGGCAACAACCCGGCCAACCGCCCCAGCGCCCCCATCCACCACGGAAACACGACCCGCCGCCGCCCCTTCGCGATGCCGCGCAGGATGATGCGCGCGGCGCGGTCGGCATCCATCAGGCCGGGCATGGGAAAGCGGTTATGGGCGGTCATGGCGGTGCGGACATAGCCGGGGCAGATGCTGGTCAGGTGGATCCCCCGCCGACGCGCCGTCTGCGCGGTCGCCACCGTCCAGGCATCGGCGGCCGCCTTCGCGGCGCAATAGGCCGGCGCACCAGGGGCCGGCACGAAGGCGGCGAGGGACGCCACCACGGCGATCCGGCCACGAACGCCGTGGGCGTCAGGCGGCTGGGCCGCCATCGCCGCCATCGCAGGCAGCACCGTGTTCAGCACGCCGTCGAGATTGACCGCGAAGATCGCCCGCGTCTGGGCCGCCGTCTCCTGCAACCCGTCGCCGGTGCCGGCGGAGATGCCGGCATTGGCGACCACGAGGCTGAGCGGCGTCGCCGCCGCGATCCAGGCGGCCATTGCCGCCGCGTCGCGCACGTCGAGCACCGCCTCGTGCACCAGCGCGCCGCGCCCGCGGCACAGCGCCGCCGTCTGACCCAGGCGCGCGGCATCGCGACCGGACAGATGCAGGACGACGCCGGGCCCGGCGCATGCCAATGCGAGAGCCCGACCGATGCCTGATGAGGCTCCGGTAATCAGAACAGAATCGTATCCGGCCATGTTTCGACCTTAGCGCAGCGCTGCTAGAAGATCGCGGATGTTTGCAAGGACGACATGATGGCCGCTCCGCTCAGCTCCATGACCGGCTTCGCCCGCAGCGACGGGACCATCGAAGGTCTCGCCTGGGCGTGGGAGGTGCGCAGCGTCAACGGCCGCGGTCTCGACTTGCGGTTCCGCCTGCCCCCCGGCTTCGATGCGCTGGAGCCAGCTCTGCGTACTGCCGCCGCGAAACTGCTGAAGCGCGGCAATGTCACCGCCAACCTGACCGTCAAGCGTGAGGACCAGCCCAAGCTCGCCCCCGATCCGGCAGCGCTGGAGCAGGTGCTGGCGCTGGCCCTGGAGCTCGCCGCCCGCATTCCCGGCGCCGAGCCGCCGCGCGCCGAGGCGCTGCTGGGGCTGCCGGGCGTGCTCCGCCCCACCACCGCCGCCGACAGCGAGGCCGTCGTGCAGACCCAGGCTGAGGCCATCCGCCAGGGCTTCGCGGCGGTCCTGGACGGGCTCGTGACGGCCCGGCAGGGAGAGGGCGCGCGCCTGGCCGGCATCCTGGACGCGTTGCTCGCCGAGATCGACGCCCTGCGCGGGCGTGCCGCCGTCGAGGCCGCCGACCAACCCGCGCAGCAACGCGCCCGCATGCTCGAGACCGTGCAGGCCTTGTTGTCCGAGGTTCCTGCCCTTCCCGAGGAGCGGATCGTGCAGGAAGTGGCGATGCTGGCCGCGAAATCGGATGTGCGCGAAGAGCTGGACCGGCTGGACGCCCACGTCCACGCCGCCCGCGCGCTGTTGGCGGAGGGCGAGAACATCGGCCGGCGCTTCGACTTCCTGGTGCAGGAGTTCAACCGCGAGGCCAACACCCTGTGCAGCAAGTCCGCGAGCGTCGCCCTGACCGCAACCGGGCTGAAGCTGAAGGCAACGATCGAGCAGCTGCGCGAGCAGGTGCAGAACATTGAGTGAAGGAGCGGCGCATTGAGCCTCGCACGCCGCGGTCTGTGCCTGGTGCTCGCCGCCCCGTCGGGCGCCGGCAAGACCTCCATTACCCGCGCCCTGCTGCAAGCGGAGCCGGAACTGGCGTTGTCGGTCAGCGTCACCACCCGCACCCCGCGCCCCGGTGAGCAGGAGGGCGTGCACTACTTCTTCCGCAGCCAGGCGGCGTTCGACGCGATGGTGGGCCGCGGTGAGCTGCTGGAATGGGCCGGCGTGTTCAGCCGCTCCTACGGCAGTCCACGCGCCCCGGTCGAGGCCGCCCTGGCTGCCGGACGCGACATCGTGTTCGACATCGACTGGCAGGGTCACCGCCAGCTGCGCGCGGCGCTGCCGGGCGACGTGGTCGGCCTGTTCATCCTGCCGCCGTCCCTCACCGAGCTGGAGGCGCGCCTTCGCGGCCGGGGCGGCGACACCGAGGCAGAGATCGCGCGCCGCATGGCCCAGGCGCGTGACGAGATGTCGCACGCGCCCGAGTTCGACCACGTTCTCGTGAACGACGATTTCGAGCAGACGGTGGCGCAAACCCGCGCGGTGCTGCAGGCCGCCCGCCTGGCCACCGCGCGCCAGATTGGCCTGGCCGCGTTCCTGGCGGCGCCGAACATGCGGATGACGCCGGAATGACCATGTGACCGACCTGTTCGGCATCATCGCCCCGGTGTTTGCCCTGATCGGCATGGGAGTGGCCGCCGTCCAGATGCGGCTGCTCGAGACTCCGGCCGTGCGCGGCATGACCGATTTCGTCTTCTTCGCGGCGATGCCGAGCCTGCTGTTCGGCTCGGTGGCCGGCGCGCCGCCGCTGCGCCTGCTGGACGTGGCCGGCAGCTTCCTCGGCGGCGCGGTGCTGCTGTTCGCGGCCGCCGTGCTGTTGGCGCGGTATGTGCTGGGCGTGCGTCTGGCGCAGGCGTCGATGTTCGGCCTCAACAGCGTGTTCGGCAACACGGTGATGCTGGGCATTCCCATCGTCGACGCCGCCTACGGGCGCGAGGGCGTGGCCAACCTGCTGGCCGTGATCGCCTTCCATTCCGCCGTGCTGCTGCCCCTGGCCACCATCATGATCGAGGCCGACACCGACTCGGGGCGCGGGCCACTGGGCGTGCTGCAGGCCGCCGTCCCCGGTATCGTGCGCAACCCCGTGGTGGTGTCGATCATGCTGGCGTTTGTCTGGCGCGCCACCGGGCTGTCGATCCCGGTCCCGATCGGCCGGCTGCTGGGCCTGATGGGCGCCGCGGGACCGCCGCTGGCGCTGTTCTGCCTGGGCGCCTCGCTGCCCCGCCCCACCGGTTGGTCAGACATCCTTGAGGTGTCGCTGGCGGCGGTGCTGAAGCTGGCGGCGATGCCGGCGCTGGTGGCGTTGCTCGCGCATCTGGCCGGTGTCACCGGCGTCGCCTTCGCCGTCGTGGTGCTGGCGTCGGGACTGCCCACCGGGGCCAACGCGTTCCTGTTGGCACGGCGCTTCGCCACCATGGCCGAAGCCTCGGCCAGCACCGTGGTCGTCAGCACCGTCGCGTCACTCTTCACACTGGCGGCGCTGCTGTCCTGGCTGCGGTAAGAGACTGGCCATGACGCGAACGACAGCCATTGCCGCGAGCATTCTGGCCGTGGCGCTGCTCAGCCTCGGCGTGACCGGCCAACTGGCGCCGTGGCCGTCGCCCGACACACCCACCTATCTGGCAGCCGCGCGCTCGGCCACCCCGCTCGCAGAGCTGCGACTGCCGGTCTATGGCTGGCTCGCCGCTCCGCTGCTGGCCAGCGCCGCGCCCGGTTGGCTGTTGCCGGGGCTCCAGGTCGGCGCGTTCATGGCCGCTTCGCTGTGGCTGGTGGTGGTGTTGCGCCGGCACTTCCTGTCGGGCCCGGCTGCGGTGGCAATGGCGGTGGCGCTGGCCGGATCCAACGAGCTGCTGGTTTGGGGACACGCGCTGTTGCCCGAAGTGCCCGGGCATGCCGCCCTGCTGGCCGCGCTCGCGCTGGTGCTGGAGATCGCGGCCGGGCGGCGCGCCGTGTGGCGCGTGTTGTGGGCCGCGCTGGCGGCGACGCTGGCCTGGGCCCTGCGTCCGAGCCTGCTGCCCTTCATCCTGTTGCTGCCGCTGCTGGTGCTGCTGCTACCGCGTCCGGCAACTCTGCGCGTCCACGGCCGGGCGGCGTGGTTGCTCGTCGCGCTGCTACTGCCGTTCCTAACCCTGTCCGGCCTGCGCGCGATCCGCTACCACGACTTCAATGTCGTCTCGTTCAACGGCTTCCAGATGTCCGGCGTGGCCGCGCTGATGCTGACGCCCGACATCGCCGACCGCCTGCCGCCCGCGCACCAGGATCTCGCACGCCAGATCATCGCCCGCCGCGACACGCTGATCGCCGCCGGGCAGGCGCTGCCGATTCCCCTGAACTCGTCCGGACAGCGCTCGTTCGTCTCGGCCGCGGCGCTGTATTTCGACGTGCTGGCGCGCAGCTTCGATGTGGTGGTGTGGGAAGGCGTATCGCCCCTGCGCCAGGCGGACGAGAGCTGGCCGGCCTTCACCCTGCGGTTGCAGGCCCTGTCGCTGGCCACGTTCAGAGCGGCGCCGGCCTATTACAGCGCATGGGTGGCGGGCGCCACCGGCCGGGCCGTCGGCCATATGCTGGTGCTGAATCCGATCTTCGTTCTGGCCTGCACCGTTCTGTTTGGCATGGTGCTCTGGCGGGGCCTGCGGGGCGCATCAGCGCCCGAGCCGGACAGCGCCGGACGGCGCGACATTCCGCCTCTACTGGCGCTGACCGGGGTCTATCTGCTCGGCACTGCGGTGCCGATCGTGCTCGTGACCATGCCGGCGGCCCGCTACACCGACAGCGCCTGCCTGTTCCTCGCAGCCTGGCCGGTCTACGGGACGCTCAGGCTGCTGCGGCGGAGCTGAGCAGGCGGGCGAGCCGGTCGAACTCCGCCACGCTCAGCGTCTCCGCCCGCCGCTCGCCGGCGATATCGGCCCGGGCCAGCAGGGCCTCGCCGCCCAGCGGCTTCAACGACCCGCGCAACATCTTTCGCCGCTGGCCGAACGCCGCCGCGGTCAACCGCTCCATGGCGGCGAACAGCGCGGGTTCCGGCTGCCAGGGGCGCGGCGTCAACACCACCACCGCCGACCACACCTTGGGCGGCGGCACGAAAGCGGCCGGCGGGATGCGCAGCCGGAACTCGGTGACGCACAGCCACTGCGCCAGCACCGAAAGCCGGCCATAGGCCGGCGTGTCCGGTGCGGCGCAGATCCGGTCGGCCACTTCCTCCTGGAACATCAAGGTGAAGCGCTCCCAGGCGGCGGCCTGACGCAGCCAGCCGATCAGCAGCGGCGATGCGATGTTGTACGGCAGGTTGGCCACGATCTGGCGCGGCGCGGGCACCAGTGTGGACAGGTCCAGCGCCAGCGCGTCGGCCTCGACGATCCGCAACCGGTCGGGCGCGGCCGCGCGCAGCTCCGTGATCGCAGCAACCGCCCGCCGATCCACCTCAACCGCGGTCACGCTTCCCGCGGGACTGGCCAGCAGCGCCCGGGTCAGACCGCCGGGGCCGGGCCCCACTTCCACCACGTGTCGCCCGCCCAGCTCGCCGGCCTGGCGGGCGATCCGCGCCGTCAGGTTGGGATCGAGCAGGAAGTGCTGGCCCAGTGATCGCCTTGCGTCCAGGCCGTGCCGGGCGATGACCTCGCGCAGCGGCGGTAGCTCGACCGCGCCCAGATCAGGCTCGCCGATCGATCATGGCCCGGCGCTGCAGGTCCCGCATCAGTTGGCGCGCCGTCAGCTCCACACGGTCATTGAGGATGCGCTCGGCCAGCTCGTTGCGGTTCGGCACGCCGAGGTTGCGCTGGTCGCGGGAACAGACCATCACCACCGCGGCGCCGTCATCGGCGATCAGCGGCTGGCTGGCCTTCTCCAGCGGCAGGGTCGCCATCAGCTGGCGCAAGGCCGGCACCGCCACCGACTCCAGCCGCAGCTCGCCGGGGTTGCCGCCCTTCTCGTCGCCCGCCGCCTTGGCCGCGGCCTCCATGCCGTCGCACCCCTTGACGGAGACGGAGACGCGGCGCGCCTGTTCCAATGCCTGGCGCTGCTGCTCGTTCGGGTTGTTCGGGTCCAGGGGGGTGGCGAACCGGAAGAACACCTGGCGAACGCTCAACATTGTTGCCGGCTCGCGGCCGATCTCGCGCTTGGCCCGCAAGGTCACGATCGACAGGCCGCCAGGCACCTGGATGGGGTTGCTGATGGCGCCGACCGGCATCTCCTGCGCTACCCGCAGCACCGCCGGGTCCATCTCGTTCGGCTGCACCCAGCCGAGGTCGCCGCCCTGAAGCGCCGTCTGGCTCTGGCTGAACTGGGCCGCCACCACCGAGAAGGGGGCGCCCGCGCGCAGCTGCTCGATCACGGTGTCGGCGAAGCGGCGGGCTTCCTCGGCCTGCGCCGGGTCGGCCACCGGCACGAAGATCTCGGAGATCCGGAACTCGGGCTGGCCGACCTGCGCCTTCAGCAGGTCCTCCTGCTGCTTGATGTCGGCGCCGGTCACCTGCGCCTGCGCGCCCAGCACCTCGCGCAACACCCGACCCCAGCCGATCTGCACACGGATCTGGTCGATCATCGTGCGCATCTCCACGCCGTCGGCAGCCAGGCGCCGGCGCAAGGTCCCCGGCGGCATGCCGTTGCGGGTTTCCACTTCGCCGATCGCCGCGGCGATCTCCTTGTCGGTCACCACGATGTGGCGGCGCTGGATCTCCTGCAGGCGCAGCCGCTCATCGACCAGCTGGCGCGTCACCTGCGGCGTCAGGCGCGCCAGCACGTCGGCGGATATCCCCATGCCGGTGGACAGCGCGAACAGGCGCCGGCGGTTGTCGACATCGCCCAGGCTGATCACCTCGCCGTTGACCACGGCGACGATGACCGAACCCTCGGCCGGCGACATGCGCGCGACCGATGGCCGGGCGGCCGGGCGGGTCGCGCCCTGATTCGGTGCTCCCTGATGCTGTGGGCCCTGAGCATGCGCCGGTTGCCCGGCCACTGCCGCAGACAGCGCCGTGAACAGGATCAGACCGGGAACGCGCGCGCGTCGAAGCGAGAAAGGCAAAGTCATCGCAGGGGTTCTACTCCGGATGAGGAATCCGCACTACAGCGCATGGAACCCGAACTGGCCCACGGTCTTGAGGGTGATCTGGAACAGGATCGTGCTGGAGCCGTGATCGTTGTTGATGGACGTATAGCGTCTGATATAGCTGACGTTGAAGATGAAGCACTCATCCTCATACGCCCCGCCGAAGCTCGTCGCCACCAGCTTCGACGACTGCAGGTCGCGCCGAGCCGCGGCATTCAGCCGCCAGTTCCCCCATTTGGCGGTGGTGCCCAGCGAGATTTCGTTGCGCGGCGTGGTCGTCTGGTTGAACGAGGTCGGGGTATCATACAGCGTGTACGGGTTGTCGATGGTGTAGATGTAGCCGCCCGTGAAGCGCAGCCAGGACGGTCCCGCCGAGACCAGGGCATCGGCAAAGCGGATCTGGAAACTCTTGTGGTCGAAACGCTGGCGCGTGGTGATGTCGAGGTAGCTGTTCGGCGTGAACGAAAGCCGGCTGACGATGTCCGTCGCGGTATCCTGCAGCCCCGACCAGACGGGGAATGCATTGTCCTTCTGGGTGCGGTAGCCCTGGCCGACCAGGCCATCCATCATGGCACCGCTGGGGAAATACCACGCCGCGTGCAGCGCCACGTTGGCGCGCACCCCGCCCTCCAGCCGGTCGATGCCGGTATACCGGTTCAGCGAGAACAGGTTGGCGTCGGTGAACTCGATGTCGAGGCTGTCCTCGTTCGGGATCCGGGTTCCCATGAACGCGCCGCCGCGCGGGGCGACGATCAGCTGGGCGATCGGCTCGACCAGCTGGCTGCCCCAGCTGCCCGCGTCGCGCATCATCGGCAGGCGGATCATCGCCGCCGCCGTCGGCATGGCCTGCGCCGAGCTCACCGAGCCGGGGCTGCCGAAGTTCGGCTGCTGGTCGAACTGATGCGCGACATAGCCCGCGCTGTCCATGTGAAGGGCGAAATTCCACACGTCGCCGACGCGGCCGATCGCCGAGCGGCCCCAGCCCAGGCTCAGGCTGGCGCGCTGGGTGTTCGTGCCCTCGTGGCGGATCACGTTGAACGCGCCGGTATCGACCGAAACGCGCCCGCCGAACACGTTGGGCTCGGTGACGAGGTGATATTCGTAGCGCGGCAGCACGAATGGCAGCTTGCTGGAGCTCACGCTCGAGGTCAGGCCCTGATAGGCGCGCGCGTCCAGGCGGGTGTAGGCGCCCTGGCCGAAGCCCTCGATATAGGCCTGGCTGGTCAGCACCGCCTGCGAGCCGACGATACGGAAGTCGCGCATGTAGTCGATCGAGCTGGCGCGGTTGACATCGAAGCCCCACCGCCAGGTGTCGTCGATGGCGAACTGGCCCTTGGAGAACACATGGCCGGCCACCCCCTGGTCGTTGGCGAGGGAGGCGTTGATCGTGACGGTGCCGTCGTTGAACCGCCGGCGGTACTGCAGGTCCATGGCAGGACCGTTCTTGGTTGCCACGATGCCGGTGATGGTCGCATCCGACTGCGCGTCGATCACCCAATAGTACGGGACCGTGGTGAATCCGCCCAGATGCTTGGAATAGCCCATGCTGGGCACCAGCAGCCCGCTGGCGCGCTTCTGCGACGGGTCGGGATGGGTGAGGTACGGCAGCCACAGCACCGGCAGGCCGAAGATGTCGACCACCGCGTCGCGGTACTCGATGAACTTGTTCTCGGTGTCCTGCAGCGCCTCGCGCGCGCGGATCTGCCACAACGGCGCGCGGGTCGGGTCCTGGGCGCACAGGTTGCAGGTCGAATACACGACCCGGCTCAGCTCGTTCAGGTGCCCGTCGGTGCGTCGCGCGCCATTCGCCACCAGCCGGCCGTTCTCGGCCAGCAGTGCCCGCATGCCCGAC
Source organism: Limobrevibacterium gyesilva (assembly GCF_025989185.1). GTDB lineage: Bacteria > Pseudomonadota > Alphaproteobacteria > Acetobacterales > Acetobacteraceae > Limobrevibacterium > Limobrevibacterium gyesilva. The sequence goes on from NZ_JAPDNT010000001.1 coordinate 207,730, forward strand.
AGCACGCCGTCCTTCATGCCGCCGGTCAGCTCGGCATAATCGGCGAACACGGTCTGTCCGGTCGGCTCCAGCAGCACGACATGGCCGGAGGCGGCGGCGACGTTGGTGTTGCGGTCGAACGTGACCTTGTCGGCCAGCAGCATGCGGTCGTTCTGCCATAGCTCGACATGGCCCTCGAGCGTGACCAGGCCGGCGTCGCTGTCGTAGGTGGCGCTGTCGGCCTGGTAATAGGCCGGCTGGTCGCGCTGGATCGGGGCGGTGGGCACGCCGAGGGCACCGGACAACTGCGCCCGCGCATCGGCCGCGGCGCCGGCGGCCAGCACCAGCCCGAGCAGCAGCGCACCCAGCAGCCGCGCAGGAAGCGGGCGGAGGCGCATGCTCAGCCGTCTTCCAGATGCAACAACAGCGCCACCGCCAGCATGAGCCCCGACGCCGCGGGCGCCCAGGCCGCGAGCACCGGCGGCAAGGCGCCGGACTGGCCGAACTCCTCCGCCACCTTGGAGACGACGAACAGCGCGAACCCCGCCGCCACGCCGCTGCCGATCATCCGGGCGACGCCGCCGCGGCGCGACGGACGCATGGAGAAGCCGGCGGCCAGCAGCGACATGGTGCCGGCCAGCAGCGGCAGGGCCAGCAAGGTCTGGAACTGCAGCCGGTGGCGGATCGCCGAGAAGCCGGACCGCTCGAGCAGGCTGATGAATCCAGGCAGGGCCCAGACCGAGAACGTGTCGGGCGAGGCAAAACTCTCCTGCACCCGCTCGACGGTCATGTTGGTGGGCAGCTGGATCTGGCGCGGCGCATCGGGCAGGTGGTCGGGGGTAATGGTGCGGGCCTCCTCAAGCGTCCAGACACCCGAATCGAGACTCGCGCGGCGGGCCTCGATGCGTTGCAGCAGACGGTCGCGGCTGTCCAGGCGGAAGACGCTGATGCCCTCGGCGCTCAGCGCGCCGTCCTTCAGCGCCACGCCACTGGCGTGCAGGATGGCCACACCCTGCAGATCCAGCAGGCGGTCGGCCTGGCGCAGCCAGAGCTGCCCCCCGGCCAGCGCCAGCGGGCCGCCTCCTGTCTTGAGGTAGACGTTGTCCAGCGCCTCGGCCCGCGCACGCATGACCGCCGAAACCGGGCTGATGGCGGTGGTGGCAAAGCCGCCGAGCGCGATGGCGCACAGCACCGGGGCCGCCAGGAACTGCCAGGCCGATACACCGGAGGCGCGCGCCACGATCAGCTCGGACGAGCGGGTCAGCCGCCAGAACGCCAGGATGCCGCCGAGCAGCACCGCGAAGGGCAGGATCTGCATGCTCATCCACGGCAGCCGCAGGGCCGCGATCTGGGCCACGATGGCGAAGGTCGCCTCGGGCTTGGTGGCGGAGCGGCGCAGGAGTTCGATGAAGTCGAACAATCCCACCAGCGCGGTCAGCGCGCTGAGCATCGACAGCACCGCGAACGCGAACACCCGGGCGATATAGAGCGACAGCGTGACGGCAATCCGCACCGGTCAGGTAACTCCCAGCCGCGCCTGCAGCCCGGCTGGCATCAGATGAAGCTGGGGGCCGAACAGCACCCAGACGCACACCAGTGTCGGTGCGACGGCATGCACCCAGATCAGCGGAATCAGTGCCGGCTCGCGCGCCGCCAGATTGGCGACGGCCAGGCCCAGCGCCACCAGCGCCACGACCGTCATGATCGCCAGGAACGGACGCAGCAATCCGCCGTGGCGGCGGAACGTTCCCATCAGCACGGACACCAGCGCGATCATGGTGAAGCTGAGGCAGGTCAACGGGCTCGACAGGCGTCGGTGCGCCTCCACGCGGAGCTTGCCGATATCGCGTTCGAACACGCTTCCCGGCGCGGGGTGCAGCAATTCGCTGATCGACATTTCCGTGGGGTCGCGGAAGCGCTGCTCGCCGGGCTTGTCGCCCTGGGTCAGGTCCACCGTGTTCTCGGCGAAGGTCAGCACGTTCAGCCGGCCGGTCTGGTGGTCCAGTTCCTGGCGGCTGCCGTTCACCAGCAGCACCCGGGGGGTGCCGGAATCGGCGATCAGCCGCCCGCTCTCGGCCAGGATCGTGGCGTGGCTGTTCTTGTTGCGGGCGTCGTCCACCAGGATGCCACGCAACGTGCCATCGCGCTCGCGGACCCGCACATAGACCGTGAGGTCGTCGGAGACCGGGGTGAATACGCCTTCCTGCAGCAGGAACGCGGCGACCCGGTTGCGGATCTCGAACTGGAACTCCCGGAAGGCGCCGAACGAGGCCGGTACGATCCATAGATTCAGCGCATAGGCGGCGGCCATGGCCAGCAGCGCCAGCACCAAAGCGGGCCGTGCCAGACCGGCCGGGGACAGGCCGGCCGCGCGCATCACGGTCAGCTCGCGGTCGCCGGCGAGGCGCTGGTAGATGAACTGGATCACGACGAAGGTGGTGATCGGCAGGATCACCGCGACGAAATTGGGGATCAGCAGGCTGGTGAGCTGGACGAACACGCGAAAGGACAGGCCGCGGTTGACCACCAGTTCGACGAAGCGCAGCGACTGGGTCAGCCAGATCAGCGCCACCAGCCCACCGGTCACGGCCACCAATGCGAGGGCCAGCTGGCGCAGAATATAGCGGTCGATCCGGCTGGCCGGCACGACACGGGAGGGCGAGAGCAGCCGCATGGGCGGGGTCGGATCTCCTGACGGGCACCCCACTTTACCCGCCCCGGGCGCCATGACCAAACCGCGGGGTTAAGGAAGCACCTTTCCGGGGTTCATCAGATTGCCGGGATCGATGGCATGCTTGATCCGCTGCATCAGCTCCAGCTCGGCCCCGCCCCGCCACTCCGGCATCATGTAGGGCTTCAGCTTGCCCACCCCGTGCTCGGCCGAGAAACTGCCGCCGAGGTCGCGGACCACCACGCACACCGTGTCCATGATCTCGTGGTCGCGGGCCAGGAAAGCGGCCGCGTCCATGTCCACCGGCTGCTCCAGGTTGAAGTGGATGTTGCCGTCGCCCATGTGGCCGAACGGCACCACGCGGATGCCCGGCATGAGCCGCGCGCAGGCCTCGGAGGCGCGGCGGATCAACTCCGGCACCTTGGACACCGGCACCGAGACATCGTTCTTCACGCTGGCCCCTTCCCGCTTCTGCGCCTCCGAATGCTCCTCGCGCAGACGCCACAGGGCGGCACGCTGGCCGTCGCTCTCGGCGATCACCGCGTCCGCCACGATGCCTGCTTCCAGCGCTCCCTCCAGCACCTGTTCCATGGCCGCGCGCAGGCCCGCATTGGGGCGCGGCGTCGCCAACTCCACCAGGGCGTAATGCGCGGCCGGCGCGGCGAGCGGCAGGCTGGCGCCGGGGATGTGCTTCAGCACGAACGACATGCCCATGCCGGACATGTATTCGAACGCCTGCACGGCGGCGGGATCGTGGCCCTGGAAGCGGGTGAACAGCTGCAGTGCGGCCTCCGGCGACGGCACCGCGCACAGCGCCACCTCGGTCTCGCGCGGGCGCGGCACCAGCTTCAGCACCGCCGCGGCGATGATGCCCAGCGTGCCCTCGGCGCCCACGAAAAGCTGGCGCAGGCAATATCCGGTGTTGTCCTTGCGCAGCCGGCGCAGCCCGTTCCACACCTGCCCGTCCGGCAGCACCACTTCCAGCCCCAGCACCATGTCGCGTGCGTTGCCGTAGCGCACCGTGTTGTTGCCGCCGGCGTTGGTGGCCAGGATGCCGCCCACCTGGGCCGTGCCCTCGGAGCCGATGGACAGCGGCAACAGGCAGCCCGCCTCGGCCGCCGCGTTCTGCGCGGCCTTCAGTGTGGCCCCGGCCTCGATGGTGAGCGTCAGGTCGACGGCATCGACGTCGCGAATGCGGTGCATGCGCGCCAGGCTGACCACGATCTCGCTGCCGTCCTCGGCCGGCACGGCGCCGCCGACCATCGAGGTGTTGCCGCCCTGCGGCACCACCGGCACGCCGGCGGCGGCGCAGGCACGCATCACCGCCGCCAGTTCGGCCACGTCGGCAGGGCGGACCACGGCCGGGGTCCGGCCGCGATAGAGGTGGCGCCAGTCCTCGGCATAGGGGGCGGTGTCCGTGGGGTCGGTCAGCAGGCCGCGTTCGCCGACGATGGCGCGCAACTGCGCCAACAGGGTGGCCGGGATATCGCGGGGCGGGTGCGTGTCGGGCATGGCGGAACCTCCGCGCCCAGGGTATCTGCGACAGGCGCCCGGTCAATGCAGCGCGGCGGAGGGACAGGATGGCGGCGACGGCACTGGTCTACGCGCTGGCGGCCCTGGGCGAGATCGTCGGCTGCTTCGCGTTCTGGGCCTGGCTGCGGCGCGGCGCCTCGGCACTATGGCTCATCCCCGGCCTGCTGAGCCTGGCCGGCTTTGCCTGGCTGCTGACCCGGGTGGACACAGGCTTCGCCGGGCGCGCCTTCGCGGCCTATGGCGGCGTGTATATCACCGCTTCGCTGGCCTGGCTGTGGGCCGCGGAAGGGGTGGTGCCGACGCGCTGGGACGTGGCGGGCGGCGCGGTCAGCCTGCTGGGGGCGGCCATCATCTTGCTGGGAGCCCGGGCGTCGTGAGCCGGCGAGGAGGCGGTTGATGGATACGCGGATCGTCGGCATCGCCGACCGGCCCGACCTCGTGCCGGTGATCGCCAAGTGGCTATGGCACGAATGGGGGCGACGCGAGGGCCGCACGCTGGCGAGCACGACCGCGTGGCTGCAGCGCCCGATGGCCGCGCTGGGCCCCGAGCAGGTCTTCATCCTGCTCGCGGAGGGCGCGCCCGCCGGCACCGCCAGTCTGGTGCATGACGATCTGGACGAACGCCGGGAGCTGACGCCGTGGCTGGCCAGCGTCTATGTGCCGGAGGCATATCGCGGTCGCGGCTACGCGGCCCGCCTGGTCCGGCGGGTGGAGGCCGCCTGCATGGAGGCCGGCATCGCCACGCTGTGGCTGCACACCGAGCATGCAGCCGCCTTGTATGCCCGGCTGGGCTGGCAGGAGGCGGGGGCGGCCCGCGATCACGGCCATCCCGTCTCCATCATGCGCCGCGATTTCGGCTGACATTGCCCGATTGCCGGCCCGGCGCCGCCGGGACGTCAGCGTTCGGGCGTGAGCGCGTGCGCGGCCGGGCGCGGGGCGGCCGCCCGTTGCAGCCGGTCGTTGATCGCCAGTCCCAACCCTGTATCGGGCACCCGCATCACGGCGATTTGCGCCAGGCCCAGCCGTTCGCCGTCGGCATCCAGCCGGCGCAGCCCCTCGAACAGGTTGGCCGCCGCCTCGGTCAGGTCGGCGGCGGCGCTGAGCTGGAACACCGCGCCGGCGCCGGGCAGTGGCGGGCCGAAGGCCAGCAGCGCGTCGCGGATGGTAGCCTCGGTCGCATCCAGGCGCACCGGCAGCGCCGGCGCATAATGCGACACCTGCATCCCGGGCGAGCGCAACGCGGGCTCGGCTGCGGGCGTCCGGCCGCGCTGGATGGGGCCGACCACGGCCTCGATGGCCTCGCGCGTCAGCCCGCCCGGCCGCAGCAGGATCGGGCGCGGGCCCGCCAGATCGAGCACGGTGGATTCCACGCCCACCGGGCACGGGCCGCTGTCGAGCACCGCAGCGATGCGGCCTTCCAGCCCGTCCAGCACATGCGCCGCCGTGGTCGGGCTGACATGCCCGGAGCGGTTCGCCGACGGGGCCGCAACCGGCCGGTCGGTCGCGCGCAGCAGTGCCAGCGCGGTGGCATGGGCGGGCACGCGCACGGCCAGCGTGTCCAGGCCGGCGCCGGTCAGCAGCGCCACCGGACAAGTGGCCCGGCGCGGCAGCACCATGGTCAGCGGCCCCGGCCAGAATGCAGCGGCCAGCCTGCGCGCGGCCTCGGACGGCGCGACATTAGCGAACGCCGCTTCGGCGGCCGGATAATGGCAGATCAGCGGATTGAAATGCGGCCGGCCCTTGGCTTCGAACACCGAGGCGACGGCGCGGGCGTTGGTGGCGTCCGCACCCAGGCCGTAGACGGTCTCAGTGCCGAAGGCGACCAGCTCGCCGGCGCGCAGCAGCCCGGCCGCGCGTGCGATGCCGGCCGGACCGTCGGCGAGGCGCTCGGTCAAGCCCGGCCCGCGCAGACGAAAGAGGGGTTCTCCCAGCCCGGCTTGCCGTAGCCCAAAGGCTGCATGGTCTCCAGCACCAGCACCGACCCGCCCGCCGCCTCGACCACCGCCTGAGGGGCTGCGGTGTCCCATTCCATGGTGCGGCCGAAGCGCGGATACAGGTCGGCGATCCCCTCGGCCACGCGGCAGAATTTCAGCGCCGAGCCGATGTTGAGGATCGAGGCGACCTTGCGCCCGGCCAGGAACGGCCCGAGCCGGGGGTCGTTCGCGTAATGATGGGAGGCCACGACATCGATGCCCTCGGCCGGTGGATGGCGGGCGGAGATGGCCACCTGCCCGGCCTTGCCCCGCTTCCAGGCACCGACGCCGACGATGCCGCCGAACACCTCGCCCTGCGCTGGCGCGCCCACGGCACCCAGCGCCGGCCGGCCGTCGCGCACCAGGCCGATGCAGACGGCGAAGTCGTCACGCCCGGCCGCGAACTCGCGGGTGCCGTCCAGCGGATCCACCACCCAATAGACCCGTGCGTCGGCAGGGACATGCCCCGCGGCAATCTCTTCCTCGGCAACCACGGGGATGCCGGGCGTCGTCGCGCGCAGGCGGGCCAGGATCAGCGCCTCGGCGGCGTGGTCGGCTTCCGTGACCGGGCTTTGGTCGGCCTTCTTGTGTGTATCGAAGCCACGGGCGCGAATCCGAAGGATGGTCTCCCCCGCCTCCCGCGCGAGAGCGAAGGCAAGATCGAGCAGGGTCATGTCGTCCATGGATCTTTCATACACAGGCCGACAGGCGCCGCAAAGGCACCGCGGCGCGGGCGCGTGCATGGCAATCCCATGCGCCGCTGCTACAGTCCGTCCGCTCATCGAATCCTGGCACCGAATCCCGACACCGGAGCGTCCACCCCATGCTCGATATCGCATTCGCCAAGTCCGCCCTGCCGAAATCCGGCGCGCTCGTGCTGCTGCTGGAGGAAGGCGGCGGGCCCGACAGCCCCACCGGCGCCCTGTGGCAGGCCGCCGACGCGGCCACGGACGGCGCCATCGGGCGGGCGCTCGCCGCCGCCGAGTTCAAAGGCAAGAAGGGCCAGAGCGCCACCATCCTCGCCCCCGGCGCCGGGCTGTCGCGCGTCGTGGCGGTCGGGCTGGGGCAGCTCGCCGAGCTCACGCCGCATCTGGCGGAGGAAGCGGGCGGCCATGCGGCGGCGGCGCTGCAGCGCGAGGCGGCCGGCACGGTGGCCACTTCCGGGCTATCCGCCGAACAGGCCGCCGCGGTGGCCATGGGCGCGGTGCTGCGCAGCTATCGCTTCGACCGCTATCGCACCACCGAGAAGGCCGACGAGAAGCCGAAACTGGCCCGGCTCACGGTGCTGAGCGACGCCGCCAAGGCGAAGGCGGCCTGGGAGCCGTTGAAGGCGGTGGCCGAGGGCGTGTTCCTGTCGCGCGACCTGGTCAGCGAGCCGGCCAACGTGCTCAACCCCGCGGAGATGGCCGAGCGTTGCGGGGCCCTGACGAAGCTGGGCGTGAAAGTCGAGGTGTTCGGCCCCAAGGAGATGACGAAGCTCGGCTTCGGCGCGCTGATGGGGGTCGCCATGGGCAGCGCCAACGAGCCGCGTATGGTGGTGATGCACTGGAACGGCGCCGGCAGCACCGGCCGGCGGGCGAAGGCCAAGCCGCTCTGCTTCGTCGGCAAGGGCGTGACCTTCGATACCGGCGGCATCAGCATCAAGCCGGCCGCCGGCATGGAGGACATGAAATGGGACATGGGCGGCGCCGGCACCGTGATCGGCCTGATGGCCGCCTTGGCCGGCCGCAAGGCGAAGGTGGACGCGATCGGCCTCGTCGGCCTGGTCGAGAACATGCCGGGCAGCCGGGCGCAGCGCCCGGGCGACGTGGTGAAGACCTATTCCGGCCAAACGGTCGAGGTGATCAACACCGATGCCGAAGGCCGCCTGGTGCTGGCCGACGTGCTCTGGTACGCGCAGGAGAAATACGACCCGCGCTTCATGATCGACCTGGCAACCCTGACCGGGGCGATGATCATCAGCCTGGGCCACGATTATGCCGGCTTCTTCAGCAATGACGACGAGCTGGCGCAGCGGCTGCATGCCATGGGCGGGGCCACCGGCGAGAAGCTGTGGCGCATGCCGCTGGACGAGGTCTACGACAAGCAGATCAAGTCCGACATCGCGGACATGAAGAATGTCGGCGGCCGTCCCGGCGGCGCCATCACCGCGGCCAAGTTCATCCAACGCTTCGTCAACGGCAAGCCCTGGGCGCATCTGGACATCGCCGGCACGACCTGGAGCAGCAAGGACGCGCCGACGGTGCCGAAGGGCGCCACCGCATTCGGCGTGCGGCTGCTGGATCGCCTGGTGGCGGAACACTACGAAAGCTGACGGCGGACGGCACCGTGCTCAGGGTCCGCATCGGAACCACGGCGCCCAAGGCCACCGCCATGGCGGTGCCGGTGGCCGAGGGCGCGGCGCCGCCGGACAGCATGCGCGCCGCCGCGGCGGCGGCCGGCTTCACTGGAAGAGCGGGAGAAACCTGTGAGGCCTTCCCGCCGCAGGGCCGGGTGCTGCTGGTGGGAACCGGCGCGGCCCCGGACCTGCGCCATGCCGGTGCGGTGGCCGCCGCGCAGCTGCTGCACCTGCCGCGCATCGCCCTCGACGCGCGCGGCCTCACCGGCGAGCAGGCCGCCAGCTTCGCCGAAGGCGCCTGCCTTCGGTCCTGGCGGTTCGACCGGCTGAGGACCCGGCCCGCGGACGAGGCGCTGCGGCTGGGCCGGATCGACCTGCTGACCGATGCCCCGGCGGCGGTGGAAGCGGCGTGGCAGCCGGTGCATGCGGCCCTGCGCGGCACCGCATTCGCCCGCGACCTGGTGGCCGAGCCGTCCAACATCCTCACGCCCTCAGGCTTCGTCGAACGGCTGGAGGCATTGACCGGGCACGGCCTGGAACTGACGGTGCTCAAGCGCCGCGACCTCGTGCGCGAGGGCATGGGCGCGCTGCTGGCGGTGGGACGCGGCTCCGCACATGCGCCGAGGCTGGCGATGCTGCGCTGGAAGGGCCGCCTGCCGGCGCCGCCGGTGGCCTTCGTCGGCAAGGGCATCACCTTCGACACCGGTGGGATCAGCATCAAGCCGGCGGCGGGAATGGAGGACATGCGCGCGGACATGGCCGGCGCCGCCGCTTGCGCGGGCGCGATGCTCGCGTTGGCCCTGCGCCACTCCCCTGCCCCCGCGCTGGCCGTGCTGCCGCTGGCCGAGAATGCCATAGGCGCGGACAGCTACCGGCCCGGCGACGTGTTGCGCAGCTTCTCCGGCCGCACCATCGAGGTCATCGACACCGATGCCGAGGGGCGGCTGGCGCTGGCCGACGCCCTGTCCTGGACCGCGCGGCGGCACCGGCCGCAGGCGATGATCGACCTGGCCACGCTGACCGGCAGCATCGTCGTGGCGCTTGGCCACCATATGGCGGGGCTGTTCGGCAACGCGCCGGCCCTGGCCGCCCATGTGGCCGCCGCCGGCGCCGCGGTCGGCGAGCCGGTCTGGGCCATGCCGATCGGCGAGACCCATCGCGCCGATCTCGACTCCGACATCGCCGATCTCAGGCAATGCGTGCCCGGGCGCGGCCAGCCGGACGCCTGCCATGCCGCCGCCTTCCTGCGCACATTCGCCGAGGGCCTGCCGTGGGCGCATCTGGACATCGCCGGCGTGGAATCGCGCGATGCGGCCTGCGACCGGCACGCCGCCGGCCCGACCGGCTTCGGCGTGCGGCTGCTCGACCGGCTGGTGGCGCTGCGCTTCGAGGATCCGGATCGCGCGCCGATCCTGCCTCAGCCCTCTGAGCCATGACGGAGATCGGCTTCTATCACCTGACGCGCACCGGGCCCGACCAGGCGCTGCCGCAGCTTCTGGGCCGCACGCTCGCAGCCGGGCAGCGCGCGGTGGTGCTGTGCGGCAGCGACGAGCGGGTGGCGGCGCTGGATGCGTCGCTGTGGCTCGGCGCCGACCCCGACTGGCTGCCGCACGGCACGGCGGCGATGGGCGACGCGCCGCTGCAGCCGATCTGGCTGACCACACGCGACGAAGCCCCTAACGGCGCGCGCTTCCTGTTCCTGGTCGACGGCGCCACCAGCGCGCGGCTGGACGCCTTCGACCGGGTGTTCGACCTGTTCGACGGCCGCGACGAAAGCGCTGTGGCGGCGGCGCGGCTGCGCTGGAAGGCGGCGAAGGAAGCCGGCCACACCCTTGCCTACTGGCAGCAGACGCCGCGCGGATGGGAAAAGAAGGCGTAAGGCGCCGTTACGGCACCGGCTGCAGTGTCCCGGGGACGTTGAAGTAGCGGTTCGCCAGACCCTTCTGGTTCTCGTAGATGGAGCCCTGGTGATCGGCCGGCGGCAGCGGCAGGCGGACGGGAACGGCGGTCAGGCGCGGCTCCAGGGTGGGCTCGCCGGCAACCATGAGGGCGTCGAAGGCGGCGATGTCCCTGGGCGCGTTCACCAGGGGCCAGGCGTCGCCGGCGCGGAACTGAAACAGCAGCAGCCGGCGATCCTTGTTCGAGGTGTTGACCGCCGACCCGTGGACGGCGCGCACATGGTGCACCGTGATCGAGCCGGCGCGGCCGGTGAGGGGAATGGCGCCGGCGAAATCGACGCCGCATCCGGCCGGGTCCATGGCGCCGCAGAACCGGCCCCCGGCATGGTGGTCGTAGACCGGCCCCTTGTGGCTGCCGGGGACGATCAGCAGCGGGCCGTTGGCCAGTTCCATGTCGTCCATCATCACGCCGACGGCGGCCAGGTCGTCATTGGTGTGTGGATAGAAGGCCCAGTCCTGGTGCCATTCCACCGCGGCGCCGAAGCCCGCCGATTTCAGGTTCAGCTTGGCCGTGTCGAAGCGGATGTTCGGGCCCCAGAGGGCGCGAAGCACCGCGATGATGCCGGGGTGGCGCACAAGGGCGGCATAGGCGGGGTCGTGCAGATGCGGCGCCTTGATACGGCGCACGCGCGGCTGGGCCGGAGTGTGCGTCTCTTCGAGGTCAAAGATGTCGGTATGGGTGGTGACGGCCCTCGATCGCTCCACGAAGGCGTCGGTGACGCGGCGTAACCGTGCGACTTCGTCGGGCGAGAGCACATCGGGCACCACGATGGCGCCGACACGGTTGTAATCGTCGATCTGGCTCTGCGACAGCATGGCATCCCCCCGCCGGTGAGCGGATGCGCAGCGCCGCTTCCGCCGCGCCCGTGCCGCCACGTTTCCACGGAGCATAGGTTCGGTGACGCGCGGCACGCCAGGGCCATTGCGGCGACGAACGGCTCAGGTGGCGCTCATTCGAGCCGATCTGTTATTTTTTGTGGCCTTTCAGTCTGATCGTTGAAAATTTGAGCGTGTTTCATCATAAGAAGGCATATCGAGCCGCCGTCACCCTCGCCGGCCGATGATCGTCCGCCAGCAGGATCCGGAATCCCCTGGCCGTCTGGTCGAAGGAAACAGCCGATGCGTGCCCGCCTCCCTGCTCCTGATCGCCCCAACCGCAGTCCGCGCCACATGGCACTGCGGGGGCTGGCCGTCGCCGGCATCTGCCTCGGCGTCTCCACGCAGACCGCCCTGGCAAACCCGACCAACGGCGACCTGCTCACCGGCTTCAACCTGATCACCAACGGCAATTTCACTACGACGTCGGAGTCGGAAGGGCCGCTGCTGATCGGCGGCAACATGTCCGGCAGTGGCACCGTGATGAACAAGGGGCTGCCACAGCCGTCGTCGCTCAGCGGCTATGGCTCGATCAACGTCTACGGCAACACGTCGGGCGCCAGCTACAACGCCAACAACCTGACGGTCGACGTCAGGACCGGCAACCAGGGCGCGGGCTTCTCGGGCGCGGCGAGCGTCAATTACGGCTACGCCTTCCCATACGCCTTCAGCAGCATATGCGCGCAGGTGACCCAGCTGTCGTCCGGCCTCGCGTCACTGGCCACCACCGCCGGCTCCAGCCTGAGCGGCGGCACGTTCACCGCGGGATCGGCGACCGTGAACGGCGTGTCGAACGTCGCCGTGCTGAACATCACGGGGTCGCAACTGCTGTCGGTCGGCAGCGCGCCGACGGTGAACCTCGGCAGCGCCCAGCTGCTCATCATCAATGTCGACACGGCCGGCATCGGCGGCAGCTACACCGCCGGCAGCGGCACGAACTTCAACGGCCAGGGCTATGCCGGCAGCGTGCTGTGGAATTTCTACAACGCGGCCAGCCTGTCATTCGGTGTCGAGTTCGGCGGCTCGGTGATCGCGCCGAACGCCAACGTATCGAACAATGCGCCAATCGACGGCACCCTGTTCGCCAACAGCTTCACCGGGAATGGGGAGCTGCACTACCGGCCGCTCGGCGCCACCGGCCGCTCGGCGCCACCGGCACAAGCTTCGTGAACACCATTGGCGGCCCCCAGAATTCGGTGACGCCCGTGCCCGAGCCCGCCAGCATCGCGCTGCTGGCGGCCGGGCTGGCGGGCGTCGGCCTGGTGCGCCGACGCCCGCGACGCAGTTAGCGGCGGCGCCGGCGCGTCAGCGTCCACGGCGTCTGCGACAGCTCGAAGTCTGCCTGCGCGCGCGAGATACCGAGATCGCTGAGCATGCGGTCGTCCATCTCGGCAAGGTCGCGGCGCGTCGAGAGAACACGGATCCAGATGCGCAGCATGGCCCAGCCGCGCTCCAGCGCGCCCCGAACACCCTCGGCGACCCCACCTGCGATCCTGGCGTGCGGGAAGAATGTTCCGATCACCGACATCTTTCAGTCCTCCGTCAAAAGGCGGTTACAGGGCAAAGATAGGGTGCACTGCACCATAAACAAAACGAATTGCATTGATGATGGAGATCACCGATATTGATGCGCATGGGACTCCCCGCCGGCCTTGATCCAGACCTGCTGCGCGCCTTCGCATTCATCGCGGAAGAAGGCAGCTTTACCCGTGCCGCCGAGCGGATCGGCCGCACGCAATCGGCCGTTTCCATGCAGGTGCAGCGGCTTGAGGCGACGTTGGGCCAGAAAGTGCTGCTGCGCGGCAAAGGCGGGGCAGTCCAGCTCACGCCGCATGGCCACTACCTGCTGGAGCGGTCGCGCGAGTTGCTGGCGCTGAACGACGAGATCTGGAGCACGTTCCGCGCGCCGCAGATGCACGGCACCGTCCGTCTCGGCACGCCCGACGACTATGCCTTGCGCTATCTGCCGCAGGTCCTCAGGCGCTTCGCGGATTCGCATCCGGCGATCGAGGTCGAAGTGCTCTGCGCCCCGTCCTCGGAACTCGTGGAGCGGCTGCGTGAGGGTGACCTGGACCTGTCTCTGGTCACCGAGGGGCATGGGCCGCGCAACTGGCCCGAGGTGGAGCTGTGGCGGGGGCCGCTGCGCTGGATCACCTCGGACCGGCACGCGCCACACAAGCTGGACCCGCTGCCGCTGGCGCTGGCCGCCCAGGGCTGCGCTTGGCGCCGGACCGCCCTGCGCGCCTTGGAAGGCACCGGCCGGCGGGCGCGGATCGCCTACACCTCGGCCACCCTGGCCGGCACGACCGCGCCGGTGCTGGCGGGGCTGGCGGTCACCGTCTCCACCATCGCCTGGCTGCCCGAGGGCCTGCGGCCGTTGCGGCCGGACGAGGGGTTGCCGCAACTGCCCGATACCGGGATCCTGCTGTTGAAGGGTCGCACCCCGCGCCAGCCCGTCACCGACGTGCTGGCGGCCCATATCAGCGACACGTTCCAGCAGGAAATGCGCTGGCAGGATCGGCTTTCGGCCTGACGGCCGACGGGCTCAGGCCGACGCCGCGGCCAGTGCCTCCTCCGCTTCCAGCCAGTCGGCCTCCGCCGCCTCGATGGCGCGCACGACCGCAGCCAGCCGGGTCTGAGCCGCCGTGACATCGGCGGCGCGGCCGGGCGCATACAGCCCGGGATCGGCCAGCTTCGCCTCGATCCGTTTGCGCTCGTCGGTGAGTCTTGCGATGCGCGTCTCCGCCTCCTTGGCGCGGCGGCGCAGCGGTGCGGCGGCGGCGCGGGCATCGGCGCGCTCGCGGCGTTCGTCGCGGCGGGTGGGCGCGTCCTGCCTCGCAGCCGGACGGGCGCGCTCCGCCAGCAACGCGCGATACTCGTCGAGGTCGCCGTCATAGGGCCGCACGCTCCCGTCGGCCACCAGCCATAGCCGGTCGGCCACCAGCTCGACCAGATGCGGGTCGTGGGTGATCAGCAGCACCGCGCCGGAGAAATCGGCCAGGGCACGAACCAGCGCCTCGCGGGCGTCGATGTCCAGGTGGTTGGTGGGCTCGTCGAGAATCAGCAGCTGCGGCGCGTCGCGGGTGGCCAGTGCCAGCAGCAGGCGCGCCTTCTCGCCGCCGGACAGGTTCGCCACCGGCGTGTCGGCCCGGTCGGCGTCCAGACCGAAACGGGCAAGCTGGGCGCGCACCTGCTGCGGCATGGCGCGCGGAATGGCGCGGGCCATGTGGTCCACGGGCGTTTCGGACGCGACCAGTTCGTCGGTCTGGTGCTGGGCGAAATAGCCGACCTTCAGCTTCGGCCCGCGCCGCATCTCGCCGGACAGCGGCTCCAGCTTTCCGGCGATCAGCTTGGCCAGGGTGGACTTGCCATTGCCGTTGGCGCCGAGCAGGGCAATGCGGTCGTCCATGTCGACGCGCAACGACAGGCCGCGCAACACCGGCGCGCCGCCATAGCCGACCGAGACGCGGTCCAGCGACAGGATCGGCGGCGCGATCTGCTGCGGCTCGGGGAAGGCGAACCGGGTCGGCGCGTCCTCGACCACCGCCTCGATCGCCGGCAGCTTCTCGATCGCCTTCAGCCGCGCCTGCGCCTGGCGGGCCTTGCTGGCCTTGTAGCGGAAACGGTCGACGAAGGACTGCATGTGCGCGCGCTGCTCGGCGATCTTCTCAGCCATGCTGGCCTGCTGGGCGGCGCGCTCG
The DNA here is from genome assembly GCF_025989185.1 of Limobrevibacterium gyesilva. Classification (GTDB taxonomy): domain Bacteria; phylum Pseudomonadota; class Alphaproteobacteria; order Acetobacterales; family Acetobacteraceae; genus Limobrevibacterium; species Limobrevibacterium gyesilva. Next base: position 222,759 of record NZ_JAPDNT010000001.1, read on the forward strand.
GTGCGGATTCGCACGAATTCATCGAAGCCGCCGGGCGTGAGAGTGATCTTGCCGCGGTCGAGGTGGGCGATGCTGTCCACGCAGCGGTCGAGCAGGCCGCGGTCGTGCGACACCACCAGCGCGGCGCCGGGGAATTTCGCCAGCCAGCTTTCGAGCCACAACGTGGCTTCGAGGTCGAGGTGGTTGGTGGGCTCGTCCAGCAACAGCAGGTCCGGCTGGGCGAACAGGGCGGTGGCCAGCGCCACGCGCATGCGCCAGCCGCCGGAGAACGAAGCAACCGGGCGGGCCTGGGCGGCGGCATCGAAGCCCAGGCCGGCCAGGATGGTGGCGGCGCGCGAGGGGGCTGAATCGGCGCCGATCGCGCGCAGCCGGTCATGCACCTCAGCCAGCCGGTGCGGGTCGGTGGCCTCGGATTCAGCTTCGGCAAGCAGCGACAGGCGTTCCGGGTCGCCTTCCAGCACCGTCTCCAGCAGGCTGGCGTCGCCGTCCGGGGCTTCCTGCTTCACCCGGCCCAGGCGCGCGCGGGAGGCCAGGCGGATCTGGCCGCCGTCGATGGCGATGTCGCCGGCAATGGCGCGCAGCAGCGTGGACTTGCCGACGCCGTTGCGGCCGACCAGGCCGATGCGCCGGCCGGGGTCGACGGCCAGGTCGGCACCATCCAGCAGAACGCGGCCGGCGATGCGGATGGTGACGTCGCTGATGGTGAGGAGGCTCATGCGCGCGATGTAGCCGCGGGCGGGCCTGCAGGGGAAGGGGCAGCCTTCCGTGGGGAGGGGTTGTCGCCCCGTTATGCGTGCTCTAAACGCCGGCGCGACCGCAACAACCGGATTAAGGGGCCGCAATGGCGACCGAGCGCACGTTTTCGATCATCAAGCCCGACGCCACGCGTCGCAACCTGACAGGCAAGATCAACGCCAAGTTCGAGGAAGCCGGCCTGCGCATCGTCGCGCAGAAGCGCCTTTGGATGACCAGGGAGCAGGCCGAGACCTTCTATGGCGTGCACCGTGAGCGCGGATTCTTCAACGACCTCGTCGCCTTCATGACCTCCGGCCCGGTGGTGGTCCAGGTTCTGGAAGGTGAGAACGCCGTGGCTCGCAACCGTGAGATCATGGGCGCCACCAACCCGGCCAATGCCGAGCCCGGCACGATCCGCAAGGAATTCGCCGAGAGCATCGAGGCGAATTCGGTGCACGGCTCCGACAGCCCGGAGAACGCGGCCACCGAGATCGCCTACTTCTTCGCCGGCACCGACCTCGTCGGTTGACCTTTCCGCCGGGGCGGCTGCCCCGGACGGCGGACGCACGAAAAGAGCGGCGGCACCAAGGTGCCGCCGCTTTGCTGTTTCGTCGGCCTGTGGCCTGAACGGCCGGGCGGAAGGTTAAAGCAGGAAGATCGCCATCAGCACCAGAATGGCCACTGCGACGATGACGGTGCCGGTGGTGAACCCGCAGAAGCTCGCCCAGACTTGCTGGCGATTTGCGACAAAGGCCTCCTCGGTCACCGGCGGGAGGTCGGACATAGGCGATTGGGCCATGGGCGCGTCTCGTTCTGCTGCAGGGGCGTTGATGGTTTCTAGGTGACGCCGGGCGGCGCAGGCAAGGGGTTGCACAGCACCGCATCGGCCGCCGGCGCCGCACCGGCATTGCCGGCGGCGAACAGACGCAGCGCCAGCGGATAGATCACATGCTCCTGCGCCAGCACCCGGGCGGCCAGGGGCGCTTCGCTGTCGCCGGGGAGGATCGGCACCGCTGCCTGCGCCAGGATCGGCCCGTCGTCCATCGTCTCGGTGACCAGGTGCACGGTGCAGCCATGCAACTTGACCCCGGCGGCCAGGGCGCGGGCATGCGTGTCCAGGCCGGGAAAGGCAGGCAGCAGGCTCGGATGGACGTTCAGCATCCGGCCCGCGTAGCGTCGCACCAGGAACGGCGTCAGCAGCCGCATGTATCCGGCCAGACAGACGATTTCCACACCGGCGCGGTCCAGCTCTTCAGCGATCGCGGCCTCGTGACCGGCGCGGTCGCCTCGGAACGGACGGTGATCCACCACGGCAGTCGGCACGCCGGCGGCGGCGGCGGTCGTGATCCCGCCCGCATCCGGGCGATTGGACAGCACCAGCACCACTTCGGCGGGGAAGGCCGGGGCGCGGGCGGCCTCCAGCAGGGCCGCCATGTTCGAACCGCGGCCGCTGATCAGCACGCCGACGCGCCGCCTCATGCGCAAGCCCTCACGCAGGCCAGCCGGCCGGCAGGTCGATACGGATGCCGGGTGCGCCTTCCCCGGCCTCGATCCGGCCGATGGTGAAGACCGTCTCGCCCTGTTCTTCGAGCAGCGCGCGGGCGGCGGCTTCGTCGCGCACCACCAGCACCATGCCCAGGCCGCAGTTGAACACGCGCAGCAGCTCGTCGGCGGCCACGCCGCCGGCGCGGGCCAGCCAGGCGAACACCGGCGGCAGCGGCCAGGCGCCGGCATCGATCACCGCACGCGTGCCCTCCGGCAGCACGCGCGGCACGTTGCCGGGCAAGCCGCCGCCGGTGATGTGCGCGGCGGCATGCAGCAACCCGGCGCGGTGCAGGGCCAGCAGCGGCTTCACGTAGATCCGGGTCGGCTCCATCAACGCCTCGCCCAGCGTCCTGCCGGCGACGAACGGCGCCGGCGCCGCCCAGCCTGCATTGCCGGCCTCGACGATGCGGCGGACCAGCGAGAAGCCGTTGGAATGCACGCCCGAGCTGGCCAACCCCAGCACCACGTCGCCGGGCGCCACGTCCTTCGGCAGCAGCGCGCCGCGCTCTGCGGCACCGACCGAGAAGCCCGCCAGGTCGTAGTCGCCTTGCCCATACATGCCCGGCATTTCCGCGGTCTCGCCGCCGACCAGGGCGCAGCCGGCGATGCGGCAGCCCTCGGCGATGCCGCCGACCACGCGGGCCGCCTGATCGACCGACAACTTGCCGGTGGCGAAATAGTCAAGGAAAAACAACGGCTCGGCACCCTGCACGACCAGGTCGTTGACGCACATCGCCACCAGGTCGATGCCGACGCCGTCATGCAGGCCGGTGTGAATGGCGATCTTCAGCTTGGTGCCCACGCCGTCGGTGGAAGACACGAGCACGGGGTCGCTGTAGCCCGCCTGCTTCAGGTCGAACAGGGCGCCGAAGCCGCCCAGCCCGCCCATGACGCCGGCGCGCGCGGTGGCGCGGGCAAGCGGCTTGATGCGGTCCACGAGTGCGTCGCCCGCCTCGATGTCGACCCCGGCCGAGCGATAGGTCATGCTGGCCATGGCAGCCCTCGGTGTATACTGGCCATGATCTATGGGACCATGGCGCGGTGGAACAATGATGCCGGCGACGGCGCGGCGGCCGAACGGCCGCGGAAAGAACCATAGCCGCCCCCCGCGCGCAACTTGCGCGTCGGGCGCGAACGCAACTTGCGCGTCGGGCGCGCGGGCACCGAGGTCGCATGCCTGACGGCACCCAGCTTCCGCGCCCGGCCGATGCCGGGGCGATCAACCTGCCCAACGCCATCACCTTCGCGCGCCTCTGCGCGGTGCCGGTGGCGGTCTGGCTGGTGCTGCACCAGGACTTCATGGCCGCGTTCTGGCTGTTCATCGCTGCCGGCGCGTCGGACGCGATCGACGGCTGGCTGGCCCGCCGGCGCGGCCCCAGCTATGTCGGCGCGCTGCTGGACCCGGTGGCGGACAAGGCGCTGCTGGTCACGATGTACGTGGCGCTGGCGGTGGTGCACGTGCTGCCGGACTGGCTGGCGATCCTGGTGGTGTTCCGCGACGTCGTGATCGTGGGCGGCGTGCTGGTGTTGTACCTGCTGGGCCAGCCGCCGGTGATGCGGCCGCTGCTCATCTCGAAGGTGAACACCGCCCTGCAGCTCTTCGTGGTGGCGGTGGCCCTGTTGCTGGCCGGCCTGGGCCAGGCTGCGCCGCGGGTCATGACGGTGCTGGTCTGGGCGGTGGTCGTCAGCACCGTAGCCTCGGGTGCGGCCTATGTGCGCAAGGCTGCCCGCACCGGATGACCGCGCCGCCCTCTCCTTTCGAACCGATGACCGGCGCGACCAGGGGGCAGCGGGTTGCGTTGCTTGCCGGGCTTCTGGTGGCGGCCTGGCTGGTGCTGCAGTTGTTCGCCTCGGTGCTGCTGCCGTTCGTGGCCGCGGCCGGCGTGGCCTATTTTCTCGACCCGCTCGCCAGCCGGCTGGACCAGGCCGGGCTGCGCCGGGCGGCGGCCGCGGGATTGCTGATCGTCGCCCTGCTGGCGCTCTGCCTGCTGTTCGCGCTGCTGCTGTATCCGCTGATCATCGCGCAGCTGGGCATCCTGCTGTCGCGGTTGCCGACCTATGTGGAGCTGGTGCGCGGCTTCGCCATAGAATCGATCGCGGCGCTGCAGCAACAGCTTGGGCCCGAGTTCGTCGACGAGAAACTGCGCGACCTCGTGGGCGGGCAGGCCGGGGCCATGCTGTCCTTCGTGGCCCTGGCGCTGCGCCAGGTGATCGGCAGCGGCTTCGCGTTGTTCAACGTGCTGACCTTGATGGTCGTGACCCCGGTGGTCGGCTTCTACCTGCTGCGCGACTGGCCGGACGTGGTGGCACGAGTCGATTCGTGGCTGCCGCGCCGTTACGCCGATACGGTGCGGGCACAGGCGCGCGAAGTGAACCGGATCCTGTCGGCATGGCTGCGCGGCCAGGCGATGTGCTGCGTGGCGCTGGCGGTGTACTATGCGGTCGCGCTGTCCGCCGTCGGGCTCGATCTCGGGCTGATCGTCGGGTTGTCGTCCGGCTTCCTGTCGTTCATCCCCTATGTCGGCAGCATCACCGGGGCGATGACCGCGATCCTGCTGGCGGTCGCGCAGTTCCCCACCTGGACCGGCGTGGCCATGGTCGCGGGGGTGTTCGTGTCCGGCCAGCTCCTCGAAGGCTACGTGATCTATCCGCGTTTCCTCGGCGACCGGGTGGAGCTGCACGCCGTCTGGGTGATCTTCTCGCTGTTCGCCGGCGGCGCGGCGTTCGGCTTCCTGGGCGTGCTGCTGGCGGTGCCGGCGGCGGCCACGATCGGTGTCTTGTGCCGCTTCTGGCTGCACCGCTACCTGGAGAGCCCGCTGTATCTCGACCCGCCGCGCCCGACCGAGGGCGATGCGCCAATGGGTGAGCCAGTCGGCGAGCCAGTGGAGACCGGGCCGTGAGTGCCGCGCGCCAGCTGCCATTGCCGTTCGACGACACGCCGCACTTCCATGCGGCGGACTTCCTGACCGACATCTCGAACGCCGAGGCGGTGGCGTGGCTGGATCGCGCCGCCGACTGGCCGCAGCGCCGGCTGGCGCTTTGGGGACCGGAAGGCAGCGGCAAGACGCATCTGCTGCATATCTGGGCGGCCCGCGCCGGTGCGGCTCTGCTCGCCGGGCCGGCCTTGCATTTCGCGCCGCCCGCGCAATCATTGGCCATCGACGATGCGGACAACGCCCCGGAGCGGGCGCTGCTGCATCTGCTGAACGCCGCGGCGGAGGCCGGTTTGCCGGTGCTCCTGGCCGGCCGCGCGCCGCCGTCCCGCTGGGGAACCGCCCTGCCCGACCTCGCGAGCCGGCTGCGCGCCGTGACCGCGGTGGAAATCCACCCGCCTGATGATGCGCTGCTGCGTATCCTGCTGGCGCGGCTGCTGGTCGAGCGGCAGGTCCCGGTGGCCGAGGCGGTGCAGGACTGGCTGCGGCTGCGGCTTCCCCGCACGGCAGCGGCCATGCGTGAGGCGGCGGCCCGGCTGGACCGCGCCGCCCTGGCCGTTGGCGGCCGGGTGACCCGCGCGCTGGCCGGGGAGGTGCTGGCCGGCATGGACCTCGACGGCGGCGATGAAGAATTCGCGCAGTTGTCGTCGGCGGCCTCCTCTCCCGCACCGCAACTCCTGTAGAATTGCTCCGGAACTCAGGACGGCAGCCATGAATATGCCCGATACTGCGATGCACGTGCCCGGCGCCGGCGGCGGGGTGATCGAGGTCGAGACGACGGCGCGGGTCTCGGCGATCACGCGCGACAGCCCGGAGCGGTTCATCAATCGCGAGTTGTCCTGGCTGGATTTCAACCACCGTGTGCTGGAGGAAGCCGAGAACCCCCGCCATCCGCTGCTGGAGCGGCTGCGCTTCGTGTCGATCAGCGCCGGCAACCTCGACGAATTCTACTCGGTGCGCGTCGCCGGCCTGATCGGGCAGGCCAAGGCCGGCGTGAGCGCGCTCTCGGCCGATGGGCGCACGCCCGCCCAGCAACTGGCCGAGGTCGAGGCGCGGGGGCGGGTGCTGATGAACGAGGAGCAGCGGGTGTGGCGGCAGCTTCGCGCCCGGCTGAAAGAGGCCGGAATCGTGGTCGCCGACCCTGATACCCTGTCGGACCAGGACCGGCTGTGGCTCGACGCCTGGTTCATGGAGCGGGTCTTCCCGGTGCTGACGCCGCTGGCGATCGACCCGGCGCACCCGTTCCCGTTCATCCCCAACATGGGGCTGGTGATGGCGCTGCGGCTGGTGCGCGACCAGGACGGACACGGCATGCGCGCGATGATTCCGCTGCCCTCGCAGATCAAGCGCTTCGTGCGCCTGCCGGCCGGTTCGCAGGCCGGCGACGCCCCGAAGGCGAGCCGGTTCGTGCTGCTGGAGCATCTGGTGAGCCTGTGCATGGACCGGCTGTTCCCGGGCTTCCGGGTGCTCGGCCAGGGCATGTTCCGCCTGATCCGCGACACCGATGTGGAGTTCGAGGAGGAGGCCGAGGACCTCGTGCGGTCCTACGAAACCGCGCTGAAGCGCCGTCGCCGCGGGGTCGCCATCCATTTGTCGATCGACGCCGGCATGCCCGAAGACCTGCGCGAACTGGTGATCGACGAGTTCGGCGCCCCGAGCCAGGAAGTCCATGTCGTCGACGGCCTGCTGGGTCTGGTGGACCTCAAGCAGCTGATCGTCGATGACCGGCCGGACCTGCTGTTCCCGCCCTACACCCCGCGCTTCCCCGAGCGCATTCGCGATTTCGGCGGCGACTGCTTTGCTGCCATCCGGGCGAAGGACATCATCGTCCATCACCCGTTCGAGAGCTTCGACGTGGTGGTGCAGTTCCTGCGCCAGGCCGCCGCCGACCCCAACGTCGTGGCGGTGAAGCAGACGCTGTACCGCACCAGCCGGGACAGCCCGATCGTCAAGGCGCTGATCGAGGCGGCGGAGGCCGGAAAGTCCGTCACCGCCATGGTGGAACTGCGGGCGCGCTTCGACGAGGAGGCCAATATCCGCCTCGCCCGGGTGATGGAAGCCGCCGGCGTGCAGGTGGTGTTCGGCTTCACCGAGTTGAAGACGCACGCCAAGCTGTCGCTGGTGGTGCGCCGCGAGGGGGCGACGATGCGCAGCTATGCGCATTTCGGCACCGGCAACTATCACCCGATCACCGCGCGCATCTACACCGACCTGAGCTTCTTCACCTGCGACCCGGACCTGACGCGCGACGCGGCCCGCCTGTTCAACTACATGACCGGCTATGCACGGCCGGAGAAGATGGACGCGCTCGCCTTCAGCCCGCTGACGTTGCGGGCGGCGCTGATGGAACTGATCGGCCGGGAGATCATGTTCGCACGCGAGGGCAAGCCCGCGCAGATCTGGCTGAAGCTCAACAGCCTGGTCGACGATATCCTGATCGACCGGCTGTACGACGCGTCCAACGCCGGCGTGAAGATCATGTGCGTGGTCCGGGGCATCTGCTGCCTGCGCCCGCACGTGCCCGGCCTGTCCGATAACATCCGGGTGAAATCGATCGTCGGGCGCTTCCTGGAGCACAGCCGGATCTGCGTTTTCGGCAATGGTCACCCCCTGCCCAGCCGCCACGCGAGGGTATACATCAGCTCCGCGGACTGGATGGCCCGCAACATGGATTGGCGCGTCGAGACGCTGGTGCCGATCCACAACCCCACGGTTCATGCCCAGGTGCTGGACCAGATCATGGTGGTCAACCTGAAGGACACGATGCAGTCGTGGGAGCTTGGGGCAGACGCCACGTGGCGGCGCGTGCCGCCGGGTCATGCCCGCAAGCGCGTGTCCGCCCACGATTATTTCATGACGAACCCTTCGTTGTCCGGGCGCGGTTCGGCACTGCATGGCCCGCTGGTGCCCGCGCCGGTGCCGCAGCTGCGCCGCCCCGATCGCCTTTCACAGGATTAGCTCGTGGTCTATTCCCCCCTGCCCGACGTGCCGCGCTGCGCGGTCGTCGATCTCGGCTCCAACTCGGTGCGCCTGGTGGTGTTCGAGGGACACAACCGTAACCCCATGCCCATCTTCAACGAGAAGGCGGTGCTGCGCCTGGGTCGCGGCCTGCAGACCACGGGGCGCCTGAACGAGGACGGCATGGCCCAGGCCCTGACCGTGATGAACCGCTACGCCGCCATCAGCCGTGCCATGGGGGCCGTTCCGTTCGAGGCGCTGGCCACCGCCGCCGTTCGCGACGCTAAGAATGGCCCCGAATTGGTCGATCTGTTGGAGCAGCGCATACCCGGCCTGCGCATCCGCGTGCTGGCGGGGGAGCAGGAGGCCGGGCTGTCGGCCGCCGGCGTGCTGTGCGGGATTCCCGATGCCGATGGGGTGCTGGCCGATATCGGCGGCGGCTCGCTGGAAATGGTGCGGCTGCGCGCCGGCACGCGCGGACAGGCCAGCACGTTGCGCCTGGGCGTGATCAGGCTGGCCGAACGCGCCGGCAACGACCTCGCGCGGGCCCGCGCCATCGCCGAATCCGAACTGGCCGCCGTGCCGTGGCTGCCCGAGGGCAGCGGGCGCGACCTTTATGCGGTCGGCGGCGCCTGGCGAGCCCTCGCGCGCATCCACATCGCGCAGACCGGCTATCCCCTGAACATGGTGCACCATTACACCATCGGCCGCGAGGAGGCCCGCGACCTCACCGGGATGATCGGCAGCGCCTCGCGCCGGATACTGGAGCGGATGCCGGGCATGTCGCGCCGGCGGATCGAGGACCTGCCCTTTGCCGCCGTGGTGCTGCGCCGGGCGCTGCGCGCCACCGGCGCGCGCCGGGTCGTGTTCAGCGCCAACGGGTTGCGCGAGGGCTGGTACATGGAGCGCGTTCCACCGGAGCACCGCGCCCAGGACCCGCTGCTGTCCGCCGGCCACGACTTCGCGCGCCGGTTCGGGCGTGACCCCAACATGCCGCCGGCCCTCCTGGCCTGGACCGACCCGCTGTTTCCCGGCGAGGCCGGCGACGCGCGGCGGCTGCGCGAAGCCGTCTGCTGGATGTCCGACATCGGCAGCCACGATCATCCCGAGTATCGCGCCGAGCAATCCTATCTGCGCATCCTGCGCCAGCCCGGTGTCGGGCTGGACCATCCCACCCGCGCCTTCCTGGCCTGGACCATCGCCGTGCGCTACGAGGCCGAACCCGATGCACCGTATCTGGCGACCGCCCGCGCGTTGCTGACGCCCGAGGCGATGCGCCGCGCGACCATCCTGGGCGTGGCGCTGCGCCTGGCCTACACGCTGTCGGCCGGCACGCCGGACCTGCTGGCGGGAACACGGCTCGATGCGAATCACCGGCTGACGCTGCGCCTCGCCGAAGGAAGCGGCGTGTTCGCAGGGGAGAGCGTGACGCGACGGCTGGACCGGCTGGCCCAGGCGCTCGGCTTGAACGCGACGACGGAGTTGGCGGCGTAAGCAGGCGCCTCCGTTACGTTCCGACCAGCCCCCTGGCAAACTCGTCAGGATCGAAGGGGCGCAGGTCGCCGGCCTGCTCGCCGACGCCCACCGCATGCACGGGCAGGCCGAATTCCTCCGCGAGCGCCACCACGATGCCGCCGCGGGCGCTGCCGTCCAGCTTGGTGACGACCAGGCCGGTGACATCGACCATTTCCTTGAACACGTTCACTTGCTGCAACGCGTTCTGGCCGGTGGTGGCATCCAGCACCAGCAGCACCGAATGCGGCGCCGCCGGGTCCTGCTTGCGCAGCACGCGGATGATCTTGCGCAGCTCTTCCATCAGGGCCGCCTTGTTGTGCAGGCGGCCGGCGGTGTCGATCAGCAGCACGTCGGCGCCCTCGGCGCGGGCGCGGGTCAGGCCGTCGAAGGCGAGGCCGGCCGCATCGGAGTTCGGCGGCGCGGTGACCACGGTGGCGTCGGTGCGCTGGCCCCAGACCTGAAGCTGCTCGACGGCGGCGGCCCGGAAGGTGTCGCCGGCGACCAGCATCGGGCGCAGGCTCTGCTCGCGGTATTGCTGGGCCAGCTTGCCAATGGTTGTGGTCTTGCCGGTGCCGTTGACGCCGACGACCAGCACCACATGCGGCTTCAGCGTGGGATCGATGGCCAGGGGCCTGGCCGCCGGGCGCAAGATGTCCGCGATCTCCTCGGCCAGGGCCTGGCGGATCTCCTGGTCGGTCACTTCCTTGCCGAAGCGGCTGCGGCGGAACGACGCGATGACGCGGGCGGCCACGGCGGTGCCGAGATCGGCAGCGATCAGCAGGTCCTCGAGCTCGGCGAGCGCGTCCTCGTCCAGCTTGCGCCTGGTGAAGACGGCGCCGATGCTTTCGCTGAGTTTCTGGGTGCTGCGCGACAGGCCCTGCTTGAGCTTGGAAAAGAACGAGCCGAGCGCCATCAGGCGGGCTCCGCCAGCAGGCCGGCGTTGGTGGCGGCCACCACGCGGGCGCGCAGCAGGGCGCCGGGGGCGGCGGCGATGCGGACAGGCGCGAAATGCTCGGTGTGGCCCGCCTCATTGGTTTCGGCGAGCACGGACGCCTCACGACCGATCTGGGCGGCATAGAAGCGGCGCGCGGCCTGCTGGCCGGCTTCGCGCAGCCTGGCCGCGCGGTCGCGGCGCACCGGCTTGGGCACCGCGGGCATGCGCGCGGCCGCGGTGCCCGGGCGTTCGCTGTAGGGGAAGACGTGCAGGTAGGGGATTTCGGCCTCCTCGACCAGCGCCAGGGTCTCGGCGAACAATTCATCGGTTTCCGTGGGGAAACCGGCGATCAGGTCGGCGCCGATGGCGATGCCGGGCCGCAGGTCGCGGGCGCGGCGGATGACGGCGATGGCGTCCGCGCGCAAGTGGCGGCGCTTCATGCGCTTCAGGATCAGGTCCGAGCCGGCCTGGATGGACAGGTGCAGATGCGGCATCAGGCGCGGCTCCTCGGCGATCAGGCGCCAAAGGTCGGCATCGATCTCGTTGGGATCGAGCGAGGAGAGGCGCAGCCGCGGCAGCTCAGGCACCAGGGCCAGCAGGCGGCGGACCATCTGGCCGAGGCTGGGCGTGCCCGGCAGGTCGGGGCCGTAGCTGGTGATGTCCACGCCGGTCAGCACTACCTCGCGGTAGCCGGATGCCACCAGCGTGCGCACCTGCTCGACCACGGCACCGATCGGCACGCTGCGGCTGGGGCCGCGGCCGAACGGGATGATGCAGAAGGTGCAGCGGTGGTCGCAGCCCTGCTGCACCTGCACGAAGGCGCGGGCACGGCCGGCGAACTCGGTGACCAGATGCGCGGCCGTTTCGCGCGCCGCCATGATGTCGGACACGGCGGAAATGGCATCGGGCGTCCAGCTTCCGGGACGCAGCTTCTCCAGGTTGCCCAGCACGCGGGTGACGCCCGGCAATGCGGCCCAGGCCTCCGGCGCAATCTGGGCGGCGCAGCCGGTGACGACGATATGCGCCTCGGGCCGTTCGCGATGGGCGCGGCGGATGGCCTGGCGGGCCTGGCGCTCGGCCTCGGCCGTGACGGCGCAGGTGTTGATGATGATGGTGTCGGTCAATGCCGCGGCGTGGTCGCGCATGACCTCGCTTTCATAGGTGTTCAGCCGGCAGCCGAAGGTGACGATATCGACGGTCATGCCGGGTAGGCACCCAGGTCGATGACGCCGCGGAAGGCGGTCGCGACGGGGCCGGTCATCAGCACATGGCCGTCGTCGCGCCATTCGATCTCCAGTTCGCCGCCGTCCACGACGACCGCGGCGCGCCGGCCGGTGAGGCCGCGGCGCGCGGCATTCACCAGGGTGGCGCAGGCGCCGGAGCCGCAGGCCAGGGTCAGGCCGGCGCCACGCTCCCACACCCGCAGGCGGATGCGGTCGGGGGCCAGGACCTGGGCGAAGCCGACATTCGCGCGGTCGGGGAAGAGCGCGGCGTGCTCCAGGCGTGGGCCGAGCGTCTCGATCGGGAGGGCGGCGACATCGGGCACGAAGAAGGTGGCGTGCGGGTTGCCCATGGAGGCGGCCGCGGGATCGGACACCGGGCCCTCGGCGAGGTCGAGATGCAGCGTGTCGGCGGGGGCGGCGAGCGGCACGTCCTGCCAGGCCAGCCGGGCCGAGCCCATGTCCACGCACACCCGGCCATCCTGCAGCACCCGCGCGGGCAGGTTGCCGGCTACGGTCTGGATCACTTGCTCACGCCGCCCGGTTTCGGCGAACAGCAGATGGGCGACGCAGCGTGTGGCGTTGCCACAGGCACCGGCCTCGCCGCCATCGGGGTTGCGGATGCGCATGAAGGCGTCGGCGTTGCTGCCGGCGGGTGGCGGCTCGATAACGATGAACTGGTCGCAGCCCACCCCGGTGCGACGATGCGCGATGCCGGCGGCGCGGGGCGGCGACAGGCCGAGCGCGCCCGCCCGCTCGTCGAACACGACGAAATCGTTCCCGCAGCCATGCATCTTGACGAAAGGCGCATCCATGCGCGTGGTTATATGTGGACCCGTGCCGCGGACAAAGCCCCGTCGCCATGGCGTCCTTGCATGGGAGGGGCTGCACGGATATAAGCCCGCCCCTCATCTGCGAGTCCGGGCCTGTAGGGCATGCCCGGCCGCGATGCCTGCGTTCATGCGGGGACTGGATCAAGAGGAGACCAAAAATGCCCAAGATGAAGACGAAGTCTTCGGTCAAGAAGCGCTTCAAGATCACCGCGACCGGCAAGGTTCTGGCCGGCCCGGGCAACAAGCGCCACGGCCTGATCAACCGCCCGCAGAAGATGAAGCGGCAGAACCGCGGCAGCCAGACGCTGACCCATGCTGACGGCCTGACCGTCAAGCAGTGGGCCCCGTACGGCTTGCGGTAAGGGAGACAAGCCATGGCACGCGTCAAGCGCGGCACGACCACCCACGCCCGCCACAAGAAGGTCCTCGACGCCTCGAAGGGCTTCGTCGGACGTTCCTCCACGAATTACCGCATCGCGCTCGAGCGGCTGGAGAAGTCGCTCCAGTATGCCTATCGCGACCGCCGGGTGAAGAAGCGCGAGTTCCGCGGCCTGTGGATCCAGCGCATCAACGCCGCGGTGCGCGAGCACGGGCTGACCTATTCGCGATTTATCGCCGGGCTGAAGACGGCCGGGATCGAGATGGACCGCAAGGTGCTGGCCGCCATCGCCTATGACGATCCCGCCAGCTTCGGCGAGATCGTGAAGAAGGTGCAGGCCGCCCTGGCCTGATCGTTCCGACCCCGCCGCTCGGCCGGGATACGCGATCAAACTGCAAAGGGCTGCCCGCGCCGGGCAGCCCTTTTTCGCATGCAGGACATGATGAACGACGATCTTCTCGCCCTGAAAGCCGATACGGACGCGGCACTGGCCGCCGCCGAGGACCTGCGCGCGTGGGACGCTGTCCGCGTCGGCGTGCTGGGCAAGAACGGCACCCTGACGCAACAGTTGAAAGAGCTGGGCAAGGTTTCGCCCGAGCAGCGGCGCGAACGTGGCGCCGCGCTGAACCGGCTGAAGGATGAGCTGGCCTCGGCGATCGACGCCCGCCGCGCCGCGCTGGAGGCTGCCGCCCTGGACGCGCAGCTGGCAGCCGAGCGCATGGACGTGACGCTGCCGCCCCGCCCCGTGGTGCCCGGCCTGGTCCATCCGATCAGCCGCACCATCGAGGAGATGGCCGCCATCTTCGGCGCCATGGGCTTCGGTATCGCCGAAGGGCCGGACGTGGAAGACGACTGGCGCAATTTCGGCGCGCTCAACATTCCCGCGCATCACTCGGCGCGCGAGGACATGGATACGTTCTATCTGCCGGGGACGGACGCGCAGGGGCGCCGGAGGGTCCTGCGCACCCACACGTCGCCGGTGCAGGTGCGCACCATGACCAGTCAGGAGCCGCCGCTGCGCGTGATCGTGCCCGGGCGCACCTATCGCGCCGACCACGACGCCACGCATAGCCCCATGTTCCACCAGGTGGAGGGGCTGGCGATCGACCGCAACCTGACGCTGGGGCACCTGAAGGGCTGCCTCATCGACTTCCTGCGCGCGTTCTTCGGCATCTCCAATCTGCCGGTGCGGTTCCGGTCCAGCTATTTCCCGTTCACCGAGCCGAGCATGGAAGTGGATATCGGCTGGAACCGGAAAACCGGCGAACTGGGCGGCGGCGGCGACTGGCTGGAGATCCTGGGCAGCGGCATGGTGCACGCGAAGGTGCTGGCCAATTGCGGGATCGACCCGCGGGAGTGGCAGGGTTTCGCCTTCGGCATGGGCATCGAGCGCGTGACCATGCTGAAGCACGGCATCCCCGACCTGCGCCCGTTCTACGAAAGCGACATACGCTGGCTGCGCCATTACGGCTTCAACCCGTTGGCCCCCGCCATGCTGCACGAGGGGCTGTGACGCCATGAAGTTCTCACTGTCCTGGCTGAAGACGCATCTGGACACGGATGCATCGCTGCAGACCATCACGGACACGCTGACCACTATCGGCCTGGAGCTGGAGGGCGTGGAGGATCGCGGCGCTGCGCTGGCCGCCTTCCGCGTCGCCCACGTCGTCGAGGCCGTGCAGCATCCCAATGCCGACCGCCTGCGCGCCTGCAAGGTGGACACCGGCAACGGCATCGTTTCCGTGGTGTGCGGCGCGCCGAACGCGCGCACCGGGATGAAGGCGGTGTTCGCGCCGCCCGGCAGCTTCATTCCCGGGACCGGTATCACCCTGAAGGTCGGGGAGATCCGCGGCGTGCAGAGCGCGGGCATGTTGCTGTCGGCACGCGAGATGGGCCTGGGCAACGACCATGACGGCATCGTCGATCTGCCTGCCGATGCGCCGGTGGGCGTGTCCTATCCCGCGTGGGCCGGGCTGGACGATCCGATCATCGACATCAGCGTGACGCCCAATCGTGGCGACGCGCTGGCCGTGCGCGGCGTCGCCCGCGACCTGGCGGCGGCGGGCCTCGGCACGCTGAAGCCGTTCGCGCCGACGCCGGTGCCGGCGGCCTTCCCGAGCCCGCTGCAGTGGGCGATCACGATGCGAGAGGCCTGCCCGTGGGTGCTCGGCCGCACCGTTCGCGGCGTGAGGAACGGCGCGAGCCCGCAATGGCTGCAGGATCGGCTGCTGTCGATCGGCCTGCGCCCGATCAATGCGCTGGTCGACATCACCAACTTCTTCACCATCGACCTCGGCCGCCCGCTGCATGTGTTCGACGCGGGCAAGGTGACGGGGAGCACGCTCACCTTCCGGCCCGGCGCCGGCGAGACCTTCCGCGCGCTGAACGGCAAGGACTACACCGCCCGGCCGCAGGACTGCGTGATCGCGGACGCCGCCGGCGTGCAGTCGCTGGCCGGCGTGATCGGCGGCGAGGCCACCGGCTGCGACGAGGCCACGACCAGCGTGTTCATCGAATGCGCGCTGTTCGACCCCGTGCATGTGGCCCTGACCGGGCGCCACCATCAGATCATCAGCGACGCCCGCCAGCGCTTCGAGCGCGGCATCGATCCGGCGCTGCTGCCCGATGCCGTTGAGGCGGCGACGCGCCTGATCCAGGAGCTGTGCGGCGGCGAGGCCAG
The DNA here is from genome assembly GCF_025989185.1 of Limobrevibacterium gyesilva. GTDB lineage: Bacteria > Pseudomonadota > Alphaproteobacteria > Acetobacterales > Acetobacteraceae > Limobrevibacterium > Limobrevibacterium gyesilva. The sequence continues at coordinate 238,491 of NZ_JAPDNT010000001.1, forward strand.
CGAGGTGGTGTCCGCCGGCGCCCAGCCCGCCTGGCGGCGCCGTGCCAGCCTGCGCTTCGCGCGGCTGCGCGATTTCGGCGGACTGGACGTGCCGGCCGACGCCGCCGTCGGCACGCTGGAGCGGTTGGGCTTTCGCTGCGTCGAGCGCAGCCCCGTCAGCGTGACCGTCGAGGTGCCGTCCTGGCGCAACGACGTCGCCGCTGCCAGCCCGCTCGAGCCCGCCGACACGCTGCCGCCGGAGCGGATGCGCAAAGCCGCCGAAGGCCGCAACGCGATCGAGCCGGAGGCCGATCTGGTCGAGGAAGTGTTGCGGATGCGAGGCCTGGATGCCGTTCCGCCGGTCTCGATGCCGGCCATCGCGCCGGTGCCGCCGCCGACCCTGACGCCGCGCCAGGCGCGCTCCGCCCTGGCCCGCCGCACCCTGGCAGCCCAGGGGCTGGCGGAGTGCGTGACGTTCAGTTTCATGGCCGGCAGTGACGCCGCGCTGTTCGGCGACACCCCGGACGCGCTGCGACTCAGCAACCCGATCGCCGCGGACCTGGACCAGATGCGCCCCACCCCGGTGGCGACGCTGGCTCGGGCCGCGCAGCGCAACGCCACCCGTGGCTGGCCCGATGTGTCGCTGTTCGAGATCGGGCCGGCCTATCGCCCCGACGGCCAGTTACTGGTCGCCGCCGGCCTGCGGGCCGGCAGCACGCCGCGCAACTGGGCCGTGGCGGCCGTGGATTTTGGGGCCATGGACGCCAAGGCCGATGTCTGGGCCTTGCTGACGGCGCTGGGCGTGCCGCTGGACGCGTTGACCACCACGCCCGACGCGCCCGGCTTCTACCACCCCGGCCGCTCCGGCACTGTGCGCCAGGGCCCGAAGACGGTTCTGGCCACTTTCGGCGCGTTGCATCCGCGCGTGCTCGCGGCCCTGGATCTGGCCGGACCGGCGGTGGCGTTCGAGGTGTACCTGGACGCCATCCAGGATCCGAAGCGGCGCCGCAAATCTGCCCCCGACCTGCCGGCCTTCCAGCCGGTGCGGCGCGATTTCGCCTTCGTTGCGGCCAGCAGCGTTCCGGCGGAAGCGGTGCTGAAGGCGGCCCGCGGCGCCGAACGCAGCTTGATCACCGGGGTGTCGCTATTCGACGTGTACGAAGGCAACAAGGTGGGGCCCGGATTGAAGTCGCTGGCCATCGAGGTGGTCTTCCAGCCGCGTGAACACACGCTGACGGACGCCGAGATCGAGGCTGCCTGTGCTAAGGTGGTCGCCGCGGTCGCAAAGGCGACCGGGGCCACGTTGCGCGGCTGACAGCAGGCATGAAAGCCCCTATCTGACACCCATGACCGACACGCCCATCGACCGCATCCGCAACTTCTCGATCATCGCGCATATCGACCACGGGAAATCCACCCTGGCCGACCGGCTGATCCAGGCCACCGGCGGACTGTCGGCGCGCGAGATGACCGAGCAGGTCCTGGACAACATGGACCTGGAGAAGGAACGTGGGATCACCATCAAGGCCCAGACCGTTCGCCTGACCTACAAGGCGAAGGACGGGCTGGATTACACGCTGAACCTGATGGACACGCCGGGCCATGTGGACTTCGCGTATGAAGTCTCGCGCAGCCTGGCGGCGTGCGAGGGCTCGCTGCTGGTGGTCGATGCCTCCCAGGGCGTGGAGGCGCAGACGCTGGCAAATGTCTACCAGGCAATCGAGGCCGGCCACGAGATCGTCCCGATCCTGAACAAGGTGGACCTGCCGGCCGCCGAGCCCGAGAAGGTGAAACAGCAGATCGAGGACGTGATCGGCCTCGATGCCTCCGACGCGGTGATGATCAGCGCCAAGACCGGCCTGAACATCGAGGGCGTGCTGGAGGCGCTGGTCACCCGCTTGCCGCCGCCCAAGGGCGACCCCGATGCGCCGCTGAAGGCGCTGGTGGTGGATAGCTGGTACGACCAGTACCTGGGCGTGGTGATCCTGATCCGCGTAAAGGACGGGCGCATCAGGCGCGGCCAGAAGGTCCGCATGATGGCGCGCGGCTCCGCTCACAGCGTGGAGCAGGTGGGCGTGTTCACGCCGCGCATGGTCGCGGTCGATGACCTGGGGCCGGGCGAGATGGGCTACATCACGGCGGCGATCAAGACGGTGGCCGACGTGGCGGTGGGCGATACCATCATCGATGACCGCAATCCCGCAGCGGAACCGCTGCCGGGCTTCAAGCCCTCGATCCCCGTGGTCTGGTGCGGCCTGTATCCCGTGGATGCCGACGATTTCGAGAAGCTGCGCGAGAGCCTGGCCAAGCTGCGGCTGAACGACGCGAGCTTCCATTACGAAGCGGAGACGTCGGCGGCGCTGGGCTTCGGCTTCCGCTGCGGCTTCCTGGGCCTGCTGCACCTGGAGATCATCCAGGAGCGGCTGCAGCGCGAGTTCGACCTCGATCTGATCGCGACCGCGCCGAGCGTGGTGTATCGCGTGCACCGCACGAGCGGCGAGGTGGAAGAGCTGCACAATCCCGCGGATATGCCCGATCCCAGCCAGATCGATCACATCGAGGAGCCATGGATCAAGGCCACGATCATGGTGCCCGACGACTATCTGGGGGCGATCCTGACGCTGTGCAGCGAGCGCCGTGGTCAGCAGGTGGATCTGACCTATGTCGGCAATCGGGCCATGGCGGTCTACCGGCTGCCGCTGAACGAGGTGGTGTTCGACTTCTACGATCGCCTGAAATCCGTCAGCCGCGGCTATGCCAGCTTCGACTATCAGATGGACGGATACGCCGAGAGCGACCTGGTGCGGATTTCCATCCTGGTGAATGGGGACCTCGTGGACGCGCTGAGCTTCATTGCGCATCGCAGCCAGGCTGAGAGGCGGGGCCGGTCGATCTGCGAGAAGCTCAAGGACCTGATACCGCGCCAGTTGTTCAAGATTGCCATCCAGGCGGCGATCGGCGGGCGAGTGATCGCGCGCGAGACCATTGGCGCATTGTCGAAGGACGTGACGGCGAAATGCTATGGCGGCGACATCAGCCGCAAGCGGAAGCTTCTAGAGAAGCAGAAGGAAGGCAAGAAGCGGATGCGGCAGTTCGGCAAGGTGGAAATTCCGCAATCCGCCTTCCTCGCCGCGTTGAAGATGGACGCCTGACAAGGCAAGACTTGCGCTGGCGGGAACGGCTGGTATTTTCCGCCGCCGACAGACGGGCCGATCGCGTGGGCGTGATGGTCCCGGGATGGAGGGATGGCCGAGCGGCTTAAGGCGCACGCTTGGAAAGCGTGTGTACGTGAAAGCGTACCGTGGGTTCGAATCCCACTCCCTCCGCCAACCTTGCGACTATCTCCAATACCTCTGCACTCCCCACAATCCGCCAATTTTCGAGCATTTTCGTGCCCCCAAATGGCGCCGCAAATATGAGCGTCATGTCGAACCTCAAGTAGCATTCGAAGGCCAGGGTCTGTCGGTATCGCCGAACGATCCCTCCCTCGTGGGACCGGTCAATCACGACAAGGTGTTGTTGCAAATGAATTTTTGCCGATGCACCACCCCGCCGCGAGAGGCGCAGGCTAAGCCCGGGATTGCGGCGTTGAACCGGGAGGCAGGGGGTGATGGGGCGGGATATCGTCGCCCTCGAACAGGATCCGCTCGGCAGCGCCGTCAAGGTCTTCATACTGGCCAGCCCTGAGCGACCAGAGAAAGAGTCCGAGCCCAACGGCCCCAAGACCAAGGGAAAGCGGTATGAGATAGAAGACTCCGCTCATCGGAGGGACGGCGCCTCGGCAGCCTGCATCGCGACCCTCGGGCCGCTGGCGCTCGCCTGCGACAGCCGCGCGGGACGGCCACCTTTCAAGCGCAGCGCGTTGCCCACGACGATGATCGATGACATCGACATCGCCAGCGCTGCGACCAGCGGGGTCACATAGCCGCAGATGGCAACGGGCACGGTAATGACGTTGTAGGCCACCGCGAACGCGAAATTCTGACGGATCAACCGGTCGGCATGTTGTGCGATCTTGATCGCCAGCGGAACCGCCGCGAGACTCTCGTGCAGGAATACGAAATCGGCGGCATTGCGCCCAACATCGGCTGCTGTCGCCGGAGCCATGGACACATGCGCCGCCACCAGCGCCGGGGCGTCGTTCAATCCGTCTCCGACCATGAGGATCTTGCGGCCGCTCGCCGCAAGCGTCGCAATACGGTTGGTCTTTTCTCCCGGCAATACACCCGCGCCGAACTGCGCAAGGTCAAGGTCACGCGCGAGTGCCTCGACGGGCCGCTGCTGATCGCCGGAAAGGATTTCCATTGCGAAGCCTTGGCGCGACAGCTCCGCAACTGCTTGACGCGCCCCCTCGCGGATCTGGTCCTCGAATTGAAAAGCTTCGATCAGCCGCCCGTCTTTCGACAGAACCGTGCCGCCGTCGGACTGCGCGAGATCGCCGTCTGTCGCACCGCGGACCGCCCAAGCGGCACGCCCGAGCCGATAAACCGCCCCACCGGCGACGGCCTCCAGGCCAAGACCTGGATGCTCTTCGATCCAGTCGAATGCCGGCTCACGAGGGCCGCGCGCCGCCGCTGCCAACGCCTGCGAATGCGGATGACGGGAATAGGCGGCCATGGCAGCGGCGATGGCGAGCTGGGCCGGATCGTGGTCGTTGGCGGCAACCAGCCGGAGCGTGCCGCGTGTCAATGTTCCGGTCTTGTCGAAGACGACAGTATCAACCTCGTTCAGCCGCTCCATGGCGCCGCCGTCCTTGACCATGATACCGGCCTCGAACAGGCGCCTGGCGGCGACCACCTGGACCATCGGCACCGCCAGGCCGAGCGCGCAGGGGCAGGTGATGATCAGCACCGCAATCGCAATCGTGACGGCGCGATGGAGATCGCCGCTCGCGATCATCCAGCCTGCGAAGGTCAGCAAGGCGGTCAGATGGACGACCGGCGCGTAGAGCTGCGCGGCGCGGTCGGCAATCCGGCGATACGCCGATCGTCCTCCCTCGGCCGCTTCCATGAGGCGCGTCATCTCGGCGAGAAACGATCCGCTTGCAGGCGCGGTGGCAGTGATCCTCAGCGGCCCGGTGAGATTGAGCGTTCCGGCCAGGAGGGTTGACCCGACGGCCACCGGCCGGGGCATGCTTTCGCCGGAGACAAGCGAGCAGTCGAGATCGGAGCGTCCCTCCTCGACCTGCGCATCGACAGGAACACGCTCACCGACGCCGACGAGAACCGTCATGCCCGGCGCGATCTCATTGACGGGCACGTATTCCGTCGTGCCGTCAGCATGGGCAACCATGGCGCCGCGGGCCGCGAGGCGCGCCAGGCCTTTGACTGCGACCCTCGCCCTTTCGCGCATCATGTGGTCAAGCGTGCGTCCGATCAAAAGAAAGAACAGGAGCGATGTCGCCGCGTCGAAATAGGCATGCGGACCGTGATGGACCGTGTCGTAGAGGCTCATGCCGAAGGCGAGCAGCACGCCGAGCGAAATCGGCACGTCCATGTTGGTGCGGCCTTGCCTCAGCGCGCGCCAGGCGGGCCGGAAGAAGACGGTGCCGGAAAAGGCCAGCGCCGGGATTGCGATGGCTGCCGAGATCCAGTGCAGCAGATCGCGCGTGGCACCATCGGCGCCCGCCCAAACCGCCACCGACAGCAGCATGATGTTGCTTGAGGCAAAGCCTGACACGGCAAGCGCCCGCAGCAGTTCGAAGCGGGTGCGATCCTTCGGTTCGGCGCCCCCATCGTAGAGATGCGCGACGTAGCCGAGCGCGCTCAGGGTTTCGATGAGCGGCGGTGGTGCGTCGCTCGCGCGCCATTGCACCGCAACGCGTTTGGTCGACAGATTGACCCGCGCCCGCTCGACGCCCTCCAGCGCACCGAGCGCCCTCTCGATCGTGCGGATGCAACCACCGCAATGGATGCCGGGAACGGAAAGGTCGGTCTGGCGCGTAGCGGCGCCCAGCGTCCGGCTTGCAAGAAGGATCTCTTCCCGGGCTACGGCAGCGCGATGGGTTTCATTGCGCACGGTCGCCCTTGCGGCACTCATGCGATCCATCGCCTGCCCGGGAGGAACAGATCGCTGTTGGGCGCTATTCGCCTGGCGTTGATCGAGGGCTGGCTGGTCCACTCTGCCCGATGCTCGCTATCTATTGTCTGACCGCCTTGTAGGCATGCCAGGTCGCGTGTCCGAGCAACGGAAAGACCAGGATCAATCCGAGCATCCCGGTGGCGAGGCTTGCCAGGAACAGACCGAGCACGACAGCACCCCACGTCAACATCACCGGCAGGTTGTTCCAGACCAGCGCCATGCTGGTACCCATCGCTGTGAAGGCATCAAGCCGCTCGTTCAAAAGCATGGGGATCGCGAACACGCTGATTGCGAAAGAGAAGGCAGCGAACAAGCCGCCGACCAAAGCGCCGACAACGAGCATTGCCCAACCGACGGGGGTAGTGAACAGCATCGCTGCGACGTGGTCTAGCCCGGGAAACGGCCGCACACCGAAGAAGAGAGCATAGATGATCACGGCGGCGCGCATCCACACCATCATCAGGAGGCAGAGCAGCACCCCAACGAACAGGATCTGCCCGCCCGAGTTCGCCCGGACGAAGACCATGCTGGCGAGCGAAAAAGGCTCGCCTTTCGCCAGGCGCCGGCTTTTCTCGTAGAGCCCGGTCGCCAGCACGGGGCCAACCACCATGAACCCGGACAGCACCGGAAAGAGGATGTAGTCCCAGCCGAGGGCGAAGAGGCCGTAGACGATCCCGAGCGAGATCACGAAGACCGCGGCACCATAACTGACGCTCGCTGCCGGCCGTGTGGTCAGGTCGCGCCAGCCAGCAGCGAGCCAGCCGAAGGCTGTCTGCCACGGAAGGTGCCGCGCAAATACGCTTGGACGCTGGAGCGGCGGTATGACGGCCGGTATCGTGGTCATGGCGCTGGCCTCTCCTGTTGCCTCACGATGCTGCTTCCCAGGCGGTCAACATGCGGACCGCGCTGCCCTGAACATTGCCTGCCCGGCCCGGTCGCCACGCTCCTTCAGATGCGCGACGCAGTCCGGCTGCGACGTCACCGCCACATAGACGAGATGTGCGTTGGCGAACCCCAGACCCAACAGGCCAAAGCCGATGGACAAGCCGACGACGAGCTTTGCGCCGCCTCCTCTGCGTGGCGGCACGAAGCGATCGGCCGAGCCGGGCGTCGTCATGGCGCTCGCCGCCTGAGATCGAGGATATAGAGCGTCAGGATCTTGCGATCGAGAGGTGACAGCCGCGCCTCCCAGGTCGGCATGTGGCCCTGCCGGCCACCATAGAGCGTGGTCATGATTGATTGCCGATCACCGCCATAGATCCACACCGTATCGGTAAGATCGGGTGCGCCCATCTCGATATTCCCCTTGCCCGCCTCGCCATGGCAGGCGGTGCAATTGGTGGCAAAGACCTGCCTGCCAGCGGCCACTTTTCCGGCGTCCGGCCCTGTGGCGATCGATGGATTGGACAGGGATTGAACGAAGGCGGCGACGTTCTCGATGTCGCTGCGGGGCAACATCTGATCCTTGCCGAAGGCGGGCATCTGCGCGACGCGCGCGTCGCCATGCGTCGAATTGACGCCGACGCGAATCGTCTCGGCCACAGCCTCCGGCGAGCCGCCCCAGAGCCAGGACCCGGCCGTCAAATTCGGGAAGCCGGGGCCGCCTTTTGCGTTGGCGCCGTGGCAGGCCGCGCAATTGTCGCCGAAGAGCGTTCTTCCGGTTTGCCTGACCACTTGCATGAGGCTCGCATCGGCTGGGATGACGCTGTAGTCGCTCGCCTCGATCTTCGTGGCCCAAACGGCGCGCTCCATCGCGGCTTGGCGCAAGTTCTCAGCCACGGTCGTGCGCTGATCAATCCCGAGCAGGCCCTTCGTATAGGAAACGCCGGTCGGCCACGCCGGCATCAGCACCCAGTAGAACAGCGAGAAGAGGAAGGTGGTCGCCAGGAAGAAATAGACGGGGCGCGGCACCGGCGTGTTGAGCTCCTTAATGCCGTTCCATTCATGGCCGGTTGTCGCATGGCCCGTGTGCGGATCGCGCTCCTCTATCGCCATGGCTTGTCCTCATCGCGAAGGATCGTCTTCGCCGCGTTGTCGAAGTGCTTTTTGTTGGAAGGCCAGTAAGCGTAGATCATCACCGCCGCCGACAGCGCGATGAGGTAGAACAAGCCGAACGATTTCGACAAACCGACGATGGTGTCATGGTCGACACCCATGGTCATTCTCCCGCCTGCGCCGCTGACTTGGTCGCGACGTCCGTAAGCCGCCCGAGAATTTGCAGATAGGCCACGAGCGCGGCCATCTCGGTCGGTTCGTTGGAACGACCGTCGAAGGAACGAATCTGCGTCGCCTCGCCATAGCGCGTCCGCACAGCTTCGGCATAGGTGCTGTCCGGTCTCGCCTGTCCGTACGCATCGGCCGATGCGTGCGCGATCATCTCATCGGTGTAGGGCACGCCCACGCGCCGCAGAGTTTCAAGGTGCTCCCCCAGGTCGTCAATTCGCAGCGTCGTGCGCGCGAGCCAGCCATAGGGCGGCATCTTCGACACTGACACGACGTTTCGTGGGTTGATCAGATGCGCGACATGCCATTCATCCGAATACTTGCCGCCGAGACGCGCCAAATCCGGGCCCGTTCGCTTCGAGCCCCAGAGCATCGGGTGGTCGTACTGGGACTCGACCGCCAGCGAATAAGGTCCATAGCGATCGACCTCGTCGCGAAGCGTCCGGATCATCTGCGAATGGCAGGCATAGCAACCTTCGCGAATGTAGATATTGCGCCCGGCGATCTCGAGGGGGGTATAGACGCGCATGTCCGGTGCTTTTTCCACGGTTTCATCGATCGTGAAGAGTGGCGCGATTTCGACGAAGCCGCCGATGCTTGCCGCGACGATCACAGCGAGCGCAAAGCCGATCGTGGTCCGTTCGAGTTTGTAGTGGAGGCCGAACATGCTCATTCTCCCGGTTGCAGCGCGGGTGTGCCAGCCGAAGCGGGAACGGGAATGTCGGTCCTTACGTCAGACACCTGCGCGGCTGGAGCCGTGCGGATGGTCATCCAGATATTGTAGAAGCCGACAACGGCACCCAGGAAGAACAGCAGGCCGCCGGTGGCGCGGGCGATATAGTAGGGGTGCATGGCGACGAGCGAGTCGAGGAAGGAATAGGCGAGCGTGCCGCTCTCATTGTACGTGCGCCACATCAGGCCCTGAATGATGCCCGAATTCCACATCGCGAAGACGTATATGATCGTCCCCGAGAGCGCGAGCCAGAAATGCAGCTCGACGAGCCTCCCCGAATACATCGCCTCGCGCTTCCACAGCCATGGCACCACCGCGTAGATCGAGCCGAAGGTGATCAGTGCGACCCAGCCGAGGGCGCCGGCGTGGACATGGCCGATCGTCCAGTCCGTATAGTGGGAGAGCGCGTTGACGGGGCGAATCGCCATGAACGAGCCTTCGAAGGTCGTCAGGCCGTAGAAGACCGCGGCAACCATCATGAAGCGCAATGTCGCGTCGTCGCGCACCTTGTGCCAGGCACCATTGAGGGTGAGGAGCGCATTGCCGGCGGAGGCCCAGGATGGCACCAGCAGCATCAACGAGAAGGTCATGCCGAGCGTCTGCACCCATTGCGGCAGCGCAGTGTAGTGCAGGTGGTGAGAGCCCACCCACATATACATGAAGGTGATGCCCCAGAAACTGATGATCGACATCCGATAGGAGAAGATCGGGCGACCTGCGCGCATGGGCAGGTAGTAGTACATCATGCCGAGGAAGCCGGAGGTGAGGAAGAACGCAACCGCGTTATGCCCGTACCACCATTGAGTCATCGCATCCTGTACGCCCGAGAACAGCGAATAACTCTTGGCGTGACCGAATGAGACCGGCACCGCGATGTTGTTGACGATATGCAGAACGGCCACGACCAGGATGAAGGCCATGTAGTACCAGTTGGCGACGTAGATGTGGGGCTCCTTGCGCCGCGCAAGTGTCCGCAGATAGATCAGGAAATAGACCACCCACACGATGACGAGCCAGATATCGGCATACCATTCGGGTTCGGCATATTCTTTCGATTGGGTCACACCCATCAGATAGCCGGTGACGGCGATGAGGCAGAAGAGATTGTAGCCGACGAGCACGAACCACGGGCTCAGTTGATCGGGTAGACGAGCCCGCGACGTCCGCTGCAGAACATGCAACGAGGTCGCGATCAGCGCATTGCCGCCGAAGCCGAAGATGACGCTCGTGGTGTGGACCGGCCGGATGCGACCGAAACTCGACCAGGCAGCATCGAAGGTGAGATCTGGATAGACGAGCTGCCAGGCGACCCAGTCGCCAACGAATAGGCCGAAGACGACCCAGACCATGGCGGCGATAATGCCCGCCTTGCTCGGGTCATCGTAATATTGCGACAGTCGTTCTTCGGCCGGTTGCGGCGTGTAATAGCCGGCGATCACGAAGAAGATCATGGGAACACAGAGCGCGATGATCAGCCAGCCATGGGCGCCGAGAGGATCGGCGCGGCCAGCGGCGGCCATCGCCAGGCCCACGCAGGCGAGTATGCCCAGGATGACGATTGCGAGCTCGCGTTCCCCCTTTGTCAGTGTCGAGATCATGGGTTCATCGCCTTCATGGGTCGAGCGCGAGTGCAGGCCGGCTTCTCGCAATTGCGGACGATGTGAGACGCGCGGTCACTCCGGGCAGCCCTGATCTCGTGCACATCCTGCTCCTGTCCTGATCCTTCCCGTCATCTCTTTGGCGAGCCCCGGGCGGTTGCAAGAATATTATATAAGAGATACTTCGCTTGTATCTTAAGTCCGCTGCCTCAGCAATATCGTCAAACGGGTCGAGACGTTCCGGCACAGGCGATTGGGCGGACGCATCAGCGCAACATTGACGTACGACCCGGCTTGATATCGGCCGTTCGACGAGGATGCAGTCTTCATTCGGCAGCGACGTTGACCTCTCCGGCCGAGCGCTCCCTTCGCTGATGGCGCATTTCGCCGCGCTGGCTGGCAATGCCAAGTTCAAGGCTGTCGGCGATGCGCCGCGCCCGATCCATGAAATGCGCTGCAGCGGCCGGAGGGCAGACCTCTTCTGCGGTCGTTTCGAAAAGGTCCAGCCACCGTTCGAAGTGGCTGGCATCAATCCTGAGCGGCAGATGTGCCTGCATCGGCTGCCCATGATAGCGGCCCGACATCAGGGCGACTGACGACCAGAACGCCTTGAGCTTCTCGATATGCTGATCCCAATCCTCAACCTTCTCGGCAAAGATCGGCGCAAGGAGCGGATCCAGTTGAACGCGCGCATAAAAGATGGAAACGAGCTCCGCGATCATGGTCTCGTCGATGCCCGTGCGCTGCATGATCCCCTGCGTGATCCGCGCCCGCCGCTCGGGCCCGCCTTCTCGTGGAGCCGCGCTTTCGGGTCCGTCAGCTGCCATATTCTTCTCCGCCATCCGTTCCATCATCTTGTGGTCAGGCATCCCGTCTTGACCTGTGCGCGGCCTGCTGCGACTGCCCCAGTCACGTAGCACCCCCCTGTCCTCCTTCGAGAACCGGGTGCGCCGCCTCAGATCCTCGTATATGTCACCGGGACAGCAGCACTCGTCGTCGGCCCGGATGAGCACATTGATCGTATGCGTCGGATCATCACCATCGGTCGTTAGGCACGTGGTTCACTTAAAGGTGTATTTCTTATGCATCTTATATCTGAAAATCTCAAACGCAAGGGTCAGGAATGGTACCAAGCGCGCGGGATGAACGTGGAAACTACGCGGACAGTCCGCGCGGACCGGCCGATCAGGCGACTGGTGTGATGCCAAAAATCCGTCCGCGGCAGGACCCAATCTTTCAGTGTGTATTTGTCGAGGGTCGCGATGAAGGCGTCGAGCACCCTTCATCAGATGGGCGCGGGAGGTGCCATGGGCCTACGCAGCCTCCTCGATCGTGACCAGACACCTACCGCACGGCCACAAACGTCCGGAGGCGTGGCGATAGTGAGAAAAGCTGGTCAACCGGTGACGACCATCATGGCGTCCCCGGCTGCGGTGGGGAGGTCAAGTTAAAAGGTATATTGACAATACCTCTTTTAGTGCCAAGATCGACTGCGAGCACAGCGGCCACGCAGCTTTGCCGCTGTGCTGTCTGCGGCGCCCGGCGACGTGTTTGCGATCGTCGGATCAGCCGCCGAGCAGCAACCTCAGGAGTAAACCCGATGCCACAGGCCACATCCCACTCAACAGAAAGCATCGTTGACGTCCGGACCCTCGTTCCGGCGCAGCGACACGCGAAAATCTTCGAGCTCGTCAACGGTCTCGCTCCCGGAGCGTCGTTCATTCTGGTCAATGACCACGACCCGAAGCCGCTCTACTACCAGTTGGAGGCGGAATACCCGAAGCAGTTCACGTGGACCTACGTCGAACGCGGACCGGAGGTGTGGCGTGTCGCGATCGGCAAGATCGCCCAGGCTGCTTGACCCATATTCGATCGGATGAACGCGTCGGACCGCGCCTTGTCCGACGCGGTCGCCTCGGAAAGGAACGCAACTTTGCCTGGCGTCTCGCTCTCCCGATGGACGATGTCGTATTTTGCCGCAGGGTTGATGTCGTTCGCTCTGGCGCAGGGCCTCATGGTGGCGGGATATGGCTACCCCCACGCGCCTGTTGAGGCACCTGAAACACTCGCTTTGGTGCATCTCATCGCGCTTGGTTGGCTGAGCCTTCTCCTGTGCGGCGCTTTGTTCCAGTTTGTGCCGGTGCTGGTGGCAAAACCGTTGCACGACAACGCGATGCCGCTGCCTACCCTTGTCTGCCTCCTTATCGGGCTGCTGGCTCTTTTGCTGGGATTTCTGCAACTCGGCGGCCAGATCAGCCTGTCCCTGCCGTTTTTCCCGGTGGCCGCCACACTGCTTGTTCTCGGCTTCACGCTCGTCCTGTGGAACCTCGGCCGCACCCTTTGGGCTGCGCGCCCCTTGCCGCTGCCGGCGCGCTTCGTTGTGACCGGCCTGTTCGGTATTGCCGGAACGGTGTTCCTTGGCGCCATCTTCGCTTTGGTTCTCGGCGGGGCGACCTCTCATCCTCACCTCATTGAACTGACCGCCAGGGGTGTCCCCATTCACGCCATTGCAGGGCTGGGCGGCTGGCTGACGCTTACGGCGATGGGTGTCAGCTATCGGCTTCTGGCGATGTTCATGCTCGCCCCCGAGCTCGATCGGCTGTCCAGTCGTCTGGCTTTTCATCTCGGTAGCGGCGCACTGGCAGTCGCTTTCGTTGGCGGCGTGGTTGCGATCTGCTTCGAATGGCGTCTCGATTTTCCGTTGCTCACGGCAGCCCTGCTCGGCCTTGGCGCGCTCGCCCTTTACGGCAAGGACATGCTGTTCCTCTACCGTGCGCGCAAGCGGCGGACTCTCGAACTGAACAGCCGCATGGCCGCTTTCGCGCTTCTATCGCTGGTCCTGGCGGCGGCGCTGGTCGTCGTCACGATTGCTCGTGGTGATTTGTCGACCCATGCCCCAGCCATCGTTTATCTCGTTGCATTCGGCTGGCTGTCGGGTCTCGGGCTGGCCAAGCTTTACAAAATCGTTGCCTTCCTCACCTGGCTCGAGTGCTACGGACCGGTCCTGGGCAAGATGCCGACACCACGCGTCCAGGATCTCGTCGTGGAGCCGCGTGCGGTGAAATGGTTCGGGCTCTATTTCCTTGCCGTCTGGGCAGGCACGGCCGCTCTCCTCTTCGATTATCCAGGAGTGTTCCGCGCCGCCACAGCGCTGTCGCTCATTGCCACGGTTGCAATCGCGATGCAGCTGTTTCGAACACGCCGTCTTCGTGACGTGGAGCATGCCACCGCGGTCGCAGCCGGCGCCCGTCGGCCCCGGCTCTTATGGTCGCTATCGCGACAAGCCTGATACAAAGGAGAACCTCATGACCACCCCATCCTTCGTCGATCTCGATGTCCGGCCAGTCCTGCGAGCGGGAGGTGAGCCGTTCGGGGCGATCATGGAGGCGATTGCGACTCTGAAGCCGGGTCAGGGATTGCGGCTCCTTGCGACGTTCAAGCCGACGCCGCTCTTCCAGGTGCTCAGCTCGCGCGGCTTTGCGCATGAAGCTCGGGAACTTGAAGGTGGTGATTGGGAAGTCCTGTTCCGGCCAACCGCGGCGGCGCCGGCCGCTGAGGGCGCGAAGACCGCTCCTTCCGACGATTCCCCCTGGCCCGAGCCCGTACAGCATCTCGACAACCGTGACCTCGACCCGCCGGAACCAATGGTCCGCATTCTCGCTGCAATCGAAGCCTTGAAGCCGGGGGAGGTTCTTTCAGCGCTTCTGTGCCGGGAACCCATCTTTCTGTTGCCGGAGCTTGCCAAGCGCGGACACGGTTGGCGTGGAGGGTTCGAAGCTGACGGAAAGACCTATCGCGTAGAGGTGCGGATCGGTGCGGGTGCGGAGGCAAAGGCATGAGCGCCGCGTTGAATGACGGCCTCCCGGAGCGGATCAAGGATGCGCTGCGCCTCGTGATCGATCCCGAGCTCGGATACAATATCGTCGACCTTGGTCTCGTCTACGACGTTAGCGTCGACGACAGCGGTGAGGCACGCGTCATCATGACGACAACGACGCGTGGATGCCCAGCGACCGGCTACCTCAAGGACGGTGCTCGTGACAGTGTCGAGGCCACAGCGGGGGTCACTTCTGTCGACGTCGTACTGACGTATGACCCGCCATGGACACCGAGAATGATGAGCGCCGATGCAAAGCGACACCTTGGCATTGCCGAGGGAGAGGGTTGGTGAACGAACCTGCTCTGCCGCCGCCGCGCAGCGGCGCCGCCGACGGCTTCGCTGTGACCGTTGGGCTCGACGACCTTCTTCTTGATAGCCTCGCGCGCCTGGCTGCCGCCGGCGAAGTCGAGGCCGCGTGTCGCCTTGCAGGCAAGGCGTGCCAGCTACAGCGCCGAAGCAATGAAAGATCGGCGCACCGGTTCAACGCACTGCTGCATCGGCTGACGCCGCAGCTTCAATGGTGACAGGCAGCGCGGTAGGGCCGTGGGTTCCATGGATCAACCGTTGGCCGAATCCTCCACCAGGATGGTGATATGCAAACTATAGGGCAGTTCTCCATCTTCGCCGTAGTACTGCTTCCCTGGAGAATGATCACCAGTCCGCGCGGCGTTACGCGCCGTGTACGGCGCGAGGGGTTCGATCCCAAAAGACTGGTTGTTAACTGTTCCGGGCGCATCGTTGCCGGCTCGCGCAGTTTCTGCCGCGGGTATCGCGCGCCGCGCATCAGGCACAACAGGACGCGATGTCTGGCGCAGTAGCGCGATGAGTTCGGGACTCGTGTATTCCACACGACCGGGTCTGCGGCGGTCGGGCACCCGCGGCGATGTCAGAGCAGGATTGGCCGATCCCCTGTTGATTTGCGCAGCCGCTGGCGTCAGGGAAAGCTGCTGCCGGATCCCCTTGATCTGGAGCGCGTCCAATGCCGATGCAGGTGCATGATCCGAGGCAACGATGGGCGGGAGCGTCGGAATGTCCACATCCGTCGCATGCACCTTGTTCCCCAGAGACTGACCGGGGAGACACGACACTATATTAGCCAACGGATCTGGGAATGCCCGCTGACGTTCCTGACGGCAAAGCTCGAGCTCCACTGCCCAAGGAATGTGGGGATAGCGCCGCGCGGTCGGCTCCTGAGCGGCCGGATCGTATGACAAGCGATCAGGCAAGGGGCGCCATATCATTGCCCTCTCCGAGTCGGACATCTGCGACAGCCGCCTCGCAAGCTTGCGACAGAAATTCCCACAAATTCATCCAGTGGATGACACTTAATCACTGACGAGCAGACGATTCAGATATGAATCCAGTCCAACAGCTAGCAGACTGGCATCAAATTTCGATTAAGAAACCCTACATCGTCGGCCACCCGCCCGCTTCACCGATGACGCGTAGGACACCCGCCGATCCCGAGGCTCGGGACAGCATCATCGCGTCTGGCGCCTCTGCAGATCCAAGACCAGAATGCGAAGCTGCGGGTCTGCAGGGGAGAGCGTTAACAGCTCCCGCGCGTGCAGGAGTGCCGTGGCAAAATCACCCTGGGCCCGTGCGATCGAGACCAAGGCAGCAAGCACATCCCTGTCCGTCGGATGCTGTCGGTGAGTGCGCTCCAGCAGCGCTATTGCCTGCCGGGGCTCGCCGGAGGAATTCAGGGCGATGGCGTAGACGTAGGCATAGCGCGCATTGTCGGGCGCCAGCTCGCTCGCCTGCCGGAGCAGCCCCAGCGCCTCGGTATAGTTATGTTGGCGCACCAACAGCAGTCCGAGGGAATGCCGGACATCCGCATTGTTCGGGTCGATCGCCAGCGCCTTGCGCAGCAGTTCCGCCCCTTGCTGGTCCATGCCGCGCATCCGGTCGAGATCGGCAAGGTTTGCTAGCGCAGGCACGAAGTCAGGGGCCAGGCGCAGCGCCGTCCGGTACTCCGCTTCCGCATCGCCCAACTGCCCCCGGCGCGTATTCAGCAGGCCCAGGTTGAGATGCGCCTCGGGTCGATCGGCGTCGATCATCTCGGCGGCGATCAATTCCTGATAGGCGGCGTTGAAGGCGTTCCGCTGTCCCGGGCTCGTGGTGCGGGGATCGACCCCGGCAAGGGCACGCGCCGCCTCGATGCGAACCGCCCGGACGGGGTCGCTCAGCAACGACATGGCCGCCTGAACGGTGACTGCCGACGCCGCAGCCGAGAGCGCGCGTGGCGCCGCCAATCGGACCAGCGGGTTGGGGTCGGCGATCCCCTTCAGGACCGCGGGTTCGGAAGCGGGAGACGTGTAGCGCGGCAGCAGCAGCAAGGCGCTCGCCCGCGCGATCGCCGGCTGGCTCTGGTCCAGAATCAGGCGATCGAGCTGCTGCTCGGCGTCCCTTGCCCCGGTTCGGCCAGCGTCGAGCGCGGTGCCATAATGTGCGGTGGTCTGCCGCCCGTGCGGAAACCACCCTGCGGCTACCTGCGCGGCCCACTCGGGCGGGCGGCCAGCATGGCATTGGGTGCATGCATTGGGCGTGCCGATCGATACCGACAGGTCCGGCCGCGGGACGCGGAAGCTGTGGTCGCGCCGGGTATCAATCACCATGTAGGTTTTCGTCGGCATATGGCAGTTCACGCATTGTGCGCCGGTGCCGCCAGGCTGGTGATGGTGGTGCGCGGGCACATCGAACTTCGCGGGCATATGGCACTGAGCGCACAGGGAGTTGCCTTCCGCGCGCAGCTTCAGGCTATGCGGGTCATGACAATTGGAGCAGGTGACGCCTGCGAAATGCATGCGGCTTTGCACGAAGGAGCCGTATTCATAGACCTCTCCGTCGATCTGACCGTCGGCGTGATAGAGGCCAGGCTCAAGCAGCGCGGGCAAATACGAATCGAGGAACGGCGCACCAGCCGGGGCGTTTGTGGCGACCGTCTTCCGCCGGGAATGGCATCCCGCGCAAGCGTCGAGCTCCGCGGAGACGAGCGGCTCCGTGCGCCGTGCGATGCCCGTCTCGGGCTGCATTTCCCAACGGCCGTGGTCGGTCGCCTTCAACCAGGCGACAATGCCCATTCGGTCCTGCGCGCCGGGACCGGATGCGTCCGTCCGTGCCGCATACGGTCCGGCACCCGGATGGTCCCTGGCCCAGGCAACATGGCGGGAGCCCGGGCCGTGACACGACTCGCAGGACACATCCACGTCGCTCCATGTGGTCGCATAGGTGTTCGTGCCGAGGTCGTAGTTCTTCCTGACGCCGGTCGAGTGGCAATCGGCACACATATAGTTCCAGGTCTGGTCGCGCCCGCTCCAGTGCAGTGGTCCGCCTGCCGGCAGCTTCTGATCGGGGTAGAGGTGGAACCAACGCTCGCCGCCCTGATCCTTCGGCCGGCTGTCCCATGCGATACCCAACGCCTGCAGCCGGCCGCCTGGCATGGCGATCAGGTATTGCTGCAGTGGGTAGACGCCGAACGTATAGGCGATCTCATAGTCGTGTAGGGCGCCGTCGGGACCGTCGGTCCGCACCATGAACGTGGCGCCGGCGCGGCTGAAAGTGGTCGCGACGCCGAAGTGCTCGAGACCAGCGCCGGAGAAATCGCCGAGGACAGTTGCCTCCGTGGCGCGCTGCATGGCGAGCGCATGGTGCGATCCTTCCCAACGCTCGGCTTCGGCCTGGTGGCAGCCGGCGCATGTCTGGGTGCCGACAAAGCTCACCGGCTCGTCCGCCCGCGCGCCACCCCCTTGGGTCAATGCCAAGCACGCGGCCAACAGAAGAACCGAAACGAGCGCAACGGCGGGCCGAGTTGAAGCTGTGGGTGAAGTCTCCGCAGCGCGCGTGCCGCCACTGGGAGCGGCCGCACGAAGCTTGGGCAGGATATCAGAAGGCGATGCCAACGCCCGGTACCGGGGCAATGGCAGGACATTGCCGCTGATGGTCTGCGTGCTGGCGGGCGAGGATGCATCCACCTCGCCGTTCCTTGAGCTGCATGCGGAGTGCCCAGCCTCGTGGTTCGGGACCATAGGAGCGCGTGACGCCGGTTGTCAGGTAAACATCGCGAAGACCGAACTGGCCCCGGACACCGGGGTCATGCCGGCTCTGGGGGCCTTTCAACGCGCACACGGACGACTTCTTGGTCGACGGCCGGGCGCTCGAAGCCGAGTTGCCGGCAGACCTCTGCGGTTGCCATCGCGGCGCCCTGCTTCCGCGGCGCCCCGAGAAGGCGTTCGCGGGGCTCAGGCCAGCCCTGCAGAATCGCTATTGCGAATCAATTGCAATTACCCTAGCTAGGATACGTTGGACCATGGTTGGAGGATGGTTTCGGCGTGTACATCTGCATCTGCAATGCGCTGACCGACAGCCATGTGAAGCAGGCCATCGGCGAGGCCGGCTCGACGCGGCCAAGCGAAGTGTACGCTGCCTGCGGCTGCCGGGCGCAGTGCGGCAACTGCGTGAAGAAGCTGCTGGGGATCCTTCGCGACCTCGCCGACCAGGGCGCCGGCGAACTGCAAGGCGCGGACTGAACCGCTCGCCCGGGACTCTGGACGGCGGGGTAAGCAACACTGCTTCCTATCGGCGAACACACAGGAGAGCCCCATGTTGCGAGACCCGAAAGTCGTCGAATATCTCAACACGCAGCTGACCAACGAGCTGACCGCCATCAACCAGTATTTCCTGCACGCCCGCACTTTGCGGCATTGGGGCGTGACCAGGCTCGGACAGCACGAATACGCCGAATCAATCGACGAGATGAAGCATGCGGACGCGTTGATCGAGCGCATCCTGTTCCTCGATGGCCTTCCGAACGTGCAGCGGCTGAACCCGATCGCGGTCGGCGAGTCCGTCGAAGAGATCCTGAGGGCTGACCTTCAATTGGAGGAGAAGGCGCTGGACGATCTGCGCGAGGGCATCGCCTATTGCGAGGGCGTGCGGGACTTCGTGTCCCGCGACCTGCTGCAGGGCATTCTCGCCAGCGAGGAAGAGCATGTCGACTTCCTCGACCGGCAGTTCGATCTGATCGAGCGCATTGGCATCGAGCGCTACATCCTTCTGAACGCTGCACCGGCGCCCGAGCAGGAGGCGTAGGCCGGCCGCAGCTGCGCCCGGCTCGCATGCGTCGGCAACGGCGGCGTCGGTCATGCGCAGGCGCCCGAGGACATTTGATGAAAACACCATCGGCGATGTTGCCGACGCTTGACAGGCCAGGGTGCTTCGGCCGATATGCTGAGTTGCGACTGCCTCTCAATTGCAAGAAAGTTTCACGATGACCCTGATGAACCGGCGAGCCCTGGTACGCACCGGGCTCGGCATGTGTGGCGCTGCCCTCGCCTTCGCGGCGAAGCCTGGCGAAGCAGTAGCCGCGGACCAGGAAGCCCTGGTTCTCTATAGCGGGCAGCATCGCCAGACGACGGAGGCGCTGGTCGCCGCTTTCACCAAAGCGACGGGCATCAAGGTCACGGTGCGCAATGGCGAAAGCCCGCAGCTTGCCGGCCAGCTGCTTGAAGAGGGTGAGCGCAGCCCCGCCGACCTGTTCTATTCCGAGACAAGCCCGCCCATCGCGGCCCTGGAGGCCAAGGGAATGCTCGCGCCGATCGAGGCGGGCACCCTGCAGCAGATTCCTGCGGCCTACTCCGCCCGGACCGGGACCTGGGTTGGCAGCACCGTGCGCTGCCGCATCGTGGCGTACAATAAAAAGATGGTCGCTCCGGACCAGCTCCCCGCCTCCGTGCTGGATTGCGCAACCTCTGCCTGGCAGGGCCGGGTGGCGTATGTGCCAAAGGACGGTTTCCAGGAACAGGTAATGGCGATTGCGCATGTCAAAGGACGCGACGCGGCGCTCGCCTGGCTCAAGGGTCTGAAGCAATATGCCCGCGCCTACAACTCCAACTCCGCTGCCATGCGCGCGGTCGAGGCGGGCGAGATCGCCACGGCGCTGACCAACCATTATTATTGGTACAGCCTGGCCAGAGAGGCCGGCGCGGACCGGTTGAACTCGGCACTCCATTATGTCGCCAGGCAGGACGTCGGCGCGCTGCGCACGGTATCGGCCGCCGGCATCCTGAAGACGACGAAGAAGGCCGCGATCACGCAGCGCTTCCTGGCCTTCATGGTCAGCGAGGACGGCCAGAGAGCGATCGCCGGATCTGTCGCGGAATACCCGGTGCGGCCGGGCGTCGCGTCCCCCTTCCCGCTGCGGCCGCTCGAAGACTTCGCGGGAGCCCCGGTCACCGCCGCCGATATCGGTAGCGCCGCGGACGCTTATGCCCTGCAGCGCGAGGCCGGAATCGCTTGAGCGTGGGCATGGGCATGGGCATGGGCATGGGCATGGGCATGGGCATGGATTGAGCATGCAATTGCGCGCCAGGGGGCTGCGACCGGCGCCATCTCCCTGGCTCGTACTCCTGGCCGCTATTCCGATAGGCCTGGTCATCCTGCCCATGGGCTACATACTCGGACGGGCCTGGGACGCAGGTCCGGCCGGTCTGTGGTCGGAGCTCGCACGGCCCTACACGATGGGCCTGCTGGTCAATACGGTCACCTTGGCCGTTTCGGTGACGGCTGGGGCCGCGGTGCTCGGCACGGCTGCAGCCTGGTGCACGGAGCGGTGCGACCTGCCGGGGCGGCAGATCTGGCGGATCGTGACGAGCCTGCCGCTCGCCATGCCCGCCTTCGTGGCCAGCTACGCCTGGGCGTCACTCGGCCCCTGGTTCCAGGGGATGCTCGGCGCGGTGGTGATCCTTACCCTGTCCAGCATGCCGCTGATCTATCTGCCGGTCGCGGCTGCGCTGCGCGGCATGGATCCGAGCCTGGAGGACGTTGCCCGCTCTCTCGGGCATGGGCCGTGGCGCTGCTTTTTCCGGATCGTGCTGCCGCAGGCCCTGCCGGCGCTCGGCGGTGGTGCATTGCTGGTTGCGTCGCACATGCTGGCGGAATTCGGTGCGCTGTCGCTGCTGCGTGTGCAGACCTTCACCACCGCGATTTTCGATCAGTACCAGATGCAGTTCAATCCGTCCGCCGCGGCGCTGCTCGCCGCCGGGTTGATGGCCTTGAGCTTGCCGATCGCCTTCGCTGAGATGCGCCTGCGCCACGGTAGGCGCTTCGCCAGGGTCGGACGCGGCAATTCCCGCCGGCTGCCGCTTTCGCCGCTTGGCCGGCTGAAGCCCGTGGTCCTGGCGGGCTTTGCCGGCACCGCGGCGCTCTCTCTTGGCGTACCACTCATGACCCTCGGCTTTTGGCTCTGGCATGGCAGTTCCGCCGGGCGTGGCGTGGGCACGATCGTGCCCGCGCTGCTCGGCTCGCTGAGCCTCGCTTTGCCCGGCGCCGTGCTGACCACCCTGTTCGCCGTGCCGCTGGTGATGCTCTCGATCCGCTACCAGGGCCGGCTCACCGCTTTGGCCGATCGCTTGCCCTATGTCGTGCACGGCCTGCCGGGCATCGGTGTGGCCCTCGCCCTCGTGTTCCTGTCGGTCCACTACGCACCGGCGATCTATCAGACGCGCCTGCTCGTGCTGCTGGCCTATACGGTGCTGTTCCTGCCGCTGGCGCAGTCGTCCCTGCGCGCCTCGGCGGAGCTGGTGCCGCCGGGTCTTGAGGACGTGGCGCGCAGCCTGGGCCGGGGTCCCTTCCTCGCCTTCCTGACGGTGACGCTGCCCAATCTCGCGCCTGGTGTCGGTGCGGCGCTGGCATTGGTCACCTTGCAGCTGATGCGGGAGCTGACGGCGACACTGTTGCTGGCCTCGTCCGACGTGACCACGCTGGCGACTGAACTCTGGTCCTACACCGGCGAGGTCGCCTATGCAGCGGCGGCCCCCTTCGCCGCGGCTCTGGTGTTGATCTCCGGTGTGCCCGTATATGTGTTCACGCTGCGCACCCTGAATGTCGATGAGCCGCGATGAGTCGTTTACGTGTGAATGGGCTGCGCAAGCGCTACGACCGGCAGCCGGTGCTCGATGGCGTCGATCTGGAGCTGGCGGAGGGCTGCATCGTCGCCGTGCTTGGCGCCTCCGGCTGCGGCAAGACCACGCTGCTGCGCCTTGTTGCCGGCTTCGACCGGGTCGATGACGGCGAGATCGCCATCGGCGGCGACCTCGTTGCGTCGGCTGGCCTGCACGTGCCGCCGGAGCGCCGGCGCATCGGCTACGTGCCGCAGGAGGGCGCGCTGTTTCCGCACCTCACCGTGGCGGAAAACGTCGCCTTCGGTCTGGACCGGAGCGAGCGGCGCAGCGGGCGGGTCGAGGAGGTGCTGCGTTTGACGGGGATGCAGGGCCTGGACCGGCGCTATCCGAACGAGCTGTCCGGCGGCCAGCAGCAACGCGCCGCGCTCGCCCGCGCGCTGGCTCCACGGCCCGCGCTGGTGTTGCTGGACGAGCCCTTCAATGCCCTCGACCTGGAACTGCGACGCACCGTCTGCGAGGACGTCATCGCCGCCATCCGCGTCGCCGGCGCCACTGCCGTCTTGGTCACGCATGATCCGCAGGAAGCCTTCGCCAGCGCCGACCGCCTCGCGATCATGCGCGCGGGCCTGGTGGCACAGTGCGACCACCCCGCCATGGTCTATCACGCGCCCGTTGATCCTGCCGTCGCGCGACTGACGGGTGCGGCGGTGTTCCTGGACGCGACACTCAGCGACGGCGGCGCCGAGACGGCGCTTGGCCGGGTCAGGCTCCACCCGGGCTGCCCGATGCCGGCCGGGCCGGCGGTGGTTCTGCTGCGGCCGGAACAGGTTGCCCTCGCCCCGCCCGGCCAGGGCGTTGCAGGGGGGGTGGTGGCGCGGGCTTTCCGCGGCGACCACACGCTCGTGACCGTCGCGTTGGAGGGCATGCAATTGCAGCTGCGCCTGGCAGATGCCCCGCCCCTTGGTGCGGTGGTGCACCTGCGCGTAACCGGTGCATGTGCGGCCTTCCCGCCGAACGCGATGCCGGCTGGTGCCGCTCAGAGTATTTCATCTGCCGGACGTGACGTGCCCGTCGCGGTGCCTGCCGCCGCTCGAGATCCTTTACCAGCATACCCGGCCGTGCATCAGCGGGCGTGAGTCCCGCAAACGCCGGCGCGTGCCAATCGGGCACGAGCTGCCGTCCCCGCGGGGACCATTCCGCACGCCGATCGGGCGGCGAGCGATGGCACAGGGAGGCCGAACGCCGCCGAATACCTCTGACGTCGCCGTCGGTGAGGCGGTTCCGCGCCTTCAGCGCCAGCCCGGTGCCGGAACCTTCCGCACGCGGCTCGCCATCTGCTCAAGCGAGTCGATCTGACCGTGCCAGAAGTCGTCGATGAGATCACGGTTGACGTTGGCCCATGCGGCAACCCTCTCGAAGTCGCGCGCATAGAGCCCGCCCACGATCTGAACAACGATCGGTTCGAGCGCCAATACTGTCACGTTTTCAGGGTCGTAGCGCCCACCCGGCGTCACTTCGATGACCACCTCGCCGTTGCCGCTCCTGCGCTGCAGCCATATGACCTGCCGCAAGCCGGTCAGGTGGGATTTCAGACTGACTTTCTGGGCCAATCCATTCCGGACCACCTGTCCGTCCTCCGAACCGACAAGCGTCGCGCCGGCCAGCTCGGCGGCGGAATCGTCGTCCGGGTCGATGGGAGCGTCAGTGCCTGCGGCGGGTCGATCGGCAATCGCAGGAAAACGCTCAGCTTCAGGAGCGGGCATATCGGGCAGCGCAGGCAGGTCCGCATCGGAAGCCGCCGTCGCAGATGCCGCGGCCGGAGCCTGCGGAGGTGCCGGATGCGGGGCCGGCGTCGCCGATGTGACGGGCCTGGCCCGCCGCACATCGCGCCCGCCCTGGCGAACTTCCACCCCGTCCGCGCCGAACACGAGCGAGACCGACGGACACGCTGCCGACACCTGCTGAAGGCTCTGCTCGAAGGCCGGCCGGAAATCGTCCATCTTGGCTGCTGCCGTCCCGAACTGCCGCAGCAGGCGTTCCCACGGCACCACCAGAGAGCCTTGCGGGCACGACAGCGTGTATGCGACCCAGGCATAGGCATCGAGCGCCATCACGGAATCGGTCAGGGCCGCGACGACCGCCCGCTCCAGGGGCACCGCGCTCTGCGTCAGGCTTTCGAAGAACCTGCTGTTCAGCCTGATGCCCGGGCGCCACTCCAATCCGGCCGCGCGTGCCTTGCCGCGCCCATCGAACACGGTGAAGCTCGCCTTGCCGTCGATGGAAACGGCGATCTTGGCGGCCGCAAGTCGCTCGTATTGCTCGGAGAGCTCACGCAGCTTCTGCCCCTCGATGTCCAGCCCCATCTGCCGGGAGAGTGCGGCCGGGCTTTCGCCGACATCGATGACCGGACTGGCGGAGCGGATGGCGGCGCTGAAGAGATGGATCAGCAACAGGCGAAGGGATCGGCCGGTCGGCATCGGCGGCGCATCCGCTCCGGCGGCCGAAATCGTCACCGCCGCTGTGCCGATATCGCGACTCCAGCTTCCTTTGGAGGAAGCGCGGACCGGCAACGCAAGCTGGCAGAGTGCTGGATGGTGCCAGAAGAAGTCACCGGAAACCGGCGCAAGGGCTTCAGTCGCCGCAGACGGACGCGGGCCGCCGAGTGTGTCCATGTCGATGGGAGCCTAATCGGGTCGTGGTGTCAGGTGGGTCAATCGCCCGCTTATGCCGGGTTGGCGCGTATTTGAATGCGGCCATGGTGCATAGCGGGCCCAGTCGATAGAGGTAATCCGGCGCTAAATCAAGTGGTTCGGCGCCGGGGGTGGGCACCAAAATCCCGTGCCGGCGGGGCGGCTTGGCGGAGCTATACTTCGTCGCGGCGGGCGTGGGAAACGAAGAGAGTGATCACGCCGAACATTCGCTCTTCTGTCAGCAGTCGGGAGGAAATATGCCGTGACCACCTATGTCATGCTGGCCAAATGGACTGACCAAGGCATGCGCACCATCGGGGAGGTTCCGAAGCGCCTCGCCGCGGCCAGGAAGCTTCTGGAGGACATGGGCGGTCACTTCGGGTCGGTCTACATGACCATGGGCGAGTATGATCTTATTGGAATCTACGACGCACCGGACGATGCGGTGGCAGCCCGATTCATCCTGATGCTCGGGAAAATCGGCAATGTGCGGACGACGTCGCTGAAAGCCTTCCCGGAACTGGCGATGCGGGAGATCATCAATTCGGTTGGCTAGACCAATCTTCCTGGCACGCTCGACCCGAAGCAAAGGCCGGAGCTGGCGTCTAGCTGCGCTTCGCCGGTACGGGCGCCGGGTGCACCAGTTCGACAGTCTTCGCACCGTAGATCAACGCGATCTCTTGCTTGATGTTGTCGTTCGTCCAATGACGGCGAGGAGAGCCATGCTTCGTCTCGCCGCGCCCACTGCTGAATTCGATGCCGTCGCCAACCTTGTAGACCGTGATGAACAGCTTGGTGTTCGGCTCCGCGATGGCGACCGCATCGCACAGAAATTTCTGACGTGTCTCGGACATTCCTACGCCTCTTTCGTTCGACAAGAGAGATTTCGATCCGCTTCCGCACATGAATAGATAATCTTAGAGCGCGTGCGCGAATAGCGAAAGTTAGATCGCTTTAACACTCCCGCCTGTCCGCCAACGGCATGCCGGCGTTGACCTATTGTCGCAGCTGCCCGGGTGTGCGGGGCAGGGCAAGCCAGCTTCCAGACACCGCACAACTCTTTCGCCAACCCGGCCCACGGACGAAATTCCCCGGTCATTCAGCCAACTTCAGGGCGTCCCTGCAGTGGATCGACGGCACGTGGCAGACACCAACTGCCTGCGGCGACGCCCGCCCGATCAAGCTGCATCGTGTTTGTTGGGGCACCGGTGGCGATTGGCGCGCGTGCACAAATACGTATCGGCGCCGCAATCCCCGACTTTGCTCGGCCGAGCCACGCCGATTGGGTTATCATCCCGCCGTTGTCGGCCGGAACGGCCGCTAACTGTGGGAGGCGACGATGGCAGTAGCAACAGTGACGAAGATCACAGCGGCCTCGACCAAGAGTTTCGACGACGCCATCCGCGAAGGCTTGGGTCGCGCCAGCAAGACCTTGCGCGGCATCACCGGCCTCCATGTTGTCGAGCAGAAAGCGAGCGTGTCAGACGGCAAGATCGCGGAATACAGGGTGACCATGGAGATCACCTTCATCCTGGAGAGCTGAGACGCAGGAAGCGGTTCGCTGCGAGGCCCGGCTGGCAGAGCCGGCTTCGCTGCACGGCCGACCGGGCTCTGGAGCCGACCGTGCCGCGTCGCGATCGCGTTCGATGCGAGCGGCGATTTGGTCTTTCGTTTCGGCCGGCGTCGCAATCGCCGCTACCACCGGCGCGGATGCTGCGCCGAGCGCACCGTCCATCACGCCCGCGCAGCAATAGGAGAACCGCCATGCCAGAGCACGTTTACAAGGTTGTCCAACTCGTTGGATCCTCTGATAAAAGCATCGAGGATGCTATCGAGCGCGCTGTCGCGAAGGCGTCTGCAACGATCCGTAATCTGAGATGGTTCGAGGTTCTGGAGACGCGCGGCCATATCGAAGGTGGAAAGGTCGATCACTATCAGGTAACGCTGAAAGTCGGCTTCACCCTGGACGAAAAGTGATGCGTGGGCCGCGCGTCGCGGAACCGGCGACGGCGCCGTCGCAATAGCTGTGCACGCGCTTACAGCCTCCTGCCCTTGCCAGGATGCCCCCGTGGAGATTTGAGACGGCGACGGATCCTCTCGTCGCTGTCACCAGCGACGAGAGTTTGCTGTTCTCATCTGATGTGCTCGAAGAGATCACGCCATTCCATCGCGACCCTGACGAGTATGGCGCGAGCCTCGCGCTCACGACGTACGCCCGTCTTTTTGACCAGGTTCACCAGGTCCGGGTCGTCGAGGAGGTACCCGTGGCATTCGCGGTGGTGCAGTGCGTAAAATTTCCCAACACGACGCTCAACGACTGCGAAGTGCTCCCCGTCCGATACCAGCACGTAGTGCTCTTGTTCGTCGAGAACGTTAATCATCGGTTTTGCCCCATCTCGAATGAGACTCAAGGCGAACCCGCTCTTGGGCATAAAAAGCCCTGAGGATTCGTTTTTCTCGGGGTTCGCCGCCAAGTGCGCGATTTGCTGGAGATGCATCCGCCCAGGCCCGTATTCAGGGGCCGACGGGCACCAGCGAGCACCGACGCGGCACCATGACTCCTGGGCCGCCGGCGATCAACACCAAAGAGGATAGGCACGCCAAGTTGCCGCGTCGGACCTTCGCCCGGCCGCGAGTGTGACCCGGTTCATATGCCCACGGAACCTATGCGTGCATCGTCCTGATGCTTGGTCGCGACGTGCCCTGATCCTGACAGGATCGTGCCGAAATCCAGACATGTCGGAGCGCTAGCATCAAACTGGACGCGGGGGAGACCTGCAAAATGCAAGTAGCAGATGGCTTTCGTGGGATCGGATACGCCATCGTTCTGATCGTCTCGTTGATGGCCCTGTTCGGCCTGTGCGTCGGCAATGCGTGGGCGGCAAGCGCGTTCGTCCTGACAGGTGCATTGCTGACCGCGCTCATCGAAGGAGTGATCCCCGCGCCATCACGCAGTACCACCCGCGACGAATTCAGTGGCGGCCGCAGGCGGTAGGCTCGCTTGAGGGCGCCTCAGGTCCGGCCAATCGTGCGGGTGAATCCCACCAGCCGATCCACCGTCAGCACCACCACGACAGTGACGGCGATCAGCGCCACCGCCAGGGCCGCGACCAGCGGGTCGGTGCGGCTCTCCGTATAGCGGAACAGTGCTACCGACAGCGTGGTCAGACGTGGGCCGACCAGGAACAGGCTGATCACCACTTCGTCGAAACTGACCAGGAAAGCCAGGGTGGCTGCGGCGATGGCACCCGGGGCCGCCAGCGGCAGCGTCACCCGCCAGAACACGCGCAATGGGGAAGCGCCAAGTGTGGCCGCCGCCGCCTCCAGTTCGGCTGGCAGGGCTGACAACGCGGTGGTCATGATTCGTACCACGAAGGGCAATACCACCACGATATGGGCCAGTGCCAATCCCGGCCATGTGGCCACAAGTGCCAGCGGCTGCAACGCCATCAGCAGCGCCAGGCCCAGCACCAGCGTGGGCAACAGCAGCGGGGCGGATAGCAGCGCCGCAACCGCGCCGGGAACCCAGCCTCGCGCCACTGCCAGCGCCGCGGGCAACCCGGCCGCCAATGCCAGCAGCGTGACCACGCTGGCCAGCAACAGGCTGGTGCGCGCGGCCTGCAGCATCGCCCCGTTCGCCACCAGCGCCCCGAACCAGCGCAGCGACCAGCCGGACGGCGGGAAGGTCAGGTAGTCGTCCGCCGAGAAGCTCAGCAGGCATACCAGCAGCAACGGCGACAGCAGGAAGCCGTAGCCGCATGCGGCCAACACGGCGGTAAACCGGCCAACCTTCATGCTGCCGCCCGCCGCGACAGTGTGCCATGCGCAAGCATCAGCACCAGCAGCAGAACCAACGCATAGATCGACAGTGCCGCCGCGGCCGGCCAGTCCAGCGTCTGGGTGGCCGCGTCATAAATCTCGGTCGCCAGCACGAACACTCGCCCGCCGCCCATCAGATGCGGCGTCACGAAGGCCGAGATCGCCAGCACGAAGGCCAGCAGCCAGCCGGCGGAGACGGCCGGCAATGTCAGCGGGAAGGTGACCCGCCAGAATGCCCGCAGCGGCCGCGCACCGAGCGTCGCCGCGGCCTCCTCCAGCCGCGGGTCGAGACGGCCGAATCCGGCCAGCAGCGCCAGCACCGTATAGGGCATCACGCTTTCGGTCAGGCCGATGCGCACGCCGGTCCAGTTGTTGATCAGATGCTGGGTGGGCAGGCCGATTGCGTGCAGTGCAGCATTCACCATGCCGCCATCGCCGAGGATGGCAAGCCAGCCGATCACGCGGCCGGTGCCGGAGACCAGCAACGGCGCGATCGCCGCGATCGCCAGCAGGTTGCGCCATCGGCTGCGGGTGCGGAACAGGAACAGCGCCATGGGATAGGCCAGCAGCAGGGCCGAGGTCGCGCATCCGGCCGACAGAACCAGGCTGTCGCGCGTGACCTGCCAGGTGAACGCGTCCTCGGCCAGCTTCACATAGGTCGCGGTCGAGACCGTCTCGACCAGCATGCCGGACTCCGAGGTCTCGTTCAGGCTCATGCGCGCCAGGATGGCCATGGGCCACAGGAAGGCCAGCGTCAGCAGGGCCAGTGCCGGCAGGCATAGCAGCCACCCGGCCTGCCGCCGGCTCATGCCGCGAACCAGATCGTGTCGGTGGCCCGCCAGCCCAGACGGATCGGCTGGCCAGGCTGCCGCGCCCGCCAGGCGCCGTCGGCCGTGGCCACGTCCACCGGGACACGGCCGACCGGCGTGTCGACCTGCAATTGCGCAACTTCGCCGGTGTAGTCGATGGCGGCGATGGTGCCGTCGAGGGCGTTCTCTGCGGTGTCGCCATCCGCCAGCACCCGGATCCGGTGCGGACGGACGAACACCTCCACGGCTCCTGTTGCAGGCAGCCCGGCAGCATGGATGGCCATTCCGCCGGCGCGCACGGCACCACCCTCCGCCTGCCCGGCGAAGCGCGCACTGCGGCCCACGAACGTGGCGACGAACGGCGTCCGGGGGCGCTCGAACACGTCCTCGGGCGTGCCGAGCTGGGCGATGCGGCCCTGGTCCATTACCGCCACCATGTCGGCCATGGCCAATGCCTCGGCCTGGTCATGGGTCACGAACACCGATGTTGCCCCGACCCGTTGCTGGATGGCGCGCATCTCGCTGCGCAACTCCTCGCGCAGCTTCGCGTCGAGCGCCGACAGCGGCTCGTCCAGCAGCAGCACGTCCGGCTCGATGGCCAGCGCGCGGGCCAGGGCCACGCGCTGCTGCTGCCCGCCAGAGAGCTGGCGCGGCCGCTTCTGGGCGTGGTCGGCCAGTCCGACCAGGGTCAGCGCCTCCGCCGCGCGGCGCACGCGCTCGCCGCGCGGCACGCCGTGCATCTCAAGCCCGAAGGCGACGTTCGCCGCAGCGGTCATATGGGGGAACAGCGCGTACGACTGGAACACCACGCCCATGCGCCGCCGGTGCGGCGCCAGTGGCGTCACGTCACGCCCTTCCACCAGGATGCGGCCGGCGTCCGGCGCTTCCAGTCCCGCCACCATGCGCAAGGTGGTGGTCTTGCCGCAGCCGGATGGGCCCAGGAGCGCCAGCAGGCTGCCGCGCTCCACGGACAGCGATACGCCCTGCACCACGGGCCGCCCGCCATAGGCGCGCGTCAGCCCTTCCAGGACCAGATGGGTCATGGCCGGGCAATCCCTGCAGGAACAATCACCGAGTGGCGGCCGAGATCACCTCACGCCGCCAGCGCTGGTTCCAGCTGTCACGCAGCTTGATCATCTCGTTCCAGTCGAGCGGAATCACCCGCGCCTTGTTCTCCGCCGCCGCGGCCGTGCGTGCCGCGGCTTCCGGGGCGATCTGTGCGTGCGAGTTGGTGGGGCCGTAGTACATGCGCTCGGTGAAGGCTTTCTGTGCCGTGGGGGACAGGGCATAGGCCATGAATGCCAGCGCCGCGTCGCGGTTATGCGCACCCTTCACCACGTTGATGGTGTTGATCTGGAACACCGTGCCTTCGCTGGGCAGCAGCACGCCCACCCGGCCGGCGGAGCGGTCATGATAGAGCTGGGCACGGGCGTTCCAGCCAGTGGCGAAGGTGACGGTGTTGTTCAGGATCAGGTTGTAGCCGTCCGGCTGCGGATCGAAGGTCTGCACCGACGGGGCCAGGTCCTTGAGCGCGCGGAAGGCACCGTCCGCGTTCCGCCAGTTGCCGCTGTCGGCGTGCGCCATGATCGCGGTCAGCGCCAGGCCCTGGATGTTCGGCGGTGCGGATACGCTGATACGGCCGCGCCATTTCGCGTCCCACATGGCGCGCAGTGAGGTGGGCGGCGGCACCACTGCGCGGCTGTCATAGACGATGACGAGATGGTCGAAGGTGACGGCCGGGCCGCACTCCCCACCGCCGCTGCGCGCCTGCGGATCGAGCTCGTCGAGCACCGGCATCATGGCCGGCGTGATCTTTTCCACCAACCCCTCGGCGCAGGCGAGGGCCGCGGTGGTGGCGTCCATGATGACCACGTCGAGCTGCGGGTCGTTCTTCTGCGTACGCAGCTGGCCCAGCATGCTCGCGGAGGTATCGCCGCCGACATACTCCACCTTCGCCGCGCCCTTGGCGTTGAACGGCTTGACCACGACATCCGTGTAATTGTCCTGGAACACGCCGGAATACGTGAGCAGGCGGGCCGGGTCGGCCGAGGCGGGCGCGAGCGGGGCAGCCAGGCCGAGAGCGGCGGTCAGTGTGGCGATCAGGGTCGGGCGCATCGAAAACTCCAACGAACAGACGGCTATGCCAACGAGGACGCAGACGGCGCTAGCGAAAACGAAAACGGCGGGCGGGGCAATGTTCTAGTGGGAGAGAGACGCCTCAGAGACCCGCCAGCACCTTGGTCGTGGCGCCGCTCAGTGCGCCCAGCTTCTCGCCGGCCTGCACCTTGCCCTGGCTGACCAGGCCGGCCTGCTGCCGGGCGATGGCGCGCCGGGCCTCGGCCTCGGCCTCGTCGGGCGGCAGCACGACCACGCCGCTTTCGTCGCACAGCACGGCATCACCCGGCATCACCACCGCCCCGCCGATCGATACCGGCTTGTTCAGCCGGCCGCCGAGGTCGTACAGCCGCGTGGTGATCGGCGCGATGCCACGGCACCACAACGGAAAATCCGAGGTCTCGACCTCTTCCAGATCGGTGCAGGGCCCGTCCACCACACCGGCCCTGGCGCCCGCGGCCTTGGCCGCAACGGTCACCCCGCCGCCCCAACAGGCGTGGCGGTCATCGCCCAGCCGATCCACGACCAGGATGTCGCCGGGGCGCAGCAGCCCGAGCGCGTGGTGCAACAGGGTGGAATCCGGGCCCGGGATGGCCAGCGTCACCGCGGTGCCGGCCACGCGCCGCCGGCGCAGTAAGGGTTGGATGCCCCGGTCGCAGAAACCCCAGTGGCGCCAATGCCCGATCGTGGCCGTCTCGGTCTGTTCCAACAGAGCGACAACCTCGGCGCTGAGTTGGGCGGGCATCTTCTCGATTTCGTATTTCGGCATCAGCGTCGCTTTCGTTCACGCGGGAATCGGGGCCATGGACGCTAGAGCATCTTCGCGGCCGGTGGAATCACCACCACAGGATGATTCCGGCGGCGAGCAGTGCAAAGTGCGCGCCTGGCGTTGCGATCCTTTCTTCCAGGCGAGACCGGGACACTCACAACCGTCCCCTGCGGTTGCAAACCACAGCACAACCGAAAGGTGGCGACCCCGCGCAAACGCACCAGCGCAAGGTGCGCGATCCACGCCGACGCAGCGCCCGCGACGGCCGCAACCTATTGAAAACACACAGCTTCAGGACACCAAAGTCCGTTAAATAACGATTTTGTCTTTTTTCAACAACGAATGTTGCGGCATTTGATTATATGCTGCTATGCTTAATATGGATTTAGATCGGATCAGCCCGCTCGGCGTCAATGTGCGAACGATCTGGAGAAAATTGTGGCTTATGCCATGAACAAGAAAAGAACCGTTTCTCTGTTTCGCTTCGAAATCTCTTCTACCCTTCTTATACCCGGATTCCGGTACTTGACTCCCCTTCGAATACTTGGCCTCGGAGGGCCGTGCTTCTTTGGATCTCAGAGCCGTTGGATCCCAAGGCCATCCGTCTCCATAAATGCGCGAACCCGACCCGGGCACCGAGCAGTCGTCCCGACGCCTTCGAGAATCGGGCGGGAACAGTTTTTGGCGTCGCTGCAGAACCGGTACCGCGACGCGCGCGGCCGGGCGCGGCCACCCCGTTACCGAGGTATCTATGAACGATGCCGATCGCATGCCCACGGGCAATCACATATTGGATTCGCTGCTGCAACCCGACTTCGAGCGCATTCAGCCGCATCTGGAGCCGGTTTCTCTGCCAGTGCGGCATGTGATCGAGAGCCCCGGACAAGAGGTGACGTCCGCCTATTTCGTCACCGCCGGGATGCTTTCCGTTGTCCATACGCTCAAGGACGGTTCATCCGTCGAGGTTGGCATCATCGGCAATGAAGGACTCTGCGGCATCTCGGGCCTGCTCGGTGCGGCGTACGGAACCAACGAAGTCATCGCCCAGGGCAATGGGCGCGCCTTCCGTGTCGATATCGACATCCTGCGCCGCGAGCTCGCCGAGCGGCCCGGGGTTCAGAACGTAATATTCCCATACATCGTCTTCGTGCTGGCGCGCGTCTCGCAGACCGCCGTCTGCAACGTCCGCCATGGCGTGGCCCAGCGTTTCGCGCGGTGGATCCTGACCGCCAGCGATTGCTTTGGAACGAGCCAGTTTCCACTCACGCATGAATTCCTCGCGATGATGCTCGGCGTGCGGCGGCAGGGCGTGACCGTTGCCGCCGGCGCGCTGCAGAAGTCCGGGCTCATCCAGTATCGGCACGGGCATATCAGCATCCGCGATCGCGACGGTCTGGAGGCCGCGGCCTGCGAGTGCTACGCGACGATGCGGGCCAGGGTCGAGCTGCTCCGACACGGATGAGGCATCTTCGCAGGTCGCGCGCCAGGCCGGGGTCCATGCCGGTGCCGTTCTGGACAGGAATGCCTTCCATCCGGCACCCCGTTACGCCGCCTGGATATTTTCCGATCATCGTGGATCGGGACGTGCTCTAATCTCTTCCGCGGGGAGACGACCGGCAACGGCCGGGCGCGCACCTGGTCGAGCTTACACCAACGGGAAACGCAGATGTACAAGCATATCCTGATACCGACCGACGGCTCCGAACTCGCCGACAAGGCGGTTCGTCACG
The DNA here is from genome assembly GCF_025989185.1 of Limobrevibacterium gyesilva. Lineage (GTDB taxonomy): Bacteria > Pseudomonadota > Alphaproteobacteria > Acetobacterales > Acetobacteraceae > Limobrevibacterium > Limobrevibacterium gyesilva. Next base: position 272,818 of record NZ_JAPDNT010000001.1, read on the forward strand.
GAATCGCACTGGCCAGGAGTCTTGCCGCCACCGTCACGATCCTCACGGCGTCGACTCCTTTTCGCATCTTCACGACGGTTCCGGAAATGCTCGAGGACACGCCGGCGGAGTACCGCAAGCACATGCAGCTTCACGTGGCCAACACGCTTGGTGCGGCGGCCGATATCGCCAGAGCCGCTGGCGTGGCGTGCGACACGGTCGGGATCGAGCACGAGCACCCCTACCAGGCGATCATCGACACCGCGACGTCCAAGGGCTGCGACCTCATCGTCATGGCCTCGCACGGCCGGCATGGCATGGCAGCGCTTGTGCTGGGAAGCGAGACCATGAAGGTGCTCACGCATTCCACCATCCCTGTCCTCGTCCACCGCTAAGGCCGCGGGCCCCAGCCATAAGCGTGGACCGGCATCACTGCGGCCCTGCCGCGGCCCTATTCGGACTCGTCATAGGTGTCGTGGCCGGCGCGGCGATCGTGGCCGTGGGCTGCCAGTACCGCGGCGGCCGGCGTGGCCGATGGTTCGACCGACACGGAACGACGATGCCGGCCCGCGTCACGAGCCACCGCCTAGTCGCGCCACGCCGATAGATTGTTCCGCAGGCGATAGCCGCCGGCCTCATTCACCAGCAGGCGTGCCTCGGAAGAATCGGGCTCGATCTTCCGTCGTAGCCGGTAGACGGTTGACTCGACCGTTTCGCTGTCCGTGTCTTCGCTGTACCCCCACACCTCGCGCAGCAGCGTCTGACGCGCCACCGGTCGACCGGCGGCGTGGTACAGGTATTTCAGAATCGCAGCTTCCTTGTATGTCAGCCGCACGTGGCGGCCGCCCGCCGGAGCGGCCAGCGATCGGGTCGCTGGGCGAAACACGTAAGGGCCGATCGCCAGTACCGCGTCCTCGCTGGCCTGGTGGGCGCGGATCTGCGCGCGCAACCGTGCCTTGAGCTCGGCCGGGCGGAGCGGCCCCACCATGTAATCGCTCGCGCCGCTATCGAGACCCAGCACTACGTCCGGCTCCGAACCTGCCTCCGCCAGGATGATCACGGGCGCGCGCAGGCCGGAGCGGCCGAGTTCGCTCAGCATCTCGGGCACCACCGCACTGGGATGAGCCACATGCAGAAGCACCGCGTCAACGTGGGTGGTAGGAACCATCGCCGACAGGCCGGGCCCAGGTCCACCCATGGGGGCGGCTATGGTCACGCGGAACGCGCCGCCGTGCTGCAACGCTTCGGCCACCGGCCCGGAACCGGCGCCGTCGCCTGTCACGATCAGTACATCTCGCGCCTGTGCCATTAGGCGTCTGTCCGCCCGATCATACAAAGAAAGCCGAGTGGCGTTCCGCTCCGCGCAACGCCACGGGAGCCAAAAGCCGATACGCGGCCACATCCTCGCCGGATGCCGCTCTCGGAGCCATCATCGCGCGAATTCTCGACGTTGTTCGCAACGTTTCCATGACATTACCTCTGGTCCACCGGGCTTGGCCGCCTTTCGATCACATCAACGCGAGGCACACCGCCTCAGATGACGCAGGTTGCAATCGCAGGGCCACGTGGCCGCGACATTTGTCGTGCGACGCCGCCGGTTTCTGCCTAGCGCCATCTTCTCAACGAATTTCATGGCTTTTTCGTTATCGACCCTTGTCGGGAATGTGGCGGCGCAGCCCGCGGGCGTCGCGCGAGGCGTTCGATATGAAGGCGATCATTAATTCGATTTTCGGTGGCGGACACGTGGCGCGAAGGCAGCCGCCCGTATCGTCATGTCATTGGCGGTGTGCACCGCTGGTGTCGCCGACCAACCCCCGCAGGACCTGCCGCTGGCGGTCCGCACCGAAGGAGGCGACCGATGAAGGCTGCGCTGTTTTCCGCTGCTGCGGTGGTTGGCCTGGTGATGGCCGCACCGGCTTTCGCGAGTTGTGACCAGCATGCACCTGCCGCCTCGACCGTACGCCATGAGGCCGTCGGCAGGCAGGCGCTGACCGCCCCGAAGGGGAGCCAGGGGCGTCCCCTCTATCAGCAGTTCGCGGGTCACGGCAAAGAGGGTGGGTCCTTTCAGGTGGGCGGCGACTACTAGATCGTACCTCGCCTGAGCCGGGTGACATCCATCCGTACGTCTGGCTATCCCGTCCGCGGCGGGGGCGGTGCGCACGCCATTCACGCCATTGCCGCGCCAGCAACCTCCAGTTCCAGCCAACCGCGCGCATCGAAACGGCCGCGGTCGCCGGGGCGGAACAGCACGGTGGTGGTATCGGATTCCACGATCGCGGGCCCGGTAACCACCTGCTCGGGAACGAGCCCCGCGAACGGATGCACCGGAACGCTCTGCCAGGACTCCAGATGCACGCGGCGATGCAGGACAGCCCCGGGCCGTTCGAGCGGCGCTGCGCGCGTTGCCAGGGCTGGCAACACGCCGGCCACCGATACGCGGGCATTCACCAGTACCGGCGCGCGGTCGCGCAAGGCATAGGTGAATAGAGCCTCGTGCCGGCGATGGAATGCCTCGGCCAAGGCAGCGGCAAAGCCCGGGGCGCCCATATCGAGGTCGTCGAACGGCACCGCGATCTCCGACACCTGCTCGCCGTAGCGCATGTCGGCGCTACGGCGCACCTGGATGTCGCCCTGGAACCAGCGAAGCCGGTCGCGACCCTCCTGCTCCATCACATCGCAGACGATGCGTAGGGCCTGCGGATCGATGGCGCCGCCCTGCGCCAGGCTGCGCATCATTTCCACCCGGAGATCGGTATTCAGCATGCCCCAGGCCGACAGCACCGCGGCCTGCAGCGGCACCAGCACGCGCGCCACCCGCAGCGCCGCCGCCACGGACGCGATGTGCAGCCCGGCGGCACCCCCGAAGGACAGCAATGCGAACCGGCGCGGATCGACGCCGCGCCGCACTGTGGCCACTCGCAGCCCGTCGACCATGCGCGCGTTCACCAGCCGATGGATGCCCGCGGCCGTCGCGACGGCATCGAGGCCCAGCGGGCGGCCTAGCGCCGTCAACGCCGCCTCCGCCGCCATTGTGTCCAGCCGCCGCCGTCCGCCCAGGAACGAGGCGGGATCGAGATAGCCCAGAATCAGGTTCGCATCGGTCACCGTCGCCGACCGCCCGCCGGCGCCGTAGCAGGCCGGCCCTGGATCGGCGCCGGCGCTTTGCGGCCCCACTTGCAGCAGGCCGGCACGGCTGACATGCGCGATCGAGCCGCCGCCGGCCCCCAGCGTCACGATGTCCAGGCTGGGCAGGGCGATGCGCGCCTCGCCCACACCGCGCCCACCCGTCAGCACGGGCTGACCCGCTTGCACCAATGCGATGTCCGTGCTGGTGCCGCCCATGTCGAACGTAATGAGGTCTTGCGAGGTTCCCTGCCGGGCCAGTGCTACCGCTGCCGCCACACCGCCGGCGGGGCCGGACAACGCCGTGCCTGCTGCGAGCCGCACGGCTTCGTCCACCGAGGCGACGCCGCCGTGCGACAGCATGATGAACAACGGCCCACCGAACCCCGCCTGAAGCAGCCGGTCCTGCAGCCGGCGCAGATAGCCGGCTACGACCGGCCCCACCGCCGCGTTGGCAACCGTCGTCGAGAACCGCTCGAATTCCTTGATCTGCGGCAGCACGTCCGACGACGCCGTGACGAACGCGCCTTGCAACCGCGCCTGCACCGCCGCTGCCGCCGCCCGCTCATGCGCGGGATTGCACCAGGCGTGCAGGAAGCACACCGCCACCGCGTCCACGTTCTGCTCCGCCAGTGCATCGACCGCGGCGGCCAGTGAAGTGGGATCGAGCGGCGTTTCCACCGAGCCATCGGCGCGCAGCCGCTCACGCACGGGCAGCCGGCGTGCGCGGGGCACCAGCGGTGGCGGTGGGGCCATGCGCAGGTCGTAGCGCTCGGGCTTCAGTCCCTCGCGCATCTCGATCACGTCACGATGCCCTTCGGTGGTCAGCAGCCCTACCCGCGCGCCCTTGCCTTCCAGCAGCGCGTTGGTGGCGACGGTGGTGCCATGCACAATGCGCTCGGTGGCCGCCAGCAGCGCGCCCAGCTCCAGGCCGAGGCGCTCGCCCAGCAGGCGCAGTCCGGCGATCACGCCCTCCGACTGGTCGGCAGGCGTGGTGGCCGCCTTGGCGGTGGTCACGGCGCCATCACTGTCCACCGCGACGACATCGGTGAAAGTGCCGCCGACATCGATACCGATCGAGATCGTCACGGCCTGCCCCATCCGCCGCCACCGCCTGACAGCACATGCAGGCGGCTGCCGGACGGCACGGCGATGCCGACCTCCTTGGTGCGCAACTCCCGCACGACCCCGTCGGGGCGGTGCAGCACGTAGCAGTGCGGAGCGCCGTCCTGACCGCCGAGCATCCCGCGCGCGCCATGGCGGACGCCGTCGCCGGCGGTGTTGGCGGTGGCGGGGCCGTCCGTCTCGATGCGCAGCCACATCTCGCCGCCGTCGCCGCCGCAGTGCCGGCCAGCGCCGCCCGAGCCAAGGCGGAACTCGTGCTGCTCGAAGAACAACGGGAAGCGTGCCTCTGCCACCTCCACGCTGCCGAATTTCAGGCCGCCGACACTGTGCCACTCGCCCGCCGTCGGCCAGCCGTCACCCGCGGAGGATGCACCGCCGCCCGGACGGGCGTGGAACATGTGCCAGATGAAGCGCCGCCCGGTGCGCCCGTCGCGCCCCTCGAACGCCACCCGGAACCGCCGCCCCCAGCCGCCCATGGCACGGTCGGGACAGGCGCCGGACAATGCGACGACGATTGCCTCCACGATCTCGTTCGAGCAGTGGCTGGTGCACATCGTCACCGGGGCGCCCTCGCGCGCCCATACCACCGTGCCTTCGCGCGCGACCACATGCAGCGGCCGGAACGCGCCGGCATTGCGCGCGCAATCGGGGTCGAGCAGGAAGGCGAAGGCCATCGCCACCGCCGACTGCATGTTGGCGTACGACGAATTGACGAAGCCCTGCACCTGCGGGTCCGACTGCGTCAGGTCCACGGTGACATCACTGCCGGAAACCGTCACGCGGGCGCGGATGGTCACGTTCTCGATGCCGTGGCCGTCGTCGTCCAGCACCGCTTCGCCCTCGTAGGCGCCATCCATCCAGGTGACGACGATGGCGCGGGCATGCTGTTCGGCGGCATCCAGGATCGCCTCGACGGACTCCTGCAGCACCTTAGCGCCGAACTCCGCGAGCGTCTGGGCGAGGCGCCGCTCGCCGAGACGTGCGGCGCCGATCATCGCCGCCAGATCGCCGCGGAAATCCTGGGGATGACGCACATTGGCGGCGAGCATGGCCACGAGGTCATCGCGGATCATGCCGCCCTCGGTCAGGCGGATCGGCGGCACGCGCAGGCCTTCCTGCCAGATCTCGGTGGCGCCGGGGTTGTAGCCGCCCATGGTGGCGCCGCCGATATCGCTCTGATGCGCCCGCACCACCGACCAGAACGCGAGTCGCCCCTCGGCGAAGGACGGTACGAAGGCTGTCAGGTCGGGCAGGTGGCTGCCGCCGTGATACGGATCGTTCAGCAGGAACACGTCGCCGGGCGACTGTGTGGGGAACACCTCCATCAACGCCAGCACGGCCCAGGGCAGCGCCCCGACATGTACGGGAATATGGTCTGCTTGCGCCACCAGCCGGCCATGGGAATCGACCAACCCGATCGAAAAGTCGCGCGAGGAGTTCAGGATCTGCGAATAGGTGGTGCGCAGCATCGCCTCGCCCATCTCCTCGGCGATGGCCGACAGGCGGTTCTGCAGGACGGCAACGGTGACGGGATCGGTCATGCCGATTCGGCCGGGGGAATCTCGACGATGCGCGCCGGGTCGATCCCGATCCACACGGCGTCGCCGAGGCCATGCACATCCTGGGGCGACGTCGCGACCCGCAGCCGCAGATCCGACCCGTCGGGCTGGACGCCGTAATCCCAGTGCTCGCCCAGGAACGCCCGCTCCACGATGCGGCCGGGAAAGCACCAGATACCATCCGCCGCGGGCTGGGTGCGATGCAGCGCCACGGTGTTCGGCCGCACCGAGAAACTGACCGGGCGCGGCGCCAGCTTCAGCCCGGGGACCATGCCGGCGGGAGCGGCAATACCCGGGAAGACCGCCATTCCGCCGTCGATATGCCCGTCAAGGAAGTTGGTTCGGCCGATGAAGCCGGCGACGAAGCGGGTGCGTGGCCGGTTGTACAGCGACACCGGATCGTCCACCTGTTCGATCCGCCCCTGGCTCATCACCACGATGCGGTCGGAGGTGACCATCGCCTCGGACTGGTCGTGCGTGACATAGACCGTCGTGATCCGGAACTCGTCGTGCAGCCGCCGGATCTCGGCGCGCATCTCCTCGCGCAGGTTGGCGTCGAGGTTCGACAGCGGCTCGTCCAGCAGCAGCACCTCCGGCTCGATGACGATGGCGCGCGCCAGGGCGACGCGTTGCTGCTGGCCGCCGGATAACTCGGCCGGATAGCGGTCGGCCAGCGCGCCCAGCCGCACCACGTCCAGGATCAGGTTCAGCCGGCGCTGCATGTCCTCGCCGGGCATCCGCCGCAGCTTCAGCCCGAAGGCCACGTTCTCGCGCACGGTCATGTTCGGCCAGATCGCGTAGCTCTGGAAGATCATGGACATGCCGCGCTTTTCCGGCGGCACGACACGGTGGGGGTCGGACAGCAGCGCCCCGTTCATCTCGATCCGCCCGGCCGTCGGCTTGATGAAGCCCGCGATCATGCGCAGCGTCGTGGTCTTGCCGCAGCCGGACGGGCCCAGCAATGAGACGAACTCGCCCGGCGCCAGCGCCAGCGACACGCTCTGCACGGCCGCGGTCTGGCCGAAGCTGCGCCCGAGATCGACGAGTGCGAGCTTGGTCATGACCGACCCCGGCGCAGCATGAAATCACCCCCGACCAGACGGAACCCGACGCCCACGATCACGATGGTCGCCGCCAGCAGCAGGAAGCCCAGTGCCGCCAGCCGCTCGAAATTGCCTTCCTCGCTCAGGTCCAGCAGCATCACCGACATGGTGCGCGTGCGTGGGCCGTACAGAAACATCGCCGTGCTGAGCTCGCGGGTCGCGGGGATGAACACCAGCAGCCACGCGCCGACCAGGCTGCGCTTCATCAGCGGCGCCATCACCCGGCGCACCGCCAGCAGCCGCCCGCCGCCCAGGATGCGTACCGCCTCCTCCATTTCCGGATTGATGCCGCGAATCGCCGCCGAGGCATTCGCGTAGCCGATCGGCAGGAAGCGCGTGGTGAAGGCCAGGATCAGGATCAGCGCCGTGCCGTACAGCGCCAACGGCGGCGGTGCATAGGCGGCGTAGAAGGCGATGGCGAGCACGATGCCGGGCACCACGAAGGGCGCCATGCACAGGAAGCTCAGCATGCCCGCGAACGGAAGCAGGCGGCGGTTGACGATATAGGCGATCGACAGCGACAGGCCGATCGCCAGGCATGCGGCCGCCCCGGCATACAGGAAGCTGTTGACAACCGACCGTCCAGCCGTCTCGTGCTCGAACAGCAGATAGTAGAAATTGCCCAGCGTCAGGTTGGCGAAACTCCAGCCCTGGCCCCAGGCGCGCGCCAGCGCCGCCTGCGACAGCGACGCATATGGCAGCAGCACCGACAGCGACAGCACGAACAGCGCGTAGCCCAGCAGCACGAAGCGCCACGGGCCGAGCGCGATCAGCCGGCGCTCGCCGCCTTTGCCGGTCAGCGCCACGAAGCCCTTGCGCGCGATCAGCCGCCGCTGCAGGGCGAACATCGCCACCGTGACCAGCAGCAACGGCACCGCATAGGCGGCCGCCACCTCCGAACGTACGGGTGGACTGAAGAACTGCTGTAGCTGGGTGGTCACCACGTTGAACCGCGCGGGGATGGCGATCAGCGCCGGCGAGCCGAACAGCGCGATCGTCTCCAGGAAGGTGACGATCGCGCCGCCGAGGATTGCCGGCAGGACCATCGGCAGCGTCACCTTCAGCACGGTGCGCAGCGTGCCCGCGCCGAGGATGTTGGCGGCGTCCTCCATCTCCGACGACACCACGTCCAGTGCCGAGGCGGTAAAGATGAACAGGTATGGGAACGAATAGATGGCGATGATGAAGGTCAGGCCGGGGAAGGAGTAGATGTCCAGCACCCCCTCCGGCGCTCCGGTCAGCGCCATCCACAGCCGGTTCAGCCAGCCGGCATTGGGGCCCGCGAGCAGGATCCAGCCGATCGCGCCGAGATAGGGCGGCGTGATGAAAGCCCCCAGCACCATCAGCCGCACCGCGCCCTTCCCCGGCATGTCCGTGCGCGACACCGCCCAGGCGATCGGCAGCGCGAAGAACAGGCACAGCACGGTGACCGACGCGCCGAGCCACAGCGAGTTCCACAGCGCCTGGACGTAGCGCGGGCGGCCATAGGCGGCGAGATAGTTGGCGATCGTGAAGGTGCCGGTGTCCGGCGCCTCCAGGCTGGTCAGGATCAGCCGCAGCAGCGGGTTCACGACCAGGAACCCCAGCACCGCGGCCAGCGCGACCCATAGCAGGATCAGCGGGTCGAACCGGCGCGAGACGACGTGGGCGCGCATCAGCTGCCGAAGGTATCGCGCCACTGCTCGATCACCTCCGGGATGCCCTTCTGGATCTCGGCGGTGGACAGGCGGATGATCTTCGCCTCGCTGAACGGCTTCGCGCCCGCCTTGGGCAGGACGCCCGGCCGCAGCGATTCATTGCGCGACTCGACCGACAGGCGCGCATGATCGTCGCTCAGCAGGAATTCCATGAACAGCCGTGCCGCGTTCGGATGCGGTGCATTTGCCATCACCGCCGAGGGCGACACCAGCAGCACCGCGCCGTCGGTGGGATAGATCAGCGCCAGCGGATTGCCCTTGTCGGCGCTCATCAGCGTGGTGCCGGAAGGCCCCGCGGCCACCGACCGCTCGCCGGAATTCAGCATCGTCACCGTGTCGTTCACGGAGCGGCCGATCTGCGGCTGGTTCTTCTCCAGCTTCTCGAAATACTGCCAGCCATAAAGGTTGCGCATTGCCAGCACCCAGGTGCCGACATAGCCGGAGAAGGCGGGATGCCCCACCGAGATCTGCCGGCGCCATTTCGGATCCAGCAGGTCGGGCCAGTTCTTCGGCGCGTCCTCCGCCTTCACTTTCTTGGTGTTGTAGGTGATCAGCACCAGCCCGGCGGAAGTCGGGTAGTAGGTGCCGTCGGGGTCCACGCCCTGGAACGGCGCGCTGAGTCCGGCGGCGTTCTGCGGCGTGATCTTGGCCAGCAGGCCGCGTTTCTTCAGCGCCTCGTCATGGCCGGGGTCGGTGGAGCTGAACACGTCACATTGCGCAACATTGTTCTTGATGTCCTGCAACAGCCGCTCATAAGCCACCTGCGCAGTGGTGCGGATCACCGAGACCTTGACGCCCGGATAGGCGGCGGTGAAGGCGCGGCCGGTGGCCTCGGCGGTCTCGCCGTCGGTATGGGCGGTGTACCAGGTCAGCGTGCCTTCCTTGCGCGCGGCCTCCACCAGAGCCTCGAACTCGGCCCGTGCGGGGCGCGGCAGCATCTGCGCGAGCCCCAGTGCCCCAAGTCCGGTTGCCACGCTGCGGCGGCTGATCTTTCCCGACATCGTTCCCCCCTTGGTCTTGCTTGTTGCCGTGGAGCATAAGCGAAAGGCGCGGTCCTGCCATCCCGCGAAGCCGGGCTTCATCCGCGCACGAACTCGTGGCTATGCTGGCGGCCCAGCTTCCGCGCAGGAGACGTCGCCGATGAAGACAAAAATCAGCGAGGCGGATTTCGCCGTGCTCGCGGCCCAGACCGGACTGAGGCTCACCGACGCGCAGCGCCGCGAGATCCATGCCGCCTACGGCACCATCGAGGCAATGCTGGCGCGCATCGGCAGCGAGCGCCCGCGCGAGGCCGAGCCTGCACTGATCTTCCGCGCGGAAACGGAATGATGGGCCCGTTCCCGACCATCTCCGAAGCGTCGGCGCAGATCGCCGCCCGCAAGCTCTCGCCGGTGGAGCTTACCCGCCATTGCCTCGATCGCATCGCCACCCTCAATCCGGTGCTGCACGCCTTCATTCGCCGCACCGAGGACCGCGCGCTGGCCGAGGCGCGCGCTGCCGAGGCGCGGGTGATGGCGGGGGCGGCAAAGGGCCCGCTCGACGGCATCCCGATCGCGCACAAGGACATCTATAATACCGCCGGCATCGCCACCACCGCGCACTCCAAGCTGTTGCAGGACCATGTGCCCGCTGCGGACGGCACCGCCGTGCGCCGGCTGGCCGAGGCCGGCACGGTGATGCTGGGCAAGCTCGCCACCCATGAATTCGCCTTCGGCGGCCCGAGCTTCGACCTGCCCTGGCCACCCGCCCGTAACCCCTGGAACACCGACCACTTCACCGGCGGCAGCAGCAGCGGCACCGGGGCGGCGGTGGCGGCGGGCCTGATCCTCGGCGGCACCGGGTCGGATACCGGCGGCTCAATCCGCGGCCCGGCCTCGTTCTGCGGCATCGCGGGCATCAAGCCGACTTATGGCCTGGTCAGCCGCGCCGGCATCCAGCCGCTGTCGTTCTCGCTGGACCACGCGGGGCCCATGGCCTGGACGGTCGAGGACTGCGCCATGCTGCTGCAGGCCATGGCCGGCCACGATGCTGCGGACCCGGCCAGCGCCGACCGGGCCGTGCCGGATTTCAGCGCGAAGCTCCGCCAGGGCGTGCGCGGCCTGCGCATCGGCGTGATCCGCCATTTCCACGAAGTCGACGTGCCCGTGGCCGACACCACGCGCCAGGGCATCGAAGCGGCGCTGGAGGTGTGGCGCGGCCTTGGGGCAGAGATCCGCGACGTCACGCTCTCGCCGCTGACCGACTATCAGGCGGTCGGCATGGTCGTGATGCTTGCCGAAGCCTATGCGGTGCATGAGCCGTGGCTGAAGACCCGCTTCAACGACTACGGCGAGATCTTCCGCGATCGCATGGCACTGGGCGGAATGATCCGCGCCGCGGACTACGTGCAGGCGCTGCGCCGGCGGCGGGAGCTGTGGGCGGAAATGAAGGCTGCCTTGGACAGTGTGGACATCCTGGTCACCGCCTCGACCAGCAGCGAGGCACCGCGCATCGACGCGGCGTTGAAATGGGTGCTGTTCACCACGCCCAATTTCACCTTCCCCTGCAACGTCACCGGCTTTCCGGCGCTGTCGCTGTGCTGCGGCTTCACCCCGGCCGGGCTGCCGCTATCGCTGCAGCTCATCGCCCGGCCGTTCGATGAAGCGACGCTGTTCCGGGCCGGCCACGCCTACGAGCAGGCAACTCCCTGGCGTGGCCGGCGGCCTGCCGTTTGAGCTATGCCGGCGCCGGGGTCGCGCCCTTGCCTTCCAGCGCGCGCAGGAAGGAGGCGCGGCGCGACCCGGCTTCCATGATCATGCCGTGGTCGGACGTGGCCAGGACCATGTGCGCGCCTCGGCTGATGTAATGCGGCGCCCATTCGTCGTCGCCGATGCCGCCCATGCCCACGTATTTGCCGTGCCTGCGGCAGGCCTCGCCGACGCGGTGATAGGCGTCCTGCACCTTCTGGTGGCCCCATTGCCCGGGGATGCCCATCGTCGTCGTCAGGTCGGTGGTGCCGATCATCAGCACATCGATGCCCGGCACCCGCGCGATGTCCTCGACATTGCCGATGGCTTCTTCGGTTTCGATCATGGCGCAGACCAGCACCTCGCGGTTGAGGATGGCCTGCGCCTCGCCCAGGGAAGGACCGCCATACAGGAACGCCGCGGGGGGCGCGCCCCAGCTGCGCCGGCCGATCGGCGGGAACCGGAACGCCTCGGCCACGCGCTTTGCCTGCGCACCGGTATCGACATGCGGCACGATGATGCCCATGGCGCCGTTGTCGAGTGCGCGTGTGCCCTCGTCCAATGCATCGGCGCAAACGCGCACGATCGGGGTGATGCCGAGCGGGATCGCCGCGTAGCACATCTGCGAGGCTTCCTGCACCGTAAAGGCGCCGTGCTCGGTGTCGATGAACAGCCAATCGTGCCCGGTGGCATGTGCGAGCATGGCGGATGCGGAGGTGCGCAGGTGATAGGCGCAGAAGCCCAGGGCCAGTCTGCTCTCGCGCAGGCGCAGGAGAGTCGGATTCGGGATCATCGACACGCGGTGCTTCCTCCTTGATTTTGGCAGAGGATGACTGCCCGCGGCGGCCTGGGCAATACGCACGGACAGCGAGGCATGGACGCGTTGCGAAAAATCTGCTGCCCTTTCGACGGTAAAACGGTGACCCGGGGGGCCACATTGCGCATCACCGAAGTCGAACCGATCCTGTTGCGTGGCGATCGGGCCTACCGCGCCGCTGCCGGCGCCGAGGAGGCCACGGACAACGGGGACTGGCAGCTGCTGGTGCGCGTCGGCACCGACGAGGGGCTGACCGGCTGGGCCGACGCTGAAACGCTGGCACCGGCGGCAGTGGCGATCATCGCCGGTCAGAGCATGGGCATCATGGGCTTTCGCACCCTGAGCGAGTTGCTGATCGGCGAGAACCCGCTGGATGTCGAGCGGCTTTGGGACAAGTTGTATGTCGGCAGCGCCTATTACGGGCGGCGCGGCGTTGCGATGCAGTGCCTGTCCGCCATCGACAACTGCCTGTGGTCCATCCGCGCCCAGGCCGCCGGCATGTCGCTGGCGCGGCTGCTTGGCGGGCGGCGGCGGGATCGCATCACTGCCTATGCCTCCACGCTGTTCCGCGAGACGCCGGAAGCGATGGAGGAGGCCGCACGCGGCTATGTTTCGCGGGGCTTCCGTGCGGTGAAATTCGGCTGGGGTGTGTTCGGCGAGGATCCCGGCCGCGACCGGGAACTGGTGGCCGCGGCGCGGGCGGCATTGGGGCCGGACCGGCACCTGCTGGTTGATCCTGGCTGGTATCCAGTCGGGTGGAAGACGCCCGGGCCGATGCGCAGCAGGCGGCAGGCGGAGGCGTTGTGCGACTGGCTGGCAGACTATGATGTCGGCTGGGTCGAGGATTTCATCCACCCCGAGCGCTTCGACGAATATGCTTATGTGCGCGCCCGCAGCCCCGTGCCGATCGCCGCCGGCGAGCAAGTGGCGACGATCTGGGACTTCCAGCGTTTCATTGGCGAAGGCTGTGTGGACGTGATCCAGCCCGACCTGTCGCGCTGCGGCGGGGTGAGCGTGGCCACGAAGGTCGCGGGGCTGGCCGAGCAGGCCGGCATCGACCTGGTGCCGCATTCCTGGCTGACGCATCTGTTGACCGGTTACAGCCTGCAACTGATCGCCACTTTGCCTCGTGCCCGCTTCGTGGAGTTCAACGTCAGCCAGAGTCCGCTGACCGCCGGCATCGCCCGCGCCAGCTTCGCGCTGGACGCCGACGGCGCGGTGCCGATCCCGGACAGCCCGGGCATTGGCGTGGAGGTGGACCTCGATTTCATTCGCGCGCACCGGGTGAACTGACCATGACACGCGAAATCGTCCGGCCCGCCGGCCTGGACCTCGAATCTCCTGGGCGGCGGGACTACTACGTGGCATTGGAGCACGACTCGATCTGGGGCGACCACCTGATTCCGCTGACGGTGTTCGTCGGTCCGCGGGCGCGGCCCGGGCAAGGCCTGGTGGCGTTCGGCGCCAACCACGGCAACGAATACGAGGGCCCCGTGGCAATCCGCCATCTGCTGCGGGAGATCGACATCGCCGATGTGACCGGCCGCATCATTCTGGTGCCAGTGCTGAACGTGGCCGCGTTCCGCGCCGGCACGCGCGACAGCACGCTGGACGACCGGGTCAACCTGAACCGGGCCTTCATCGACGGCGCGGGCCATCGTGCTGCGCTGGCCGGCATCACCCATCGCATCGCCGACTTCGTTCGCGCCCATCTCTGGCCGCAGGTGCACGTGGTGATTGACCTGCATGCTGGCGGCCAGGTGGCCCGTTTCGCGCTTGGCACCAGTTTCCACCGGATCGACCATCCCGACCAGGGGCGCCTGATCGAAGAGACCGCGCGCTGGTTCGGCACTCCGCTGGTGATCACCTACCAGAACGAGACGCCGGGCCTGCTCCCAAGCGAAGCCGAGCGGTTAGGCAAGATCGCCATCGGCGGTGAGTTCGGCTGGGGTGGGGCGATCCAACCCGAAGGCGTGCGCTACGCCCGCCATGGCGTGCTGGCGGCCGCCATCCATCACGGCCAGCTTCGCGGACAGGTCGACAAGATCGCATACCACGCTGACGGCACCCAGCGCCTGGTCGATATGGCGGACCGCGACTGCCTCACCATCGCGCCGTTCGCCGGCCACTACGAGCCGCTGCTGCACTGCGGGACGGACGTGGCAAAAGGCGAACAGGTCGGCTGGCTGCACGACTTCGAGCGGCTGGACCTTGATCCCTGGCCCGTGCGCGCCGGCGTGGACGGCATCGTCGTCGCCCAGGCCTGGGCCGCCCCGGTCCTGCAAGGGCAGCATATCCTTTGCACGGGACGGGTGAAGGGGCGGAAGCCCTTTTGATCCCCTTACATTAACCGGTGTGGGGACGGAGGCCCGAGGTACGCCGCTGCAGGCGACCCTTGCCCCGGGGGCTCCACCCCAAGGTGCGGTCTAGTCCGAGGTGACGCCGAGGAACTGCCTGAACTCAGAAGTACTCGGCCTTCCGAACAGTTCCTTCGACGATCCGGTTTCATGAACGAGACCTTTGTACATAAACACGGTCGTTGTCGCGACGCGTCGGGCGAACTCCATCTCGTGTGTCACAAGCAGCATGGTCATTCCCTCTGCCGCGAGGCGTTCCATCACGTTGAGAACTTCTCCTGTGAGTTCGGGATCCAAGGCCGAGGTCACTTCGTCGAACAACATGACACGTGGCTGCATCGCCAGAGAGCGGGCAATCGCGACACGTTGCTGCTGCCCGCCGGAAAGCTGGTCCGGGTACACGTCGGCCTTGTCGATCAGGCCGACTTTCCCGAGCATCTCCATTGCAAGCTCGCGCGCTTCCCGCTTGGGCGTCTTCTTGACCACGCGCGGCGCCAGCATGACATTCTCGGCCGCCGAAAGATGTGGGAACAGGTTGAAGCTCTGAAAGACGATCCCGACGTCCTTGCGTAATGCACGCAGTGCCGCAGGAGCGTAGCTCATCACGTGCCCGCCTATCTCGATTCGCCCGCTGCTGATGGTCTCAAGGCCATTAAGACAGCGGAGCAGGGTACTTTTGCCCGAGCCGCTCCGCCCGAGGAGAGCCACCACCTGCCCGCGCTCGACGGACAGCGAGATGCCCTTCAGGACCTCGAGTGAGCCAAAGCTCTTCCGCAGATCCTCAACCAGCACGATAGGCATTGAACTGCGCCTCCAGACGGCGAGCTATGAGAGACAACGGATAGCAGATGATGAAGTAAATCGCCGCGACAGACAGGAAGACGGGAAACGGCTCGAAGGTCGCATTGTTGACCAATTGCCCGGCCCGCGTGAGCTCGACCACGCCCACAATCGACACAATGGATGTGTTCTTGATTAGCTGGACAAGGAATCCGACCGTCGGCGGCAATGCAATTCGAACCGACTGTGGGATGATGACGTAGCGATATTGCTGGCCCCTGGTCAGAGCCAGGGAGGCAGATGCTTCCCATTGCTGCAGCGCGACAGACTCGATCGCACCGCGCCAGATGTCCCCAAGATAGCCGCTCGCATAGATCCCCAGGGACAGGGACGCCGCGATCAACGGAGGCAGATCAAACCCCATCGTGGACAGGCCGTAGTAAGCCAGAAACAGCAAGATCAGTACCGGGATACCCTGGACGACCGTGATGTAGCCCGATGCGGCGGTGCGAAGGACGTTGCTCACGGAGACGCGCGCCAAGGCGACCGCGAGCCCGAACAGGCCGCCGAGCGCCAACGCGGCGAGGGAGAGCACACTCGTCCAGCGTGCCGCCTCGAACAGAAACAGGATCTCGTCGGAGCCGAATGGTCGTATCACCGCAGCCCTCCCGGCTCAGCGGCCAGCTTCGCCTTGCGGGGAGCGGTACCGGGCCTGCGGAAAAGGCGTTCCCCGACACTGGCAAGTGCTGACTTGAGCAGGATCGCGAAGCCCAGGTAAACGGCACCCACGATGATGTATACTTCGAAGCTTCGGAAGGTGGCGGATTGTATGGTCGCCGCGGCGCCGCTGAGTTCCTCGACGGAGACGAACGAGCATACGCTCGATGTAAGCATGATCAGAATGAATTGGCTGACGAGCGAAGGCCAAACCTTTGAGACCGCCGGCGCGAGGATCACATGGACGAGAATCTGCGGGCGCGTGAGAGCAAGCGAAGCGCCCGCTTCGATTTGTGATCTATGGATCGACTCGATACCGGCGCGGAAAATCTCCGCTGCATAGGCCCCGAGGTTGATCGTCATCGCGATTATGCTCGCCTGGATGGCGGAGACCCTGACGCCAACCGAAGGCAAGCCGAAGAAGACGATGTAGAGTTGAACGAGGAACGGCGTGTTGCGGATGAGTTCGACGTAGGCGCTGACCAGCCACCTAACGAAGCGCGGCCCCATGTTGCGGGCCATCGCTGCCGCAAGGCCAAGGGCACCCCCCAGGAGAATGGCAGCAACCGTTAACTCAATCGTCAGCCAAAAACCTCGCAGCAGGGCGGGCGTTTCCGCCAGGGCCGGGGCAAACTGAAGTTGGAACAACGCCGCTTCCTCTCGCGCGCACTCCGGGCGAAGCAGACCAGGCGCGGCGCATGTCAGCGCGCCGCGCCATCGGGATCAGAACACCGGCATCTGAGGCAGAGGCTTACCGGTCCATTTCTTGGAGATGTCGTCCAACTCGCCATTTTGCTTGATGAACGAGATCGTCGTATTGAGCCACTGCCGCAGCTCGGGCGCATCACGACGGACGGCGATCGACATGAACTGGTTGAAGAAGGTGAACTTCGGCTCGAACCCGATGTCGGGACGCGCCTTGAGCAGTTCCGTGAAGACTGTTTCAGGAATGGCCACGGCGTCCACCTGCCGCGATACCAGGGACTGCATCGTTGTCGAGTCGTCGTCAAATCGCGTGATTGCGGCTTCCTTGGGGGCGGCGCGTATCAATGCAACCTCCTGTGGCGTTCCCCGCGAAACGCCCACTTTCTTGCCGGCGAGATCCGCCACCGACTTGATCGAACTGCTCTTCGGGGCGATGACGACGAGCTGGAAGGTGCTGTAAGGCATGGTGAACTGAACCGTCCGCGCCCGTTCCGGGGTCGGCGACAGAGTGGCCACGACCAGATCTACCTTGCCGGCTTCCAGCGCGGGGATGCGCGCGGCCGTGGTGTAGGGCACAATCTCCACAGGCAGGCCGAGATACTTTCCGATCAGGTTGGCTGTGTCCACGTCGTATCCGACAGGATTGCCTTTGGCGTCGACGATGCTGAACGGCGGCGCTCCGCTGTTGACCCCGATCCGCACCTTGCCACGCGAGATGACGTCGGACAGCGAATCGGCCCGCGCGAGACCGGGCACGGCGACTGCCATGCCCAGAACGAGCGCCAGAAGCTGCTTGGCTATATGTCTCATCGTTTCCCACTTTCTATTCTTGTCACGACACGAACTCTTCGGTGATGCCTGTGTTGGTCCACCGGAACATCCGCCCCGGCTCGTCGTACACCCGATGCCGGGCGCTATCTGCCCCACGGCGAGCGTGGCGCCAGCAGATCCTCTGGTCGCAGCGCATCCATGGACGACACGAACTCGTACCGCGTCACGTCCAATGCTGCGGTGAAATACTCAACAGGGCGACCTCCTTGCGCGTAGGAAACGCGGTCCACCTCGAAGACATTGCTGCGCAGGGGAAGCTGCAGCAGATTCGCTTCCTCGGCCGTCGCCTCTCGGACAAGCAGTCGTTGCTCGGCGTGGTCCACGACGTGGCCGTATCGACTTTCGAGCATTTGCAACAATGAACCGGAGAGGTCGCTCAGCAACAGATCGGGACAGACATCGCAAGGGATGAAGGAGACCTGGTAGCTCAGAGGCCTGCCGTCGCTCTCATGCAGCCTCGAGATCCGGTAGCAGGGCGCCTCTTCAGGAAGGTGCAGGTAGCGGTTGGCGGTCGTCCAGATACCCTGCGCCACCTCGATAACGCGTGCGCTCGGGCGGTGACCGGATGCCAGCGCATCGTCCGAAAAGAAGCCGCGAAGACGATTGACGTGGTGCTTCAATTTGACAGGCGCCCATCGAAGCCGCCCGCGCGTTTTTGGCCGCCAGATGGTGCCGTCGGCCATCATCTCATCCAGGGCGCGTCGAACCGTTATCCGGCTGACGTTGAACTTCTGCACGATTTCCTGCTCGGTCGGCAGATCCTCGTCCGGGCCATATCGGTCCCGCCAGGTCGCCTCGAGCGCCTGGCTGAGTTGATGGTACAAGGGTATGGGACTGGACGGGTTCAGTGCCGTCGCATGCGGTGCGACCGGGGCCATCGCCGTCGTGGGCCCGCCTTGCGGCTGCTTCCGCCCGATCGGCGATGATGCCTCCTTGCGGGGGGGAGCCGCCCCACGCCTGTCACTCGTTGCGGTCATGCGAGCTTCCAATCCATTCCCGGACACCAGGGCCGTACCACGCGCGCTTGCCACGGAACCGGCGCGCGGCAGGTGTGAGGACAGCGACCGGCCCCCAGCCCTTCAGTGAACATGGCGACCGCCTGCATCCAAACTCATCGTCTTGAGCGAGATCAACGACTTCAGATAGTAGAAGTCGCCATACATCGTGGATTCATCGATCCCCAATCCGTGCGGCAGGTCGGCGGTCGAATGCAGCAGCAATCCGCCGCGATCCGTCTTGTTGCCGCAGGTTGACGCCAGTGCGTGCAGCAGCTTGGAGGCCGCGTCGAAGTACATCCGGTTTCCCGTCACCCGAAACAGCTTCTGGAAGCCGTAGCTTGCGATCGCTCCGGCCGCCGAGTCCTTGGGCTGGTCGTTGCCCGTTGCCTTGAAGTCCCATGGCGGCACGCCGTCAGCTGGCAAGTGATCCAGGAAGTAAGCTGCAACGCGTTCACTTGCAGCGAGATACTCCGGCGCTCCGGTCATCTGCGCGAGGATGCCGAGGCCGGTGATGGCCCAGGATTGGCCCCGCGCCCATGAACTGTCCGGGGCGAGCCCCTGATACGTGTCGCCGCCGCGCGGCTGTCCGCTCGCCGGGTCGAACCTGTAGACGTGAAAGACAGAGCCGTCGTGGCGAAGGTGATTGCGAAGGGTCGTTTCGACCTGCCGGTGGACAACGTCCATCAATCCTGGGCCAGCCCCCCGCTCCGCCGCCCAAACCAGCAGCGGGAGATTCATCAGGGTGTCGACAAGGACCGAGCCGCTCCAGTCTTCGCCGCCGAAGAACCCCCAGCCGGGAATGTATCCCGCTCGGGTATTGAACTGTCCGGCAAGCGCGTAGGCGGCCCGGATCGCGCCTTCGTGGAAGCGCTGCTCGCCGGTCAGTTGCCAACCCCTGACCGCGCTGGGAAAGAACATGAAGCCAAGGTCGTGGTTATGCTTGTCCTCGGCCCGCAATAGCAGCCGATCGGTGAAAGCTGTGGCCGCCTTCAAGGTGCGATCTTCTTGGTCGGTCTTCCAGGCCAGCCAGAGCAGGCCGGCCCAAAAGCCGCCTGTCCACACGCCGTCCGGCGTGCACTGCCACGTCCCGTTCTCGGTGATATGCGGGAAATCGGCTGTCTCCGCGGCGATACCCTTCAGACGGCTCAGGGCCCGAGCAATCGCATCGTCGATCCACAGGCCCATACCCCCCTCCCTCGCGTTCTTCGCTTTCGCCCTTCTAATGTTATGACACCAGGACATGCAAGCAGATTTTTTCTGCACTCACTCCAGGAACTGGCGCCACGTCGGACCTCCATGGGCGCTCCGGTGAATGGAAGCGTATTGCCAAGTCTTAGTGTCATGACTTACACCACTGCCCGAAAACAGGGGAGTGTTGCGTTGACCAAGGTCATGTCGGCCACCGAGGCAGCTCATTTGGTTCGCGATGGCGACACGGT
This sequence comes from Limobrevibacterium gyesilva, assembly GCF_025989185.1. Taxonomy (GTDB): domain Bacteria; phylum Pseudomonadota; class Alphaproteobacteria; order Acetobacterales; family Acetobacteraceae; genus Limobrevibacterium; species Limobrevibacterium gyesilva. The sequence goes on from NZ_JAPDNT010000001.1 coordinate 292,774, forward strand.
CCTCGTCGACGGTTCAGGCGGTGGTGTGAATGAACCCGGCCTCGTCCTGTTGGCGTTGGCGGACCGGTTCCTGCGCGAAAGCCATCCGACAAGACTGACGATCGTGCATCCGAGTGGCATCGGCGACGGGCAGGGCGGCGGGATCGATTACCTCGCGCATCCGGGCCTCGTCAGCAGAGTCATCGGCGGGCACTGGAACTGGTGTTCCCGCATGCAGGCCCTTGCCACCTCCGAGCAGATCGAGGCGTACTGCCTCCCGCAAGGCGTCATCTCCCACCTTTTCCGCGCCATCGCGGGCGGCAAGCCGGGGGTCTTCACCCATGTCGGCCTGGGAACGTTCGTCGATCCCCGCATCGATGGGGGGAGGTTGAACGCAAAGGCGAAGGATCAGCTCGTCGAGACGATCGAAATTCGTGGGCGAGAATACCTGTTCTATCCGTCCTTCAAGGTTGATGTCGCGATCATCCGCGGCACCACCGCTGATGCGTTCGGAAACATCACCATGGAAGGCGAGGGTCTCTACGCCGAGACGTTGGCCGCTGCGCAAGCCGCTCGAAACTCCGGCGGCCGCGTGATCGCGCAGGTGAAAACCCTTGTGAAAGCCGGCGAGCTCGACCCCCGCATCGTCAAGGTTCCGGGAACGGTGGTGGATGCGGTCGTGGTCAATCCGGATCAGCGTTTATCGTTCCTGACGCAACAGGATCCGAGCCTGACCGGGGCGCTGCGCGTATCGAGCACCGACATACCAGCGTTGCCGCTGAACGAGCGCAAGATCATCGCGCGACGCGCGGCGTTCGAGCTGCATAGCGGCGACGTCGCCAATCTCGGGTACGGGATGCCGGACGGCGTCGCAACGGTCCTGGCCGAGGAGGGATTGAGCGACCACGTCACCTTCACGCTTGAACAGGGCCATTATGGCGGCGTGCCTGCCACCGGGGCCGATTTCGGGATGGCCAGGAATCAGATGGCGATGATCGACGCAGGCGCACAGTTCGACTTCTACGACGGCGGCGGACTTGATGTTGCGGTCTTGTCGTTCGCGCAGGTCGATCCGAAGGGCAACGTGAACGTCAGCAAGTTCGGCGGCCGGATTGCGGGTATCGGCGGCTTCGTCAACATCGCCCAGGGCGCCAAGCGCGTGGTCTTCGTCGGAACTCTGCGGGCGGGGAAGCAGACGGTCAGCATCACCGGAGATGGCATCTCCGTGCAGCACGAAGCGAAGTCGCCCAAATTCGTCTCGGCGGTCGAGCAGATCTCCTTCGGCGGCGCTTATGCTCTTCAACGCGAAGTCCCCGTCACCTACGTGACCGAGCGCGCGGTATTCGAGTTGGCGGAAGACGGCCTGGTACTCACGGAAGTGGCGGCCGGCCTTGATCTTGAGAGAGACGTCCTTCAGCAGATGGAGTTCAGGCCCCGTATCGCCGCGGCGTTGAAGACGATGGACGCACGCCTGTTCGCCACGATGCCGATGGGCCTGCAACTGGCGCCGCGCCCTGCCGGCACGGAGCGGTACTGATGACTCTCCTCGTCCAGGACAGGGACAAGGCGCCCGGCGTCCTCCTGCTCACACTGAATCGGCCGGAACGCCATAATGCGCTCGGCCGGCCGCTTCTCATGGAACTGGACCAGACGCTACAGCAGATTGCCAGCGATGAAGGCGTTCGCTGTGTGGTGATTACCGGCGCCGGTGATCGCGCGTTCAGCGCCGGTGCCGATATCAATGAACAGACCGGCTTCACGCCGGAGCATGCCTACGCCCACATGCGATGGGGCCAGGATATCTTCAGCCGGCTGGAGCGGCTTGCCAAACCCACCATCGCGGCGATCAATGGCTTTGCTTTGGGTGGAGGCCTGGAACTGGCGCTTGCATGCGATCTCCGCACCGCAAGCGAAGCGGCCCAGCTCGGCCTGCCCGAGGTAACGCTCGCGAGCCTCCCGGGATGGGGTGGCACCCAACGGCTGCCCAGGCTTATCGGCGCGTCCCAGGCCAAGATGATAGCGATGTCGGGTCAGCGCGTTCAGGCCGAACGCTGTCTTCAACTCGGACTTGTGAACGCCGTCTATCCTCACGCCGAGCACTTGACCAAGACCCTGGACCTCGCTGCACAGATCGCGTCGCACACGCTCGATTCACTCCAGGCCATCAAGCAGGTCATCGATGACGGCCTCGTCGGCAGCCTGGCCGGCGGCATGGAAGCTGAAGCGCGGGCCGTGGCACGACTGTGGGGGACACCCGCCCAAAAACAAGCGCAGAAGGAGTTCTTTTCAAGGCGAACAGGAAAAGCGGCGACATCAGCCTCTTAGCGGGCGACGGAAAAGCAACCATCGGCGACGGCGGCGGAGGACTCGCCGCCGTGGTGGAAGGCCGCAGCGCCCTGGCCCCTCCTCCTTGTCCTGCCCCTACAAGATGCCGTACTTGGCGTAGACTGCGCCAAGAGAGATGCCGGCTTGCAGGTCGGCGAGGGTTTTGCGTTCGCCTTTGAGCTTCTCATAGGCGGCAGCCAGGGCCTGGGCTTCCACTTGTTGCGGAACCACGACAACGCCGTCGGCGTCGGCGACGATCAGGTCGCCGGGGGCGATGCGTACGCCGGCGCATTCCACCGGCACGTCGACGGCCATGATCTTGCCGCGGCCTTTGCTGTCCAGCGGCCCGATGCCGCCGTGGAAGACTGGGAAGCCCATGGTGCGGATGGCCTTGATGTCGCGCACCATCCCGTCCATCAGCGCACCGGCGGCGCCGCGGACCTTCGCGGCCGTGCTGAGCAGTTCCCCCCAGGGGGCGATGCGCCCGGTCCTACCACAGGAGAAGACGGGGATCTGGTCGGGCTGCAGGCTGTCGATCAGCCTGATTTCCAGGTCATACGGGTTCTCGTCGGGCTCGACCTCATACACGTCCATGAACAGGGCGGTCCGTGCCCGGCCGACCATGACGCTGGACTCGTCGAGCGGGCGGATTGCCGGCGGCAGCGCCTGGTTCATGTAGCCAAGGGAGTCCAGCACATCCGAAACCAGGGAAGCAAACAGCTTGCTGCGGATATCCTGAAGATCGGCCAACGTTGTCCTCCCTTGCGCATGTTCTTGCGGGAGCTTGATCACCCCCGGTTGCGGGGTCAAGCTGTCCGGGGAAATGGGGGCCCGGGGAATGATTGATCCGCATACCGACCGCGTGTTGATTACCGGCGCGGCCGGTGAGATCGGCAAGGCGCTGCGGTCGGGATTGCGGGCCGAATGGCGGCATCTGCGGCTGACCGATATACGGCCGATCCCTGATCTTGCCGCGAATGAGGAAGCGGTGATCGCCGATATCGGTGACCGCCCGGCACTGGAGCGCATGATGCAAGGCGTCACTGCACTGGTGCACATGACCGGCGCCCCGGCCGAGCACGACCTTGAGATGCTGTTCCGGGTGAACGCGCGGGGCCTGTTTGACATGTTCGAGGCGGCACGGCTGGCCGGCGTGCGGCGGATCGTGTTCGCCAGCAGCAACCACGCCTTCGGCTGCTATCCGATCGAGGAGCCGGTGACGCCGGCCCACCCGGCGCGGCCGGACAGCCTGTATGGCGTGTTCAAGGTGCTGGGCGAGACGATGCTGCGGTACTATTTCGACCGGCATGATATCCGCTCGGTGTCGCTGCGCATCGGCACCTACCGTCGGCTGCCGATCGACCAGCGTTCGCTGGCGACATGGCTGAGCCCGCGCGACGTGGTGCAGCTGGTGGAACGGTCGCTGCGCCATCCCGATCCCGGATGCCTGGTGGCGAATGGCTATTCCGCTAATACCCGGATCAAGGTGCGCGATCCCAACTGGGACTTCCTGGGCTACCGCCCGGTGGACAATGCCGAGGACCATGTGGAGATGCTGCGGGGCATGGGCGTGGATGTCGATGGCGCGTGGGAGTGGCCGGAGCATGGCGGGGCGTTCGCGCGCATGCCCGAGCGGCCGGCGCGGGCGTGAACACGGCGTCAGCCCTTCAGGCCGGTCAGCGCCATGTTCTCGATGATCCGCCGCCGCAGCAGCAGGAAGATGGCGAGCATGGGCACCACGCTGACCACTGAGCCCGCCATCAGCTTGCCGGTGTCGCTGCTGAAGCGGAACTGGAAGGCGGTCAGGCCCAGCTCCATGTTGAACAGCAACTGGTCGTTGGCGATCAGCAGCGGCCAGATGAAGATCCCCCAGCCCTGGATGAATGCGAAGATGCCGACCGCCGCCAGGGCATTGCCCGACAGCGGCGCGATCACGCGCCGCAATATCCACCACTCGCCGGCGCCGTCCACGCGCGCCGCTTCCATCAGCTCGCTGGGGATGGCCGATGCGACGTGCTGGCGCATCAGGAAGATGCCGAAGGCCATGAACAAGTAGGGCAGGATGATGCCCTGATAGGTGTTGATCCACTCGATCGAGACGAGCTGCAGATAGAGCGGGATCATGTACGCCTCGAACGGCACGATGGCGGTCGCCAGCACCAGCGCGAACAGGAACTGCCGGCCGGGGAAGCGGTATTTCGCGAACACGGCGCCGGCCACGAGGGATGTGGCGGCCACGAAGATGGTGGCGACGCCGGCGATGAACACGCTGTTGAGGAAGAACCGCCCGAACGGAGCGGTTGCGAAAGCGCCGGTGTAGTTCTCCAGGCTCGGCGCCTGCGGCAGGAACACCGGCGGCCACCGAGCGATTTCTGGCGCCGGCTTGAGCGACGTCGCAACCATCCAGATCATCGGCATGACCATGACCAGGGCGCCCGCCATCAGCACGCCGTGAGCCAGGAGGGTCCCGAGGCGCGCGGCAACGCGGCGGTGTCGGCGGCGCGCCATCCTACGCCTCCTTCGCGGGATCGTTGCGCACCAGGCCGAACTGGACGACGGTGAGGCCGAGCACGATCAGGGTGAGCGTGACCGCCTCGGCCGAGGCGTAGCCCATGCGGAAGAACTGGAAGCCGTTGGTGTAGATGTCGAGCACCAGCATGCGCACCGCTTGCCCCGGGGCCGACTGCGAGCCCAGCGTCATCACATAGACCTGGGTGAACACGTTGTAGGCGTTGATCGTGGCGGTCACGAGCACATAGAGCAAAATGGGCTTGAGGAGCGGCAGCGTGATGCGCCAGAAGCGCTGCCAGTCGGACGCGCCATCCAGCGCCGCGGCTTCGAGATATTCGTGTGGGATGTTGCGGATACCCACCAGGAACAGCACCAGATTGTAGCCGATCACCTTCCACACGCCCATGATCACCAGGGCCCACAGGGCGATGTCGGGATCGGTGAGCCAGGGCACCGCGGGCAGGCCGACCAGCGACAGCCCGTAGTTCAGGATGCCGTAATTGTAGTCGTAGATCCATTTCCAGGCGATCGACATCGGCACCAGCGGCGTGATGACCGGCAGGAAATAGACGGTCTGGTAGAACGCCGAGAGCCGGCCGGGGCGGCTGAGGAACACCGCCAGCGGCAGCGCCAGCACCGTGCTGAGCGCCACCGTGGAGAACGAGTAGATGGTGGTGTTCTTGAGCGCGAGCAGGAAGTTCTCGTCGCTCATCAGCGTTACGTAGTTGTCGAAGCCGACGAACGGCTTGCGCGGGCTGATCAGGTTCCATTTGTAGAAGCTGAGCAGGAACCCGAAGCCGATCGGAATGATGCGCACGTACAGGAACAGCGCCAGTACCGGCAGCAGGGCCACGTAGCAGAACAGCGGTATGCGGGCGCGGCGGAGGCGCCTGCGCAGCCGCAAGGCCATGCCGTCCGCGGGCACGCCGACGGCGAGCGGCGTGGCTTCGGCGCCGCTGGCCATGGGACTACCTGGTGCCGTAGAGGTCGGCGTCCTTGAGGATCTGATCGGTCTGCATCGCCCATTTATGGACGGCGTCCGCAACCTTCTGCGGGTTGTCCTTCAGCGTCGGGTCCACATAGGCGCCCGGGAGCTGGTCGGCGAGGCGGCTCTCGATCTCGTTCCAGGGGGACAGCACCGGCTCCAGGTAGAACTGGATGTCCTTGGGCGGCGTCACGAAGCCTTCGTATTGCGGGGTCTGCTTCAGCAGCGGCGACCAGTCCACGTCCTGGCGGGCCGCGACCCAACCCGACTTCATCGTCAGCAGCACGCTGTTCTCCGGGTTGGTCAGGAACCGCATGAAGTCGTACGCGGCCGGCATGTTGCGGCTCCTGCCGCTGACATACAGCCCATCGTGCTGCAGCAGGGTCTTCTTCGGGCCGCCTGCGGTCCAGGCCGGGATGGGATAGACGCCATATTCGAGCGCGGGGTTCTTCTGCTGGATCTCGCCGATCACCCAGGCTTCGCGGAACAGCATCGCGGTGTTGCCGGCGACGAAGGCGTCGGCATCATGCTGGACCTTGGGGTCGTCGACATGGTGCACCTGCACGGCGTCGATATAGTATTTCAGCGCGGCGCGGCCGGCTTCGTTGTCGTAGCCCTGGTGGTATTTCCCGCTCGGCGTGCGCACGATCAGCGACCCGCCGGCCGGCTCGAGCACGAAGCGGAACTTCTCGGCGATGCCGCTGCCCTGGCCGGACAGGCGCAGGCTCATGCCGCTGCGAATCATCTTGCCGGTGCTGTCGAACTTCACCAGCTTCTTCGCGTCGTCCATCATTTCGCCGTAGGTATCGGGCGGGCCGGCGATGCCGGCCTCGCGGAACATCGCCTTGTTCCAGAACATCGCGGGCGTGCTGAACAGCAGCGGCAGGCCGTAGGTCTTGCCGTCGGTGGTGAACTGGTCGACGCTGACATCCTTGTAGGCGCCGCTGCGCAGCTGCTTGTCGACCTCGGGCGGATTCGGCTTCAGCAGGCCGGCCTCGATGAAGCTGATGCTGAGGATCTGGCCGACATCGAACAGGTCGGGGCCGGTGCCGGTGGGCATGGCGGCCGCCAGCTTCTGTTCGTGCTCGCGCAACGTGGTGCTGAACACCGTGACCTTGGTGCCGGGATTGGCCCTCGCGTAGGCGTCGCCGACGGCCTGGTACCAGGGCACGAGCTCGGGATATCCGGTCCAGACGCTGAGCGTGACGTCGGCGGCATTCGCGCTGTGGCCGGCGAGGCCGGCCGCGGCGGCTCCGGCCGCAAGCTTGAGGGCGCTCCGCCGGCCGACCCATGGCCCCGTGGAATTTGCGTCGCCGGACGTCGCGCCATTCGGCTTCGTCGTGTCCATCTCGCACGCCTCCCCGTTACAGGATCGGAAAACTCTACGCCTCGGGGAACGTTCGTTGCAACGCCCCGGGTGGAACGTCGTGCGTGGCGCATATTCCGCTCGCAAGAATGCCCGTGCTTGGGTTTACTTGGACAACCCAACGGAGGCGGTAATGACAAGAAATGCCAACCCCTATCTGGCGCTGGGCGTCAGGCCCTTCATCAACTGCTGCAGCGTGCGGACCGTCTTCGGCGGCAGCCTGATGCTGCCTGAGGTGCGGGCGGCGATGGCCGACGCTTCGCGGCAATTCGTCAACCTCGACGAGTTGATGGAGGCGGCGGGGGCGCGTCTGGCGGAGCTGACGGGGGCGGAATGGGGCATCGTCACCTGCGGCAGCGCCGCCGCGGTGGCGCTGGCAACCGCAGCCTGCGTGGCCGGCAACGATCCCGCGAAGATGCTGCGGCTGCCGTTCACCGAGGGGATGGCGAACCGGGTGATCATGCCGCGCAACCAGCGCTTCGTCTATGATCAGGCGATCCGCATGATCGGCACGCATATCGTCGAGATCGATGACCGCGCCGGCCTGGATGCGGCACTGGCCGAGCCGGTGGCGATGGTGGCCCTTCTGGGCACGCACGAACATCTGTCGGGGATCAGGCTGGAGGAAATCGCCGCGGTGGTGAAGCCGCGCGGCATTCCAATCCTGGTCGATGCGGCATCGGAACACCTGGAACGGCCGTCGCCGTGGCTGGTGCGCGGGGCCGACCTGGTTGTCTACAGCGGCGGCAAGTTCCTGCGCGGCCCGCAGACCAGCGGGCTGCTGCTGGGCTCCAAGCCGCTGGTGCAGGCAGCCTGGCGCAATTCCTCGCCACACCAGGCGCTGGGGCGGCCGATGAAGGTTTCGAAGGAGGATGTGGTCGGGCTGCTGGCGGCGGTGGAGTACTGGTTCAACGATCGCGACGCGGCGGCCGAGCGGCGGCGTTGGCGCGACGACGTCGAGACCATCGCCCGCAAGCTCGCAGGGGTGGCGCAGACGGAGGTGCTGGAGCCGACTGGCGTGGAGCGGGTGCCCCGGCTGCTGGTGCGCTGGGATCCGGCGGAGGTCGGATTTGACGGTGTGGGCCTGCGCCAGCGCCTGCTGGACGGCACGCCACGGATCGTGCTGGACGATATGTCCGCAACGTCGGACTCGATCGCGATCGAGCCGTTCAGCCTGCAACCCGGCGAAGCGGCCGCCGTGGGCGACGCCATTGCCGCGGCCTTGGCCGCCGGCGCGCGAGCGACTGCGGCGGCGCCGCCGGCAACGGGGCCCGGGCCGGATGTGGCGGGCGAGTGGGAGTTGCGGGTGCGGTTCCTGCACGGCGAGCGGGTGCACCGGCTGCGGATCGGCCGCAGCGGCAGCGAGCTGACCGGGCAGCATCAATCGGCCGAGTTCGATGGGCCGGTGAGGATGCGGCTGACGCCTGCGGGGATCTTTTTCGGCTTCGACCTGCGCTATGAGGGCAACACGATCGCCTATCAGTTCGACGGCCGGGTGGCAGCCGACGAAATGGGCGGCACCGTGGTGCTGGGGAGCGCCACGGACCACCACCAGGGGGTGGTCGGCCTAAGCCAGTTCGGCACCGGAGAGTGGCAGGCGGTGCGGCTGCGTTGATGCCCGGGGGCAGTGACGGCGGACAGGGCCTGGAACCGGGCCCTGTCCAGCCGCCGGGTCCATTACCTCCTTGAATCGAGAACGCGGCGGGCGATCACCATGCGGTGGACTTCCGACGGGCCTTCGTACACCCGCATGGTGCGCACCTTCTGCATCATCAGTTGCAGCGGCAGTTCCTTGGTCATCCCCATGGCGCCATAGGCCTGCATGGCGTGGTCGATCACATCCTGCGCCATTTCGGTGGCGAACACCTTGACCATCGACGCCTCGGTCCGCACGTCCTGGCCGGCATCCTGCTTGGCCGCCGCGTCCAGCACCATCAGGCGGCAGGCATGGATCTTCGTCGCCGCCTCGGCGATCCACCACTGGACCGCCTGCCGGTCGGCCAGGCGCACCCCGAAAGTGGAGCGCTGCCTGGCGTGGCTGCACAGCATGTCCAGCGCGCGGACGGCCATGCCCGTGCACCAGGCGCCCATCTGCAGGCGGCGGATGGTCAGGCGCAGCTGCATCGGCGCGAAGCCCTGGCCCAGGCGGCCGAGCATCTGGGCCTCGGGCACACGGCAGTCCTCTAACAGCACTTCGTAGGTGCGCTGGCCGCCGAGCATCGGGATTTCGCGCTCGATATGGAAGCCGGGCGTGCCCTTCTCGACGATGAAGGCTGTGATGCCCTCGTGGCGCTTGCCCTCGCCGGTGCGGGCCATGACGATGGTAAAGTCGGCATAGGGTACGCGGCTGATCCAGATCTTGCGGCCGTTGATCACCCAGTCGCCGCCATCCTTCACCGCGCGCGTGATCATGGCCGCAGGGTCGCCGCCGGCGCCGGGCTCGGAGATGGCGATGGCCGATTTCGCCTCACCCCTGGCGTAGGGGTCGAGGTAGAGCCGGCGCTGTTCGGGGTTGGCGGCGGCCATGAGCATGTGCAGATTTGGGGAGTCGGGCGGGAAGTAGAACGGAACGGGGGTGCGGCCAAGCTCCTCGTTCATGCCCATCAGCGCCACGACGGGAAGGTTTGCGCCGCCCAGTTCCGCCGGTACATCAAGGCCCCACAAGCCGAGCTCCTTGCACCTGGCGTGCAGCCGCGCCTCCTCCTCGTCGGTCAGGCCGACCTTCTGGCCCTGGGCCTCGCGGGCGAGCACGGCCGGCTCCAGCGGCATCAGTTCCCGGTCGACGAACTTCGCCACCAGGTCCTTCAACATACGGTGCTCTTCGGACAGCTCGAACATCATCACGTTTCCTCCATATGGGCATCATCCGTTCGGGCACCGCCGGAAACAAGGTTGCCTCTCCACGCGATTCACGAGCCAAGGCGGGTGCATCTGTGAGCGGTGAGGGCGCACGTATTGCCGGACCCGGCGGTGGCCGGTAACGTTACGGACCGGCGGAGATCCTTGCCGTCGCAACTGGAGATTCCCGCTGCTGTGGACCGGGTCTCCGCTATCAACGGGCTGCGCGGCCTGGCCATCCTGGCGGTGCTTTGGCATCACGCCGGCGTCCAGGTCGGGCACATCGACCCTCCCGCTTTGCAGACTCTGCTGGCAGCGGTACTCGCAAGCGGCTGGTCCGGGGTCAATCTCTTCTTCATTTTGTCGGGCTTCGTGCTGTTCCTGCCCTATGCCGAGGGCAAGCGCAGGCTGACGGGCTGGGCGGATGCCTCGGCGTTCTACCGTCGCCGCTTCCTGCGCCTGATGCCGCTGTATTATTTCGCCGCCTTCGTGGTGTTGATCTTGCGAGCGAACGACTTCGCCGCCGCGGCGCATCTACAGTCGGCGAAGGAGTTGTTAACCTTCAGCTACGTGTTCCAGCGTTATGCCTTCATGCCCTCGGCCAATCCGCCGCTCTGGTCGCTGGGCGTGGAGGTGTTGTTCAGCATCGTCTTTCCGGTGCTGGTCATCGGATTCGTCCGGTTCGGCGCGCTGCGGGTCCTGGTTGCGGCCCTGGCGGCGGCGCTGCTGTTGCGCATCGCCGGCCGCATGTGGAACCTGGAGGTGCACGGCGCGCATTTTGTATGCGACAATATCTTCGGTCGTATCGACGAATTCGTCATCGGCATGGCGATCGCACGGTTGCACGCAGCGGGACGCATCCCGGCCTGGGCTTCGTGGCTGTGGGTACCAGGAATCCTGCTGATCCTGCTTGCGTGGACGGGGTTCTACGCCTTCGGCCAGGTTGCCCATGTGCCGATCGTCCCGCTGTCGCTGCTGAACAATATCCTCGATGCCGGTTACGGCGCCATCATGCTGGCGGCGTTGCGGGAGGGCTCGGCTGCCGGGCGCCTGCTATCCTTGCCGGCGTTACAGGTGCCGGGGATGATGTGCTACAGCCTGTATATCTGGCATGTGCCGATCTCCGAGCAGGTCGGGACGAAATACGGAACGGCCGCGGGGCTGCTGATGACCGTTATCGTTGCCGCATTTACCTATCGCTACATCGAGTTCCGCAATGTCGCGAACTGGCGCGCATTATTCCTGTTACCGTCAGCGAAACGGGCCAGCACGGCCTGATCGTGCCTGGCGCCGATCCGCGCGCATCATGCCGTGGCGCCGGCGCGCCGCAGGCCGATGAGGGTGCCGAGAGGGCGAGGAAAGCAGAATGCCTCCGCAATCGCCAGCACCGTCCAGGTCTCGAACCAGGGCACGTAATTGTTATGAACGGCGTTGCCCCCGGCCATCACCAGGATGGTGATGACCGCGAAAGTGCTACAGATGTGCGGCTCTCGCCCAAGCGCGAGGCGCAGCGCCAGGATCCCGATCGGAACCAGCAGTAGGGCCCGCGCCACCAGAACCAGGCCATGCGGTGCGCCGAACACCCAGGAATCCGTGTCGGGTTCCATGATAGCCCCCCATAGCATGGCATTGTTCACGAAGCCGCGCGCATCCAAAACGATCCACGGCAGCATCCAGATGGCGCACGCGGCCACGAAAGCCGCCAGGGCGCGCCATGACCGCAGCATCGGCAGCAAGATGAGAAACAGGGCAGCCGGCATGATCTTGCTGCTGACGGCCAGAGCCAGTGCCACGCCGGCGACGGCCGAATAACCGCGCATCGCCAGCAGCAAAGCCGAGAAGCCGAACAGCAGGGGCCACACATCGGTGGCCGTCCAGAACATGAAATAGAAGCCGATCATCGGGTCCAGCATCAGCGCGGCGAGCCCCAGGCCGGCCCCCGCGAGACCGGCGCCAGCCGAATACAAAACCAGGGCGAGCACCGCGAACAAGGCCAGGCAGGCGGTGCCGTTACTGAGCGGCACCGCCGCCGGACCGGTCAGCTTTCCGAGCGCGGCCGTGATCAGCAGCGGAACCGGCCCGTATTTGTAGCCAAGCAGCGCGGCCTCGCGCCGTGCCACGCTTGGTGCATCGGCGTGCGGCGCTGGCAGCAAGGCCGCACGGCTCGAAGGATCTAACGAGAGCAGATAGCGTTCGAGTTCCGGTTCAACCGCGTCCGCGGCTATCATCGGTCCAATCCCGGCCGCCAGGCGCTTGGGCAAGCGGGATTTGTACGAGGTATCGTCGACCAGCGCGCCGCGGGCGTAGGGGTTCTCACCTTGCCACAAAAGCCGTGCGGCGACCCAGGTCGTCCGTCCCTCGTCGAGCCGGATGCGGTTGGTGTGGTTGGCAGCATAGGCCGCCTGCCGGATGGTGCGCACCGCGAGCAGCGAAGTTGCGAGCAGGACGGCCGCGAGTGTGACCCGGATGACGGCGCCGCCGGGCAGGCTGCGCGGCTCCGCCGGGGCACAACGACGCAAGGCAACCACGAACAGCAGCATCAGTGCCAGCAAGCCAAGCCGGACAAGGCCGTAACCCCAGTAGAATTCGCCGAACAGCGCAAGCGAGGCCTCAAACAGTGCCAGGCAAAGAGAGTAAGGGAGAGCGCCGGTTGGCAGTCGCAGCGTCACCGTGTCCGCCATGTGGGTTGTACTGGTTCAGTACGCCGTCCGAATTTCACCCTAATTGCTGCGCCGCGCCCCATGCGAGTCGTTCAACGGCTCTTGGACGATGATGTTATACTGGTGTGCTGGATCGCGGCCATACCGCGCGCCTGCGCCGCCGTCACCTATGGGCTGACGGGGTGGTGACTTGCGGCACCGGCGCCGCTAGGCTTCGGCATCAAACAGAAAACACGAAGAGAGGCAGACATGTCGCTTGCCAATACCCCCGATCCCGAGGCCCGGAAGGCCGTCGTCCGGCAAGACCTTGGCAATGTGCTGCACCCGATCGTGCAGCACAAAGTGCTGGAGCAGCAGCAGATCGTCGTGACCTCGGCGCAGAACTCCACGATCGTGGATGCCGACGGGACGGCCTATCTCGACGCCATGGCCGGGCTGTGGTGCGTGAACATCGGCTACGGCCGTACAGAGCTTGCCGCGGTGGCGGCCGAGCAGATGCAACAGCTTGCCTACTACCCGCACACGGCAATGAACGTGCCGGCCGCGGCATTGGCCGAGAAGATCAACGGGTTGCTGGGTGGCGACAACCATATCTACTTCGTCAACTCGGGGTCGGAGGCCAACGAGGCCGGGTTCAAGATCGCGCGCCAGTACATGAAGCAGGAGCATCCCGGCGAGTTCCGCTACAAGACCATAACCCGCTATTTCTCGTATCACGGAACCACGCTGGGCACGCTCGCGGCCGGCGGCATGGGCGAGCGGAAGACGAAATTCGAGCCGCTGAGCGGGGACTTCATCCATGTGGCGCAGCCATACTGCTACCGCTGCCCGTTCGGCCTGACCTATCCGTCCTGCGCGCTGGCCTGCGTGAAGAACATGGAAACGACGATCCTGGGCGAAGGGCCGGAGACGGTCGCCGAGATCATCGTCGAACCCATCATGAGCGGCGTCGGCGTGGCGGTGCCGCCCGACGAGTACCTGCCTGAAGTCGAGAAGCTGTGCCGGAAATACGGCCTGCTGTTGCACGTGGACGAGGTCATCAACGGGTTCGGCCGCACCGGCAAGATGTTCGGACACCAGCATTGGGGCATCTCGCCGGACATCATCAGCATCGCCAAGGGCATTTCGAGCGCTTATCTGCCCATCGCTGCCACGGTGGTGAAGAACCACGTGTTCCAGTCGTTCTATGGCGACGCGTCCGACAACCGGCAGGTGGCGCAGGTGAACACCTATGGCGGGCATCCCGCCGCAGCCGCGGTGGCCCTGCGCAACATCGAGATCATGCAGGAAGAGCGACTGGCGGAACGTGCCGCGGAGATGGGCGCCTATCTGATGGACGGACTGCGCGGCCTGATGCACCACCCCTGGATCGGTGACGTACGCGGCAAAGGCCTGCTGGTGGGCGTGGAACTCGTGCTGGACCGCCAGACCAAGGAGCCGGTGACGTCGGCGCATATCCAGAGCGTGGTCGATTTCTGCCGCAACAACGGCGTGATCGTCGGGCGCTCGGGCGGCGGTCGGCGTTACAGCAATACCATTACTCTGTGCCCGCCGCTGGTGATCACCCGTGGCGAGATCGACCGCATCGTGGAAGTGCTCGGCCAAGCGGTGGCGTCGCTGGGGCGGCAATTGGCCAGCGCGGCCTGAACCGACCCCCACGTTGCGCATCAGGACCTGATGCGCAACGTGCGGCGGTTGGTCCGACGCTCGGCTGCCATGCGTGTCTCAGCGTGTCACCCCATCCTGCCCATCGGGCCCAACAGCAACTCGTCGGCGATCGACTTTTGCGCATCGCTTAGAACGCCGTAGAGCGCCTTGCCGGCTGCCGTCGTGGCCTTGATCGCATCCAGCCGCGCAGACATGATCTGCAGCATGGTATCGGCGCGCGCCGGGAATGTCGCCGGCATGCCTGCCTGCAGGACCTTCGCCATAGCCTCCTGTGTGGTCTTGGCGCCGTCGCGAAGCGCCTGGGCGAAGGCATTCCATTGCGGCAACTGCGCATCGGTGATCGCAAGTTCCGCCTTCAGAAATGCGATGCGGCCCTCGATATGGTCGAACGGCATCATCGCCATGTCGCCGGGCATCATCCGCATCATGGGCATCATCTGGCCCATGCCGCCACGCATCATCCCGTTCATGTCCATCATCGGCATCGCCCCGGTCTGACCGGCCGTTGGGGACATGGGAGCGACCTGTGCAACCCTGCCGGCGGAGTTGCCGGAAAGATGGGCGGCATGGTCCTGCGCAGTCTGCGCATGAGCCAGGGCAACGCCACCGAGCATGGCGGCTGCGAATGCGAGGCGGAAGATGGTGATCATTTTGCGCTCCATTGTCTGGGTGCGGCAGTCTCCTGCGCGTCGCTACGCAATGCGGGCATTGCGGGCATTTCTCCATAGGTGCGAATCTAACGGGTTGAGGCGACGTGGGACCATGTGATTCGTATAGGGGATGCATCGAGCATCTTTGGACGATGGCCGTTGATATATGGGCCTGGCAATTGTCGTTGCGTGGCACGGCCGCAGCGGCCGACGCAGCCAACTGTCAGGTGATTACCGTCTCAGCACAGGAAGCTGAACCTGAAGGACTATAATCAGGCGTTTGCCAAGTTGCATGAATAGCTGGCAGCCAAACCATCTGCGCGACCACTTTGCCGGCAGGTTCGAATGGTTCTCCCGTCTGTCAACATGGTTCCGGTCGGGGCTCCTGGCTGGCTCGGCGCCGCGGCGGCTCAGGTCAGGAGTTCGCTGAATTGCAGAAGCGGCTTGATATTGGTGAATTTCGGGATATCGCCCATCACCTCCTGCCCGTGCTGCGCTACGGCTTTCTCGAAGTCGGATGCCGACGGGAACGTAAGATGGGCGATGGCCAGGTATGCAGGCTGCCCACCACCAGGCGCCCCAGTTCCCCGCAATACCCGGATGTCGCGCACGCCGAACGCGGTCCAGAGGGACTGCACCATCGGGATATGTGTCTTCATGTAGTAGTCGAAGTCAAAGGCCGTGTCATCCTCGGTGGGATACATGACGCTGACGACGAACATGGTGCTCTCCCTGGTTCATTGGCCGGCCCCTCGGACCGGGACTTCTTCATGTCGAACGCCTGTCCGGCCGCTTTCGGTCTGATGCTGGTCACTGCCGCGCGATGGCGCAGCCGGCATCAGTTTCGAATGGCGCGCGACAGATTCCGGGCCTTGTCGAGGTTCTTCGCTTCACCAAGATCCGCCACTCCTGTCAGCCGTGCAGAGGCCAAATCCGCACCGGTAAAGTCCGCTCCAGCGACGTGGGCGCCCTCGAAATCGGCGCCGGCCGCTTCCAGGCCAATAAGCTGCGCCCCGGTGAGGTTTGCTCCTTTGAGATTCGCAAACTCCACAACCGCGCGCGAAAGGTTCGCACCCGACAGATCCGCCCCTTCCAGATTCGCCGATGTCAGCACGCCGCGCATCAGCCCCATGGACTGGTTGCGCATGTCGGCGCTGAGGTCCGCGCCCACCAGCTTCGCCCGCGTGAGGTTCGCCCGCGAGAGGTCGCCGGCGATGCGGGCGCCACTGAGATCGGCGCCGTCCAGCCTGGCGTCTTGCAGCTGCGTGCCAAACATCCCCGCGCGGCGGAGGCTCGCTCCTCGGAGGTCTGCCTTCAGCATCCAGGCCTGGTCGAGTATGACACCGTCCAGCCGCGCACCGCCCAGCTTCACCCCATTCATGCGGGCGGCCCGGAAGCTGGTGCGAGTGAAGTTCAGGCCGGAAAGATCCAGCCCGTTCAGCCTCTTCCCGCTGAAATCGGGGGCGTGACCCGGCTGAGCCGCCTGCAGCACGGCTTCAATCTCGGCTCGCGTCATCTCGGCCGTCGTCATGGCCGGCGAGCTCAAGTCCAGGAATTTCAACAGATCCTGCGCCTCAACTGGCCCGGCGAGCAAAAGCGCAACCAGCACGGTGGCGCCTACCTCACGCCACGAAGGCATGGCCCGCCCGGCGACAACGCCTGACTTGGCGCGGAAGACAAGCTCGTTCTCCAACCACGGTGTTGACCAAATATGCGCGTTCATTGCGAGGGCCCGCCTCGGCGGCAAGATGCCACGTCGGCGTCGCGAATTTCGAAGATCAGGTCCCGCGTCAGGTCGACGTCCCGCTTCACGCAAATGTGACCCTTGCTGTCGACCAGCTTGACGTCGAACTTGCCGCGGGCGATCCCGGTCAGTGACAGCCGCTCCGACCTGTCCAGGGACTTGTCCTTGTCGTTCAACGCCTGGTTTGGTCCCCAATGCTCGGTCCCCGCCGGGGCGAGATAGACGCCAGCAAAATCGGTCGTCGTGGTCAGGTTATAGGCAAAGAACCTGTCGGCGGCCGCCGCGTTCCCGGCGGTGCAGGCAACGCCCAGCAACAGCGCAAGCCGCAAAGCACGAAGCAAGACCATGACGTCTCTCCCAGCTCCGTTGTCCACCAGCCTATGCTGCCGGTGGCGCGCGGGGCAATCACGGTGAGGCGGCCGGCCGATCCTCGCCGGTACCCAGGAACGGGAACCGCAGGAGCAGCGTCTCCCGCATGAGCGCGACCGCCGCACCATCCGTCGCTTCCGGCACCGCGAGGTCGGCCGCCAACGTGGCAGGATGGCCGAACAGCACCAGCACACGGTCCGCGACTGCCAGTGCCTGGTCCAGGTCATGCGTCGCCAGCAGCACCGTCGCCCCCCGCCGGCGCGCCCAACGCGCCGTCATCGTCGCCAATGATGCCCCGAGCTGTGGATCCGTTGATGCGAACGGCTCGTCCAGCACCAGCAGATCCGGTGTGACCGCAAGCGCCCGCGCGAGCGCCGCCCGCCGGGCCATGCCAAGCGACAGCTCTCGCGGCATGTGGCCCCCCCCACCTGACAGGCCGACCTCGTCCAGCAATGTCGGAATGTCGGGCGCGGGCACCCCGTCGGTTGCCACCAGGCGCAGGTTATCGGCGACATTCAACCACGGGGCCAGCCGCGGCTCCTGGAAGACAACGCCAATGCGGCCGCGCCCTCGCCGCACTCGTCCAGTGAAGGCGGTGTCCAGCCCCAGCACGATTCGCAACGTCGTCGTCTTGCCGACGCCGGATGGTCCGAACAGGGCGATGAATTCTCCGGGGGCGGCGCGAAACCGGACTTCGCGCAGCACCGTCGCCTGTCCGGCGTGAAAAGTCTTCGCCTCAATGCAGACGTCAAGCGCCACGTCGCCAGGCATTGGCCCGTTGCTCCCAAGGCTGCAGCAGCGCTGCCTCCACCACCAGCATGATCACTGCGAACACCAGGCCATAGGCCAGGATGCCCGCAACGTTAAAGTTCTGAAAGAATAGGTTCAGAGCAAAGCCAACGCCGTTGGGCCGCCCCAGCAACTCAACGACCAGAACGATCTTCCACGTGACCGACAATCCCCCACGGCCCGCCGCCGCGAGATAAGGCGCGAGTTGCGGCAGTATGATCCACCGGAGGCGCCGCAGCCGTGGCAGACGATAGACGAACGCCACCTCCTCCAGCGCCGGATCGAGCGCGCGGGCCCCCTCGCGGACTGTCACCATCACCGTCGGTGCCTTGACGATTGCCACCGCCAGCACCGCCGCCACCTCATTCAGCCCGACCCAGATATAGACCAGGATGACCACGACCAGCACCGGCAAGTTCAGCGCGATGGTCAACCACGGATCCATCAATGCGTTGGCCCGTGCCGAACGTCCGGCAAAATATCCGGCAACACTGCCCGCCGCCATGGACACGCCGAACGCAACTACGACACGCAGCAGCGTGGCACCGATGTCTCGAGGCATGTCGCCGTCCAGCAGCGCGGTCCAGGCCACTCGCAGCACCTGTGCAGGCGAGGGCAGGAACTGCGGGGACGCAGCGAGGCGGGCGCCAATCCACCACAACACTGCGAACCCTGCCAGCGATACGAAGCGCCCGCCGACGGGCCACGAGAGGTTCGCCCAGCCCACCTTGCTCCAATTGGCAGTCGCCAGATTCGTCTTTGCGCCGCTCTCCGTCGTCACCGTCAGCCTTCGCGATCCGTGGCGCGCCAGAAAACCCCGGCGGGCAAGGCGTCGACGCCGCCCGTCGCCTTCTCCCCCCCGGTGCGCATCAGGATGTCAAGCAGCAGCTGCGCCGCGGCCTGTTGGGCGTTCACGGAGGGATGGCTGATCCCGGCAACAAAGCGCGCCCGCAATTGCGCGAATACGGTGTCATCTTCGGCGTCCATCAGCCTGCGGAGCGACTGCCACTCCGCATCGGATGTGGCGAGCAGATCCTCGGCTGCCCTGGCCGCGGCAAGGAAGCCATCGATCGCCGCTCGATGCTGCTCTGCCCAGTCCTCATGGAACACATAGCCGATCAAGGGCGTCGTCGCAGGCAGGCCCAGCGCCCCGGAGCAGTCGGCTACCGAGATCACCTCGCGACAACCGGCGGCGAGTAGCCGCGCCGCAAAGTTCCAGAACGTGAGCACTGCGTCGAGCTCGCCTTGTTCGAGCTTGGCACCCAGTAAGGGCGGTGCGCCGTAGACCACCCGGGCTGCGGCGGCGAGGTCGATCCCGGCGATGGAGCGGCCGGCTGCCTGCACAACCAGCCAGGATTTGTCAGTCGGTCCACCAGCCACGCCGAGCCGGCGGTCCCGTAGCTCGCCAAGAGTGCGGATCGGGGCCTCGTGCCGCACCAGCACCCCCCCCGTCGCTGCCGAGAACGGGGCAAAACACAATTTGGTCCCCGCGGCCCGCTGATTGGCCACGAACAGCCAGTCTGCAACGACCACATCAACCGCCCCGGCCATCAAGGCCACCCGGCCTGCATCGGTGTTGGCAAGCAGCGACGTCTGCAGCGCAATCCCATTCGGCGTGTCCAGCGCATGGCGGCGGACGACGTCGGCGATCCACTGCACGGTACCGAACTGGAGGACGCCCAGCCGGACCACCACACTCTCCGTTGCCGTCGCTCTCAGCGCCAAAGCCGGGCCGATGCTGGCAACTGCCGCGCGAAGCCACGCGCGCCGACTGGTCACGAGGTCCTCGATGTTCACGTTCGCTCCCATCCTGCCCTTATATCGGGATATCGGGCGTGGCTACTGCGAGTGTCAGGTTGCGACGGAGCCACATTCTAACTGCACTCCGCCCGCCCGCACGATAGCCTGCCATCTGCACGATATCAGGATCCGCGACAGTCCGGAGTGTCATCATGCGAACGCTGCTTCTTGGCGCCGTCCTGCTGCTGCCGATCACGGCACCGATCGGCGCCGCGGCTTTCGGCGAAACCGAGAACGATTACCCGACCGCCGCCCGCGCCGACTATGTGTTTGGTTGCATGAACGTGAACGGCGGTACCCAGGATGCCCTGCTGCGTTGTTCATGCGCGATCGACGTCATTGCCTCGATCCTTCCGTATGCGCGCTACGAGGCCGCAGAAACTGTGATGCGCATGAGCCACGACAGCGGCTATCTCGGCAGCATGTTCCGTACTGGCCGAGCCCGGGACAATCTGCGAGATCTGCGTGAGGCCCAAGCGGAAGCCGAGGTGCGCTGCTTCTGACGCTTGCGGCTGGCTGACGTCTCCAGACGCTACTGCACTTCGCAAAAGAACAAAACTGCGTGAAGTCCCCACGGCGCCCTCCCATGGACAAAATCGGAAATGCGATCCAGCCTCGCGTGAACATTGGCCAACGCCCTTTTCGACAGCGATCGGCGCCCCTCGTGATCGTCGGTAGCACTGAGGAGTCGCTTGACACGGACCGACAGGGCGCGCACCAGTAGCGTCGCTTCGCTTCCGGGAAATCTGGGAACGAATAGCCCCCGGAAAAGCATGCCCGAAATGCACGCAGTTGCAGTACGCACACGGGAGAAACCTAATGCCCTGGTCGAAACCGAAAATTCGTGAAATCTGCCTCTGTCAGGAAATCAACGGCTATATGCCGAGCGAGTTCTGACGAGGATCCGGTCAGCCCTGCGGTGAACGATGCCGCCATCGGGACTGACGGCGCTCATACTGGGAGCCGGGGCCGGTGGCGGAGTTCCGCAATGGAATTGTGCGTGCCGCGTGTGCCAATTGGTGCGGTCGGGGGATGCCCGTGTCTGCGCGAGCACGCAGGTTGGGGTCGCATTTTCTGCGGATGAGACGCACTGGTTGCTGGTCGGCGCATCGCCGGATCTGCGCCAACAGATCCTGAAAACACCGCAGCTGCACCCAAGGGAAGGACCCCGGGACTCCCCGATTTTCGCTACCGCGCTGATCAGTGCTGATGTCGACGGCATCGCTGGCTTGCTTGTCTTGCGCGAGCAGCAGCGGTTGAGTGTTTTCGCACCTGGCCCCGTTCTCGAGGTGTTACGCAGAAACGCGGTCTTCGACGTACTCAATCCCGCCATGGTCGATCGTATTCATGTCGCGCCACTGCATGCGGTCGACTGCGGATACGGGCTGACGCTGACCTTGTTGCCGATGCCCGGCAAGGTTCCGCTTTACCTGGAGGACCGCGCGGCCGAACAGCCGCAGGCGGCCCCGACCTATGCCGCACTGGTACAGGCGAACGGTCATCGCGTGATCGTGGCGCCCGCTTGTGCCGAGATCAGCGACACGGTGCGGAGCCATCTTCGCCTCGCCGATGTCGTGTTCTTCGACGGCACGCTGTTCACCGACGACGAGATGATCACGGCCGGCGTCGGCACCAAGACGGGCCGCCGCATGGGCCATGTGCCGGTCAGCGGTGTGGGTGGCTCGCTCGAAGGCCTGGCGGACCTCCCGGCCCGCAAGATCTTCCTGCACATCAACAACACCAATCCCCTGCTTCTCAACGGCTCGCCCGAGCGTCGACAGGCGGAGGAAGCGGGATTTGAAGTTGCATTTGACGGGATGGAGGTGCGCCTATGACCGTCCTGTTCACACCCGAACAACTCGAAGAACGCCTTCGGACCGTCGGGGCCCAGCGCTATCATGACTTGCACCCGTTCCATCGGAAGTTGCACGGGGGCTATTGCACGAAGGGGCAGGTTCAGGCGTGGGCGTTGAACCGCTACTACTACCAGGCGATGATCCCTTTGAAGGACGGGTCTCTCATCGGCCGTTGCGAGGATCCCAACTTGCGTCGGGCCTGGCGCCGCCGGCTGGAGGATCATGACGGCTTCGATGGCGAGTCGGGCGAGAGTGAGGTGAGCCGAAGGCCAGGAGGTCTGGAGCGTTGGCTGGCACTGACCGACAGCCTCGGACTCGATCACGCGATGGTCGTCTCCACGCGCCGGATCTTGCCGGGCACCCGATTTGCCGTCGACGCCTATGTGCACTTCGTGAGAGAGCGGAGCCTTCTGGAGGCCGTCGCGTCGTGCTTGACGGAGATGTTTTCGCCGAGGATCATCACTGAACGGATGGTCGGCATGCTGGCGCACTATGACTATATTACACGGGATACACTGGCCTACTTCGACAAGCGCCCGCCACAGGCGGCGCGTGACGCCACCTTCGCGCTTGATTACGTTAAGCGACACGCCCGCACCCCCGATCAACAGCAGGCCGTGATCGCCGCGCTGGAGTTCAAGTGCAGCGTGCTGTGGTCAATGCTTGACGCCCTCGAATACAGCTATGACACGCCCGGGCGCATCCCGCCTGGTGCGTTCGTGCCGCCCGATGCCTGATCCAGCCGCACCTTCGTCACGACCACGGCTGGCAGCGGGCGTGCGCCTGACGTTCGATACCAGGCGCGGGATATGGCTCTTGCTGTGCCCCGAGCGGATTATAGAGCTGGATGGACCCGCCAACGAGATCCTGAGCCGGTGCGACGGGCGGCGGTCAGTGGATGAGATCGTCGATGACCTGGTGGCCCGTTTTGTCGCCGAGCGTGCCGTTATCGAGGAGGACGTGAGAAGCATGCTGGCCGAACTTGCCGCCAAGCGGCTGGTGCAAATGTGACAAAGGACATGCCGGCAGAGGCGCTCCCGGCGCCGCTCGGCTTGCTCGCAGAGCTGACACATCGCTGCCCGCTCGCCTGCCCCTACTGCTCGAACCCGACCACGCTCGAAGGCCGCGGCGCCGAGCTGGATACCGCTACCTGGACGCGCGTATTCGGACAAGCTGCGGCCCTTGGCGTTCTGCAGCTTCATCTATCGGGCGGCGAGCCCGCCGCGCGGAGCGATCTCGTGGATATTACCGCAGCTGCTTCTGCAGCCGGCCTTTACACCAACTTGATCACATCGGCGATCGGGATCGACCGCGCCCGGCTGCTGCGGCTGAAACAAGTCGGACTGGACCATGTGCAGGTGTCGCTGCAGGACGTGGACGCAGACTCGGCAGACACCATCGCCGGGTATCCCGGTGGGCATGTGCGCAAGCTCGCCCTGGCGGAGGCGGTGGTAGAGGCCGGGCTCGCGCTGACCATCAACGCCGTAATCCACCGAGCCAACATCACGCGGGTCGACCGGATCGTCGCCCTCGCCGTTGCTTTGGGTGCGGGGCGCGTGGAGATCGCACATGTCCAGTACTATGGCTGGGCCCTTCGCAACCGCGGCGCGCTGATGCCAACCCGTGAACAGGCCATGACGGCCGCCGGCGAGCTTGGCGCCCTCCGCCACGAATACGAGGGCCGGATCATCATCGATGCCGTTCTTCCCGACTACTATGCACGCCGGCCCAAGGCCTGCGTGGGCGGCTGGGGGCGGCGCTCGCTGAATGTCACCCCATCCGGGCGCGTATTGCCGTGCCATGCCGCCGAGACCATTCCCGGACTTGAATTCTGGTCAGTGCGCGACCATCCCCTGGAAGAAATATGGGTTGCCTCCCCTGCCTTCCGCGCCTTCCGCGGCACCGGCTGGATGCGCGAGCCATGCCGTTCCTGCGACCGGCGGGAGATCGATTTCGGTGGGTGCCGATGCCAGGCCCTCGCCATCACCGGCGATGCCGCCGCGACCGACCCCGCCTGCGACCTCTCATCCCATCATCTCGCGATGGCCGCACTGGCGGAGCAAGAGGCCGCGGCGCACGAAATCCGCTACGCCTATCGCGGACGCCCCGTCGCTAGGGTGCGCCCCTAGGTGCGGCATGTCCCACCAGGCGCGGCGTTTCCGGAAAATGTCAATTGCGGTCGCCAAGAGGAGTGCTCTAGCATCTGTGTGATCCCCGGCTTCAAGGGTATCCGCGGTTCGGGAGGGCGGATATCTCTTCGCAGTCGGCTGCAGGACAAATGCGCAAGCATGAACGCTCGCAAAAAGCGCGGGATGTCTTTCGGGGCCCTGCCACTGCCTGGATCCGACGTGACACGCTGACGGGGATGTCTACCTGACCGATCTTTTGGCGACCTGTCCGCAATGGCGTACTCGACACCCACGCCGACGGCGGCCGCAGAACATCCTCGGGAGATGGCGGATGCGTCGTTTTTCCACAAAATTGATGCTGGCGGCGGGCGTGTCACTGTCGGCAGCTTCGTTCGCGGGTCCGGCCGCGGCGCAGGAAGATCTGCTGAAGATGCAGGCAAATTCTGCTGACTGGGTCATGCCGACAGGCACTTATGACAACCATCGCTACAGCGCCCTCAAACAGATCACAGCCGACAATGTCGGCAAGCTGCAGGCCGCTTGGACATTCTCGACGGGGGTGCTGCGCGGACATGAAGGCGCCCCGCTGGTGATCGGCGACGTCATGTATGTGCATGCGCCGTTCCCTAACACCGTGTATGCACTCGACCTGAACCACGATGGCCGGATCCTCTGGAAATACGAGCCCAAGCAGGATCCCAACGTCATTCCCGTGATGTGCTGCGACACCGTAAACCGCGGTGTGGCCTACGGCGATGGCAAGATCATTCTCCATCAGTCCGACACGACCGTTGTCGCCTTGGACGCCAAGAACGGCGCAGTAGCCTGGTCCGCAAAGGACGGTGATCCCGGCAAAGGCGAAACCGGAACATCGGCGCCCATGATCGTCAAGGACAAGGTGTATATCGGCGTCTCCGGAGGCGAGTTCGGCGTTCGCAGTTGGCTCTCCGCCTACTCCTTGAAGGACGGCACGCTGCTGTGGCGCGCCTACTCGATGGGTCCGGACAAGGAAATCATGGTCGATCCCGAGAAGACGACACAACTCGGCAAACCCGTCGGCCCGGACTCCAGCCTGAAGACCTGGCAGGGCGATCAGTGGAAGATCGGCGGCGGCGCGACCTGGGGATGGTACTCCTACGACCCGCAGCTCAACCTGATCTACTACGGCTCCGGCAATCCTTCGACGTGGAATCCGCGGCAGCGCCCGGGCGACAATAAATGGTCGATGACGATCTGGGCGCGCGATGCCGACACCGGCATGGCGAAATGGGTCTACCAGATGACGCCACACGACGAATGGGACTACGACGGCATAAATGAGATGATCCTCGCCGACCAGCAGATCGGCGGACAAATGCGGCAGACGCTGGTTCACTTCGACCGCAACGGGTTCGGCTACACCCTGGACCGCGCAACTGGTGAGCTGTTGGTGGCGGCGAAATACGACCCGGCGGTCAACTGGGCCAGCAAGGTCGACATGGACAAGAGCAGCCCAACCTATGGACGCCCGATGGTGGTGTCGCAGTACTCGACCGACCGCAATGGCGAGGACGTCAACACCGCCAATGTGTGCCCTGCCGCCCTGGGTACCAAAGACGAACAACCGGCGGCCTACTCGCCCGATACCGGCTTGTTCTATGTCCCAACCAACCATGTCTGTATGGACTACGAGCCATTCCGTGTGTCCTATACGGCGGGCCAGCCCTATGTCGGCGCGACTCTTTCCATGTATCCGCCGAAGGGCGAAACCAACATGGGGAACTTCATCGCGTGGGATGCGAAGCAGGGGAAGATCGTCTGGTCGGATCCTGAGCAGTTCTCGGTCTGGTCTGGCGCTCTGGCGACGGCTGGTGGCGTGGTGTTCTACGGCACGTTGGAAGGCTACTTGAAGGCGGTCGACGCTAAAACCGGGAAGGAGTTGTACCGCTTCAAGACTCCGTCCGGAATCATCGGCAATGTCATGACATATCAGCATGGCGGCAAGCAGTATGTTGCCATCCTGTCTGGGGTAGGCGGATGGGCCGGAATCGGTTTGGCCGCCGGCTTGACCGATCCGCATGCAGGTCTGGGTGCGGTGGGCGGTTACGCCGCGCTGAATAACTACACGGCCCTCGGAGGCCAATTGACCGTATTCGCGTTGCCCAACTGACCCTTCCGCGGCGCACTGAAGCGGAGGCCGGCGCTCAAGTAGATCCCGAAGTGCCGGCCTCCTGTACTGCCCGCGACCGAGGAAACGCGTGGTGAAAATGCCGCCGACCGTTACGAAGGCCATTTTCCTGCTGCTCCTGGTGAACGTCGCGGCGGCGCGCGCGGACGGGGCCGGTGATCCCGCCGCGATAACATCCGAAGGCGGGAAATATCTCGACAAGGACGGCAACCCGACCTTCAAGATCGGTCCGGACGGCAAAGTCGACTACTACAGCTATGCCGGCTTTGTGCGATATTCTGCAAACTGCTTGGCATGCCATGGGCCCGACGGCCTGGGCTCCACCTACGCGCCGTCGCTCGTCGACGCCATGAAGCGGCTCAGTTACGGGGACTTCCTCGCGACCGTCGCCGGCGGAAAGCGCGATGTGTCGACCGCGCAAACGCTGGTCATGCCGGGGCTTGCTGAGAACAAGAATGTCATGTGCTACATTGACGCGATCTACGTGTATCTCCGGGGCCGGGCCGATGACGCAATTCCCCGCGGGCGCCCGTCACTGCATGACGACAAGCCCCCGGCCTACGCGATCGCTGAGAACGAATGCATGGGTTGACGGCGACATGGCCGGCGTTTGGGATAACCTGAACCGCACCGGCGAGGACAAGGTCGTGCGCCAATGGTTGCCGGCCCTCGTCGTGCTGTTGGCGCTTGTGGGGCATGGTGCTCGCGCGCAGTCCCCGGGACTAGGAGCGACTGTGGAGTTGGTCGACCCCAAGGTGTTGCGAGTTTGTGCAGACCCCAGGAACCTGCCCTTCTCCAATGAGGCGGGCGAGGGCTTCGAGAACCGTATTGCCACGCTGCTCGGCCGAGAACTCGGCAAGCCCGTTGCTTACACCTACTACCCGCAGGTGATCGGCTTCGTGCGCAACACGCTTAACATGTTCCGCTGCGACGTCGTGATGGGCGCAGCCCAGGGTGACGACCTCGTGCAAACCACCAACTCCTACTACCGGACCGTGTATTCGCTGCTCATCAGGCCGGGCACTGGCCTTGATGGGATCGAGTCCCTCGAGGATCCACGGCTGAAGAACATGCGTATCGGCATCGTGGCAGGCACGCCGCCTGCGACGTTGATGGCTGCGAACGGCCTGATGTTGCATGCCAAACCGTATGCACTGACCGTCGATACCCGTTATGAATCGCCGGCGAAGGATATGGCCGATGACCTCGTGACCGGCCGTATCGATGCCGGCGTCCTCTGGGGTCCCATCGCGGGCTATTGGGCGAAGCACTCCGGGACGAGGCTAACGGTGGTCCCCCTGCTCAAAGAGACGGGCGTGCGCATGGACTTTCGCATCGCTCTGGGGGTCCGGCACAGTGATCAGGAGTGGAAGCGGACCTTGAACAGGCTGATCAAGGAGAACCAGTCGGAGATCGACAGCATACTGGAGGAATACGGCGTGCCACTGCTGGACGAGCACGGGGCATTAATCCCCAAATAACCGGCGGTACCGGCAGGAAGCGGTGCCTGGCCGCCGATGTTCGGGCGCTGCGATTTCTCTACAACACAGCGGAACGCTATTCGAGCGCCCGCTGGACCGTCCGACCCAGCGCGAATAACCGCTGCTCGATGATCGACGGCACGGCACATGCGGTGATGAGCGACTGGCGCCGGTCCTCGAAGATTCGCGTCTCCCACCCCAGGCGCCCCGCCAACTCGCCGGCCTGCTTCTCGTCCGACTCGCCGGCGCTCTGCAGTGTCCGTAGCCGCTCCATATCCGCGCGGATTGACTGGGCCAGGTCCTTTTGCGCCCGGCCGATGCGGTCGAGCCCAGCCATGACGCTGCCACGCTCACGATCCAGTGTCGCGTACAGACCTGCGAATAGCGCCAACAGCTTCGCCTGCCGCCCCTCTCCCGCTTGCTGGGCGAATGCCGTAATCTCAGCCTGTGCTTGTTCGACCGGCATCCGCCGTTGAGCCAGCCGGCCCATGAGGTCTGCGACCTGTTTATCCTGCGCCCAGGCGTCTGCGTAAGGCTCCACCGGAGGGCCGGCCCAGACTGCGCCGAGCGAGAGCTCTGAAACCTTGATCTGCTCGCATGGCCAATCAGGATCGCGCACGGGCGGTGCGCCCAGAGCCACCATCGTCATGCCGAGGGCGCAAGTTGCGACCATTAGCATCGTCGGCAGCGGCTTCATGGGGCGCCTCCGCCACGGCGTGCGATCAGCCCGCGTGCGGGGTCGTAGGCCAAAACCGCCCCCGCCACGAACAGGACGGTCATCACTGCCACCACGGCGAGCGCGAGCCAGTTGACCGTGCCGTACAGGGCAAACCGAGTCAGTTCGATCGCATATGTGAACGGGTTGAGGCGGCAGATCGCATAAACGACCGGACTCGACTGCTGCACCAACCATAGCGGGTACAGCGCCGATGAGGCGAAAAACATCGGGAAGATGACGAAGTTCATGACTCCCGCGAAGTTTTCGAGCTGACGGATCATCGATGACAGCAGCATCCCGAGCGCGCCGAGCATCAGCCCTGACAGCACGAGTGCCGGCAGAACGGTGACATAACCCCAAGGCGGGGCCTCCACCCCCCAGAGGTAGGCGACCAGCAGAAAGGCATAGACCTGCAGCACCGAGACGGTCGTGCTCGCGACCAACTTGGAGATCAGCAGATACCAACGGGGAAGCGGGCTGACGAGCAGCATCCGCATATTCCCCATTTCACGGTCGTAGACCATCGAGAGCGAGGACTGCATGCCATTGAAGAGCTGGATCATCGCGATCAGCCCGGGCGTAACGTAGACCTCATACAAGACATAGGTCTCGTATGGCGGAATGATGGAGACACCAAGGATCTGGCGGAACCCGGCCGCAAAGATGAACAACCAGACCAGCGGCCGGACCAGGGCGGACACAAACCGCTCGCGCTGGTGCACGAAACGCAGCATCTCCCGCCACATGATGCCGCGCAGGCAGATCAGGTACTGCATTGCGGAAAAGCCGCGACGGGTCGCCGCCGCAACCGCGGTCGCGCTCATTCCATGCCTGCTCCGGTGCTGTCCGCTCCGGCAGTCAACATCGTAAAGGCCGTCCGCATGTCGGCACCCTGAACCACGTTAGCCGCTGCACCGGCCGCCAGGACACGGCCCTTGTGCAACACCACCACATCGTCGGATGGCTCGACCTCGTCCATGAGATGCGTGGCCCACAGTACCGCCACGCCCCGTTCCCGCACCAGCCCGCGCACATGCGCGACGATGGCCGACTTGGAGGCGACGTCGAGGCCGACTGTCGGCTCGTCCAGCACCAGCAGACGCGGCTGATGCAGCAAGGCACGCGCAATCTCGACACGCCGCATCTGCCCGCCGGACAGATCCCGCGCCGTGTCGCGGGCGCGCCCGGCGAGCTCGACCTCCTCCAGCACTTCGTGCGCCCGCTGGCGTGCCGTCCGCCTGCCGATGCCATGCAACGCCGCATGATAGAGCAGGTTGTCCATCACGCTCAGGTCCAGATCGAGCGTGCGCGCCTGGAAGACCACCCCAAGTTGGCGCAACGCCTCGCCGGGGGAGCGGTCGACGCGATGGCCGAGAACGGTAATGGTTCCCTGTTGCGTGTCATACAGGCGCGTGATCAGGGAGAACAATGTGGTTTTGCCCGCACCGTTCAGCCCGAGCAGGGCGGTGAAATGAGCCTGCGGCACTGTTAGCGTCACGTCCACTAGCGCCTTGCGGCATCCGTAAGCGTGGCTCACGCGATCCATCGCCAAGGCCGGCATGGCCAGGGATGTAGCGGCTTGCGGCGCTTCCCGCGGCAGTTCCGGCCCGTTCTTTCCGGAAATGTCGTTCACGGCGCCACCACGACGCCCCACGGCAGCCGCCCGACCTGTATCGACTTCACCACCTTCAGGGCCGCGACGTCGATGACGGAAATGTCGTTGGACAAGCCGTTCGTCGTCAGCAGAAGCTTTCCGTCGGGCGTAAAATCCATCTGCCAGACCCGCTGCCCGACCAGCAGGTAGTCTTTCACCTGGTAGGTCTTGGTGTCGATCACGGCCACGCGATTGGCAGGACCGAGAGCAACAAAGGCAAGGGCATCGTCAGCGGTGAAGCGGATGCCCACCGGTTGGATGACGTCGCTGCGCAACCCCTGCACCTCGAACCCGATCTTCCGTTTTACGGCGTGCGCTACCGGGTCGATCACGCTAACGGTGCCGCCAAGTTCCGCGGAAACCCAGAGCTCCGTCCCGTCATGGCGGTACATCGCAATGCGTGGCCGAGCATCCACCAGCACATTGGCCGTCACCTTGCGTGTCTTGTAGTCGATGAAATGCGCCATGTTGGTGGTCTCGGAGGTATTCACGATGGTTTGCCCGTCCGGACTGACCGTCATTCCTTCCGGTTCCACGCCCGTCGGAATCTCCGCCATCACTTTGCGCGCGTCGATGTCGATTACCGTCACCATGCTGTCGTTCTCGTTGGACACGTAGAGCAGATTGCCCGCCGCATTCAGCGCGAATGTCTCGGGATCCGGGCCGGATGGCAGGTTCCCGACTACCTTCAGCGTCTTGGTGTCGATGACCTGAATAGTGTCGTCGTCGCTCGCACACAGCAATATGAAGTGCCCGTCGCGGGTCAACGTGATGCCCCGTGGACGCTCGCCAACGTCGATGGTCTTCACCGCCTTCATCGCGTCGAGATCGACGACACTGATCGTGTTGTCCCGCTCGTTCGACACGTAGGCGGTCAATGCCTGCGACCGCGCCGGGAACAGGACGTCGACGAAGGAAAAGGCCAGAAGGGCCATCGTCGGCCGGATCGTGGCCAGGCCCGCGGCGCATCCTAGGCGTCCGCGCATTGTCGCCCCCTTCACTTGAGCTTGCACTGGCTTTCCGGCCGGTCAATGCCCAGCGTATCCAGCTCGGTGACCTGGTGAAGAAATCCAGGCTGCGGCGAGATCGACACGACGTTGCGCCCGTCCGACAGCAGGATCGGCTGGCGAAGCTGCCAGTTCCAGTCACGCAGCGTCAGCCTCTGCCCCTTGTAGGCGGCAACACCGAACTCAGGGCCCTTCATGTATGCCATGATGGCCTTGGGATCCGCCGATTTCGTACGGCTCGCGCTCTCCCCGATCATGCGCACGGCCGTCCACGCCTGCATGTCCAGTGCCGTCATGCGGCGGTGATAAAGACGAACGAAGCGGTTCTGCAACTGCGCGCCGCCC
This sequence comes from Limobrevibacterium gyesilva, assembly GCF_025989185.1. Lineage (GTDB taxonomy): Bacteria > Pseudomonadota > Alphaproteobacteria > Acetobacterales > Acetobacteraceae > Limobrevibacterium > Limobrevibacterium gyesilva. The sequence continues at coordinate 323,815 of NZ_JAPDNT010000001.1, forward strand.
CAGGAATCGCTGCTGGCGTCCCAGGTCACTGGCACCAACCCCGCCGACCCCACGACCGGTCGTGCCGTCCAGGTGCGGTAGGGCAAGTCGCCCGCGAACACCTCATTCTCGTCTGCCGCTACCACCACGTCGTGGTCGGGCGCCCCCTGGGTGAAGACGGGCATCTGCTGCTGCACCTGGATCACGCCGGAGTCGGTCTGGCGCGCGCCACCGCTGTCCTTGAAGATGCGCTCATCAACGATTCGGGCGCCGAACCGCTTGGCCGCGCGGCGATAGGCATCCGCCAGCAAGGCATCCTCCGGATGCGATCCCAGCACCAGCATCCAGCGTGTCCACTTCTTCCAGACAAGGTATTGGGCCAGTGCATCCGCGAGCATGCTGCGCGTGGGCGCTATATGGATCACGTCCGCGCGACAGTCCTTTTCGCGCAGGTTGTCGTCACGGGCGGCGATGTTGAACAGTGTGATACCCCGCGTGCCGGCCGGCCCGGCAAGCTTCAGCACGCCGTCTGCGGCAAGGTCCACCAGGGCGAATGCGATACCTTGGTCGGCGAGTGAGGCGAGTGCAGCCAGGGGATCATCCTGCCCGCCCACAGGGGCGTCGATCAGCTGAAACGCCTGGCCCAGGAAGCGTCCGGTCGTGTTGTTGTCATCTGTGGCCAGCTTCGCGCCGGCGAACCCGTCATCGGGCGCCTGCTGATCGAGCAGCGAGATCATAGGGTGCCGATCGGTCCGTCGGATATACCCGACCGCGATCGCGGAGGAATCGGCATTTGCCCGTCCAGTAGGCATCCCAATCAAGAAGACGGCCAGCGCAGTGAGCACTGCACGCCGGGCTACGCCGCTACGCTCTGGCGTTTCTGGACGCCGCATGCCGTCAGCATGGACACTGGCCGTCGCGTGTTCAAGAGTTTTGGCCGACCCGTTGGTGCATCCGCCATTCCGGCGGATGCGGAGGGAACCTTCGTGACCGGAGGCAAACGCATGAGGGTCGTTCTCTGTTTCGTCGCAGCGGCGTTGCTGTCAACGCGCTCAGCGCCGGCGGAATTGCCAAAGGCTGCACCGGTGACGGCCGCCGTGTTCGATTTCGAACTCGACGACACCAGCCTGCAAGGGCAGATGCAGGGGCCGCGCAAGGACGAGCAGGCACGACTTTCTCGTCTTACGAGTCAGCTTCGGGATCGGCTTGCCAACTCTGGCCAATATGTCGTGGTGGATGTGCCATCCATTGCCGCCGCCGCCCGCCGCTACAACCTGCGGGCATGCGGTGGCTGCGACATTGCCTTCGCCCGGCAAGCCGGCGCCCAGGTCGCGGTCATCGGCTGGGTACAGAAAGTGTCCAACCTGGTCCTCAATATCAATGTCGTCATGCGCGATGTCGCGACCGGCCGGGTGGTGCATGCCGGCAGCGTCGATATCCGCGGCAATACCGATGACTCCTGGGCCCGCGGGCTGGAATATCTCGTGCGTAACCAACTGTTGTCCTCCCCGCAATAGTCCGCTTGTTGGCAGGCATAATCGGATCGGGCTGGACATATGTTCGTCCCCCACGCGCGGCTGGACGGTGCCAGTCAGAAATACTGTGCGCGGTACGCTTTCGGGATGGCGTTTGCGTCGTATATGCCTCGCACGGAACAGGCGCCCGGTCCGCACCTCCCGCGCGGCTTGTCCCCAGATACGTAAGAGGCGACAATGAACCTTGTTGATCTGATCATCCTGGTTTGCACGTTGTCCAACCCGACCGCGTGCACCGAACGGCATATACTTCTGCAATCCTCCGGGTCGCTGCAGGCATGCATGATCCAGGCCCCACCATATCTGGCGCAATGGGTCGGGGAGCACCCGAACTATCGCGTCCAGCGATGGCGCTGCCGTTGGCCGGGCGCGGATGGTGCGAAAATCTGACATACCTGCTCCGACGTCACGCGCGGCCGGCATTGACATCTGCCGACGGCGGGGCGGAAGGTTCGTCAACTGCGGCCGAAGAGCCACCGACTCGGGCGTAGCAACATGTCCCGGAAATCGTGCAAAAGGAGACTTGGTGTTGCGTTCCATCTTCGCGGGATTGTTTCTGGCCGCCATCGCGACTGCCCCCGCTGTCGCACAGGACCCGGCGGCGGGCGAAAAGGCGTTCGTTGTCTGCCGCGCATGCCATCAGATCGGACCAAGCGCCAAGAACCTTGTCGGGCCAGAACTCAATGGCGTGGTCGGCCGCAAAGCGGGAACCGTCCCCGGGTATACCTACTCGCAAGCGAACCTCCACTCCGGACTAACCTGGGATGAGACCACCCTGGAGACTTACCTCCCTAGCCCGCAGACTATTGTGAAAGGGACCAAGATGATCTTCCCTGGAGTCAAGGACCCACAGAAAGTCAAAGATATCATAGCCTTCCTGAAGCAATTCGGGCCTGATGGGCAGAAGGTGCAATAGCCGCCCCGACATTTGGTCTGCACGCGCCGCCACCTGTCCTACGCGAAGAGCGGGTCGATTTGCATCGTCCCGGTGCCGGTCGTGGGAACACCGAAAGCCTCGGTCATCGGGGATATGAACTCGGTCAGCGTCCCGAGGTAATCTATTCTGGCTCGGAGTGCCGCGGGCCAGGCGGCAACGCTTGGTCTGTCGGTGCTGGCCCGTTCTGCCTCGTCGGATGGGTGGCGGGCTTGCACGTTACCCAGACCCGTTGTCGAGGCTACCAGCAACGCCAGGGGTTCTCAGACGCCACCGGTTTCGGCAGCAGCAACCAGGCGTGCGCAGACCGGGTCACCGAACCGATTGACAACGCTGGCGACCGATGATGTTTTTCGCAGCATCCAGGCCCGCCGTGATCAGCTATCAGCCATGCGTTATGTAGATGCCCGTCGCTCCGTCCGTCGTTGCATGGAAAGTGCCGGCGCCCAGGCTGGACGTCTGGAAGGCGAGGCTCGCCACCTGCAGGGCGCTGTCTGACACCTGCAGAACCCCCGTTGAAGCGTCATAGTTCCACGCCACGCCCGCAGCGCTGAAGCTCTTCAGATCGATGGTGTCACCTACGCCGAAGTTCTGAAGTTGCGGTCCCGCGTACGACGCGGTTCCCACGTTGATTCCGAATGCTCCGGCATTGTCGATCACCAGACTGGAGCTGGCCAGGAAACGCATTTGCACATCCGTGCCCAACGCCGCTGCAATCTCCAGCCTGGCGCCGTTGTCGAGTTGGAACAGGCCGGTGCTGGCCTGATCGATTGCATCCGACACGTTGAGCGATCCGCTGATCTCGACCAGCCCGTAGTTGGCCATGAACGGGGCCGTATTGGTGCCGCTCATTATCCAGACGCCGCCTGGGTCGATCGCAAGCGTTCCGAAATCGCCGCAGAACGACCAACTCTGCCCGTTCTCGGTCACCATGCCTGAGCCGCCGGACATGCCGCTGATCACACCCGATCCGCCCGCGAACTCCAGTGCGCTGGTTGCGGATGCGCTTCCGCCGACGGCGCCGATGATGACCGAGGTCGGGCCGACAACCAGCCGATTTGTGCCACCGCCCGAGAACTTCACAGCATAGGTTCCGCCCACGATCGTCCCGTTGTTCGTGACCGTCCCCACGCCATTGGCAATGAACACGCCGAACTGGCCGCCCAAGATGGACGCGTCTGCGGCATTCACGACGTTTCCGCCACCCGCGAGATCGACGCCCGCGCCCGAACTGGCACTGATCAACCCCATGTTCGTGATGGTCCCGGCGGCGCCGTATTTGACATAGACGCCATTGCTGCCACCCGTGATGGATGCACCCGCGTTGTTCGCAACGCCGCCACCCGCCCCGAGGACGATGCCGCCACTGCTCGTGCCCGTGATGCTGCCGGAATTCGACACTGTTCCGGAGCCGCCCGTAATGAACACGCCAAACCCACCGCCCGAGACGGATGCACCCGCATTGTTGATAACGCTGCCGCCACCCTCGATATCCGCGCCGGCACCACCTGTCGCGGTGATGCTGCCTGAATTGCTGAGCGTCGCGCGCGCGCCCTTCGTGAATACGCCCGCAATGTGGCCGGAAATCGATCCGGACGCGTTGTTCGTCACATAGCCACCCGAGGCGAGGAAGGCGCCAATGTTGCTGCCCCCGGCAATGCTGCCGGAATTCACGACCGAGCCGGAGCCGCCCGTGACGAAGACGCCGAACCCACTGCCCGTGATGGACGCGGAAGCGTTGTTGGTCACGCTGCCCCCGGCCTCGAGATCGACAGCCGCGCCAGCGGTCGCGCCGATGCTGCCCTCGTTACTGAGGAAAGCGGCGCCGCCATTGACGAACAGGCCAGCCACCCGCCCCACGATAGCCCCCGATGCCGCATTGGTGATGCTGCCGCCGGCAACGAACAGAGCGCCGAGACTATTACCGGCGATCCTGCCGGCATTCGTGAGCGTCCCAGGCGAGCCAGCTGCGAATACCGCGGTCCCGGAGGGGCCGAGACCCGATATGGCGCCGCTCGCGGCGTTCGTCACACTGCCACCGGCGCGGAGCCCGAGGCCATCTCTGCCCGAGATTAATCCGGCATTGGTTACGCTGCCCCCGGAGCCAATGATCATACCATAGCCGGATGTGCTGCCCCCGGAGACCGTGCCGTCGTTGGTGACGGCCCCGCCGCCCCCGAAGATGAAGACACCGTCGGCACCGCCCGCGATGACCCCACCCGCCGCATTGAATACGTTACCCCCGGCCGCGAAGACGACGCCGTCGTCCCGGCTACCCAGGATGCTGCCAGCATTGATGACCGCTCCGGCCGCCGTCTGGACATAAACGCCATTGTGCCCGCCCCGGACGGACGCTCCTGCGACGTTCGTCACGCTGCCCCCTGCCGCAAGAAGGACGCCGCCATAGGCCGCGCCCCTGACGCTTCCCACGTTCGAGACCGTGCCGGACCCGCCGGAGATGAAGACGCCGAATGTGCTCCCGGCGATGAGGCCACCTGAAGCGTTCGACACGCTGCCACCGGCCTCGATATCGGCACCGGCGCCGCCCGACGCGCTGACCAGGCCGGCGTTGCTAAGAGTTCCAACCCCACCGTTGATGAAGAGACCAGCGCCCTTCCCCGTGATGGATGCCGCAGCCTCGCTCAATGGCCCGTTGCCAACGGTGCCGCCACCCACAAGGGCGATCCCGAACCCATCGGCGGAGGCCACGGTGCCGTCATTCTTGATCGTGGATGCGAAGGCACTCGGCCCGTCGATCCCATCAACCCCGGAGCCGGTTGCGATCACGGTACCCGCGGCGGTGATGGTAAGGGGGTTGTCTGCAGTCCCGAGAACCACTGGGCCGGTGACGCTACCGCTGATGATTTTCCCGAACACGTCGATCGTAGCCGCCGTCGCCGCATTATTGGGGCCGGTCAGATTGAACGCCCCGAGGATCGTGCTGAGCATGTTGTAGTGGTTGTAGGCAGCCGCATAAGCGCCCGGTATGACGTGATCGCCATAGAGAATCGCCGCAATCTGGTTCGTGGAATTCTGGGAGGATTCATCCCAGGCAACGATAAGCAGCGAATTGTTCGCCCTCGCCCATTGCGCATAGCTGTCCAGATTGGCCTGCAGCCAATCGTCACCCTGCGTGATCGTCCCATCGTGCATATCGTCATGCACGTTTGGGCTGACGAATGCGACACTTGGCAGATTTGCGAAATTCCCGGACGGAAATGTATTGAAGTCCTGCTCGACGGTGAATCCCTCGGGAAACGACTCCCATGGGTTGTGGTCATACGAACGGCCATTGCTCTCCACGTACCCCGTGAAGGTCTTCCCGGCGCTCTGCAATATCGTGGCGAGTGTCGGGTCGAACTCCGTGTGGTGATCGTCGTCGGTGACACCGAAGGTGCTACCCGCAAAGAGGGCGAAATAGTTCGGCTGGCTCGGGTGCGCGATCGCAGTGTAGTTCGTAAGCAGAGCACCGTCCGCCGCAAGGCTGTTGATATATGGCGCATCCACCATATCGCCGATGATCTGGCTATAGTCTTTGTTCTCCATCATGACGACCACGATGTGATCGTAGGGAGGAACACCCATTTCCCGCTCCTGAGTGCCGAAGCCGATAATTCCGCTTGCTGCGCGGCCCCAGCGTGGGCGCCGCGAGCCGCTATTCCGGCATTCCTGTTGGAATGAACGTCGTGGCGCCGCGCAATAGGTCCTAAGCCATCTTGCGCAGCCCCACCCCTCCCGGCAGGCCGCAGCGGCCGCCGCAAGCGACCTGCACCCCCCACCCGCGCATTGCCCGGCCACGCTGCCCCTGAGATGGATTCCACATCATCCACGAAAATGACGTGTCATTCCTTCTCCGTTCGGATTCGACATTAGCGACCGGAACGATATTCCCTCAACGCATCTTTAGATCTAGGCCGTTTCGGCAACCCCGGGACGGGTCGGCACAGTGCCGCGAAAAGCGGCACCCGCTGGCAGTCATCTCCGTCCCCAGCCCGGTCTCGGGCCCCGCCATGCGGTGGGCGGCGGCCCAGCGGACGGCCGCTGGCGAACTCGGGTCTCCATCTCGACCGATGGCGGTCGGCGCAAGGCCGCCATGATTGTTTGAGCGGGCCTGGCCTGCCCCACCCATCTCGATCGTTGCGCCGACGGCGCCGCGGAGGCTATTCTTCCTGCCGACATGTCGAGCACGCCGTCCGTCCGGGCGATACCAGTGGACCGCGCCGCGCAGGAGACGCACATGCCAACCGCCGTGGACGTAATCCGACAACTTGCCCCAAAGGCCAAGACCAATTACGTGGACGCGTTCGCCGACGGCGATGCGTTGCTAGGCCAGTTCGGGATCACCACACCGCTTCGGTCGGCGCATTTCCTGGCCCAGATGCTGCACGAGACCGGCGGAGGCACGGTGCTTTTCGAGAGCCTATATTACACGACACCTGAACGGCTATTGCAGGTCTTCGGTGAAGGACAACATTCTGCCGCGGTTCGCCCCGGCGAAGTTCAAGGTCTGTTGCGAAATGAGCCGGCTCTGGCCGAACGCGTCTATGGCCTTGGTAATCCTCGCAAGGCGAGGGAACTCGGCAACGCGCAACCCGGCGACGGCTATCGCTATCGCGGCGGCGGCGTATTGCAGACCACCGGCCGTGCCAATTACCGCCGGATGGGCGAGAAATCCGGTGTGGATTTCGAGGCACAGCCCGATCTTGTCGTCGATCCGGCGCATGCGCTCAAGCCCGCGTTGCACGAATGGGACGAGGGCCAACTCAACGCCGCGGCCGACCGCAACGACATCCGCACCATCACGCTCAAGATCAACGGCGGGACCAATGGCCTGGACGAACGAAAAGCCTGGTTCGACAAGCTCTGGGCACTGCTCCGGGGTGGCGCCGCGAAGACCGAGGCCTGGGCGGCCGCAGCGGATGACGACAGCACCCGAGCCCTCCAACAGGCCCTGAACGATGTCGGGGCCGCCCCGAAACTCGACGTGGACGGCCTCGCGGGCCCGTCAACCGAAGCCGCGATTCGCTGGTTCCAGCAGGCGGCTGGACTGACAGTCGATGGCGTCGCGGGAGAGATCACCTGGGCCGCGTTGCACCAGGTTCTCGCCCGCACACGCGTCGGATCATCCCCCGAGGCCCCGCAGGCCTGACCGCCGTAGCTGTTCCTTCTGAGCGCCGGCTTCCTTCCCCCTTCGGTATATGACTGCCGGCGCTCCTGCCGCCGTCGGTGACCAGGACGTGGCGGTTCACGACGGCCGCGCCAGACCGATCAGCAGCGCTTTCGCCGCCGCGCCCGGGCCCGAACTGCGATTGCCCGGCGGGCGGAACGCCCCCACCACATAGCTGGCCAATGACGCACCCGTGGCTCGGGGAATAAATTTGTTCGTGAAGCGTCTACGGAGAGCACAAGAGCCACCCCACAAGAGACCCCACCACGATGCCGAAGCCGCCATCAATGCAGCCTCTCGCTCCACGCCTCATGCGTCAGCCGGGAAGCGGTGGACATTGCTGCGCCGTTGCATGCGTGCCTGGGTGGTAGTCGGCCATGGCCGGGGTGCTCTCCAGCATCGAAGCTTGTGTTCCGGCCCTCCGGCGCTATGCCCACGCTTTGTTGCGCAGCCCACAGGATGCAGACGACCTGGTCCACGACACGCTGATCCGTGCATTGGACAAGCTGCACACAAAGCGCAGCGATGCTGAGGTACGGCCATGGCTCTTCGCCATCATGCACAACGTGTTCGTCACCCAGCTGAGGCGGGCAAAGGCGCGCGCGGCGAAGGAGCCGCTGAACGTGATCAACGAAACCGTGCAGGAGGAGCAGGAGCAAAATCTGCGCTGGCGCGACCTCATGCGAAGCTTCAACTGTCTGTCAGAGGAGCAGCGAGCTGTCATCCTTCTCGTGTCCGTCGAGGACCTGTCCTACGCCGAGGCCGCACGCGTGCTGGACATTCCGATCGGGACAGTGATGTCCCGCCTCGCCCGTGGGCGTGAACAGTTGCGGCAGATGATGCAGGACGGCGCGAAGGCACGACCCTGCCTGAGGAGAGTCAAGTGACCGAACCAGGCCGCCACATCACTGAAGAAGACCTGCACGCCTATGTCGACGGCCGCCTCGACACCGAGCGCAGGGCTGCTGTCGACCGCTACCTGCATGATCATCCGGACGTCTCCGAGAGCGTGACGGCCTTTTCTGCCGAGCGCGAGGGGCTGCGTGCCGCCTTCGCCGAGCGGGCAACCAACCCGCTGCCGCCCTCGCTCGATTTCGCCCGATTGGTCGAGACGCGGCTGACCCGGCGGCAAGCGCCGTGGCGGATGGCCGCTGCAGTCGCACTTGCCCTCGGGCTCGGAGGCGCTAGCGGCTGGGCGCTCGGCGCCCGCTTGCCAAGCGGTATCGACGCGCTCGCACAGGAAGCCGGAGCGAGCCATGCCGTCTATTCCCTCGACAAGCGACGTCCCGTCGAGCTCGGAGCGGCGCAGCGCGATGACCTGACCCGGTGGCTGTCCAATCGGCTGAACCGGCCGGTCGCGCCGCCGGATCTGTCCGCGGCCGGCTACCGGCTGCTGGGCGGTCGCCTGGTCGCGGCGGCGCATGGGGCTGCGGCCCTGTTCGTATATGAGAACGCCGGCGGGACGCGACTGACCATCTATGTCCGCCCCATGAAGATTGTGGAGACAACGCCGATCGAACAGGTAGACATTGGCGACCTGGACGGCTGCGCCTGGGTGGAGCGGGGCGTCGGCTATACCGTCATCGCGGCCGAACCGTACAAGCGGCTCCTGGAGTTGTCCAAACATGTCAGGCAGCAAGCCTTGGCCCCCATCTGACGTGATCAGCTTACACGCTTGCCGGGCCCGCGCAGCCCGCCTTGGCTTCCTGTTCCTGTTGGCGACAGCGGTGCTCCCTCCCGGATCCGTCCGCGCCGAGAGCGCCTACTCCCTCGATCAGCGGTTCGGGACAATCGAGTTCAGCGTGGACCATCTCGGCCTGTTCACCTCGCAGGGGCAGTTCGACAAGTTCGACGCCACACTGACCATTGATGCCGCGCATCCCGAATGGACGCGGATCGCAGTCGACGTGGATGCGAAGTCGGTGGACATGTCCTGGCAGGGTGCGGTCGCGATGCTACAATCGGCCGACTATTTCGACGTCCAGCACTACCCCGACGTCCGCTTCGTAAGTGCCACGATCGAGGTTCTGTCGGCGGACCACTACCTTATCCACGGCACGGTCATGATCCGCGGGATAACCCAGCCTTGCGTGCTGGACGCCAGGATGACTGCGCGGCACTTTGACCCTGCGCGCAAGGCTGAAGTAGCGGATTTCGTGGTAACCGGGACACTCAGGCGCTCGGCTTTCGGGATGATCGCCGACCGGTCTTTCATCTCGGACGCCGTCAAATTGAGCATCCACGCGCGCATTCAGCTGGCCGCATCCGGCCGTGCAGGCTGATGAATCTCCGGTCTGGACCAGGGCGCAACGCCGGCTTCACTGGTGGACGGCAGGACTCGTTCTCGCCGCCTTTCCGGTCGGCTGGCAGATGGTCAGCGTGCCGCTCAGTCAGTTGCTCGAAAAGTTCCTGCTCTACCAGCTGCACAAGACGATCGGGATCACCGTACTCGTGCTTGCCGTGGCACGCCTGCTCATCCGCATGCGGCGTGGCCGCCCCTCATGGGACACCGACCTGCCGCTCTGGCAGCGCCAGGCGGCGGCCGTCATGCACCTCGTCCTCTATGCACTCCTGGTCGGTACGCCGGCACTCGGCTACCTGACGGCAGCCACTGCACCCGCACGGGTGCCGACCTTGTTCCTGGGGATCATCCCTGTTCCTCACTTGGTAAGCCCGAGCGAATTCTGGTTCGCCATCCTGCGGCAGGCGCATTGGTGGATGGCGGCCTCGCTCATGCTGCTGGCAGCCGGCCATGCGGCGGCGGCCATCCACAACCACCGGCACGGGCGCGCCACCTTGGTCCGGATGTGGCGAGGCCATTCGTGCGAGCGGCCATAGGGCCGGCACGCCGCAGAAACGGCATGGCGCGCCAGGCTTCCGCCTGGTGTGGCTGCAATGCCTCTAGGATGTATTTCGCCACGGGTTCCGACGATTTCGGGTTCTGCCCCGTAATCAGATTGCCGTCGTGAACGGCGAAGGCCGTGAACGGCGGTCCGTTCTCGAACCGGCCACCCAGCTCGCGTAGACGTGTTTCGAGCAAAAACGGCACGGCCTCCGTCAGCCCGACGGCTTCCTCCTCCGCATTGGTGAAGCCGGTGACCCGCTTACCGGCGACAAGCGGCTGTCCGTCAGCCCGCCTGGCAGACACCAAGCCTACCGGCCCACGGCAGACGGCGGCCACCACACGGCCTGAACCATAGGCGTTGCCGATCAACGCAGCGAGCGTCTTATTCGGCAGCAGATCCCACATCGGGCCATGACCGCCCGGCAAGAACACCACATCGAACGCCTCGGACGCTACAGCGGCCAGCGCCGGCGAATTCCTGGATCGCTTCTGTGCGTCCGGGTCGGCCAGGAATCGCTTGACCGAGGCTGCGTCGGAGTCCGGAGGCAGCACGCTGCGCGGATCGACAGGAATCGCGCCGCCCTTGACGGACGCCAGCGTGGCGTCCGCGCCTCCATCGACCAGTACGTAGTAGGGCGTGGCGAGTTCCTCCAGCCACACGCCGGTCGGGTGACCGGTGTCGCCGAGGCGATCATGGGATGTGGCCACTATCAGCACCATGGCCATGCCATCCTCCTTGTAGTTCCACACGCCCGCAGTTTCGGAGGCTGCGCGCGTCGGTCCGCAGCTTACGCCACGGTGCGCGCGACCCCGCCCTCCACATCCAGCACCGTGCCAGGCCCTGGTGGGTACGTGGCGCGGCTGAATGAGTCGTGGGCCCCCGGCCCGACTCCAATCCCAGGCATCGTTCAATCCTTGGCGCGCGGAGCATCGGAGTCAGAGCCTCTCACGTCCATGCACCTGCTCAGCCACGGCCATTTCCAGCCATTCCAAGGCGTCGAACTGGCTGGGGAGCCGGAGCGGACACACGGCCATGTGAGTTGTGCGTGGTGGGTTCGCATGTGCTTGAAATCAGGCGAACATGCTGGCTTGGCAATGAGCAGTCGCCAAGCTCATGTGGAGGGGCGCAATCGCAGTATGGCCGATCACGAACACGTTCCACGCATCCTCGTGGCCGAGGACGACGCCCTGCTCGCAGCAACAGTCGATGACATCCTGCGGCAGGAGGGGTTCTGCGTATCGTTGACGAAAGACGGGCAGGCCGCCCTGGAGGCTGCCGCCGGAACCCACTTCGACGCCCTGCTGACCGACCTCCGAATGCCCCGCCTCGACGGCAAGACACTCATCCGACTGTTGCGCGCGGGACAGCCAAGCCTGCCGGTGGTTGTCATGACCGGGCATGCGCCGGCCGACTGGCTGGTGTCGCTCCAGCACGAAGGCGAAGGGCCGCTGATTGTTATCGACAAGCCGATGAGCGTACGCGCCCTTCTGTATGCGATTCGGAAAGTCCTGGGCGAGCCTTCGCGCCGCCGGTAGGAAAGTCTGCGCGTGTCAGGAAACCTTCCTGATCGGCGACCACACCGTACCGCGCGTGTCACCGGTACGCTCAAGCGCGTCACGCATGATCTTCGCCAGAGCGGGGGTGAGGAAAGGCTTCATCAGAACCCACCGCTCGCCGCTGATGCGCTCCTCGTCGCGATACCCAGTCATGAATACGACCGGCAATGACGGCTGCGACCGGCGCGCGATCCGTGCAACCTCGGCCCCGTTCATGTCCGGCATGGCGAAGTCCACCAGAAGCAGATCGACACGCAGCCCGTTCTCTAGCAGCTGCACCGCCTCCCGGCCGCCCTCCATCTCGATCGTCGTATACCCGCTTGCCGACAGCATGGCGGCCACGGTCTCACGAACACTTGGATCATCCTCCACTAGCAGGACCTTGCAGCCCCCCGGCCCCGGGGCATCTTGTGCCGGGCGCCCGGCCGTTCCTCCCGGGGGATTGATCACAGCATCAGGCACGACCCCCGACCCGGCGATCGCCCGCGGGAAATAGACCTTCACCGTCGTGCCCACGCCGATGTTACTGTCGATCCGCACCCCACCGCCCGATTGTGTCGCGACGCCATAGACTTGGCTGAGCCCCAACCCCGACCCCTTACCGGGCGGCTTCGTCGTGAAGAACGGCTCGAAGACATTGCTCAGCACCTCCTCCGTCATGCCCGTCCCGGTGTCGGCAACGGACACAACGACATAGCTACCCACCGGCAGATCCGGCGTGGCCCCCGCAGGTCCCAGGTCCTCGTTGGTCGTCGCAATCGCCAGTTGACCGCCATCCGGCATGGCGTCGCGTGCGTTGATGGCCAGATTCAGGATGACATGCTCGATCTGGATGGGATCCGCCAGCGCCGGCCAGAGTTCAGCGCCGAGATGCGTCTCGATCCGAATCGTGGGCCCGAGCATGCTGCGCAGCAACTCGCTCATGTTGCGTACGACCCCGTTCAGATCCACCCGTGTCGGCGCTAGAGCCTGTTTGCGCGCGAAGGCAAGCAGTTGCCGTACGAGAGCCGCGCCCCGCTCGGCCGCCTGCAGGATGATCGTGATACGGCGCGCATGCACGGGATCGTCATGCAGATCACGGTCCAGCATCTCGGCATTGCCGGTGATGGATGCCAGAAGGTTGTTGAAGTCGTGCGCGACTCCCGATGTCAGCCGGCCGATCGAGGCCATCGTCTGCGCCTGGCGCAACCGGTCCTCGGTCTGGCGGCGGGTGGTGATGTCAGTGTACAGCGTGACGAAGCCGCCATCGCCGACGGGATTGCGCCGCAGTTCCAGCACTCGCCCACCCGGACGGGTGCGCTCGATCGTGCCCGTGCTGCCACCCGTCCGCAGCCGTGCCATACGCCGCGTAACCTCGGCCTCGATGTCGACTTCGCCGAACTCGCCCGCCATGGCCTGCGCTCGCAGGATCACCTCCATGGGCAGGCCGACCTGCAGCATCTCCGGCGGAACGCCAGTGAATTCAGGAAAGTGTTGGTTCCACGCCACAAGCTGCAAATCTGCGTCGACCATCATCACGCCGTCGGTCATGCCCGAGAGTGTGGCTTCCAATTGTGCTGCCTTGGCCTGCGCGCGTGCATTGGCCTCGGCAAGCACCGCACTATCGTGCGCGAGGGCCTTCTCTCGCCGGCGCGCACTCCGCCCCTCTCGCAGCAGCAGCCACGTCATCAACAGCGCCAGCACCGTGATGCAGGCGGCGAAGACCACCGCGCCCCGCTCCCAGATCATCAGCGCGTGCAACGCCTCGTCCCGGTCGACGCCCACAAGCACAGCCAGCTCGCGATCCGGGACGCTGCGGAAGGCATGGATGCGTTCAATCCCGTCCGGCGCCGAGGGACCCAGCCACTGCCCATTGGGCGAGGCCTGCAGCGCGGCGAAAAGCGGGGTGCCGGCAATGTTCGCATTCGGCTCGGCCGGCACCGGGCCAACCAACGTACGCAGTCCGCCGTCGGATGTGCTGACCACGCCGATCAGCCCGCGCGCGCCCACCTCGACCTTGCCGTAGAATTGGGCGAGCGCAGCCGTGTCGTACGATGCAGAGACGACGCCGGCGAACACGTCGCCGTCCCGGTCCAGCCGGCGGACAAGGTTCAACTGCCATTGCCGCGTGGTGAGGCCCTGCACGAGCGTGCTGATGAACATCTTGCCGTCATCGGTCGGCAACGCCGCCTCGTGGCGGAAGTAGTCACGGCCGCTGACATCATTGCCGATGATTTCAGGGCGGGTGCTTGCCCACACAATTCCCCGCTTGTCCGCCACGAACACCTGCAAGGATGCATCGGTCAGCATCACCAGCTGCCGGCTCCAGGCGGAGAGGTCGAAATGCCCGGGGTCGTTCTGCCACGCCGCCTCCAGGATGCGCAGGGTCTGATCGATCGTAAGCAGTTGCCGGCGCAACTGCTCCTCCAGGATCAGCGCCTTGTTGCCCACTTCCCCCTCGACGCGCGCCAGCGTCTCGGCATGCTGCACGCGGAGGGTGCCGTACGCGCCGATCCAGGCCAGTGCAACCAGCATGCACGCCGCAGCAACGATGGCGCCTTGCCAGGCCAAGCGGAATCCGCGTGTCGGTGCCGCCGCAGGATCGCTCAACTGGACCTGCGCGCAGCGAATATCGCCAACCCTTTCCTCCGTCGGCTCATGAGCGCTTCGCATTATTCGATCCCAATCCGGCTTGCTCTGCGACATGGTCACGGCGACGACGACAGACCAAATCGCCAACAGGCCCATTTCGCGAGTCAGCCCCTTCGCGAGTCAGCCCCCCGGACAGGAGAGCAAGTTGACGCCCGGACGGCAATGAATATCAAGCGACCCGGCGGCTCTGAAGGCCGACGCTCGCCCGATCTTGTAGGACAATCTCCCAAGATCCCACCGCTTTTTGGCCTTTGGGCCCGGCCTGGCCGACCGAATTTATGGTGTCGCCACGAAATGCGACTTAGTACGCCCAGCGGACGCCGCATCGAAGTAATCCGAGATTGACCTGCCCCCCTGAAACTCCTCCATCGGGATGTAGAGTCCGGCCCATTGGAAGGGACGGACGGATGAAGCGATCGAGGTTCACAGCAGAGCAGATCATCGCGATCTTGCGGGAGCAGGAGGCGGGCGTGCCGGTGGCGGAGCTGTGCCGCAAGCACGCGGTGAGTTCGCCGACGTTTTACAAGTGGAAGGCCAAGTACGGCCGCCTGGAAGTCTCCGAGGCTCGGAGGCTGAAGGCGCTGGAGGACGAGAACGCCAAGCTGAAGCGGGTGCTGGCGGACGCCATGTTGGACAACGTGGCGCTGAAGGACCTTCTGGGAAAAAGTGGTGCCGCCCGCTGCGCGTCGGGAGGCGGTGGCGCATCTGCGCCAAGCCTACGAGATGAGCGAGCGGCGGGCGGTCCGGGTGATCGGGGCCGACCGGTCCAGCGTCCGCTACCGGTCGAGCGGACCGGACGACGCTCGGCTGCGGGAGTGGCTGAAGGCCCTGGCCCAGGAACGGCGGCGCTTCGGCTATCGGCGTCTGTACGTGCTGCTTCGGCGCGAAGGCCATGCGGTCAACAGGAAGCGCGTCCAGCGGCTTTATCGCGAGGAGAAGCTGACCGTGCGCCGGCGCGGCGGGCGCCAGCGGACCTTGGGCGAGCGGCGGCCGATGCAGACGCCCCAGGCAGCCAACCAGTGCTGGAGCCTGGGCTTCGTCGCCGACCAGATGACCGACGGCCGACGGTTCAGGATCCTGGAGGTGTATGACGGCTGCACCCGCGGGTGCCTGGCGCTGGTGGCCGACACCTCGATCGGCGGGCGGTGCGTCGCGCGTGACGCTGGACGCCGTCATCGCCTGGCGCGGCAAGCCGGTGAGCATCGTCAGCGACAACGGCACGGAGCCGACCTCCAACGCCATCCTGGCGTGGGCGGACGAGCGCAAGGTCGGCTGGCATTACATCGCGCCCGGCGAGCCCCAGCAGAACGGCTTCAGCGAGAGCTTCAATGGCCGCCTGCGCGACGAGTTCTTGAACGAGACCCTGTTCCGGTCCCTGCCGGACGCCAGGGCCAAGCTGGAAGCGTGGCGACGGGACTACAACGAGGTGCGGCCCCACTCGAGCCTCGGATACCTCACGCCCGCAGCCTGCGCCTACGCCCCCCGGCGAAGAGGTCGGCCGGCGCGCCGCGAACCCCGACCACTTCGCGCGCCGGCCTCTTGCCAGCCGCGACGACGAAGGATCAGGTCAACCCCGGACTCTCAATACGACTGGATGAGAAACGGGGGCAGATCACGACCAGACGGGCATGTGGCACGGCGCGGCAACGCGCCCCCGCCCGATCCGGCTGGTCTTGTCGAGACCGTGTGCGGCGCCACCACTCCTGTCACATCACATTCCGCGGTCGTCGCTACATTTTGCGTGGGATCGCACCGCAGGTCAGGTTCGGCACACGGGCGAGCTGGACCGCTCTACTATCCACCGGTCGATAGGAAACGGGTCAGTGAAAGGCTCTGTATTGATGCGATCAACTGGTAGGACGCTTGAAGCCGATTCTGGACTGACGACAATTCTGATAGACTTGTAGCCATATCCGTGTCTTCAATACTGCTCAACTGTGCCTGCAGCGTCGTGGACACCGTGCCAAGAGTGGCCTTCGAATCGCTCAGCTGCGTCTGGCGGTCTCCGAGTGCCCCTGCATCCACGTTCAATGCGCTGATTGCATCACCTAGGCTGGTTCGTGTATCCAAAACCAGCTGCGAAAAACCTGGCACCGAAGCCTGCCCACTGCTGAGTGAGCCCAAAGTCGCCAGTCCTCGCATGATATCGCGAATATATGACCCTGTTGTCGAAGTCCCAGCCGATGGGGCATCGCCATTTGCGCTCGCTACGATCCCTACAGGCACGAATTGCCCCTGCCCCACCTGGATAGACGGCCGGGATGCAGTCAATGTAGCGGCCGGTTGTGATAGTGATGCCGAGAATGGTGATAGTGGTGCCGCATTCGAGGACGCGATCGAAAGTGTGTTTGCGACCGTCGCTGCTGCGCCGTTTGCACCCAATGCCGAAACTGCGGCCGATATTGCGGTCGTGAACCCCGATTGCCAGATCGCATCTGGGTTTGGTAGGGGTGCCTGGCTGCTATCCTGTCCAGCGAAAACGTAAACGTCGCCGAATTTGCTGTCGAGAAACGCAGTCACATCGCGCAATGCGGACCGCGCTGACGCGGCGATACTGTCGATCTCCGACGCATTCAACCCGTTCAAGTTGTTCGTCTGGGCGTAGAAGCTCGACGCGATCGCACTAATCTGCGAGAGTGCGCTCTGCGCTACGTTCATCCGACCGGTGGCGGAGTCTATGTTGCGTACCCACACGTCGTTATGCGCAATCTCCGTGCGCATCTGAAGTGCCATGCCGGTGGACGACCCCAAACCCCCGTATGTGGCGGCGTTCTTTCCGCTGCTGACCTTCCGCGTAAGCGCGTCGAGCTGACTGCGTACAGACGCGGCATTCGCGATAAGCAGCCCGACGGTCCCGGCCGTCGCGCTATCGTAGCTGCCACCAACCCCATCAATGCCTGCGCTCACCGTCATTTTCAATTCACCATCTGAAGCAGTTGTGCCCATAGCGCCTGAAGTGTCGCAACCACTTTCGCATTGGCCGCATAGGAATTCTGCAGACGCACGAGCGCTGCCATCTCCGTGTCAATACTGACCGCTGACGCCTTCGACAGGCTACTCGCCAAGACGTTCTGAAGATCCGTCTCCGCGGTCGCCTTGCTCGTGGCATCTGCGGTGTCCTGCGCCTGCCCTGAGACCAGGGCGACCGCGAAATTGGAAATGTCCGTCACAGGAGCCGTGGGCCCGTTCAGGGCTCCAGAGGGCCCGAGCCCGACCATTGCTGGCGCCCGCTGTGGAGTCCCGAGTTGCGACTCGCTGCCGAGAGCATACGTCAGCACCCGCGCAATAAGATCGCCGAATCCCGCCGGACCGCCGGGGGGATTCGGCGTAAACGCGCTGGCGCCGCCCGCGCCCGCCACAACCGCGTGTGTCCCATCCCGTACCAAGCCGGGTTGTGCCGCAACAGCCGGATTCACCTTGATTGACGCGCTGTAGCCGATATACCCAGACTGGACCGGCCCTCCCCCCCCGGCAACCGGAACGTTGCTGCTGCCATCCGTGAACAGTGCCAAGCCTTGTGCATCGAATCGGGTCGACAGCGTATAGGAGAACTCGTCCAGCTGTGCTTGGTATAATGGTATTGTCGTATCGCGGAGCGTCAGGTTCGCCCCCAGTGAGCCGCCTGACAACTGCTGGGTCACGTCGACACCGTTCAATGTCACGGCTGGCGTCCCTCCCCCAGGATAGAAAGAGCCCGATCCCAACGCTGCGTTCTGTACGCCGAATGGCGCGCCATTGACGGAAACGGGGAGGCTCAGGCCATTCGTTGTCATGACGAGCATCTCACCATTTGGCCGCTCGAGGAATTTTGCCCCGATGAGACCTGCGACGGTGTTCATTGCCGCGTCGCGCTGGTTCTCATAATCAGCGGTGTCCTGGCCGGTCGCCTTGGCCTGCATGATTTGTGCACTGAGCTTTGCGATGCTCGATAACCCGGAATTGAGCGCTGCAACCCCCGCCACGACAGCGTCCTGCGCATCCTGGCGTGTTGCCGTGTAAGACGCCGAGAGCGTGTTCAATTTGGTTGCCAGGGACTGTGCTGAACTAAGCACTGCGCGCTGCTGGACCACGTTATCGGGGCTGCTGGACAGGGTCGAAAAGGAATCCTGAACATCGGAAACCAGGCTAGCAAGGTCTGTCCCCTGGCCCGTTGACCCCTGGAGCGCATCGAGCTTCTGTAGGGCTGCCTGCTTTGTGGTGGCCTCTGCCACTATACCTGCCTGGGTGAAGAACCGCGCCTGCAATGCAACATCGACGTCACGCGCCGTCGGCCCGATCTTAACGCCCCCGCCACTTCCGGCGGTCGCAGTATTTGTCTGAGTCGCGACTTCACGGGCATAGCCTGGTGAATTCGCATTCGCGATATTCTGCGAGGCAATGGATAGTCCATTATTAACGTTCCGCAGACCACTGGACGAAATCGCAAGAACGCTCTCAAGGCTCATGGTATCGGCTCTCTAACGCGGTCTATCGCTTCATGTCGACGGTCTGCTGCAGGAGCTCGTCTGCTGTTGTTATCATCTTCGCGTTTGCCGAGTAGGCGCGCTGCGCCACTATCAACCGGGTGAACTGAGTCGCGATATCGACGTTCGATTGCTCGACCGACCCCGTCACAATGCCCCCCGCCCCGTTCGTGCCGGCGTCATTCGTCAGCGGAACGCCCGAGGTCGTCGTGGCTGTGAAAGATTGCCCATCCTGGCGTTGCAGCGCGTCCGGGTTGTTGAACGTAACAATCGGAACCTGAGCGATCGTGCGGGATTGCCCATTGTCGTAATTCACGACCACGCTGCCGGCCGACGTTGTGGAAACACTGCTGAAGCTTCCGGGTGGCACCCCATTCTGCGAGATACCTCTCAGAGCATAGGAGGAACCCGCATATTGTGTCACGCCATTCGTTTGGCCGTAGTCGCCGAGGTTGAGGACGACGTTTTGCGCACCATTACCGAAGTCCACGGTGAACATGAGAGTTGCCGGCTTTCCGGCGGCAAATGCCGACGTGGTCACGGTCCCGGTTCCACCACTCACGCTCCCGACCGTTCCGTCCGTGACCGGGTTGCCGCTGGTGACTGCCCCAAACTTCACATTGGCGGATCCAACGGCGGGTGCAACGATGTCGTCGGGGACGTTGACAGCAACATTCCAGTCGTTCTGAGCGTTCTGGGACCAGTTCAGTGTCACGACGTGAGGGGTTCCAAGGCTGTCGTATATGCTAACCTGCGATGACACCAAGGCGCCTGCAGCTGGTGTGGCCGGAAGGTTTGCGGAAAGGTCAACCTGCGTCGTAGCGACCGGGTTATAGACGGACTGGCTCACCTGGATCGGGGCTACGGCGTTGCGATTGACCACCCCAGTCGCCGCATTCACCGACCATCCATTAAGGTACTCACCCGCGCTGTTCACCAGGTAACCATTCTGATCCATCTGGAAGTCGCCCGCGCGCGTGAAATAGGGCGTGGGCGAGAATGCCACCTGGCTCCCGCGCGTGCTGACCGGGTGGCTTACGGGAAAGAACCCTTGCCCTGCGATTGCGAGCCCGAGGGGGTTATTGGTTTGGGCGACCGTCCCTTGGACAGTATTGGTGTAGTCCGGCCGCGCGACAACGGCGCCTGGGTTGTTCGCCGTCGCCGTACTTGTGGTGAGATAGTCGACAAAGGCCGTATCGACGCCCTTGTATCCGATCGTTTGACTGTTCGCGATGTTGTCACTGATGTTGCCGAACGCGGACGACTGCGCGCTCAGTCCACTAATGGCGGTATTCATCGCTCCGAAGAGGGACATCGAGATCTACTCCGTGTCTCAGCTTTGCCGAATGCGGCATGTGGGTGTCTGCCACCATCTGGCATTATTCGTGCCAGATGGTGGTCGGAGCGAACCTGCTGGACGCTCGTGAATTTCTGAGGCTGAACGGCATCCCCCGGCAATTGCTGCCCGGCAATATCAGCCGGCCGGCGTGAAACGCCCTCCTGTTTCCCTGATAAACCTTTACGCAGCGGGAATCTGTGTAGGTTTGGCGCCGATGAGGTGGAACTTGTCGGTGATAAGGGAGGCGAGTTCGGCCTTCCGCTGTTCGATGGTGTCGAAGAAGCTGGCGATCGCGGCGCGGAAGGCGGCGAAGGTCGGATAATGGGTATTGCTGAGGGTCTTCTTCTTGAAGAATCACCACAGCCGCTCGATCAGGTTCAGGTTCGGCGCGTAGGGTTGCAGGTAGACCAGCCGGACCCGACAGTCCGCGCCGGCCAGCCACTCACGCACGGCTGCGGCTCGGTTGTAGGTGGCGTTGTCCACGATGACGTTCACTGCGATGGCGGTCGGATGCCGCGCCTGCAGGTCCTGGAACAGGGCGATCATCTCGGCGGCGGTGATCTTGCTGGCCGCGCGGTGCACGACCTCGCGCGCTGGCCAACTCAGCGCTCCATTGAGTGTCACGTTGGCCCGGCCGTGATTGCTTTTCAGCACCCGCGTCTCGCCCTTGCGGATCCAACCGCAGGCGGGATGTGCGTCATAGGCCGGATGGGTGGCATCCACGAAGTAGAGCGGCTGGTCCGGGTTCGCCGCCGCCTGCGCCATCAGCGGCGCCAGCGTCTGTTCCAGAAAGGCCTGCTGTGCGGCGGCGTCCGCCTTGGCCGGAACTCGCTTGGGCCGCTTCCAGATAAAACCGAGCCGTCCCAGCAGCTTGGCCATCGCGTGCGGCGTGTAGTCCACGCCGAACCGTTGTGCCACGAAGTCGCAGACTTCCTTGGCGCTCATGTAGAGCCTGGCGCAAAGCTCGGCTTCAACTCTGCCGCATTGTTCTGCGGTCAACGCTGGCACGCTGCCGGTGCAGGCCAGATGTTCGATCCCGGCCCGCCCTTGGGTCGCATACAGCCGCCGGTGCTCTCGCACCGTCTCGGCCTCGATGAACAGCGCCTCGGCAATGCACTCAGCAGGCCAGCCGTCATCGAGCAGAACAGCACGTTCATCCGGCGATGCACCGCGCTGTTCAGCTGCCGACGCATCATCGTCAGAAAATATGCGCGATCCGGGGCGCTCAACACCAATCCAGCCATCGCCGCAGCGAATCCCACCGCGCCGCGTCGAGGCAACCGCAATCAAACGGAAACCCGCGGAGTCGGGGTTTACCAACGACTGGCCAAGGTGGGTGGAGCAGTGGCGCAGGAATTGCTTTCAGGCATGACGTGATCGCAGATAGCACAGGACCATGACCCCCTTTCCCCCTCATCCATCAAGCGGCCCGCCGCTTGATGGCATATCACATTTGGCCGGCATTGCCGCTGCGCCTGCACGCCAGCGGTCAGATGCGAACCTCTTCGTGCAGGCATTGGCGAAGGTATGCTCCGACTCCGCGTGCACGATGCACCCGGACTTATCTGCGGTGGCATCGTCCCAGGACGTCAGCTTCCGCACTATCATGGCGCCTGGGATGCGCTCGACCGCTGAACGCGCCTCTACACCGGACGTCGCCGCGCAAGGCGGATTGCCACCAGCGAATGTCGGAATCCCGGATCGCCCCGTCCCCACTCTTTCGTCGTCCCGTCAGACTCTCCGCGACCGCCCCAAGGGACCGCCGCTCGTCGGAGGCTCCGACAAGGACCAACAGTCGCCAGATCTGGCAGCGGTGGCGCCGACCTCCTGCGAGATGCCCCGCGCCTGCCCACCCAATCCCGCGCCGGCGCCAAGCCCCTCATTGCCCTGTCATGCGCGCCCGTCCGACGACTCCGAACCCGGGACGACTCCCACACCGTGCGGAAGGACCGCGGGACCGGACGATACCTACATGGAACCGCTGACAATCCACTCTCAAGCTCCAGGTGGCGACCGATCAGAAGCCTCCTCGAGCTCGCTCTTCGACGACCTTCCTGCGGCCGCCCCGGACACAACGCAGCTCCGTCAGCCCCCTGGTCTCCGGCACCTGTCCCCGCCGCCTGCTGCCAACACAGGGGACGCTGCGCCTCTTGCCAGCCCCGAAACCCACGAAGTCTCCGACGCATCCCGCAGCAAAAACAGGTCTGGTCTCGACGTTGGTACTATGGTGCGCTTTCCGTCACCTGCCGAACAAGCGGCCCACTGCGTGCACCTCATCGCCAATAGCAGCGCTGGTCAGCAAAGGCTCACCGTAAAGCTGCACCCGGTGGAGCTCGGTGAGGTCACTTTCCGGCTATCAAGCAAACCTGGCGGTCATCAGAAGCTGGAGATCTCCGTCCAACGCCCGGAAACCCTGAGGCTCCTACTCGCTGACAGCGCGGCACTACATCAGGCCCTGGACAACGCCGGCGTGCCGCCCGAGAGCCGGTCCATCCGCCTGGTGGCGCCTCAAGATGCCTCTCGCGCCGATCTGGTGGCCACTCCAGACCCCGGGCCCGCACTCGCACCGCCCGCGCCCCAGGACGCGGCCCATTCAGGAGATCCGAATCCGCGTCGCCGCGAAGACGACGTGCCATGGAATCACGGCCCGCCCGCTACCGAGCCACTCTCGATCGACGACGCGACGGCACCACAGAGCACGACCACCACGCCCTGGCGGACACTCAATATCGTCGCCTGACACAGATTGGAGGTCCCATGACCATTGTATCCACCGCCAACGCGAACACACAGTCTGCTGCCGCGCAAGCGGCTATGGCCGTCACAAATGGACAATCCCCGCCGACGACCACGGACTCCGCATTGGGTTCGCTGTCCGGTAACTTCAACAGTTTCCTGAAGCTGCTGATGACTCAGCTCCAGAATCAAGATCCCACAAGCCCATTGGACGCCAACCAGTTCACGTCGCAACTCGTGCAATTTGCTGGCGTTGAACAGCAAATCAACATGAATTCGAGCCTTACGCATTTGATTGAGATCACCCAGGCCAATTCCACGCTGCAATCCGCAGCCATTGTTGGTAAGCAGGCTTCTGTCACTTCAGATCAGATCGAACTCCTGAACGGTTCCGCACAATTGGCATTCAATGTCGGCTTCCCCGAGGATGTCCGGGTTCTCGTGACCAATACCGTAGGCACGGCCGTCGTCGATTCGGTCCTCTCGGCCCAGGGCGGGACGAATGTATGGACATGGAACGGCCTTGATCAATCCGGTCGTACCGTCCCCGACGGCATATATAAGGTTTCCGTTGCGCCGGCGGCGGGCGGCCAGAATGCCATCCCCATCGTGATTACTGGAGTCGTAACCGGCGTCACGGCAGATCCTGCCGCACCTCAGTTGCAGCTCGGCTCAATTTCCGTCCCGCTTAGCGCATTGCAATCAGTCCACAGCTAGAAAGGCCGGCGGCGGCCTGACGATCCGGCGCCGGGCGCCGGGCAAAAATTGCCCGGTCGGTTACCGATCGTTAGCCTCTTTCCGCCATCCTTCGTCTTCGGCACCACATTACACCCCGAAGAGGAGGATATGACGGCGTGACCACGCGCGCTCTCTGGTACTCCGCCGGGCCTTCGCCACACGCCACAAGCACGACTCGTTTGCGGGTACACGCCTTGGCCCAGCCGGCCTCATGACCCCACTCATTCAGAGTCTGATGGCCCTCGGACCCGCCCGGTTGATTGCCTTGGGGGTTGCGACCGTCATCACATTCATGCTGATTGCTCTCCTCGCCTTCCGCTCCCCCGAGGAAAGGATGGCACTACTCTACGCCGATCTCGACCTGCGGGACTCGTCGCAGATCGTCGAGCGTCTTGACCGGCTCCACATCTCCTATCAGCTCCGAGATGGCGGTTCACAGATCCTGGTCCCGGCCGACCAGGTCACTCGCAGCCGCGTTCTGCTGGCCAAGGACTCGCTCCCCGTGGGTGGTTCCGTCGGGTATGAGATATTCGATCGTGGGGATGGCTTCGCGTCGAATCAATTTCAGCAACGAATGAGCCAGTTGCGGGCGCTCGAGGGCGAACTGGGTCGCACGATCCGCACGATCAGTGGCATTCGGGGAGCCCGCGTTCACCTTGTCCTGCCGGTGCGAGAACCGTTCACGCGCGAGAAGCAGGAGGCCCAGGCGTCCGTCATGCTGACCACGGGCGCGGCCGCGCCGCTCGATCAAGAGAGCGTCCAGGCGATCATCAATCTCCTGACCGCCGCCGTGCCTGGCCTGCGTCGGCAGAACGTCGCGATCACCGATAATCATGGAACGCTGCTCGCCAGTGCCCGCGATCAGGACCAGAACTCGCAGTTGCAGTCCACGGAAACGATGCGCCGCAATCTTGAGGTTCGGCTCGCCCGGGCCGTCGAGCAGATGCTGGAACGCAGTCTAGGACCGGGCCACGTTCGTGCCGAGGTAACCGCCGACGTCGACTTCGAACGCGTAAATGAATCACAGGAGCGATTCGACCCCGAAAACCAGGTTGCACGCAGCATGCAAGCGGTCACGGCTGGCATCAAGACGACTGAATCGTCGCAGAATGTATCGGTGCAGAACAATCTGCCAAACGCTGACGCCGGGAGCACACCGTCCGGCAGCCAGGAGAATCGTCAGGAGGAGACCACCAACTACGAGATCGGCAAGACAATGCGCACCATCGTACGTGAACAGGCACTCGTTCGCCGGCTGAGTATCGCCGTAATGGTGGACGGTGCCGATGAGCGGTCGCCGGACGGAACCGTTACATGGAGACCTCGGACGGCCGACGAACTCGAAAGAATTGGCCGCCTTGTCCGGTCGGCAGTTGGCTTCGACCAACGGCGTGGCGACCAGCTGGACGTGATAAATCTGCGCTTCGCCTTTGGAGATCCGGTCCCTCCGCCTCATCCTGCTCTGTTCCTCGGGTTGCCAATCGACAAGCCGGATCTCCAGGGCCTCGCTCGGATACTGATCATGGGTCTGATCGCCGTCGCCGTATTACTTACCGTTCTTCGCCCCCTGGTACTCCGGCTCTCGACAGCTACCGGTCAGAACTACCCGTCGCTCGCCCCTTCATTCGCGAACTCATCGGCTGTCCCTTACGGTTCCTTGGAAAGCGCCGATACCGAAGCTGTTGGCGGCCGCCATCGGCTACTGCAAGGTCCTTCCTTGTCCTCGATCGCGTCGGCCGATCTTGCGCAACAGGCCGGCCGGTCCGGCGTAACCGATCCCCTGACATCAAGAGGCGACAGTGACGAGAGCATGATTCAGATCGCAAACATAGAGGGGCAACTCCGGGCCTCCTCGATCCGTAAGTTGAGCGCCCTGGTAGAGCGCCACCCTGATGAATCTCTGTCGATCATACGCGCCTGGTTGCAGCAGGACCCTGGCTGATGGCCCGCCCTGATGAATATCGTGCTCTGAACGGCCCCCAGAAAGCGGCGATCCTCATGTTGACTCTCGGGGAGGAACAGTGCGCCCGGCTGTTCAGCATGATGCATGAGGATGAAATCAAGGAGCTCTCCGCAGCCATGGCGCAGCTTGGGGCTGTTCCATCAGATACTGTCGAGCGTCTGTGTACGGACTTTGTGGAGAGCCTCGGTGGTGCCGGCAGCCTCGTGGGCAGTTTCGAGAATACGGAACGCCTTCTTATGAAGTCGCTGCCGCGTGACCGCGCCATGCAGATCATGGAGGAAATTCGCGGGCCTGCCGGACGGACCATGTGGGACAAGTTAGGAAATGTGAACGAGGTCGTTCTGGCGAACTACCTGAAGAACGAATATCCACAAACCGTGGCGGTAGTGCTCTCGAAGGTCCGGCCCGACCACGCGGCCCGTGTCCTGACCCTTCTCCCGGATGGCTTCGGAATGGAGGTCGTCATGCGCATGCTCCGGATGGAAAGCGTGCAAAAGGATGTCCTCGACGGCGTTGAGAAGACGCTTCGTGCCGAGTTCATGTCGAACCTCTCCCGCAGCATCCGGCGTGATGCGCACGAGATGATGGCAGAAATCTTTAACAACCTCGACCGGCACGCCGAGACGCGGTTTATCACCGCACTTGAGGAGCGCAACCGGGAGGCCGCCGAGCGGATTAAGTCTCTGATGTTCACCTTCGACGATCTCCAGAGACTGACGCCGATGGCTGTTCAGGCCCTGTTGCGCGTCGTGGAGAAGGACAAGCTCCCCCTGGCTCTCAAGGGCGCGTCCGAAAAGCTCCGCGAGCTGTTCTTTGCGAATCTCTCGGAACGCGCGGGCAAGATGCTCAAGGAGGACATCAATGCCCTCGGAGCAGTCAAGCTGCGTGATGTTGACGAGGCACAGGCCGGTATTGTCGCACTGGCCAAGGACATGGCCGCGCAAGGACAGATCGAGATCAGTGAGAGCAAGGACGAGGAGCTAATATACTGATGTTTCCTACTTCCCATGATTGAGACTGTTGAGGACCTCATATATGACGACTTTGACAACCCACCTGAGGTACCCGCGGACGACACGCCGGAAAGTCAACGCGATGCGGATCCGGCGTCCGACCTGGCATTCGACCTCGACGCCCTTCGACAAGAGGCCTATGCGGCGGGTTTACGGGACGGCGCCGTAGAGCGGAGCCAAGAGCGATTGGCAGCCTCCGCCCGTACGGTAGGACTCGTTATGGAGCGGCTCACCGCGGTCCGTCGTGACATCGATGACGCGGCTTCTGCCACCGCCGAGTCGATCGCGAGCGTAGTGTTCGCAGTACTCCTCCAAGCCTTTCCCGCAACATACGCCAGGAGCGGCTCGGCGGAAGTTGCCCACTTCTCAAAGCGGATTCTCCCTCTCCTGAGATTTGAACCGGATATCCTCGTGCAGGTTGCTTGCGGCGAGTTGCCCGCAGCGGAACAAATCCGTGCCGATGTTCCGACGGATCTACGTCGCCGCGTTCGGGTTGAGGTGGGTGACGATCTGCAGCCAGGCGACGTTCGGATTTCCTGGCAAGATGGCCAGACAAGGCGAACTGGCGCTTCCCTGCAGGCACACGTCATCGACCTGCTTCGCGAACTGGGCTTAACGTCGGAAGCACCGGTGTCCATCGCCGCCGTCAGCAACTCAGATGTAATGTGAGTAACACCGTGACAGAAAATATGGATCTTTCGGAGTTGACGGAACTCTCGACGACGGCGTCTGACACCAGCATCACCAAGTCAGCTCGTGATCTCGAAGCGGTCTACGACATTCCGGTGACCGTGAGCGCAGTGCTTGGGAAAGCCACAATGCAAGTCAATCAACTTCTGAAGCTTGGACGCGGTGCCGTCGTGGAACTTGACCGGAAGCTCGGTGAGGCGATTGACATCTACGTCAACAACCGGCTCGTCGCCCGTGGTGAGGTCGTGATGGTGGATGATAACAGGCTCGGGGTCACGATGACCGAAATCGTGAAGGCAGACCGGTCTCTGTAGGAGGCTTTTCGTGCGCATTTTGGTCATTGGCACAATGGACGGCGCAATAGGACAGGCCGCCCGACTCGTGCTCGCGAAGGGCGTGCAACTCGAACATGCTCACAGCGTGGCTGCCGGTCTCGTTTCGCTTCGTAGAGGAGTCAGTGTCGACCTTGTCTTCTGTGACATTAGGCAACCGGTCGCCGCGCTCGTACGGACTCTCGCGGATCAACGGATATGCATTCCAGTCGTCGCTTGCGGCATAGACACCTCCGGCGACGACGCCGCTTTGGCCATAAGGTCCGGGGCGAAGGAATTTTTGCCGCTGCCCCCAGATCCAGTACTTGTCGCCGCGATCCTTGAATCGCTAACCTCCAGTCGCCCCTCGATCATCGCGCGAGACCCATTGATGCTGGAGTTGATCCGACGCGCCGATCTGGTCGCTGGCGCCGAGGCCTCCGTCCTCCTCACTGGTGCGAGTGGAACCGGCAAGGAGATGCTTGCGCGACACATACATCAGAAGTCCCGGCGCGCCGGCCACTCCTTCGTGGCCATCAACTGCGCGGCGATCCCACACACACTGCTCGAAAGTGAGCTATTCGGCTACGAGAAAGGGGCATTCAGTGGCGCCGTCGCCAAACGGGTCGGGAAATTTGAATCCGCGGACGGTGGCACGTTGCTCCTGGACGAGGTGACCGAAATGGACATCCAACTCCAGGCCAAGCTGCTGAGAGTTCTACAGGAGCGCGAAATTGATCGTCTCGGCGGCTTAAGGCCCATACCAATCAATGTCCGGATACTCGCGACCAGCAACCGCGATCTCCTCTCGGAAATCAGGCAAGGAACATTTCGCGAAGATCTGTACTTTCGCCTTAACGTCGTAAACCTCAGGGTACCCGCCCTCGCAGAGCGTATCGACGACATATCGCCTCTCGCGAACCACTTCGCCGAACATTATGCGAATCTGAATGGTCTGCCCAAGCGTCCCCTGACGGACGCATTTCACCGCCGGCTACTCGATTACGCATGGCCCGGAAACGTCAGAGAACTCGAAAACATAATTCATCGAGCTGTGCTTCTCGCCACTGGCGACGAGATCGATATTGATTCACTTGAGCTGCGCACTGGTACGACTCCTGTCTGCGGACACAACCAACCGGCGAGGACGGGTGCCTCGGGCGCTATTGACGGCCTGGTCGGTCGGACAATCAATGATGTTGAAAGAGAGCTGATTCTAAGCACGCTGCTCAGCACATCTGGAAATCGAACACATGCGGCGATGCTTCTGGGAATCTCGATCCGCGCCCTACGCAATAAGCTCAAAGACTATGCCGCCGGCGGCGCCTCTGTTCCTCCTCCTG
Organism: Limobrevibacterium gyesilva; assembly: GCF_025989185.1. Classification (GTDB taxonomy): domain Bacteria; phylum Pseudomonadota; class Alphaproteobacteria; order Acetobacterales; family Acetobacteraceae; genus Limobrevibacterium; species Limobrevibacterium gyesilva. The sequence continues at coordinate 353,059 of NZ_JAPDNT010000001.1, forward strand.
CTCTCGGCGTGATGGCATAACCGGCTATGCTGACCGCGGATGTTGATGCGGCTCGTAATTGGCAGAGATTGCTGAGGGATTATCTACCTGGCAGCGATATCGGCCTTGCAATTGGCGTTGTCGCGCTTCTTTCGATGCTCATATTGCCATTGCCGGCCGCCATTCTGGATTTCGGTCTGGCGCTTTCGGTTAGCGCATCGGTGCTCATCTTGATGGTGGCGATGTTTCTCGTCCGACCGCTGGAGTTCACAAGTTTTCCGACCCTATTGCTGCTGACGACCTTGCTGCGCCTGTCGCTGAATGTGGCAACGACCCGACTGATCCTGTCACACGGGAACGAGGGGCCATTCTCCGCCGGGCACGTGGTGGCCGCGTTCGGCGGCTTTCTGATGGGCGGCGATGTTCTGATCGGTCTGATCTTGTTTCTCATCCTTCTGGTCGTCAATTTCATGGTGATCACAAAGGGTTCGGGCCGCATCGCGGAAGTCGCCGCACGCTTCAGCCTGGATGCAATGCCCGGCAAGCAGATGGCCATTGACGCCGACCTGTCCGCCGGACTGATCGACGAGCCCACTGCGCGGAGGCGGCGCCGGGAACTGGAGCAGGACAGCGGATTCTTCGGAGCGATGGATGGGGCGGCGAAGTTTGTCAGGGGTGACGCAATTGCCGGTCTCATCATCACGTCGATCAATATCATCGGGGGGCTTGCGATTGGAATTGGCCGGCACGGGATGGGTTTCGCCTCGGCCGCGAGCACCTACACGACACTGACTGTCGGCGATGGCCTGGTCAGCCAGATTCCGGCGCTCCTGGTGTCCACTGCCGCCGGCATCGTCGTGACGAAGGGCGGCATGGAGGGCACCACCGACGCGACGCTTGTTCATCAGCTGGGAACGACGAAGCCGCTCGGACTGGCTGGGGCGGCGGCGGCCGTTCTCGCGCTGATGCCAGGGCTGCCCATGCTCCCATTTCTTGCGTTGGCCGGCCTCGCGGGCGGCGCCGCTTGGCTGCGTCGTGGCCATGGTCGCGCAGAAGACCACGCAGCCCCCGCGACCCCGATCCCAACCCCGGAGCCGCCGATCTCGGAGGCGCTGCGAATCGATATGATCCGGCTGGAGCTAGGATACGGATTGCTCGGCCTCGCTGGTGGCGACGCCCCGCGTCTGACCGATCAGATCAAGGGATTGCGCCGGGCAATAGCGGCGGAGTTAGGCTTTGTCATGCCTCCGGTCCGAATACAGGACAACATGCAACTGGCGCCGGAGGCCTATTGCATTCGGATCAAGGAGATCGAGGCAGGTGGTGGTGAGATCCGCCCGAGCCGATTCCTGGCCATGGACCATCGAGGCGAGTTCCCAAATCTGAATGGCGAAAGGACGACCGAACCGGCCTTTGGACTTGCGGCCCTATGGATTGACGCGAGCGCCCACGAGGAGGCCGTATTTCGCGGCTATACTGTCGTCGACGCGCCAAGCGTACTCGCGACGCATCTGACTGAGGTTGTGAAACAATGCCTCTCCGACCTTTTGTCATATGCGGAGACGGAAAAGCTCCTCGAAGGCTTGCCGCCGGAGAACCAGAAGCTCGTCGCAGAGCTCATTCCAACGCAGATCGCCATTGGCGGGGTTCAGCGCGTGCTGCAATCCCTTCTCAACGAGCGCGTGTCTATTCGAGACCTCCCCACCATTCTGGAGGGTGTCCAGGAAGCGTGCGCAAGTCAGATAAGGGCGATCCCGGCGCTGGTCGGTCATGTGCGCGCACGATTGGCTCGGCAGATCAGCGATAGCCACGTGGGCGGCGGAGGCTATATTCCACTGGTCACGCTTTCACCGGAATGGGAGATGGCATTCGCCGAGTCGTTGGTCGGGCCTGCCGAGGATCGCCAGCTCACAATGGCGCCGTCAAAACTGACGGAGTTCATGCAGCGTTTGCGGTCGACATTCGATGCTGCGGTCCAGTCCGGCGATGCTCCGGTACTACTGACCAGCGGGCATATCCGACACCACGTCCGCGCCGTCGTCGACCGGATTCGACCCACCACCCCGGTGCTCGCTCAAGCGGAGATCTATCCCCGGGCCCGCATCCGAACGGTCGGGAGTATATGATGGACCGCGGCCGCAGAAGCGGCATCGGGATGAATTATTGCTGTCGAAACCCGAAAGACCGTGGCCACCCCGCGAGTGAGTGGGCGCCTCGTGTAAAGTCTTCAGAGACTGTTTGAAAATGGCTGTGGCGCCTCGGCTTGGAGCGACTCAAGCCTGGGACGTGGACCCGAACAAACCATGGCGGGATGGCGGATATCGCCCGCAAGGCGAAGCGGTATCCCACGAAGCGCGAATAAAGGCGCATTCAGCCCTCGTGTCCTAAACATTGAGGCGTTGGTGGAAGCTGCCTGTGGATATCTACGGGATCCTCGACGCAATCTGCAACACTGCCGACGGTAGCGGCGGCTGGGCATGCTGCCGGCCAAATTCGGCGCTCGGCAGGCGGAGTATTGGTGGTTTGGGTGAATCGCGGTGTCGACGGGACTGAACCGGCGGCAGTAAGTGCCGGGGCGCCCGCGGTACCGACGACCGAAATCGCACTCGTAGGCGCTGTGATGTGCCTGTCCGGACGAGCATGGACAGCACCCTGCTGACAGCATCGCACCACGAGCTGCGCGCATCACCGCGCCGCCGGCCCAAACGGGGGACCTATCGCCCGGATCTTGGCTCTTCGCACCCTGGCGTAACGATCAGACTTCATTCCGAGGCCGATGCCCATGGCCTGCCGCGTGGACGGCCGAACGCCGGGCGAGATCCAGGATGCCCGAGTTGCCGCCGGACGAACCAACGCCGCGCGGCAACCGCCAATCGGCCGCCTGGCATCTGGCCGGACGTTCAACACCGTGAGCAGCGCATCTTGACGCCACGAATGGCAAACATCTAGCCTGCGTCACGTATCAGGGAACGTCGTATCGCATTGCAGAATACAAGCGATCCGCTGGCCCTTGCCGCGAAGCTTGCGCCCATACGAGGCGTCCTAGAATAGGGAGACAGTGGCATGTTCACACGTCGTTCAGTACTCGCGGCGGCTTCCGCCGCCGTGGTTCCGCTGCCGCGCGCGGCGCAGGCCGAGACGCCCGACAATGCCGTGGTGATGGCCACGCGCATTGACGACGCCGCGAGTTTCGACCCGGCGGAGGCTTATGAGTATACAACCGGCGAAGTGGCCGCGAATTGCTACCAGCGCCTGGTTCGCCCCGCCGACGCGGATGCCAGCCAGATTGTTGGCGATCTGGCCGAGTCCTGGGAAGTCTCGCCGGACGGCCGGACCTTCACCTTCCGCCTCAAGCCGGGCTGCCGCTTTGCCAGCGGCAACGCGGTGACGGCCGACGATGTGGCGTTCTCGCTGCGCCGCGCCGTGGTGCTCGCCAAATCACCTGTGTTCATCCTGACGCAGATCGGCCTTACCGCTGATAATGTCGAGACACGCGTACGCGCGGTGAACCCGCAGACGCTGGAGATCGAATGCGGCGAGGCCGTGGCGCCGACCTTCTTTCTCTACTCGATATCGGCGGGCATCGGCGGTGTCGTCGAACGCGCCGTTGTGGTCGCGCACGCCCAGGGCAACGATCTGGGCAATGCCTGGCTGAAACAGAACACCGCTGGCTCCGGCCCTTTCCTTATGCGGTCCTGGCGAGCCAGCGAAAGCATTACGCTGGATGCCAACCCCCATGCCGTCACGCCGCCGCGGATCCGGCGCGTGGTCATCCGCCACCTGCCCGAGCCCGCCACGCAGTTGCTTACCTTGCAGCGGCGGGACGTGGATATCGCCCGCCGGCTCGGCACCGAGGAACTGGGCCGCGCCGACACCGACAAGGACCTGCGCATCACCTCCAGCCCGAAGGCCAGCCTGCTCTATGTCGGTTTGTCGCAACGCCACCCCGCCTTGGCGCGGCCCGAGGTGCGGCAGGCGATCAAGACGGCGATCGACTATGACGCGATCCAGAAGAATCTGGTTCGCCGGACCTATGTCGTGCATCAGTCGCACCAACCGAAGGGCTTTCCCAGCGCGCTCGATGAACGGCCATTCTCGCGCCGCCTGGATCATGCGCGTGCCCTGATGCGCCAGGCAGGCTTCGCCGATGGGTTCGAGGCGACCCTGGACTATATCTCGGCGAGCCCGTTCGCCGATCTCGCCCAGGCTATCCAGGGGAACCTGGCGGATATCGGCATTCGCGTGCGCATGATGCCCGGCGAGGGCAGGCAGGTGCTGAGCCGCTACCGAGCGCGGCAGACGGATATGGTGCTCACGCGCTGGGGTTCGGACTTCCTCGACCCCCACAACAACGTGGACTTCGTGCTGTTCAATCCCGACAACACCGAGAACAGCCGCACCCGCAATGCCGCATGGCGCAATGGCTTCCAGGATGCCGAGGTCAACCGGAAGATCCTTGCCGCCAAGGTGGAGCCGAACCCCGAAAAGCGGCTCGACGCCTATCGCGAACTGCAGCGCTACGATTGGGAACATGGGCCGAATGTCTGGCTGCTGCAGGAGGTGGAGACTACCGTCACCAACCGCCGCACCAGCGGCCTGCATGTCGGGCTACTGTTCGACGGCACGCAGTACCGGCAGCTCCAGAAGGCTTAACCCGCCCTCGCGTACGATGTATGGGCGGCCGATGCCGCCCATCCACCGGCTCATGCCAGAGGTCATGCTGAATGGCCTCTGGTATGAGAGCGCGTTCGTTTCAAACGAACATGTTCACCTGTGTGACGGCACACCGGCTTGCTGTTGGGGCGAGCAATTTTATCAGACGGGCGAGGGCAGCCTCGCCTGAGGTTGCTCTACAGCGTCATTGTGGCCCGATCCGCCACCGGAGCTCCGCCGCCGATGCCCAGCCACGACCGGCCCGGGATCGAATCGAGCAGCCCACGAGTGTATTCATGCTGTGGATCGCCGAATATCTGCCGCGTCGAACCAATCTCCACGATGACGCCGCCGCGCATGACGGCAATACGGTCGCATATCCGGCTGGCGACGCGCAGGTCGTGGGTGATGAACAGCATCGAGAGATTGAGCCGGCGCCGGAGATCGGCCAACAGCTCCAGCACCTGCGCCTGCACCGACACGTCGAGCGCCGAAACCGGCTCGTCCGCCACCACAAGTTCGGGATCGAGCGCGAGCGCGCGGGCGATGGCGATGCGCTGGCGCTGCCCGCCGGAGAACTCATGCGGGAAGCGGTCATACGCCCCGACATCGAGACCAACCAGGTGCAGCAGTTCCCGCGCCCGGGTCGCGGCCTGGGCGGGGGTCACTCCGTGCCGGATCGGCGTCTCGGTCAGGATGCGGCCCACGCGATGGCGCGGATTGAGCGAGGCGAAAGGATCCTGGAACACCATCTGGATCGATTTGCGCAATCCGAGCAGGCGGGCGCCTCGTGCGGTGCGGATCTCCTGCCCGCGGAACGCCAGCTCTCCGCCGTCCGCAGGCAACAGCCGCACGACAAGCTGACCGAGCGTTGTCTTGCCGGATCCGCTCTCGCCTACCAGCCCGACCGTCTCGCCCTGATGGATGGTCAGCGTCACATCGTCCACGGCCCGCACTTCCCGCTTCCGAAGGCCGAAAAAGCCGGATGCGCTGCGATAGGTCTTGCGCAACCCCTTGATCTCCAGCAGCGGCTCCGCTGCGGCGACGGGGCGTGCGTCTTCGGCGCCGTCCTCAAGCCGGCGGACTGCGGCAATCAGCCGCTGCGTGTAGGGATGCTCCGGCGCATCCAGCACCTTCGCCGCCACGCCATATTCCACCAGGCTGCCATGCTGCATGACCGCCACCTTGTCGGCGATATCCGCCACCACGCCGAAATCGTGCGTGATGAACAGCACCGAGAGGCGCCGACGCTCCTGGATTTCCCGGATCAGGCGGAGGATCTGTTTCTGCGTCGTCACGTCGAGCGCGGTGGTAGGCTCGTCGGCGATGAGGATCTCCGGCTCCAGCGCCAGGGCGGCCGCAATCATCACCCGCTGGCGCTGGCCGCCCGACAGGCGGAACGGATAGGCGCCCAGCAGCGATGGCGGGTCCGGCAAGTGCATCGCCGCAAGCAGCTCCAGCGCACGTTCCCGGCGCGTCCGGCGGTCGGCCATGCCATGCGCGGCCAGGACTTCCTCGATCTGCTCGCCGATGGTCAGTACCGGGTTGAGGGCCGTCATTGGCTCCTGGAAGATCATCGAGATGCGCCGTCCGCGGAGCTCCCGGTAGCTCTCCTCGGGCAGCCGCGTCAGCTCCTGGCCGTCGAACATGATCCGGCCGCCGGCCACGCGCAGCGCCGGTGCCGGCAGCAATCCCATCACCGTGTTGGCGAGGACGGACTTCCCCGAACCCGACTCGCCGACCACGCACAGCACCTCGCGCCGGCCGAGTGGAAGCGACACGCCCTGCACCGCGAAACGACGGTCCGCCCCTTCCGGCAAGGCAACGGAAAGATCTTCGATGTTGAGCAAGGGGCCGGCGCTCATGCCCGCCTCGTGCGTGCGAGCAGCGGGTTGAGCAGGTCAGCCAGGCCCTGGCCGAGCAGATTCAGGGCCAGCACGGTATAGAAGATGGCCAGGCCGGGAATGGCGCTGAGCCACCAGGCCTGCCGGATCATCGATCGCCCCGCGCCAATCATGAAACCCCACGTGATGTTGTTGCGGTCGCCGAGCCCAAGGAACGAGAGTGCCGATTCCAGCAGGATGGCGCTGGCCACCATCAGCGAGCCGGTGACGATGATGGGCGTGAGCGCATTCGGCAGGATGTGGCGCAGGATGATGACATGGGTGGGATGCCCGCCCACCACCGCTGCCTTGACGAAATCGCGCGAGCGGAGGCTGAGGAATTCCGCCCGCACCAGCCGCGCAACCGGCGGCCAGGAGACCACGGCGATGGCAAGCACGATGGTCCAGATGGAGGGCGACAGCACCGCCACCAGGACCAGCGCCAGCATGAAGGACGGGATGGTCTGGAAGAATTCCGTCAACCGCATCAGCACATCGTCCACGCGGCCGGCGAAATAGCCGGCCACGGCGCCGACGCCGGTGCCGAGCAGCACCGAGCATGCGGTCGAGACCAGGCCCAGCAGCAACGAGGTCCGCGCCCCATGCAGGATGCCGGCGGCCACATCCCGTCCCAGCGAATCGGTGCCGAACAGGAACCCCTCGTCGAAGGGCCGCACATCCGGCGGCCCCACCATGCTGAGCGGGTCCTCGGGGTACAGCGCCGGCGCCGCCAGCGTCAGTGCCGCCAGCACGGCCAGCATGCCGCCACCCAGCAGCAGGGCCCAGTGATGCCTGCTCCAGGCGAGAAGATCTTTCATGCCCGCGCCTCGATGCGCGGATCGACCAGGCTGTAGACGATATCCGCGACCAGGTTGAACAGCAGCACCACCGCCGATGTCACCGCGAAGATCGCAAGCAGCAGGTTGTAGTCACGCTGTCCGAGCGCCTCGAACGCCAGGCGTCCGACGCCGGGCCAGGCGAACACCGTCTCCGTGACCACGGCTCCCCCCACCAGGGAGCCTGCTTGCAGGCTGGCCAGGGTGATCACCGGCAGCAGCGCGTTCTTCAGGATGTGCCGGCGCCAGATCCGCGGCTCGCGGATGCCTTTCGCCCGGGCCGTGCGGACGAAATCGAGCCGCGACACCTCCAGCACCGAGGCCCGCGTCATCCTGACATAGATGGCCACGTAGAACAGGCCGAGGGTGGTGGCCGGCAGGACCAGATGCGCGGCGATGTCGAAGGCGCGACGCAGTCCCGAGAAGCCGCCGCCGACCGTTTCCAGTCCGTAGGCCGGCAGCCAGCCGAGCTGCACCGAGAACAGCAGGATCGCCATGAGCCCGACCCAGAACAGCGGCATGGCGAAGAACACCAGGGCCGTGACGGAAATCGCCATGTCCTGCCAGCGCCCCACCCGGCGCGCCGCCAGCACCCCCAGCGCCACGCCGGCGGCCATCGCGAACACGAAGGCGGACAGGGAAAGCAGCAGCGTGGCGGGCAGCCGTTCCGCGATCAGGTCCATCGCCGGGCGCTGGATGCGGTAGGATTCCCCGAAATCCAGCGTGGCGACACGGCGGACATAGATCGCCAGCTGTTCGTGGATCGGCCGGTCGAGCCCGTAGCGGGCCCGCACCTCGGACATGAACTGCGGGTCAACCGCCCCCGCCTCCCCGGCGAGCACGGTCGCCGGATCGCCGGGGGCGAGGCGGACGAGGAAGAAGTTCAGCACCACGATGCCGAACATCACCAGGACCACCTTCAGCAGGCGCGCGACCACAAACTCGAGCTGGCGCATGTCCAGGTCCTCCGGCGGATCGCCTCAGCCAGCCAGCCAGGTGTCGGCCAGCGTGTCGTCAGTGCCCAGGCCGGTTGCCATCAGGTTGCGGACCTTTTTCCGGTGGAGCGTGAGGAACCCGATCTCATGCGTCCACAGGATCGGCACGTCGCGCGTCAGGATCTTCTGGATCTCTGTGTAGAGGCGCTGGCGCTCGGCCCGGTCCTGCGTCCGTTCGGCACGCAACAGCATCGCCGTGAGCTCGGGGTTGTCGTAGCCGCCAAGATTGGACGAGGTGCCGATCGCCTTCATATCGGACCGGTACACCTGCGTGAAGTTCATCGCCGGATCCGGCAGCATGTAGACGAAGTTGGAGAAGATATCGAAATCGCCGGCATTCACCCGCTGCACCAGCGTGGGCATGTCCACTGGCGTCACGTTCAGCCGGATGCCGATGGCGCGCAGCCGCTCGCGAAGATAGTCGCCCAGGCGCAGCCAGGTCTCGCCGTATGGCAGCGGCAGGAAACGCAGCTCCGCGCGGATGCCGTCGCGCCCCGGCCGCAGCCCCATCTCGTCGAGCAGCGCGATGGCGGCGCGCGTATCGTATTTGTAGGTGGTCCAGGCGGCCGGATCGCTGAAGGCCATGCCGCGCGTCATCGGTCCGTCGCACGGCGTCCCGAAACCGGCGAAGATGGTGCGCACGATGAAGTTGCGGTCGATCGCGTGGGACAATGCGCGCCGGAAGCGCACATCGTTCAGTGGCGGGTTCCTCAGATTGAGATTGAACCAGGCGAGTGGCGACAAGAACTCCCACCCCGCCTCCGTCACCTCAACCTCCGGCAGGCGAGCCAGCCGCCGGACCTCGAACCACTCCACGTCGCCGCCGCGCAGCACATCGACCTGCCCGGTCTCGAAGGCGACGCTGCGGCCATTCGCATCGGGGACGACGTGGAAATAGATTTCGTCGAGATAGGGGCGGTCCGGCTGCCAGTAGTTCTCGTTGCGCTCGAGGCGGATGAACGAGCCCCGCCGCCACTCGGCGAACTTGAACGGCCCGGTGCCGATGGGCTTCTCGTTCGCGGGATTCCGATAGGGATCGGTGCCTTCATAGATATGCCGCGGCACCATCGTGCCGCCGCTGCGCTCGAACACCGTCAGCAGGCCCGGGAACGGGTGTTTCATCTTCAGCTCGACCGTATGCGCATCCACCGCCGTCACCCGGTCCACATTGGTGAACACCGCGCGGCTGCGAGAGAACACCTTCGGCAGGAACTCGGTGATGCTGTACACCACGTCGGCCGACGTGAAGGGGCGGCCGTCGTGCCAGGCCGCATTGCGCCGCAGCCGGAACACATAGGTCAGGCCGTCGGGCGAGACCTCCCAGGATTCGGCCAGCATGGGCCGCGGCTTCAGGTCCCGGCCGAAGCTCAGCAGACCTTCATTGATCTTGCTGCCGACGAAGGCTGACGGGCCGAGCCGGTTGATGCCGATGAAGGCCGATGCCGGCTCGGGCTGGACGATCAGGTTGAGCCTGCCGCCGCGCCGCGGCTCTTCCGCGTGGGCCGCCAGGGCAGGAGAAAGTGCCGCCGCGCCGGCCAGCGCACCGAGTTGCCGCCTGCTGATCATTGGCTTTCCCCTGCCATCAGCTCGTGGAAACCAGGCCCTTGGCCCGGGCATGGGCAAGTGCCTCGTCGAGGCCATGCCGCACGCCGTCGAACAATTCGTCGATCTCGGCCTCGGAGATGATCAGCGGCGGGCAGAAGGCGATCGCGTCACGGATGGCACGCGCGATCACGCCGTGGCGCAGCGTCGCCGCCGCCGCCATGGCAGGGATGCCGTCCGCGGCGGCGAACGATTTCCTGGTCCGCTTGTCCTGCACGATCTCGATGGCGCCGATGAGGCCGATGCCGCGCGCCTCGCCCACCAGCGGATGCTCCGCGAGGGCATGCAGACGCGACTGGAAATGCGGCATCACCCGCTGCACGTGGCCGATGGTGTCGCGCTCTTCGTAGATCTTCAGCGTCTCCAGCGCCACGGCGGCCGCCACCGGGTGCCCGGAATAGGTGAAGCCATGGGCGAACACGCCCTGCTTGCGGCTCTCCTCCAGCATCCCCTCGAAGATCGGCCGGCTCACCAGGGTCGCGGAGATCGGGATGTAGGAGGAGGAAAGCTGCTTCGCGACGGTCACGATGTCGGGGCGGATATCGAACGTCTCGCAGCCGAACATCTGTCCGGTGCGCCCGAAGCCGCAGATCACCTCATCGGCGATGAACAGGATGTCGTAGCGCCGCAGCAGCGCCTGCACCTTCTCGAAATACCCCTTCGGCGGCACGATCACGCCGCCCGATCCCTGCACCGGCTCGGCGATGAAGGCGCCGATGGTCTCCGGGTCCTCGCGCAGGATCAGTTGCTCCAGGTTGCCCACGATGCGGTCCACGAAAGCCGCCTCGCCCTCGCCCGGCTGGCCGAACAGGTAATGGCTCGGGCAATCGGCCCGCAGCACGCCGCCCACCGGCAGGTCGAAATCGGCATGGTTCGCCGGAAGCCCGGTCAGGCTGCCCGAATAGACGGTCACGCCGTGATAGCCGCGGGTGCGGGCGATGATCTTCTTCTTGCGCGGCTTGCCGATGGCATTGTGGTAGTACCACACCAGCTTGGCCGCCTGGTCGTTCGCCTCGGAGCCGGAATTGGCGAACAGCACCTTGTCCAGCCCGGCCGGCGCCATCGCCAGCAGCTTTTCCGCCAGTTCGATGGCCGGCTCGTGCGAGCGGTGGCCGAACAGCTGCGAGTAGGGCAGCGCCTGCATCTGGCGGGTGGCGGCATCCACCAGACGCTGCTCGCCGAACCCGAGCGAGACCGACCACAGACCCGCCATGCCTTCCAGATAGCGCTTGCCGCTGTCGTCGAAGACGTACACGCCCTCGCCCCGCGTCATCACCAGCGGCCCGGCGGTCATATGCCGGTCGAGATTGGTGTAGGGATGGATCAGCGTGGCGATATCGCGCGCCGCCGTCGAGTTCGGAAGATGGTTCATGGTTGCGGTCCTTTTGTCGGCTCGGTCATCCAGCCCGGCTCACCCGTGGCGGCAGGCAAGGAAGCCGGTGAGGAAGCTGGTAAGATTGGCGGCGAGGTGATCCACGGCGTAGCCGCCCTCCTGCACCAGCACGGTGGGCAGGCGCAGCGCCCCGATCCGGTCGCCGATCTGCGCGAAACCGGGCGTCGTCACTGCGAGCAGCCGGGACGAATCGCCCTCGAAGGCATCGAAGCCCAACGAGACCACCAGGGCCGCGGGATTGAACGCCTGGATCGCGGCAAGGCCGCGGTCGAGTTCCTGCAGATAGGGCCCGTCGCCGACGCCGGCCGGCAGCGGCAGGTTCAGGTTGCAGCCAAGTCCCGCACCCTCTCCGCATTCCTCCGCCCGCCCGGCATAGAACGGATAGGCGAGATCGGGATCGGCATGCAGCGACACGAACAGCACATCGCTGCGGGCATAGAAGATATCCTGCGTGCCGTTGCCGTGATGCACGTCCACATCCAGCACGGCGACCCGGCCCATGGTGCCGGCGAGATGCTGTGCGGCGATGGCGGCATTGTTCAGGTAGCAATAGCCGCCGGCGAGGTCGGCATAGGCATGGTGGCCGGGCGGGCGGCAGATGGCATAGGCCTCGCCCGCGCCCGTCCGCACCGCTTCGGCGGCTTCCATCGCGCAATTGGCCGCCCCGGCCATCGCCTCCCAGGTGCCGGCCTCGATGCCCACCGAGGCGCTGGCCAGATACCAGCCGGCAAGCCCCCGCGCGCTGGACGGGCGCGATGCCGTGCGGCGCAGCGCCGCAGTGACCGGCATCACCGGGCCCGTATCACCCTCTTCCGCCTGCCAGCGTGCGGCGGCCGCCTCGAGGAAGCTCACATAGTCCTCGGTGTGCACGCCAAGCAGCGGGCCGCGGCCGAAATCCTGTGGCGAGCGGATGTCATGCCCGGCCGCACGGACGGCATCGAGCAGTTGTTCCGCCCGCGCCGGGATCTCCCGCGGCTGCGTCATGACGCCGCGCAGGACATAGGGGCGCGGGACGTGGAGCGCCTGGGCCTGGGAGTATGTCACCAGCATGGCCGCGCGCCCCTCACCGCCCCTGGAACTGCGGCTTGCGCTTCTCGCGGAAGGCCGCGACACCCTCGCGCAGATCCTCCGACTGGCGCACCTTCGCCATGCGCTGGGCATGCAGGGCCATCTGCTCGGAGGGGCCTTGCGGAAGGATGTCCTCGACGACGATGCGCTTCAGCGTGCCGAGCACGAGCGGCGCATAGCCGGCCATCTCCTGGCCCCAGGCGATGGCGGTGGACAGCGCCTGCCCCTCGGGCACCACCTCGTTCACCAGGCCGACGGACGCCGCGCGCTCGGCCTCCACGGTGCGGCAGAGCAGCATCATCTCCATCGCCACCTTGTGCGGGATGCGGGCCGCCAGCCCTGCGATCATGCCGCCGGTGAGGCCGATCTTCGCTTCCGGGTAGTAGAACTTCGCCCCGGCCCCACAGACCGCCAGGTCGCACATCATCGCCAGCACGATGGCGCCGCCGACGCACCAGCCCTCGATCGCCGCGATCACCGGCTTGTCGGTGCGGAACCCCACGGTCGGGATGGCGCGCCAGAGCTCCGGCGGCTCGGTCACATCCGCCCCGTAGCTGAAGGCGCGGGTGCCGGTCGCGGTCAGCACCGCGACGCGCTGGTCGGAGCTGTCGAATTCCAGCATCGCCGCCTGCACCGCCTCCGCCATGCCCTTGGTGATGGCATGGCCCTTCTCGGGACGGTCGAGCGCCACGATGCGGACGGGACCCTCATCCCGGATGGTCACATGTTCCATGGTCAATCTGTCCTCATGCTCGCCCGGCGCACCACCGCGCCCAACATCTCGTGATCAGGCATCGTCTCGTGATCAGGCATCGCCGGCGCGCAACGTGGCCCGCCCGTCGACCGCCACCGCGCCCTGCCCCGCTGCGCGCAGGAACAGCGGGTTGATGTCGAGCTCCACCAGGCGCTCGCCGAGGTCGTGCGCCAGCCAGGACAGACGCACCAATGCGTCCACCGCCGCCGCGACATCGGCCGCCGGCCGCCCGCGCACGCCGGCGAGCACCGGCCACAGCGCCAGCCGGCGCAGCATCGCCTCCGCATCCTCCGCCGACAGCGGCGCCGGGGCGAACTGCACGTCCTTCAGCACCTCCACCAGCACACCGCCGAAACCGACCATGATCATCGGGCCGAAATCGGGGTCGCAGGTGGTGCCCAGGATCAACTCGGCCTCGCCACGCGCCATCTCCTGCACCAGCGCACCCTCGCCGGCGCCGGGTGCCACCTGTTCCAGCAGCAGCCGGACCTCGTCGAAGGCGGCGCGCAGCGCGGATGCGTCGGCCAGGCCCAGACGCACCAGCCCGAGATCGCTCTTGTGTACGACCGCGCGGCTCACCCCCTTCAGCACCACCGGGTAGCCGATCTCCGCCGCCGCCGCTGCCGCCGCGTCGGCGCTGGTGGCCAGATGCTCACGCGTCACCGGGATGCCATAGGCGGCAACCAGGCACTTGGCCTCATGCTCGGTGAGTGGCCCCGCCCGCAATCCGGCGGGCAGCGGGCCGGCGCCGGCAGGACGTTGTGGCGGCGTCACGGCGGCACGCGCTCTTCCGGCCGCCTCCGCTTCCATTGCCCGCAGCACGCGCAGGGCGTCCCCGGTGCGATCGAACCACGGAAAATCCGCAGCCCCAACGGCCCGTCGCGCCGCGTCGCCGACCGAGCCGGCGGTCATGACGTAGAGGATGGGCTTGCCGCCCTCGCGCGCGACCGGCGGCAGCAGCGCGGCATAGCCTGCCATGCGCGGCTGGGTGGTCATCGGATAGACGATGGCGCCGATATCGGGATCGGCCATGAAGGCGCGCAGACAGGCGAGCACCCCTTCCTCGGTGCTGCCGTTCTGGAACGACCCGGTATCGAGCGGCAGATGCACGTGCGAGGCTGGCATCAATTCCCCCAGCACCGCGCGCGTCGCCTCCGACATCTCGCCCAGTCGCAGACCCGCTGCCGGCAACTGGTCCGTCAGCACCGCGGTGCTGCCACCGGAGGAAGCAATGACCGCCACCCCCTTCCCCGCAGCCGGCAGGCGCGGCAGGCGCGCCAGGGCGTCGGCCGCGAACACCATCGCCGCCGGATCGTCCATCACCACCGCGCCGGCGGCACGGCAGACCGCCTCGAAAGCGGCATAGGAACCGGCAAGGCTGGCGGTGTGCGAGCGGGCGGCGCGCGCGCCGGCGTCGCTGCGCCCCGCCTTCACGCACAACACCGGCTTGCCCGCCACCCGTGCCCGGCGAAGCAGCTCGACAAAGCGGCGCGGCGAGCGCAGCCCCTCGACATAAAGGCCGATCACCTGCGTGGCGTCGTCCTCGATCAGGTATTCGAGGAAGTCGCACAATTCCAGGTCGGCCTGATTGCCGACCGAGATGCAGCGGCTGAAGCCGGCACCGTACTCATTGCCCAGCGAGACCAGCGTGCCCATCAGCGCGCCGCTCTGGCTGACCAGGCCGACACCGCCCGGCCGCAGCGCGTCCACCTCCAGGGCCAGGCTGGAGCTGAGCATGGCGCGGTCCACCGGATTGAAGATACCCAGGCAGTTGGGCCCCAGCAGGCGCATGCCGGCGGCGCGCGCGGTGGCGACGATGTGCGCCTGCAGCGCCTCGCCTTCCGGTCCGACTTCGGCCAGCTTGCCGGTGATGACGATGCAGGCGCCCACCCCCGCCACGGCGCATTCCTCGATCTGTGCCAGCAGCTGCGTGGCCGGCACCGCCAGGACGGCGACATCGGCCGGGCCGGGCGCGGCGGTGATGCTCGGATAGGCGGGCAGCCCGCGTATGGTCGCGCGCTTCGGGTTGATCGGCAGCAGCTGGCCCTGATAGCCGTGCTTGATCAGATAATGGATCAGCCGGCCGCCGAACTTGCCCACGTCATCGGAGGCGCCGATGACGGCGACCGAGCGGGGCGCGACGATGCGTGCCACCGGAATGCGGCTTGCGGCTGTGGCCAGGCTTTCGGTGGTCTCGTTCGGCGGCATGACTGGTCCCGTCATTCGAAGGTCAGGTCGGCGCAATGCCCGAACCAGACGGACCCGTGAGCGCGGTCGCACATAGGATCCTCCCGTTGTTCTGCATTACGATACGTCGTATCGAATATCAGAAAAATGCTAAGGATGCTCGGAGAGGACTGTCAAGCCCCGGTGTGGTTCATCGGCCGCGAAACAGGGAAATCCAGGACGATATCTGGTATTGCAGGGTGAACGATGCATCTGCCGTTCCGCCAAGCCGTTCCGCCGACAGCTATCAGCCCCGCCGCGCACTGGCATAAGCAAGGATGCGCTCGCGCAGTCCGGGCCGCGCGGCCGAACGGACGAGGTCGGCGAGATCCTCCATCCGCGTATCCGCCTGGGCCGCATGCCGCAGCGCGAGCACGGTTTCACGGTCGGTCGCCGCGAGTTCGCCAACGAGACCGCTGATAAGCGCGGGCCAGTCCTCCGCGGGAGCGAGTTGCGTGGCCAGGCCGAACCGGACGGCATCGGCAGCCTCCAGGATGCGGCCGCACGCGGTCAGCTCCAGCGCAGCGGCGGTGCCAATGATCGCGGCGAGGCGGCGTGTGCCCAACACCAGGCCGAACCGCGCGCCAGGAAACGCGAAGCGGGTGCCCGGCGCCGCCACCCGCCAGGTACACGCGGCGAACAGGTCGGCCCCAGCGCCGAAGGCGCGGCCATGCGCTAGCGCCAGGCTCGGCACCGGGGCATGGCGGATGGCCTGCAGCAGCAGTTCGATCCGGGTAAAGCGCAGCAGCAGGTCGCCGTCGCTCTGCGTCTCCAGCCCGGCCAGATCGAAACCTGTGCAGAACGAGCGTCCCGCCCCGCGCAGCACCAGCAGCCGGATCTCGGGTCGCGCGGCTTCGGCCAGCGCCGCATGCAACGCCTCGACCGACTGTGCGTCCAGCGCGTTGCCGCGCTCCTCGCGCTGCAACACGACCGTCAGGACGCCGCCCCTGGCCTCCGCCACAATGCTGTCGCTCATCGCGTGACCCTCACCGGCCTGCGCTTGACCAGAGATTGGGCACCACATCGGCCGAGTAGCCGGAGATGAACTCTTTCGCCGCACCGCTCACCGGGTCGAAAACATGGCGGCGGACCGCGCCGATATTCGCGCCGTAGAGATGGATGCTGATGGATACCCGATCGTCGAACGCGTTCGATACCTCGTGGATATCGCCCAACACCGGGGAAACCGCCTCGATCATACGGGGCGTGAGGCGAGCCGGCGTGCCCGCGGCCAACGCCGGCGTTCCACCGGTGCGCCGGTACGGGACAGAGATTTCGGCACCGCGCAGGACGCCGACCAGGCCCCAGACCGAATGGTCGTGTACCGGCGTGCGCTGGCCCGGTCCCCAGACGAAGCTCACCAGCGAGAAACGGCCGAGCGGGTCGCCATGGAGGAGGAATTGCCGGTAATGCGTCGCATCCGGCTGCGCGAAGCGTTCGGGCAGCCAGTCGTCCTCGGCGATCAGGGCAGCCAGCAGCGGGCGGGCGCCCTCCAGCAATGCCTCCTCGACGCATCCGTGCGCGTCCACCAGGCGGGTCATGGCGACCACGAAGTCGCGCAGCCGGTGAAATCCAGGCGTTGTCGTCATGCTCTTTCGGCTCCCGTCCCACTCGCACCCAAGCAATCACCGGTTCCCACGTGCCGTTCACCCTGTCAATATTACAGAACAGCGTCCTGCAATCCAATACGTCACAACGAACTCTCGGGCTGGACCAGCCAGCCGGATCGGCGCGTGCGGGATGGATGCGCGGTGCGCGGCGCGGCTGGCCTCATTCATTGTCCTGGAATGCGGTATCGTTGTTTCCGGAACGCTGGTAGGACATTTCGTTATGTATCGATGTTCTGGAGGTTCGGCGGCGAAATGTCACCTGGTGCGAGCAGGAATATGGACAAAAGTCTGGTGAAGGGCCTCAACCTGCTCGCGGCGCTCGCGAACAGCAGCGAAGCGCGGGGGGTGAGCGACCTCGCCCGCGAGCTCAGCCTGACCAAGAGCAATGTCCATCGCCTGCTGCAGACGCTGACAACGCAAGGGTTTGTCCGCCACAATGCGGAGCGCGGCGTCTACGAGCCCAGCCTGCGGCTATGGGAACTTGGCATTGTGGTGCTGGCGCGGGTCGATATACGGCGCGTCGCCGCACCGTTGCTGGCCGAACTGGCAAACAAGACCGGCGAGAGCGTGCACCTGTCCGTGCTCGACGGCACCGAAGTCGTCTATATCGACATCGTCGAGAGTTCTCACCCGGTTCGCGCCTATAGCCGCGTCGGTCGGCGCACACCGGCACACTGCGTGGCCACCGGCAAGGCGCTGCTCGCCCACGCCCCGGCATCGGTCGTCGCCGAGGTCGCGGAAGCGGCGAGCCGACTTGGCCCCCTCACCTCGCATACCATCACCGGGCGCGCCGCCCTCGAGGAGGAACTGGCCCGCGTGCGCCGGCTCGGTCATGCCGTGAACCGCGGCGAACGAAGCGATACAGTGCGCGGCGTCGCAGCGCCGGTCTGGGGCCCGGATGGCCGCGTCACCGCGGCCATCGGCATCGCTGGTCCGGCCGAACGCCTGAAACCGGCAACGATTCGACAGCTGGCGCCCGCCGTGATGGCAACCGCCAGCGAAATCACGCGGCGCGTCGGCGGGGTTCCCCCGAACCAGGCCGCGGAGCCGGCGGCACAGCCCCTGCGTGCCACGACGGGGCTCTCGACTCACCGCCCACGGCGCGCAGATTCCAGCTCGTGACACGTGCCGACGAAAGAGGGCGATCTTCTGCCCTGCGCCTTTTCGGCAACCGGGACCGCGGACCGGCGACTGCGCCGGTCACCCCCCACCAAGGTGTGCGTTGCGGCAGGCGAACCGTCTCACGACTCGCTTTCGAAGGGCTCCGGCGACACCCGTAACACCGTCAACCGCCGCTCACGCCCGTCCTGTGTCGGCCACATGATGGACTGACCGGCAGCGAGGCCGAGGAGTCCTGCACCAACCAGGGTGAGCACGGAAATGCTGCCTTGCGCGATATCGGCCTCGTGCGGGTAGACGAGCTGCACGCGCCGGACCGCGCCTGTCGCCTCATCCCGGTACTCGACATAGGCGTGCATGCGGACCACGCCCTCCGGCATCTGGTCCGCCGGCACCAGCTGCGCGCGGCCAATCTCTTCGAGCAAAAGCTCGGCAACCTCGGCGTTACGCCGCGCCGACATGGTCGCCAGGCCGGAGAGGCGCTCCTCGTCGGCAGTCGAGAGCGTCAAAGGCGGGTTGTCGTCCGCCAACGCCTGCCGTCCGGCAGTGCCATTCTTCGTCGTCATCGGGTTGATCATTTCAGAATCCTCAGCGCGGTACATCCGCGCGGCTTGGTGTTGCGACGCGCCCCATTGCTCTCGTCGCCGCGGGTGGTCATCAAATTCTCCGCTCTCGAACTTGGCGAGCGCGGACGGGATCTCAAGGGAAAGGCATGCCCGCGCGAGCTGGCGCGTACGCGCGGCGACGCAGAGGCGGTGCCTGGGCAGGGCTTCCACCCTCTGAAAGCCCGCCGGGCCCAGTCAATTCAAACCGGACCGATCTGTCCACCCCCGGGGCGCACTTCACTCGGTATCGATTCGTCTCGCCACCGATAAAATCGCTTATGCTCAGAACAGCCCGGTTATCTCGCCCCTGTCCGTAAGCGTGATCGACTCGGCCGAGGGAACGCGCGGCAAGCCGGGCATCGTCATGATATCGCCGGCGATCGCCACGACGAAACCCGCGCCCGCGGACATGCGGACCTGGCGGATCGGCAGGACATGCCCCTCTGGAGCACCCAGCCGGGTGGGGTCGGCGCTGAAGCTGTACTGCGTCTTGGCAATGCAGACCGGCGCACGACCAAACCCCGCCTTTTCATAGGACGCCAACCTTTGGGCCACGGTGGCGGGAACATCAATGTCGCGAGCCCGGTATATCTCGCGCGCGATCACGCGAATCTTGTCAATAAGCGGCATGTCGTCGGGGTAGAGAGGCTTGAAGTCGCCGGCCTTCTGATCGGCAAGCTTCCGTACGGCCTGCGCAAGGTCGGCGGCGCCGGCAGCACCATCGCTCCAGTGCGTGCACAGGCAAACCTCCACGCCCTGACGCGCCATCGCATCCCTCACCGCGGCGATCTCCGCGTCGGTGTCGGATGTGAAGCGATTCAGGGCAACGATCACGGGCAGGCCGAATTTGCGCAGGTTCTCGACATGACGATCGAGGTTATCGAGTCCACGCGTCACGGCTCCGACATCCTCACGCGACAGCTCAGACTTTTGCACTCCACCATGCATTTTCAAGGCCCGCACGGTCGCAACGACGACCGCACAGGCGGGCGCAAGACCGGCAAAACGGCACTTGATATCGAGAAACTTTTCGCCACCGAGATCTGCCCCAAACCCTGCCTCGGTAACGACGATATCGGCAAGCTTCAGGCCCAGGCGCGTTGCCAGGACCGAGTTGCAACCATGCGCGATATTCGCAAAGGGCCCGCCATGGACCAGCGCCGGTGAGCCCTCCAGCGTCTGCACGAGATTCGGCATCAGCGCGTCCCGCAACAGCGCCGCCATGGCCCCGTGGGCCTTGATGTCGCGCGCATAGACGAAGGAGCCGTCGCGACGAGAGCCGATGATCACGCCGCCAAGCCGCGCCTGCAGATCGTCGAGATCGCGCGACAGGCAGAACACCGCCATCACCTCGGACGCAACGGTGATATCGAACCCGTCCTCGCGCGGAGGGCCGCTCGTCGTCCCTCCCAATCCATTGACGATGCTGCGCAGCGCCCGGTCGTTCATATCGAGGGCGCGGCGCCAGGTGATTCGGCGAGGGTCGAGTTGCGTCGCGTTTCCCCAATAGAGGTGGTTGTCGATCATCGCGGCAAGCAGGTTGTTCGCCGACGTGATCGCGTGGAAATCGCCCGTGAAATGCAGATTGATCTCGTCCATCGGGGCCACTTGGGCCCGCCCGCCACCAGTGGCGCCCCCCTTCATGCCGAAGCACGGACCGAGGCTGGGCTCCCGCAGGCAGATCATGCTCCTGGTGCCGAGCGCATTAAGGGCATCGCCCAGGCCGATCGTCGTTGTGGTCTTGCCTTCCCCTGCTGCCGTCGGGCTGATCCCCGTTACGAGCACGAGCGCGCCGTCCGGACGAGCCTGCACGTCACGGATGAAGTCGAAGTCGATCTTCGCCTTGTACTTGCCGTAGGGTACAAGCGCATCCGCCGGGATGCCGGCAGCGGCGGCGATCTGGGCGATCGGGCGCAGCGTCGCCGCGCGCGCGATCTCCATGTCGGTCAGCATGTGTCGTCTCCCCGGTGGATCGTCTGCTGTCAGGCGGCCTGGCGCGATGCCGAACGGTTCTTGATGCCCAGGCGTACCAATACCTGATCCACCGCCGATATGAACCGCTGCATGTCGCCAGGTGTCACGGCACCAATGCAGCCGACACGGAAACTCGGGTATTCCGTATTATAGAAGTTGCTGATGACGAACCCCGCCTCCTTGAGCGCGTCGACGAAGGCCTGCAGCGACCACGCCGGATCGCTGGGCGCATGCACGTTCATGACGATGGGTCCTTGCACATCGCGCGCAAGGCAGGGCTCCAGCCCTAGCGACAGCATGCCGTCGTAGAGGGTCCGGGCATTCGCGGTGTATCGCGCAAGGCGTGCAGCCTGACCGCCCTCGACATCGAAAAAGTCAAGCGCCGTCTGGAATGCCGCCAGCACCTGCGCCGGCGGGGTAAAGCGGAAGCTGCCCCACCCACTTCTCAGCGCATGCGCATAGATATCAGCAAGGTCGAACGACCAGCTTCCGGCATTCCCGACCGCCCCGGTCAGGGAGTCCACCCGCGCGACGGCGAATGAAAGGCCCGGCAGTCCTTCAAGGCACTTGTTGGTCGTGAACACTGCAACATCCATCTCCGGCTGGGCCGAGATATCCAGAGGCAGCGCACCGAAGGCGGATACGGCATCCAGTATCAACCGGCGGCCAGCAGCGCGAACGGCTTCCCCGATCGCAATCGCGTCGTGAATAACCCCGGAGCTCGTCTCGCTGTAGACAAGTCCCACATGCGAAATGGTCGGATCGGCGGCCAGAGCGGCTGCCACTACTGCCGGCGAAACCGGTTCGGTCTGCGCAACCGTCAACGGAACGACGACCCGCCCCGCCTCGCGGGCCAGCCGTGCCATCCGGTCGGCGTAGGACCCGGTCGCCGGAATGAGGATCCTGCCTCCGGGCGGGACAAAGGTGCGAACAGCCGCCTCGGTCGCGAAATGTCCACAGCCTTGAAGCGCCAGACTGGCGTGGGTTCCGGGAACGCCTCCCGCGATCGCCAGCACGCGCTCGCGCACCGAGGCATACAACGGACGAAACGCGTTGTCCCAGGGGGCGTGATCCTGGGTCATGGCCTGGCGGACCTCTGGCCTTGTCGTGACCGGGCCCGGAATCAAGAGCAACATCGGCGATACCATCCCTCTGACGCACATCTCGCATGCACTCGCATGCAAGCGTGGCGGAATCCGGGCAGTTCGTCCATCGCCTGCCCGAGAATTCGGTGCTAGGGATTGGACATGCCGCTGCCATTCCTACTTCCGGATTGGATACCAGGGTGGGTCGCCACCGCCGCATTGGTACCCTTGCTGCTCTTCGCGCTGAGCTTCCTGCTCATGCCCTTCAACGTGTTCGGGCTGAAAGGGCGCCTCGACCAGATCGAGGCTCGACTTGACGACATCCAGGGCGAGATCCGCGCGCTCACACTTCGGCTGCCCGAACCGGATGGGTCCAGTGTGACGCGCCCACCAGCCACCGCTGCCCGCCCGCCATCGCGCGCCCCGATTCCCCCAATGCAGCGACCGGACCATGACCCCGATCGCCTCGATCGGCATCCCGAAGCCGACCAGCCTCGCCGGCCCGCGGCGCCCTCCGAGGACGCCGCCGAAGAAGCCTGGTGGCGCTCTGGCGACCGCGGGCCATCCCACGCCTCGCCGCTCGCGCATGCGCCGCCGCCGCCCAGCATGGCCAGGCCGCCCTATGGGCGCAGGTCCGAACCCCGTCTTGACTGGCCACGCTAAGCGGCAGCCTGCTAACCTTGCGCCGGCGGACGCCCAGGCTGCGTCATGATGAATGGAGAGGTCCGATGCGTGTCAGCGTGGTCCAGATGAATGCCGGCCACGACAAGGCTGCCAACATCGCCCAGGCGCGTTCGCTGATCGACGGTGCGATCGCCGCGGACACCCCGCATATCGTGAGCCTGCCGGAGATGTGGACATGCCTTGGCGGCGACCGTGCGACGAAATTCCACCAGGCAGAGGAACTTCCGGCCAGCGGCAGCAACGAGCCCGGCGGGGAGGCCTATGAATTCCTGCGCAGCATTGCGCGGGATCGACAGATCCACGTCCATGGCGGCTCGATTGCCGAACGGATGGGGGATCGGCTGTTCAACACGACAGTGGCCTTCGACCCGCAGGGCGTCGAGATCGCGCGCTACCGCAAGATCCACCTGTTCGACATCGTTACGCCGGACGGGACGGGTTACCGCGAGAGCTCCATGTTCGGATCCGGCGACAAGGTGGTCAGCTACGACGTCAACGGCGTCCGGATCGGCTGCGCCATCTGCTACGATATTCGTTTCGCCGAGCTGTTCCTCGAGCTCCGGCGGGCTGGCGCGGAGCTGATCTTTCTGCCATCGGCATTCACCGTGCAGACCGGCAAGGACCATTGGGAGACCCTCATCCGCGCCCGGGCGATCGAGACGCAATGCTGGCTGGCTGCGCCGGCGACGTGGGGCCAGCATCGCGATGGCAGCGGCGAACCGCGCTATACCTATGGCCATTCGCTGGTCTGCGATCCCTGGGGGCATGTCGTGGCCAAGGTGTCCGACGGCGTCAGGTGGGCGACGGCCAGGATCGACAGCAACCTGACAGCGCGCGTCCGCCGGGACATGCCGGTCATGGAACACCGGAAGCTCGCTTGAACCCGATCCACCCGGCCACCCTGGCGCGGCATCTGCCGGGGCCGCACGCGATCCCCTACGAGCGGATCAGCTTTGTCGCCTCCCCGGCCGCGCTCGCGCTCGAAAGCCGGGCGAGGATGGTCGCGCGCCACGGCGACTGTCCGCCCGAAGACGCGCAGGTGATCGTGTCGCTTGGCGGCGATGGCTTCATGCTGGAGACGCTGCACAGGATCCTGGGCCGTGGCATCCCGGTCTATGGGATGAATTGCGGATCGGTCGGCTTCCTGATGAATGAGTTCAGCGAGGACAACCTGCTCGACCGCCTGTCCCGGGCGCAGGTGGCTGTCCTGCACCCGTTGCGGATGCGCGCAACGACAGCGGCCGGCGACACGCATGAGGCCCTCGCCTTGAACGAGGTCTCGCTGCTCCGGCAGTTGCGGCAGGCGGCCAAGATACGCATCACGGTTGACGGCCGCATTCGCCTGGCTGAACTGATCTGCGACGGGGTGCTGGTCTCGACCCCAGCGGGATCGACCGCATACAACTTATCCGCGCATGGGCCGATTGTGCCATTGTCGGCCAATCTGCTGCCGCTGACGCCTATCAGCGCATTCAGGCCGCGGCGCTGGCGCGGGGCATTGCTGCCGAGCTCGGCTGAAGTGCTGTTCGAAGTGCTCGAGTCGAACAAGCGCCCCGTCGCCGCCGTCGCCGACTTCACGGAGGTCCGCGACGTGGTGTCAGTATCCGTGCGCGAAGATCGAGCCACGGAGGCGCGGATCCTGTTCGATCCGGACCAAGGGTTGTCGGAACGAATAATTGCGGAGCAGTTCACCGTCTGAGGCGAGTTGCCTCCGTTGTCGCTCCGCCGGGTCCGCGGCACCCGGCCACGATGCCAGGTCGGTCAGGGGGGCAGGCGAAACGTCCGATCAGGTGGCAGGTGTTGCCGGCTCGCCCAATATCATCCGCAATTGCGTGAAACTGCCCTCTATCGTCGCGCCCTCGCCGCGTTCCTGCGCCAGCATGGCTTCGATCTTTGGTGCGAGCGCGATGGCTTCGTCGACGCGCGCATCACTTCCGGGGCGGTAGGCGCCCAGGCGAACGAGGTCTGCAACCTCGCCATGAAGACCGAGTAGTGCGCGTGCCTGCCTGGTAAGGGCGTTCTCTTCGGCTGAATTGCATCCGGGGACAGCGCGCGACAGCGACCGCAATACGTCCACGGCCGGATACCGGCCCATTTCGCCGATCCTCCGATCGAGAATGACATGGCCGTCGAGGATCCCACGCACCGCGTCGGCGACCGGTTCGTTGTGGTCATCCCCCTCGACCAGGACGGTGAACAGCGCGGTGATGTAACCGATCCCACCGGGTGAGTCGTATCCAGGGCCGGCACGCTCCAGTAGGCCCGGCAGTTCGGAAAAGACGCTCGGCGGGTATCCCCGCGTCGCTGGCGGCTGCCCCGTAGACAGCCCTATTTCGCGCAGCGCGAGGCAGAAGCGCGTGACACTGTCCATGAGCATGAGGACGTTCTTGCCCTGGTCGCGGAAATGCTCGGCGACCGTCATCGCGGCATAAGCGGCCTCTCGCCGCATCAACGGCGGCGAGTCGGATGTCGCGACCACGACCACCGAGCGCGCAAGACCGGCCGCGCCGAGATCATCTTCAAGGAATTCCCTCACTTCCCGTCCACGCTCGCCAACCAGCGCAAGCACGACGACATCGCAGTCCGCATGCCGGGCGAACATGGACAGCAGGGTCGACTTGCCGACCCCGGAGCCGGCAAACAGGCCCATTCGCTGACCTTTTCGGCATGTGGCGAAAGCATTCAGCACACGCACACCCAGATCCGTCCGCGGCCCCATGCGCGCGCGCTGGGTTGCACTCGGCGGAGCCCTGCGCACAGGGAGCGGCCGCGGCCCGCGCGGCAAGGCTCCCCGTCCGTCCGCAGGGTGCCCCAGCGGGTCGATGACACGCCCGATCCAGCCATCGTCGACAGCCAACACGTTGCCTGGCGCGTTCAGTCGGGCACGGGCGACACTCCCAGGGCCGATACCCTCGGCCGAGCTGTAGGCCATCGCCTGAGCAATCCCGCCGCGGAAGCCGACAATCTCCGCCACGGTTGACTGCCCGCTGCGGGTCTGCAGGTCGATCCGATCGCCGACCGCCAGCTGGTTCGATAGCCCGACCACCTCGACCGTGAGTCCGGATACCCCCACGATCCGCCCCTCGAGTTGGATCGGTTCGAATTCTCCAAGGGCTGCGATGGCCGCACTAAGGCGCGCTTTGAAGGAAGAGGTCTTCATGCTGGTATCCTAATTATTGATATTAATTTCTTTTTAATGTTCATTGTCCACCTAATCGGATCAGATTTTCCTCCAAAATACAACTTATTGGTGAAAATTTGGTGGAAACCCTGGAGCCGGGGTGTTAAAAGACAACCATAGATAGCAAAAGGATCCACCATGCGCGTCCTTCTCGTCGAAGACGACCTTGCGGCAGCACGAGGCGTGTCCCTGATGCTCAAGTCTGGCGGCACGGTCGTCGACCAAGCCGACACCGGCGAGGAAGCGCTCGAACTGGTTCGCCATTATGATTACGATATCGTTATTCTCGATCTCATGCTGCCGGACATGGAAGGGTACGAAGTCGTCCGCCGCATGCGCGCAGGCCGAGTCGAGACCCCGGTGCTGATCCTGTCAGGTCTCTCGCGCCCGCAGGCCAAGGTGAAGGGCCTCGCCATGGGCGCCGACGATTTCATCACCAAGCCCTTTGACAAAGCTGAATTGATGGCTCGCATGCAGGCCGTCGTTCGCCGCAGCAAAGGATTCAGCCAACCCAGCCTGCGCATCGCGAATCTACAATTAAATCTCGATAGCCACGAAGTCACCGTGAACGGAACCCCCGTGCATCTGACAGGAAAGGAATATGCTATTCTTGAGCTTCTAACCCTCCGCAAGGGAATGATTTTGACGAAAGAGGCATTTCTCAATCACCTCTATGGCGGCATGGACGAACCAGAGATGAAGATTATCGACGTCTTCATTTGCAAGCTTCGCAAGAAGCTGGCGCATGCCGGCGCCACCAACCTCATCGGCACCGTCTGGGGACGTGGATACATGATGCGGGAGCCAGAGCAGCACACGGCGCTCGGCGGAATTGCGGATGCGCGAGTCAACGATCTTGTCGAAGAACAGCAGTCCCTAAACGCAGCCTGAGGCCGAAACGAACCTCGCCCTCACGATGGAAAGAGCATCCAGGAGCACTTAGCCCGGACATTCAGTCCGATTCCAGATTTGGCATCTGTCCCAAGGTATCTATGGCGTCGCACCTGCAATTACTTTTGCGTCTCCGCCATATTGCCTTGGACGACGCCCGGCAGGGGCTTGCATCCCGTCTGCAAGATGCGGCGCTTGCCGCGGCCGCGGAACGTGCCGCGGCCTTGTCATTGTGGCGGGAGCGGGAAGCAGCGTCCTCGATGCAAGCCACGGACACTGCCGTCGAAGCCTTCGCCGCCTGGTTGCCGACCGGCCTCAAGGCCCTGGATGCCGCGCGCGAGGCGTCCGAGCGCGCCGAGGCAGCCTGCGCGCAGGCGCGTGCCAAGCTCGCCGCAGCGCGAGGCGCTGCCGAAGCCATCGCCAGCATGCTCGACGCGGAAGCCGCCAAGGCGCGCCTGGAAGCAAGCCGCCGAGAGCAGGCGATCCTCGACGAAGCAGCCCTAAGCAAGCGCCCCTGCCCGCCCCTCTGACGCCGTCACGGTGGCGCTTTCGTTCGGATTGTGCTGGATGTCTCGGCTCGGAGACGGAGTCGAGCCTTGCGCATTGCGATGATTGGTGGCGGTTACGTGGGCCTGGTGGCCGACAATGCGGCCGCCGGCCGGCTCAGCTATCACGCTATCGGACGAACAATATGCTATGAGCCGGATGAAGGGGTCTGCCTGTCATCAAGCGAGTCTCCGGTAGTTGGATCGAACGAGACAGAAGTAATACGATAACATGGCGGTATATGCCGATGCTGCGAACCCGGATCTGCTGAAACGGATACCGCTCAATGCGATGACGGTGCTCGACGTGGGGTGCGGCACCGGCGCGTTGGGGGCAGAATACAAGCGTCGAAATCCCGCCGTCCGCTATCTCGGAATCGAGACCGACATAGCTTCCGCCAGAATCGCATCACAGCGGCTGGATGAGGTGGCGACCATCGATGTCGAAGCCGGCCCGCTTCCTTTTGACGACAAGGCCTTTGATTGCATTATCTATGGCGACGTACTCGAGCATCTGCGCGATCCCTGGAGTCTCCTGCTACGCCATGCTGAATTACTGAGCCCTACGGGGACCATTCTTATATGCCTTCCAAACGTCGAGCATTGGAGTTTTGCTGAACGTCTTCTCAGGGGAACCTGGGACTACGAAGAACAGGGATTGTTCGACAAGACGCATCTCCGATGGTTTAATTTTGAGACCACCCGCCGGGCTCTGCGTGCCGCGGGGCTTGTCATCAGAGACGTCACTCCGCGCATATTTGACCTTGCAAGGGCGCAGGAGTTCATGCACGCGCTGCGCCCGGCGCTCGAGACTCTCGGGATCGACCCGCAGCATTACCTGCAGCGCGCGGCGCCTCTGCAGTACGTATGGCGCGCCGGCCGCCAACCGATCCAACAGATCCACGTCGTCTCGACCATGCTCGCACCGGTGGGGGGCGTCAGCCATGTCCGGGTCGTGGAACCGCTTCGCGCGATGGAAACCGACCCGGCTGTCACGACCCGGATCGTCAATGGCTTCGACACCATGGATTTGCCCGAGACGACTCCCAGGATCTTCGTGTTCCATCGCCCGCTGCTGACCGGCGAGGCCGGGCTTGTCCCCGTCCGCACCCTCATCGACCGCGGCTATCTGGTCGTGTGCGAATTCGACGATCACCCGGACTACATCCCGGTCCTGCAACGGCCCGACGTCCAAAACTTCCGGGCCGTCCATGCCGTTCAGACCTCGACCGAGCCGTTGGCCGAGGTGCTTCGCCGGCAGAACCCGGAAGTCGCGGTATTTCCAAATGCCGTCAGCCGCTTGCCGTCCGTCCGCAACTACGCGACCCCCGGCCGCCTGACGCTCTTCTTCGGCGGGTTGAATCGGGAGGAAGACTGGCCACCGTTCCTGCCCGCGCTGAATGCCGTGGCCGCACTCGCCGGCGAACGCCTGCACTTCCAGATCGTCAATGACCGCGGACTGTTCGAGGCGCTGCAGACGCCGCACAAAAGCTTCACGCCCCTCTGCGACTATGAAACCTACCAGGAGCTCCTCTCCCGGAGCGAGATTTCGTTCATGCCGCTCCTGGACAGCCCGTTCAATCGCTGCAAGTCGGACCTCAAATTCCTTGAAGCCGCCGCTTTCCGCGTGACGGCATTGGCGAGCCCGGTCGTCTATGGCGATACCATCGAGGACGGACATACGGGCGTCCTCTTCCATGACGCCAGGGACCTCCAGCAACGGCTCTTGCGCTTGATTGCGAACCCCGATATCGGGCAGACGATAGCTGACGCGGCCCGCTCTTACGTCGCCAAACACCGCATGCTCGCCTACCAGGTCGCGCGGAGAACCTCCTGGTATCGGTCTCTCTGGGCCCGGCGAGAGGCACTTCAGCAAAGCCTGCTGGCCCGCGTTCCGGAACTCGCCCAACCAGCCATGCCCCTGAATGCCGACTGACGGGCAGGCGGGCACAACCGCAATCACCAGGACAATGGACCGGCCGATGCACCACCGCGGCGCCCGACCTGATGGCAATGCAGCGCCATGACCTTCGCTCGTCTGCTCGCCCTGCTATCGCGGATCCGCGCGAAATTCCTGAAATGGCTGTCCTGGCTCGACTACGCAGCCAGCGTCTTCCGCAGCCCGCGGCAGATTGTCCATGCATGGCCCGAGGGGACAATCCCGTTGGGCCCCAAGGTTGCGATCTTCGTTCATTTCGATGCCCAGGGGAGCGTCGGACCGCACGTGCTGCATTATGTCCGGGCACTGCGCGACACCGGTCTATCCGTGGTGTTCGTTACGAACGCCGGCAAGCTGCGGCCGGATGCATTGGCCGCGCTGCAACCCCTGTGCGCCGGCATCGTGGTCCGCCGCAACATCGGATATGATTTCGGGGCAATGCGAGAGGGCCTGGAGTGTCTCGGGCTCCCGCGCGCCGACACCGAGATGGTCATACTCGCCAATGACAGCATCTACGGCCCCCTCAAGCCACTGACGGAGATGGTCCAGAAAATCGACTTCAACGTTGCGGACTTCTGGGGCGCGACCGAGAGCTGGCAGACGCGGTATCATCTGCAATCGTTCTTCCTCGCCGCGGGACGCCAGACGCTCACCAGCAAGGCGTGGCGCCAGTTCTGGGAGGATGTCCGGCCGGTCCGCTCGAAGGTGTGGGTCGTAAATCAATATGAGGTCGGGCTGACACAAAAAATGGTTCGCGCGGGCCTGCGCTGCGCCCCGATCTGGCCCTACTGCGACCTTGTCAAGGACGTGGATGCCTATGCACTGATGGACATCCCCAAGGATCGGCCGGAATCGAAAGAGCCGATGATCACGATGCGCGGCATCCACGCCCATCGGATCCGCCATTCCGCCGCCACCCAGAAGCCGCTGAACCCGACCTCCGACCTATGGCGTCAGTTGCTGAGGGCGGGCTTCCCGTTCATCAAGCGCGAGTTGCTGCGAGACAACCCAAGCCAGGTCGCCGACATCAATGATTGGCGCGACGTCGTCCGCCGGAATTTCGGCGGCGTCCCGGACGTCATCGAACGTGATCTTCAGAAGGCGATGCGCAACCGCGCTCCGTGACCCGGCCGGCCGGGCCGCAATGCGGCCCGGGTTCCGTCAGACCTTTTCGACCTGCCCGTATTCCAGCTCGACAGGGGTCGAACGGCCGAAAATCGAAACGCTGACCTTCACGCGGCCCTTTTCCTCGTCCACTTCCTCGACGACGCCATTGAAGCTGGTGAAGGGGCCATCGGCCACGCGAACCTGCTCGCCGATCTCGAACAGAATCGATGGCCGCGGGCGCTCCACGCCCTCCTGGGTCTGCTTCATGATCCGCTCGGCCTCGGCGTCGCTGATCGGGGTCGGACGAGTCTTGCTGCCAAGGAAGCCGGTAACCTTGGGCGTGTCCTTGACGAGATGCCACGCCTCGTCCGTCAGTTCCATCTTCACCAGCACATAGCCGGGGAAGAACTTCCGCTCCGCATTGACCTTCTGGCCGCGGCGCACCTCCGTGACCTCCTCCGACGGCACAAGGACCTCGTCAAACTGGTCGGCCAGCCCCTTCTGGGCGGCCTGTTCCTTGATCTGCTGGGCAATCTTCTTCTCGAAGCCCGAGTAGACGTGAACCACGTACCAACGCTTGGCCATGCCGAACTCCTTCAGATCCCGATGCCGAACAGCGCACGCACGCCGACGCCGATGATCTGATCCGCGAGAAAGAAGAACAAAGCGGCGAGCGCCGCCATGGCGCACACGAGACCGGTTGTCACCAGCGTCTCCTTGCGCGTGGGCCAGGTCACCTTGACGACCTCGCTCCGCACCTCGCGCGCGAATTTCACTGGATCGAACGCCACGCCGCTCATACTCCTCTAACGCCTTTCAGAAATGGGCTTACGCCCCGAAACGACCAACCCTGGACGCTGATCCCGGCTTGACGGGACCCGGACTGGCAGGGGTGGAGGGTCTCGAACCCCCAACCTCCGGTTTTGGAGACCGGCGCTCTAGCCAATTGAGCTACACCCCTACCGCACCTCCCCGCCACGATCCGCAGCAGCAAGGTCCGGGGCGCGTAGAAAGAATGCCGGGGCGGCGATGTCAAGTGTCCGTGTCGGATGCTGGAGCGGGTGACGGGAATCGAACCCGCACAACCAGCTTGGAAGGCTGGGGCTCTACCATTGAGCTACACCCGCCCGGAGCACGGAACACCATCAGGGCAACATGAAGTCGGCGTGGTGGAGGGGGTTGGATTCGAACCAACGTAGGCGTGCGCCAACGGATTTACAGTCCGTCCCCTTTAGCCACTCGGGCACCCCTCCGCGCGCCTGGAAACTTCGGCCCGGCCGTCGCAATGCCGCGCACTATTGCCATCTTGCGCCACTTGTCAACGAACCGCATGCACAGACCGGTTTGTCGGCGATCGCATGACCAGCTATACGATACAGAACATGAAACCACCGCATAATCACGGCCCGGGCAATCGCCACCAGGGCGGCCCGCACCGCTCGGCAGGCGGCTTCACACAGCGGCCGCGCCACGGCGCCGGGGCCGCCGCCGGCCAGGACCAGCGCGGACGCCAGGCCGGTGGTGCCGCCCCAGGCGCGGAAGGCCGAGGCCAGCGGACGGACCGCAGCCCGCAGACTGGTCAGACCACGCGCGACGACCGCCCCCAGCTCCGCTATCGCCCGCAGGATGGGAAATCTGCCGGGAGCGAACCTCAGGACCCGCGGCGGGAACGCGCCGCTGCCTATCACGGGCCAGGAAGATCACCTGCCGGGCATCGCCAGGACCGCGCACACGCAGCCGGCCCTGATGCGCCGCGTGGGACCGTTTGGCTGTATGGATTGCATGCGGTCGCCAGCGCCCTGGCGAACCCTTCACGGCGGCTGCGGCGCCTGATCCTCACCGAGGACGCCGAGGCGACCATCGCGGCACAGCTGAAGCAGCCGTGGCCGATCCAGCCTGAGCGTGGCGACCGCGCCCGGCTTGACCAACTGCTGGGCCGCGAAACCGCCCATCAGGGCGCAGCGCTGCTGGCCGATCCGCTGGCGCCACCTTCCCTGGCACAAGCCCTCGAGCGTCCTGGCCCGGTGCTGGTGCTCGACCAGGTGACCGACCCCCGAAATGTCGGCGCCATCCTGCGATCCGCCGCCGCTTTCGGCGCCGCCGCGATCATCACCCAGGACCGCAATGCCCCGGAAGAGACGGGTGCTCTCGCCAAGGCGGCGTCCGGCGCCCTGGAGAAGGTGCCGCTGTTCAGGGCGGTGAACATCGCGCGCACGCTGGTCGCCTTGAAGGCGGCAGGTTGCTGGGTGGTCGGACTCGATGCCGGCGGGGCCATACTTTCGGGGCCTGCCCTCAGGCAGCGCCGCGTGGCTCTGGTCCTCGGCAGCGAAGGCGAGGGCTTGCGTCGCCTGACCCGCGACACGTGCGACGAAATCGCCGGACTCGCGATGCCGACCGGCCATGCGTCGGAAATGGAGAGTCTGAACGTCTCGGCCGCCGCGTCGGTCGCCCTTTACGAGTTGACACGACCCACATGACATTCGATCCCGCCCCGGCGGCGCTCGCGCTGCACCAGGCTCGGCTCGCACGACGTCCGGCCGGCCCCCTGCCTGCGGACATCGCGCCCCGGACCGAGGGGGACGGCGTGGCCGTGCAACTCGCCCTGGCGCAGCGTCTTGCGGCGAACCCGCCGGCAGGATTCAAGATCGGGGCGACGGCGAAGAAGATGCAGGACTACCTGGGGCTGTCCGGCCCCGCCGCCGGCTTCATGGCGCCTGCAGGCCTCCACGCCAGCGGCGTGGCGCTCAACTGGTCGGACTTCCGCAGCCCTGGTGTGGAATGCGAGATCGGCGTGCGCCTCCGCCACGACCTGCCACCGGGCCCTTGTGACCCAGCCAGCGCGGCCGCCGCCGTCGGCGACCTGTTCGCGGCAATCGAGGTCGTCGAGAACCGGTATGGACCGCCACCCGCGGGCGATCTGAAGGCCGTCGGCACGCCCACCCTCATCGCCGACCAGGTCTTTCACGCGGCGGCGGTTCTCGGGGATCCGGCCGGCGACTGGCGTTCCCTCGATCTGCTTTCGGTCCCCGGCCGCATCCAGGTCGATGGCACCCCTCGCGGCGAAGGCCATGGCGCCGACCTGCTCGGACACCCCATGCAGGCGCTGGCCTGGCTCGCCGGGTCGGCCGTGGCGCGTGCGTTCGGCGGCCTGAAGGCCGGGCAGGTCGTCATGCTCGGCAGCGTCACGCCGCCGATCTGGCTCGACGGCCCCTGCGACGTCACAGTCGCGTTCGAACGGCTGCCGGAAGCGCGGCTGCGCTTCGTCTGAACCAGACGCCGCCCAGCGACAACCGGCTGTTAACCGCCCCGCGCTAGTCTCGCTGCATGACCGCGCGTTGACGTTTCCGCGGCTACACCCTGCCAGGAAGGCCATAGCGGGATACGGTCATGCTCCGCGACTGGAATATGCTGTCTGAAGAGATGCAATTGGCGCTGTCGCACGCGGCGCTGCGCCGGGCCGCCGAGACAATCGC
Organism: Limobrevibacterium gyesilva; assembly: GCF_025989185.1. Taxonomy (GTDB): domain Bacteria; phylum Pseudomonadota; class Alphaproteobacteria; order Acetobacterales; family Acetobacteraceae; genus Limobrevibacterium; species Limobrevibacterium gyesilva. Next base: position 386,661 of record NZ_JAPDNT010000001.1, read on the forward strand.
CGGCCAGGCTGAACTCCTGGCCGGCGAAATGGAGAGCGGCGGATTGGCCGACCGTGGCGGTCCCGAAGCGCTGCGCCTGTTGGCCAATGTGGTCCGCGCGACCGACCGGAAAGAATTCGAACCGGCCGGCCACGCCTGACCCGCCTAGCCGTTCGCGCTGTCGTCCGGGCCGCCGTCGTTTGGCGCCTTGGCGCCGGGATCGACAGCAACGAACGCGGTATGCCCGTCGCGCATGATCCGCAAAGCGAGCGCCTTGCCGTTGTGCGTAGCGCCGCGGATTGCCGTGGTGGCATCATCGACCGAGCCGACCGAATGGTTGCCCACCCCGACGATGACGTCGCCGCGCCGGATCCCCGCCTGATCTGCCGGCGACCCGGGCTTCACCTCGGCAACCACAGCGCCACGGGAGCTCGCCGGCAAGTCGAGCTTGTCGCGCATATCCGGCGACAGCGGCGCCAGGGCAACCCCGATCCCCTGGCGCTGCCCGGCCTCGCCGCGATCAGCCGTGCGCTCGTTCGGAATCGCCGCCACGGTCGCCCGCACCGACTGCGCCTTCCCATCACGCACGATGTCCAGCGCCGCCTCTTTGCCCGGCGCGATGCCCGCGATATCAATCGCGAGATCCCGCGGCGTCCCAACACGATGCCCGTTGACCGTCTGGATCACGTCACCAGCCTGGAGGCCAGCCTTCGCCGCCGGGGAGTCGTCCTCGACCGAAGCCACCAGGGCGCCGCCCTGATCGGTCGGGGCATTGGACGTATCCTGCTGCGGCAGGCGCAACGCAGACGCCATCGCCGCCGTCACGGGCTGGGTCTCAACGCCCAGATACCCGCGCGTGACGCGGCCGTCTTTCTCCAACTGGGCGACAACGGACTTGACCATGTTGGCCGGGATCGCGAACCCGATCCCGACGCTCCCGCCCGATGGCGACAGGATCGCCGTGTTCACCCCGACGACACGGCCATCCTGCGTGAACAGCGGCCCACCGGAGTTGCCCTGGTTGATGGGCGCATCGACCTGGATGTAGTTGTCATACGGTCCGGAACCGATATCGCGACCGCGCGCCGAGACGATGCCCGCCGTCACCGTCCCGCCCAGGCCGAACGGGTTGCCCATGGCCACCACCCACTCGCCCGGCCGCACTTTGTTGGAGTCGCCAAGTTCGAGATAGGTCAGCTTGTGGCCCGCATCGACTTTCAGCACCGCGAGATCGGTCCGCGGGTCGCGGCCCACAATGCGTGCAGGCAACTGAGTTCCATCCGACAGAGTGACGGACACCGAGCGCGCGTTCTCGACGACATGGTTGTTGGTGACGACAGTGCCGTCGGCGTCGATGATGAACCCGGATCCGCGGGCCTCGATCGCCCGGGGACGGTCAGGCCGCATCATGCCGAACGGCGTCTGGATCCCCTCTTCGTCCGCCGCGGCCTGGGGGCGCATGTTGACGGTGATCGAAACAACCGCGGGCTTCACGCGTTCCGCCAGATCGGCGAAGTCCGGTACCTGATGCAGGGCGCTGCCCTGCGTTGCGGACGCATCGGCCTGGTTGGCCGGCGGAGCGGCCGCGCGGACCGACTGCACGCCGGCAACACCGGCAAGCGCCGTCCCGCCCAGCAGAGCGGCCAGAAAAACAGCGCGCCAGCGCGGCGCGCCCTTGGTTGCGGAATTGTTGGACATGGTTTTCACTTATCCCGTGGAAGTCGGAACTGCGTGGTGGCCGTGCTGCGCACGCACCATCCATGCAGCCACCATGAACCGAACGTCCCAACATCGTTGTGTCGCAGGAGTGAAAGTCGCGTCATCCAGCGATCGAATGTATTCCGTACCGCATTGCAGTCGTGTAATCAGGCGGCATGCCGGGTTAGCACAGCGGTAGTGCAGCGGTTTTGTAAACCGAAGGCCGGGGGTTCAAATCCCTCACCCGGCACCATCGGCCACGGCATCACCCGCTTTGCCGCAGATCCTCGAAAAAGCGCCGAAGCAAGTCGCCGGCCTCCACTTCCCGCACGCCGCCGACCACGTCAGGGCGATGTAGGCACGAGGATGCCGCGAAGATCCGCGCTCCGTGTTCCACCCCCCCGCCTTTCGGATCGTAGGCACCAAAGATCAACCGGCGGATGCGAAACAGGCTGATCGCCGCCGCACACATCGGGCACGGCTCCAGGGTCACCACAAGATCGCAATCCGTCAGACGCGGCCCGGCGCGGCGCCGGGCCGCTTCGCGCAGGGCCAGCATCTCGGCGTGCGCGGATGCGTCCCGCAGTTCCTCCGTGCGATTGCCGGCGCGCGCAAGCACCGCGCCATCCGGTCCCACCACAACGGCGCCAACCGGCACCTCGCCCCGCGCCGCGGCCCGTCGCGCCTCCTGCAGGGCAATTTCCATCGTATCCATTGCGCCTTCATGCCTGCGATCACCCGGTTTGTCTTGCCTGTGCCACGGCTCGAGGGCTAGCAACGCGGCATGGGCACCGACATCAGGCCGATCATCGGCGTTACTCTCGACAGCGAACAACCCGGCGGCTACTCGAAATACCCCTGGTATGCGCTGAGGACCAACTACAGCGCGGCAATTGTGGCGTCCGGCGGCCTTCCCGTCGCCTTGCCGCATCATGCGGACCTGGCCGAAGCCTATCTCGACCGGATCGATGGCCTCGTCGTGACAGGTGGCGCATTCGACGTCGATCCGTCCCTCTACGGCGACGATGGGCGCCACGCGACCGTCACGCTCAAGGCCGGCCGCACCGCCGCGGAGCTGGCGCTCGTCCGCGGCGCCCTGGCGCGCAACCTTCCGGTCCTGGGGATCTGCGGGGGACAGCAATTGCTCGCTGTCGTTTTGGGCGGCACGTTGATCCAACATATTCCCGATACCGTCGCGAACGCGCTGGCGCACGAGCAACCCAATCCGCGCCACGAGCCGGGGCACGAGGTGTCGGTCGTTGCCGGAACGCTGCTGCACCGCATTGTCGGCGCCACGACGATGCATGTGAATTCGGCGCATCATCAGGCGGTCCGCGATGCCGGCCCCTTTGCCGTGGTCGACGCCACCGCGCCGGACGGGGTGATCGAGGGGATTGAAGACCCGCGTTACCGCTTCTGTCTGGGCATCCAGTGGCACCCCGAATTCCACATCGACCAGGGCGACCGCCGGATCTTCGATGCCCTCACCGCCGCCTGCGTCAGATGACCGAGACCGGGCCGCAAGGCGAGCGGATAGCCAAATGGCTGGCGCGCGCCGGCGTGGCCAGCCGGCGCGATGCCGAGAAGCTGATCGGCGAAGGACGGGTGAAGCTCAACAATACGGTCGTCACCCATCCCGCCACCTTCGTCGCCGCCGGCGACCTCGTGGTGGTGAACGGCACCCTCGTCGACGCGCCGGAACGGACCAGGCTGTGGCGCTACCACAAGCCGACCGGGCTCGTGACCACCCACAAGGACCCGCAGGGCCGCCCCACCGTGTTCGAAAAGCTTCCGCCCGGCCTGCCGCGCGTGGTCAGCGTGGGGCGGCTCGACCTGAACAGCGAAGGCCTGTTGCTGCTGACCAACGACGGCGCCCTGGCGCGGCGGCTCGAACTGCCCGCCAATGGCTGGATCCGCCGCTATCGGGTGCGCGTCTTTGGCACCGTCGATCCTGCTGGACTGGCGGCGCTGGCGCAGGGCGTCACGATCGACGGAGTCCGCTACGGCGCCGTCGAGGCCGGGCTGGACAGCCGCAAGGGCGACAATTCATGGCTGAGCGTGGGTCTGCGCGAGGGCCGCAACCGCGAGGTCCGGCGGGTGATGGCGCATCTGGGCCTGCAGGTCACCCGGCTGATCCGCGTCGCCTATGGCCCGTTCCAGCTTGGCAACCTTCCCCGCGGCACCGTGGACGAGGTGCCGACAAAGGTTCTGCGCGAGCAACTGCCGGCGGCGTGAGGCACCAGCGTTGAGAATCGTTGCGGGCACCTGGCGCGGCCGCCTTCTGACGTCCCCTCCCGGGCTGGGCACCCGACCGACTGCCGACAGGGTCCGCCAGGCGTTGTTCGACATGCTGCTGCATGCGCCCTGGGGTGGGCGAGCTTTGCTCGAAGCGGCGCGGGTATTGGACGCGTTCGCCGGAACCGGCGCGTTGGGACTGGAAGCCCTGTCGCGGGGCGCGGCCCACGTCACCTTCATGGAGCGTGAAAAGGCCGCGCTTGGCGCGTTGCGGGAGAACATCGCCCGCTGCAAGGCCACGGACCAGGCCACCGTCCTGGCCACGGACGCGACCCAACCTCCGCCTGGCAAGGCATGCAGCCTGATCTTTCTGGACCCGCCTTATGGGCAGGATCTCGGGCCACGCGCGGTAACGGCGCTCCGCAGGACCGGCTGGCTCGCCTCGGATGCCATCATCGTGCTCGAGACCGGCCGGGAGGAAGCGGCGCCGGAGATCGGCGAACTGCTGGCATCGCGCAGCCACGGCGCCGCCCAGGTCACGGTGTGGCGGAACGCGGCGCGACCAGGCTGAACAGCCGTCCCCAGCCTTGCACCCGCGCGGGATCGACGCCGGCCAGGACGAGGCTCTTCCAGACCACGGCAGCGATCGAGTCCAGAACCGGGAGCCCGATCCCGGTCTCAAGCGCCGCGACGACGGGCGCCGCGCGCAGGTTCGTGCACACGACAGCGATGGCATCGGGCCCCGCCCCGGCCACATGGCGGACCAGGTCCATGAGCTCAGCCTCGGTCACCTCGGCGAACGACCAGTTGTCGCGCAGCCGCAGATGGCGCTCCGCCGGACAGGCGATCCCCGCCCCGGCATAATTCGCGACGATCCGCTCCTGCACATCGTCCAGATACGGCGTCACCAGCCCCAGCGACCGGACACCAAGCACCCCAAGGATCTCGTTGAGCGCCAGAATCGACGTGGTCGCCGCGATTCCGGTCGCCTCGGTGATCCGCCGGCACAGCCGCATGTCCGCCTCGAAGCCGAGCCAGCTGGACGAGGTACCGTTCCAGCCAATCACATCGACTTTGGCATCAGCCAGGAGCTCGGCGGCCCGCAGCAATTCGGTATCGTCGAACTGCGCCAGGGCACCCGCTGACAGTGCAATCTCGGTCACGCGAAACCGCGCGAAATGCACGGACACCTCCGGCAACCCCGCCAGCATCGCTGTCGTGACCGGCTCGAGCACCGTGTTCGAGCTCGGGGTCAGCATCCCCAGCCGCTTTGCCGACGTCATCGCAAACCGCTCAGTACCATTCGATCACCGTGGCATCCAAGGCCGACCGCGCCGCGCGGAAGCTATAGAACAGCAATCCGACTCCCAAAGTCACGATGCTGAGCACGACCCAGACGACGATATGACCAGCGTCCGTCTCGACGTCGTAATCGCATTGCAAGCGGCCGACAAGGCGACCATTGCTGTCGACAATCGTGGTGTTGTTGATGATCAGCTTGAAGAAATGCCCGCTGACCACAAGCCACCCGAGGCCTAGTGTCCTGCCCCCGAAGTTCGCCGCATCTTGCGGCGGACGCAGGGGCAAGCAGGCCACTGAAAACGAAGGGCTCGTGGCCGCGGTCACAATCAGCCATACCAGGAAAGGCGGCCACACCTTGCCGAGCCGCAGCTCGTTGCGCAGGCGGGTACCGGCCGGCATGGTCTCGGCAAGGGATAAACGCATGGAACGCCCCGGTTCGTTGGTGGAATCTTCGGGATTCCTACCGGGGTGGCGGCGGCAGCGCGCTGATCCAGGTCAATCACCGCCGCTATCGGCGGCCGAACAGCCGTTCGATCTCGGCCTTGGTCAGCTTCAGGAACGTCGGACGCCCATGGCTGCAGGTCGCGGCCCGTGGCGTCGCCTCCATCTGCCGCAGCAGCGCGTCCATCTCGGGCGATGCAAGGCGACGGCCGGCCCGAATGCTGCCATGGCATGCCATCCGCGCAATCACCGCGTCGAGGCGCACGGACAGCGCCGTGCTCTCCCCCATCTCCCCGAACTCTTCGGCGAGGTCGCGCAGCAATGGCCCGGGATCGGGTGCGCCCAGGACCGCGGGCATTGCGCGCACCAGAACCGCACCGGGACCGAACGCTTCGATCTCCAGCCCCAGGCTGGCCAGGTCGGCGGCCCGCGCCACCAGGCGATGGACATCGGCCTGCGGCATGTCGACCACGGCCGGCAGCAGCAGCGGCTGCGTGCGCACGCCGCCTTCCAGCACCTGCTCGCGCAGCGACTCGTGGGTCAGCCGCTCGTGCGCGGCATGCTGGTCCACCAGCACCAGGCTGCCATCGGCCGCGACAGCAATGATGTAGGTGTCCAGCACCTGTGCCACCGCGGCACCAAGGGGAAATTCCCGCGCCGCCGGATTGGTGAAGGGGCCGTGATACCGATCAGGCGTCCCCATCTCCACGACCCGGGCGGACGGGCCAGCCTCCAGCGGCAGGCGCGCCTCGGCAAAGCCCGCTGGCAGGCCTGCATGTTGGCGGGTATCGGCGGGAGCGGCGAGTTGGAGGTTCGGGCGCCTCTGCGGCGGTCGCGACTGGAACTGCGCGCCGCCCAGATGAATGGGGGCCGCCACACCGCCGGCGCCGCCGGCCAGGGCACGGCCAAGGCTGCCGATCACCAGCGCCCGCACCGCGTCCGGCTCGCGGAACCGCACCTCGGCCTTGGCCGGATGCACGTTGATGTCGACCTCTTCCGGCGGGAGCTCAAGGAACAACGCCACCAGCGGGTGCCGGCCTGCGGCGATCACGTGGCGATAGGCGACGCGCACAGCCGTGCGCAGCACCGGATCGACCACCGGCCGGCCATTCACGACCAGCGTCTGTCCGGCAGCCGTGGCGCGCGTCACCATCGGCGCGCAGGCGAACCCCGTGAGCCGCAACGCACCGCGCGCTCCGTCCACGGGGAGCAGGGTCGCGGCCGCCTCGGGCCCGAGCAGCGCCGCAATCCGCGCGGCCCGCTCCTGGGCCGGCAGATCGAACACGACGCGTGCATCACTTTCCAGCCGGAACGCGACGCCGGGTGCGGCGAGCGCCAGGCGGCGTACGACCACTTCGGCCGCATCGGCCTCGGCACGCGGCGATTTCAGGAACTTGCGGCGCGCCGGCGTCGCGAAGAACAGGTCCCGGACAGTGACGCGGGTGCCTTGCCCACCGGCCGCCGGGGCCACCGCCCCGACATGCCCGCCTTCCACCAGAATGGTGGCGGCATGATCCGCCCCCGCGCAGCGCGTGACGATGGACAGGCGCGCCGCGGCGCCGATGCTCGGCAACGCCTCACCGCGGAACCCCAGGGTCGAGATTCGCACCAGGCTGTCATCGGACAGCTTCGACGTTGCATGACGCTGCACGGCCAACGCCAACTCGTCCGGTGCCATGCCGCTGCCGTCATCGACCACTTCGATCCGGTCGATGCCGCCGCCGTCGATGGCCACCGAAACGCGCCGAGCGCCTGCATCCAACGCATTCTCGATCAGTTCGCGGGCCGCAGCCGCCGGTCGCTCGATCACCTCGCCGGCGGCAATCCGGTTGACGGTCGCCTCGGGCAGCAGGCGGATGCGCCCCGCGATGGTCATCGCGGCATCAGGATTCGCCCCGGAGCGCACGGAAACGCGCGATCAGGGACGCAGTGGACCCGTCATGCCCGCCGGGCCGGGCGCCGGGCGCCAGTTCCGACAGGATGCCGCGAGCCAGGACCTTGCCCAGCTCCACACCCCATTGGTCAAAACTGTTGATCCCCCAGATCCAGCCTTGCACGGCGACCTTGTGCTCATACAAGGCAATCAGCCGGCCAAGCGCATAGGCGTCGAGCCGCCGGAACATGATGGTCGTACTCGGCCGGTCGCCACTGAAGACCCGATGCGGCGCGACCGCCTGGATCTCGGGTTCGCTGGCGCCGTGCGCCCGCATCTCGGCTTCCACCTCGGCCCGGGCCTTGCCGCGCAGCAGCGCCTCAGACTGCGCGAACGCATTTGCGGCCAGCATGCGGTGCGCATCGGGGCGCTCGTGATCGGCCTCGGCGGCCAGGATGAAGTCCACCGGGATCACCGAGGTGCCCTGGTGGACAAGCTGCATGAAGCTGTGTTGCGCATCGGTCCCGGGTCCGCCGAACACCACCGGACAGGTGGGCCGCGGAACCGGATGGCCGTCGAGGCCGACGCTTTTGCCGTTGCTCTCCATTTCCAGCTGCTGAAGATAGGCCGGGAAGCGGGCGAGCCGGTCGTCATAGGCCAGCACGCAATGACTGCGCAGCCCCAGCCCATTCACATGCCAGATTCCGGTCAGCGCCAGCAGCACCGGCAGATTGTCGGCGAAATCGGCAGCCTGGAAATGCACGTCCATTGCCCGCGCGCCGTCCAGCATGGCCTGGAACGCGTCCCAGCCGGCCGCCAGCGCGATGGACAGGCCGACCGGCGACCACAGCGAATAGCGTCCGCCGACCCAGTCGCGAAACCCGAACACCCGCTCCGGCCGGATCCCGAACGATGCCACCGCCTTCAGGTTGGTTGACAGCGCCACGAAATGATCGCCGACCGCCCCCTCGCCCAGCGCCCCCGCCACCCAGCGGCGCACGGCGCGTGCATTCTCGGCGGTCTCCTGCGTGGTGAAGGATTTCGAGGCCACCAGCACCAGCGTCCGGGCAGGGTCCAGCTCGCGCGCGAGGGCCATGAAGCCGTGGCCGTCCACATTGGACAGGAAGCGGGCGCGCATCAGCGGACCGCGGGCGAGCGTCAGCGCCTCCGTCGCCATCCGCGGGCCGAGATCAGACCCGCCGATCCCGATGTTCAGCACCGTGTCGAAGGGCTGGCCGGTGGCGCCGCGCAGGCTGCCGTCATGCACGGAGGCGACGAAACGGCGCATGCGGTCGCGCTCACGGGCCGCAAGGCCGCTCGCATCGTCGACCCCCTCCGGCAGCACCGCCCGCAGGCCTGCGTCAGCCGGTGCCCTCAGTGCCATATGCATCGCCGCCCGGCCTTCGGTGGTATTCACCGCCTCGCCCGCGAACAGCCGGTCGCGAAATCCCGCCAGCCCCGCGGCATGAGCGAGATCCAGCAGCGCCACCAGCGTCTCGGCGCCGATCGACGTCTTGGAAAAATCGAGGGTCAGGTCGTCCAGGGACGCGCTGAATCGCCGCGCCCGCTGATCATCAGCGCCGAACAACGGGCGGATGAGGTTGGCCCCGGGCTGAGATGCCAGTTCGGCCACGCGCCGCCACGCGTCGGTGAGAATCGAGTCGCCATGCATGTCGTCATCCTGGCGTCCTGCCCCCGACATCCGCCGCACCTGGCGGCGAACGGAGGGGATAAGCAGGCCACTGAAAACAAAAGGCTAGTGTCCCAAGGCGGAGGTTCGCCGCCTATGGCGAACCTCCGCCTTGGGACACTAGCGCATCATGCCAGCGAACCGAACCGCCGCATGTCGCCGCCAGGAGGACCCGCACGGCGAAGACTATTCCGCCCGGCCGCCGCAGCCCATGGACCGTCAGAATATCCGGCCGAACAGGCTCTGTTTTTTCGGCTGGATGATCGGCGTATCGCCCTGCTGCACGTTCTGGCCCAGCGCGGCATTCTCCCGCAGGCGCTGCGCCTCCTTCTGCGGATCGACCACGATACCGGGCGGTGGCGGGGACCGCCAGAACATCAGACGGTCGGTGAAGCTCGGACCCGGCGCATCGATCGCCGCGTCGGCATCCACCTTCCTGCGAATATCCGCCGGCGCGGCCGGCCCGGAGGCATTCAGCAATGCCTGCTGACCCGGGCTGGTCGACCCGACAGCGTCCGCGCCAAAAGCAGTCTGCGGTGCCAACGTCGCCTGCGCAGCGCTGCTGGAACTCTGCTCCTGCGGCCGCGAAGCCCCGGGCCGCGGCGGCCGCAGCGTGTAGTCGGGCGGCATGGACAGCGGCGCGCGCGTGGTCACCTGGAACTCATCGGGCGCGTCGCGCACCAGACCGAATGTGCGCGCAACATCGGTGCCCCCGCAGGCAGTCAAGCCGAGCGTGGCGCCGAGGCAAAGGACGGGAACGACACGGAGTCTGCGAAACTGGACCATTGTGCACACTCCTTAATCGCGGCCGGAACCCACGGCAAGGCGGCTGTCGCGCTTTGGCCGCATTCCGTCGAGCACCAACGCGGCAACCCCGCAAACGATCGCAGCATCAGCCACATTGAAAACGTACCACGACCAGCCCCAGGCGTGGGCGTGGATGAAGTCGACGACCGCCCCGAAGCGAAACCGGTCGATGACATTGCCGACGGCGCCACCGACGATCGCCCCCAGGGAGATGGCAACCAGACGGCTCTCGGCGCGGCGGAGCCAGACGCCCAGTGCGACCACGACGGCCAGGGCAACCGCCGCAAGTACGATGCTGCTGGCGCGCCCCTCGCCGTTCAGCAGCCCGAAGGTGATCCCGCGGTTCCAGACCATGGTCAGGTTCAGGAACGGCAGCATCGTGACCGACCCCAGGTCGGGCAAATGCAGGACGGCCAGCACCCACCACTTGCTGGCCTGGTCGGCGGCAAGGATCAGCACGCCCGCGACAATCCCGAGCCAGGTCCGGCCGCTGCGACTCACTCGGCAGCAGCCCGGCAGACCAGACCGGAATCGACCGCATCCGCGCAGCGGCGGCACAAGGTCGGATGGCCCGGCTGCTGCCCGACCTCGGGCAGCACCTTCCAACAGCGCGCGCATTTGTCGCCGGGCGCCGCCGAGATCGCGATCGGCGACCGCTCGGGCGACGCCTGCGCGTCATCCGCCGGCTGGCGATCGGGATCCTCCGTCACGTCGGCCTTGGAGACGATGGCGACTTCCGCCCACTCCTCCGGCGTCAGCAGCGACGCATCGTCAGCCGAAAGTGGCAGCAGAACGGCAGCTTGCAGCGACGACTTGAGCCAGCCGGCCTGGCGCGCGGCTTCCAGCTGCAAGGTGACACCGCGGCGGAGCTCGCGGATGCGCTTCCAACGCTCGGCCAGCGCATCGTCGCGCCACCGTTGCGGGATATCCGGGAAATCCTGCAGATGGATGCTGCACTCGCCGCCGAAGCGCGCGGCCCAGGCTTCCTCTGCCGTGAACACCAGCACCGGGGCCAGCCAGGTGGTGAGGCAGCGGTGCAGGTGGTCCAGCACGGTCCGCGCGGCGCGGCGGCGCAGGCTGTCGGGGCGATCGCAGTAGATCGCGTCCTTGCGGATGTCGAAATAGAAGGCCGACAGGTCGGTGGCACAGAAGGCATGCAAGGCCGGGTACACCCCCGTCCAGTCATACGTATCCACGGCCGAGCGGATCTGGGCGTCCATTTCCCACAACCGATGCAGCACCCACCGCTCCAGTTCCGGCATCTCGGCTTCGGGCACATGCTCGCCCGGCGTCCAGCCGTCCAGGCTCCCCAGGATCCACCGCAACGTATTGCGCAGGCGACGATACAGCTCCGCCTGCTGCTTCAGGATCTCGGGCCCGATGCGCAGATCGTCGCGCGTGTCGGAAACCATCACCCACAGGCGCAGGATGTCGGCACCGTACTGGTCCCACACCTCCTGGGGCGCGGTGACGTTGCCGAGCGATTTCGACATCTTCCGGCCTTGCTCATCGAGCACGAAGCCGTGGGTCAACACGGCCTCGAAGGGCGCTCGCCCGCGCGTGCCGACCGACTCCAGCAGCGACGAATGAAACCAGCCGCGATGCTGGTCGGACCCTTCCAGGTACAGATCCGCGGGCCAGGGCAGGCCGCGCGCGTCCAGCACGAAGGCATGCGACGACCCGCTCTCGAACCAGACGTCGACGATGTCCATGACCTGCTCGTAGGCCGCCGGGTCACGATCCGGGCCCAGGAAGCGCCCAGGCGGCGAGGCATACCAGGCATCGGCCCCTTCCTCCCGGAACGCGGCGACAACGCGCGCGACCACCTCGGGATCGCGTAACGGCTGGCCGCTCGCCCGCTCGACAAAGACCGGGATGGGCACGCCCCAGGCGCGCTGGCGGCTGATGCACCAATCCGGCCGCGCCGCGATCATGCTGCCGATCCGGTTGCGTCCCTGGTCGGGCACGAAGTCGGTTTCGGCGATGGCCTGCAGGGCCCGGGCGCGGATCTGTTCCGGCCCGTCCATGCGGATGAACCATTGCGGTGTGGCCCGGAAGATCAGTGGCGCCTTCGACCGCCATGAATGCGGATAGGAATGAACCAGCTTGCCGCGCGCCAGCAGCCCGCCCGCCTCTTGCAGCGCCGCGCAGATCGCGTCCGCCGCCTTGTAGACATGCAGTCCGGCGAACAGCGGCACCCAGGCATTGAAGCTGCCGTCATCGCCCACCGTTTCCGGGATCTCGAGGCCATGCTTGCGGCCCAGGTCGAAATCCTCCTCGCCATGACCGGGCGCGATATGGACGAAGCCGGTGCCGGCATCGGTGGTCACATAGGCGGCGGTGAAAACCGGCACGTCGTGATCGTAGCCGCGCCCACGCAACGGATGGGCGCAGACCGTGCCATAGAGATCGGCCCCCTTGAACAGCCGTAGAACGTGATGCGTCGCGATCCCCGCCGCTTCGCAAAGCTGGGGAAGCAGCGCGATCGCGACCAGGATCCGCTCACCGGGTCGGGCGCGCGAGCCTTCGGCAACGCTGTCGATGCGCACCAACGCGTAGTCGAACTCGGGTCCGCAGGCGATCGCCCGGTTGCCTGGCATGGTCCAGGGGGTCGTGGTCCAGATGACGATCGCGGCGCCGACGATGTCGCTGACCGGAGAGCGTACAACCGGGAAGCGAACCGTCACCGTGGTGCTGGTGTGGTCGTGGTACTCGATCTCGGCCTCGGCGAGCGCGGTCTTCTCGACCGGGCTCCACATCACCGGGCGCAGGCCGCGGTACAGGGCGCCGTTGAGCAGGAACTTGCCGATCTCGCCGGCGATCGCGGCCTCGGACGGGAAGTCCATGGTGGCGTAGCGGTCTTCCCAGGCGCCGAATACGCCGAGACGCTGGAATTCCTCGGACTGCACCGCCATCCAGTGGGCCGCGTAGGCCCGGCATTCCGCACGGAACTGCAGCACCGGCACCGCGTCCTTGTCGCGTCCGGATTTGCGGTATTCCTCCTCGATCTTCCACTCGATCGGCAGGCCGTGGCAGTCCCAGCCCGGCACATACAGGCCGTCATAGCCGGCCATCTGCCGGGTGCGGTTGACGACGTCCTTGAGGATCTTGTTCAGCGCATGGCCGATATGCAGATGGCCGTTCGCGTAGGGCGGACCATCATGCAGGATGAACTTGTCACGCCCCTGCGAGCGGGCGCGCAGTTGCTGCCAGATGCCGGCCTTGCGCCAGCGCTCCAGCATGCCCGGCTCCTTCTTCGGCAGGTCGCCACGCATGGGGAAGGAGGTCGCCGGCAGGAACACCGTGTCGCGGTAATCTCGTGTTTCGCTCATTTTGATCTCGTGCGGCGTGCGGCCGCTTCAGGGAAAGGCGCATGGAGGGCGGTCCCGGCTCTCAGCGAGAGACCGGGCCAATAATTCGCGCGCCGCACACCCGATACATGGGTTGGACTATGCGGAGCGCGGGACCATCAGGTCAAGGATATGGCGCGCCTCGGCCGCATCAGCGGCGATCTGGGCACGCAATTCGTCAAGACCGGAGAACTTCCGCTCGCTGCGCAAGTATGCGCACAAAGCGACCGACAGCTCGGTGCCGTAGAGGTCCCCCTCATATTCGAAAATATTGACCTCGAGGCGGCTTTCCGTCCCGGAATTGACCGTCGGTCGCCTGCCGATATTGGCGACGCCACTCCGGATACTGCCGTCGGCGAGCGTGACCATGACGGCGTAGACGCCCCGCGCCGGCTCCAGATGCCGGCCGAGTGCGATATTGGCGGTCGGGAAGCCGATCGTGCGACCCCGCTTGTCCCCATGGGCGACAACCCCGCGAATCGCCCAGGACCGCCCGAGTTTCGCCGTGGCACGCTCCGGATAGCCGTCCTGCAGCGCCCGGCGGATCCGACTGGAGGAAATCTGGCCGACCTCGTCGGTCAATAGCGGCACCACCGTCAGGCCGATGCCCATCGCCTCGGCGCGGGCCGACAGGAAGGTCACGTCACCGCCACGGCGATGGCCAAACGCGAAATCCGGTCCGCACGCCAGGTGGCGCGCGTCCAGCCCCGCGTGCAGCACATCGGCCACGAAGGCCTCGGCCGACATCAGGCTGAACGCATGGTCGAACGGCAACTCGAACAGCAGCGAGACACCCAGGTTCTCCAGCGCCGCCGCGCGTTCCGCCGACAGCGTCAGGCGGAATGGCGGGTCATCGGGCCGGAACAGCTCGCGCGGATGCGGCTCGAAGGTCAGGACCGCCAGCCTGGCATCCGGGCGCGCACCGTGCGCCGCCCGAAGCACGTGGGCGTGGCCCAGATGCACCCCGTCGAAATTCCCCAGGGCCACCACGGCGCCCCGGGCATCAGCCGGCAGGTTCCGCCAGTCGCGAAAGATTTCCATCGCCGATTCAGGCCGCTAGCTGCGGGATCGCGGCATCACCAGCGCCTCGCCCTCGATCACGACCTTGCCGCCGACGCTGCAGGTGGTCTTCAGCGTGGCCCGCTTTTTCGCCGCGTCCAGCGCCGTCACCTCCGCGGTCGCTGTCACCGTGTCGCCGATCCGGACCGGGGCGCGGAAACGCAGGTTCTGGCTCATGTAGATCGTGCCGGGACCAGGCATCTTCGTCCCCAGGACCGCGCTGATCAGGCCCGCCGAGAGCATGCCGTGCGCGATCCGCTCCTTGAACTGTGTCCCCGCGGCAGCCTCGGCGCTCAAATGCACCGGATTGGTGTCCATGCTCACCGCCGCAAACATCAGGATATCGGCTTCCGTGATCGTCTTGCCGGCGCTGGCGGACATGCCGACCTGCAGGTCCTCGAAGAAGTATCCGTCGCTCATCTGACTCGTTCCGCTGGCTGTTCGCCCGCTTTCTCTGCCAGTGCGGTGTCCGCGTCTAGCCCAGAGGGGCCGAGGCGCTTGCACAGGAAGAAGCGGCTCTGGCCAGGCGGATAGTCGTCGATCTGCCCGAAGACGGCGTAACCCAGGCGCTCGTAGAACGGGCGCGCCTGAAAACTGAACGTATCGAGCCAGATGCCACGGCAGCCGCGCCGGATCGCCTCGGCCTCGGCCATCCGCATGATCCTTGTGCCCAACCCCATCCGGCGCAGATCCGGCGGCAGCACCAGGATCTCGATGAACAGCCATGCGTAATAGCTGATCCCCCGCAATCCGCCCCGCACCGCGCCGGTCGCCGGATCGCGGATCAGGATCGCCAGGCGCCGCGACGGCTCGGTCAGCCCGGTCCGGGCGTCGTTGTAGCCGTCGATCTGATCGAACAGCGCCTTCAGGGCGGCATCATCAGGGGTTTCGGTGACCGTGATCTCCATGCCGCCAGCCTGGGCCCGGTGCGCCGGTTGGACAAGATCCGGACCCGATGCAACCATTCCTGCCGCGCTTACCACTCCCCGTGCCAAGGAATATGCGATGCCCGACCCCATCACTCAGGCCGCCGACCTCTTGCTGGCCGCGCGCCGCGACCCCGCCAAGCGGCTGGCCGACCTTCCCGCCGCGTTGAAGCCGGCGGACAAGGCGGCCGCCTACGCCATCCAGCACAAGGTTGCCGCGACGTTCCCGGGCATCGGTGGCTGGAAGGTCGGCGCGCCCGGACCCGACGCTCCCCCAATTTGCGGGGCGCTGCCGGCCGCGGGCGTCGTCCCCAGCCCCGCGAAACTCCCCTCGGCGACCCACTCTCTGCGCGGCATCGAGGCGGAGGTGTGTTTCCGCATCGGTCGCGACCTGCCGCCGCGGCCCACGCCTTACACCCACGAGGAGGTCATTGCCGCCATCGCCGCCGCCCACCCCGCGATCGAAGTGCTGGAGTCCCGCTACCTCGACCCCGACGCGGTCGACCCGATGACCAACCTGGCGGACACGCAAAGCCACGGCGGCTTCGTCTACGGCGCCCCGGTCACGGACTGGCATGGCATCGACTTCGCCCGCGAGAAGGTCGAGCAATACGTGGACGGCGCCCTGCAGATGGAACGGGTAGGCAACCCGGCCGGCGACATGATCCGCCTGGTGGTCTGGCTGGCCAACGAAGGCAGCATCTGGGCCGGCGGCCTGAAGGCCGGGCAGTTCGTCACCTGCGGGTCCTGGACCGGAAAGTCCACCGTCGGGCCCACCGCCAAGGTGCGGGTGCGCTTCCCCAGCCTGGGCGAGGTGCAGGTCGCCTACACGGCCTGAGCCGGCCGCGCCGCCACCTCCTTCGCCAGCCGGACGAACACCGGCACGGCCGCCTCCAGATCCGCGAGACGGACCTTCTCGCTCGGCGTATGGGCCTCGGCGATGTCGCCGGGGCCCAGCACCACACAAGGGGCGACCGCCTGCAGTCCGGACGCGTCCGTCCCATACGGGGCAGTCCGCGGCGCGGTGCCCACCGTACCGGCGCAAAGGCGGATCAGCGGGTGGTCGGCAGGGAGTTCCGGCGGGAACCCCTCGCGGGCCTCCGACAATGCCAGCCCGGCACGCGAAGCCGCGGCGCGCACGGCGTCCACCACCGGCGAGGGATCGACCTTGGCGCTGTAGCGGAACTTGATCCGCACGGTCGCCGTCGGGACCGTCACGTTCACCGCCGCGCCGTGATTGTCGATGACCAGATTGAAGTCGCTGAAGACCGGATCGTAGTCCCGGTCCTGCAGCGAGGGGTCCTCGCGCAGGCGGCGGTATATCCCCTTCATCTCCGCCAGGAACTCCACCAGGTCCCAGTTCGCGTTGCGCCCCTGCCCGGTGCTGCTATGCGCCTGCACCCCGGTGGCGACGGCGGTGAACGCAACATGGCTGCGATGGCCGCGCACCGGGATCATCCGGGTGGGCTCGGCCACAAGAATGGCGGCGGGACGCATGCGGCGCACCAGTTCCGACCGCTCGGCGATGATCCGGGCACCGGCTTTCGTGGTCTCCTCGTCAGTGGTGATCAGCAGGGTCACGGGCACGCTGGCCGGCAGCGCCTGCGCCGCCACGATGCAGGCCGCCACAGGGCCCTTCATGTCCGTGCTGCCCAGGCCGTGCAGCCACGCGCCCTCGATGCGCCCCGACCACGGATCTTCTTGCCAACCTGTATCGGGCACCGTGTCCATATGCCCCGACAGCGCGAGCCCCCCTGCCCCCCCTTTGTGGGCGACCAGGGCACGCTTGGCGACACCGGCCCCGTCCACATAATCCAGCCGCTCGACATCGAACCCGACGAGCGCGGCCTCGACCCGATCCGCAACCGCAAGATTGGAGACAAAACTGCGGCTGTCGATCGCCACCAGGTCGCTGGCAAGGCCGTGGAGATCCGAGCGGAATGACGTCATGCGAGAAAGCCTCTTCTGGCTGAGCCGGTTGACCTGTCGGGCGTGTGCGGCCAGCCTGCCGCCAACAGGAGACTTGAGCAATGACTCTCGCCTATCTCGATCCGCGCAGCGGCGAGACCTTCCCCATCGACACGCCGCGCTGGTGCGGCCCCGGCCAGGCGCCGCTGCTGCTGACGCCGCTGCCGGGAATCACCCGCGACCAGATCGATCCGGCCACACGCAGCCTGTGGCGCTATCGTGCGGCGCTGCCTATGGGCGTGCCTTCCCCCATCACCATGGGCGAGGGCTGCACCCCGCTGGTGACACGGCGGCTACATGGGGCCGACGTGCGGCTGAAATGCGAATGGTTCATGCCGACCGGCAGCTTCAAGGACCGCGGAGCCAGCGTGATGCTGTCCCTGCTGCGTCAGCAGGGCATCACCGACGTGCTGGAGGACAGTTCCGGCAATGGCGGCGCGGCGGTCGCGGCCTATGCGGCGGCCGGGGGGCTGCGTGCGACGATCATGGCCCCCGCCTCCACCAGCCCGGCCAAGACGGTGCAGATGCGCGCGCATGGCGCCGCCGTCGAGCTCATTCCCGGCACGCGGCAGGACACGGCGGATGCGGCGGTGGCGCGGTCGAGCCAGGTCTTCTACGCCAGCCACAACTGGCATCCATTCTTCCTGCACGGCACCAAGACCCTCGCTTATGAGCTATGGGAAGACCTCGGCTTCCGTGCGCCCGACAACGTCATCGTGCCCTGCGGCGCCGGGTCCAACGTGCTCGGGTGCGAGATCGGCTTTTCCGAATTGCTGCGTGCCGGCGAGATCGACGCGCCGCCGCGGATCTTCGCCGCCCAGCCCGCCAATTGCGGCCCGATCGCCGCGGCGTTCCTGGCCGGCTCTGAGCACCCCGTGCCCTCGCCGGTCCGCCCAACCATCGCCGAGGGCACGGCGATCGCCGCTCCCATCCGGCTGTCCGAAGTGCTCGGCGCCCTGCGCGAGACCGGCGGCGGCGCCGTCATGTTGACCGAAGAAGAAATCGGGACCGCGACGCTCGACCTCGCGCGCAGCGGCATCTATGTCGAGCCGACCAGCGCCCAGGCCGCCGCCGCGTTCGGCAAGCTGCTGGCATCCGGCGCCATCACGCCGGAACAGACCACCGTGCTGGTCCTCACCGGCACCGGATTGAAGGCGACACCACGCATCGCCGAATTGTTGGGAATCACCCTGTGACCGCACGCATCGCCCTGCTGGGCTTCTCCATCGAGTGCAACCGCTTCGCCCCGCCCGCGACCGAGCAGGATTTCGCCACCCGCACGCTGTTCCGCGGCGCGCCACTGATCGCGGAAGCGCATGCGCCCTCGCCGCGGATGCTCGGCGAACTGCCGGGTTTCGTCGCCGACATGGACACCGCCGGCCCATGGGAGCCGGTTCCGGTGCTGCTGGCGATGGCAGAACCGAACGGGCCCGTGGAGCACCCGTTCTTCCAGCACATCTTGAAGGAATGCGAGGACGGGCTGCGCGCGGCCGGCAAGCTCGACGGCGTCTATTGCGTGCTGCATGGCGCAGCCCTGACGACCGAAGACCATGACCCCGAAGGCACCATCCTGACGATGGTGCGCGCCGTCGTCGGTCCTGATGTGCCGGTGGTCGCCAGCTTCGACCTGCACGCCAATGTCTCCGGCACCGATGTCCGGACGGTCGATGCCTTCATCGGCTATCGCACCAATCCGCACCTGGACATGCGCGAGCGCGGCGCCGAGTCGGCGCAGGTGCTGCGGCGCCTCATGGGCGGCATGAAGACCCATCTCGCCAGCGTCCGCCTGCCGATCGTCCCGCCAACCGTTACCATGCTGACCGGCAAGGATGCGCCCAATCGCCCCTATGGCGAGCTGATCGACCTGGGCCAGCGCCGCATGGCCGAGCCACCTTATGCGGGCCGTGTGGTCAACGTGTCGGTCATGGGCGGCTTCGCCTTCGCGGACACGCCGTTCAACGGCCTGACCGCGGTGGTGACCGCCACCGATGCGGCCGCCGCCCGCGACCTGGCGATGGAGATCGCGCGCGAAGGCTGGGCGCGTCGCGAACAATTCCACCCGCGCCTGACGTCACTTGAAGAGGCGGTGCAACTTGCCCGACGCACCGAGGACCGCACGCAACCTGCCCTGATCTTCGCCGATGTCGCCGACAACCCTGGCGGTGGCGGGCGCGGGAACACCATGTTCATCCTGGAAGCGTTCCACGCAGCGGCAGTGAAGGACGCGATCGTCGGCGTCATCCACGACCCGGCCTTGGCGGCGGAAGCGCATCGCCTGGGTGAAGGCGCAGCCTTCGACGCCCGGTTCAACCGCGAATC
The DNA here is from genome assembly GCF_025989185.1 of Limobrevibacterium gyesilva. Taxonomy (GTDB): domain Bacteria; phylum Pseudomonadota; class Alphaproteobacteria; order Acetobacterales; family Acetobacteraceae; genus Limobrevibacterium; species Limobrevibacterium gyesilva. The sequence continues at coordinate 406,308 of NZ_JAPDNT010000001.1, forward strand.
GGCGTCGGAGTTCTCCCGGCCGTTCCATGCCGCGGCGACCGTGCGCCGGCTGCATCCCGGGCCGGTCCAGTGCCGTCGCGGGATCTTCGCCGGCGGCACGATCGACCTTGGCCCCTCGGCCGCGCTGGACGTCGGCGGCATCACCGTGGTCGTCGTCTCGCAGCGGGTCCAGTGCGCCGATCCGGCCTTCCTGGAGTCGTTCGGCCTCGACATCGGCAAGGCCCGAGTCGTCGTCGTGAAGTCGCGCGGCCATTTCCGTGGCGGCTTCGACGAGTTCTTCCGCCACGAGCAGGTGATCGAAGTCGACGCGCCCGGCCTCACCAGCCCGATCCTGCATCACTTCAACTGGCAGCATTTGCCACGCCCTGTCGTGCCGCTCGATCCGCAGGCCACCTGGGCGCCGGAGCAATACGCATGAAGCTGGACGATCTCCCCACGCCGTGCCTGGTACTGGAGCGGCCGATCCTCCAGCGCAACCTGGATGCGATGGCACAGGCGGTCGCCCGGCATGGCGTGGCGTTGCGGCCGCATATGAAGACCGCGAAATCGATCGACGTCGCCCGGCTGGCGCTTGCCACGCCGCAGGCCCGGCCATCCGGCATCACCGTCTCGACGCTGGCGGAAGCCGAGTACTTCGTCGGGCACGGGATCACCGACGTGCTTTACGCCGTCGGCATCACGCCGCAGAAGCTGGAGCAGGTGGCGAAGCTCAATGTCGCCGGCGCGTCGGTGATGGTCATCACCGATGACCCCGAGGTTGCGAGCATCATCGCTGCGCAGCCGCATCCGCCGCGCGTGCTGGTCGAGGTCGACACCGGCGAGCACCGTGGCGGCGTGGCGCCGGAGGACCCGGCGCTGCTGGATATCGCGGCTCGCCTCGGCCAGACCCTCGCCGGCGTCATCACGCATGCGGGTCACAGCTATGCCGGCCGCTCGGCGCAGCAGATGGCCGACATCGCAGAAATCGAGCGCAGCGGCGCCGTTCGCGCGGCCGAGCGGCTGACGGCCGCCGGCCTGCCGTGCCCGATCGTATCGATGGGCAGCTCCCCTACCGCCTTGCACGCCGCCAACCTCGATGGCGTCACCGAAGTTCGTGCCGGCGTCTACATGCTCGGCGACCTGTTCCAGGCGGAGATCGGCACGCACGGCCTGGGCGACATCGCCGTGACGGTGCTTGCCAGCGTCATCGGCCACCGCCCGTCGCAAGGGCAGATCGTGATCGACGCCGGCGGCATCGCGCTGTCGAAGGACCGCAGCACCGAAGCGGCGCCGCATGACTGGGGCTTCGGCCTCATGCTCGACCTGCACGGCCAGCGCAGCTTCGGTCACGCGCTGGTCAAGCGCGCCTACCAGGAACATGGCATGGTCGACCTCGACCCGAAGCTGCCGGCCCCTGACCTGCCGATCGGGGCGAAGGTGCGCATCGCGCCCAACCACATCTGCATGACCGCCGCGGCGCATGACCGTTACTTCGTGGTCGACGGCAGCGACACGGTGACCGCGATCTGGCCGCGGGTGAACGGCTGGTAGCTTATTCGGCCGGCGCCGGAGCCACCTCAGGGAGTGTGGCGGCCCGGGCGCCGCCGGCGCAGAGCAGGCTGACCAGCAGGATGGCCGCGACCAGGACCAGCACAAGCTCAGGATGGCCGCGGTCGATGAGGTAGCCGAACGGCACCGGTGTGACCGCACTGCCCAACGGCAGGCCCGCGCTGACGAAGCCGAAGACCTTGCCGATCTGCCCCGGCGGCGCCGCGTCCTTCACCATGATGTCGCGCGGCGTCCGGCTGGCGCCGAGCGCCAGGCCCGAGCCGAACATCACCGCGATGGTCATGGGATCCGGCAGCGCCGCGACGGCCACGACCAGGATCAGCGCGGCCGAGACGACCGTCAACACGGACGCGAAGGTCAGTTGGCGCCTGATCCGGTCCGCGACATAGCCACCCACCAGCGTGCCGGACGTGGCGCCGGCCATGTAGCCGGTCAGGACCGACGACGCGGCGGCGAGATCCATGCCGTGCACCTGGTGCAGCACCGTGATGATCCATGACTGGATGCCCGCGCCGGCCATGGAGGACAGCAGGAAGAAGGCGAAGAACAGCAGCATCGGCCGGGTCATCAACAGCTCGCGGCCGGAGGGCGCGGGGCCGCCGTGCCGGGCATGCTCGGTTGGCACCTGATCGTTGAGGATGCGGCTCTGCAGCAGGATGGTCACCACCAACGGGATGCCGAGCCCGCCGACCAGCAGCAGGCTGGCGCGCCATCCCATGACCAGCATCAGCGCCGCCATCACCGGCGGGGCCGCGGCAAAGCCGAGATTCCCGTTGAAGGTATGAATGGCGAACGCACGGCCCATCCGACTCTTGTCGACCGAGCCGCTGAGGATCGCATAGTCCGCAGGGTGGATGACGGAGTTGCCGACGCCCGACAGCGCCGCCAGCGCCAGGATCTGCCAGAAGGCGGTGGCCAGCCCCATGCCGGCGATGGTCAACGTCATCAGCAACGTTCCGCCGACCAGGAAGCGCCGGGCACCGTAGCGGTCGACCAGGAAGCCGACGGGCGTCTGCAGCACCGCCGTCACGCCTGACATCAAGGCCACGCTGAGACCGAGCTGCGCATAGGACACGTCGAAACTGTCCTGCCAGGCCAGGAACATCGGCGGCAGGCACAGCACGTAGAAATGTGACAGGAAATGTCCGGTTCCGATCAGAAGGTTGACACGGCCGTCGCGACTCATGGCACGCCCCTGCAAGGTCACGCCCGGAAAAATGCGGGGCAGACTATCCGCCGTCAACTCGTTACCGGAATCAGCGCATTTTCCAGGTGCCGTCGGTGCATCTTCATGGCAGACCCCCGAGCCGTGAACGATCGGCATCGACCATGCCGCAGCCGGTCGGCGCCGACCGAAGCCGAGACGCAACAATCAGCGAAACCTCCAGGTGCCATCGGCTGTCCGGCACCAGTCCAGTGTGAGGGACCGGTCACTGCGGCGCCCCTGCACCGAAAAATCGTATCTGACTTTGCGGCACAGCATGCCGTGGCTCTGCGTGCTGTCCAGTATGGTCACCACCCCCGAAGCGCCCGTCCTCTCGTTATTCCAGGTCGCGGACGCGCCGGGCGTCGCGTTCTCCGCCTGGAACAACGGCTCGGCAGCCTTGTCCATCAGGGCCAGGTCCGAGCTGTCGAGCCTCGGCCCCTTCCCCTTGAACGGGTTGATCTGGGCGTTCGCCGCCCCGCAGATCAGCAGGCCGAGCAGGAAGGCGAGCGCGACGTGGCGATGCATCTTCATGACGAGGATCCCGAGCCGTGAATGACCATGGGCCTGCATAGCATGCAGGCACCGGCCGTGGGACACGCGCTATCGCCGCTTCCGCCCGTGCCGCTTCTTCGGGTCATAGCCGCCCCCGCCGGGGCCCATCGGCTCCGGCGTGCGGTCGCGCTTCGGCCGCAGCGTGGCCGACGAGGCCGGCGGCGGCTCAAGGCCCAGCTCAAGCGCCTCCAGCCGCCGGATCTCGTCGCGCAGCCTTGCGGCTTCCTCGAATTCCAGGTCGGCCGCGGCGGCGCGCATCCGGCGCTCGAGTTCGGCAATCGAGGCTTTCAGGTCCTTGCCGACGAACTCCGTGGTCTTGCTGTCGGCGACGGGCGCCACGGTCACGTAATCCTGCTCGAACACACTTTCGAGCACCTTGCCGATCTGCTTCCTGATCGACTGCGGCGTGATGCCGTGCGCCTCGTTCCAGGCACGCTGCTTGTTGCGCCGGCGTTCGGTCTCCTCGATCGCGAAGCGCAGGCTGTCGGTCATGACGTCGGCATACAGGATCACGCGGCCATCCACGTTGCGGGCGGCCCGGCCGATCGTCTGGATCAGGCTGGTGCGCGAGCGCAGGAACCCTTCCTTGTCCGCGTCCAGGATCGCCACCAGGGCGCATTCCGGGATGTCGAGCCCCTCGCGCAGCAGGTTGATGCCGATCAGCACGTCGAAGACGCCCAGGCGCAGGTCGCGGATGATCTCGATGCGTTCGAGCGTATCGATGTCGGAGTGCAGGTAGCGCACCTTCACCCCGTGCTCGTTCAGATACTCCGTGAGATCCTCGGCCATCCGCTTGGTCAGCACCGTCACCAGCACGCGCCCGCCGGCCGCGGCGGCCGTGCGGCATTCGGCCAGCAGGTCGTCCACCTGCCGCTCGACGGGACGGATCTCGGTGACCGGGTCGATCAGCCCGGTCGGACGGATCACCTGCTCGGCGAACACGCCGGCGGTACGTTCCATCTCCCATGGCCCCGGCGTCGCACTCACGAACAGGGTCTGGGGGCGGAAGGACTCCCATTCCGCGAATTTCAGCGGCCGGTTGTCGATGCATGAGGGAAGCCGGAAGCCGAACTCGGCCAGGATCGATTTGCGGGCATGGTCCCCGCGCTCCATGCCACCGATCTGCGGCACGGTGACGTGGCTCTCATCCACGATCAGCAGCGCGTTCTCGGGCAGGTATTCGAACAGGGTGGGCGGCGGCTCGCCCGCGTTCCGGCCGGACAGATAGCGGGAGTAGTTCTCGATGCTCTTGCAACTGCCGGTCGTCTCCATCATTTCGATGTCGAACGTCGTTCGCTGCTGCAGCCGCTCCACCTCCAGCAGCTTTCCTTCCGCTTCGAACTGCGCCAGCCGCTCCTTCAGCTCGATCTTGATATCGGCCACCGCCTGCGTCAGCGTCGGCCGCGGCGTCACGTAGTGGCTGTTGGCGTAGACCGTGATCGTTTCGAGTGTCGCGGTCTTCTCGCCGGTCAACGGATCGAACTCGGAAATGCTCTCGACCTCGTCGCCGAACAGCACCACGCGCCAGGCACGATCCTCGTAATGCGCGGGATAGATATCGACCGTTTCGCCGCGCAGGCGGAACGTCCCGCGCTGGAAGGCCGCGTCGTTGCGGCGATACTGCAGCTCGACCAGCCCTTTCGCCAGCCGATCCCGGTCGATATGTCCCCCGACATCCAGCTTCACCACCATCTTGGCGTAGGTCTCGACCGACCCGATGCCGTAGATGCAGGAGACGGAGGCGACGATGATGACGTCGTTGCGTTCGAGCAGGGACTGCGTCGCCGCATGCCGCATGCGGTCGATCTGCTCGTTGATCTGCGAATCCTTCTCGATATAGGTGTCGGTGCGCGGAACATAGGCTTCCGGCTGGTAGTAGTCGTAGTAGCTGACGAAATACTCCACCGCGTTGTCCGGGAAGAACGCCTTCATCTCACCGTAGAGCTGTGCGGCGAGCGTCTTGTTCGGCGCCAGGATCAGCGTCGGCTTCTGCACCGCCTCGATGACCTTGGCCATGGTGAAGGTCTTGCCCGAGCCGGTGACGCCCAGCAGCACCTGGTCGCGCTCGCCCTGCTCCACCCCCGCCACCAGGTCGCGGATCGCCGTCGGCTGATCGCCGTTCGGCTCGAATTCGGAGACCACGCTCAGGCGCCGCGTCACGGGCTTGGGCGGCTGACGCTGCGGCACGAACAGGACCGGTTGAGTCGGGCGGTTCAGAACCTGGGACATGGCGCTCTCCTGCGCCGCTAGATGGCGACGTTCCCGCCGGGAGTCGAGGGGGGGCCTACGCCAGCGCACGCCAGGCGATGTCGCGCCGGCAGAACCCCTCCGGCCAGTCGATCCGCGCGACCGCGGCATAGGCCGCCGTCCGGGCGGCGCGCAAATCGGCGCCGGTGGCGCACACCGTCAGCACCCGCCCCCCGGACGACACGAGGCGGCCATCGAGCACTTCCGTGCCCGCATGGAAGATCTGCACCCCGGGGACCGACGCCGCCTCCTCCAGCCCGCGGATCACGGTATGGCGAACAGGGGTGCCGGGGTAGCCACGGGCCGCCATCACGACGCCGATGGCGGCCTCGTCGTGCCAGCGCAGGTCGAATGCGGCGAGCTCCCCGTCGCAGGCCGCGATCAGGGCCGCCAGCAGGTCGGATTTGAGCCGCAGCATGAGCACCTGGCATTCGGGATCGCCGAAGCGCACGTTGAACTCGATCAGCTTCGGCCCCTCGGCCGTCAGCATCAGTCCGGCGAACAGAACGCCGCGGAACGGCGTGCCCTGCCGCGCAAGCTCGGCCAGGGCCGGGCGCAGGATCCGGTCCATCGCCTGCTGCTCCAGGGCCGGGGTCAGGGCCGGCGGGGGCGAATAGGCCCCCATTCCGCCGGTATTGGGGCCGGTGTCGCCCTCGCCCATGCGCTTGTGGTCTTGCGCCGCACCCAGCGGAATCGCATGGGTGCCATCGCACAGCGCAAACAGGCTGATCTCCTCGCCAACCAGACATTCCTCGATGACGACCGTGCGGCCGGCATCACCGAGACGGCCGGACTCCATGAAATCGGCGATCGCCGCCTCGGCCTCGGCCACGCTGTTGGCCACCACCACGCCCTTGCCGGCCGCGAGGCCATCCGCCTTCACGACGATCGGCGCCCCCCGGCGGCGCACGAAGGCCCGGGCCGCGGCCGGGTCGTCGAACCGCTCCCACAGCGCCGTCGGGATGCCGGCCGCTTCGCAGATCTCCTTGGTGAAGGTTTTGCTGCCTTCCAACCGGGCGGCGGCGGCGGACGGCCCGCAGCAGGCGATGCCCTCATGCCCCAGCGCGTCGGCGATCCCGGCCACCAGTGGCGGCTCGCCGCCGGGAACGACCAGATCGACCGCATTCTCGCGCGCGAATCGGACCAGGTCCGCGATGTCCAGCGCGCCGATCGGCACATTCTCCGCGACCTCGCCGGTGCCGGGATTTCCGGGGGCGCACCACAATTTCGTCAATAGCGGCGAGGCCGACAATGCCCAGCACAGCGCGTGCTCACGCCCGCCCGATCCGACCACCAGCACCCGCATGCCCGCCCTCTCCGCTTCATCCGCGGCCGCCTCTAGCATAGGCTGGCGCCATGGACGAACTCCCTGCCTCGAACATCCCCGAATACACCGTCACCGAGATCTCCGGCGCGGTGAAGCGAACGCTCGAAGGCGCCTTCGGGCGCGTGCGTGTGCGCGGCGAGATCACCGAGCTGAAGCGCTACCCGTCCGGCCATATCTATTTCTCGCTCAAGGACGAAGGCGGGAAGATCGCCGGCGTGGTCTGGAAATCGGCCGTCTCGCGACTCGGGCTCGACCCCGAGAATGGCGTGGAAGTCATCGCCCAGGGCAAGATCTCCGCCTACGGCGACCGCTCCACCTACCAGTTGATCGTGGAGCGCATGGACTACGCGGGCGCCGGCGCCTTGCTGGCGCGGATCGAGCTGCTGCGCGCCCGGCTGGCCGCCGAAGGATTGTTCGACGCCGCCCGCAAGAAATCCTTTCCGCTGCTGCCCGAGGTCGTCGGCGTCGTCACCTCGGAGCGCGGCGCGGTCATCCAGGACATCCGCACAACGATCCAGCGCCGGTTCCCCCGCCACATCCTGCTCTGGCCCGTCCCGGTGCAGGGCGAGGGCGCGGCCGCGAAGATCGCCGAGGCGATTCGCGGCTTCGACGCGTTGCCGAAGGATGGCCCGATCCCCCGGCCGGATGTGCTGATCGTCGCGCGCGGCGGCGGCAGCCTCGAAGACCTGATGGCGTTCAACGAGGAGGTCGTCGTCCGCGCCGCCGCTGCCTGCCGCATTCCGCTGATCTCCGCCGTCGGGCACGAAACCGATACCACCCTGATCGACCACGTCTCCGACCGGCGGGCGCCCACGCCGACGGCGGCGGCCGAGATTGCCGTGCCGTCACGCGTGGAACTGGCCGCCGACCTGCAGCAGAAAGGCGCACGCCTGATCGGCGCGCTCAACCGGCTGGCGCAGGAATGCCGTCTGCGCCTGCAACGCGCCGAACGCGGCTTGCCCGACCTGCCCAACCTGGTCGGCACCGCGCGCCAGCGGCTCGACGACCGGGCGGCCCGGCTGGGGCTGGCATTGCCGAACCTTCTGGCCGCACGCCGGACGGCGCTGGAGCGCGCCGAGCGTGGCCTGCCCGACCTGCCCACGCTGATCGCCGCCGCACGCCAGCGGCTGGATGAGCAATCATTCCGGCTCCGTTTGGCCCTGCCGAGCTTCGTCACGCTACGCCAGGCCGCCCTCACGCTGGCGTCGGAGCAGTTGCGCTCGGCCTTGCGCCATGCCGTTGCCGGCCGCGCTGCGGCGGCTGCGCGGGTGCTTCCGCGGCTGACCGATGCACCGCTGCGGGCCCGGCTTCGCGAGGCCAGGGCGCGGCTCGAAGGCGTGGGGGCACGGCTGGAATCGGTGTCCCACACCGCCGTGCTGGCACGCGGATACGCGCTGGTGTTCGACCGCGCAGGGGCCCCCGTGACCTCGGCGAAAATGGTCCGGTCCGGGATGGACCTGCGCCTCCAGTTCGCCGATGGCGACGTGCGCGCCGTCGCCGGCGGCCGGGCAGAATCGCGTCAGCGCACGCTGCCGCTCTGAACCAGTGCACGGGCCACGGATAGCAGGTCGGACGCCGCATGCGCCAATGCGTCAGCGCCGGCCTGTTCCAGTTCACCGGCATCGCCATAACCCCAGGTGACCCCGATCGCGCGCATGCCGTTCGCATGGGCGCCGGCGATATCCTGCCGCCGGTCGCCGATCATCACGGCTGCTGGCGGACGGATCGGCTCGCGCCGCAGAATATGGCCGAGCAGTTCCGGCTTGTGGTCGAGCGCCCCGCCATCCTCCGATCCGTAGATGCCGCGGAAGCAGCCGGATATCCCGAAATGCTCGAGAATCCTGCGGGCGAAGAGGGTGCGCTTGGATGTGGCCACATAGAGCGTGAACCCGGCTGCCACGAATTCCGCCAGAGCGGCCTGGATGTCCGGATAGAGCGCGTTGTCGAACAGGCCCGTCTCGCCATAGTGGCCGCGATAAAGCGTAATGGCCTCCGCCGTCCTGGTGTCGCCATAATGGTCCAGGACATGCGCGATCACCTCGTCGAGCGGCGGCCCGATCACCCGGGTCAGGTCCATCCGCGGGTCGGGCACATGGCCCAGCGAACGCAAGGCGGCATGGATGCTGCCGACGATCCCGGGACGGGAGTCCGTGAGCGTGCCGTCGAGGTCGAACAATGCCGCTGGTCCGTTCATGGTGTCGCCTCGCGCGGCCAACGGCGGTGCAGCCACAGCCACTCCGCCGGCCGGGCGCGGATCCATCGCTCCAGGCAGCCATTGATCTGCAGGGTCAGGCTGGCGATGTCGGCCTGGCGGTCGCCGCTGTCGGGCAGTGGCAGCGGCTCTTCGCACACCAGGCGGAAGCGGGCGGGACCGAGCCGCTGCGCATAGGCGGGGACAATCGGGCAGCGGAACCGGATGGCATAGGCAGCCGCGGCCGGCGCCGTCATGGCGGTGTGCCCGAAGAACGGCACGGGAATGCCGTCGTTCATCTTCTGGTCGACGAGCATTCCCAGGAACCCGCCGTCGCGCAGCAATCCCAGCGCGGAGCGGGCACCCTGCGCGCCCTTGGGAAACTGCGGCACATCGGCGCCGATCGCGCGCTGCCGCAGATCCATGATGATTCCGTCCACAATCGGGTTCGCGGCCGCACGATAGAAGCTGCTGAGGGGCATGCCGAAGGAAGCGGCGACGGCGGGCAGCATCTCCCAATTGCCGATATGGCCAGAGAAGAAGATCGCCGGCCCGCCATTGCGCACCAATCCGCGAAAAATCTGCTCGCCCTCAAGATCCCAACCGGGGCCCGACGCCGTCCGCGTCAGCGCGGCCACATGGGGCAGTTCCGCGGCGGTGCGCCCCAGATTGTCCCACACGCCGCGGATCACGCGGCGCCGCGTCGCGCGATCCAGTTCGGGCAGCGCCAGCCGCAGGTTCGCGTCCGCCACGCGGCTGACCGGCAACCAAGGGCCGATGGTGCGCGCGATCGCGCCGCCGATATTGGACGCCGTGGCTGGGCGCAGCCGCGTCAGCAGGCCGAGCGCCAGGCGGACGACGGCGGCCTCAAGACGAAACTGCAACGCGCGCAACGTCATGTCCGCGCCCCGACAACCCGGTCCAGCAGGGCCTCCAGCGCAGCCGGATCCTGCCAGACGAGATCCACGCCCACCACCGACACCATGCCCCGGGCAGGCTCAGGCAGGCGGACGGCATCCTTCGGCGTGGTCACGGGCGTCGCTCCCAGGCGCCTGGCCTCATCCAGGACACGTTGAACGTCCATTGCCGAATAAGGATGATGGTCCGGGAACGCCATGCGCCCGGCCAATGTCAGGCCAGCCGACGCGAGCGTGTCGAAGAACTTCCCTGGCCGGCCGATGCCGGCGAAGGCGAGCACGGGCCCGCCGCGAAGTGCCTCGACCGCGGCAGCGGAGCGCAGCTCTGCGCGCAGAACCGGCAGCCCGGGCGGCAGCATCGCGGTGGCGCCGTGGCAGTCCTCGCCGATGATCACCGCCGCCTGGCATCGGGCGGCCGCCGCGGCGACCGGCTCGCGCAGCGGCCCGGCGGGAATCACCCGCCGGTTTCCGAAGCCGCTGGCGCCATCGATGACGAGCATCGAGAAATCCCGAACAAGCGAGGGGCTCTGCAGGCCGTCATCCATCACCAGCACCTTGGCCCCCTCGGCCACGGCCGCGCGGGCGCCGGCGCCGCGATCCGGGCAGACGATGGTCGGGGCGACCGCCGCCAGCAGGAGGGCCTCGTCCCCCACGTCCCTGGCGCCATGACGATCGGGATCAACCCGAACCGGCTCCACGATGCGGCTGCCATAGCCGCGAGTCAGGAATGCGACCGGCTTGCCCCGGGCAACCAGGCGGACCCCGATATCCAACGCCACCGTCGTCTTGCCGGTGCCCCCCGCCGTGGCGTTGCCGCAGCAGATCACAGGCACCGCGGCCCGCCAGCCCGGCCGCGCCACCCGGCGCGCCGTCGCCGCCGCATACAGGCAGGACAGCGGCGACAGAAGCGCAGGCAGGACCCCATCATGCTGCCAGAAAGACGGTGCCCGCATCGCCTCAGGACCCCGCCCCGGCCGGCAGCAGCTCCGCCACGGCCGCGGCGACGCGGGCCGGCAGATCGGCATAGCGGCGCGACGCAGCCATGCCCGCCTCGCCCATGCTTGCGCGTCGCGCCGGGTCTTGCAGCATCCGGTCGACCCAATCGACCAGCGACGCGACATCGGCCACGCGGGCCAGGGCGCCCGCCGCCTCCAGGATCGCGACCGGATCCCGGAAATTCTCGACATTCGGCCCCACCGCCACGGCGCAGCCGAGCCGGGCGGGCTCGAGCGGGTTCTGGCCGCCATGCTCCCCCAGACTCCGCCCGACGAATGCGTGGCCGACCAGCCGGTAGAACAGGCCCAACTCGCCCAGCGTATCCGCGATCCACAGGCCCTCGCCCGCCGGCGGACCCTCCCCGGCTGAACGCCGGGCCACCGCGAGCGATCCGGCCCTGGCGGCAATGTCGCGGCCACGCTCGGGATGCCGCGGCACCACGATCGTCAGCAGCCGCTGGTGCCGCCGCGCCAGCATACTGTGCGCCTCAAGCAGCGCGGCCTCCTCACCCGGATGCGTGCTGGCCGCGAGCCAGACGGGGCGCCCGGCGACGAGCCGCCGCAACTGCGCCAGCTCAGCCGCGTCCGCCGGCAATGGATCGGCGGCGAATTTCAGGTTCCCGGTCAACAGGCTGGGCGGTGCACCAAGCGCCCGCAGCCGCTCGGCATCCCCATCGGACTGCGCCTGGAGGCGATCGAACGAACCGAACAGCGCCTGTGCCAGCCGTGGCAGACGGCGCCATCGCGCGAAACTGCGTGCCGACAGCCGGGCATTGACCAGCATCGTGGGAATCCCGCGACGACGGCAGCCGGTCAGCAGGTTCGGCCAGATCTCGCTTTCCACGAAGGCGGCGGCATCGGGACGCCAATGGTCCAGGAATCGCGCCGTCCAGGCCGGAACGTCCAGTGGAACGAAGCGGTGGAGCACCCGCGCCTGCAACCCCAGCTCAGGCAGGCGCCGGGCGAGCAGGGTGGCGGAGGTCACCGTTCCCGTGGTCATCAGCACCGTCACCTCGGGTGACGACTGCGCCAACGCGGCCAGGACCGGCAGCACGGAGACCGTCTCGCCGACGCTCGCCGCATGCAGCCATAGCAGGCGCCCGGGCGGCCGCGCCGTGCCATCGATGCCGCGCCGCTCCGGCAACCGGGCGGCGACTTCCTTGCCGCGCCGCGCCCGGCCTGCGAGCATCAGGCGCAGGCCCGGCGTGGCAATCGTGGCCGCCCCTGCATAGAGCGCCCGCAGCATCAGCCGCACAGCCTGTCGGCGGCATCGGCCGCGTCGGACAGCGCCTTCGCGATCTGCGGCAGCGACTCCTGCCACCCGTCGCGCGGCACCAAGATGGCCGGCCCGCAAACCAGGACGCCACGCCCCCACGGCAGCGGCAGGATCATCCGGTCCCATGACCCCAGGATGCGCCGACGGCTCGTCTGGGCGGCGCAGGGCAGCACCGGCGCACCCGATCGCGCCGCGAGCTGGGCCACCCCCGGCGCGGCCTGGCGGCGCGGGCCGCGCGGCCCGTCCGGGGTCAGGACCACGAGCCCGCCGTCGTCCAGCACGTCCAGCATCGTAAGAACGCTCGCCGCACCGCCCCGATCCCGGCCGTCGCGCTGGGTGGAGCCGTGCACGACCGACACCCCGAACCGGCGCATCACCTCGCCGAGGAAGCGCCCATCCTGGTGGCGGCTGGCCAGGATATGCGCGCGCAGATCGCCCCCCTGCCGCTTCGCCAGCGTCCACAAGGCGGGCATCAACGGCAGCCGCTCGTGCCAGAACGCGACGACCGCCCGATGGCCCGCGGCAAACGGCGCGAGATGCTCGTCGCCATGCAGCGTCCAGCGCGTGGTGCGCAGCGCGAAGTCGAGATAACGGCCGAGCAGCCACGCCAGCAGCGCCTGCGCGGCCGGTCGCCGCAACAGGCGCTTCAACATTGCGCTTCGTGCACCGTCGCCAACATGGGTGCGCCGGTAGCACGCTCCCCGGGGCACCGCAAATGCGTTCCTCCTCCTGCGGCAGCCCGCTCCTGTACCCCCGCCTTAATGGCCGCCGAGCGGCACCAGGTGCGACAGGAACGCCTCCGCGCAGGCGCGCCAGCCGAAACGCTCGGCATGGGTGCGGCAGGCAGCGCGGTCCGCGCCCAGGGCCCGTAATGCCGCACGCCGCAAATCGCTGTCGACCGCCCCGATCCGGCCCTCGGCCGCGGCCAGGATATCCTTGGGCCCGGTCACATCGTAGGCGGCGACCGGGGTCCCGCAGGCCAATGCTTCCAGGATCACGAGGCCGAACGTGTCGGTCAGGCTGGGGAAGACGAACACGTCCGACCCGGCATAGGCCCGCGCCAGCGCTTCGCCGTGGCGCGGACCGGTGAACCGCACGCCCGGATAGTGACGCCGCAACGCGGACAGTTGCGGCCCCCCGCCCACGACCACCTTGGAGCCCGGCAGGTCGAGGTCGAGGAACGCCCGGATGTTCTTCTCGACCGCCACACGGCCGACATAGGCGAACACCGGCCGCGGCAGGCCCCATTCCTCCGCCGGCGCGGGCCTGAACAATTCCAGATCGACCCCGCGCGACCAGGCCCGGATGTTGCGGAACCCACGGTCGGCCAGCTCTTCCCGGAGGCTGGCCGTGGCAACCATCACGCCCTGGCCGGCATCGTGAAAACGGCGCAGCCAGGCATAGAGCCAGCGCGGGGAAAGGCCGGTGCGCGCCTGAACATATTCCGGGAAGCGGGTATGGAACGCGGTGGTGAACGCGCAGCCGCGCCGCAAGGCCCATGACCGCGCCGCCTGCCCCAGTGGACCCTCGGTCGCAATGTGCAGGGCATCAGGCGCAAACGCTTCGATCAGCCGTCCCAACCGCCGCTTTGGCAACAAAGACAGCCGGATGTCCGGATAGGTCGGGCATGGCAGCGTGCGGAACCGATCCGGCCCGACGACCTCGACGACGTGGCCCATGGCAGCCAGCTCAGCCGCCAAGGTCTGCAGCGTCCGGACCACGCCGTTCACCTGCGGCCGCCATGCGTCCGAGACGATCAGGATGCGCGCCGGTTGCGGCCCGACAGCCAGCAAGCGCGCACGGTGCTCGCTCAGCATGTCCGCCGCGGGACTCTCGGGAAGGGGCAAGGGGTCAGGCGGCTTCAGGCATCGCCGTGCGGCGTGGCGCGAGGAACGACAGGCGATTGACTGCCGCCCAGTCGATCAGCTCCAGCCTGCCGTCGTGATGCTCGACCAGCGCCGTACAGCTTTCCACCCAGTCGCCATCGTTGACGTAGAGCACACCGTTCACGTCGCGCATCTCGGCGTGATGGATGTGGCCGCACACGACGCCGTCGAAGCCGCGCCGCCTGGCTTCCCCGGCCAGCGCGGTCTCGAACCGGTCGATGGCCTTGACCGCCTCTTTCACCTGCCGCTTCAGCCATGCCGACAGCGACCAGTAGGGATAGCCGAGGTGCCGGCGTACCGCGTTGAACCACCGGTTCACGACCAGCGCGGTCGAGTACGCCCCGTCGCCCAGCAAGGCCAGGAACCTCGCGTATCGCACCACGCTGTCGAACTCGTCGCCGTGCAGTACCAGAAGCCGGCGATCGTCGGCGGTAACGTGCACGGCTTCCTTGCGCAGACGGATGCCGGCGATCTCGAGCCCCAGGGGCAGCCAGTTGCGGAACAGCTCGTCGTGGTTGCCTGGAATGTAGGTCACCTCGGTTCCGGCGCGGGCGTGCCGCAGGATCAGGCGGAGCACCTCGTCGTGGCTCCCGTCCCAGTACCAGGACTTCCGAAGACGCCAGCCGTCGATGATGTCGCCGACCAGGAACAGGTTCTCGCAACTCACCCGGCGCAGGAAATCGGCAAGGAAGTCCGCGCGAGAGCCACGCGTGCCCAGATGGACATCGGAGATGAAGATGCTGCGATAACGGTCGCCGGAGGAAAGGGCGGAGGCGTTCATGCGCCCAGCAGATACGGCACGATGCGGGCCGTGCACGTGAAGATTCCATGACCCGCCATCGGTTCCAGCGCCTTCGACAAGATCACTGCGCCGCCGCATAATCGTCATGACGATGCAATCATCCGGGCGCATGAAGGGCACTTTCTGCGATGCATATGCCCCGAGCCGCCGGCACGCACACTGGCATGACGATCGTGTTCAACCCCGCCGCCGGGCGCCGGCGCGCGCAGCTCCTGTGGCACGTGCTCGATGTCATGGCGGCGAACGGCGTCGGCTTCGAGATCGAGGAGACACGGCGCCCTGGTCATGCGACCGAGATCGCACGGCAGGCCGCCCGTGCCGGCATCACCCTCGTGGTCGCGGCCGGCGGCGACGGCACGATCGCGGAAGTCGCCAACGGGTTGTCCGGCTCGCCCTGCCGGCTGGGGATCATCCCGCTGGGAACCGCAAATGTGCTGGCGCACGAGCTGGGCCTGCCATTCGCCCCCCGGGCAGTGGCCGCGTCGCTTGCGTTCGGGCGCACCCGCGCGGTCTGGCCCGGCATCGCGTGCGGCGAGTCAGGTACTCGTCTGTTCGTCCAGATGCTGGGGGCCGGATTCGACGCGCAAGTGGTTCATGGGCTGTCGAAGCGGTTGAAGCGGACGATCGGCCGTGGCGCCTATGTCGCGCAGACGCTCCGCGAGCTGGCGCGTTACGGGTTTCCGCCCATCCGCCTCAGGCTCGATGGCGCCGAGACGGAAACCGGCAGCGTGATCGTCACCAAGGGCCACCTCTACGCCGGCTGCTACACGCTCGCACCCGGCGCGACGCCCACGGACAAGGGATTCACCGTCGCCCTGTTCGACCGTGGCGGCCCCATGGCCGCGCTCCTCTATGGCGCGGCCCTGCCGTTGAACCTGTTGCCCCGCATGTCCGGCCTGCGCCTGCTGCGCGCCGACCGGATCGATATCCTCTCCAGTCAGGTGCCGGCGCAGGCCGACGGCGACCCCGCCGGCGAAACGCCGCTTTCGATCAGCGACGCGCCGGCGCCAATGAACGTGGTTGTCGGTTAGAGCAATATCGCTAGAGGTGGAATCACCGGGCGATAAAATTGCTCGTCAAAACAATAAGCTAGAGCATGATTGGTGCTTCTATCTGCACCGATCATGCTCTAGCGCGCCTGCTGGATCGCCGACAGGACCCAACGGCCGCCGGGCACGCGCATGAAGGTCCAGATCTCCGTGGCCTCGGTCCGGCGCGTCGGATCGCCCTCCACCACGCGGCCGCTCGCGTCACGGGTGGCATCGATCATGGAGAAGCGCATCGCCACGGTCGCATATTCGCGGCCCTGCTCCGCCCAGGATTCGGCGAGATCGCCCTGCTCCAGGTGCACGTCCGTGACCGTGTTGCGCACGCCGCCGCTGGTCTGCTCGGCCATCTGTTCGGCGAAGTAGCTGACCATTTCCGGCGTCGCGACCGCACGCAGCGCGTTGACGTCATGCGCCGACCAGGCGGCCTGCACCGCCTTCAGCAACTGCTCGAACGCCTGGTAGTCCGCGGGCCCTACGGCAAGCGCCGCAACCTGTGGTGCCCCACCGCCGCCACCCATCGGCCGCACGCCCGCGTCGGGGTCGGGCGAGCGGGCGAACATGGCCCCGCCGGCGAGCGCCGGCTGGCGAAAGATCCGCCGCCATACAAAGCGACCGATCAGCACCAACAGGAAGATCTGCAGCAGGAAGCCCAGGAAGCTGCCGAAGCCGCTGATGCCGTGGAACAGCCCGCCGCCGAACAGCAACCCGCCGATGCCGGCCCCCAGCAATCCGCCCATCAGGCCGGACATGAAGGGAGAGCGGCCGGCGAAGCCAGGCTGGGCGGCGGGTGACGTGCCCGGCGCCGTCGTCGGCGCGGCCTGCGGCGTCTGTGTGCGCTGCATCGGCTGCGCGGCGCCGGGCGCCGTGGTGGTGGCCGGCGGCCGCGAATAGGTGTTGCTGCCCCGGCTGCCCATGGAGCCGCCGCCACCAGCACGCGCATCGGCCAGCCCCGGCGCGAGAACCAGCGCGAGGGCAACCAGACCAGCAAGAAGACGGATGCGACGCATGTTGTGGCTCACCATTTCTTTGGACTCGGCCCCGTATATAGCCTCGCCTGCCTTGCAAGACGAGGGGGTCAGCTTCCCGCGAGAGTCATACCGTCGATCCGGACCGTCGGCGCGTCGGTCCCCCGGCGGAAGCGAAGATCATCGGCCGGCGTCATATGGGCGAACATCTCCGGCAGCGCCCCGGCGATGGTGATCTCGGCTACCGGCTCCGCGAGCTTCCCGTCGCGGATCGTGAACCCGGCGGCGCCGCGGCTGTAGTCGCCGGTGACGCCATTGACGCCCATCCCGATCAGTTCGGTGACGTAGAGCCCCTCCTTGATGTCGGCCATCAACGCCGCGGGGCTGACGGCTCCCGCCTGCAGATAGAGGTTGGTCGGCCCCGGCGACGGCGGGCCGCCGGTGCCGCGCCCGGCATGCCCGGTGGTGGTCATGCCAAGCTGCCTGGCGCTGCGCGAATCGAGCAGCCATGTCGTCAGCACCCCGTCGTCGACGAGGGTCCATGGCTTCGTGGGCACGCCTTCCCCGTCGAACGGACGCGACCGCAGGCCGCGGCGACGGCGCGGATCGTCGATGACCACGATGCCCGGGGCGAAGATGCGCTGGCCGAGCTTCTCCTTCAGGAACGTCGTCCCACGGGCAACCGAGGCGCCGTTGATCGCGCCGGCGAGATGGCCGAGCAGGCTGGCCGCGACGCGCGGATCATAGACGACCGGCAGGCGCCCGGTCTTCGGGCGGATCGGGTTCAGCCGGGCGATGGCCTTCTCGCCGGCCGTGCGCCCGATCGTCAGGGGATCGTCGAGATCCGCCAGATGGACGGCCGTCGAATAGTCGTAGTCGCGCTGCATCGCGGTGCCCTGCCCGGCCAGCGCAGTCGCGGACACCGAGTGGCTGGTGCGGATATAGCGCCCGGCGAAGCCCGCCGACGTGACCAGGACGATCTCGGTCCGGCCATACCCCGCCTCCGCGCCTTCGGAATTGGTGACGCCAGGCACAGCAAGGGCCGCCGCCTCCGCGGCGGATGCCCGGGCAATCAGCGCCTCGGCATCCGGTTCGGCGGGATCATCCAGATCGAGGTCGCCGGCATCGGCCGGCGCCGCTTCCGCCGCCAGCCCGCCATACGGATCTTCCGGGACCACCCTGGCCATGGCGACGGCGCGCTCCGCCAGCATTCCGAATCCGGCGGAATCGACGGAGGATGAAGAGACGATGGCCGAGCGCTGCCCGACGAAGACGCGCAAGCCGAGATCCCGCCCCTCAGCGCGCTCCAGATGCTCGGTTTGGCCCAGACGGCATTGCACGGACAGCGACGTGCCGGCCACCAGCACGGCGTCGGCGGCGTCGGCCCCCGCCTTGCGGGCGCGCGCGATCAGGTCGGCCAGCAGGTCCAGGCTGCTCATCGGCGTCCCCTCACGCCGCCAGCCGTTCGGCGATCACCGGCAGCGCCGGCACCCGGCCGGCCGGGCCCATCGCAGCCAGCGTCGGCGGGGCGCGGAAGATACGGGCGGCTGCACGCGCGACGTCGGCAGGGGTCACGGCCTCGATCTTCGCGACCGTTTCCGCCGTGGGGATCACGCGGCCGAACACCTGGATCTGCCGCGACAGCTGTTCGCACCGGCTGCCCGTGCTTTCCAGCGACATCAGCAGCGACGCCTTCACCTGCGCCCGTGCGCGCCCGAGTTCGACATCGGTCACGCCACGCTGGACCTTGTGCAGCTCGTCGAGGGTGATCGGGATCAGCTCGGCCGCCTCGCTCTCGCCCGTGCCGGCATAGATGCCGAACAGCCCGCCATCCATGTACGGCGCGGTGAAGGAATACACGGAATAGACCAGACCGCGCTTCTCCCGCACCTCCTGGAACAGGCGCGAGGACATCCCGCCGCCCAACAGGGTCGAGAGCAGCATGGCCGGGTAATAGTCGGGATCGGCATAGGCCACGGACGGGAAGCCGAGCACGATATGCACCTGGTCGAGGTCGCGCCCCTCGCGGAACTCGCCGCCCGCATACAGCCCGGGCGGCACCGCCGGCGCCGGCGTGCCGGGCAGGTCAGCGAAATGGCGCTGGACCAGGTCGAGGAAAGCGTCGTGGTCCAGGTTCCCCGCGGCGGCCACAACGGTGTTCGCCGCCGTGTAGTGGCGCCGCATATAGCCCATCAGCGTGTCGCGCTTCATGGCCCGGATGCTGGCTTCGGTGCCCAGGACCGGGCGGCCCATCGGCTGGTCGGGATAGGCCGTCTCCTGGAAATGATCGAACACGATGTCATCGGGCGTGTCGTTGGCCTGGCCGATCTCCTGCAGGATCACGCCGCGCTCGCGCTCCAGCTCGTCGGGGTCGAAGGTCGAGTGGGTCACGATATCGCCGATGATGTCGGCTCCCAGCTCCGTGTCCTCCTTCAGGACCTTGACGTAGAAGGCGGTTTGCTCGCGGGCCGTGTAGGCATTGATGTGGCCGCCGACCGCCTCGATCTCCTCGGCGATCGCCGTGGCGCTGCGGCGCTCGGTGCCCTTGAACGCCATGTGCTCCAGGAAGTGCGAGACGCCGTTCTCCTCGGCCCGCTCGCTGCGGGTGCCGGTGGCGACATAGGCGCCAAGCGAAACGGTCTCGACCCGGTCCATGCGCTCGGTGACGACGATCAGGCCGGATGGCAGGCGGGTGACGCGGATTGCGCCAGCCTCACGGACATCCTGGTTCTCGGCACGTGCGGCTTCGGTCATGCGGCGTTCCTTAGAACAGTCGCGCGTACCTGCGCCTCGATGGCGCCGAGGTCATTGGGTGCGCGGGTGAATCTCTCGGGCCTCTCATATAGGTCGGCCAGGCGCGCGGGCAGGGGGGGGCGCAAGCCGGTCGCCTGCTCCATGGCATCCGGGAACTTGGCGGGGTGGGCGGTGGCCATGGCGATGGTGGGCACGCCATGCGGGCAGGCCAGGGCGCGGGCCGCGGCGATGCCGATGGCGGTATGGGGGTCCGCCAGGTAACCCGAGGCCGCATGCAGGCGGCGGATTTCGGTGACGGTGCCGGCATCGTCAAGGTGGAACCCATGGAAGACGGCCCGCGCCCGCTGCCAGGCCTGCTGGGGCACCGGCATCCGTCCGGTCGCGCGGAAGGCCGTCATGGCCGCGACCGTGGCCGCCGCGTCGCGGTCCATCAGCTCGAACAGCAGCCGCTCGAAATTGGAGCTGACCTGGATGTCCATGCTGGGGGACAGCGAGGGCTCGACGCCACGCACGGACATGTCATTGGCGGCCAGGAACCGCGCCAGGATGTCGTTGCGATTGGACGCAACCACGAGGCGGACGACCGGAAGCCCCATGCGCCGGGCCGCCCAGGCGGCGAGCACGTTGCCGAAATTCCCGCTGGGGACGCTGAACGCCACCTCCCGCTCCGGTGCGCCCAGGGCGAGCGCCGAGGCAACGTAGTAAGGGATCTGGGCCGCGATTCGCGCCCAGTTGATCGAATTCACCGCCGACAAATGCATCTCGCCACGGAACGCGGTGTCCGCGAACATGGCCTTCACCAGGTCCTGACAGTCGTCGAACGTTCCGTCCACGGCGATGTTGCCGACATTCGGGGCCAGCACCGTTGTCATTTGCCGCCGCTGCACCTCGCTGGTGCGGCCATGCGGATGCAGGATCACGATATCCACCCGTGCCCGCCCGGCGCAGGCCTCGATGGCGGCCGAGCCGGTGTCCCCGGACGTGGCCCCGACGATGGTGACGCGTTCGTCGCGCTGCGTCAGCACGTGGTCGAACAGCCGGCCGAGCAGCTGCATCGCCATGTCCTTGAAGGCAAGCGTCGGACCGTGGAACAGCTCCTGCGCCCAGAGCCGGGAATCGAGCTGCACGAGCGGCACCACCGCAGGGTGCCCGAAGCTCGCATAGGCGTCCCGGCAGAGGCCCTGCAGGGTCGCGAAGGGGATCGCGTCGCCGATGAAGGGCTGCATGACGCGCGCCGCCAGCTCGGCATAAGGCAGCCCCCGCAGCGACCGCCAATCGGCGGCGGAGAAGGTTGGCCAGGTGGCGGGCATGTAAAGCCCACCATCCTCGGCCAGGCCAGCCAGCAGGACGCCTGAGAAGTCGCGCACGGGCGCCTGCCCGCGAGTGGAGACGTAGCGCATGGCGTGACGGCCCTGCTTTCTTGACGGGTGAACGGGATTTCTGGGCCAGTCCGGCCCGCCGATCAATGGCGCAACCGGGGCCAGGTCAGGCGGGCAGGCATCCTTGCGGCTTGACCTTGCGCACGGTGGAAGCCGGGAAGCGGCCCAGCTTCTCCGCCGGCCGGATCGGGCGCCGCACCAGTTCGCCGCCGCAATTCGGACAGTGCCCGCGCAAAGCGCCCTCGGCGCAGGTCACGCAGAACGTGCATTCGAACGAGCAGATGCGGGCCTCAAGGCTCTCCGGCGGCAGATCCGTGCCGCAGCACTCGCAGTTCGGACGCAGTTCGAGCATGGGAGCCTCCGTCAGGACAGGTAGCGCGCGGTCAGGTGTGCCTGGAAGTCGGCGGGGTCGAGCTTCTTGCCGGTGGCGGCCTGCAGCAGATCGTTGAAGCCCAGCAGGCTGCCCTGGCCATGTACCTTCTCCCGCAGCCAGCCCACCTGCGGCCCCAGATCGCCGCGCGACAGCGCGGCGTCAAGATCCGGCACCGCCCGGCGCGCCGCCGCCATCAACTGCGCGGCGGCCATGGCGCCCAGCGTATAGCTCGGGAAATAGCCCACGCCGCCATCATACCAGTGGATGTCCTGCAGGCATCCCTGCGCGTCGTCCGGCGGCACCACCCCCAACAGCCCGCGCAGCCCCTCGTTCCAGGCCCCGGGCAGGTCGGCAACCCGAAGATCGCCCGACACCAGCGCCTGTTCCAGCCGGAAACGCAGGATGACATGGGCGGGGTAGGTCATCTCGTCGGCATCGACGCGGATGAAGCCGCGCTCCACCCGCCGCCACAGCCGCGTCAGGTTGGCGGGGTCATAGAAGGCGGGATCGCCGCCGAACGTCGCCAGAAGCTCGGGCCCCAGCCAGCTCAGGAAGGCATCGGAGCGGCAGGACTGCATCTCCACGATCAGCGACTGGCTCTCATGTGCTGCCATCCCGGCCGCCTGGCCAACGGGCTGGCGGGCGAACGAGGCGGGCAGCCCGCGCTCGTACAACGCGTGCCCGGTCTCGTGCATCACGCCCATGAGGCTCATCGAGAGATCGGCCTCGTCATAGCGCGTCGTGATGCGAACGTCGGTCGGTGTGCCGCCGCAGAACGGATGCGCCGAGCGATCCAGCCGCGCATGCGCGGGCTCAAGGCCGGCCCGTTCCGACAGGCGGCGGCAAAGCGCCTCCTGCACCGTCGCGGCGAACGGCCCCTGTGCCGGCACGGGTGCCGGCTGGCGCGCCTGGCGTTCCTCTGCCTGCGGCAGGGAGGCGCGGAGGAATGCCTCGTAATCCGCAAAGATAGGCGTCACGTCGGCGGCACCGATGCCGCGCTGGTAGCCGTCCATCAAGGCGTCATAGGGCGACAGGCCCAGCGCCGGGGCCAACGCCGCCGCCTGCTGGCGCACGAGGTTCATCACTTCCGCGAGCGACGCCTGCACCAGCGAGAAGTCGGCGGTGTTCCGCGCCTCTCGCCACACCTTCTCGCAGGCCGAGTTCGCCCGTGCCTGCGCCTCGACGAGGTCGGCGGGGATCGCGACGGCGCGGGTATGGGCATGGCGCATCAGCCGCAGATTGGCGGCGTGCCAGGCATCCAGCCCGGCCGAGTCGGCCTCGGCCTGTGCCAGCTCGTCCGCCGCCGCCGGCGCCACCAGCTGTGCATGCGCGAGGCCGGCCAGGACGGCCAGCTGGTCGCCGCGTGCAGCCCCGCCCCCTGCCGGCATCATCGCAGCGGCGTCCCAGCCGAGCACGGCGGCGGCCTCATCGATCACGGCAATGCGGCTGAAACGTTCGGTCAGCCGGTCATAGGCGGAGGTCATTCGCGCGCAGCTTTCCGGACATAAAGGACAAAGATCACCACCAGGGCGACCGCGAGGCCGTACCAGGTGATCGCATAGGACAGATGGTTGTTCGGCGGCCGCGGCAGATGGCGCGCGGGGTCGGGATACAGCTCCGGCGGCGCCGACCCGACCGCGACCAGGGTGAACGGCGCAACGCGCGCCAAGCCCAGAGCGGCGCCGATCGCCTGCGGATCCAGGGTGTAGAAGCGCCGCGCCTGCGGATCGTCCTTCGCCGAGAACCATCCGGCATGCTCGGCGGGCCGCACATAGCCCTCCACCACGACAGTGCCCGTCGCGGCCGGCATCGGCCGCCTATCCGGCACCCAGCCCCGGTCAACCAGGATCGGGTCGGCGCCCGGGCGCTCCATCGGCACGATCTGCTGTCCGCCCATCTGCGGCCCCTGCGCCGTCTCCCGCCCTTCGGCCCCGTACAGCGCCGCCAGATCGTTGCGCAGGCGCCCCTCGACGCGAACCCGCACGAATGGCGAGGGGTCGGCGGGCAGCAGTTCCGCCGGGCGTGCCTCCGCCTGGGCGAGTTGGTTCAGCAGGTTGGTCTTCCAGGCAAGCCGCTCCACCTGCCAGGTTCCAAGGCCGATCAGCACCGCGAGCATCGCCAGGGCGCTGAGCCCAGGCACCAGCAAGCGCCGGGCCAGACTCACCGCCACAGCCTCATACACCCATCTCGCTGGAGCGATGGCGATACTGGAGTGCGACCAGGGCGGCCTTCAGCGGCCGCATCATCGCCAACGCCAAAGGCACGGTGACAACCGGCCAGAGCACGGCATGGACCCAAAGCGGCGGCGAGAAGCGGAACTCCACCCAGAACGCCGCGGCCACAACCATGGTTGCCAGCAGGAAGATCACCAGCACGGCCGGTCCGTCGCCGGCATCGTGTTCGCGCAGATCCAGGCCACACACGCCGCATCGCTCGTTGACCGTGAGCACGCCCCTGAACAGCCTGCCCTCGCCGCACCGGGGGCAGCGGCATGTCAGCGCCACCTGCCACCAGGGCGGTGAGGCCCGGTCGGTCACTCGCCGACGATCACCCCGGCGCCCCACCAGTAGATGCAGATGAACAAGAACAGCCAGACCACGTCGACGAAATGCCAGTACCAAGCGGCCGCCTCGAAGCCGAAATGCCGCTGCGGCGTGAACTGGCCATTCATCGCGCGGAGCAGGCAGACGATCAGGAAGCAGGTGCCGACGATCACGTGGAACCCGTGAAAACCGGTCGCCAGGAAGAACACGGACGGATAGATGCCGCCGCCACTGAAGTGGAACGGCGCCTCCGAGTATTCGATGGCCTGGAAGGTCGTAAAGGTCAGGCCCAGCGCCACCGTGAGCGCGAGGCCGGTGATCAGCCCCTTGCGGTCACCTGCCAGCAGGCTGTGATGCGCCCAGGTAATCGTGGTGCCGGACAGCAGCAGGATCATCGTGTTCAGGAACGGCAGATGCCACGGATCGAAGGTGTGGATGCCGGCCGGTGGCCATGTCGGGTTTTCGACGCCCAGCACGTGCTCGGGGAACAGGGCGAAATGGAAATATGCCCAGAAGAACCCGGCGAAGAACATGACCTCGCTGGCGATGAACAGCGTCATGCCGTAGCGCAGGCCGATGCGCACGATCGGCGTGTGCATGCCGGCTGTCCGGCTCTCCTTCAGCACGTCGCGCCACCAGAAGAACATGACGCCAAGGATCACCAGCACGCCGATGACCAGCGTGATGTAGCTGCCGTAATGGGCCGCCAGAATGATGCCAAGCACCGTCAGGCCACCGCCGAGGGAACCGAGCAACGGCCAGGGGCTAGGGTCGACCAGGTGATACGGCTGCTTCAGGCCCGAACTGGCGGGAAGGGTGGTGGCGCCGTGCGCGTCGCTGCTCATGCCAAATCCATCACAAGAGGTGGCCGCATCATCGCCAAAACGCCGCACGCATCAAGGGTGATTGGTGCGCTGCGATGGGGAGGCCGAAAGAAGCCCGGGCCCATGCCCGGGCTGACGAAGGAGTGAGCGCCGCCGGCATGCGCGAAGCCGATCATCGCACGAGCGGCCCGACATGCGGCCCGGCCTTGGCAAGAGCGCCCGAGCGGGCGGCGTCGTCGAGCGAGCGAAAGAAGGTGTAGGAGAGCGTGATCGTGTTCACGTCGGCGGTGCTGGGATCGCTGGCGATTGCCGGATCGACCCAGAAGCTCAGCGGGAACTGCATCTCCTGGTTCGGCGCCAGGGTCTGCTCGTTGAAGCAGAAGCACGCGGTCTTGTGGAAGTATTTCGCGGCTTTCTCGGGCGTCACGTTATAGGTCGCGACCCCCGTCACCGGCCCGGAATCGAGGTTCCGGGCATGGTAGAAGGCGACCTGCTCATCGCCCAGCTTGACGTGAACCTCGTTCTGCTCCGGCAGGAAGCGCCAGGGAAGCGTCGGGTTCGTGTCGGCATTGAAGCGGACTGCGATCGTCTGCGCGATCACACCCGGGCTGGCTGCCGGACCGATCTTGGGTGTCCCGCCATAGCCGGTCGCCGCGCAGAAGGCGCGATAGAGCGGCACCGCGGCGAACGACAGCCCGACCATCCCCGCGATGACCCCGAACAGCGACAACGCCAGAACGGCATTGCCACGCGGCTGCTTCGGTCGAGGCGCCTGCTGCGTCGACTGCTTCATGTCAGGGGGCCAGGTCCGGCTTGGTCAACTTGACCATCGCCACCGCGTAGAACAGGCCGGACAGCGCGATGAGCACGATCAGCATGGCGATATTCCGGCCGCGGCGCCGCCGCGCGACCAGCTTCGACTCGTCGCGTGACAGCGGCGGCAGCTGCTTCGGATTCATGCCCATGGGATCAACCGATCATCCGGTCCACCGCGAGCGCCGCGAACAGGACGAACAGATACAGGATCGAGAACTTGAAAGCGGCCTTCGCCGGGGCGTCCCCGGTCAGGCTGACGCCAGCGGCGTCCTGCCGGTCGCGCGCCACACGCCAGACGCTGGCCAGGAAACCCAGGCCGAGCACCAGCGCCGAGAGGCCGTAGATGGCGCCGGTCTGATGCAACATCCATGGCAGCAGGCTGAGCGGCACCAGCAGGAGGGTGTAGAGAACGATCTGCCGCCGCGTCTCAGTCGCGCCGGCCACCACCGGCAGCATCGGCACGCCCGCGCGCTGGTAGTCGGTATGCGCCCACAGCGACAGCGCCCAGAAATGCGGCGGCGTCCAGAAGAAGATGATCGCGAACATCAGCACCGGCATCACGTCGAGCCCGCCGGTCACCGCCGCCCACCCGATCACCGGCGGGAAGGCGCCGGCAGCGCCGCCGATGACGATATTCTGCGGCGTCCGTCGCTTCAGCCACATCGTATAGACGAAAACATAGAAGGCGATGGAAAGGGCCAGCACCGCGGCGGCCAGGGCGTTGGTCGCCAGACCCATCACCAGCACGGACGCGACGGCCAGCGTCACGCCGAAGCCCAGCGCCTCACCGGCGCGGATCCGCCCGGCCGGAATCGGCCGGTTTTTGGTTCGCCGCATCACCGCGTCGATATCGCGGTCGTACCACATATTGATCGCCCCGGCCGCACCGGCGCCGACGGCGATGCACAGGACCGCCGTGAAGGCCAGTATCGGATGCAGATGCCCGGGCGCCACCAGCAGCCCGACCAGCCCGGTGAACACCACCAGGGTCATCACCCGCGGCTTGAGCAAGGCGATCCAGTCACCCGCGCTGGAGACACCGATACCCTGTGCCGAAAGCGACGCCAGGGAGGGTGGCTCACCCCCCCTGCCCTCGCCGAGCGCCGCGCTTGCAGCCTCAATCATGACATCACCCGATCAGCGGATACGTGGCAGTTCCTCGTAAGTGTGGAACGGCGGTGGCGAAGACACCGTCCACTCCAGGGTCGTAGCCCCTTCACCCCAGTAGTTCTCGGCCACCTGTTCCTTCGAGGTGAAGGTGCGGAAGACCACGTACAGGAAGATCAGCACCGACAGGCCGCCGATATACGAACCGATCGACGCCACCTCGTTCCAGCCGGCGAAGGCATCGGGGTAGTCGACATAGCGGCGCGGCATGCCCTGCAGGCCCAGGAAGTGCATCGGGAAGAAGGTCAGGTTCACGCCGATGAAGGTGACCCAGAAATGCACCTTGCCCCAGAACTCCGGATACTGCCGGCCCGACATCTTGCCGATCCAGTAGTAGAATCCCGCGAAGATCGAGAACACCGCGCCCAGCGACAGCACGTAGTGGAAATGGGCGATCACGTAGTAGCTGTTGTGCAGGACCTGATCGAGGCCGGCATTCGCCAGCACCACGCCCGTCACGCCGCCGATCGTGAACAGGAAGATGAAGCCGATCGCCCACAGCATCGGCGTCGCCAGCTCGATCGATCCCCCCCACATGGTGGCGATCCACGAGAAGATCTTGATGCCCGTCGGCACCGCGATGATCATCGTCGCGGCCATGAAATAGGCGCGGGTGTCGACGTCCATGCCCGAGACGAACATGTGGTGCGCCCACACCACGAAGCCCACCACGCCGATCGCGACCATGGCGTAGGCCATGCCGAGATAGCCGAACACCGGCTTGCGGCCGAAGGTGGAAACGATGTGGCTGACGATCCCGAAGCCGGGCAGGATCATGATGTACACTTCGGGGTGCCCGAAGAACCAGAACAGATGCTGGAACAGCACCGGATCGCCGCCGCCCTGCGGATCGAAGAACGCCGTGCCGAAATTGCGGTCGGTGATCAACATGGTGATCGCGCCGGCCAGCACGGGGATCGCGAGCAGCAGCAGGAACGCCGTCACCAGCATGCCCCACACGAACAGCGGCATCTTGTGCAGCGTCATGCCGGGGGCGCGCATGTTGAAGATGGTGGTGATGAAGTTGATGGCGCCCAGCAGCGACGAAATGCCGGCCAGATGCAGCGCGAACAGCGTGAAGTCCAGCGCCGGGCCGCTCTGGTAGGTCGCATTTGACAGCGGCGGGTACAGCGTCCAGCCCGAGCCCGCGCCATCGCCGCTCAGCAGACCAGCCATGATCAGGCAGAATGCCGGCACGAGCAGCCAGAAACTGATGTTGTTCAGCCGCGGGAACGCCATATCCGGCGCGCCGATCATCAGCGGCACGAACCAGTTGCCGAAGCCGCCGATCAGGGCCGGCATGACCACGAAGAAGATCATGATCAGCCCGTGCGCGGTGACCACCGCGTTCCATTGCTGGCCCGACGTGAAGTGGTGCATGCCCGGCGACGCCAGTTCGATGCGCATCCAGATCGACAACGCGCCGCCGACCAGCCCCGCGAGAACCGCGAAGATCAGATAGAGCGTGCCGATGTCCTTGTGGTTGGTGCTGCCGAGCCAGCGGGCTGCAAACCCAGGATAATGGCCATGACGGTCGTCATGGCCGTGATGCGCGTGGTCGTGGGCGGTAGCACTCATCTTAGGTCTCCTTCATGCACCGACATGCGGGGTCAGTGCTGAATCTGCGCAACCGCCAGCCGCTCAGGCGCGACGGGGGTCGTGGATGCGGCGGGAACGGCGCCCTGCTCGGCGAACTTGGTCTTGGCCTGCTTCACCCAGGCCTCGAACTCGGCCGGCGGCACGGCATGGACCGAGATCGGCATGAAGCTGTGGTTGTTGCCGCAGACCTGGTTGCACTCGCCGTAATAGTCACCGGGCTGGTCGACCCGCACCCAGGTCTCGATCGTGCGGCCCGGGATCGCGTAGCGCTGAACGCCGAGGCTCGGAATGTAGAAGCTGTGGATCACGTCGGCACTGGTGGCGAGGATCCGGATATTCTTCCCGGCCGGCAGCACCAGCGGATTGTCGACATCGAGGAGACGCAGCTGTCCCGGCTTCAGCTGGTCGGTCGGGACCATGTAGCTGCTGAAATTGACGTTGTCATGATCCGGGTATGCGTATTCCCAGTACCACTGATGCGCCGTCACCTTGATGGTCATGTCGGCATCATGAGTGCGGTCCTGGTAGTAGACGAGGCGGAAGCTCGGGATGGCGATCACCACCAGGATCAGCACCGGCACGACGGTCCAGGCCACTTCCAGCACCGTGTTGTGGCTGGTGCGGCTGGGGTTCGGATTGCGGCTGGCATTGTAGCGATACATCACCCAGCCAAGCAGGCCGGCGACGAAGACGGTGATCGCCGTGATGATCACCAGCACGATGTCGTGCAGGCTCGTCACAGCATGCGCGACCGGGCTGCCTGGCGCCTGCATCCCGATGTTCCAGTTCGTCGGAGTCTGCGCCATGACGCTCCCGGCACAGCCCAGGGCGCCGGTGGCAATGAGAGCAAATGCGGCACTAAGCCGCCGGAGAACGTGCATCGGCCGATCCATCCCGCTGAGAAATCGCGAGGTGAGCGACCACCCCGCGCTGCAAGATGTGGGCTACAAGACCCTTACGTCCAGATCAAGGCCCGTTCATCCGCGGCCCCCCGCCGCGACGTCAGTTTGGCAGGCGCGCCAGGGTGAAGAGACCGAGCGGCGGCACCGGCGTAAGGGTGCATTGCGCCCGGTCCTCGGGGCTGAACAGGGCGTCAACCGAGAAATCCGGATGCCAGCCCAGCGCGCGAGAGGCCGGCGCCAATGTCCGCTCCGCCCACCAGCGCGGGCCGCGCTCGGCGGCGAAGTGGTTCACGAACAGGATGTGGCCACCCGGCCGCACGACGCGACGCATCTCCGCCAGCAGCCGCCGCGGATGCGGCACGACCGAGGCGACGAACATCGCCACCGCCGTGTCGAAGCAGGCGTCGGGGAAGCCGGTTTGCTCGGCGTCCATCTCCAGCAGCGCGTCCACGTTGCCGAGGCGCTGGTCCTGGACCCGGGTGCGGGCGCGGTCGAGCATCTCTGCCGACAAATCGATGCCGGTGATCCGCTTGGCCGGGGCGTAACGCGGCAACGCCAGCCCGGTGCCGACACCGACCTCGAGCACCTTGGTGCCCGGCAGCCGGTTCACCTCCATGACCGCCCGGCGCCGCCCCCAGGCGGAGATGCCACCGAAGACGGCATCATAGACGCCCGCCCAGCGCCGATAGGCGGCTCGAACAGCATCGGCATCGAGGGCCGAGTGCGGCGCAGGCGATCGGTGGGTTTCGGTGGCATGGCTCATGAGAGACGGGTCCTGGTGCCCACCGCGCGGCACGGCTGGGCCCGACAGCAAATACTTGTCAGGTGTCTCTAACACGTCCACTCCGCAGTGGGGAGAGGGCGCACGCAGCACGATTGAGGCATCGCGGGTCAGCCGCCTCCCACGGCCGCGGGGCACCGGCGCACATCGCCAGCCCGGCGGCCTCGCCACCAGGGCGGCGCCGAGCCGTTTACACGTTCCGGACGAACAAGATCAGTCGGCGGCGGCGAGGTTCACGGCTGCAGCCCGGCCATTCTGCTGCTGTTCGATATCGAACCCGACCTTCTGGCCTTCGTTCAAGGTCCGCATCCCGGCTTTCTGTACGGCGCTGATATGGACGAAAACGTCCTTGCCCCCGGTATCAGGGGCGATGAAGCCGTAACCCTTGGTCGGGTTGAACCATTTGACTGTACCCTTGGGCATCGACGCACCGCCTCTCCTTGCTGCGGACGCCCGGTTCGGGACAATGGCTCGATGCGCCGATAAAAGACTATCCCGATCGACACGACCCGTCCGAACGTCCTCGTGAATCCGGACGCGTGCCCCGCACTTGCGACAGCCGGACGCGCATCCCACCCGGCGGCGAGCCGTCCGTGTTCTGCTGCGGGATCTGTGCTCGCCGGCGTCTGAAACGATACCCGCGCTGGCAGCCCCCACGCAACGGATGCGCGGCCCATGTAAGAGAAGGTTATCAGGCGGCCTCTTCGCGCCGGTCCCGGACTTTCACGTAAGCGACCTGGGCATGCTCGGCGCAGTAGGGCTTCCCGGCCGCCGCCTCGGCGTCGCAGAACCGGAAGCTCTTGGTTCCGGGCTCACCGATCGGCCAGCAACAGGCGGCCGCGCGTCCAAAACGCGGCTGTACCGGGCGAACCGGCGCCGATCGCGCCGCGGCGGCAGGCGCCGCCGGCGCGCCCGCCGCAACCTTCGGCGGCGCCACGGCTCGCTGGGCCTCGACAATCACGGGGGCGTCGGCGGAGAGCGGGGGCAAGGTCGGGCCGGTCACGCGGCGCGGCACCGGCGGGCGCGGCATGCCGCCCGCTGCACCGTCGCGCCGGATCGGCGACGGCCGCGCCGGCAGATTCAGCCGATGCGCCTTCCCCACCACGGCGTTCTTCGAGACATTCATCCGCCGGCCGATCTCGGCAGTGGAGAGTCCCTCCGCCCAGAGCGCGCGCAAGCGCGCGATCGTCTCGTCGTTCCACTCCATCTCGTGGTCCTCCTGCCGTCCTGGCCACAAGATATGGTAGACGGACCGCAGGGCGGGTCAACGACAGATGGCGACTCGGGCGCAAAAAGTTGTGGAAAAGTCCGTTATGAACCCTAAATGTTGTGGTTCAGAACAGCAAGCCCCGCTTCAGCAGCCCGTGGATGCCCTTCTCGCCGTTCACGGTCTGTGTCACCCGGAAGTCGACGGCCAGTGAACAGAACTGGTACGCCTCCTGCCGCGACAGGTTGCTGCGGCTGCAGATGAAGGCGATCATCTCGCGCAGCGCCTGCTTCATCGCCAGGTCCAGGTCCTCGTTCATCCCCATGGTGATGTAATGGGTCGCCGTCTCGGCCCGCGGATAGGCCAGCAACGGGCCCGGCCCGGCCTTCTTGTGCAGCGTCAGCGTGAATGTGCCGGTCAGGCACATCTCCAGCGCGTTGATGCAGACCTCGCCGTCGCCCTGCACGCCATGCCCGTCGCCGGCCGAGAACAGCGCGCCCGGCGCCCAGACCGGCAGAAACAGGGTGGTACCCGCGCCCAGTTCCTTGTTGTCGAGATTGCCGCCATGCTCGCGCGGCTGGATCGTCGAAATCGTGCCGTAGGCCGGCCGCGGGGCCACGCCCATCACACCGAAGAACGGTGCCAGATCGAGTTCTGCGCCATAAGGCAGCTTGCAGGTCCCCCGTGCCCGGTCCACGGGGATATGGGTCAGGAATCGCTCGGGGAAATCCTCCGGCAACGTGCCCGCCAGCGGGCGGAAGCCGCAGAACCCCCAATCGGCGCCGAACGCGATCTTCTCGATCTTCACTTCCAGCATGTCGCCCGGTTCGGCGCCAGCCACCGCCACCGGGCCGGTGATGATATGGCCGGCCCCACGGGGCACGGCGGCATGGATCGCCGCCAACGCCGGCGGAACCTGGAAGCCGGAGCCGGGCGGCGGCAGCGTCTCCGGTGCGCCCGACACGCATTCCAGCACGACCGTCTCACCCGAGTTGATCGTCAGGACCGGCGGGAAGGCCGCGTCGAACTGGCCCCAGCGGACGGTCGCGGGCGTTGCAGCGATGTGGTGCGTGGCCATGGCAGGCTCCGGTCGGTCGAGTTTCACAATATGAAGAGGGATAAGGAACGCCGCGTGCTATGCCCGGGCGGCTCCCGGCAGCCCCATTCTTGCGGCCACGCCGGGGAAATCGGCCGCAGTCGGGTGGCGGTCGGAGGGTTCGGTGCCGTCCTCGGCGCGGACCAGCTGACAGGTGCGCATGCCCGCCGCCGCTGCCGCGTCCAGCTCGGCCTCGACATCGGACAGGAACAGGATCTCGACCGGCGGCACATGCATGGCGATCGCCAGTCGCGCATAGCTGTCAGGCTCACGCTTGCCGCCGACCCTGGTATCGAAGAAGCCGGAAAACAGGCGGGCCAGGTCGCCCGCCGTGGAATGCCCGAAAATGAGCTTCTGCGCCTCGACCGAGCCGGATGAATACACGTACAGACCCAGACCGGCCCCCGCCCAGCGCCGCAGGGCCGGCGGCACATCCGGGTAGATCGCCCCCTTCAGCGCACCGTTCAGATAGCCCTCGCGCCAGATCATGCCTTGCAGCGCCTTCAGCGGCGTGACCTTGGCATCCTGGTCCATCCATTGCAGCAGCGCCTGCAGCTCCGGCTTGCCCGGCGTCATGCGGCGGATCTCGGCGAGCTCGGCCGCCACGTCCGGCCGCTGGGCATGGGTTTCCACCCATTCCGGCAGCCGGGCCCGGGCGAACGGGAACAGCACGTCGCGGACGAAGGCGATCGGGGTGGTGGTCCCTTCGATATCCGTCAGGATCGCCGCAGGCGGCAGCACCGTCACGTCGCGGCGGAGGGCGTGGCGACCGAGGCCGGGAAGCGTTCGCTGATCGCATCGCCGGTATACTGCGCCACCCAGCCGGACGCGTCCGTGAACACGCGCAGCGCCGTGAAGAACGGCGCCGCGCCGGCATCGAACCAGTGCCTGGTGCCGGCAGGCACGCTGATCAGGTCGCCCTGCACGCAATGCGCGTCATAGATCCTGCCGCCCACGTGCATGATGAAGTTGCCGCTGCCATGCACGAAGAAGCGCACCTCGTCCTCGGTGTGCGTGTGCTCCGACAGGAACTTCTGGCGCAAGGCGGCCGCGTTCGGATTGTCCGGCGTCAGCTTGATGACGTCGGCCGAGCCGGCGCCGGTCTCGCCCATCAGCCCGTTCAGGTAGGGACGATAGGCCTCAAGGATCTTCTCGGCGGAATCCTCGGGCGACAGGGTCACCGGGCTGTCCCATCGCTCGAACCGCACGCCGACGCCGCGCAGTTCCCGCGCGATCGCTCCGGCATCCTCGGTCGCCAGGATGGGCGTGCCAGGGGCATCGTCCTGGTAGACGGTCAGGCGGCTCATCGTTCCAGCCTCCTTCTTTCGAGCTCGCAGGCCAGCAGGAATTCCAGCCCCTCCAGCCGGGCCAGCGCCGCCGGCATGTCGGGACCCCAAACATAAACGCCATGGCCACGAATCAAATAGCCCAGTGGGCTGCCCGCGGCGACCACCGGCTCCACCGCTGCGGCCAGCCGGGCGATGTCCTGATCGTTGGCGAAGACCGGCAGCTCCAGCGCCACATCATGCGTCGCCTGTCCCTCGAACGCCTTCAGGACCTCGTAGCCGGCCAACCGGATCGGCCGGTCGCCGGCCATCGACAGCACCGTGGCCGCCACCGAATGGCCGTGAAGCGCCGCGCCGACACCGGGGAACAGGCGGTACAGCTGGCAATGCAGCAGCGTCTCCGCGCTGGGTTTGCCAGCCGTCAGCGGGCGCCCCTGCAGGTCCACCTGCATCACCCCGTCGGCATCGAGGAAGCCCTTGTGTCCGCCGCTGCGGGTAATGGCGATGCGGCGCTCATCCAGCCTGACGCTGATATTGCCGGCGGTCGCAGGCACCCATCCACGGGCATCCATCCGACGCCCCGCCTGAACGATCGCCTCGATCGCCCAGGCGGGCGTCGGCTGCATCGAGCGTCAGCCGCGATTGGCGGCCGTCGACTGCGTGCTGCCAGTCGACGTACCGGCGGTCGACGTGCCGGCGCCGGGGCCGGAAATCGAGCCGGACGGCTTCTCCGCGCTCGCCTCCATGGAATCGTCGCTGTCATCAGCCATGTTCTTCTTGAACGACTTGATGCCCTTGGCAAAGTCGCCCATCAGGTTGCTGACCTTGCCGCTGCCGAACAGCAGAAGCACGACCAGAAGCACGACCAGCCAATGCCAAATGCTGAAACTACCCATAGTTCCCTCCAACCGGGTGGACCGCCGTGTTCGACGACATGGCCCGCCCGAGTGTCCGGTGCAAGCGATGTTTCGCAGGGTGCGTAGCCTGGATCGTGCAGGAAGGCCAGCACCCACGCGCTCGGCCAGGGATTCGGCATAGTGTCCTGCCCCCGAAGTTCGCCACCTATGCGGACTTCAGATTCAAGAGAGTAGCGCCTGCCCGCTAGCCGCCGACATAGCGCGCCCGCGGGAGCGGTCGGCCCCGATTGTCAATGGCATAGACCGCCGCCGGCCGGGTCGCGCGCACCAGTTCTTCATGCGTCGCCGGGCGTGGCGGCAGCACGAAACCATAGGTCGAATACGTGAATATGCCGAGCTGATTGGACGGCGGGTACCAGACCCGCACCTGGGTCCAGTCGTTCCGCTCGGAGACGTCAACGACCAGCTGATCTTCGTCGAGTTCGTCCCTCACCCAGTTGGCCGAAATGACCGTGATCTGCCGCGGTGTCAGGATACGCGACACCACGGACACATGACCCGACGACAACCGCGAGGAGCGGCGGAACACCAGCACGCCGCCCACCATCGGGCTGCTGGCGCGGCCGTAACGGCCGGCCGCCCCGTCCCACCACGTGGCGGCGTCGCCATAAAGCGCGATGCCCGACAGTTCCCGCGCAAACGGTGCGCAGGTCAGGCCCGGATGGCGGCTGGTCGCCGCCAGGTTCGGGCCGGTGCGCGGCGACGAAGCGCAGGCGGACAGCGCCCCCGCAACGACGAGGAGAGCAAGCCTGAGCGATATGCGGATGATGCGGTGCATGCCAGTCCGAACATATCAACATCACCCCACAAGTACTGCAACGGATTGTGATTCAGACTTCCAGGAGCGTGTTCAGGACATCGATGCCCGGCACCGGCCTGAAAACCGCTCGGCCGATCCTCGCCCTGCCGCACCGACACGCGGACACGGACAGGCGGATCGGCAGCCGTGGTCGTGCAAAGCTCCTCACATATTCGTGGGCGTGAACATTGTTGCGTTGCATACCGCCGGTTCGTCCCAATTTAACCGTCCGTTGATACCGGGCGATTACGATTGTGCCCTGAGGCCGTTTGGCTGGCTTCGAGCTCCCTCCTTGACCGCGCCACGTGAACCGAACGCTGGCGCGGCTCCTTCGGGCGGTGCGGCGTGTTCGCACCGCCCGCTTTTATTACGCGGCCGCGTGTCACCCCAGGCCCCAGACGCCCCAGGCCGCGGCCGTGCCGGCAAGAATGGCGAGCGACAGGCTGCGGGTGGCCACCATGGTCACCAGCGTGGCGGCGGCGCCGACCACCGGCTGCGTGCCGCCCGCCACCAGCGCGGGCACCACGAAGCTCACAAACAGCGTGCCGGGAATATGCGCCATGACCGCGCGCAGCAGCGGCGTCGGCTTGATCTGGCGGAACAGCCAGTAGCCGCCGCCGCGGCAGGCATAGGTCGCCAGCGCCATGCCGATAATGGCCGCGAGTGTCCAGGGATCGAGCCTCATCGGCGGAAATGGTCCCGCAGGCCGCCGGTCATGCTCCCCGCCAGCGCGCCGGCGACGATGTACCACGCGGTACCGGGGAGCAGTCGCGCCGTGACCACCGCCACACCGCCCGCGATCACCCATGGCAGCACATCGCCCCACCCGCGCCACATGTTCGCAAGCATGGACACGAACACGGCCAGGGCGGCGAAGAACAACGGATGTCCCGGCGGCAGGCTGAGCACCGTTCCCATGGCATGGCCGATGCCGCCGGTCACGATCCACCACACCCACATGATGAGCCCGCTGCCGAGCAGGACCCCGGCATCGCGCCCGCCCGCGGTCATGTCGCCCAGGGCCTGAGCCCAGTTCTGATCGGCCATCACGAACAGGCTGCCCCACAACCGCCAGCCGCGCAGGCGGTCCAGCCACGGGCTCAGCACCGGCCCCATCAGCGCCATGCGCAGGTTCACCGCGAAGGTCGCCAGGGTGGCGGCCACCACCGGCGCCGGATGCGCCCAGTTGGCCAGCACCACTAGCTGCGCCGACCCGGCATAGACCGAGGCGCTCATCAGAAAGGTTTCCAGGAACGACAGCCCCGCCCCCTGCGCGGTGATGCCGCAGACGAGCCCGAACGGCGTCACCCCGATCAACAGCGGGATGCATTCCTTCATCCCGCGCAGGACGCCGGCGCGGGTGAAGACGACCGGAGCACTCGACGAAGCGGTCACGACTGGCGCAGCCGGTTCACCAACGCTTCGGCCTCGTCTTCCGCCATGCGCAAGGCCCGTGACGCGACATCCTGGGGGAAGCCCGCGCGCGCCAGGACGCCGAGTTCGCGGCGATGGATATCGGCCATCGCCGCCTCATCGTCGCACATCCGCCGGAACGGCCCGATGCGGCGCCGGCGGGCGAACGACAGCGCCGCGGCCAGTTCCGTTTCGGCGTCGCCCGGCACGGCGCGCGCGACCGTCTCGGCGGCCACGCCGCGGGCCGCGAGGTGGGCCGCGACGGCCCGACGGGAGCGGCCGGACCGTGTCAGGCTGCGCGCCCGGCTTTCGGCGAAGGCCGCATCGTTCACCACGCCCGCGGCCGCAAGCCGCGCCACCACCGCCCGCACTGCCCGCTTCGCCGCCAGCACCGCATCCGGGTCCGGGGACGCGGCCGCACGCGCCCAGCGATCCACGCGCCGGTCGAGCACGCGGACCAGGCCGGCCTGGGTGGTGGCATAGCGGGCAAGATGCGCCAGCGCCGCCTCGTGCAATGCCGCCTCGGTGGGCGGTCCTGGGTGTGTTTCAGTCATGCCGGCACGATGCCATTTCCGCCCGCGCGGCGAAACGCGGCGCCGGGCACCGCACGCAGACCGGCTATGCACACGCCCATCGGCGCGCCCATGCGCAAGACGAAGGTTTGACTTCGCCTCGCTGGCCAGATCATTGTTTCCGCTTTCCTGGAACCGCCCGCACATGGGTGCTGCGGTGGGACAACCCTGGGAAAGACGTCCCCAAGCCGGGACAAACGAGGACCAAAAGGAATGATCCCCGCCCTTATGCCGACCTACAACCGCGCCAACCTCGCTTTCGAGCGGGGCGAGGGCGCTTGGCTGTACACGGTCGACGGGCGACGATTCCTCGATTTCGGGTCCGGCATCGCCACCTCCTCCCTCGGCCACAACAACAAGCATCTGGCCGACGCGATCGCCGAGCAGGCCCACAAGGTCATGCATGTCTCGAATCTGTACCGCGTGCCCGGCGCCGAGCGCCTGGCCGAGCGGCTGGTCGAGGCAACGTTCGCCGACAGCGTGTTCTTCTGCAACTCGGGCGCCGAGGCGAACGAGGGCATGGTGAAGATGATGCGCAAGGCGATGTACGAGACCGGCCAGACCGACCGCTACCGCGTCATCTGCTTCGAAGGCGCCTTCCATGGCCGCACGCTGGCCATGCTGGCGGCGACGGGCAACCCGAAATACCTGAAGGGTTTCGGCCCGGAGGTGGACGGCTTCGACCACGTGCCGTTCAACAACCTCAACGCCGTGCGCGACGCGATCGGGCCGAACACCGCCGGCATCCTCATCGAGCCGGTGCAGGGCGAAGGCGGCATCCGTCCGGCGCATCTGCAGTTCCTGCGCGACCTGCGCTCCACCTGCGACGAGTTCGGCCTGATCCTGGGCATGGACGAGATCCAGTGCGGCATGGGGCGCACCGGCAAGCTGTTCGCGCATGAATGGGCCGGCATCACGCCCGACGTCATGAGCGCCGCGAAGGGCATCGCCGGCGGCTTCCCCATGGGGGCGATCCTGGCCAAGGAGCATGTGGCCCGGCATCTGGTGCCCGGCACGCACGGCACCACCTTCGGCGGCAACCCGCTGGCCTGCGCCGCTGCCAATGCGGTGCTGGACGTGATGCTGGCGCCGGGCTTCCTGCCCGACGTGGACCGCAAGGCGCGCAAGCTGTGGAACCTGCTGCAGGACGTGGTGCGCGCCTTCCCCGACGTGTTCGAGGAGGTGCGCGGCGCCGGCCTGATCCTGGGCCTGAAATGCGTGGCGCCCCAGGGCGAGGTGCAGGAGGCCTTCACCGCCGAGGGCCTGCTGACCGTCACCGCCGGCGAGAACGTGGTGCGCCTGGTGCCGCCGCTGGTGATCACCGACGCCGACATCGCCGACGCCGTGGCGATGATGCGCCGTGGCGCCGCGCGCTGCCGCCCCAGCGGCAGCAAGGTCGCCGCGAAGTGAGCGGCGCGGCTCTGCGGCGGACCCGGTCCGGCATGGCGGCGCCAACGGGCGGAACGGACTCCGGCGGGGCGCGCACTGCGCCCCGCCACTTCCTGGATATCCGCGATTTCGACACGGCGACGCTGCGCCACATGCTCGACATCTCCAGCGGCTTCAAGGCCGCCGGCGGCGTGTCGTCGCGCCCGCTCGCGGGCAAGACCATCGCGCTGATCTTCGAGAAGCCCAGCACCCGCACCCGCGTCAGCTTCGAGGTGGCGATGCGCCAGCTCGGCGGCGATGTGGTCATGATCTCCGGCCGCGACACCCAGCTCGGTCGCGGCGAGACCGTGGCCGACACGGCGCGCGTGCTGTCGCGCTACGTCGATGCGATCATGATGCGCACGGACGCGCCCGAGAAGCTGATCGAGATGGCCCAGTACGCCACCATTCCGGTGATCAACGGCCTGACCGCGGCATCGCATCCCTGCCAGCTCATGGCCGATGTGATGACGTTCGAGGAGCATCGCGGCCCGATCGCAGGGCAGGTGGTGGCGTGGTGCGGCGACGGCAACAACGTCGCGCGCAGCTGGATCGAGGCGGCGGCGCGCTTCGGCTTCACCCTGCGCCTCGCCACTCCGGACAGCCTGCGGCCGCCGGCCGAGCTGGTTGAATGGGCACGCGCCCAAGGGGCGAAGATCGAGGTGACCAGCGATCCTGCTGCCGCCGTGGCCGGTGCGCGCTGCGTGGTGACGGATGCCTGGGTCAGCATGTCCGACGACCCGAATTCCAACCGTCACAATCTGTTGGCGCCCTATCGGGTCGATTCCGCGCTGATGGCCAAGGCGGCGCCGGACGCGATTTTCATGCACTGCCTGCCGGCCCATCGCGGCGAGGAAGTGACCGCCGAGGTGATCGACGGTCCGCAATCCGTCGTGTTCGACGAGGCTGAGAACCGCCTGCATGCCCAGAAGGGTGTACTGGCCTGGGCCCTGGGCGCCGCCCGCTAGCGTTCCTGGAAGCGGGTCCATCTGCCGCGCAGATGGACCCGTTCTCAACAAACGATTTCCCGCAAGCCCCGGACCCGCCTAGCGTTCGGCCAGGCCTGAACGGGCCGGCGGTACACGCGACACCGGAGCCCAGGCATGTTCGGCACGACCTATCCCATCATCCAGGCCCCCATGGCCGGCGGCACCACCACTCCTGCGCTGGTCGCCGCCGTCAGCAATGCGGGCGCGCTAGGCTCGCTGGGCGCTGCCTACATGACGCCGGCGCAGATCCGCGACACCGTTGCCGAAATCCGCCGCCTGACCGACCGCCCGTTCGCGGTGAACCTGTTCGCCGGCGGCCATGACAGCCCGCACGACGTGGACCCCACGGCGATGCTGGCGATCCTGGCGCGGCACCACGAGGCGCTGGGGCTGCAACGACCAACCATGCCCGCCTGGCCCGCCGACCGCTTTCCCGAGCAGTTCGAGGCCGTGCTGGAAGCCAGGCCCGCCATATTCAGCTTCACCTTCGGCCTTCCCGCCGAGGCGATCCGGCGCGCCAGGGACGCCGGTATCCGCACCGTCGGCACCGCCACCACGGTTGACGAGGCGCAGCGCCTGGAAGCCGCCGGGATCGATGCCGTCGTGGCCCAGGGCAGCGAGGCCGGCGGCCATCGCGGCACCTTCGCCGGGCCGTTCGAGAACGCGATGATCGGCACCATGGCGCTGGTGCCACAGGTGGTCGACGCCGTTTCGGTGCCGGTGATCGCCTCGGGCGGCATCATGGACGGCCGCGGCATCGTGGCCGCCCGGGCGCTGGGTGCGGCGGCGGTGCAGATGGGCACCGCCTTCCTGGGCTGCGACGAGGCCGGCGTCGCCGAGGCGCACAGGACCGCGCTTGAGGCCGGGCACGAGGATGCAGCAACCGTCACCCGCGCCTTCTCCGGCCGGCCTGCGCGGGGGCTGGTGAACGACTTCATGCGCGACGTGCACGCGGCGGAAAAGGCCGGCCCGGTGACGCTGCCCTTCGCGGTGCACGGGGCGCTGACGGGCCCGATGCGCCGCCAGGCCTCCCGCGTGGGCGATATCGAGCGCATGTCGCTCTGGTCCGGCCAGGGCGTGCGCATGTTCCGCCGGATGCCGGCCGCGGAGCTGGTGCGCCGGCTGGTCGAGGAATCCGCGACGGTGGCCGCCGGCCTCGGCTGATACCGCGGCCCTGCGCGATCAGGCCAGCCGCTTCTCCATGTCCACGAAGGTCGGTGCCGAATAGCCGGGATGCGCATGCATCGCGGTTTCCCGGAACCCGCAGGCCTGGAACAGGCGCCGGTTATCGGCCAGCGCCAGCCGGACCGACAGATGCAGGCGCGGCATGCCGCGCCGCCGCGCCTCGGCTTCGGCAGCGGCGACGAGGGCACGGGCCACGCCCCGGCCGCGCCAGCCGGGATGAACCGCAAGCCGGCCCATATACAGGCCGCCGTCCTTTTCCGACCACAGCACCACGCCCACCAGCATCTCCCCGGCCTCGGCACAGGCGCCGCCGCCCGCAGCAAGCGTCGCCGCCACGCTCTCGGCCGACTCGCGCAGGGCGGAGGGGAGCGGATCGGTGACCACGGACTGGGCGGCGAAGGACGCGCGGATCAGCCCGGCGGCACTTGCCGCGTCACCCGCGCGCAGCGCGCGCAGCACGTATTCCGTGTCGGTTCTCATGCGCGCGACAGTAGCCTCGCGGCGCGGCGATGCCTATTTAGCCGGAATGTCCGAAACACCCGCCTTCCTCGACAGCGGGCGCCCAGATGTGCCCGATATCGTCGTCCCCCGTGGGGTCACGCCGTTCTTCCTCCCGCGCCGCCCGGTGCGGGGCCGCCTCGTGCGCCTCGGCCCACTCGCCGACGCGCTGCTGACGCGCCATGACAACCACGACGCCGTGACCCGCACGGCCGGCCAGGCCCTGGCGCTGGTCGCCGCCCTGGCCAGCGCGCTGAAATTCCGCGGCTCGTTCAGCCTGCAGGCCAAGGGCGATGGCCCGCTGAACATGCTGCTGGCCGACTGTACCGATTCCGGGGGTCTGCGCGGCTATGCCCGCGCCGTGCCGGAGCGGCTGCAGGCCCTGCTGGACAGCGACCCGGCCCCCTCGGCCATGTCGCTGCTTGGCAAAGGATACCTGGCCTTCACCGTGGACCAGGGGCCGGACACGGAGCGCCACCAGGGCATCGTCACCATCACCGGCG
This sequence comes from Limobrevibacterium gyesilva, assembly GCF_025989185.1. Lineage (GTDB taxonomy): Bacteria > Pseudomonadota > Alphaproteobacteria > Acetobacterales > Acetobacteraceae > Limobrevibacterium > Limobrevibacterium gyesilva. Next base: position 448,301 of record NZ_JAPDNT010000001.1, read on the forward strand.
GCACTCTCGCCGAAATGGCGCTGCATTATTTCGAGACCAGCGAGCAGATCCGTTGCTCGATCCACCTCGCCTGCGACCGCACGGCGTCGGGCTGGCGCGCGGCCGCCCTGATCCTGGAGCGCATCGCCGGCAGCGGCGGCATCGATCCGGACCTGAACGAGGGAGCACAGGAAGAAAGCTGGCGCACCGCGACCACGCTGGCTGCCACTGTCACCGACGCGGAACTGCTGGACGATGCCCTCTCGGCCGACCAATTGCTGTATCGCCTGTTCCATACGGAAGGTGTGGCCACCGACCGGGCGCGGGCGCTCGCCTATGGATGCCGGTGCTCGCGCCAGCGCCTGTCAGGGATTCTGGAAGGCTTCAGCCAGGACGACCTCGACCACATGGCCGTCAACGGCGACATCGTCATGACCTGCGAGTTCTGCAACGTCGATTTCCGCTTCCCCCGCGAGGACGTGCGCGGCCTCGCCGATGGCCGCGCGCACGGGCAGGGCCATTGACCGGCGGGCCCGGACTCCCCAGGCTAGGCGTCCGGTCTGACATTTCTCGGGATCCTGTCGCCACCATGCCTTTTGCCCGAATCGCCGTGCTCGCACTGGGCCTGTTGCTGACCGCGTGCGGCGGCGACACCTCGCCGAGCTTCACGCCGCTCAGTTACGACTACCTGAACAAGATCAAGCTCAACGTCGCCAGGATCGACATCGACGACAACTGGGTGCCGCGGGGCTCGGCCCGGCATGTCGAGTACCTGGCGCCGACGCGCCCCGTGGCGGCGCTGCGCCAGATGGCCGAAGACCGGCTGGTGCCCGGCGGAACCTCCGGGAAGGCGCTGTTCGTCATCGACGACGCCTCGCTGATCCAGAGCAGGACCCTGTACGAGGCCAGCTTCACGGTGCATCTGGACCTGTTGAACGAGGACGGTAGCCGCCGCGGCACCGCCACCGCCAAGGTGCACGGCGCTCGCCCGATCGGCGACGACGATCCTGACAGCGTGCGCAACGACCTGTACGAGCTCGAGCGCAAGATGATGGACGACATGAACGTGGAGCTGGAGTACCAGATCGGCCGCGCGCTGCGCGACCAGCTGCAGACGACCAGCCCGGCCGCGCCGCAGCCCGGCGCCGTCGAAACCCAGGATCTGGACACGCCAAAGAAGCCGTAGACAGCGGCTGCGCCGTCCGCCTACTCGCCGGCGCGCAGGATCTTCAGCGCCCGGCGCAGGCGGGCGATGCCGCCTTTGACATGGCCACGCTCGCACATCCGGTTGCCTTCGGTTTCGAGCGTCTGTGCATCGGCCGACGGGGTTGCCGCGCTGCGCTTGGCATCAGCCACCTCCTTGGCGAGGTGGGTGCAGTATTCGGCCGATTCCGTCATCATTCGAAGGATCGGCGCAGGCTGCAACGGATCCTGCTGGGCGGCCACCTCCGCAAGGCCAATGCCGAACGCCAGCAGCGCGAGCACGACTAACTTTGTGGAAGACATCGCGGGAGTATGATCGCAGTTCCGTGACCGCGCACTGGTCCGTACATGAAGTCGTGTTCACCCGGCAGGTTTCGCCTCCGTCGACGGCAGGCGCAGCACGGCGCGCAGGCCAGGATGATTGTCCTCCAGACGCAGCACGCCGCCATGCAGCGTCGCCACCGCCTGGACCAGCGACAGGCCGAGCCCGGACCCCGGCGTGTTGCGCGCCTGTTCGCCGCGGTAGAAGCGTTCGGTCGCACGGGCCATGCTGTCCTGCGGGATCCCCGGCCCCCCGTCGGCGACCGCGACCGTCACCGCGTCCCGCCCGGCCGACGCGCTCAGGCGGACGACGCCGCCAGGCGGCGAGAATTTCAGGGCATTGTCCAGCAGGTTCGCGACCGCCTGCTGGATCATGTCGCGGTCGCCGAAGACCGGCAGGACGGCGGGGACCTGCTGTTCCAGCACAAGGCCCTTCTCCTCCGCCGCGGCGTCGTAGAGTTCGGCCAGGTCGCGCAACAGCGGCGCGAGGTCGTCCGACGCGAACGCCGAACGCCGCGCCCCCGCCTCGATCTCGGAGATCCGCAGCAGCGCCTGGAACACCGCGACAATGTCGTCGAGATCCGCCTGCGCGCGATCGATGGCGGCGCGCAGGTCGGCCTCGCTGGTGGCATGCAGCGCCGCGTCCTCAAGCCGCGCCCGGGCGCGCGTGATCGGCGTGCGCAGGTCGTGCGCGATCGCGTTGGAGACCTGGCGGACACCGTCCATCAGCCGGCTGATGCGATCGAGCATGTCGTTGATGGTTTCCGCCAGCATGTCGAACTCGTCGCCCTGGCCGGTGACCTGCACGCGCCGCGTCAGGTCGCCGGCGCTGATCGCCGACGCGGTGGCGGAGACGTCGGCGATGGTGACCCGGAACAGGCCGCGCACGGCCCAGGCGCCGACGCTGCCGAGCGCCACCGCGATGCCCGCCGCCCACAGCATGGCGTCGGCAAGCATGTGGCTCAACTGCGACCGTGCCTCGATGTCCCGGCCGATCAGCAGGTGGAAGCCGCCGACCAGGTCGTATTTGTGGACCTTGGCCAGACCCTTCACGCCCGCGCGTTCGATCAGCAGCTCCGTTGACTCGACGTCCACGGTCACGCGCCGGGGCCATTGATCGATATTGCCGGCAATGGGACGCATGTCCGGCCCGGCCAGAAGATAGATGGCGTCATCGTTCACATTGGCGTCGACCCGCTGCCGGATCGCCTCGATCAGGCCCAGCATGCCGCCGTCGTCGAAGCGCTCCAGCAGCCCCTGCCAATCCGTCTCGATCGCCGCGTCGGTCTGACGTTCCAGCAGCCCGGCCGTGGACCACCATAGGAACGCCGCCAAGGCCAGGGCGCTGATGCCGAACAGCCCGGCATAGATCACACCGAAGCGCACGCCGGCCGAACGAAACAGCCGGTCGGGGGAAAGGAAGGACAGGCGGCCGCCTTTGGCTGGACGCGCCGGGCTTGCCTCGACCCCGCCGATGTCGGTCACGGCGCCTCGGGCCTTAGCATGTATCCCGCGTTGCGGACCGTGTGGATCAGCGGTGTCGGGAACGGCTTGTCCACCTTCTGGCGCAGCCGCGACACGTGCACGTCGATCACGTTGGTCTGTGGGTCGAAATGGTAGTCCCACACGCCCTCAAGCAGCATGGTGCGGGTCACCACCTGGCCGGCATGGCGCATGAGATATTCCAGCAGGCGGAACTCGCGCGGCTGCAGGTCGATCTTCTGGCCGTCGCGCTTCACCCCACGCGACAGCAGGTCCATCTCCAGGTCAGCGACCACCAGCTTGGTGGTCGGGCCCTCGCTCTTGCCGCGCCGGGTCAGCGCCTCGACCCGCGCCAGCAGCTCGGCGAAGGCGAAGGGCTTGGTCATGTAGTCGTCGCCGCCCGCCTTCAGCCCGCGCACGCGGTCGTCCACCTGCGCCATGGCGGACAGGAACAGGACCGGCGTGTTGTTGCCTTGCGAGCGCAGCGTCTCCAGCAGCCGCAGCCCGTCGACGCCGCCGGGCAGCATGCGGTCCAGCACGATGGCGTCGAAGCCTTCGCTCGCGGCCAGGAACAGGCCGTCGCGGCCGTTCGCGGCGTGCTCGACGACGTGGCCGGCTTCCTTCAGACCCTTCACCACGAACCCGGCAACGTCCTTGTCGTCCTCGACAACCAGGATACGCATGGCGTCAGTTCTCCTCGATCTTCGGCCGGCGGCCGACGGTGACGGGAAGGTCGATGTCCTTGCCCTGGCGGCGCACCGCAAGGTGCACGGTGTTGCCCGGCGGGGTCATAGCGACGCCGCGGATCAGGCTTCGGGCGGACTCGACGCCCTGGCCGTTCAGCCCGGTCACGACGTCGCCTGCCCGCAGCCCCGCGCGTGCGGCCGGCCCGGCGCGGTCCACCGCAGCGATGCCCACGCCCGCCGGGCTGCGGCCGCTGGCCGGAACGTCCTGCACGGACACGCCGAGCCAGCCGCGATCGATGCGGCCCTTCTCGCGCAGCTCGGCCACGATCTTGCTGACCAGCTCGCTCGGGATGGCGAAACCGACGCCGGCCGACGCACCCGAGGGCGACAGGATCGCCGTGTTCATGCCCACCACCTGACCGTCCATGTTGAACAGCGGGCCGCCGGAATTGCCGGGATTGATCGGCGCGTCGATCTGGATGAAGTCGTCGAACAGGCCGGCGCCGATGTCCCGCCCGCGCGCCGAGACGATGCCGACGGTGACCGACCCCGCCAGCCCGAACGGATTGCCCGCGGCCAGCACCCAGTCGCCCACTTCCAGCACCCGGCTGTCGCCCCAGCTCGCCGCGGGCAGCGGCGTGGGCGGGGAAACCTTGATCAGCGCGACATCGGTCAACTCGTCGGCGCCGATCAGGCGGGCCGGCAGCTCGGTGCCGTCCGACAGCCCGACCACGATCTTGTCGGCACTGCCGACCACGTGGTTGTTGGTCACGATGTAGCCTGAGGGGTCGATGATGTAGCCGGACCCGGCGCCCATCACCTGCTGACGGCGCTGGCGGAACCGGTCCCGGAACTGGCGCTGGAGCTCGGGCGGCAGGGCGGAAAACGCGTCGTTGGACGCGACCGTCTCGGTGACCGCGATGTTCACCACTGTCGGCATCACGCGCTTGACCAAAGGCGAGAAACTCTCCGGGCCCGTGCGCGCATCGGCGGTGCGGGCACGCACCAGGAGGGCTGCGAGGGCCAGTGTGCCGAAGGCGCGGCGCGGTATTGGGGCGGGCATGGCAGCAGGCATGGTCGAGTCTCCGCTCGATCGGGGCGATCTGAGGTCAAAGTGGCGTGCCGGGTTGCGCGCAACAAGATTACGCCGCAACGGATTACGGCCGGCGAACCGGGGCTGTGGCGGGATCGTCGGGCCAATGGTGCCTGGGGTACCGGCCCCGCATGTCCTTGCGCACATCCGCCCAGGCGCCGCGCCAGAATCCCGGCAGGTCCGCGGTGATCGCGACGGGCCGGCCGGCCGGGGACAGCAAGGCCAGCCGCAACTCGGCCCGGCCGCCGGCCAGACGTGGGGTCTCCGCAAGGCCGTAGAAAAGCTGCGCGCGCGCTTCGGCCACCGGCACGGGCTGGGTGTAGTCGACGGCGGCGCGGCCGCCCGGCAGGGTGAGATGCGTGGGCAGGTCCCGATCCAGCCGGCTCGCCTGTTCCCAGCTCAGCTGGCCGCGCAGGATCGCTTGCAGGTCGAGCCTTTGGACATCGGCCAGACGCGCCGAGCCGTACAGGTGCGGGGCCAGCCAGGCGCGCGATTCCGCCAATGCCGCCTCCGAGAGATCGGGCCAGCCCCCCTGCGGCTCCAGCAGCCGCATCAGGGCCACGCGCGCCTGCAGCTGCCGCGCCGTATCGGTCCAGGGCAGTGCCGCGATCGGCACCGCGGCGGCCAGGGCGGCGGCGGTGTCGGCGGGATCGGCCGGCTCAGTGCGGTCCTCCAGCACCAGCGCGCCCAGCCGCCGCCGGCGGCGGGCCAGGACCGAGCCGGTGACCGGATCGAGGCCGGTTTCCACCGCCTCCGTCACCCGTGCGGCAAGGAATGCCGGCAGCCGCGCGGGATCGAGCGGGGCGGCCAGTCGGATACGGGCGCCAGCCTTCATCTCCAGGCTGGCGACCGCCAGCAGCGGCGCCTTCGACAATGGGTCGCCCAGCGGCAACCGCGCGCCGCCGCCGCCGGACAGCCGGAAGCTGCCAGGCTCGCCGCGCCGCTGGGCGATGCGGTCGGGGAAGCCGGCGGCCAGCAGCGGGGCCGGGTCCCCCGCGGCCGCGATGTCCGGAAGGCGCAGCCGGCGGCGATACTGGGCGGCCGCCCGGCGAATGCGGGACACGGCGCCACGATCGGCGTCCGCAGCCCCCTCCAGGGCTGCCAGCCGCAAGCCGATATCGGCGGGGGCGTCGGGATTGCGCAGCGGGTCGCGTTCTTCCAGCAGCGCCGCGAGTTCGGCCGCCAGCACGGCCTGGGCGGGCGTCTCGGCGGCCAGCATCATCGCAGCGAGGCGGGGATGCGCGCCAAGCCGCGCCATCAGGCGGCCGGCTTCGGTGATGCGTCCGGCGGCATCCAGCGCGCCCAGCTCCGTCAGCAAGGCGGTGGCCGCGGCGAGCGCCCCGGGGGGCGGCGCATCCGGGAACGGCAACGCGCCTGGCTCGGCGCCCCAGGCGGCGCAGTCCAGCCGCAGGCCAGACAGCTCGGCCTCCAGGATCTCCGGCCGATCGAAAGCGGGCAGGCCGCGATGCAGCGCCGTGGTCCATAGCCGGATCGCCACACCCGGCCCTTCCCGACCGGCGCGGCCGGCGCGCTGGTCGGCGGCGGCGCGGCTGATGCGCAGGGTGGCCAGACGTGTCAGGCCGGTCGCCGGATCCAATCGCGGTGCCCGCCGCCACCCGCCATCGACGACGATACGCACGCCCGGCACGGTCAACGAGGTCTCGGCGATCGAGGTCGCCAGGACCACCCGCCGCGTCTCCGCCGGCCGCAGCGCGCGGTCCTGCTCGGCGGGCGGCAGCTCGCCGTGCAGCGGCAGCACCAGCGCGCCGCAGCCTTCCAGCGCCGCCTGGGCGCGCCGGATCTCGCCCATGCCCGGCAGGAACGCCAGCACGTCGCCGTCATGCTCGGCCAGGGCGGCGCGCACCGCCCGCGCCAACGCGGCCGGCAGATCGCGCTGGGTCGCGATGTCGCGCCCGGCGTGGCGGATGCTGACGGGATGGGCGCGGCCGGCGCTCTCGATCACCTGCGCGTCCAGCAGCGGGCCGAGCCGTGCGCCATCGGCGGTGGCGGACATGGCGAGCAGGCGGAGTTCCGGGCGCAGGTTGCGTTGCAGGTCCAGGCAGAAGGCCAGCGCCAGGTCGGCGTCCAGCGCGCGCTCGTGCACCTCGTCGAGGATGACGATGGCTGTGCCGTCCAGGCCGGGGTCGGACTGCAGGCGGCGCGCCAGCAGGCCCTCGGTCACGACCTCGATGCGCGTCGCCGCCGACACCGCGGAATCGAGCCGCGTGCGGTAGCCGACGGTCTGGCCGGGCTTCTCCCCGAGCAGCCCAGCCATGCGCGTGGCGGCGGCGCGGGCGGCAAGGCGGCGCGGCTCCAGCATCACGATCCGGCCGGTCCCGACCCAGGGCGCATCCAGCAGCGCCAGCGGCACGAGCGTTGTCTTGCCGGCGCCGGGCGGGGCGATCAGGACGGCGTTGGACCGCCCGGCCAGGGCGGCCAGCAGGCCGGGCAGACATTCGATGACGGGCAGGTCGCCGGCAAGGGACAGAAGCGCATCTGGGTTCACGGCGGGGCAGTATCACTCTTCGCCATTGCGTGCGACGCCCCCCATATGGCGCGTAGGATGCGGCCGACGAGGAGACCTGGATGACACGGCTTCGGACCTGGATTGCCGGCCTCGCGCTGCTCGCGGCGGCAGCGCCGGCGCACGCGCTGGAGAGCGCCCCGGTCGTGAGCCCCCGCGCCGCCGCGACGCTGGTGTCCGAAGTCGACGCGGCGCTTCCGGGCCAGCCCTTCCGGGTCGGCCTGCGGCTGCGCATGGCGCCGGGCTGGCACACCTATTGGCAGAACCCCGGCGATGCCGGCGTGGCGCCGGAACTGAGCTTCACCCTGCCGGCGGGCGCCACCGCCGGGCCCATCGCCTGGCCGGCGCCGGCGCGGCAGCCCGAAGGCCCGCTGATGACGTATGGCTATTCCGGCGAAGTGCTGCTGCCGGTGACCATCTCCGGCGGCCCCGGGCCGGTTGCGCTGCATGCCACCTGGCTGGTCTGCGAGAAGATCTGCGTTCCGGAGGAAGGCGATTTCCGCATCGACGTGCCGGCGGGCGCACGGTCCCTGTCGGCCGAGGCGCCGCTGTTCACGGCAGCCGACGCGCGCATGCCCCGGCCTTCTCCCTGGCAGGCCCGTATCGCGCCCGACGGCACATTGGCAGTCACCGGCGAGGGGTTGTCGGGCGCGACGGTACAGGATGCGTGGTTCATCCCGGACGGCTTCGGGACGATCGAGAACAGCGCGCCGCAAACGCTGACGCTGCGCGACAACGGTCTGCGCCTGGCGCTGAAGACCGGCCCGGACTTCAGGGCCGGCGTGCCGCTGGACGGGTTGCTGGTGATCCGCGACCGTGGCGGGCAGGACAGCACGGTGCAGATCGCCGCTGCGCCCGGCGCGGTCGCGGCAACGATGCCATTGCTGCAGGTCCTTGGCCTGGCGCTGCTCGGCGGCCTGATCCTCAACCTGATGCCGTGCGTGTTTCCGGTGCTGGCGATGAAGGCGGTGGGCCTCGCGGCGTTGTCGGGGAAGGAGCGTGGGCACGCCTGGGGGCACGCCGCTGCCTACACGGCCGGCGTACTCGCCTGTTTCGCCGCCATCGCCTTCACCTTGCTGGCGCTGCGACAGGCCGGAGCGGTGGCGGGCTGGGGGTTCCAGTTCCAGTCCCCTGTGTTCGTCGCCGCGACCGCCTGGGTGCTGTTCGCGGTCGGGCTGAACCTGTCCGGCGTCTTCGCGATGGGCGGCAGCGTCGGCGTTGGGCAGTCATTGGCCGTCCGCGGCGGCCATGCCGGCAGCTTCTTCACCGGCCTGCTCGCCGTGCTCGTCGCCACGCCCTGCACCGCGCCGTTCATGGGCGTTGCCATCACCGCGGGCCTTGCGGGATCGCCGGTGGACACGCTGGCGGTGTTCGTCGCGATGGGGCTGGGGCTCGCCCTGCCCTACGTGCTGCTCGCCACCATCCCGGCGGTGGCGCGGGCGCTGCCGCGGCCTGGTCCGTGGATGGATATCCTCAAGCAGGTCCTGGCGTTCCCGATGTATGCCGCCAGCGCATGGCTGGTATGGGTGGTCAGCCAGGGGGCCGGGCCACCCGGCGTGATGGCCACGGCCGCAGGCCTGGTGCTGATCGGCTTCGCCGGCTGGGCGCTGGGGCTCGCACAGTCCGGAGCGGGCCGCAGGCTGAGCCGTGGGGTCGCGGTTGTGGCCGGGCTTGCGGCGCTGGGCGTGCTGGCCGGTTTCGCAATGGCGCCGAGCCCTGAACAGCAGACGCAGTCCGCGCAGGACAGCGAGAAATTCTCGGCCGCGCGTCTGGCAGCCTTGCAGGCGGAAGGGCGGCCGGTGTTCGTCAACATGACCGCCGCCTGGTGCGTCACCTGCCTGGTGAATGAGCGTATCGCGCTGGCCCCCGAGTCCGTGCGCCAGGCTTTCGCCACGCGCGGCGTGACCTACCTGAAGGGCGACTGGACCCGCCAGGACCCGGAGATAACCCGGTTCCTGCGCGCGCATGACCGTGACGGCGTGCCGCTGTACATGCTGTTTCCCGGCGGCAACCGGCCGCCGATCATGCTGCCGCAGATCCTGACGGCCGGGATCGTGCTGGACGCACTGGATGGAATCGGGGGGTGACGGGGCGGCGCGCTGGAGCGGGTGAAGGGAATCGAACCCTCGTATGCAGCTTGGGAAGCTGCCGTTCTACCATTGAACTACACCCGCGGCGCAGGCCCGCTGCTGGGGTTATAGGAAGCCGCCGCGGGCGGCGCAACGTTGCGGACGACGCCCTGCCGGCTTGACGGCCCAACGGCGCGGCCATAGGGTTTGCGGGCCGGAACGTTCGACTCCGGCCCTCGTGATTTGTCCGGCCGGATTGCGGCGAGGTGAAACAAGCGCGCTAAAGAGGCCAGCGAACATCCGTTCCGGAATCCCCCGCCGGGTCTTCGCGGCATCCACGGTCGGCCCATTTGCGAAGGGCCCCGATGATGGCGATATCCAGTACCTACCGCCCCGCAACCCTGCTGGTGCAGGGTGGTATCGAGCGTACCCAGTTCGGCGAAACCGCCGAAGCGTTGTTCCTCACCTCCGGCTTCGTCTACGACAGCGCCGAGCAGGCCGAGGCGACATTCACCGGCGCGATCAAGCACTTCCAGTACTCGCGCTTCGGCAATCCGACGGTCACGATGCTGGAGGAGCGGCTGGCCCTGATCGAAGGGGCCGATGCCTGTCGTGTCACCGCCACTGGCATGGCCGCGGTGAATGCCGCGCTGCTGTCGCACCTGAAGGCCGGCGACCGCGTGGTTGCGTCGCGCGCCCTGTTCGGGTCCTGCCACTGGATCGTCTCGACCCTGCTGCCGCGCTACGGCATCGCCACCGAGTTCGTCGATGGCCGCGACCTCGACCAGTGGCGCGCGGCCCTTGCCCGGCCGGCCAACCTGGTGCTGCTGGAATCGCCGTCCAACCCGATGCTGGAGATCGTCGATCTGCAGGCCGTCGCCGACCTCGCACACGCCGCCGGCGCCATCGTCGTGGTCGACAACGTGTTCGCCACCCCGTTGCTGCAGAAGCCGCTCCAGCTCGGGGCGGACGTGGTCGTGTACTCCTGTACCAAGCATATCGACGGCCAGGGCCGCGTGCTCGGCGGCGCCGTTCTCGGCCGGCAGAAATGGATCGAGGAGACGCTGCAGCCGTTCTTCCGCAATACCGGGCCGGCGATGTCGCCGTTCAACGCCTGGCTGCTGCTGAAGGGGCTCGAGACGCTGGCGCTGCGCGTTGACGCCGCGTGCCGGAGTGCCGCGACCATTGCCGACTTCCTGGCCGCGCGTCCGGAAATTTCGCGGGTCTGGTATCCCACCCGCGCCGACCATCCGCAGCGCGAACTGGCAACGGCGCAGATGACCAGCGGGGGCACGATGGTCATCTTCGAGGTCGCGGGCGGCAAGGACGCGGCCTTCCGGATGATGAACGCCATGCGGCTGGTGAGGGTCTCCAACAACCTCGGCGACTCCAAGTCGCTGGCGACCCACCCTGCCACCACCACCCATATGCGCATCGGCGCCGAGGAACGTGCGCGGCTGGGCATCACCGACGGGGTGATCCGCCTCTCGGTCGGGCTCGAGGATGTCGAGGACCTGAAGGACGACCTCGCCGCCGCCCTGTCGGCACTCGGCACCCGCGCCGCCGCCGAATAGGCGCGATCGCTGGACTTTGCCCCGGCGCTCGCGTTGAGTGGAGCGCCGGGGAAGGACCGCATGACCGACGACTACAGCGCCACCACACGCGGCATCCGCATCAGCGTGCGTTCGTTCTACCTCGACGACCAGTCGAAGCCGGACGAGGGCCGGTTCGTGTGGGCGTACCGCATCCGCATCGAGAACACCGGCCGCGAGACGGTGCAGTTGCTGCGCCGCACCTGGCACATCACCGATGCCCGCGGCCGGACGCAACGGGTCCACGGCGCCGGCGTGATCGGCCAGCAACCGGTGCTGGAGCCCGGGGAGAGCTTCGAATACACCTCCGGCACGCCGCTGGAGACGCCGTCGGGCTTCATGTCCGGCCAGTATCACATGGTGGCGACCGCCTCGGGCGAACCATTCGACGTCGCCATCCCCGCGTTCAGCCTGGACAGCCCGCATCAGCATGGCCGCTTGCATTAGCGTGGCGCCAGGCAGATCACGTTGCGCAGAGGCGGTCGTGCCGGGGAACGCAGTTCGGGCTCACCTTGCGGGATCGGAACATGGCCCCATATCCCGCCCCGGTCACTTATCGGCGACTGCCTCGGCCCGAACGCGCCGGGGGCCTGCTGACCCAACATACGACCTATCGGCATCGTCCTGAGGAATCGCAGCGGTGAACATTGCCACATCCCCGTCCCGCCTGACCCCGGCCGCCCCCGCCGCCTCCACCCGCCCAACGCGGGAAGAGGCCGAGGCTGCCGTGCGCACCCTCCTGCTCTGGGCCGGGGACGACCCGGACCGCGAAGGCCTGTTGGGCACCCCGGACCGGGTGGTCCGGTCATACGAGGAATTCTTCGCGGGCTACCAGGTCGATCCCGTCGCCCTGCTGGAGCGCACGTTCGAGGAGACCGACGGCTACGACGAGATCGTGCTGCTGCGCGACATCCGGCTGGAAAGCTATTGCGAGCACCATGTGGTGCCGATCATCGGGCGCGCCCACGTGGCCTATCTGCCGCATCGCCGCGTGGTGGGCATCAGCAAGCTCGCCCGCGTGGTCGACGCCTACGCCAAGCGCCTGCAGATCCAGGAAAAGCTGACGGCGCAAATTGCCAACACGATCAACGAGGTGCTGCAGCCGCGCGGGGTGGCCGTGATCCTCGAGGCGCAGCACCAGTGCATGACCACGCGCGGCATCCACAAGCCCGGCGTGTCCATGGTCACCAGCCGCATGCTCGGCGCATTCCGCGACGATGCCACCACCCGCCGCGAGTTGCTGGCGATGGTCGGCCGGTTGCCCGGCCCGAGCCTCGAATAGACGGGCAGCGGCCTCAGGCGGCCTGAGGCTGGGCGGCGCGGAACGTCACCACCAGCACGTCGCGATGGGCCGGGCGCGCCGGGTCGAGCGGCCGCACTGCGGTCACGCCGTGATAGACCTGCGAATCGTCGACCAGCGCCGCGTCGAGCGGTTCGGTCAGGGTGAAGCTGCCGAGCGGCACCTTGTCCAGGCCGTGGATGGTCGTGGTACCGCTGGCGATGTTCTCGCGATCGATCATCAGCACCAGCACGTAGTCCACGCCGTCGCGGTGCAATCCCTCGGGCGTCGGCTTGCCAGCTTCGTCCGACCGGGCCTCGATGCGGAACTGGTGGGTCTCGATGTGCCATGACGTGCCTGGGGAGAGGCTGTCGAACAACGCCCGGCAGGCACGCAGGATCGTGCGCATGCTGGCGCCGTTGGCAATCGTCTCGGGCACCGGCTCGAACCAGCGTTCGATGCCGCCATGCAGCGGGTTGTACTCGACGGTCTGGTAATGCGGCTGGTGCGGCGCGCGGGCGATTGCGACGTCGCCGACCGGCGCTGCGAACACCGCGTGGCGGCGGCGGCGGTAGCGACCGCCATCGGCCATGTACTGATCCAGCGCCATGCCGTTCCAGCTGGCGGCAAACTCCGGCCAGTCGGTCAGGCTGCCCGACTGCTCAAGCCAGGCGCGGGTGTCGGCGGCGTGCAGGAATTCGAAGCCGTCCTGCTGCAGGCGTTCTGATCTCGTCACGTGGGGCTTTCGGTGGAGGCGCCGGTGAAGGCGGGGGTTGCCATGCTCAGTGCCCGATAGCTGGTCAGGGGGCTTTCGATTGCAAGCTCGTCGAAACGATACTTGATCCGCCGGTTCAACTCCCGGCCCACCGCCCAGCGTTGGCTGGGCGTGGTCTTGATCCGCGCGCGCAACACCCAGGCTTGCGGCAGGAACTTGTCGACGCCCATCACATCGAGATCGTCACGGATCGCATCCATCCAGCGCGGCTCGGCCCGCATCTCCCGCGCCAGCTCGCGCAGCACCTCGGTGACGTGGTCGGGCTCCTCGTTCAGCCCCACCGGGACATCGAGCACGGCGTAGCCAAAATCGCGGGTCATGTTGGTGACAGTGGTGACGGCGCTGAACGGCACGATATGCACCGAGCCATCGACAGCGCGCAGGCGGATGGTGCGGATCGAGAGATTCTCCACCGTGCCGGACATGCCGCCCAGGCTGACGCTGTCGCCCACCTGCATGGTGTTCTCCAGCAGCAGGAACAGGCCGGTGATGATGTCCTGCACCAGCTTCTGCGAGCCGAAGCCGATGGCCAGGCCGATGACGCCGGCGCCGGCCAGCAGCGGGGCGATGTTCACGCCAATCTCGCTCAGGACCATCAGGCCGGCGACCAGGCAGATCGCGATCAGCAGCGTGGTGCGGGCCAAGGGCAGCAACGTGCGCAACCGCGCTGAACGGGTCAGCTGCGCCTCGCGCGCCAATCGCGTCAAATGCCGCTGGATGGCCGCGTTCGTCGCCTCCCACACCACCAGCGCCAGGAGCAGCGTGACACCGATGGTGCCGAGTGCCGACAGCAGCCGCCCCCCCAGGCCGCCGGAGGTGAACCAGCCCACGGAATCGAGCCCCCAGGCCTGGAGCAACGCGACGAAGGCGACGGCCCCGATCACGAACCTGGCCGTCGCCTGCAGCACCGGTTGGTAGGCGCCCAGCCGAGATTCCAGGCCCGGATACCGCTCGGCGAGGTCTGGCGCCACCTGTGTGGCCCGGTCCAGGGCGCCGCGGGCGCCGGTCATCGCCAGACGCGCCACGGTCAGGATCACGCCGGTGGCGATTACCAGCCGCAGCAGCCGGGAGAACCCGTCCGGCACTTCCAGCGCCCATACGGCCCAGAGCGCCAGCAGGTAGAAGATGGCGATGAGGTGCCACAGGCCGGCCATGCGGTTGCGCAGCACGGCCAGCGCGCCGCTCGCCCCCTCGCGCGCACGGATCCAGCCGGCGACGGCGGACCGGTTCTGCAGCACGATGATGGCGAGGAAGACATGGACGATCAGCACGTCCAGCTTCAGCAGGGCGTCGTGCGCCACGCGATACAGGCCGAACAGCAACCCGACTTCGGCCAGCGCATAGCCGAAGATCGCCACCACCGCGATACGCCGCACCCAGCGCAGGATGTAGCGGGCGACGTCGTCCGGCACCGGCAGCAGGCGGGGGGCGCCGGGACCGACGATGGTGTGCACCACGCTGATGATGACGCGGCACAGGGCGTAGGCGTGCAGCACGCCGAGGATCACCAGCCGGCTGATGGGGTCCGCACCGAGGCCGGCGCCGAGCAGGGCGTAACCGGCGGCCAAGAGGGCCAGCACTGGCAGCAGGTTCAGGATCAGCCGCACCAGGGCGAAGGGCAGCCGTCGCAGCAGCATCAGCGGTGACGGCATGCGCCGCCAGAATTTCTCGGAATGCCCCGCCTCTGCGGCCGCGAGGCCGAGATCCTCGGGTGCGGGCTCGCCGGCGGCGGCGCGGGCGGCCATCGATCGCGCCTTGAGTGCCCGTTCGGGCCGGGACAGCAGACGCCGCACCGCCCATTGCGCGCCCAATCCCGCGCCCATGACCACCAGCAGGCGCCAGCCGGCATCCAGCAGCATCGAACGCGACCACGGATCGTTGGCGAGCTGCACCACGAAGCGCCACAGCAGCGGGAAATCGGTGGCGGTCCGCGCCGTGGCCACGACATCGTCGGACAGGTTCGACAGGCGCCGGGACGCGTCGACCAGGATCTGCGCACCGAGGCTGTCGGGGGCGAGCGGCAAGGTGAGCTTGGACTCCGCCGGCGCCGCATCGGTGGGGGCCGCGGGGGTTGACGGCGTGACCGGGGCCTCGGCGGCCGGCGGCGCGGCCCCGGCCGCAGGCGCAGGCGCAGGCGCAGGCGCAGGCGCAGGCGGCGCCGTGGCGGCGGCCTTGGCCAACGCTTCCAGGACCGCGATCATCTGGGCGCGCTTCGCAGGGTCCTTCAGCACCTCCAGCGCCTGCTGCGCCTGGGCCGCGGCGACGCCCCCAGGGGCCGCGGGCGACGCGGCCGCAGCCTGCGGCGCGGGCGCGGCCGCGCGCGGGCTGCCGCCGCCCTGGGCATTGGCGCCGGTGGCCACGAGAGCGAGGGTCACGAACGCAAGCAGGATACGAATCATGGTGCAGGCGGATCATGCCAGACACGGCGCTGTCAACCGCGGCGTGTCCGATGGCCGGAAATTCACCGTCAGGCGGGGATGCGCAAAGCCGCGCACGCTCCTATTAATGGCGAATGAAGACGATCCTGACCATTCTCGTCGCCGTCTGCATGTTCGCCACGCTGGCGGTGTTGCTTGCGGGCATGCTCGGCCTTGTCCGCGGCGACGGCGACCCGATGCGATCGAACCGCCTGATGCGCTGGCGCGTGATATTGCAGGGCGTCACCCTGGCCCTGTTCGCCTTGCTGTTGAGCCTGATGCGTTCCTAGCATCCCGACGTGCCGCGGAAACGTGCCCGGCGGGGCAGGTCTTTGCCGGCCGGGGGTCTGTTTGACAGCGGGATCAGCCGCCCACTAAGTTCCGCGCGCTCTATTGCAGATGCGAAGAGACGCGCGGATGCGACGGGGGCGGGCGCCGGCAAGCAGCGGGATGAACCCCGGCGGCGTCATCGCGGCAAGTCCAGGCGTGGCAAATCCAGGAAGCGGCACGACATTCAATGAAGATCCTCGTCCCCGTGAAGCGGGTGGTCGACTACAACGTGAAGGTCCGCGTGAAGTCGGACGGCACGGGCGTCGAGACCGCCGGCGTCAAGATGTCGATGAACCCGTTCGACGAGATCGCCGTCGAGGAGGCCGTGCGCCTCAAGGAAAAGGGCGTCGCCACCGAGATCGTGGCGGTGTCCATGGGTGTCGCCGCCAGCGCCGAGACCATCCGCACAGCCCTGGCTATGGGCGCCGACCGGGGCATCCTTGTCGAGACCGACGTCGATCTGCAGCCGCTGGCGGTGGCCAAGCTGCTGAAGGCGATCGTCGCCAAGGAAGCGCCGAACCTCATCATCATGGGCAAGCAGGCGATCGACGACGACATGAGCGCCACCGGGCAGATGCTGGCGGCACTGCTGGGCTGGCCCCAGGGCACCTTCGCCAGCAAGGTGGCCATCGAGGGCGACGGCGTCACGGTAGTCCGCGAAGTGGACGGCGGGCTGGAGACGGTGGCGTTGACCCTGCCCGCCATCGTCACCACCGATCTGCGCCTGAACGAGCCGCGCTATGCGTCGCTGCCGAACATCATGAAGGCCCGCAAGAAGCCGATCGAGACGCTGAAGCCCGCCGATCTCGGCGTGGACCCGGCGCCGCGGCTGACCGTGCTGACCGTGGCCGAGCCGCCGAAGCGCCAGGCCGGCGTGAAGGTGGGCTCGGTGGCCGAACTGGTGGCGAAACTCAAGACCGAAGCGAAGGTGATCTGACCATGACCGCCCTGGTTCTGCTCGACCACGAAGCCGGCAGCATCAAGCAGCCGTCGCGCTCCGCGGTGGCCGCCGCACAGAAGCTCGGCGAGGTGCATGTCCTGGTCGCCGGCGCCGGCGTGCAGGCAGCAGCCGATGCCGCGGCGAGGCTGCCGGGGGTCGCGAAGGTGATCCTGGCCGATGCTCCTGCGTACGATCATGCGCTCGCTGAGCCGCTCGCCGCCCTGCTGGTAGCGCTGGCGCCCGGCTATTCGCACCTGCTGGCGGCTGCCACCGCCATCGGCAAGAACGTGATGCCGCGCGCGGCGGCCCTGCTGGATGCGCAGCCGATCAGCGACATCGCCGGCATCGTCGATGCCGACACGTTCATCCGCCCGATCTACGCCGGCAACGCCCTGGCCACGGTGAAGAGCGCGGACAGCAAGAAGGTGATCACCGTGCGCGCCGCCAGCTTCGATCCGGTTGCGGCCGAAGGCGGCAACGCGCCGATCGAGGCAGCGCCGGCGGTGGAAACACCTTCGATGTCGCGCTTCGTGTCGGCCGAGTTGTCCAAGAGCGAGCGGCCGGAGCTGACGGCGGCCCGCGTGGTGATCTCCGGTGGCCGCGGCATGCAGAGCGGCGACAATTTCAAGCTGCTGGAACCGATCGCCGACAAGCTTGGCGCCGCTGTCGGGGCCAGCCGCGCGGCCGTCGACGCCGGCTTCGTGCCCAACGACTATCAGGTGGGCCAGACCGGAAAGATCGTCGCCCCGGAGCTGTATGTCGCCGTCGGGATTTCCGGCGCCATCCAGCACCTTGCCGGCATGAAGGACAGCAAGGTGATCGTGGCAATCAACAAGGACGAGGAAGCGCCGATCTTCCAGGTGGCCGACTATGGCCTGGTGGCCGACCTGTTCACCGCGCTGCCCGAACTGGCGGCGGAGCTGGAGCGATCCTGATGACGACTGACGCCACTGCAGCACCGGCCACGGCCGAGACCCAGGCGGAAACGCCGGCCGTCGCCCGTGTGGGCGTGATCGGCGCGGGCCAGATGGGCAACGGCATCGCGCATGTGTGCGCGCTTGCCGGCCTGCCGGTGGTGCTGCTGGACGTCAAGGCGGACGCGCTGGACAAGGCGATGGCGGTGATGGGCCGGAACATGGACCGGCAGGTCAGCCGCAACCTGATCACGGCCGAGGAGAAGGCGGCCGCGCTGGGGCGGATCTCCACCAGCACCGACTACGCGGCGTTCGGCGCGTGCGACCTGGTGATCGAGGCCGCGACGGAGAAGGAAGAGGTCAAGCGCGCCATCTACAAGACGCTGACGCCGCATCTGAAGCCGTCCTGCATGATCGCATCGAACACCTCGTCGATCTCGATCACGCGGCTGGGCGCCAGCACCGACCGGCCGGAGAAGTTCATCGGCATGCACTTCATGAACCCGGTTCCGGTCATGAAGCTGATCGAGCTGATCCGCGGCATCGCCACCGACGAGCCGACCTTCCAGGCCACGCAGGCGCTGGCGACGCGGTTGAACAAGACCACCGCCGTCGCCGAGGATTTCCCCGCGTTTATCGTCAACCGCATCCTGGTGCCGATGATCAACGAGGCAGTCTATGCGTTGTACGAGGGTGTTGGCTCGATTTCGGCGATCGATAATGCGATGCGGCTGGGCGCCAACCACCCGATGGGCCCGCTGGAGCTGGCGGACTTCATCGGCCTGGATACCTGCCTGTCGATCATGCAGGTGCTGTACGAGGGCCTGTCGGACAGCAAGTACCGCCCGTGCCCGTTGCTGGTGAAGTATGTCGAGGCGGGCTGGCTGGGGCGCAAGACCGGGCGCGGCTTCTACGACTATACGCAGACGCCGCCGCGACCGACGCGGTAGGCCAGCCGCGCATCCCGCGGGCAGGCGGCGCGGCGGCCCCTACTCCGACCACGGGGGCACGACCGCGAAACCTGCTTGCGAGGACGCCGGCAAGTCATTTCTTCGAGATGACGATGTTTTGTGCCTGCGACATCGCACCCCGTGGGCCGATCCGCGGCGGCGCCTCAAGGTCCAAGCAGTCGCAACCAGGGGTTTTCGGGTTCGTGACCGGCACGCACCCGCCTCTTCCAAGCTGTCCGCTGCCGTCATTTGACAAGTCAGTGCCGTCCCGCAGACGAAGCAGGGCAGTTGCTGCCGTGGTATCGCTAACGCGGTCCTACGACGCCCCTTCAGCCCAGCGCGGCGCCAATCAGAGCCTCTTCGTGGGGCACCCCCGATCGGCGCCTGGAATCAGCCGTTGGCAACCTTGCGCGCCGACTCGTGACTGCCCGACTTCTTCGTGCCGGATGCCGCCTCGCTCATGATGCCGCGCAGGTCACGCAGGAACGCCGTGCCCTTCAGGGTGCGCTGCACCAGCACGCTGCGGCGGTCCATCGGGTCGACCTTGCGGCGGGCCAGGTCCAGTTCGCCAAGCCGGTCGAGCGCACGCGTGATCGCCGGCTTCGACACGTTCAGCTCGGCGGCGAGGCCGCGAACCGTGTGCGCGCCATCCTGCAGATAGCAGGTCAGGAACACGCCAAGTTGACGTGCCGACAGATCCGGCCCGTCGCGCCGGACAAGGGCGACAACGGTGTCGCGAAGGATGCCGACGAGCTGGTCGGCAGACGGATTGACAGCCATTACTTGGTCCTTTCTCTCTCGCGGCGGTCCATCAACCGCCGCAGCGTCGCGAACGACGCCGATTCATCTGCCCACAACGGTCAGATGCAAACTTCGAATCTAATGCTACAACGTTACCGATACACACTGGTAATCCCGATCACGTTACCGCAGAGTTTCGGTCGTCTTACGTCGTGAACAGCTTCCGTTCGATCGCCAGGCAGGCGGCGCGCATGCCCAGCGCCTCCCCACCCTCCGGACGGCCCGGGCGGGTCGTGTCGTTCCAGGCGTAAAGATCCAGATGCGCCCACGGCGTTCCGGGGGCCAGGAACCGGCGCATGAACAACGCGGCCACCACCGCGCCAGCGAAAGGCTTGCTGGAGACGTTGTTCAGGTCGGCGACCGGGCTGTCCAGCCAGGCGTCGTAGCCATCCCATAGCGGCAGCCGCCACATCGGGTCGCTGGCATCCATCCCGGCGCCCAGGAACGACTCCGCCCACGCCTCGTCATTGGCGAACAGCGCCGGAAGATCCGGCCCTACCGCCACGCGCGCCGCCCCCGTCAGGGTCGCGCAATCGAGCAGCAGATCCGGCTTCTCGTCCGACGCTTCGGCCAACAGGTCGCACAGCACGAGCCGCCCCTCGGCATCGGTGTTGCCGACTTCGACAGTCAGGCCACGGCGCGTGCGAATCACGTCCATCGGCCGGAAGGCCTGGCCGGAGACGCTGTTCTCGACACAGCCGATACGTACGGCCAGGCGCAGGGGAAGGTCGGCCTCCATCAGGATCCGGGCGATTCCCAGCACCGTGGCGGCGCCGCCCATGTCCTTCTTCATGCGCAGCATCCCAGCCGCCGGCTTGAGGTCGTAGCCGCCGGAATCGAAGCACACCCCCTTGCCGCAGAGCCATACCAGCGGGCTGCTGTCGGTGGCGGCACTCCCGCGCCAGGAGAACCCCGCCACCACGGGCGCGCGGTCCGCGCCCCGCCCGACGGTGGCGACGGTGGGGTATTGCGCCGTCAATGCCTCGCCGGACACACGCATGACGTCCGCGCCATGCCGGCGCCCGAGATCCAGCGCCACATCTGCGAGTTCGGCCGGGCCGAGCAGATTGGCGGGCGCGTTCACGAGATCGCGCACCATCCACGCGGCGGCCGCCTGCGAAAGCGCGCGCTCATGCCCGGGCGGAACCACCAGGCGCGCCGACGCCCGCTTCGCCGGCTTGAACGCGCCGTAGCGATAGCCGCCGAGGCAAAAGCCCAGCACCGCCGCGGAAGCATCGAAATCACCCGCTTCGAGCCGCCAGTTTCCTTCCGGAAGGCGGAATGGCAACGAGCCGAACGCGAATGGGGAACGATCGTCGCCAAGCCCCAGCACCGCCCCGGCAATGCCATCGCCCCCCGGCAACAGAATCAGTTCGTCGGCGCGCGCGGTGAAGCCGCCATCTCTCAGGAACCCGGCCTGACCCGGCGGCAGGGACGCCAGGAACGGCTGCAGCGTCGCAGGCCGCACCGTATGGATCGGCCGGGCAGCGGCATCAGCCGCGATGCAGGGCAGATCCTGGTCAAGCATGCGTGGCTTCCTTGTTTACGTCACAAATGCAGCGTGCGCCCTGCGAATCGCGGACGTTTCAGGTCACACATGACATTCCGCCACGCGGCTTACAAGCTCGTTTCGAGCATGTGCGCGCTATCCTAATGCAAATTAATGTATCATTTTGATTGTTTCGAAATTTTGGCCCGAAAATGCAAATCAGCCATGACCCCGGCGCGGCCAGATGCTTCGCCGGAATATCACAACGTCTTGCGGTCGACCGGCTAGTCAGCTTATCGACACGGCCAATGCCCGTTCGATCCGCCGGGCGAAGCCAGCGGGATCCTTCGGCAGGTCGCCGTCCTGCACGCGCGCCAGGTCCAGCAGCAGGCCCGCATATTCGGCCGTCTCGGCGTCCCCCGCCGGATTGGCGGACGCCCTGGCCGCCAGCGCGGCGATCAGCTTGTGCCGGGGATTGATCTCCAGCACCGGCTTGGCCGCGAAATCCGCGCGGCCGGCGCGGCGCAACAGGCGCTGCATCTGCAGGTCGGGGCCCGAGCCGCCGGCGGCCATCACGACCGCGCTATCGACCAGCCGGTCGGTGACCCGCACGTCCGAAACCTCGTCCTCCAGCGCCGCCTTCAGCGCCGCCACCAGGGCCGTGGCATCGGCAGCCTCACCCTCCGGCGCGTCCAATGGCGCCAGCCTGGACAGATCGGCCGCCCCCTGAGTTACGCTGCGGATCGGCTTGCCGTCGAACGCGTCCATTCGGTCCGGCCAGAACGCATCGATCGGATCGGCGAGCAGCAACACCTCGATCCCGCGGGCACGGAAACCCTCGAGCTGCGCCGAACGCCCGAGAGCCTCCGTGGTGTCGCCGGCCAGGAAGTAGATCGCCTCCTGCCCCTCTTTCATCCGCGCCACGTAATCGCCCAGCGACGTCCAGCCCTCGACCGCGGATGACCTGAAGCGCAGCAATGCGGCCAGTTCCTTGCGGTGCTCGGAGTCCTCCCAGACTCCCTCCTTCAGGACCGCGCCGAAATTCTCCCAGAATGTGGCGTAGGTCTCCGCGTCCTTCGCTTTCGTCTTGAGCTCGGTCAGCACGCGGTTGGTCACGGCCTTGCGGATGCGCGCCAGCACCGGGGTGGATTGCAGCATCTCGCGCGACACGTTCAACGGCAGGTCCTCGGTGTCCACCACGCCCTGCACGAAGCGCAGCCAGGGCGGCAGCAGTTCCGCCTGGTCGGTGATGAACATGCGCCGCACATGCAGCCGCACGCGCGAAACCCGCTCCTGCTCCATCGGCTCGAACGGCTTGCTGCCGGGAATGAACAGCAGCGAATAGAATTCCAGCGCCCCCTCGGCGCGCCAGTGCAAGGTCGTCCAGGGCTGGTCGAAGATATGGCCGAGATGGCGATAGAACTCGGCATAGGCCTGCTCGCCGACCTCGCTTTTCGGCTTGCGCCACAGCGCGGTGCCCTCGTTGGCCGGAACGTCCTTGCCATCACGCGCGATCGTGATCGGCAAGGTCACGTGATCGGCCCATTTGCGCACGACCGCTTCCAGGCGGATGGGATCGAGGAACTCGTCGGCATCGGGCTTGAGGTGCAGGACGATGTCCGTCCCCGCTTCTTCGCGCGTGCCCGGCGCGATGGTGAAAGCCCCCTGCCCGTCGGACGCCCAGGTCCAGGCCGCCTCGGCGCCTGCCTTCCGGCTGGTCACCTCCACCCGGTCGGCTACCATGAAAGCGGAGTAGAAGCCGACGCCGAACTGGCCGATCAGGCTGGGCCGGTCTTCCGGCTTGGCCGCGGCCAGCGTCTCGCCGAAGGCCCGCGTTCCGGAGCGGGCGATGGTGCCGAGATTGGCGATCAACTCGTCGTGGGTCATGCCGATGCCGTCGTCGGCGATGCGCAGGGTGCGGGCGGGCTTGTCGGGGATGATGCGGACCTTCGCCGCCTCGGGCGGGGCCAGGCCCGGCTCGGTCAGGCTCTCGAAGCGGCGCCGGTCGGTCGCGTCGGCGGCATTGGCCACCAGTTCGCGCAGAAAGATCTCCCGCTCGGAATACAGCGAGTGCACCACCAGATCGAGCAGCCTGCCGACCTCGGCTGCGAATCCGTGGGTCTCCAACGTCGTGTTCCGTGCGTCCGTCATGCCAGGCCCTCCTTATTCGGCGGCGCATATGCGCCGGGATATCCCTGATTTCAATGCATTCGCGAATAGGCGATCCGTTTCCCTTGCTTTCCGCGCTGCAACACCCAACCATTTCACCATGCCGGGATTCGCCGCCCACAGGCCTGAGACCCCCATGCTTGGCCACCGCGTGAAGGCCGTGCTCGGCCCCACCAACACGGGCAAGACGCATCTGGCGATCGAGCGCCTGCTGGCCCACTCCTCCGGGATCATCGGCTTCCCGCTGCGCCTGCTGGCGCGCGAGAACTACGACCGCATGGTCGCCCGCAAGGGGCCCCGCAATGTCGCCCTGATCACCGGCGAGGAGAAGATCGTGCCTGCAGGCGCGCGCTGGTTCTCCTGCACCGTGGAGGCGATGCCGCTCGACCGCCAGGCCGAGTTCGTGGCGGTGGACGAGATCCAGCTCTGCGCCGACCCCGATCGCGGCCATGTCTTCACCGACCGGTTGCTGCATGCCCGCGGCATGGTCGAGACGATGTTCCTGGGCGCCGAGACGATCCGCCCGCTGCTGCAGCGCCTTGTGCCCGGCGCCATCGTGGAGACGCGCCCGCGCCTCTCACAGATCACCCATGCCGGCCCGGCCAAGCTCACCCGGCTGCCGCCGCGCACCGCCGTCGTCGCGTTCAGCGCGGCCGAGGTCTATGCCATCGCCGAGCTGATCCGTCGCCGGCGCGGCGGCTGCGCCGTGGTGATGGGCCGGCTGTCGCCGCGCACCCGCAACGCCCAGGTGGCCCTGTACCAGGAGAAAGAGGTCGACTTCCTGGTGGCGACGGACGCCATCGGCATGGGCCTGAACATGGACGTGGACCATGTCGCCTTCGCCCGGCTGTCGAAATTCGACGGGCACCGGCCACGCATGCTGCTGGCGGCCGAAGTCGGCCAGATCGCCGGGCGTGCCGGCCGCGGCATGCGCGACGGCAGCTTCGGCACCACCGCCGACTGCCCGCCGCTGGACGACGACCTGGTACGCGCGGTCGAGGCGCACAGCTTCGAGCCGCTGGAGCAGATCTGCTGGCGCAACAGCGTTCTCGACTTCTCCGGCATCGATGCCTTGCTGGCGAGCCTGACGGCGCCCCCGCCGGGCCCCGGGCTGGTGCGCGGCAACGACGCGACCGACCTGGAAACCCTGGCCGCCCTGGCCCGCGAGCCGGAGATCCACAGCCTCGCGCGCGGACGTACCCGCCTGCGCATGCTGTGGGAAGCCTGCCAGATCCCGGATTTCCGCAAAATCGCCGATGACAGCCATATCCGCCTGTGCGCGCGGGTGTTCGGCCACATCGCCGGCGACGGGCGCCTGCCCGCGGACTGGCTGGCCGGGCAGATCGCGGCCCTGGCCCGCGCCGACGGCGACATCGACACGCTGATGCAGCGCCTGGCCGGCGTGCGCGTCTGGACCTATATCGCCGCCCGGTCCGACTGGGTGCCGGACGCCGAGCACTGGCAGGCGCGCGCCCGCGAAGTCGAGGATCTGCTGTCGGACGCGCTGCACGAGCGGCTGACCACCCGCTTCGTCGATCGCCGCGCCGCCCATCTGATGCGCCGGCTGGAAGCCGGCGTCGCCGACGATCTGCTGTCCGCCGTGACGCGGCGTGGCGAGGTGGTGGTCGAGGGGCACCCGGTGGGCCAGATCGAGGGCTTCGGCTTCGCCCCCGACCCGCTGGCCGAGGGCGAGGAGCGCAAGCTGGTGCTGCGCGCGGCCCGCAAGGCCCTGCGCGAAGAGATGCCACGCCGCGTCGCCATGCTGGAGGCCGCGGAGGATGCCGCCCTCGCGCTGCTGGCAAACCAGCGGATCGCCTGGGAAGGCGCGGACATCGCGCGGCTGCGGGCAGGCCCGTCGGCGTTGCGGCCGCAGGTCGAGGTGCGCGACAGCGAATTCCTCGACGGCCCGCAGCGCGAGCGGGTGCGCCTGCGGCTGCAGCGCTTCATCGACGACCAGATCCGCGAGGCGCTGAACCCGCTGCTCGCCGCGGCCGCGGCGGCCGATGGCGATGCGGCATTGCGCGGCCCGCTGCACCGGCTGGTCGAGGGCCTGGGCGTGGTGGCGCAGACGCCGGAAGACGACGTGCCGGCCGCCCTGCGCCGCCGCCTGAAGGTGCTCGGCGTGCGCGCCGGGCGCCACGCGCTGTTCATGCCGGCGATGCTGAAGCCGCGGGCCGGTGGCCTGCGCGCGGCGCTGTGGGCACTGCGGCGCGGGGTGAGCCTTCCGGCCTTGCCGGCGCCGGGCCTCGTGGCCATGGCGGCGCCGGCGGAGTGGCCCGACGGGTTCGCGCAGGCCATGGGCTGGGTCGATGCCGGGCCGGTGCTGCGGCGTCTGGACGTGGCCGAGCGCGTCGCCGGCGAGCTCGCCTGGGCCAGCCGGGTCCGGCCGATTGCGGTGCCGGTCGGCCTGGCCTCACGGCTCTCGGTGAAAGCGGAGATGCTGCCCGCCGTGCTGCGCCGGCTGGGTTTCCGGCTGTTTCCAGCCGCGACGTTGGCCGAGGGGCAATTCGGGCCGCCGGCGCCCGCCATGATGGCGCTGGCCCGGCGCAGGCGGCCGGAGCCCTCCCGCGGCGGCGATCCCACGCCCGCACGCACCCGGCCCGCGCGCCACGAGCCCGCCCGTGAAGGCCCCTTTGCCGCGCTGGCGGCGCTGCGCCACTGATGCGCGCCCCGGGCCCCGGCGCCGAGGACCGCGACTGGCAGCGCCTGGACAAATGGCTGTGGTGCGCCCGTTTCATGCGGGCGCGCAGCGACTGCGTGCGCCTGGTGGAAAGCGGCCTGCTGCGCCTCAACCGCCAGCCGACCGACAAGCCGCATGCGCGCCTGCGCGTGGGCGATGTGATCACCCTGGCACTGCGCGGCCCGGGCGGCGACCAGGTCCGCGTGATCGAGGTGCTGGCCCTCGCCGTCCGCCGTGGACCGGCGCCGGAGGCGCGGACCCTGTACCGCGA
This sequence comes from Limobrevibacterium gyesilva, assembly GCF_025989185.1. GTDB lineage: Bacteria > Pseudomonadota > Alphaproteobacteria > Acetobacterales > Acetobacteraceae > Limobrevibacterium > Limobrevibacterium gyesilva. The sequence goes on from NZ_JAPDNT010000001.1 coordinate 474,265, forward strand.
GATTGGCGAGCCTGATGCCGCACTGCAACGCATCTCTTGCGGCGAAGCCGAAACGGCGGCATATCGCCGCCCTTGAGCCGTGTTTCTTCTCCCTGCCCGACCAGGAGCGTGCGATGACCTACGTGGTCACCGAGAACTGCATTCGCTGCAAGTACATGGACTGCGTGGAAGTCTGTCCGGTGGACTGCTTCTATGTCGGCGAGAACATGCTGGTGATCCATCCGGACGAGTGCATCGACTGCGGCGTGTGCGAGCCCGAGTGCCCGGCCGAGGCCATCGTGCCGGACAGCGACGACCGGGCGGCCGCCTGGGCGGAGCAGAACCGGCAATATGCGGCGCTGTGGCCCAACATCACCCGCAAGGGCGAACCCCCGGCCGATGCCGACGCGTGGAAGGACAAGCCCGACAAGGCGCAGCTGTTTTCACCGGAGCCTGGCGCGCCCTGAAGCGCCCGGCTCAGCGATCCATCTCTGTCCGCCTGAGGACGCTGCGCGCCAGGTAACGACCAGATTCGGGATACGAGCGCGCCGTCAGCGCGCGTGGTGACGCCGAGGGTGCTTTCCCTCACTCCGCTGCGGGACACATCCCGCGGTGCTGTACTGCCATGCAAGATAGCGGGCTGGCAGGCCCCCTGGGCGGCCTTGCCCCCCTGACTCCCGGCCTATTTTGTGTTACAAGATTTCCGCGGGCACGACGATGGCGGTCGTCGCAGCGCCTATTCGAGCCTGCTCCGCGAGGATCCGACCGTGGCACTGAGGTGCGGCAACCGGGGACACCCCAAAGCCGCGCCGCATGGCTGATGTTCACGCATGTATGGGAATACGAGGTTCGGCATGAAGGCATCTGTCGCGTCCGCAGTTCCGGTGCGAAAAACTGAAATCCCGGCTGCCGCGGCGCGGGCTGCTGATACGTCACAACACAAATCCGGCCATGCTGCGCCGCTGCCAGGCAAGAGCGCCGCGCGGCAAGCTGCCAAGCCACTGGGCAAGGCCCCTGCCAAGGCCGCCGCCGCGAAACCCGCCGCCAAGGCACCCGCGGCCGCAAGCAAGACACCCGCCTCCAGGAAGGCCGCGGCGCCCGCAGCAGCGCCGGCCAAGGCGCCCGCGGCCGCAAAGCCGGCCGCCCCGGAGCCCGCCAAGATCGAGGCCACGAAGCCGGCCTCCCCCCACAAGAAGGCGCCGGAACCCCCGACGAGTGTTGCTGCGCCAAAAGCCGCGACTGCGCCAAAACCGATGGAAACCCTGAAAGCCGTGGAATTGACGAAGACACAACACCTCGTGAAACCCCCCGCCGCGCATGGCATGGCCGAGACCCAGGCGAGCACGCCGTACGCCGCCGAGCCGCGGCGCGCCGAAATGCGCCCAGCCCCGACGCAGATGCCGAACGGACGGCCGATGCCGCCCTCGCGCGCCGCCGCCAAGGAGGAGAATTTCACCGAGGGCGACTACGTCGTCTATCCGACCCATGGCGTCGGCAAGGTCGAGAAGATCGCCGTCGAGGACATTGCCGGACACCGGCTCGAACTGATCCACATCACGTTCGAAGAGAACCGGATGACCCTGCGCGTGCCGGTCACCAAGGCCCGCAGCGCCGGCCTTCGCAAGCTGGCCACCCGCAAGATGTTCGACGAGGCGCTGGCGGTGCTGAAGGGCCGTGCCCGCATCAAGCGCACCATGTGGTCGCGCCGGGCGCAGGAGTACGAGGCGAAGATCAACTCGGGCGATCCCATCGCCATCGCCGAGGTGGTGCGTGACCTGCACCGCAACGCCGGCCAGCCCGACCAGAGCTTCTCGGAGCGGCAGATCTACGAGGCTGCCATGGACCGCCTCGCCGCCGAGCTCGCTGCCCTGGACCAGACCGACAAGGGGGCTGCGGCCATCAAGCTGGCCAATTTCCTCAAGACCCTCTGACCGCCGAATAACCGCAAAGAAGAAGGGGCTCCGGTGCGAACCGGAGCCCCTTTTTCGTGCCCGCCAACGGGCCCGGCGTTCCGGGCCCGGCCGCTGCGGCGTCAGCTGCTGCTGTTGCGGTTGCCCAGCAGCTGCAGCAGCAGCATGAACAGGTTGATGAAGTTCAGCAGCAGCTGCAGGCTGTCATAGACGCTGCGCTTGGCCGCTACCTCTGTGCCCTCGGCGTACGCGAACTGGACGTAGTCCGCCTTGATCCGCTGGGTGTCGTAGGCGGTCAGGCCCACGAACACCAGCACGCCGATCACGCTGATGGCGAATTGCAGGCCGGCGCTGCCCAGGAACATGTTCACGAGGCTGGCGATGATGATGCCGAACAGGCCCATCATCAGGAAGCTGCCCATCTTCGTCAGGTCCGCGCGCGTGGTGTAGCCGTACAGGCTCATCGCCGCGAAGGTGCCGGCCGAGATGAAGAACACGCGCACGATCGAGTCATGCGTGTAGATCATGAAGATGTTCGTCAGGCTGGCGCCCATGGCCACGCAGAACGCCCAGTACAGCGCCTGCGCGGCTGTCGTCGACAGCCGGTTCACACCGAAACTGAGCACCAGCACGAAGGCCAGCGGCGCGAACATGCTGATCCAGGCCAGCGCGCCGGGCACGTGGGCAGGGCCACGCGGCGTCATCACCAGCGGATAGAACAGGTCGAACAGGCCGGTGCTGGCGATGCCGTAGGCCACGATGCCCGTCAGGACCAGGCCGGAGGCCATCCAGTTGTAGACCCTGAGCATGTAGGCGCGCAGGCCGGCGTCCAGTACCGCGGCGGTCTCGGCCGCGCGGGTGGCACCCGTGTAGGTCCGATAGTCGGGACTGAGAGCCATGGTCGTTGTTTTCCCTTCCAGGCGAAGTTGCCTGATGCCGGTCATTTTGGGGCCGATTGCCCCAGGTTCAAGCGAAATCATGGTAATGTTTCGCGAACCGTCTCAGGAAAAACCCGTATTATTCATTGCGCAGCAGCGGCGCCGCCTTCGCCCGCAACGCCGCCGCGGTGCCGGCGTAGCCGAATACCAGCATCAGCACGATGCAGGATAGCACGGTCGCAGCCAGGGTTCCCGGCAGGAACGCCCAGTCCGTGCCCATGACGAAGTGCACCACGCCATAGCTGGCCGCGGTGCCCACCGCCGCCGCGATCAGGCCCGCGCAGGCGCCCAGCAGGCCGAATTCCACCAGCCAGGCTGCGCGGATCTGCGCCCGCGTGGCGCCCAGGCTTTTCAGGATCACCGCCTGCCGGATGCGCCCGGACTGCCCGGCCGCCACCGCCCCGGCCAACACCAGCGCCCCGGCCGCCAGCGTCAGCGACCCGGTGGCGGCGAGCGCCGCGCCGATCTGGCCGAGCAGGTCGGATACCGTGCGCAGCACGTCCTCCACCCGGATCCCGGACACGTTGGGCAGCGCGTCCGTCACCGCGCGCAGCACGGCGCCCTGCGACGCCGGGTCCACCCTCACGGTCGCGATATGCGTGTGCGGCGCCCGCTCCAGCAGGCCGGGGCTGGCGATGAGGGTGAAATTGATGCCCAGCGTGCGCCAGGCGATGTCGCGCAGACTGGCCACGCGAAGGTCGATGTCGCGGCCCAGGACATTGACGCGGATGGTGTCGCCGAGATGAACGCCCCAGCCCTTGGCCAGGTTGGCGTCGAACGAGACCAGCGGCGGCCCGGCATAGTCGGCCGGCCACCATTGCCCGGCGACCAGGCGCGTGCCCTCGGGCGGCCGCGCGGCATAGGTCAGGCCGCGGTCGCCGCGCAGCGCCCAGGTGGTGTCCGGCGTGGCCCGCACCCGGTCGGCCGGCACGCCGTTCACGGCGACGACCCGGGCGCGCAGGCTGGGCACCTCCTGCACCTCCTGCACGCCCGGCTGCTCCGTCAGCACCTGGCGGAACCGGTCCATCTGGTCGTTCTGGATATCGATGAAGAAGAAGCTGGGGGCCCGCTCCGGCAGCTGCTCCAGCACCTGGCGGCGCAGATTGCCCTGGATCAGCGCCACCGCCGCAAGAGTGGACAGGCCCAGGCCCAGCGAGACCAGCATCAACGGCGTCGCGTTGCCGGGCCGATGCAGGTTGGACAGGCCGAGCCGCGCCCAGGGCCGTCCGGCATGCGGCGCCCGGGCGGCGAGCGCCGTCATCGCCCACCCGCCGGCCCGGAACAGGCCCAGCGTCCCCGCCGCGGCGGCACAGAACCACAACGCGAAGCCCCGGTCGTCCGCAGCCGCCACCGTCAGGCCGACCAGGCCGGCGCCCAGGACGGCATTGGCCGCCAGCAGCGGACCGCGCAGCCGCACCCGCGCCGGCACCAGCGGGTCGCGGAACAAGGCGGCGCCGGGGATGCGCATGGTGCGCGCCAGCGGCCACAGCGCGAAAGTGGCCGCGGTCAGCAGCCCATAGGCGGCGGCCAAGGCGAGCGGCGCCGGGAACACGCCCGGCACCGGCGGCACCGGCAGCACGTCGCGCAGGAACCGCGATGCCAGCGCCGGCAACGCCGCCCCCACGGCGAGCCCGGCCAGGACCCCCAGCGCAGACAGCGCCATCACCTGGATCAACGCCACGGCGAAGACCAGCCGGCCGGACGCGCCCAGGCAGCGCAGCGTGGCGATGCTGCGGTGCCGCGCCTCCAGCCAGGCGCGCGTGCCGTTGGCGACCCCGATGCCGCCGACCAGCAACGCCGTCAGGCCGACCAGTGTCATGAACAGGCTGGTGCGGTCGATGAACCGGGCGACCGCGGGGGCGGCGTTGCGGGCTTCGCGCAGGCGCCAGCCCTGCTCGGGAAACGCCGCGCGCAGATCGCGGATCATCCGGCCCGTGTCGGCGCCGGCGGGCAGCACGGCGCGCAGACGGTGCTCGAGGATGGCGCCTGGCTGCTCCAGCCCGGTCGCCGGCAGATCGGCGAGCGCGATCAGGGCGCGCGGGCCGAAGATCGAGGGGGTGGCGACGCGGTCCGGCTCCGCTGTCGCCGTCCCGCGCAACTGCATCGGCAGGTGGCCAAGGCGCAGCGTGTCGCCTGGCCGGACCCCGAGCCGATCCATCACCAAGCCCTCGACCGCAATCCCCTGCCCACCCAGCGTCTGCGCAAGTGCTTGCGGCGGGTCGAAAGCCGCCGTGCCGACCAGCGGCCACGCATCGTCGACCGCCTTCAGCTCCACCAGCATCCGTTCGCCGGACGGGGCGACCAGCATCGAACGCATGGTCACCACGTCGGATATCCGGGCGCCGCGGGCGCGCAGCCAGGCGCGCAGCGTCTCCGGCAACGGCTGGGAGCCGCCCTGCACCTCGATATCGCCGCCGAGGATCCGGCTGCCGTCGGCGGCCAGGCCGCGGGCCACGCCCTCGCGCAACGTGCCGACCGCGGCGATGGCGGCAACGCCGAGCGCCAGGCAGGCCAGGACGATGCGCAGGCCGCGCACGCCGCCGCGCAGTTCGCGGCGCGCGAGGCGCAAGGCCAGCATCATGTGATGGTACGCCGGCCGCGCCTCACGCGGCGACCCGCCCGTCCGCGATATGCACGATCCGCCCGCAGCGTGCGGCCAGATCGGGATCATGGGTGATCAGCAGCAGCGTGGTGCCGAACCGGGCCCGCAGGTCGAACAGCAGATCCATCACCGCGGCGCCGGTGGCGCCGTCCAGGTTGCCGGTGGGTTCGTCGGCCAGCAGCAGGCGCGGCGCCGGGGCAAAGGCGCGGGCAAGTGCCACCCGCTGCTGCTCGCCGCCGGAAAGCTGGCCCGGCAGATGGGTCAGGCGGTGGCCGAGCCCGACCGCGCGCAGGCTCGCCTCCGCCTTTGCGCTCGCCCGGGGATCGCCCGCCAGTTCCAGGGGAATGGCGACATTCTCCAGCGCGGTCATGGTCGGGATCAGGTAGAACGCCTGGAACACGATGCCCACCTGGTCGCGGCGCAGGCGGGCCAGCGCGTCTTCATCCAGGCCGACCAGTTCCTGCCCGCCCAGGCACACGCTGCCCGAGCTGGCGCTCTCGAGCCCCGCCAGCACCATCAGCAGGCTGGTCTTGCCCGACCCCGAAGGGCCGACGATGCCGACTGCCTCTCCGGCATCCACAGCGAGGTCGATCCCGCGCAGGATGTTGACCGGTCCGGCGGCAGAAGGCACCGTCAGGTGCAGGTCACGGACCTGGACCAGAGGATTTGCAGTGAGAATCGGCACGGCCGGGGCCGCAGGCGTCGCGATTGCGTCCATGGAAGCAGGATATGGCCTCCTCAGCTGGCTGCGGAAAGCCGCCATCTGTTTGCCTTTCCTTCTTTTCACGATGACGCTTCATGCGCCGCCCGCCGACGCCGCCCCGTTGCGGCTGCTGATCCTCGGCGATTCCCTGTCGGCCGGCTACGGCCTGGCGCAGGCGGACGGGTTCCAGGCGCAACTGGCCGCCGCCCTCAAGGCGCGCGGCCACGACGTCAGCCTCCTCGACGGCAGCGTGTCCGGCGACACCACCGCCGGCGGCCGCGCCCGCCTGGATTGGGCTTTGGATGGCGGCGCCGACGCCGCGATCGTGGAGCTGGGTGGCAATGACGGGCTGCGCGGGATCGATCCACGCGCCACCGAAGCCAACCTCGCGGCCATCCTGGACACGCTGCGGGCACGCCGCGTGAAGGTGCTATTGTCCGGCATGCTGGCGCCGCCCAATCTCGGTGACGATTACGGACGTGCCTTCCACGCGGTATTCGACCGGCTCGGCCAGCGGCCGGGCATCCTTTACGACCCGTTCTTCCTGCAGGACGTCGCCGGCGACCCGGCGCTGAACCAGGCCGACCGCATCCATCCGAACCCCGAGGGCGTGCGGCGGCTGGTCGCCCGCCTGCTGCCGCTGGTGGAGCGGCTGCTGGCAGAGGTGCCGCCCTCATGAGGCTGCCGGGATGAGACTGTTCGTGGGCCTCGATCTGCCCTGGGAGGTGAAGCAACGGCTGGGTGTCCTGGCCGGCGGCGTTCCCGGCGCGCGCTGGGTGCCGCCCGAGAACTACCACATGACCCTGCGCTTCATCGGCGAGGTGCCGGCGCACCGTGCCGAGGAGATCGACCTGGCGCTGGCCACGCTGCGGGCCCGCGGCTTTGCGCTCACGCTCGCCGGCGTCGGCACCTTCGCCAAGGGCGGGCGGGACACCCAGCTCTGGGTGGGTGTGGAGCGCAATCCCCAGCTCGACCACCTGCAGGCCAAGATCGAGACCGCCCTGCAGCGCGCCGGCCTCGAGCCGGAACGGCGGCGCTTCGCCCCGCACGTGACCCTGGCCCGCCTGGACAACGCGGTGCCCACGAAGCTCGCCGCCTTCGTGCAGGCGCACAACCTGTTCCGCGCCGAACCCGTGCCGGTGGCGCATTTCACCCTGTTCAGTTCGCAGCTGGGCAAGGAAGCCTCGGTCTACACGGCCGAGGTCGAATACGCACTGGCCTGAGCGATGCCCGCCGCATTCTTCATCACCCATCCCGACGTGCAGATCGACCCCGCGGTGCCGGTGCCGGACTGGCCGCTGTCGAGCCGCGGCCGTGCCCGCATGCGTACAGCGCTGGCCCGCCCCTGGGTGCGCGGCATCCGCGCCATCCATGCCAGCACGGAGCGCAAGGCGGTCGACGCCGCGATGATCCTGGCTCGTGGCCTCGACCTGGAATTCACCACGCTCGCCGCACTCGGCGAGAACGACCGCTCCGCGACCGGCTACCTGCCGCGCGCGGAGTTCGAGGCAACGGCCGACGCCTTCTTTGCCCGCCCCCTGGAAAGCGTGCGCGGCTGGGAGCGGGCGGTGGACGCGCAGGCGCGCATCGTCGGCGCAGTGGAGGCGGTGCTGAGCATCGCTCCGGCCGAGGGCGACATCGCGATCGTCTCCCACGGCGCGGTGGGGGCCCTGCTGATCTGCGCGCTGGAAGGCCTGGCCATCAGCCGCAGCCAGGACCAGCCGCCGGGCGGCGGCGGCTACTACTACGCGTTCGACCTGCGCACCCGCCTGCTGCGCCATGACTGGACTGCCATCGATGCATGAAACCCTGGCGCAGGCCGCCGCCGCAGCCCGCGCCTGCACCCGCTGCGCCGCCGAACTGCCGCTGGGCCCGCGCCCGGTGCTGCGCGTCTCCGCCACTGCCCGGCTGCTGATCGTGGGCCAGGCGCCAGGGACGAAAGTCCACGAGACCGGCATCCCCTTTAACGACCCCTCCGGCGACCGGCTCCGCGCCTGGCTGCAACTGAGCCGTGACGAATTCTACGACGAAGCCAGTATCGCCATCGTGCCGATGGGCCTGTGCTATCCCGGCCGCCTGCCCAGTGGCGGCGACCGCCCGCCCATGCCTGTCTGTGCGCCGCTGTGGCACCCCCGCCTGCTGCCGCTGATGCCGCGCATCGCGCTCACGCTGGTGGTGGGCACGTACGCCATGGGCCGCCTGCTGGGCCGCGGGCCGATGACGGAGCATGTGCGCGACTTCCGCCGCCATCTGCCGCACCTGTTCCCGCTGCCGCATCCGTCGTGGCGCACGACTGGCTGGGAGCGCCGCAATCCCTGGTTCGCCATGGAGGTTCTGCCGGCGTTGCGAAGCCGGGTGCACGATGTATTGCACGATCGGCGATAGCCGATTCGATCGCTGATCAGGCCGCAGCCTGCTGCAATGCCCGCAGCAGCACCGTCTGGTGGCGCGCCATGAAAGCGTTGCGTTCGTGCAGCAGGCGGCTCAGCGCCATGTCGCACTGCCGGCGCAGCGCCTGTGGATCGGGCTCGCACCCCTTTCCGGTGGCAAAGATTGTCGCCACATTCTCGACAACCGTAAACAGCAGGTCGTTGCTCTCCCGCGTGAGGTTGCGCAAGGCCGCTTCGTAGGCATCGGTATCCGGCAGCCTGGGAAACAACTGCCGGATGACGGCAAGCTCGTTCCAGGCCCAGTTGAGTTGCGGCGTCAGGGCCCGGTGACCGTGGATCCAGCCGGTGACGTCCACGATGCGTGCCAGCGCCTGGTAGAATGCATCCAGGCGCGGGTCCAGGAAATCGTAGTCCGGCGCACACACATCGCCCTTCAGCCGCCCGCTCTGCTCCAGCGCGTCCTTGATCGGGGTGCCGTCATAGGGAAGCATCTTGCAGAACGTCGCGGCGGCGCTGCCGTCGCCGACGATGTCACGCAGAAACGCGACGTTGCCGTGCACCGACTCGAACGTGCTGGACGGGTCCAGGAGCATGAAACCGAACTCGAACATGATGCCGAGCTGCTTCAGGGTTTGCACCGCCAGACGATTCTGCGCGACCGTGATGCCCTTGTTCAGGGTCACCAGCCCTTCCTCGGTTCCCGATTCCAGGCCCATGTAGACGATATAGAGCCCGGCATCGCGCATGCGCACGAACAGCTCGGCATCGACGGCATCGGCGCGGCAGCTGATCTTCCAGATCATCCGCCCCACCAATCCGCTGCGGTGCAGCTCGTCGACGAAGGCATGGGCCCAGGCCCGCCATTTCTTGCCGAACAGCGGAAAGTCGTCGTCCTGGAACAGGAAGATCGTGATGCCGCGCTCCCGGTGCAGCAGCTGCATTTCCTGCACCACTTCCGCCGGCCTGCGGGTTCGCACGACCTTGCCCGGCGCGGTGCGATAGAACGTGTGGATCGAACAGAACGAGCAGGTGCGCGCGCACCCACGGCTTGCCAGGATCGGCAGGGCCTTGTGCCCCAGCACGATCTCGGGCGCGAAGCTGCGCTCGGGATAAGGCAGGCTGTCCAGGTCTTCGACCAACGGACGAGCCGCATTCGCCACGATGTCGCCGCCGCGGCGGTGGATGAGGCCGGGGATGCCGGTCCAGTCACGCCCCTCGGCGAGCGCCGCCACCATTTCCAGCAGCGTGATCTCGCCTTCGAAGCGAACCACACTGTCGAGCTCCGGCACTGTCGTGAGCGTCTGGCGGGAACTCAGGCTGGGGTAGTGGCCGCCCATGGTGAAATGGCAATCGACGCCGTGCGCGCGCAGGGTGCGGATCAGGTCGCCATAGCGGCGGATGTAGAACTGGAAGATCAGCGAGAACCCGACGAGAATCGGATCGGCCCGCCGGATCGCCGCCACGATGTCGTCAGGCGGCAACTCGATATCGAGCAACTCCACGCAATATCCGGCCCGCCGCAGCGTGGATGACAGATACCCCAGGCCGAGATTTCCCTGCGCCTGGAAACCGACAAGGATCACCGGCCGCGCTTGCGCGCCGCTGCCCGCAACCGCCGCCGTGCGCAACTCGGTTGCCATGTTCCGTGCTCCCGATCACCGGGTCCCGTCGGCACCCGGCCCGCCATGGACCGGTCAGCCCCGCTGCTGCGACAGGACCTTCATGCTCGCATCGATCGACTTCGTCTGCGCCGCCAGGATGTCCTTCTGCAACTGCAGATGGATGGTCGCGAGCTGCGTCAGCACATTCTTGTCGAGCTCCTGGATGATCCACCAGGGAACCGGATCCCACCACCATCTCGGGTTGAACTGCAGGACTTCGGGCAGGGCCTGGGCCGCTTCGGGCTTGCGCATCGTGTCCTCCGCTCGTTCATGGGCCGGCGGCCGCATCCGCCATTCACGCAGATGCGAATTGCCGACTTTGAAACGCTAACAGAAAGGATGCCGCGCGGTTGTTCACGATGTCGGGAAACGCGGTCAACGTTATGACCGTCGTGACGCGGCCGCGTTCGTCACGCGCGCGTCATTGGTCCATCTCGCCTTCGATGGCCTCGATCTCGGCGTCGCTGAAGCCGAAATGGTGCGCGATCTCGTGCACCAGCACATTGCGCACCAGGCGATAGAGGTCTTCGCCCTCCTCCACCCATTCCAGCAGGATCGGCTGGCGGTACAGGAAGATCCGGTCAGGCATCCGCGCGACGTCGCCGACGCTGCGCAGATGCAGCGGCGTGCCGTGATACAGCCCGGTGAGGTCCCACGCGCTCTCGATGCCCATCTCGTCCAGCGTGGCGTCGTCCGCCATCTCCTCGACGGTGATGCCGACACCGGCGACATGGCGGCGCAGCCGCGACGGGATCGCGGCCAGCGCGCGCTCGGCCAGGTCGGTGATATCATCGAGGTCCGGCGGCGTGGTGAAGCGGCGAGGGTCATGCCTGGTCATCCCCACAGCACGGCACGCGGGCGGCGCACGGGTCAAGACAGGAGGACGGGACATGAGCGAGAAACTGACGCAGACGGCGCGCGACGCGCTGCCGGCGCTGCTGCCGGAATGGTCGGCAACGGCCGGCCGCGACGCGCTCCAGCGCAGCTTCCGGTTCCGTGACTTCAACGAGGCCTGGGGATTCATGACCCGGGTCGCCCTGCTGGCCGAGAAGCACGACCACCACCCGGAATGGTCGAATGTCTGGAATCGCGTCGAGATCACCCTGTCCAGCCATGACGCCGGGGGCCTCAGCGCACGCGATGTGGCGCTGGCCCAGGCCATCGACGAAGTGGCGGGCGATACGCAGCGGTGACCGACCTTCCCAGCTTCCCCGAACGCGCCCTCGCCATCCGCCGCGCGGCCGCGCGCCTGTGCGGCCAGCTCGGCTGGGCGCCCGTGCACGAGATGCCGCTGCCCAATGGCCGCCGCGCCGACATCATGGCCCTGCGCCCCGATGGCGGATTTGCCTGCATCGAGGTGAAATCCGGGCCGCGTGACTTCCTGACCGACGGGAAATGGCCGGAATACCGGGCGTTCAGCGACGCCCTCTATTTCGCTGTGGACGCCGACTTCCCGCAGGAGCTGCTGCCCGGCGATACCGGCCTCATCGTCGCGTGGGAACGCAGCGCCGAGGTTCTGCGCGAGGCGCCTGGCCATCCGCTGCCTTCGGCCCGCCGGCGCGCGTTGCTGCATCGCTTCGCCGCCCTGGCGGCCAGCCGGCTGGCGATGCTGGAAGACCCGGCCGGCGCGGTGGCCCTGCGCACCGCGCTGCGGGTGGAATAGCGGCGAACACCGCCGCTAATCGCCGGTTGCTTCGGGCAGCATCTCCGCCAGCATCACGCGGCCGCCCCACTCCTCCAGCAGGTCGGCGCCCGCCATCTGCTCTGGCGGACGGTCGGCGCCGTTCACCAGCAGGTCGGGCCGCAACGCGCGCAGCAGTTCGGCCGGCGTGTCCTCGGTGTTGACCACCACCAGGTCGACGCAGGGCAGGCTGGCCAGGCGGGCGGCGCGAACCGGCTCGGGCTGCAGCGGCCGGGCCTCGCCCTTGTTGCGACGCACCACGGCGTCACTGTCCACCGCGACGATCAGCCGATCGCACGCGCCGCGCGCCTGTTCCAACAGATGCACGTGGCCTGGGCGCAGCGGCCCGAAGCAGCCATGCGTGAAGCCGGTGCGCCAGCCGTTGCGGCGCCAGCGTTCGGCGCGCTCTGCCGCTGCCTCGGTGGTCACGATCTTGCGCAGCGCGCCGGCTTGCGGCGAGATCGCGGCCAGCAGGTCGCTCTCGCGCGCGACGGCCGTGCCCATCTTGCCCACCACCACGCCGGCGGCGATGTTTGCCAGCCGCACCGCCAGCCGCAGATCGAGCCCGCACGCGAGCCCGGCGCCCAGCGTGGCCACGGCGGTGTCGCCGGTGCCGGAGATGTCGAACACCTCCGCCGCCTCGACCGGGAAATGCATGGCCCCCTGGGCGTCCACCAGGGTCATGCCGTCCTCGTTGCGCATGATCAGCACAGCGCCGAAACCGTGACGCAGGCGCAGGGCGTCGCCGGCGGCGGCCACTGCGGCGTCGCTGTCCACCGGCATCGCCACGGCCAGGCCCAGGTCCCGGCTGGCGACCACGATCACGTCGGTGCCGGCGTAGCGGGCATAGTCATGCCCGTGCACGTCGGCCACCACCCGCCGCCCGGCCTGCCGCGCGGCCGCGATCAGGCTCGCGGGCGCCTCGTCGGCCAGCACGCCCTTGCGGTAGTCGGACAGGATGGTGACAGAGGTGGCCACCATCGCGTCGCGGGCGATGCGCAGCATGCGGTCCATCAGCCTCGGGTTGATCGGCCGCGTGTCCTCGCGGTCGGCGCGCAGCAGCTGGTGGCCCTGCAGCGGCCGCCCCTGGGCCACGAAACGCGTCTTCATGGTGGTGATGCGGCTGCCCTGCACCAGCAGCCAGGGCTCCACGCCCGGCTGCCCGCCGATCAGGCCGGTGAGGTCCGAGCCCGCCTGGTCGTCGCCGACCACCGATATGAAGGCGACTGCCGCCCCGAGCGCGCCCAGGTTGCGCACCACGTTGCCGGCGCCGCCGGGCAGCGCAATCTCGCGCTGCACCGCCAGCACGGGCACGGGCGCCTCGGGGCTGATCCGCTCGACCTCGCCATAGACGTACCGGTCCAGCATGGCGTCGCCGATCACCAGGACGCTGGACCGTGCCAGCCGGCGCATGGCAGCGGCGAGATCGGCAGCGGTGTGGTCAGGCGCGGCCGTGGAGATTGGATCCATGCACGCCCCCGTAGCGAAGCGGGCCGGCAGTTGCAAGCGCGCGGCACCCGACTTGCGAAACCGTTTTCTCAGGTCTGCAGGAACCGCACGCTGTCGGCTTCCAGCACGGCGCAGCTGAGCGGGCCGCCCAGGACCGCGCCGGTATCGACGCCGATCCGGTGCGGATGGACAGACGGCGCATCCTCGGGCGTGTGCCCGTGCACGGCCACCGCCGGCAGCAGGCCGTCATAGGACAGGAACGGCTCGCGGATCCACAGCAGATCCTCGCGCGCCTGCGCTTCCAGGTTCACGCCCGGCCGCAGCCCGGCATGCACGAACACATAGCCGCCGACGCGATACAGCAGCGACAGGCCGCGCAGGAAGCCGAGATGGGCGGGCGGTATGGCGCGCTGCCACGCGGCCGGGCCGCCGCGCCACGGTATGCCCCAGCTCGCCAGCGTGTCGCCGCCGCCGTTGCGCAACCACAGATCGGCCGCCCCCAGGTCGCCGCTGGCCAGGGCTGTCAGCAGCATGTCCTCATGGTTGCCCGCCAGGTTGAACACGCGCGCACCGGCCGCCCCCGGCACCGGGAACGGCCGGATCAGGCGCTCGATGACGCCGGCGCTGTCCGGGCCTCGATCGATGTAATCGCCGAGATGGATCACCAGCGCACGCGCCACCGGCCGCGCCGCGAGATCCTCGGCGACGGCCGCGTGCATCCGGTCCAGCCGGTCGGCGCAGCCATGCACGTCGCCGATCGCATAGACCCGCTGCCCCGGGGGCAGGGTGGCAGGGGCGGGAGTCACGGACGCTAACGTTTCGGCAACCATGCCGTATCAGCCTACCCCCGGCAGCTCGCAAAACGCGAGCGCCCCTTCGGGAGCCACCGGGCAGTATGATGAACCCAGGACGGGTGGCGCACGCAGGTGGACAGGCCGGGTCGGCGCCCGCGCCCGGATTGCTGGCGGCTCTCGGGCTGGCCGGCAGCGGGCCCGACAAGGCCGCCGAACGGCATCTGCTGGAAGCGGCGCACCGGCTGCCACAGGAATGGGCCGCGTTGGTCCTGCATTTGTCGCGGCTGCAGCAGCCGGCGCCGCGTCCGCATCACCGCCGCGTCGCGCGGGCCTTGCTGCAGGAGGCGGCACAGCGGCACGACGGCCAGGTGTTGGCGCTGCGCAATGGCGACCTGGTGCTGTTGTACCGCGCTCATATGCTGCGTGCCGGGGCCGCGGGCACGCCGCTGGCCGTCACCCTGGCGCAGCTGCTCCAGGCGGTCGCACCGGATCCCGCCGCGGTCATCTCAGTCTGGCCGCTCGGCGAGGCTCGCGACCAGTTGCTAGGCTATGCCGCCGAGCGGCTCATCGAACCCAGCCCGGGCGGGTGGCACGACAGCGATGCGGTCGCCGACCCCGAGAGCATCGACCGCCTCGCGCTGCTGGCCGAAGGCGGGCGGCTGACCGACCTGCTGCACCGTCAGACCGCCGTGCTGCTTGGCCAGAGCCGCGCGCGGCCCGGCAACGCGCTGCGGCCGATCTATCGCGAAGTGAGCGTCTCGCTCGCGGCACTGGAGGCCCGGACCGGGGCGGGGCCGGTCGATGCCGACCCGTTCCTGTTCCGCCATCTGGCAGGGCGGCTCGACCAGCACATGCTCGCCGCCTTGCGGCAAGAGATCGGCGGCGCCGGCGCGCTCGACGCTGCGACGGCGCCGCGCCTGCAGGTCAACCTGACCCTTTCGGGCATCCTGTCCGGTGGTTTCGAGAAGCTGGCCGCCGCGACCGTCCGCGCCGGCGCGACCCTTGGCGTGGAAGTGGCCCTGGCGGAAGCCGGCGCCGACCTCGTTGCGTTCGCGCGTGCCCGCAACCGGCTCGCCGCCGCCGGCATGGAGCTGGTGCTGGACGGCGTCTCGCATCTGGCGCTGCTGCTGACCTGCCCCGAGGCGCTGGGGGCCGGTCTGGTGAAGCTCGACTGGTCCCCCCGAATGGCGCGACTGGCGCCTGGGGAACAACAAGAATTGACCGCAGCCGTGTCCAGGCTGGGGGTTCAGCGCATCGTGCTGAATCACGCCGAGACGGAGACGGCGGTCCAGTGGGGCATCGCGCAGGGCATCCGCCGCTTCCAGGGCCGGCACGTCGACGCCATGCTGGGCGTCGGCCGGATCGTGGCCTGCCCCGCCAGCCACGCCTGCACGCTGCGTCAATGCATCGAGCGCGGCGCCGCCGCGGCTCCGGCAGGACGGGCGGGCTGCACCGTCCCGGCGTTGCTGGACGCCGCCGCCCCGCCGGAGCCGGTGCCCTGATCACCGCCCTGCGCCGGCGCGGGGCCGGGGCGCAGGCACCACCCGCCGAGGCCCGAAACGACGCCCACCGGCTGGCCGCCCTGGTGCGCGCCTGCGGCTCCGCCGGCATTGCCCGGCGAGTCCTGTTGCTGCGGCTGTCCGTGTTGCCCGAAGACCGGGCACGGCCGCACCATCTGCGCCTCGCGCGCGAGGCATTGTCGCCGCTGACGGGCGCCGACCGGGCGCAGCTGTTCCACCTTCCGAATGAAGACCTTGCCGTGGTCTGGCGCGGGGAGACGGCCGCGCTGCAGACCTGTCTGCGCTCGGTGCGCCACCTGTTCGCCGACGACACCGATCTGGTTCCCGACCCCGCGGCCCTGGCGGTCGTGCTCGACCTGCCGCAGGACTCCGGCCGGCTGCTGCAGGCGATCGAGGACAGCGAGCGTCCGCCGCCACCGGCTGCGGCGCCGGCATCGCGTGCCACGAGGCCACTCGATCTCGCCATATTGCTGGCGCTGGAGCGCGCCATGGCGCAAGCCGACATGACCCGGTTCGCGCGCCGCCAGCCGGTCGTGCAAGCCACTCCGGACGGCTGGCGCATGCGCTGGGAGCGGCGTTTCCTGTCGGATGCGGAGCTGTTCGAGACCATCCTTCCCGACCGTGCGCCGCGCGCCGATCCCTGGCTGTTTCGCCGGCTGACCCGCACCCTGGACCGGCGCATGCTGGCGCTGATGTGAGCCCCGGACGAGCTGCGCGCCGCGTTCCCGTTCAGTCTGGACCTGAATGTCGCAAGCCTGCTGGGCGCCGAGTTCCTTCGCTTCGACGCCGCCTTGCCGGCGGCGCTGCGCGGCCAGGTGCTGCTGAACCTGCGGCCGGACGACATCCTTGCCGATCCCGCGGCGTTCGTGTTCGCCCGCGCCTTCGCGCACGCGCGCGGCTACCGGCTGGTGCTGCATGAAGTCACGGGGGAGCAGCTGGCTCTGCTGCCGCTGCGCCGGCTCGGGCTCGACCTCGTGCATCTGCGCTGGTCCGCCGAGCTGGCCCGGCCTGATTGCGCGGCAGCACTGCCCGATCCGGCGGCCGTCGTGCTGGGGAGTGCCGACAGCGCCGCCGCCATCGCCTGGGGCCGCACGCTGGGCATCGCCCTCTACCAGGGCCGCATGGCCCGGCCCGCCATGCCGCGCGCCCCGGAACGCGGCCGCCTGATTCGCGCCGCGCCGCCACGCTGACCCTTGGCGCGGGGCGCCATGCAGCCTAATCCCACATAATGGACGTCATCACGGTCTCCGCGCTGAGCAAGCGCTACGGCGACACCCTGGCGGTGGACGCAATCAGTTTCGCCGTGCCGGCCGGCGCCACGGTCGGGCTGCTCGGCGGCAACGGCGCCGGCAAGACCACAACGATCGCCATGCTGCTGGGGCTGCTGATCCCCAGCGCCGGCGACATCCGCGTGCTCGGCCACGACATGGCGCGCGACCGCTTCGCCGCGCTGGCCCGCATGAACTTCTCCTCGCCCTATGTGGCGCTGCCGCAACGGCTGACGGTGGCCGAGAACCTGCGCGTCTACGGCCATTTGTACAATGTCCGCCACACCAGCCGGCGCATCGCCGAACTGGCCGACGAGCTGGATCTGAACGACCTGCTGGACCGGCCGGCCGGGCAGCTCTCGGCCGGGCAGAAGACGCGGGTGGCGCTGGCCAAGTCGCTGATCAACCGGCCCGATGTGTTGTTGCTGGACGAGCCGACCGCCAGCCTCGATCCCGACACCGGCGATCTCGTCCGCAGCTGGCTGGAGCGCTACCGGGCCGAAAGCGGCTGCACCATCCTGCTCGCCAGCCACAACATGGCCGAGGTGGAGCGGCTGTGCGACCAGGTGCTGATGCTGAAGAAGGGCCGCATCGTCGACCGCGGCAGCCCGGCCGAACTGCTCGACCGCTACGACCGCGACGATCTGGAGGAGGTGTTCCTGGATATCGCCCGCGGTCGCACGAAGGAGACGGCATGACCCAGGCCGCCACCATCTATCCCGCCGCCCGGCGCATCTGGGGGCTGATGTACCGCCATATCGCGCTGTATCGCCGGTCCTGGCCGCGGCTGCTGGAGCTGGCCTACTGGCCGACGCTGCAGATGTGCATCTGGGGCTTCACCGCCAGCTTCTTCGCCGCCCGCATCGGCAGTTTCGGCGCCACCACGATCGGCCTGCTGCTGGGCGGCGTGCTGCTGTGGGAAGTGGCGCTGCGCAGCCAGATGGGGGTGGCGATCAGCTTCCTGGAGGAGATCTGGTCGCGCAATCTCGGTCACGTCTTCGTCAGCCCCCTGCGTCCGTGGGAGCTGGTGGCGGCGCTGTTCGGCATGTCCATCCTGCGCATGACCGTGGGCGTGCTGCCGGCGGTGCTGCTGGCCTGGGCGCTGTATGCGTTCAACCTGTTCAGCCTGGGGCTGGTACTGATCCCGTTCGCGCTCAACCTGATCGTCATGGGCTGGTGGGTGTCGCTGGGTGTAGTGTCGTTGATTCTGCGCCATGGCGCGGGGGCGGAGGCCCTGGCCTGGTCGGTGCTGTTCGGACTTACGCCGTTCTCGGCCGTGTTCTATCCGGTGGCGGTGCTGCCGCCGGTGGTCCAGCCCATCGCCTTGGCACTGCCATCGGCGCACGTGTTCGAAGGGATGCGCCAGACCATGGCCCAAGGTGTGGTCGCCTGGGATCATATGGCCTGGGCGGTCGGCCTCAATCTCGTCTGGATGGCCGCCGCCGCGCTGCTGTTCGCCCGTCAGTTCCGCGTGGCGCGCGAGCGCGGTGCCCTGCTCTCCATTGGTGAATGAACAACATGACCGAGACCCGCTTCTGGCTCATCCGCCACGCCATCGTGGAAGAGAACGCGCGCGCCATGCTGTACGGCACCATGGACGTCGAACTGTGCCCGCACAGCCTGGAGGCGCAGAGTCCCACCTACGCCGCGCTGGCCGCGCGCCTGCCGCGGCCGGCAACCTGGGTGGTCACCCCGCTGCTGCGCACCCGCCGAACGGCCGAAGCCGTGTTTCGCGCCGGGTATCCGCGGGCGCCATGGGCCGTCGAGCCTGGCCTGATCGAGCAGAACCTGGGGGACTGGCAAGGGCTGCCCCATGCCGAGCTGCCAGACAAGCTGTCCATGCCCGCGCACGCCTTCTGGCCGCTCGCAGGCGAGGAGCGTCCGCCCGGCGGCGAGAGCATGTCGGAGGTGATCCACCGCGTCGGCGGCGCGATGGAACGCCTGGCCGGCGTGCATGCCGGACAGGACATCGTGGTGGTCAGCCATGGCGGGGCGATCCGGGCGGCCGTGGCGCACGCGCTGACCATTGGTCCGGACAACGCCCTGCATCTGTCGGTGCAGAACTTGTCGCTGACACGGCTGGAGCGGCATCCGCGCGGGTGGCGCGTGGTCTGTGTCAACGAGCTTCCAGGCGCCTGAAAATATTGGTGACTTCTTGGTGCAACACTTCAAGCTTGCTTCTCAACACGTTGTTGACACACTCTTCGGCCAAGAATTTAACGACCGCCGATTCGCCTGACTTCGCTCGTTTTGGCCCGTCCCCGGGAGACGCCACATGATCCGATTCCTCCTTATTGCCCTGCTCGCGCTGGCGCCGCTGGCTGCCCATGCCCAGACCGAGCAGCAGACCCTGGTCGATCGCGCCACGCTGGCGGTGCAGGAAATGCTGTCCGACCAGAACGGGACCGAGGCGCGCAACCTGCTGAAGAAGGCCAAGGGGGCGATGATCTGCCCGCGCGTCTTCAAGGCCGGGTTCATCCTCGGCGGCCAGGGCGGCGGCTGCGTGCTGGTGGGCCGTGGCCAGGGCGGCAACTGGTCCAGCCCGGCCTTCTACGGCATGGGCAGCGGCAGCATCGGCTTTCAGATCGGCATCCAGGACGCCGAGATCATCTTCATCGTACTCACCGACAAGGGCCTGCAGGCGCTGCTGGACAGCCAGTTCAAGATCGGCGCCGACGCGTCCGTGGCCGTCGCAACCATCGGCGCGGGCATATCCGGCTCCACCACCGCCGCGCTGCGTGCCGACATCGTCGCCTTCTCACAGACCCGTGGCCTGTTCGCGGGCATCTCGATCGACGGCAGCCTGATCAGCGCGCGCAGCGACTGGAACCAGGTCTATTACGGTCGCCCGACCGCGGCGCAACAGATCGTGATCGGCATGGAAGGCCAGAACCCCGGCGCCGAGCCACTCAAGGAGATGCTCGCCCGTTTCTCGGCAGGCTAGCGGGCCTGCCGCCTCTGTCCTGCTGACGCCCGGGCATCTTCCGGCACGGTGATTTCGCCGCGCTGGAAGATGCTCTAGTTTCTCCGGCCATGACTGCCTCCGCACCATTCTGGAAGACCAAGCGCCTGTCCGAGATGACCCGGGCGGAGTGGGAATCGCTGTGCGACGGCTGCGGCCGTTGCTGCCTGCACAAGCTGCGCTTCGAGGAGACCGGCGACCTTGCCTTCACCAACGTCGCCTGCCGCCTGCTGGATCTGAAAAGCTGTGCCTGCGGCGACTACGCCCACCGCCGCGAGCGCGTGCCGGACTGCGTCCACCTGACGCCCGCCGAATTGCAGACGATCGACTGGCTGCCGCCGACCTGCGCCTATCGCCGGGTGGCCGAGGGCAAGGACCTGGCCTGGTGGCATCCGCTGGTATCCGGCGACCCCGAGACGGTGCACACTGCCGGCATCTCGGTCCGCGGCCGCGCCGTCAGCGAGAAACAGGCCGGGCCGCTGGAACATCACATCGTCGAGTGGCCCGGCCGCGTGCCGCGGGCCCGGCAGCCCGCTGCGCACCCGAAGAAATTGAAGGAGAAGACGCCATGATGAAGAACGCCTTGTTCGGCGGCGTGAATGCCGCGGTGTTGACCGCGATGCACGACGACCTGTCCGTGGATCTCGACCGGATGGCCGCGCATTGCCGCTGGCTGCTGGCCAATGGCTGCAACGGCCTGGGCGTCCTGGGCACCACCGGGGAGGCCAACTCGCTGGGGATCTCCGAGCGTATCGCCGTCATGGAGGGCCTGGTCGCACGCGGGATCTCGCCCAAGGTGCTGCTGGCGGGCACCGGCACCACCGCGATCACCGACACCGTGCTGCTGACCCGTCGCGCCGAGGAGCTGGGCTGCCGCGGCGCCCTGCTGCTGCCGCCGTTCTTCTACAAGAACCCCTCGGACGACGGGCTGTTCGCCTATTTCAGCGAGGTGATCCAGCGCGTCGGCGGCGACATCAAGATCTATCTCTACCACTTCCCGGCACAATCAGCGGTCCCGTTCGGCATCGACCTGATCGGGCGCCTGCTGAAGGCCTATCCCGGCAAGGTGAAGGGCCTCAAGGACAGCAGCGGCGACTTCGCCAACACCAAGTCCTATGTGGATCATTTCGCAAAGGATGGCTTCGAGGTCTATTGCGGCGATGATGGCGCACTGCATGCGCTGCTCCAGGAAGGCGGGGCGGGCTGCATCACCGCGGCGGCGAACGTGGGCAGTGCGGTCAGCGCCACCGTCTACGCCAACTGGGACCGCCAGGTGGGTGCGGACGCACAGGTCACGCTGGCCGCCATCCGCAAGGCGGTGACCTCGGCGGCGCTGATCCCCGGGCTGAAAGCCCTGGTCGCCCGCCATACCGGCGATGCGACCTGGAACAACATGCGCCCGCCGCACCTGAAGCTGCCGGCCGACGCGGCGGCCAAACTGTTTGCCGCCTTCGACGCCTGTGGCCTGAAGCTGGCCGCGGCGGCGTAACGCCAGCCGCCCCCCCATCGCGGCCATCGGCCGGCGTCCATATCTCCCGGATATGGACGCCGGGAACCGCCCTCGCCGAGCCTATTCGTTGGCCGCCATCGCCTGGGCGAAGGCGGTAACGTTGTGGCGGAACATGGCGAGGTAGGTTGCGGCCGGGCCGCCCGGCGGGGACAGGGCATCGGAGTAGACCTTGGGGCCCAGCGCGGCCCCGGCTTCCTTCGCGAGTGTGGCCGCCAGCCGTGGGTCGGTCATGTTCTCCACGAACACCGCCTTGATATGATCGCTGCGGATCTGCGCGGAGAGCGTGGCGATGTCGCGGGCCGACGGTTCGGCCTCGGTGTCGATCCCCTGCACGCCCCTCATGGTGATACCGTAACGCGCGGCGAAATAGCCGAAGGCGTCATGGCTGGTGATGATGCGCCGGCGTGACGGCGGGATGGCCGCAAGAGTCTGCTGGATCCAGCGGTCGGTCGCCTCGATCTGGCTGATGTAGTCGGCCGCTCGGGCGCGGATGGCCGCTTCCTGGGCGGGGATGGCGCGGGCCAGGCCATCGGCGATGGCGCGGACATACAGCACGCCGTTGCGCGGGTCCTGCCAGGCGTGCGGGTCGGTGATCCGGCTGCGGCCTTCCAGCATGGTGCGAGACTTCACCGCGGCGGCGGCGGTGATGCGCACGCCCTTGAAGCCGGAAGCTTTCACCATCCGGCTCATCCAGCCTTCCAGGCCCAGCCCGTTCTCGATCAGCACGCGGGCGGATTGCAGCGTTCGCAGGTCGCCGGGGCGCGGCTCGTAGGCGTGCGGATCGCCATCGACTGGCACCAGGGTGGTGACGGCGACGGCATCGCCACCGACCGTCGCGGCCATGTCGGCGAGGATGGAGATGGTCGCGACGACCGCAATCCGGTCATCGGCCCATGCAGCGACGGGAAGGGCGGCGGCGACCAGCCCCTGGAGCAGCGGACGGCGACGCATGACAACCTGTTATGTTATACTATAACATTAATAAAGCCGTATTCACCTCCGTGGCAAGCGTTTGTTCCGATTGCCCCGCTTTCGCCGACGCGTCACAATGTTCCAGATGGAATCGGGCAGTTCTGAGGTTCTTCGGCTTCCCGGCGGACCCGCCAGGGTGGAATGGCGGCGCAGTGCGCGTGCCCGCCGCGTCAGCCTGCGCATCGACCCGCGCGATGGCGCGGTCGTGGTTACCCTGCCGCCCCGCACCGGGCGTACCGCGGGAATGGCGCTGCTGATGAACCACGCGGACTGGGTGGCCGAGCGTCTGGCCGCACTGCCTGGCCACATTCCGTTCGCCCCCGGCGCCGTGGTGCCGGTGCACGGCATCGACCACCGCATCGTTCACATCGGCGGCCGTGGCGGTGTCTGGGTTGACGGTCGCGCCATCATGGTTGCCGGCGAGCCGGAGTTCCTGGCGCGCCGGGTGGCGGATTTCCTGCGCGCCGAGGCCCGGCGCCGCCTGTCCATCCTGGTGGCGGACAAGGCCGAGGCCGCCGGTGTCCGGCCCAGTCGCGTGTCGGTGAAGGATACGCGCAGTCGCTGGGGAAGCTGTGCGGCGAACCGCGCCCTGGCGTTCAGCTGGCGGCTGGTGATGGCGCCGCGCTTCGTGCAGGACTACGTGGCCGCGCACGAGGTGGCGCATCTTCGCCACATGAACCATGGCCCCCGTTTCTGGGCCCTGGTGCAGGACCTGACCTCGCACACCGATGCCGCTGTCGCCTGGCTGCGCGACGAGGGCCCGCGGCTGCTGCGCATCGGCTGACCTTTATTGCATTCGAGTACAGGATAACGGAGCCAATCTCTCCACCCTGTCGAGTCACCGGGAAGGCACGCCATGAAAGCCGTGGTCTACACCCACTCCCGCCCCATCACCGCCGACGACGCGCTGCTGGACATGCAGTTGCCCGAACCCGGCGACCCGCGCGGGCACGACCTTCTGATCGAGGTGCGCGCCGTCTCCGTGAACCCCGTGGACACCAAGGTGCGAAAGCGCGCCGACCCGGTGGGCGAGCCGCGGGTGCTCGGCTGGGACGCCGCCGGCGTGGTGCGCGCCCGCGGCCCGGAGGTGTCGCGCTTTCATCTCGGCGACGAGGTCTTCTACGCCGGCAGCCTCACCCGCCCCGGCAGCAATTCCGAGCGGCACCTGGTGGACGAACGGATCGTCGGCCACAAGCCGAAATCGCTATCCTTCGCCGAGGCGGCCGCGCTGCCGCTGACCACCATCACAGCGTGGGAGATGCTGTTCGAGCGGCTGGAGATGCACCCGACCCAGGCCCCGCCGGGAACGCTGCTGATCATCGGCAGCGCCGGCGGCGTCGGATCGGTTACGATCCAGCTCGCCCGCGTCTTGACCGGCGCGCACATCATCGCCACCGCCAGCCGCCCGGAGACGCGGGACTGGTGCCTGACATTGGGCGCGCACGAGGTGATCGACCATTTCGCCGACATGCCGGCCCAGTTGAAGAAGCTCGGCGTTCCCGGGGTGGAGCGGATCTTCTGTGTCAACGGCTCCGACCAGCATTGGAAGGCCATGGTGCAGATGCTGGCGCCGCAGGGCCGCATCGGGCTGATCGACGATCCCCAGCCGATCGACGTGCGCGACCTGAAGGCGAAGTCCGCGTCGTTGCACTGGGAGGCGATGTTCGTGCGCCCCGGCTTCGGCACCCCGGACATGTCGGCCCAGCACGACCTGCTGGAGCGGGTGGCCGACCTGATCGACGCGGGCAAGCTGCGCACCACGCTGGCCGAGCAGTACGGCCGGATCAATGCCGCGAACCTGATCCGCGCGCATGCAGCCATCGAAAGTGGCCGCACACGGGGCAAGATCGTGCTGGAAGGTTTCTAGTGTCCTGAATCAGAAGTTCGCATAGGTGGCGAACTCCAGATTCAGGGCACTAGACGACACCGAGGAGAACGATCGCATGCAGCATTGGGTCACCGTCCTGAAGGCCGCCGAGACCGCGGCGCAATGGCACGCCCGGCAGCGGCGCAAGGGGGCGGCGCAGGAGCCGTATATCAACCACCTGCTCGAAGTGGCGTGGCTGGTGGGCGAGGCGACCGGAGGCAAGGATCCCGACCTGGTCATCGCCGCGCTGCTGCATGACGCGATCGAGGATTGCCAGATTCCCCGAACCGAGATCGAGGCGGCATTCGGCGCCGACGTGGCCGCCCTGGTTGCCGACGTCACCGACGACAAGAGCCTGAAGAAAGAGGTCCGCAAGCAGCTCCAGATCGACCACGCCCCGGGCAAGCCGATGCGGGTGAAAATTCTGAAACTGGCCGACAAGACCAGCAACCTGCGCGCCATCGCCGCGAGCCCACCGGCCGACTGGCCGCCGCAGCGCAGGCTCGACTACGTCGCCTGGGCGTGCGCAGTGGCGGTTGGTCTGCGCGGGACGAATGCGTGGCTGGAAGAGCGTTTCGATGCCGCGGCGGCAGACGCTGAACAGGCCATTCAGGCAGCGGCGTGACGGCCGGGCCGGGCGCCCCCGGCCCTGCCCGCCTCATCCGTGCCTTATCGCCACCGTCTTCAGCGTGGCGAAGCCGTGCAGGGCGGCGAAGCCTTTCTCCCGGCCGTGGCCGGAGCGCTTCATGCCCCCGAACGGCAACTCCACCCCGCCGCCGGCGCCGTAATTGTTCACGAACACCTGCCCGGTGCGGATCTTCCGCGCCATGCGCAGCGCCCGCCCCAGATCGGCCGTCCACACCCCCGACACCAGGCCATAGGCCGTGCCGTTGGCGATGCGCACCGCCTCGGCCTCGTCGCGCACGCGGATCGCCACCAGCACCGGCCCAAAGATCTCCTCCTGCGCCAACACATGATCGGGCGGCACGTCGGCGATCAGCGTCGGCTTCACGTAGAACCCGGCCGGCGGCGCGTTCGACGCGATCGCCCCCTGCCCGGCGACCCGCAGCCCGTCACGCGCGGCGATCGCCAGATAGCCCTCCACTCGCGCCTTCTGCTGCGCATTGATCACCGGCCCCACGTCCAGGTCACGATCCGCAGGCCCCACCTGCAGCCCGTTGAACCGCGCCGCCAGCGTGTCCACGAACGCGTCAAAGATCCGGTCCTCGATCAGCACGCGCGACCCCGCGCTGCAGGTCTGCCCGGCATTCTGCACGATCGCCGCCGTCACCGTGGTGGCCGCCGTCTCCAGGTCGGCGTCGGCGAACACCACCTGCGGCGACTTTCCGCCCAGCTCCAGCGTTACCGGAATCGTATTGCGCGCCGCCGCCGCCTGCACCAGCGTCCCCACCTCCGGGCTGCCGGTGAAGCTGATATGGCCGATCCCCGGATGCGCCGTCAGCGCCGCCCCGGCCTCCTCACCCAGCCCGGTCACGATGTTGACGGCACCCGCGGGGAACCCCGCCTCCTGGAACAGCCGCCCCAGCGCCAATGCGGACAGCGATGCATCCTCCGCCGGCTTCAGCACCACCGCATTGCCCATGGTCAGCGCGCCCGCGACGGTTCGGCCGATCATCTGCATCGGGTAGTTCCACGGCACGATATGCCCGGTCACCCCATGCGGCTCCCACACCGTCATGATGGTGTAGCCGTCCTGATACGGAATGGTGTCGCCGTGCACCTTGTCGGCGGCGCCGCCATAGAACTCGAAATACCGCGCGCAGGCCGCCGCGTCCGCCCGCGCCTGCTTCAGCGGCTTGCCGACATCGGCACTCTCCAGCCCCGCCAGCATCTCGGCGTCGCGCCGGATCAGTTCGGCCATGCGCAGCAGCAGCCGCCCGCGCGCCGCCGCGTCCACGCGCCCCCACGCGCCTTCCAGCGCCGCCTGCCCCGCCGCCACCGCCGCGTCGATATCGGCGGCCGTGCCGCGGGCGATGCGCCCCACCACGGCGCCATCCGACGGATTGATCACCGGCAGCGTCTCGGCCGCGGCACGCCATTCCCCGCCGATCAACAGGCCGTGCGTCTCCATGCGTCATCTCTCCTTGTCGTCGTATCGGCCGCCCGGCCGGCCGAAAGCCGTCCCACGTCGTTGCCGCGCGCCGCATCCCCCGTCAAGCCATCCGGTTGCGCCAACGGAACGCCTGCGCCAGCATCGCCCCACTCCATCCCGCAGCGCCCGGACACCCTATGATCACCCGCGCCCATCTCGAAGCCCTCGATCGCGCCGACCCGCTCGCGCCCTTCCGCGCCCTGTTCACCCTGCCCGACGGCGTGGTCTATCTCGACGGCAACTCGCTCGGCGCCCTGCCCCGCGCCACCCCTGCCCGCGTCGCCGAAGTGGTGGCGCGCGAATGGGGCGAGGGCCTGATCCGCAGCTGGAACGACGCCGGCTGGATCGAGGCGCCCGCCCGCATCGGCGCCAAGATCGGCCGCCTGATCGGCGCCCCCGCCGGCACCGTCACGGTCGCCGACTCCACCTCGGTGAACCTGTTCAAGCTGCTCGGTGCCGCGCTGGACCAGCGGCCGGACCGCCGCGTGATCCTGTCCGAACGCAGCAACTTCCCCACCGACCTCTACATCGCCGAGGGCCTCGCCGCCCTGCTCGGCCGCGGCCATACGCTGCGCCTGGTGGATGCCGGCGAGATCCCCGCCGCCATCGGCGCCGACACCGCGGTGGTGATGCTGACCCATGTGAACTACCACACCGGCGCCATGTTCGACATGGCCGCCATCACCCGCGCCGCCCACGCAGCCGGCGCGCTGATGCTGTGGGACCTCGCCCACTCCGCCGGCGCCGTGCCGGTGGACCTCGCCGCGGCCGACGCCGATCTCGCCGTCGGCTGCGGCTACAAGTTCCTCAACGGCGGCCCTGGCGCGCCCGCCTTCCTCTATGTCGCCGAGCGCCTTCAGCAGGAAGCGCGCTTCCCGCTCACCGGCTGGCTGGGCCACGCCGCGCCCTTCGCCTTCGAGCATTCCTACCGCCCGGCCCCCGGCATTGCCCGTGCGGTGGTGGGCACCCCGCCGATGATCAGCGTGGCCGCGCTGGAAGTCGGCGTGGACATCGCCCTGCAGGCGCCGATGGACGGCGTCCGCGAGAAATCCCTGCAGCAGACCCGCATCTTCGCCGAGCTCGTGGCGCAGGAATGCCCCGGCCACGGCCTGCGCCTGGCCTCGCCCAGCGACCCCGCCCGCCGCGGCAGCCAGGTCTGTTTTGCCCACGAGCACGCCTACCCGATCATGCAGGCCCTGATCGCCCGCGGCGTCATCGGCGACTTCCGCGCACCGGACGTCCTGCGCTTCGGCATCACCCCGCTTTATCTCGGCTATGCCGAACTGTGGGACGCCGTGCAGACCCTGCGCGCGGTGCTCGCCGGCAACGAATGGCAGCAGCCGCAATTCAACGAGCGCCGCAAGGTGACGTGAGGGGAGAGTCGTTGCCTGCGCGGTGAGCGTGGCATTATACGGGTGAACGGTACGTGATCAGGCAAGGCCAGGGGCTTTGCCCCTGGACCCCAGCCAAGGCGGAGCCTTGGCAATCCGATACTCTCTCGGCTGCCTTGGCACCCTTCGGATGATATCGGCCGATCAGGCAAGGAGAGTAGCGGGTTTCCAAAGGCCCCCGGCCTTTGGCGGGTGCAGGGCAGAGCCCTGCCCTTCGCTCAGTCACCCCGCACACCACGATGGGAGACCAGCGATGCGCCTGCGCTTTCTCGGTGCCGCACTTGGATTTTCCGCCCTGCTGCTCGCCGCGCATTCCGCCCGCGCCGACGCCATCGACGGCGCCTGGTGCCACGCCCCCGCGCAGCGGATGATGATCAACGGCCCCAGCATCGTCACCCCGGCCGGCACGAAGACCCAGGGCGACTACACGCGCCACGCCTTCTCCTACGTCGTGCCCGCCGGCGACCCCGGCGCCGGCACCACCATCCAGATGCGCCTGCTCAGCGAGGAAGCCGTCCAGGTCCGCGCCGGTGAAAGCGCCCCCGTCGAAACCTGGCTCCGCTGCGGCCCGGCGGTCAGCGCGCGACCCACGCCCCGCGTGCCGGCATAACAGGGCGCACGCCCCCTCCGCCAAGGGAAGTGGGCCGGGGTAAGGGGCACCAGCGCCCATGACGGTATCGGCCGCCTCCTATCTCGCCCGCCACCGCGTCCGCCTCTGGGTCGCGGCGCGCATGATGATTTCGACCATGCTCGCCTATGCACTTGCCGTGGTCCTTCAGCTGCCCCAGGGCTACTGGGCCGTGCTCACGACCATCATCGTCACCCAGAACAGCATCGGCGGTTCGTTGAAGGCGGCAATGGATCGCCTTGTCGGCTCGGTCTGTGGCGCACTGGTCGGCACCGTCGCCGCGGTCCTGCTGACGGCTCATACACCGGTGGCGATCGGCCTCGCTCTCGTCGCCGCCCTGACGCCGCTCGTGCTGCTGACCGCTTTCGTCCCGGACTACCGCGTCGCCCCGATCACCGCGATCATCGTGCTTTTGAGCACCGGGGCCGCGACACAGGGTCCGCTCGGCTACGCGTTCGACCGCCTGCTCGAGATCATGCTCGGGTCCGTGATCGGTGTGGTGGTGGCCGTGCTGATCGCCCCCGCGCGGGCCTATGCGCAGGTTCGCGAGGCGGCCGGCGAAACCGCGCTGTTGCTTGCGCAGATCATGACGGCGCTGGGGCCGGCGGTGCACGCCGGCGCGCCGGACCTCGGGGGCCTGCCGGCGCGCGTGCAGGCGGCGCTGAACCGCCTCGGCACCGCGGCGGAAGAGGCCGCGCGTGAGCGCCGCAGCCGCCTGTCCGACCATCCCGATCCGGAGCCCCTGTTCCGCACCCTGCGCCGGCTGCAACAGGATATCCTGGCGATGAACCGCATGTTCGGCGCGCCCTGGCCCGAGCATATCCAATTCGCGCTGGCGCCGTCCTGGTCGGCCTATGCCGAGGCGGTGGCGGCCGAGTTACGTGCCCTGGCCGCCGCGCTTCCGGTGCCCGCCCCGCCCCCGGACTCGCCGACACCGCGAACCGCGATGGCCGCTTTCATCGCCGCCATCGAGACGGTCCGCCGCGAGGGCCTCACCCGCGAACTGCCGACCGATGCCGTCGGACGCATCCTCGGCAGCGCCTTCCGCGCCGAGCAGCTCCAGCGCGACCTGGACGACCTGGCCGAACGTACACGCGGCGTGGCGGCCCCGGCCCGGTAGACCGATGCCGGCCGAGATGGGATCGCCAAGCGGGCGCTGCCACCACGGCAAGGAAGGGAAGTGGGCACGAAGGACACCGAGGACCACGGAGGACACGGAGAAAAAAATCCGCGCGCGCTGCGCGCCTTCATCTCAAGCCGCATGAGCGGCCGGCCGCTCTACACATCTGTTCTTCGTACTCTCCGTGGTCCTCTATGTCCTTGGTGTCACCTTGCCTTTCTTCGTCGCCCCTCCTCTTGCGGGAAAGCACGGGCCAAAGGGGGGCGTCGCCGCTAACCCCTCTCGAACACCAGAATCCGCGACCGATTGGTCACCAGCCGCACCGTGTTGCCGCTGAACTGCAGGCACGTGCGCTGCCGCCACGGCCCGTCCCCGCCCCGCTCCATCAGCGCCATATCCGGCCCCAGCGGCGTTAGCTCCAACTCCATGTAAAGCGGCCCCGCACCGATCGCGAGCCGCGCCACACCCGCGGACACGGCGATGTCGAACCGCGCGTTCTGCGCCGCGCATACCCAATGTCCCGCCCAGGCGCCGGATGCGGAAAGACCATCCGGCACTGGGTGGAACCGCCGCGCCACATGTCCGATCTCGCCCTCGATCACGCCGCCGGCCAGGCGCAGCCGCATGGGCAGGTGCGCCGAGCGGCCTTCGGCGAACCCTCCTTCGCCGGGATACAGGGTTTCCTGCGCGCCCAGGAACGTCGCCGTCCCGCCCTGGTGCTCCAGCCAGAATGGCCCGTCCTCGGCCAGGAACCGCCCGTCCGGCAGCGCCGGCGTCGGCTCGGTCAGCGTGGTGCCGGCCAGCGCCGCCATCACCCGCAGGGCGACGCCATGCGCGTCCGTATCTTCGCGGTTGCTCAGCACCACGACCCCCGCCTTGTATTCCGGCGCGAACAGGAAATGGTTCTTGTAGCCGGGCAGCGACCCGCCATGGCCCAGCGCGATCAATCCCGGCACTGGCGAGCGCGCGAGCCCCAGCCCGTACTCGGTCGCCCGCCCGTCCGCCAGATGCCGCCGCGCCCCCAGCCGCGCCAGCAGCCCGTCCGCCGGCCCGCGCCTGGACATCAGCGCCTGCGCCCAGGCCGTGAGGTCCAGCGCGCTGCCGGCCAACCCGCCGGAGGCGGAGAAATGCAGGCCGTAGCGCCCGCGCTGCCAGCCGCGCGGCCCGTGCCAATAGCCGGTGGCCAGGGCCGGCACGATGTCGGTCTCGTCCTCCGGGAAGCGGATGCTCAGGCCCAACGGGCGGAAGAACCGCTCATGCAACGCCGCCGCGTAGTCGATGCCCTTCGCTTCCAGCGCCGCCTGCACCAGGCGATAGCCGGTGTTGGAGTAGGAGATCTCGGTGCCCGGCGCGAAATTCGTCGCCTCCAGCGACGACACGAAGCGCAGCAGTGCGTGCCGGTCCAGCGTGGCGGTCGGCGGCACGCCCAGCAGCCACAGCGTCTCCATCGCATCCGGCAGGCCGCCGGTCATGTCCAGCGCGCGCCCCACCGTCACCGCGCCCAGCGCCGGCGGCAACGGCAGATGCGCGCCCAGCGCGTCGTCGAACCCGATATGCCCGTCCGTCGCCAGCAGCCCGCACAGGAAATGCTTGCTGATCGAGGCGAAGCGCACCGCCGTATCGGCACGGAACGGCAGGTCCAGCTCCAGGCTGGCCAGCCCGCCGCAGGCTTCGGCGCGGATATCGTCGGCATCGAACAGCAGGATCGCCCCGCCGGGCCCGCCTTCCCTGGTCCAGCCCTGCGCGATTTCGCCCGCCGCCAACGCCGCCGCTTGCCACTGCATCCTGCTCTCTCCGTACAGACAACGGGCGCGATCTTGACCCGATCGCGCCCGTTGCCAACCCCCTGCGTTTGTTTGCCACAGGCCACCCGGTGACTTCAGTGACCCCTGATTGTCGGCTGATATCATCTGAATGCCGTCACCACAGTAAACAAGCACTCGGGTTCCTGCAGCGCAAACACAGGGTCCAGGAGCGCAAGATGACGGCGAGATACGGCTCGGCCGGGCCGTCCTGACCGAAGTCCCGGCCCACCGCACAGGGCCGATGCATGCCAGCGGCAATGCCGGCTGCGCCCGTTGAATGTGATTGTTGATTTATATCAACGACACTTTCCGGAGATTCGGGATAATTTCATTTGTTATTAACCTGGAGGTGCTCTATGGACAGCGATGTCAACCTGCGGGCAAACATTTCCCACAACCCTGCCGGAAACAGACTGTTCCGCAGACCGGCCCGCTTGGTGCTCGCAGGGATGGTCGCATTGGCGTTAGCCGCTTGCGCTTCGATGACAGGCGGCAACAAGCTGAAGGACGTTGCTGACGAGCTCAAGACCGCGCTGGCTGGTGAGCCGGTGCAAGTGGCCATGTCGGATGGATCCGTGACGATCACATCGAGCGCCGACTACATCTTCCCGTCGGGCGGCTGGCAGTTGGCGCCCGGCGCGCCTGTGCTCGCCAAGATGGTACCGACGCTTTCCAAGCTTCAGCACACGAAGATCGTTGTGGGCGGGTATACCGACAATGTGCCGGTTGGGCCTCAACTTCAGGCCATGGGGATTCCGAACAACCTCGACCTTTCGTCGCGGCGGGCCGAGAGCGTGGTCAACTATCTCAAATCGCGGGGCGTGAACCCGAATCTCCTGTCGGCACAAGGTTTTGGCGACGACCATCCGGTCGCATCCAACGACACGCCGGAGGGACGAGCGAAGAACCGGCGGGTGGACATCACCCTCACCGGGGACGGCACATAGCAGAACTGCCACCCGTCAACCGCAGCCCGTAACCACGGCGACGGGGCTGGGGGCGGCAACCCTCGACGTGGGTGGTGTGCCCGTTGCCTCGCCGCCTGATCCCCTCCGGCCCAGGGGTCCCACTCCAGACTGCGCGCGAGATTTATCCCCGTCCCGTTCTTCTGAGGTCGGCATTACGACATCCCGATCAACTATGTCGGCCGTGCTGAGAGATGGGACGAACTCACAATCGACGGAGATATTGCGCGCAAAGACTGTCTCCTGCGCCTCAAGCGAAACGGCCAAGTGCCTGCCGTCGCCTCGATATTCCGTGACGTCGAAAGCCTCCAAGCCGAGTTGGCGATGGAGCGCGACGCTGCGCCATCGCTGATGATGGCACGTTAACGATCTGCATATGACACGCCGGAATGGCGCGATTTGTGTCGCGCCACTTCGTTGATCGAACCGTGTGATGCGCCGAGGTCCAGGACAGGATGTGACGCAATGGTGCTTTCCGCCCATCTCTGTCGTTTGACAAATCCCGAGGCTTGAGTTTTGAGGACATATGATTGTCGGAAAATCGCGAGTGTGGCGTTATATCCTTACGAATTGATCCGACGCGGAGTGCCGTGATTCCGTGGGCAGGAGGCAGCGAGCGAGAATCGCATGCGACCCCGAGAGCGAAGCGACAGCGGCGAGCACGACCTGCTGCGGTCGCGGCTTGATCAGAACGTGGACCCCAGCTGTCGCGCCGGATAGTCGGGCAGCTCTCAGTCATTGGCCCTTCACGTTCAGGCGGTCGCCAGAAGTTGACGGCCGCCCAACGTGATGGGACACCCAAATCTCTGGTAGGCTCCCGCGCCACGTGGGCGGCCTGTCCATGCTGGGGGATGCCCACCAAGACCGTCGTCCGACAAATCTGCTAGGAGGCGCTCGCAAAGACCTGGGTGCCACGTGACCTTAGACATCGAACTCCAAGGAGTTGCAAATGGCTAAGAGCACCGAGACTGCGGAAAATCCCAAGGTACCAAACGAGGAGAAGCCTTCGTCTGCCGGACCGGATCTGTTCGCGTTCACCATCGATGCGAGCACTGGCCAGATTACCAGGCTCGAGAAGGTGGAGAGTACAGGCGCGCGCCGCCAGCTGTCCGAGCAAGACAAGGCGAGCCTGCAAGCAAGCAAGTCTTCGCACACACTGGAAGCGATCGTCGAGCAGGCCTTCGAAGCCGGAATAGCCTGCGCCCTCGGGAACGGGGACGAGACGGATGAGGTGCCAGAGTCGGAAGACGAAGCTGAGGTGCGGCGGACCCTGCTGCTGCCGTTGATGGAACGAAGCCGCACGACGGCTTTGCTTCAACGCAGCGTGCTGGGTCAGGCGATCCTGGCCACGGCACTGCAGCAGGTTACCGCACCGCACGCTTCGGAAGCCGAGGGCGGCTCCGCGCAGCAAACATCCGGCGCTGCCGCGAAGCCGCGCCAGTCCGGCCCGGCCGGGCCGGCGCAGGACTAAGTCTCAGCAACAAGAGGGGGATGCCATGGCAGCCGGCGCGTTGTTGCGTGATCGAGATGAGGTTGGTTCGGAAGGAGGTGGCCGAGACGACAGGGAGATCGCGAGGCTGCTGATCGGCAGCCGCATGCTGCGGCGCCGCCGCATACGTAATCTGCTGCTGGCGCACCTCTTGCGGGAGGGCCGGGAGCGGGAGGATGAGGACGGGGACGAAGGCGGTAGCGAAGAGCGTCGCCTCGTTCGTCTGCTGGCCGCGGGCGGCATCGCCCGCCGACGCCGCCTGCGCCGCCTTCTGCTCGCACGGCTCCTCAAGGAGCGCAGCGAGCGGGACGACGAGGAAGACG
This sequence comes from Limobrevibacterium gyesilva, assembly GCF_025989185.1. GTDB lineage: Bacteria > Pseudomonadota > Alphaproteobacteria > Acetobacterales > Acetobacteraceae > Limobrevibacterium > Limobrevibacterium gyesilva. The sequence goes on from NZ_JAPDNT010000001.1 coordinate 508,305, forward strand.
AGGAGGACGAGGAAGGTGAGGAAGGCGAGGGGGAGGACGGGGAGGAGGCGGGCGGCGAGGATCGCCGGTTGGTCCGCCTGCTGATCGGGGGCGGCATCGTCCGCCGACGCCGCCTGCGCCGTTTGCTGCTCGCCCGCCTGCTCAGGGAGCGCCGTGCGGGAGCGCGTGAGGAGGAAGACGAGGACGAAGACGACGAGGATGAAGATGAGGATGAGGGTGGCCAGGACCGGCGTCTCGTTCGCCTTTTGATCGCGGGCGGTGTGATGCGCCGCCGTCGCGTGCGCCGGCTGCTGCTTGCCCACCTGCTTCGCGAACGGCGCGCGCAAGCCGATGACGGCGAAGAGGATGACGACGAGGAGGGTGGGGGCGATCATGAGCGGCGGCTCGCGCGCATGTTGGTCGCCGGCGGCGCGATCCGACGCCGTCGTATGCGGCGGCTGCTTCTTGCTCACCTGGTCGGCGAGCGGCGCGAATAAGAGGAGGACGAAGAACGCCAATACGGCATTCGGCTTCCGGTTGGGCGGTGTGATCAGTGCCGACTCAAACAACCGGCGGCTTCCGGTTGCGCAGTGTTGGAACGTTGGTCGGAAACGACACACGATTGGGGATGTCAGGGCATAAAGCACCTCGGGTTCCGTTATCAGTTTGATCAGCCACGGCACAGGGGCCTCCGGACCGGGTTGGGCCGGGTTCCAGCGAGGAGCGGCAACCTCGGCTTAGCGTGGGATTTTGGACGGATCGTGTGGTGACCTCATCATGACGCCGCTCTCCACACCCGACGCGGACTTCGAACGACGCCTCGGGCACCGCCTGCTCGAGGTGCTGATCCGTGCCAGCGTTCTCTTCGCCATGGCACTGCTCTGTTACCGCGTTCTTTCCCCCTTCCTCCCGCTCACGATCTGGGCCCTGATCTTCGCGGTGACCGTCTACCCGCTGCACCTGCGTATCGCGGCCCATCTGGGCGGACGGTCGTGGCTCGCAGCGACCCTGCTGGTGCTGCTCGGCATCGCCGTGCTGGTCGTGCCCATCGCCTTATTGATGAGTTCGCTGGGCGACTCCATCCGGACCCTGATCGAGGCCGTGCAGCAGAACACATTGCAGATCCCGGCCCCACCCGAGGCGGTTGCGGCCTGGCCCATCATTGGCGAGAAGCTCCACGCCATGTGGAGCCTGGCGCACGACGATCTGCCCGCCCTCGTGCAAAGCATGCAGCCAAAGATTGGCGAACTCGCCCGCTCGGCGCTCGGCTTCGTCGCCGGCATCGTCGGAGGCCTGCTCGCCTTTCTCGGCGCCCTCGTTCTCGCAGGCATCTTCATGGCCTTCGGCGAAAAAGGCGCCCGCGCCTGCCAGTCCGTCTTCGAGCGCCTCGCCGGCGAGCCACGCGGGGCCAGCCTCGCCCGCCTCTCCACCGCGACCGTCCGCGCCGTCGCACAGGGCGTGGTAGGTGTGGCACTCATCCAGGCGATCCTCGTCGGCCTTGCGCTCCTCGTTGCGGGAGTACCGTGGGCCGGCGCGCTCGCCGCGATGGTTCTGGTGCTTGGCATCGTCCAGGTTCCCGCGGTGATCGTAACGCTGCCGGCGATCGCCTGGATCTGGTCGCGCGGCGGCGCCGGCACGGGCGAGGCGATTATCTACACGGCGCTTCTGCTCGTCTCCGGCATGGCGGACAACGTGCTCAAGCCGCTGATGCTTGGCCGCGGCGTGGACGTGCCGATGCCCGTCATCCTCGTCGGCGCGCTCGGCGGCATGGCGACGGGTGGGATCATCGGGATGTTCGTCGGCGCAACCCTGCTAGCCCTCGCCTGGCAGATTTTCACCGGCTGGGTCGACGAGAACCCCGACGCAAACATCCCGCCCGAAGGCTGATCTACCCTGCAGCGCCGTGCAAGTTCCGTCTGGCGACGCGGTCTCACAAACTGCATGCGCACGCCCCTGCATCGCCGAAGCTGCATCTTGGCTTTTGCGGGATAAGGTTTGTCGAGCGTGGCGGTGGGCGGCACGCCCAGCAGCCACAGCGTATCCATGGCGTCCGGCAGCCCGCTGGTCATGTCCAGCATCCGCCCCCCGTCACGGCCCCCGGCGCCGGCGTCAGCGGCAGGTCCGCCCAGTGCGTCCTCGAACCCGATCCGCCCCTCCGCCGCCAGCAGCCCGCACAGGAAATGCTTGCTGATCGAGGCGAAGCGCACCGCCGTATCGGCACGGAACGGCAGGTCCAGCTCCAGGCTGGCCATCCCGCCGCAGGCTTCGGCGCGGATATCGTCGGCATCGAACAGCAGGATCGCCCCGCCGGGCCCGCCTTCCTTCGTCCACCCCTGCGCGATCTCGCCCGCCGCCAACGCCGCCGCTTGCCACTGCATCCTGCTCTCTCCGTACAGACACCGGGCGCGATCTTGGCCCGATCGCGCCCGTTGCCAACCCCCTGCGATGCTTCGCCGGGGCCCACCCGGAGACGTCGGTGGCCGGCATGACCGCGGCATCATGTCGCAACGGTCACAAATGCGAGGATCGCCAATCCGATGCGATCCACGCGCTGATCACCCGATTGCGAGGACGCCTGCGCCAGGATGACGGTTTCCGATACCCGCCTCGGCGCCGGTCAAAAGCCTTGCGAGGGCCCCGTGAGACGGCGAAGATCGCGGGCAGAATGGCGACCGTATGGGACATCCCGGGTGTCATTGCCGCGGCCTGTCTGGCAATGGCGCCCCCATGCGCATACGCGCAATCAGCACCGAACAATGCTGCGACCGGCCAGACGCTCGCGCAGCAACTCTGTTCTCGCTGCCACGTGGTCGTTCCCAGCGGCCAACGCGGCTGGACCGACGCGCCTGCCTTCGACGCGATCGCCAACCGTCAGGGGGCCACGGCGGCGAAGCTCAGTGCCGTCATCCAGAAGCCGCATCTGCACATGCTGAACACCGGGCTGCCACAGGACCAGGCGGACGCGATCGCCGCCTACATCATCAGCCTTCGCAAGGGGTGACCGGACCAGGCAGGCAGGGCGCGCCCCACCGACGCGGCGCCCAGCGCCGGCGGCAGCTTCAGGTGTACGCCCAGCGCGTCGTTGAACCCGAGATGCATCCGTCCGCCGCAAACGGCCCGCACAGAAAATGCTTGCTGATCACGGCGAAACGCACCGCCGTATCGGCACGGAACGGCAGGTCCAGGCTGGCCAGCCCGCCGCAGGCTTCCGCGCGGATATCGTCGGCATCGAACAGCAGGATCGCCCCGCCGGGTCCCCCTTCCTTCGTCCAACCCTGCGCGATCTCGCCCGCCGCCAACGCCGCCGCTTGCCACTGGATTCCGCTCTCTCCATTCCGACAACGGGCGCAAGCTTGAGCCGATTGCGCCCGTTGCCACCCCCTCGCGAGTCTTCACCGGGGCCGCCATGAGATGTCAGAGTCGTGCTACGGAAACTAACTGACGGTCCTCACGCTGTTGGAGCGTGGCAACTCCGCCCGTCCCTTCCATATGGGCGGCCCCGGTACAACAATCGAGCGAGGCTGGGTGTAGATAATGCGATGCGGGTCGCAACCGTGTTGCGGGGTATCGCTTGCCAAGCGATTGACTTACAGGCGTCAACGATACCGTAAAAGAATTTGACTGTGGTACAATTACCACGTTATAAGGACACACTCCTGCGACTCGAAGCCACTGCCAAAGGCAGTGGACCCGTCCAAAGACGGTGACGAGGAATCGTCTAGAGTCGCAGGACCAGACTATTTCAATTGACGGTGCCAAATAGTAAATCTGCCGCGCACAGCCGTGTCCTTTTCAACACTACGAACCCCTGCTTTTTGCAATATGAAATCGGACAATGAGCGTTTCGACTCAGATGCGCCGATGGCAGCGTAGTGTCCGTTTAGTTTAAAGGCGATAGCACCTAAGAAAAGATCTACGATTTGCAGGCTAAGACAATCCGACGAATTGCGAAAATGCACCCGTCTATACGGCCAATCGCGATCAGCTTGGCCGCTCCTTATGCCAAAATTCAAAATATTTCTAAGTTCATTCGTGGACGAATTAGTGTCTCTATTGTCCAGATATACATGGAATAACGCGGATCGGTGTATGCGGCCAAATTTCTGGCAAAGTTGGTAAATTTCTTTGTTGAAACCAACTTCACGCGACCCTTTATTAAACGTTTTATCTTTCAGTTTGCGCGTATCTACGACAAGAGAATGAAATTCGATGGCCCGCAAAGGCCCTTGGGATGGGCTGAGAACTACATCTGAAACGCGCTTATAAGTATCCAGTTTTGAAGTTGAGACCTTCTGCCACTTCATTTCGCCGTACGGGAGGGCTGGTAGCCGCGATCGCCTAATTTCATCCTCTAGGTGTTGAACGGTTTCCGATGGCACGTTTATGCCGCCTAGAACTAAAAATCGATTCTGCGTCTGACTGCTTTCGTCGATGTAGATATGCTGCAAGTGTGGTGGCTTAGGCGGGGCTACGACCATGCGAGGACCAAAGGACTTAGTGGAGGATTCCAAGGATGGGCAAATTCACCGCTTCGAGGATGTCGCTCGGTCATTAGGAACCAACGAGGACAAATCTGCGTTCAGGGCAAAGTGACTGTGAGCGCAAGGCGGGTGCCGACGGGCGAACAAACGAAGACGGCGAGCAAAGGACAGAAGCATGGACGACGAACTCCGACGAGTGCGCGACTGGGCGCAGGCGAAGTTAGATGCCGGCCAGGAACCTCCATGGGCGTGGTACCAATATATGAAGTTGGTAGAAGCCATAGATGCGATCCTGGCCGGATATCAAGCCCTCATCCCCATGGAGAGTTTACCGCGATTGGATGAACATCAGGCCACGCGTCTCCGACTAGTGGTTTCCACGTGTTCGCAAGATACCGCTCAATCCCATCCCGGCCAGACGCCGTGGGGACCGCTGCCCACGTGACTCGAAGCGTCCCATATCGGCGGTATTGAGTGACTTTCGCATTCCGGCGGTGTTCGTGGATCCGATCAGCGATCACGCCTTGCCCAACACGGACAATCCTACTTGGATTGCCCGCGTGCCAAATGATATACACACCGATCGTCTGGCCGATACTGGAGAGGTCCAAGGTGTCAAAGGCGCACCAATGACCGCTGCCGCACGTAGTCCATTTTAGAATAGCCATATTCGTACTCCTGCGTCCGGCATATTGCCGAGACATGAACGGAGCCCTTGACCAGATCAGGTTTTCTCGTTATCGACAAAATTAAGACAAATGTACTGACCTGTCCGCTCAGACTCCTAGTAGCAGCGGGTATCTGGCAGGCCCGGCGTCGCAACCGCCGGGCTTTTTCTGTCGCGGTCAGTCATTCCAGAAAGCGGGCCTCACTGCAACACCGTAATCAGACTGCGGGGGCCAATATCGCAAAATGCTGTGGCCTTATGGCTTGACGGACCCACTATCTGGTATTGTCGCGCGACCCACCACAAAGAGATCGTTCGATGCATGCCAGTTAGCGGCACGCTATCCATGGACCGACGAGTCGCACATTGAATTCCTGACTGGCACGCCGCATTTGCGACTTCGTTTCTCACCAAACAAAATCGACCCGGCGCGCATGTGCCCCATCTGCGCCGGGTCGCTTGAGTTGTTCCTTCCAAGGCCGGGAGGGGCCATCCACTCTTTAGTCCGGTGGACGGAAGGAGAAGCCGGGGTGGGGCTAGGCGGGGGAGCCCGCCCCTTGTACCCCCGGCGACTTCGTTACTTCGCCGTCGCGCTGGCCGCCCATTCGTGGCAGTGCACCAGGCCCTCGTCGTAGTCCTGGGCACTCTTCGCCGGGGCGACAGCCGCCGGCTCGGGCGCGGCCGCGTGTGCGTCCTCATGGCCATCGTGGAACTGCGCGGCTTCGGTGCTGCCGGCCAGCGCCGTGGTGGAGGCCTTGCCGCCGGACACCGCCATCGCCACCGCATCGAAATAGCCCACGCCCACTTCGCGCTGGTGGCGCGTCGCGCTGTAGCCATCGGCCTCGGCCGCGAACTCGGCCTGCTGCAGCTCGGAATAGGCTTCCATGCCCCTGTCGCGATAGCCGCGGGCAAGCTGGAACATCGAGTAGTTCAGGCTATGGAAGCCGGCCAGCGTCACGAACTGGAACCTGTAGCCCATGGACCCGATGGTCCGCTGGAACCGCGCGATGTCCTCGGGCGCCAGCTTCTTCTGCCAGTTGAAGCTGGGCGAGCAGTTATAGGCCAGCATCTTGCCCGGGAACTGTCTGTGGATCGCGTTGGCGAATTTCTCCGCTTCCTTCAGGTTCGGCTCACTGGTCTCCCACCACAGCAGGTCGGCATAGGGGGCATAGGCCAGGCTGCGGGCGATCGCGTAGTCCACGCCGATGCCCTTGCGTATCAGGTGGAAGCCCTCGGCGGTGCGTTCGCCGGTGATGAACGGGCGGTCGCGCTCGTCCACGTCGGCGGTCAGCAGCTGCGCGGAATGGCTGTCGGTGCGGCACAGCAGCAAGGTCGCAACCCCTTCCACGTCGGCGGCCAGGCGGGCGGCGTTCAGGGTGCGGATATGCTGGCTGATCGGCACCAGCACCTTGCCGCCCAGATGGCCGCATTTCTTCTCACTGGCGAGCTGGTCCTCGAAATGCACGCCGGCAGCGCCGGCCTCGATCATGCCCTTCATCAACTCATACGCGTTCAGCGCGCCGCCGAACCCCGCCTCGGCGTCGGCGATGATCGGCGCCATCCAGTAGGTGGAGGTGTCGCCTTCCAGCCGCGCGATCTGGTCGCAGCGGCGCAGGGCGGCGTTGATGCGCCGGACCACGTTCGGCACGGAATCCACGGGATACAGCGACTGGTCCGGATACATCTGCCCGGCGGTGTTGGCGTCGGCGGCGACCTGCCAGCCCGAGAGGTAGATCGCCTTCAGCCCGGCCTTCACCTGCTGCACCGCCTGGTTGCCGGTCATCGCACCCAGCGTGTTCACGAACGGCTCGCTTTTCAGGATCTGCCACAGCCGCCGCGCGCCCATCTCGGCCAGCGTGTGGCGAACGCGGAAATTGCCGGACAGCCGCTCGACATCGGCAGCGCTGTAGTCGCGGACGATGTCGTTGAAGCGTTCGGCGTCGAAGGCCGGGCCGCCGGGAACGCCGTCGGGGATGCGGCAGAGGGTCGGGGTCGGGCGCATGTGAATTGTCTCCAAAGGGCGCCGGGCCAGCGCCGGTGCTGGCGTCAATAATTCACATTGCGATTGCGAAGTTTATCCGGAAAATGCGCGCTAGGCTGCAATCGGGTCACAAGATTTTCCGGGCCGTCTGTAAATCTGTAAAGGTTGTAAAGAATGGCGCGCCCCCTTATCGGCCGCACCGTCCGCCGGCTGCGGCAGGAACAGCAGATGACGCAGCAGGCGCTGGCCGCGCGGCTCGGCATCTCCGCCAGCTACCTGAACCTGATCGAGCACGACCAGCGGGGCGTCACCGCTTCGCTGCTGATCAAGCTGGCGGAGACCCTGCGGGTGGATTTCTCCGCCCTGTCGGGCACCGCGGAACGCCAGCTGGAGGCGCAGTTGCGCGAGATCTTTGCGGAGCCGCTGCTGGGCGCCGACGCGGTGCCGGAAGCCGAGGTGGCCCAGCTTGCCTCCGCCAGTCCCGCCGCCGCACGCGCCGTGCTGGCGCTGTACCGCGCCTGGCGGGTGGCGCACGAGGATGCCGGCGGCATCGCCCTGCCCTCCGGCCGGCGCATCCAGGTGCCGACCGAGGAGGTGCGCGATTTCTTCAACGAGCACGCCAACCATTTCCCCGCCCTGGAAGCCGCGGCCGAGGCGCTGACGGCGGAACTCGGCGTGCGTCCGGCGGAGACGAACCACGCCATCGCCGAACGCCTGCGCGGCCGCCACGGGCTCAGCGTCACCGTGGGCCCGCTTGACCACGCATTGCGCCGGTTCGATCCGGCAACCCGCAGCCTGGCGCTGTCGGAAATGCTGCCGCGTGAAAGCCGCGGCTTCCACATGGCCTTCCAGTTGGCATTGCTGGAGGCGCGCGACGCCGTGGAGCACGTGGTCGAAATCACGCCCCCCTCCTCGCCCGAGGCCGCGGCGCTGATCCGCGTCGGCCTGCTGAACTATGTGGCCGCCGCGCTGCTGATGCCGTACGCGCCGTTCCTGGCCGCGGCGCACGAGCTGCGCCACGACGTGGACGCGCTGGCCGCCCGTTTCGGCGTCAGTTTCGAGCAGGCCTGCCAGCGTTTGTCCTCATTGCAGCGGCCGGGCGCGCGGGGGGTGCCGTTCTTCTTCCTGCGCGTCGATCCCGCCGGCAACGTCTCCAAGCGCTTCTCCGCCGCCGGCTTCCCGTTCGCGCGCTTCGGCGGTTCCTGCCCGCGCTGGGTGGTGCATGGCGCGCTGGCCACGCCCGGCAGCGTGCGGGTGCAGGTGGCGCAACTGCCGGACGGCGCCACCTTCCTGTGCTTCGCCCGCGCCGTGATCGCCCCGGCCGCACATTGGGGCGAGCCGCCGCCGGTGCATGTCATCGCCATGGGCTGCGACGTCGCCCATGCCGGCGATCTCGTCTACGCCGACGGACTGGACCTGGAGCGTGCGGTGGTGGGCATCGGCCTGTCCTGCCGGCTGTGCGACCGCCCGGACTGCCGCAGCCGCGCGTTCCCGCCGCTGGAGCACCGGCTGGCGCTCGATCCGCTCACCACCAGCGCCAGCCCCTATCGGTTCGAGGCACGGCGGGATAGCAAGGCGTCATGACCGAACCGCCCTCGCCGCGCGTCTGCGCCGTCTGCGGCACGCCGGCCCGCCCGCCGTTCCGCGCGCCGCCGCCGGAACTGGCGCCCGACCTCGATTTGCGCCCGGGCGAGCCGACGCGGTCCACGCTCGGCCGCTGGATCGCCACCTGCCGCGGCTGCGGCGCCGCCGCGCCCGATCTCGCGGCGTTGCCGGTGGAAGCGGCGGCGATCGTGCGGTCGGATGCATATCAGGCAGTGCGGGCCACGCCGGCCGCGGCGCTGGCGTTCCTGCGCTGGGCGATGCTGTGCCCGCCGGCACAGCGGGCCGAGGCGCTGCTGCAAGCCGCCTGGGCCGCCGACGATGCCGGCGACGACGCGGCCGCGCGCAGCTTCCGCGCTGACGCCGCCGCGTGCTGGGGCGAACCTGCCAGCCTCGAAAGCGCGCTCCGGCTGGTCGATGTGCTGCGCCGCGCCGACGACCTCGTTGCGGCCGACGCGCGCGCGGCGGGGTTGGAAGCGGCCGCACCGGACGAGAACTCAGCCCGCATCGTCGGCTTCCAGCGCACCCTGATTGCCGCCGGCGACACCGGACGGCACTTGATCAGCAGCGCCCTCCGCCCCCCGGCGCGCATGCCGCACGTGGCGCATGGCAGGCGGGAGCCGAAGCCGGGACCTGGGCGTTTCTGGAAGCGGCTGTTCGGCGGATGAGGCCGGATGCCGCCAGCCCGGCGCCGCGCGTGCCCCAGGCGCCTGCCCGATTCCGCGCGCAGCGTGTATATGGCGGCGCAGGGGACAGGGCTGATCCGGAGATGTCCGATGAACGAACCCGACTGGCTGCAGGCGAACCGGGCGAACTGGGACGAGCGCGTTGACGCGCATCTGGACCCGCGCGCCTACGACCTGACCGCGCTGCGCGCCGGGCGCGGCCGGCTGCACCCGATCGAGGAGGGCGAACTCGGTCCGGTCGCGGGCAAGCGGGTGCTGCATCTGCAATGCCATTTCGGTGCCGACACATTGACGCTGGCGCAGCGCGGGGCCGAGGTGGTGGGGCTCGACTTCTCGCCGCGCGCCATCGCCGTCGCGCGGGAGCTGGCGGCGGAACTGGGGCTCGCCGGACGGGCGCGGTTCGTGGAGGCAAACGTCTACGACGCGCCGGCTGCCATTCCTGAGCCGCAGGGCTTCGATCTGGTGTTCGTGACCTGGGGCGCGCTGTGCTGGCTGCCGGATGTGGCGCGCTGGGCGCAGGTCGTCGCCTGGTTCGTGAAGCCCGGCGGCGCGCTGTATCTGGCCGAAGGACATCCGGCCGCGCTGGTGCTGGACGACGAGACGCCGTGCGGCGACGGGCGCCCGGGCTTCTACGTGCCCTACTTCCTCGGCGAGGCGCTGATCCTGGACCAGGGCTGCGACTACGCGAACCCGCATGTCAGCCTGCGCAACACCCGCCAGCACCAGTTCATGCATCCGCTGGGCGAGGTGGTGACCGGGCTGCTGCGCGCGGGGCTGGCGCTGGAGTTCCTGCACGAGCACGCCGTCGTGCCATGGCGCATGTTCACCTGCCTGGCCAAAGGCGCGGACGGCCTGTTCCGCTGGCCCGACCGCCCCTGGCTGCCTTTGGCGTTCTCCCTGCGCGCCGCCCGGCCTGGTCCATTGCTGCGGGCATAACCGATATCAGCGAACAGGGGGATGCGTTTTCGCCGCCGTTTGGCTATGTCCCCGTACAAGTCACTCCCGGCAAGGCGGCGCGGCCTCGGTCAATCTTCCCGCCCTGTGATCGGTTTCACAGCGGGCGCCGGCCGGTTCAATCACATTCGCATCGCGTGCCCGCGCACGCACAAGCGTAGAGCAGATCTGGAGGTGCATCCATGTCCGTGAACCCGATCGAGCGCCGAACCCTGTTGCGTCTTGCCGTCGCCACCGCGATGGCCGCCGGCGGGCTCGCCCGCGTTGCGCACGCGCAGCCGGGCGCCGGCCCGGCGGCTCCGGTCGAGCGGCTGAACGCGGCACTCGTCGCCGCCATGAAGGCCGGGCGGCCCGCGCCCTTCGGCCAGCGCTTCGAGATGGTGGCCGCGAGCGTCGACCAGGTTTTCGACCTCGATGCCGTGCTGCGAACCTCGGTCGGACCGCGCTGGGCAACCCTGCCGGCCGACCAGCAGGACCAGCTTCGGACCGCGTTCCGCCGCTACACGATCGCCAATTATGTCGCGAATTTCGACAGCTACGCCGGCGAGACGTTCCAGATCGCGCCGGAGACCCGGGCGGTCGGCAATGGCGATCAGGTCGTCACCACGCGGATTGTCTCGAACTCCGGGTCGGTCACGGTGCTGGGCTATGTGATGCGCCAGACGGGCGGCGGATGGCGGGCGGTGGACGTGCTTGCCGACGGGGCGATCAGCCGCGTGGCCGTCCAGCGCTCCGACTTCCGCAGCGAGCTCACCCGCGGCGGCGGCACCGCCCTGGTCGCCAGCCTGCAGCGGAAAGTGGCGGATCTGTCGGGCGGCGCGCTCGCCTGATCGTCCGGCCGTCAGGGGCTTTCCCGGTTCTCGTTCGGCGGGCGGCGCGGCACTACCAGCCGCGCCGTCAGCACCTGCACGACCTCGTCGCGCTGGTTGTGGGTTTCGCTGCGCACGGTGACCATGCCCCGGTCGGGGCGTGATCGCGACGGTGTGATCTCCAGGATTTCGCTCTCGACGCACAGGATGTCGCCGGGGCGGGTGGGTTTCGGCCAGGTTATCTCTCCCCCCGCGCCGACAATGCCGCCAGCGATCGGCAGCCCGCCCTGGACCTGAAGCCGCATGGTGAGCGACGCCGTGTGCCAGCCGCTCGCGGCCAGCCCGCCGAACAGCGTGGCCCGCGCCGCCGCGTCGTCGAGATGGAACGGCTGCGGATCGAACGCCGCGGCGAAGGCCTTGATCTGCGCTTCGTCGATTACATGCGTGCCGCTCGCGAAACGCTGCCCGACGTGAAGATCATCCAGATAGAGACGCTCGCCGGCGTCATCCACGGTCGCACCCGCCATGTCGCATCGCTCCTTCGTGGCCGCATTGAGCAGATTACGTCATGATAACCTGCCGGAGCGGCGCAGCAGACGGGCGGAATTTCGTGATCGGACCGTGCTGGATTGCGTGGCTCTCGCCAACGCACAGGAAGGCGGCATCGATGACAAAGGGTTCGGATCTGCTGGTGGCCGCGCTGGAGAACGAAGGCGTGGAGCGCATCTTCGGAATTCCCGGCGAGGAGAACCTGGATGTCGTGGAGTCGCTGCGGGGATCGCGCATCAGGCTGGTGCTGACGCGCCATGAGCAGGCGGCGGCGTTCATGGCGGCCACGTTCGGCCGCCTGACCGGCACGCCCGGGGTGTGCCTCAGCACGCTGGGGCCGGGCGCGCTCAACCTCGTGACCGGCGCGGCCTATGCGCATCTCGGGGCGATGCCGATGGTGATGATCACCGGGCAGAAGCCCATCAGGTCCGGCCGGCAGGCGCGGTTCCAGATCGTGGACGTGGTCGCGACGATGAAGCCGCTGACCAAGTCCGCGCGCCAGATCGTGAGCCCCGCGACGATCCCGACGCTGGTGCGCGAGGCGTTCCGGGTGGCCGCCGAGGAGCGGCCGGGGCCGGTGCATCTCGAACTGCCCGAGGACATCGCCCGCGAGCAGGCGCCGCCGGTGCCGCTGGTGCCGCCGCACCCGATCGAGCTTCCGGTGGCGCCCGCCGCCGCGCTGGACCGGGCGGCCGAGATGATCCTGGCGGCCGAGCGGCCCTTGGTGATGCTGGGGGCCGCGGCAAGCCGGCCGCGGCTGGCCGGGGCGCTGTCGGATTTCATCCGCCGCACGCGGCTGCCATTCTTCAACACGCAGATGGGCAAGGGCTCCGTTACCGGCGGGTCCGACCTCTACATGGGCACCGCCGCCCTGTCCGAGCGGGACTACGTGCATCGCGCCATCGACCGCGCCGACCTGATCCTGTCGATCGGGCACGACACCGTGGAAAAGCCGCCGTTCCTGATGGGGCCGCGCGGCCCGAAAGTGATCCATGTCGGCTACATCCCGGCCAATGTGGAGGAGGTCTATTTCCCACATGCCGAACTGGTCGGCGACGTGGGGCCGAGCCTGGCGCTGCTGGCCGACCGGCTGGAGGGACGGCTCGCGAATGCCTCGGCGCTGTTGCCGTTGCGGGTGGAAATCCTGAACCGCATCCTGGACCGCGCCACCGAGGCCCGCTTCCCGTTGACGCCGCAGCGCATCGTGCACGACGTGCGCCAGGCGATGCCGGAGGACGGCATCGTGGCGCTCGACAACGGCATGTACAAGATCTGGTTCGCCCGCAATTACCGCACACGGGTTGCGAACACGCTGCTGCTGGACAACGCGCTGGCAACGATGGGGGCGGGGCTGCCGTCGGCGATGATGGCGGCCATGCTGTATCCCGGCCGGCGCGTGCTGGCGGTGTGCGGCGACGGTGGGTTCATGATGAACAGCCAGGAGATGGAGACGGCCGCGCGCCTAGGGCTCGACCTGGTGGTGCTGATCCTGCAGGACAACGCCTATGGCATGATCCGCTGGAAGCAGGAGGTGGACGGATTCGCCGATTGGGGGCTGGACTTCGGCAATCCGGACTTCGTGAAATACGCCGAAGCCTATGGCGCCAAAGGCTGGCGGATCGAGAATGCCGATGCGCTGGTGCCGACCCTGGAGGCCGCGTTCGGCGCCGGCGGCCTGCATCTGGTGACCGTGCCGGTGGACTACGCCGAGAACCAGCGCGTTCTGGTGCAGGAGCTGGCGGGAGCGGTGGCGGCCGGGTGAAAGCGCCGCTGCCCGTCCGCCCCACCCTGGCCGTCAGCCGAACGCGATCATCCTGGGGCCGCGCCTTGCGTCTGGACTTGCAGCACATACAGCGACTGGCTGCCACAGATGAACAGGTGGTTGCGCTTGGGGCCGCCGAAGGCGACGTTGGCGGCGACTTCCGGCAGGCGGATGCGGCCGAGCAGCTTGCCCTGGGGGCTGAACACGAGCACGCCGGAATAACCGAGCGGCGCGTTGGAGCTGCACCACAGCGCGCCGGTGACGTCGGCGCGCATGCCGTCGGGGCCGCACTGCACGCCGTCCACCACCATGTCGGTGAACAGGCGCTTGTTGCTGACTCTCATGCCCTGCACATCGAAGGCGTAGATGTCGCCCTTGCCGCCGGCGCCGGTGTCGCCCGGGCCCTTGCCGGTGCTGATGACGTAGAGGGTCTTGTAGTCCGGCGAGAAGCAGATGCCGTTGGGGTCGGGCAAGTCGTCGCCGGAGATGACGGCGTCGAGACGGCCTTGCGGGTCCCAGCGGTAGACATTGGTGGGCAGTTCGCGCTTCTGGCCGCCGATGGCGGTGGCGTTCTCGGCGCCCGTGGACGGGTTGAACAGGCCGGCCGGATTGGTGGGGCCACCCGCCGCATCGGGGTGGCCTTCCGAGAGGGTGTCGCCGTACGGGGGATCGGTGAACCAGATGCTGCCGTCGGGGTGCGCGACGAGGTCGTTGGGAGAGTTCAGAGGCTTGCCCTGGTAGGAGTCGGCGATGACAGTCATGGTGCCGTCATGTTCCCAGCGGACCACGCGGCGGAAGAAATCCTGCGTGGAGAGCTGACGGCCCTGGAAGTCGAAGGCGTTGCCGTTGCTGTTGTAGGACGGGCGGCGGAACACGGTGACGCGGCCATTGTCCCAGATGTAGCGGTACTGGGTGTCCGCCTGCACATCGCTGAACAGCAAATAGCGGCCCATGTTGGACCAGGCCGGGCCCTCGGCCCATTTCGAGCCGGTCCAGAGGCGATGAATGGCGGTGATGCCGAGCAGGTACTGGTTGAAGGCCGGATCGACGACGATGATGTCGGGATCGGGGTAGGTGTTCGGCGTGTCCGCCCGCCAGCTTCGCGGCGGGCTGGTGATCACGCTCGGCGGCGTGCCGAGTTGGGCGTTGCCCTGGGCCAAGGCGGCGATTGGCGCCAATGCTGCCGCGCCGACCAGGCCGCCGCCCGCGCGCATCAGCCGCCGCCGTGACAGGGACAGATTTTCACGGCCGCCTTCCGGTTCCTGCGTCATGATTCCCTCCCGCATGCGCGGTGGCTTCACGCGCCGTCACAACACCCCTCCGGCTGCCGCGCATGGACCAGCCGCATTGGCGCAGCGGACCATACACCGCGCCGCTTGTGGGACTGTTGACAAGTGTGAAACCGGATGGGGACAGCGGCCGGTGTCGTGAAAGGATCGCGCGGAGTCTCCGGGAGCAGGAACAATGGCCAACACCAGACGGACACGCCATTCGCGGAATCGTTCGGACCACGGCGGAAAGACTGGCGGCAAGACGATCAATCTCGCCTTGCAAGGCGGCGGCGCGCATGGCGCCTTCACCTGGGGCGTGCTCGACCGGCTGCTTCAGGACGATCGCATTGCCGTCGAGGGAATCTCGGCCACGAGCGCGGGGGCGATGAATGCGGCCGTGTTCGCGCACGGCCTGGCGGTCGGCGGGCGCGAGGGGGCGCGCGCGGCCCTCGGCACATTCTGGCGGCGGGTCAGCGAGGTCGCTTCGTTCGGGCCGTTTCAGGCGTCGTTCCTCGATTGGTGGCTGGGCGATGGCGCGCCTGGATTGTCCCCCGCCCTCGTCATGTTCGATTTCCTGACACGGGTGATGTCGCCCTACGAGTTCAATCCATGGAACTGGAACCCGCTGCGGGCGGTGCTGAACGAGAGCATCGCCTTCGATCGCCTGCGCGAGGATGCCGGCGCGACCCGGCTGTTCCTGTGTGCCACGAATGTGCGCACCGGCAAGTTGAAGATTTTCGGCAATCGGGAGATCACCGTTGATGCGGTGCTGGCCTCCGCCTGCATTCCGGTCCTCTCCCAGGCTGTGGAGGTTGACGGGGAGGCGTACTGGGATGGCGGCTATATGGGTAATCCCGCGATCTTTCCGCTGATCTACGAATGCAGGAGCAGGGACGTGCTGATCGTCCACATCAATCCGCTGGTGCGGCCGGAGGTTCCGCGATCGGCGCCGGAGATCATCGACCGGATGAACGAGATCTCGTTCAATTCGTCGCTGATGCGCGAGATGCGGGCCATCACCTTCGTCAGCAAGCTGATCGATGACGGTGAGATTCGTGAAGGGTTGCTGCCGCGCATCCGGATGCACAGCATCTTCGCGGACGATGTCGTCGGCAAGCTCGGTGCGGCCAGCAAGCGCAATGCGCGCTGGCCGTTTCTCGTGCAACTGTGCGACGCCGGCCGCGCGGCGGCGGATGCGTGGCTGGGCGCGAACTACGACCAGCTCGGCCGGGCATCGACGGTCGATATCGCCGCGACATTCCTGTAGCGGATGCGCAATGGCGACGCTGCTGGCACGTCTCCCCAGTCTTCGAAGGTTGCGGCCGGCTGGCATACGTCCGGTGCGGCTGGCGAGCGGGCTGGTGCTGTTCACCTATGTCGGCACGCATCTGCTGAACCATTCGCTGGGCAACGCCTCGCTCGGATGGCTGGAGCGCGGCCTGCTGGTGCAGAAATTCATCTGGCAGGGCTGGCTTGGCACGACCGCGCTGTACGGGGCGCTGGCGACGCATTTCTTCCTGGGGCTGTGGGCGCTTTACGAGCGGCGGTCGTTGCACTGGACGGCGAGCGAGCTGGCGCAACTCGTGCTCGGGCTGTGCATCCCGCCGCTGCTCGCGACCCATCTTGCGAACACGCGCATCTCCTTCGCGGCATTCGGTCTCGACAAGGGCTATGCGCAGCTTCTGTATTCGCTCTGGCTGGCGTCGCCGTTCTTCGGATGGCTGCAACTGGTGTTGCTGACCGTGGCGTGGTTGCACGGATGCTATGGCATCTATTTCTGGTTGCGGTTGAAGCCGTGGTTCTCCGCCTGGCGCAGCGTGCTGTTGAGTGCGGCGGTGTTGCTGCCGGTACTGGCGTTGCTCGGTTATGTGCAGGGGGGGCGGGACGTGATGGCGCTGGCGCGCGATCCGGCCTGGCGTGCAGGCGCGATCCAGCCGGCGTTTACCGGAACGGACGCACAGAATCTCTGGCTGACGGAGCTGCGCGACGGGTTCCTGGTCTTCGACGGCGGTGCGCTGCTGCTGGTGCTGCTCGCCCGACTGGTGCGCACAATGCGGGAGCGCTGGGCCGGGCGCTTCTGCGTACGCTATCCGGATGGGCGAGAGGTATACGCCCCGCTTGGCTTTTCGGTGCTGGAGGTGAGCCGGATGGCGGGCATACCGCATGCGAGCGCATGCGGCGGGCGTGCACGATGCACGTTGTGCCGGGTGCGCGTGCTCGGCGATGCGCCGGCGCCGGCACCGGCCGAGATCGAGCGGCGCGTGCTGGCGCGGATGGGCGCCGATTGGCACTCGATACGGCTGGCCTGCCAGTTGCGGCCGACGCACGACATATCCGTCTGGCCGCTGGTGCCGCCGGCGGCGTCGAACGCCTTCGTGCAGCGGCGCCAGCTTCGCGCCATCGCGGAAGAGCGTTTCGCCGCCTTCATGTTCGTGGACATGCGTGATTCCACCGGCCTGGCGGCGGGGCGCTTGCCCTTCGATGCGATTTTCGTGGTCAATCGCTTCTTGAGCGCGGTCTCGGCGGCCGTGGTGCAGGCGGGGGGTCTGCCGAACCAGTTCCTGGGTGACGGGTTGTTGGCGATCTTCGGCCTCGGCACCGACCCGGCCACGGCGTGTCGCCAGGCGCTCGCGGCCCTGCCGCTGGTGGCGGCGAATATCGGGCAGTTGAGTGCGGCGCTGGAGCAGGAGTTGCGCAAGCCCATCCGCTTCGGCATCGGGCTGCATTGCGGCCGCACGGTGATGGGCGAGATCGGCTTTCGCGACCACGTGACGTTCACTGCCATCGGCGACCCGCTGAACGTGGCCGCACGGCTGGAGGAATTGACGAAGGAGATCGGGTGCGAGGCGATCGTTTCGGACGACGTGTTCCGCAATGCTGGCGTTTCAGGAGAGGGCCTGCCGCAAATCGCCGCGCGGCTGCGGGGACGGCACGAGCCGGTGCTCGTGCGCGTGCTGCACGACGCGGAGCGGGACGCTGCGGGGCTGGGTTCGGCTGTGGCCATTCGCCGGGAGTAGCCGGGGACGTATTCGGCTGCCTCATTGTTTGGTCACTTCGCCCCAATGGCTCGGCTTGCGCAATCCGCTATCGGCTCGATCGATGCTGGTCAGGCAAAATCAATCGCGGGAGGCGGACGGTTGGCGGAGCGTCTGAGTCGAGCGCTTCGTTGGGCTGGCCACGCCGGCGACGCGCCCAGACTCTTGACGGTCGGCGCGCCGCCGGTGCGGCCCACTGTCAGGTGATTACCCGCTCAGCACACTCGGTCGTACCGCCGCACCCGTCCGCGGTTGGTCGCGATCCAGGTGTCATCCGGCACGAGCGCCGCTGGGCTTGACCCGGTGGTCCTCCAACCATGTGCCGGCCGCCCTGGCTTCGGCCTCGTGGCCGGGCTCTCGCCAAGACTCCAGAAGCGCGTCGGCGTACCATTTCCGCATCGACGGCAGCGCGCGCAGTCGTGCCGCGTAGACCGCGGCGGTGTCGTCCAGGGGAAGATCGTAGGTCATGGCGCGGAATGCGACCGGCGCGAAGAACGCGTCCACCGCGGTGAAGGCCGCGCCCGCGAGAAAGGGGCCGCCGAAGCGGGCGAGGCCCTCGTTCCAGAGCTCGCCGATCCGAATGATGTCTCGTTCCAGTTCCACGGGCATGTGGTCGATCCGGATCCGGACACCGCAGTTCATCGTGCAGCGTTCGCGCAACACGCCGAAGCCGGAATGCATCTCGGCCGCGGCGCAGCGGGCCCAGGCACGAGCCTCGCGATCCGCGGGCCACACGCCGTCGTGCCGCTCGGCGAGGTATTCGGCGATGGCGAGCGAGTCCCACACGATGGTGGCAGCGTCGGTCAGGCACGGAACCTTTCCGCTCGGCGAGAAGTGCCGGAACGCATCGAAGTTCGATCCCCGCGTGAACGGAACCAGGCGCTCGTCGAACCGGATGGCGCGTTCGTGCATGAGAACCCATGGGCGCAGCGACCACGACGAATAGTTCTTGTTGCCGATGAAAAGCTCGTACACGGCCGGACTCCTTCACGCGTGGAGGCAAGGGGGACGAGGCGAACTTTGATCGTGATCGGGGGCCTTGCGCAAGTTACGCACCCGCGAGAGCCGGCTACAAGGTGACGCGCACGCCGGCGAAGATGCCCACCGGTGCGGCCGGGCTGTAGCTGCGCGGATTGGTGGCACCGGGCACCTGCACGATGGGAACCGAGGAGGTCGGCGAGAACGTGCCGTAGGTGTCGTATTTGGCGCTGGTGATGTTCTGCGCGGTAGCGAAGACCTGGATGTTGCGGGTCAGGCTGTAGCTGGTGTTGAGGTTGAGGACGACATACGCCGGCAGCTTCCGGGTGAGGTTGGCCTCGTCGCCGAACAGGAATTGCCCGCTGGCGCCGATGGCGGTCGCCCCTATGGTCCAGGCGTCGGTGACCCTGTAGTTGACGCCGAGCTTGACCTGGTAGGGCGGGATGCCCGGCAGTCGGTTGCCGGGGCGGACGAAGATGTTGCCGCTGGCATCGGCGGCCGGGTTGTTCTGGCTCGACTCGACGAACGGGCTCTGGAAGGTGGCGTCGACCCAGGCGAAATTGGCCCAGGCCTGCAGCCGCGGGGTGGTCAGCCGGGCGCCGACGTCGATGCCTTGCCGCACCGTCGTGCCGACATTGGTGAAGAAGGCGCGGCCCTGGATGGGGCTGTTGACGAACAGGATGTCGTCGCTCAGCGACGTGTGGAAATAGCCGAGATACCAGTTGAGGTTTGCATCCTCCACCGGCGCGAGGCTGCCGCGCAGGCCGGCTTCGACGGTGTGCGCGACCACCTGCTTGAGGCTGGGGTCGCCGACGAAGAAATTCGCGAGGCTGCAGGGAGAGGCGGCGCTGGCGCAGGACAGCTCGGCCGGGGTCGGCGCGCGGTTCGCCTCGGCGTAGCTGGCGTAGAGCGTGAGCCAGGGCAGCGCCTTCCACGTGAGGCCCGCCGACGGGTTGAACCGGTTGTAGCTATGGTTGCCGGTCAGCGCGGTGCCGTTCTGGTCGCTGAGATCGACCTGCGCGGCGTTGAAGCGGCCGGCGACGTTGAGCGCGAGCCTGGGCGTGATCGAGAACGTGTCGGTGAAGAAGGCGCCGTAATAGGCCGTGGTGACGTTGGTGCGCACCGGCGTGATCGGTCCGCCGGGCTGGTCGACCACGATGCCTGGGCCGATGAAGGCCCGGCTGTCCAGGTCGAGCCCGCCAATCTGCGTGTTGCCGTCGAACGTGGTGTGGGAACCATCGAAGCTCAGCCCGGCGACGAACTGGTTCGCCTGGCCGAACAGCTCGTTCCGGTTGGTGGCCTGGAGCGACGCGCCGTAACCGTTGGTGTTGGTCGTCTGGCTGTCCAGTTGCGAATAGGGGCCGCCGTTGAGGAAGGCGGGGATCGGGGTGCCGGCGCGGCTGGTGGCGACGGCGCCGGACGAATCGCACAGGTTGCCGCTGCCGTCGTTGCAGGGGGTGAAGTCCGTCACATTGCCGTTCATGACCCGTTGCAGGAAGGAATCGTAGTAGACGATGCCTTGCAGCAAGGTGGTGTCGCTCACAGCGAGAGTCCCGGACAGGCTGACCAGGGCGTACGTGTTGTGGATGGCGTTCGGTGCAGTGAACTGGGCGGCGCGGTCGGCGTTCAGCAGTTCGACCGGGGCGGTTCCGGGGCCTTTGAGCGCGGTGTTCGCGCCCTCGACGTTGAGGTGGACCTCTGCGCGGTCGCTGCGCCAGCCGATGTCGCCATATACCTGATAAAGGTCCGAGGATTGCAGGTCGCGCCAGCCGCCCTGGTGCTGGACGCTGGCGGCGATGTAGGCCGCGTTGTGGCCGTTGCCTCTGCCGTATTGCAGGGTGGTGCCGAGTTGGCCGAACGAGCCGCCGAACATGCGGAATTCGGCGCCCTGGTACGTGAAGCCGTTCTTGAGCTGCACGGACAACGCGCCGCCCAGCGCGTTCAGGCCGAAGACCGGGTTCGAGCCGACGAGGTTCATGGTGTCGATGGCGACGTCCGGGATCAGGTCCCAGTTCACGGTGTCGCCGAACGCCTGGTTGAAGCGGACGCCGTTGACATAGACGGCGATGCCCTGCGGCGTGCCTTGCAGGGGGGAGGCCTCGAAGCCGTGATAGAGCAGGTTCGGCTGGTAGGGATTGCCGGCGGCGGCATTGAGGTTGACGCCGGGGATATTGTCCTCCAGCGATTTGACGGCCTGGGGAATGCCGGTGCGCACGATGTCGCGGCCGGTCAGGACATGGGTCTCGGCCGGCACCTGGTCGCGGGCGACGCCGGAGCCGAGCAGGGGCGTGGTGCCGACGACGTCGATCTGCGGCAGGTTGACCACCCCGGGCTCGGTGGCCGGCGGCGTGTCCTGCGCCAGGGCGGCCAGGGCCGGGAGCGTGACGCCGATGGCAAGCAGGGCGAGCCGGGTCGGTTGGTGCATCGCGCCGAAGTCCCGTCTGGTGCGGCAGCGGCGCGTGGCTTCGCCGGAGCGGCTGCTCTCCGGGCGGCGAAGCCGGCCCGGCGGCAGGAACGATACACCGGGCCACCAGGGCGGTTTTTGACAACTCCGCAACCGGATTGAAGGGGATTCGGGCCGCGGGAGAAGGCGAGGGTCTACTTCGGCACCAGCAATGACAGCCGGATGTTCGGACCGAATTCCTGGGTGAAATCGGTGCGCATGCGCTCACGCAAGGCACGGTTGTCGGTGGCGGGGCCGCGGGTTAGCAGCCACAGCCTGGTGTTCGTGGGCAGGGCGCCGGGGTCGATCAGCCGGCCGGGGAAATGGCGGAACCAGCGTTCGCCGCCGGTGTCGCCGAGCAGCGTGACGCCGGCGCGGCGCCAGCCGTAGTAGTCGAGCAGGACGGTGGCGGCGGCGGGATCCAGATAGAGCGTGTCGCCGGGGCGGAGATTGGCTTGCAGCACGGCGGCGGTGGCGCGCCAGTCCTCACGCAAGGGGGCGTGGAAGACCTGGGTGGTGGCGACGAGCTGGGCGAGGACCAGGGGCAACGCGACCACGGGGGCGAGGCGGCGGAACCAGGTGCAGCCGAGGGCGACAAGCACCATGAACAGCGGCAGCAGCCAGAACAGAGTCTTTCCGTTCGTGATCGGCCGCCATTGGCTGACCAGCCAGGTCAATGCCGGGACGCCGGCGAGGACCAGGATGGCGAGAGCGGGGACGACGCGGTTCTTGCGGTGATGCAGCACGCCGAGAGCGGCGAGAAGAAGAAAGGCGGCGTCGATGGCGGGCTGGCCCCGGTGGAGGTAGCGCTGGCCGTAGGTGTTCATCGCCTCGTAGCGCATCGCCAGCAGCGTCGGCGTGGGAATCCAGAAGCCCGCGAGGTCGTTGACGGACTGGTTGACGACGATCGGCAGCCAGGGGGCGTAGAGGGCGACGATCGCGAGGTTGGCGGCGATCCAGGCGCGGGCGAAGCCGCGGTCGCGGCGCAACGTCGTGGCCCAGATCGCAGCCGCGACCAGGTTGAGCACGAATAACAGCAGGACGGCGGTGTTGTGGGCGTAGAGCGCCACCAGCGAGGCGAGGATGTAGCCGGCCCAGGCGATGCGCGTGGCCGGGACGGCGCGGCGGCGCGGATCGGCCCGGGCCTGCAGGATGTGGACGAGGCAGGCGGTGGCGGTCAGGGCCGCCAGGGCAAGCAGGGTGTAGGCGCGGGCGAGCTGGCTCAGCAGCACATGCTCGGCCGAAGTGGCGACCAGCGCGGCGGCGATGAGGCCGGCAACGTGGCCGCCGAGCTGGCGGGCCACGGCGTAGGCGGCGGGGATGCAGAGCACGCCGAACAGGACCGCGGGCAGGCGCAGGGCCTCAAGTGGGGCGCCGGTGGCGCGGACGAGATGGGCGATGGCGTAGAACAGCGGCGGGTTGGGTTCCAGCCGGGCGGGCGGCCCCCACAGGTCGGCCCAGGGAAGGCCGGCGAAATAGGCGGTGGCGCCTTCGTCGAAATGCAGCGGGCGGGTCATCGCGTCATGCAGGCGCAGGACGATGCCGGTGGCCAGGATGACGGCGAAGACGATCCAGTCGATCCTGTGACGCAACAGCCTGTCCTTCACGGCGCGAGCCCGATATGTCCCGATATCCCCCGATGCGATAGCGTCGGGCCGGTTGGGGGAAGGATAGGCGAAAACGATGCTTGGGGAACGGCATGCCGGCGGGCGCAGGGCGCTGGCCGAGACGGTGGCGTTCGGCGTGGTGTTGGCCGTGGCGCTGGCGGTGGCCGGGGCGCGGGCGATGGAGAACATGAACCCCGATGGCGTCGCGTATATCCGCATCGCGCACTATTGGCGGGCAGGCGATTTCACGCGCGCGGTGAATGCGTATTGGGGGCCGATGTTCCCCTGGCTGATCGTGCTGTTCGAGGGGACGGCGCTGCCGACCCTCGGGGCGCGGGTCGCCATGGGGGTGTCCGGCTGGTTCTTCGGCATGGCGGCGATGCTGTGGCTGCGCGCGGCGCTGGCGCGGCGGATGGAGCGTGCGGTGGCCGGCGCGGTGGTGCTGCTGGTGGCGGTGAACTGGTCGACGGCGACGATCACGCCGGACCTGCTGATGGCCGGGTGGATGCTGCTGGCGGCCTGGATCGCGGCGCGGGCGGACTGGATGACGGCGCGGCGGTGGCAGGTGGCGATGGGGCTCTGCCTGGGGGCGGCGTTCCTGACCAAGGCGATCGCGTTGCCGGCGGCCGCGGTGTTCCTGGCGTTGGTGTTCGTGCTGGAGGCGTGGCGGCGGGAGCGGCCGGCGCGGGCGTTGGCCGGGGCGTTCGGCTGGGTGGTGGCGGGGCTTGCGGTGGTGGTGGTGCCGCAGGTGGTGGCGGTGTCGGTGCATTACGGCGTGCCGATGCTGTCCAGCGCGGGACGGATCAACCATGCGCTGGTGGGGCCGGGATCGGATTTCGAGCATCCGTTCATGAACAGCTTCTACCGGGTGGCAGCGGGTCGGGTGACGACGTGGGAGGACCCGACGGTGGATGCCTATGCGGACTGGTCGCCGTTCGCGTCGGCGCAGCTGTTCCTGTTCCAGGTGCGGATCGTGCTGCGCAATGCGTTGTTCGTGCTGACGGCGTTGCGCGGGTTCGATGCGCTGTGCCTGGGCGTGGTCGGGGCGATCGTGGCGGCACTGGCCGGGCGGACTACGCGGCGGGCGGAGAGGGTGGCGGTGGCGATGATCGTGGCGACCGCCCTGCCCTATCTGCCGGTATATGCGGGGGATCTGCGCTACTACCTCGCGGCGGTGCCGCTGCTGACCGGGCTGGCGTTCGCGACCGGCGGCGCAGTCGCGGCGGGCGCGGGGTGCGGTCGGCCAGTGGGCGTGGTGCTGGTGGCGCTGTCGTTCGGGATCGGCGTGCTGCCGGGGGCCGTGCACGCGTTCCTGGGGCGCAGCAACGCGGGGTATGTGCAGGCGGAGGCGCTGGACGCCGCGTTCCGGCGGCTGGAGCTGCCGGCGGGCGGGTGGGCGGCGCTGGGGGTGCGGAATACGGCGGCGCTGTATGCGGCGTTCCTGCAGGGGACGGCGTTCCACGGGCAGAAGGCACGGCTGGGCGATCCCGCGGCGTTGCTGGGCTCCGACGCCCGCTACGTGGTGGCCACGCAGGCGGCCGAGGAGGACATCGCAGTGCTGCGGCGCTTCGGCGTGGAGGTGGGCGCAATAGTGCCGGGGGTGCGGTTGTTCCGGGTGGGGCCGGAATAAGGGCCGTGTTCGGGCCCGATTGCGCCCGGGCCAGGCTGGGCACGGGCCATCAACTCTTGGCAAGAACGATCGCCCGATCGCCGATTTTCGTCGTGATCCCCGGTGGGAGCCGATAGCGTCGCGCTGCCGAAACGCGCGCCGCGGCGGCCGTGGACATGAGGTGGTTGGGGGCGTTCACCGGCTTCTTCTCGAACTTGCCTTGATCCCGTTCCGGGCCGTTCCGGCGGGATGCGCTCGGCGAAGTCACGAAGGGGATGGGAATGAGCGGATCGGTCATCGGCTGGATCATCGAACTGGTGGCAGGCGCGGTTGGCGGCAATGTCGCCGGCAACATGATGAAACAATACGATCTCGGGACGGTCGGCAACAGCATCGCCGGGATCGTCGGCGGCGGGATCGGCGGCCAGGTATTGCAGATGCTGGTGGGTGGCGCCGCCGGGGGCGGCGGCCTCGACATCGGGTCGATCGTCCAACAGGTCGTTGGCGGCGGGATCGGCGGCGGCATCCTGTTGGTGATCGTGGGCGCCATCAGGAAGATGATGGGCGGGCAGGGCCCCGGCGGCTGATCAGCTGCGGACGGCGCGGCGTTCCATCACCACGAGGAAGATCCCGGCGGCCAGGATCGTGGCCGCGCCGGCGAAGACCGGTAGCGATGGAATGTCGCCCCAGATCACGTAGCCGAGCACGAACGCCCACAGCAGCGACGAGTACTCGACTGTGCCCATCACCGAGGCGGGCGCGAAGCGGGCGCCTTCGAACAAGGAGAACTGGCCGAGGCCGCCGAGGACGCCGACGGCGAGCAGGAGGACGAGTTCGCCGGTCGTTGGGGGGACCCAGCTGAACGCCGTCAGCGTGCCGGTGACGACCAGGAAGCAGAGGTTCTGGTAGAACATCTGCAGCAGCGAGCTTTCGCGGCGGGCGATCTGGCGCATCAGGATGATGGCGTAGCCCCAGAAGGCGGCGGCGATCAGCACCAGGGCGGTGGCGAGCGAGGCGCGCACGCCGAACGGGTCGCTGGCGATCAGCACACCGAGAAAGCCAAGGATCACCGAGATCCAGCGTGCGGCCGTGACACGCTCGCCGAGCAGGGGGATGGCGAGCAGCGTGGTCATGATGGGGGCGCTGAAATACAGCGTCAGCAGCTGCGCCAGCGGCATGCTGCGCGCCGCGGTGTAGTAGCACAGCCAGGCGGCCAGGGTGATGACGCCGCGGAACAGCAGCGGGCCCTTCAGCTGCGTCTCCAGCGCCCGGCTGAGCAGGGCGGTGCGGCCGACGGCGACGGCGCCGATCACGATGGTGACGCTGCGGAAGAACAGCACCTGCCAGACCGGCAGGGTGGCGACCAGCCATTTGTTCGAGGCGTCGTGGAGTGCGAACAGGCTATACGCGAATACGCCCAGCCCGATGCCCAGCATGGTGCGGTCGCTGCCCATGGCCCCTACTCCGCGGCGTGGCGCAAGGCGGCGCCGGCGGCCAGCGGGCAGAGCGGCAGGGCGGCGGCCAGCAGGGCGGCGAGCAGCAGCAGATGCGGGCGCGGGCTCAGGCCGCCAGTGGCGGCATCGGCGGCGCCGACGCCGAAGATCAGCACCGGGGCAGCCAGCGGCAGGACCAGCAGCGGCAGCAGCACGCCGCCGCGGCGGGCGCCGAGCACGATGGCGGCACCGGCGCTGCCGAGCAGCGACAGGATGGCCGTGCCGGGCAGCAGGCCAGCGAGCAGGGCGGGGATACCGTCCTCGGGCATGCGCAGCATGATCGCGAGCGGGGCAGCGGCCAGCAACAGCGGCAGGCCGGTGGTGAGCCAGTGGCCGGCCGCCTTGGCCAAGGCGACGGCGGCGGGCGGGAGGCCGCAGAGAAGAAGCTGGTCGAGCGAGCCGTCCTCCAGCTCGGCGCCGAACAGGCGGTCGAGCGGCAGCAGGGCGGCGAGCAAAGCGCAGACCCAGATGATGCCGGGGGCCAGGCGGCCGAGGGTTTCCGGCGCCGGGCCGATGGCCAGCGGGAACAGGGCGGCGGCGAGCAGGAAGAACAGCAGCGCGGCGAGCGTATCGCTGCCGTGGCGGATGGACAGGCGCAGCTCGCGGGACAGCAGCGACAGGAAACGGGTCATGCCAGCGCCAGCTCCGCGGCATCCGGCAGCGGCAAGGGGAGGTGGGTGGCGGCGACCACCACGCCGGCGCGGGCGCGGTGGGCGGCCAGCAATGCGCCGAAGCGGCTTACGGAGGCGGTGTCGAGGCCCAGGGTCGGCTCGTCCAGCAGCCAGAGCGGGGCTTGGGTGAGCGCCAGGCGGGCCAAAGCGAGCCGGCGCTTCTGCCCGGCAGACAGCATGCGTGCCGGCAGGTCGGCAAGGCGGGCGAGGTCCACTGCCTCCAATGCGGCCGCCACGGCGGGCGGCGCGCCCCAGAAGCGCAGGTTCTCGGCGGCGGTCAGGCCGGGCTTCACCGCGTCCTGGTGGCCGAGATAGGCGACGCGGCCGGCATGGGCGACGAGGTCGGCCAGCGCGTCCTCGCCCTGCCAGCGCATATGACCGGCCTCGGCGCGGACCAAGCCGGCGAGGACGCGCAGCAGGGTCGACTTGCCGGAACCGTTCGGGCCGACCAGCAACAGCGCGCCGCCCGCCGCCACGGTGAAGCCTATGCCGGAGAGCACCAGACGCTCGCCCCGAAATGCCGCCAGCCCATCCGCCTCGAGCACCAGACCCCCATCGCCCGCGGCTTCACCCTGGGCATAATACCGTGCCGCACCAGTTACCTGCGGCTGCCGTGTGGACGGACTCGCCCTGGTGTGGTTTAAGCCCGACCGCCGGTAACAAACACCGCCCGCCCGCCGCGGGGAATCCCCCCGTTGCGACGCGCGTGGCGCAACGCAGAGGCACCTTCTCATGAAGTCAGTCGGGCAGGACAGCCTGAAGACCCGCCGCACGCTCTCCGTGCAGGGCCGCTCCTACGAATATTTTTCGCTCGCGGAGGCCGCCAGGACGATTGGCGACATCTCGCGCCTGCCCGTCAGCCTGAAGGTGCTGCTGGAGAACGTTCTGCGCTTCGAGGACGGCAAGGCCTACACCGTGGACGACGCGAAGGCGATCGCGGGCTGGCTGGAAAAGGCGTCCTCGACCAGGGAAGTGCCGTTCAAGCCGGCGCGCATCCTGATGCAGGATTTCACCGGGGTGCCCGCGGTGGTGGACCTCGCGGCGATGCGTGACGGCATCCTGCGCCTGGGCGGCAGCCCGGCGAAGGTGAACCCGCTGGTGCCCGTCGATCTGGTGATCGACCACTCGGTGATGGTGGATTATTTCGCCACCGCCGACTCGCAGCAGAAGAACGTGGGCGTGGAGTTCGAGCGCAACGCCGAGCGCTATGCCTTCCTGCGCTGGGGCCAGACCGCGTTCGACAGCTTCAAGGTGGTGCCGCCGGGCACCGGCATCTGCCACCAGGTGAACCTGGAATACCTTGCGCAGGCGGTGTGGACCGCCGAGCTGGACGGCAAGAGCTATGCCTATCCGGACACGCTGTATGGCACCGACAGCCACACCACCATGGTGAACGGCCTGGGCGTGCTGGGCTGGGGCGTGGGCGGCATCGAGGCCGAGGCGGCCATGCTCGGCCAGCCGATCGCCATGCTGATCCCCGACGTCATCGGCTTCCGGCTGCGCGGCCGGCTGCCGGAGGGGACGACCGCCACGGACCTGGTGCTGACCGTGACCCAGATGCTGCGCAAGAAGGGCGTGGTGGGCAAGTTCGTGGAGTTCTTCGGCCCCGGCCTGGCCGAGCTGTCGCTGGCCGATCGCGCGACCATCGCCAACATGGCGCCGGAATACGGTGCGACTTGCGGCTTCTTCCCGGTGGACAAGGTGACGCTGGACTACCTGCACCTGTCCGGCCGCGACACCGCGCGCATCGCGCTGGTGGAGGCGTACTGCAAGGCGCAGGGGCTGTGGAGCGATGCCTCCACCCCCGAGCCGGTGTTCACCGACACGCTGGACCTGGACCTGTCCACGGTGCAGCCGAGCCTCGCCGGCCCGAAGCGGCCGCAGGACCGGGTGCTGCTGAAGGACGCCGCACCGGCGTTCAAGGCCGAGCTGACCAAGAGCCTGGGCGTTCCCGCCAACGACGTGGGCATGAAGGCCGCGGTGGCCGGCAAGAACTACGAGATCACCCATGGCGACGTGGTGATCGCGGCGATCACCAGCTGCACCAACACCTCGAACCCGAACGTGATGGTGGCCGCGGGCC
Source organism: Limobrevibacterium gyesilva (assembly GCF_025989185.1). Classification (GTDB taxonomy): domain Bacteria; phylum Pseudomonadota; class Alphaproteobacteria; order Acetobacterales; family Acetobacteraceae; genus Limobrevibacterium; species Limobrevibacterium gyesilva. Next base: position 536,965 of record NZ_JAPDNT010000001.1, read on the forward strand.
TGGTGGCACGCAAGGCGCGCGCCCTGGGGCTGACGCCGAAGCCGTGGGTGAAGACCTCGCTGGCGCCGGGCTCGCAGGTGGTGACGGAATACCTCGACAAGGCCGGGCTGAGCGCGGACCTGGATGCGATCGGGTTCAACACGGTGGGCTATGGCTGCACCACCTGCATCGGCAATTCCGGCCCGCTGGACGAGGCGATCGCGGACGCGATCGAGGACAACAGGCTGGTGGCGGTGTCGGTGCTGTCGGGCAACCGCAACTTCGAGGGCCGGGTGCACCCGAACGTGCGGGCGAACTACCTGGCCAGCCCGCCGCTGGTGGTGGCCTATGCGCTGCTGGGCAAGATGACCGAGGACATCACCACCGCGGTGATCGGCACGTCCAAGGACGGCAAGCCGGTGCATCTGAAGGACCTCTGGCCCACGAACAAGGAGATCGCCGAGGTGGTGGGCGCAAGCCTGTCGCGCGAGCAGTTCCTGAAGCGCTACGCCGAGGTGTTCAAGGGGCCGAAGCAGTGGCAGGCGATCGAGGTTGCCGCGGGCAGCGACACCTATAGCTGGTCGGACGGCTCCACCTACGTGAAGAACCCGCCGTATTTCGAGGGGATCACGATGGAGCCGGCGCCGGTGAGCGACATCACGGGCGCGCGCATCCTGGCGGTGCTGGGCGACAGCATCACCACCGACCACATCAGCCCGGCCGGCAACATCCGCAAGAACTCGCCGGCGGGCGAGTACCTCAGCGAGCGGCAGATCCCGCAGAAGGATTTCAACAGCTACGGGGCGCGGCGCGGCAACCACGAGGTGATGATGCGGGGCACGTTCGCCAACATCCGCATCCGCAACGAGATGGTACCGGGCGTGGAAGGCGGGATCACCAAGCACCTGCCCTCCGGCCAGCAGATGCCGATCTATGACGCGGCCATGCGCTACAAGGCCGAGGGCGTGCCGCTGGTGGTGATCGGCGGCAAGGAATACGGCACCGGCTCGTCGCGCGACTGGGCAGCGAAAGGGACGATGCTGCTGGGGGCGCGCGCGGTGATCGCCGAGAGCTTCGAGCGCATCCACCGCTCCAACCTGGTGGGCATGGGCGTGCTGCCGCTGACCTTCAAGGAAGGCATGGACCGCAAGAGCCTGGGCCTGACCGGCGAAGAGCTTCTGGACGTGATCGGGCTGGACGCGCTGAGCCCGCGGATGGACCTGTCACTGGTGATCCATCGCCCGAACGGCAAGGTCGACACGGTGCCGGTGCTGTGCCGCGTGGATACGCTGGACGAGGTGTCGTACTACCGCCACGGTGGCATCCTGCAGTATGTGCTGCGCGGGATGGCCAAGGCGGCCTGACGCTTCGGCGCAGGGTGGCGTTGCAAGGGCCGGGGGGCGTCTGCCTCCCGGCCTTTTTCGTCTCGGGGAATGGGGCGCTGAAGGATCGTGGCCAAGCCTTGCCTTAACACCAACCATGCCATCGTTGCCGCGCTCTCACGTTCCGGAGGTTCGGCAAATGTGCCCGATTCCGCGACAATCGCAGGCCGCATTGCAGGCACTATGCCTGGTCATTGCTGCTGTCCTCGCACTCTGCTCCGCGCCGGCCGTTGCCCGCACACTCGCTGAAGGCCAGGACGCGGACGGATGGCGGGACCAATGGGTGGCGTGGCAATACAAGGACGCGATCGATGACGCGTTTGTTCAGTTCGCCGGGGTAGACACCGATACGATCGCGATGGGCGTGCGCTGCAAGACGCGTGAAATGACGCAGCGGATCGTGCCACGCGACCCTTCCACAAGGGCCCTGCTCAGCCACGCGGCCAGAGAGAAAGCGTCGACCATCATCACCTGGCGGGTCGATCAGCAGGCACCGGTGACTGAAGCGTGGGTGTTGGATGGGTCAAGGCTTGACCGCGATCCCATGGTGATCGCCGCGCCGGCGTCGTCGCACATCGCCGAAGCGATGGCGCGAGCGCAGGAGCGTATCGCGGTGCGGTTGGCCGGGCACACCTTCATCATCCCCGCGAAAGGAGCAAATGCGGCCCTTGCACGCGTGACGACCGCGTGCGGGCGCAAGGGCTGACGATCGGCCGGTCGCTTCAATCGTCTCCGCACCAGCCTGGGTGGCGAAGGAGTGTCGTGGTGAAGATCAGGCGGATGGGGCCGTTGCGACCACGCCTGTTGCCGCCTGTCTGACCAAATTCCGTTCGCAACTGCCTGCCGTTCCAACAAGTGCCGGAGGCGCGTATGGTGCTCCGATCATCTGTTGACCTGGGAGGCGATCGTGCTGTTCAGGACAACCGGAATACTGCTGCTCGGCGCGGTGATCGTCGTCGCCCCGGCAGACGCACAAAACACGCCGACTCCAGCGGCGGTTACCCGAACAGTCATCGCCGCCGCCAAGCTGCCGAGCGTGACAGACGTGCCGCTTTATTTCAGGGCGGTGGGCGTCACCCTTCCGCCGGGCGAGAAAAGCGGCGCCTTGGCGGCCAATGGCGTCCTCTACCAGATCTCGGGATCGACTGAGGTTTCGGTCGATGGCCAGACCAAAACTCTAGGTGCCGGAGAGGGATTGTTCGTCGCCGGCGGGAAGACGGCGGCGCTGAAGGCAGGGAGTGGAGGGCCGTCGACCTTCCTGCATTTCTTTCTTGTCCCGGCTACGGACCTGGAGCGGCCTGCCGAGACGGCGCCAGCCATCGCACGAGAATTGTATCGCACAGCGTCGCCGATCCCCGACCTGAGGCCCGGCGGTTATGATCTCAATCTGACACGGATCACGTTTCCGGCTCAGATGCCCTCCAACCCGCCACATCATCGGTCGGGAGCGGCTCTGTACTACATCGTCTCCGGCACCGGGGCCAACACGGTCGACGGCAAGGCGCCAGAGGCCAAAGGACCGGGTTCCCTGATCTATGAGCCATTCGGCCTTGTGCACCAATGGGGGAACCCCGGAGCCGAGCCTTTGACATTCCTGGCTTTCAACATCAATCCAGAAGGCGTGGCGGCCGTGCTGCCGGGCGCCCCGGCGAAGCGCCAATAAGCGGAGAGCGATCAGCCCACGCGAGGGCTGGCGATGGTGTGAGCCGTTTTCGACAGACGGGAACTGCAGGGTCGCGGGCTGCGCAAGCCGGTCAACGTCAGTTGCCATCGCCACCGGGGTGTCCGGCTCGATCGAAAAGGCTGCCGCGCGGTGAATGCGTTCACTGTCATGGCCGCCCGGACGTTGCAGCCTGCGCCGCGTCAGGGGCAGGAACGCGCGAGGTCGCGGCACCGCCTGAGCCACGAAAGCACAGCAAGCCGTGTTGCGGGGGGATCGACCCATGCCCGACGACCGATGGCTCTGGGACCAGCCGAAACTGTGGCACGATATCAACCGGGCGCTGCAGGACATCTCGATCCTGCTGCAGCATCTCGGGCAGATGCCCGAAGCGCGACTGCTGACCTATTTCGAGGACACGCAGAACCGGATGGCGGACAGCGCGTCGAAGAACACCGTGCCACCCTGTGCGAGCTATCCCGAATTCCTGAACTGCCTGTTCCAGATCGCCTCGGCCTTCCAGACCGGCCGGCGCGACCAGCTTCCGGCGAACCCGCCAGGCCGCCCCGATGGGATGGCGCCGCTGGACCCGGTCTGCTTCGTGTACTGGAGCCGGGATTTCCTGCCGGCCGTCGCGGCGCCGGCAACGGCGGACTCGATCAGGGTGACCCAGGATTACATGATCCGCCGCGCCCGCATCTGCCGTTGCCGCCGGTGGCTGGGGGGAGTCCGCCGTACCCGGCCGGATCCCGCCCCGGCGATGCCGCCGCTGCCGCCCGACCCGGATGAGCCGACCCGCGAGATGCTGGCCCGCAAGCTCGCGCACTGGGCGCGGGGATTCGAATGGCTCACCGTCGGGGTGGTGCTGCTGACGGTCATGGTATCGATCTATGCGCTGTCCGGCCGGCTCATCCTGGGAAACGAGCACGACATGGCCGACAAATGGGCCAAGCTCGATGCCCAGCTCGAGTTGCAGGAGGACAAGTTGTTCTCCGCGCCGACGCAGGTTGCCTCGGTGGACGCTCACCGGATGGTGATCGGGCTGTGCGATTATGTCGGAACCGAAAAGGTGCAGGCACCCACCTGGATCGCAGAGGCGGGCACGGCGAACACACGCACCGATGCCTCCGGCAGTGGCGGCGAAACGGCGGTATTCCGCAAAGTGTACGTCTCGGCCCGGCAGGCGCATCTCTGCGACGAGCGTGAGAAGGTGCTGCGCGACCTGTTCATCGTGACCATGCATCTGCAGAACTGGAGCAGCGCCGTGACGCAGCGGATCGGCGAGGGCTGGACGGTCCATTTCGGCAATGTCGCCGTGCCCTTGGCCATCCCGCTTGCCCCGCTGTTCGGCGTAGTGCCGGCGACGTTGACGGACTACGCCGCAGACGGGCATGGCGCGCTGTGCAAACAGGCCGCCAGCGACATCTACGATCCCGCCACCGGCGAGGACGGATGCAAGCGAATCCTTTGGACCTTCATCAACCGGTCGCGCAACGTCGCGGAATCGATCCTCGGCAGCATCACCCAGTACATTCTGCCGGTCTTCTATGGCTTCCTGGGCGCGATGGCGGCGACGCTGCGCATGCTGCGGCGCAAGGTTGATGCGTCCCTGCTCAGCTACACCGACCGCGCGCGGCTGCAGCAGAGCGCGATCCTGGGCGTGCTGTGCGGCGGGGTTATCGGCCTGTTCGCCAGCTATATCGGCAAGGCGGACGCAGCGGGCGGGCTCGGACTGTCGGCGGTGGCGCTGCTGGCCGGCTATAACGTGGACGGCGTGTTCCGCTTCCTCGACGAACTGTCCGACCGCATCTTCCGCCCCACCACAGCCGGGAAGCCCTAGAGGCGGCCTGGGCAAGGGCGGCGGAGGGACGTATCGTCGGGGGTGGCAATAACTGGTCAGGGACCCCAAGCACATGCAGAACTCCGAGCAGATCTGGCGCCTCGTCGACGTCAAGAAGGATGATTTCGAGGCGCTGAGCGACCGGATCTGGGACAAGCCGGAGATCGCCTACACCGAATACGACTCGGTGGCGGAGCACACGGCGATGCTGGAGCAGCAGGGTTTCCGCGTGACCGCGAACCTGGCGGGGATTCCGACGGCGGTGATGGGCGAGGCCGGCGAGGACGGGCCGGTGATCGCGATCCTGGGCGAATACGATGCGCTGCCGGGGCTGAGCCAGGAGGCCGGGGTGGCCGAGCCGCGGCCGCTGCCGGGCAACGGGCTGGGGCATGGCTGCGGCCACAACCTGCTGGGCTCGGCCGCATTGCTGGCGGCGACAGCGGTGAAGGACTGGCTGGCCGAGAACGGCCTGAAGGGGCGCGTGCGCTATTACGGCTGCCCGGCCGAGGAAGGCGGCGCCGCCAAGGGATTCATGGTACGCGCCGGGTGCTTCGACGACGTGGACATCGCCATCACCTGGCACCCGATGCCGTTCGCCGGCGTCAACGACGCGATGAGCCTGGCCAACACGCGCATCGACTTCACCTTCACCGGGCGGGCGAGCCACGCGGCCGCGGCGCCGCAGCTCGGGCGCAGCGCGCTGGATGCCGTCGAGTTGATGAATGTCGGCGTCAACTACATGCGCGAGCACATGCCCAGCGACGCGCGCATCCACTACGCCATGCTCGACGGCGGCGGGGTGGCGCCGAACGTGGTGCAGGCGAAGGCGAAGGTGCGCTATGCGGTGCGGGCGCGCGACATCACCGAGATGAACCAGCTGCTGGAGCGGGTGAAGAAGGTGGCGCAGGGGGCCGCGTTGATGACCGAGACCAGCGTGGACACGAAGACCATCAGCGCCGTATCGAACCTGATGGGCAATGCGCCGCTGGAGAAGGCGATGCATGACAACTTCATGCGCCTGGGCCCACCCCCCTTCGATGCGGCCGACCGCGCCTTCGCCGAGCAGATCCGCGCGACGCTGACCGAGGCCGATATCGCCGCGCAGTATCGCCGCGCCGGGTTGCCGATCCGCAAGGACCAGCCGCTGAGCGACTTCATCGTGCCGCTGGGGCTGACCGGCGAGCCGATGCTGGGCTCTACCGATGTCGGCGACGTGAGCTGGAAGGTGCCGCTGGTGCAGGCGGATGGCGCGACGATCGCCATTGGCACGCCGTTCCATTCCTGGCAACTGACGGCGCAGGGCAAGTCGCCGCTGGCGAAGAAGGGTATGGTACACGTGGCGAAGGTGATGGCGGCGACCGCGGTTGACGCCATCCGCGACGAGGCGCTGGTGGCCCGGGCGAAGGCCGATCTGGCGGAGCGGACGAAGGACAATCCCTATGTCTGCCCGATCCCGGACGACGTGCATCCGCCGATCCAGCCGAAGGCGGCCTGAGCAGGAAGGAACGCAAATGCCCTGGCGTACCCGGAAGGTGCGCCAGGGACCGTCGCTCGGCCCCCGCGCACGACAACTTTGATTGCGGGAGCGCATGGACGGCCACAAGCTCGGGCATTTCCAGGCGATCGCCGCCAGCATGACGCGGCCAACACAAGGGGGAGGACGATGGCAGGCACTGCGGACAACACGTATCGCGGCAAGTGCTTCTGCGGCGCGATCGAGGTGGCGGTGACGGGCGCCCCGGAAGCCATGGGGTATTGCCATTGCAGCGACTGCCGGTCGTGGTCGGCCGGGCCGGTCAACGCATTCACCCTGTGGAAGCCGGACAATGTGGCCGTGACCAAGGGGGCAGAGAACCTGGCGACATTCCACAAGACGGAGAACAGCTATCGTCAGTTCTGCCGGATCTGCGGCGGCCACCTGATGACCAACCATCCGGGCATGGGGCTTGTCGACGTCTACGCGGCGACGATCCCGGATTTGCCGTTCGAACCGCAACTGCACGTGTTCTATGGCGAAACTGTCCTGCGCATCCGCGACGGCCTGCCGAAGATGAAGGATGTCCCGGCGCAGATGGGCGGATCGGGAGACGTGCTGCCGGAGTGATGCCGGCGATCCTGTCCGGATCGTCAGGCGGTGCGGGCCTGGCCTTCGTAGGCCGTGTCGGCGAGGGTGTCGTCATAGATCGTCAGGGCGAGGTTGCGCGGCATGTTGTCCAGGGCCGCGGCACCCTCGTTCGGGCAGTCGCCGCTGCCCAGGCGCCGGGCGACGGCGGCGAAGGCGTCCACCTGGCGGCGGCACAGGCTGGCGAGCCCCATGCGGGTCGCGGCCGGGGAGAAGCGGGCGTAGGTCCGCAGCAGCGACAGCCGCGCGGCGAAGGTGGCAACGGTTTCGCCATTGGGCGTGCCGCGCCATTCGTGGGCGAGCGCCTCGGCCTGCTGCCAGCCCAGCCGGGGCAGCAGGCTGGCGAAGACGTCGGCCTCGTTGGCCAGGCGGCACAGCAAGTCCACCTGAGCGCCCAGCGGGCCGGGCGGCAGGTCGCCGGCGACGCGGCGGGCGTTCTCGGGCACCAGGGCGGGGTTGGTCCGCAGGATCACGGCTTCCACCACCTGCCGGGCGAGCGGCGACAGGGGACCTGCGGCGAGCACGCGAGCGGCGGCCCCCTTCTCCAGCCTGCCGTCGCCGCCGGGCGTGCCGTCATGGCCCCAGTCGTGGCCGACCATCGCCACCACGCCGAGCACGGCCAGCGCGGGGTCCAGGGCGCCGTCCGCGCGGGCCTGGCCGCACAACGCGCCCATGGCCCGGACCACCTCGGCGACGTGGTGGCGGTTGTGGTAGGGCAGTTCCGCCATGCCCATGCAGTTGGCATCGATGGCATGGGCCAGCATCAGGGCGAAGTCGCGCAGCGCGGGCAGGTCGGGTGCCGGATCGGGTCCGACCGCCGCCGCCAAGGCCGCGGCGACGGCGCCGGGCAGGTCAGGCGGAACCTGCCGCAGCGTCGTGAACAGCACTTCGATGATTGCCAGCGTTTCCAGTGGCCTTTGCCCCCCTCAACCGGGCGCGCGATGGTAACGACACCGCAACGCCGCTGTCGATCCGATTCGTTCGCCGGCCGGTCAATAGGTCGCGCGGCCGCCCGAGCAGTCGAACACGGCGCCGGTGCTGAAGCTCGCTTCCTCGCTGGACAGCCAGCAGATCAGGGAGGCGACCTCGTCCACCGAGCCGAACCGGCCCATCGGGATCTTCGAGAGCATGAAGTCGATATGCTCCTGCGTCATCTGGTCGAAGATGGGCGTGCGCACCGCGGCGGGGGTGACGCAATTGACAACGATCCCGGTCTTGGCCAGTTCCTTGCCCAACGACTTCGTGAAGCCGATCACGGCCGCCTTCGAGGTGGAATAGGCCGAGGCGTTCGGGTTGCCCTCCTTGCCGGCGACCGAGGCGATGTTGACGATGCGGCCGTAGCCGCCGGCCTGCATGTGCGGCACGACCGCCCGGCTGCAGTAGAAGACGCCGTTCACGTTCACGCCGATCACCCGCTGCCAGGCGTCGACCGGGTATTCCCAGGTGGGCATGTTCGGCCCGGTGATGCCGGCGCTGGCGACCAGGATGTCGATCTTTCCCAGCGCCTTCGCGGTGGCGTCGGCGGCGCGTTGCACCGCTTCGGCATCGGCGAGGTCCAGCGTCTCGGTATGAACCTGGATGCCCAGGCGGGCGGAGACCTCGGCCAGGGCCGCGGCGTCGCGGTCCCAGATGGCCAGGCGCGCGCCCTCAATGGCCAGGCGCCGCGACACGGCGAAGCCGATACCGGAGACGCCGCCGGTCACGACGGCCACGCGGCCGTGGAAGCGCTGTTGTGCCATGAGTCCCCCCTCCGTTGTTTCTGCCTCTGCGCTTAGCGCGTCGCGGGCGGACGGGGAAGTCAGGGGATGACGCGCACGCCTTTCCAGAAGGCGACGCGGCCGCGGATGCTGTCGGCGGCGGGCTTCGGGTCCGGGTAGTACCAGACGGCGTTCGGGTTCGCGCGCTCGTCGACCTGCAGGTTGTAGTAGTGCGCCGTGCCCTTCCAGGGGCAGATACTGGTGTGGTCGCTGTCGGTGACATAGCCCCGCTGCAGAGCGGCGGCGGGGAAATAGGCGTTGCCCTCGACGGTGACGATGTCGTCGCTTTCGGCGACCACCGTGCCGTTCCAGACCGCTTTCATGGCTGCGTCTCCGTGTTGTTGCCGCGGCTCTCGTGTCCTGCCCCCGACGTTCGTCGCTGATGGCGAACTTCGGATTCGGGACAATAGTATCGATGCAGCGACATGGAAGGCAGGAGGGACAGATGAGCGGGACGGTGCGGCCGGTGGCGCTGGTCACCGGGGCCTCGTCGGGCATCGGGGCGGAACTGGCTCGCGCCTTCGTGCGCGGCCGGCACGACGTGGTGCTGGTGGCGCGCCGGCGCGACCGGCTGGAGGCGCTGGCGGCCACTCTGGGCGGGCATGCGCGGGTGCTGGCCGAGGACCTCGCCGACCCCGGGGCGCCGGCCCGGCTGCTGGCGGAGACCGGGCCGGTCGATGTGCTGGTGAACAACGCGGGCTTCGGGGCGCTGGGGCGGTTCGTCGAGCTGCCGCTGGAGCGGCAACTGGGCATCGTGCAGGTGAACGTGGTGGCGCTGACGGCGCTGACGCGGCTGTACCTGCCGCCGATGGTGGCGCGCGGGCATGGGCGGGTGCTGAACGTGGCCTCCACCGCTGCGTTCCAGCCCGGGCCCGGCCTCGCGGTCTACGGTGCCACCAAAGCCTTTGTGCTGTCGCTGTCGGAGGCGCTGCATGCCGAGCTCGAGGGCACCGGCGTCACTGTCACCTGCCTGTGCCCTGGCGCCACCGAGTCGGAGTTCGCGGCCACGGCCGGCATGGGCGACTCACGGCTGTTCCGTCATGCCATGAGTGCGGCGGAGGTGGCGCGGCAGGGCTTCGCGGCCACGATGGCCGGGCGGCGTCTGGTGGTGACGGGGACGCTGAACCAGATGAGCGCCATGGGCGTGCGCTTCGCGCCGCGTGGGCTGGCGCTGAATATCGCGCGCAAGCTGCTGCTGGGGTAGGCCGCGCTCGCCGCCTGAGGAACGCCTGACAGCGAGCCCGGTAGCCACCGCCTTTTTCAACGGAATCGGTCGGGCGCGGTCCCGCTGGAAACCCACGCCCTACGCTGCGTCCGTCTCCATGGCGTAGCGGCGGCAGTGCTCGAGATAGGCTTGTTCATGTGCGCCGACGAGTTCAACGATGCTGGACCACAACCAGGACGGCGCATCCAGGCTCCTGGAAGAATTGCGCTGCAATTCAGCGAGCCAGGACGCGCCCGTCGCGGGGTCCATCTGGCGTGCATGGGCGCGGCCCACCACTGTGGTCAGGAAACGCGCCACCTCCACCGCCTCCTCCCGCGTCAGTTGCTCGATCTGGAGTTTCAGATCTTGCGGCAGCAACTCGCGGACGAAGACCGCACGATCCAGCAGGCGTGCCGCCACCATCCGCTCGCCCAGGAAGGGAGAGAGATTGCGCGCGCCTTCCACGACGCGCCGGGCGTTGTCACGCGGCATCCCCGAATCGGCATAGCGGGGGGCTGCCGCGGCGATCGCCTCCTTGATGTCCATCAGGCAGTGCCGGAGCCGGCCCTTGCGCCCCTCGACCGCCACCAGGACGGCGAAGCGCAGCTGGCCGAGCGAACTGCAGCCCTTGCGCCAATATGCGGCGTCCACGACCCGGACATCCGCCCCGTCGTCCCGGCCGCGCAACGCCGTTGCCAGCGCACGCAGCTCCTCCGTGCCGAAAAGCGCGTCGATGGCTGCGCGCTCGGAGGGCTCGAGCGGCCAGAAACGCCGACCGAGCGGGATGACCGGTGCGACGCCCTCAATCCGCTCGTCCGCAAGGTTCCTCCAGGAGCGCCCGGCGGCCTTGCGCATCACCAGCCTGACCGCCTTCGGCATGTCGGTGTGGCCGTCACCCGCGCCATCGGGCTGGGTGAAGGCGGCCGCGTAGCCCTCCATCATGTGTTCCAGCACATGCGCCGTGGTGACCCCAGGGAGGTCGGAGCCTCGTGCGGCCATGGCCAGCGACAAACCGAGACGGATGAGGTCGTGCGCAGGATTGCCGATGACCGTCTGGTCCAGGTCGCGGATCTGGATCTCCAGCTCGCCGTCGGCACTTGCCACCGGTCCTAGATTGCCGACATGGCAGTCGCCGCAGATCCAGACCTCCGGGCCATCCGGCACGGTGCAGCGATCCGACTGCCCGAGCCAGGCGTAGAAGCGTGTCGTGCTGCCGCGGACATATGCATTGGCCGAGGCCGCCATCTTGCGGTTCCGCCTGGCCGCGAGCGCAGCCTGGCGCTGGTCCGGTTGGCAGGATGCACGAACTGCTTTGTTCATGCAGATGACTCACCATGCCCTGTTCGCCGGCTCAAGCAGAAACCGAGCGGCAGTTCAGAGCAGCCACTCCCAGAAACGTGCGCCGAACTCGTGCACGCGCTCGCCGAACGGGCGCTGGCGCCAGGTGGCCAGGTCGATCGGGGTGGCGCGGGCGGCGTCGCGGTCGAGCATGGCGTCCACCGCCGCCGCCGTACCGCGGCCGAGGATGATGGCGTCAATCTCGTTGTTCAGCGCGGCGCTGCGCCGGTCGAGGTTGGACGAGCCGATGGCCAGCCACACCCCATCCACCACCGCAACCTTGGAGTGCAGCACGGCGCCCTTGGTCTCGTAGATGCGCACCCCGGCCTCCAGCAGGTCGCCATAGGCGGCGCGGCCGACGGCCAGCGCATCCGCGGAATCGCTGTGGCCCGGCAGGATGAGGCGCACGCGCACGCCGCGGCGGGCAGCGCGGGCGAGCTCCTCGCGCTGCTGGTGGGTCGGCACGAAATAGCCGGTGCTCAGGCCTATGTCGTCGCGGGCGGCGCGGATCGCGGTGAGCAGCGAGAGGTAATAGAGCGGCCGGTCCTCGCCGGGCTCGCTGCCGATGATGCGGATGGAGTGGTCGCCCTGGGCGGGGACCTTCGGGAACCAGTCGCGCTGCGGCAAGGGGGCGCCCTTCTGCTGTGCCCAGGTGTCCATGAACAGGCGCTGCAGCTCAGCCACCGCGGGCCCGTCGATGCGGGCGTCGGTGTCGTGCCAATAGGCCTCGGCGGTGTCGTCGGCATCGCCCGATCCGGCCGGGTTCTCGTAGACATGATCGAGGTTGATCCCGCCGACGAAGGCGGTGCGCCCGTCGATGACCATGATCTTGCGATGGTCGCGCCTGTTCGGGTTGGTCAGCCGCCCGACCTCCAGCGGGTGCAGCGGGCTGAAGGCGGTGAGACGCGCGCCAGCCTGGCGGAGCCGGTCCAGGAAGCTCGTCGGTGTGTCGCGGGAGCCGTAGCTGTCGTAGATGACGTTCACGGCCACGCCCTGGCGCATCCGCTCGGTCAGCAGATCGCCGAGGGTCTGCCCGCCCACGCGCACGTCGTCGAAAGTGTAATATTCCAGGTTTATATGGTCGCGCGCAGCCGCCATGGCCGCGAACATGGCCGGCAGGGTCTGGGCGCCGTCATGCAGCAAGGCAACGCGGTTGCCGGGCAGCAGCGGCGTCTTGTCCAGCGCCTGTTGCAACGCAAGCTGCTGCTGCAGCGCGTCGGGCGGCGCGGCGGCGGGGTCAAGCGCCACACGTGGCTCGGCCACGCACCCCGCCAGCAACAGCGTGAGAACGATCCGTCGGACGACCATCGGTACAATGCCCCGCCTCGTCTTGTGTCACCCTCGCCAAGCTCGGACCGTCGTGACCAGCGTGCAAGATGCGGCCGGTTCCGGGCCATGCGGTCCGGCGCATCGGTGCGGTCATGGCCTGCGCCTGCACCGATGAGCTAGGCTCGCCACGGTCATGCGACGCATGGCGCCCCCGATGGCTCGTATGTGGAGGTTCCCATGCCCGACTACGACGCGATCATCATCGGCACCGGCCAGGCCGGACCGTCCCTGGCCATGCGGCTGGCGGGCGCCGGCATGCGGGTCGCCATCGTCGAACGCAAGCTGATCGGCGGCACCTGCATCAACACCGGTTGCACCCCGACCAAGACCCTGGTGGCAAGCGCCTACGCCGCCCAGATGGCGCGCCGCGCCGCGGAATACGGCGTGATGGTCGGCGGCGATGTGGGCGTCGACATGCAGAGGGTGAAGGCGCGCAAGGATGCGGTCGTGGCGCAATGGCGGCAGGGCCTCGGCGCCAGCCTGCAAGGGACGGCGAACTGCACGCTGTATTCGGCTCATGCCCGCTTCGTGTCGCCTCGCGAAGTCAGCGTCGGGACGGAACTGCTGCGCGCCGAACGGATCTTCATCAATGTCGGGGGCCGCGCCTTCGTGCCGCCGATGGCCGGCCTGGATCACGTGCGGTTTCTGACCAATTCCTCGATGATGGAACTTGCCGAGTTGCCGCGGCATCTGGTGATCGTGGGCGGCAGCTATATCGGCCTCGAATTCGGCCAGATGTACCGGCGCTTCGGCAGCGAGGTCACGATCGTCGAGATGGGGAAGCGGCTGATCCAGCGCGAGGACGAGGATGTCTCGCTGGCGATACAGGACATCCTCGCGCGCGAAGGCATCGCCGTGCGGACGAACGCGACGTGCATCAGCGTGGCCCGGCAGAGCGATGAGGTCGCCGTGCAGGTGGATTGTACGAGCGGCGCGCCCGAGATCCGTGGCTCGCATCTGCTGCTCGCCGTCGGGCGCCGGCCGAATACCGACGATCTCGGCCTCGACGACATCGGCGTTGCGCGGGACGGACACGGCTACATCACGGTCGACGAGCAGCTGCGCACGAACGTGCCGGGCATCTGGGCGCTGGGCGACTGCAACGGCAAGGGCGCCTTCACCCACACCGCCTATAACGACTTCGAGATCGTGGCCGCGAACTTGCTGGACAACGACCCGCGGCGGCTGACGGACCGGATTGCGGCCTATGCTCTCTATATCGATCCGCCGCTCGGCAGGGCCGGCATGACCGAGGCGCAGGCGCGCCAGGCGGGGCGGCGCGTGCTGGTTGGCAAGCGGCCGATGACGCGGGTGGCCCGCGCCGTCGAACGCGGCGAGACGCAGGGCTTCATGAAGGTCCTGGTCGATGGCGACACGAGGGAGATCCTGGGCGCGGCCATCCTGGGCCCGGGCGGCGACGAGGTGGTCCATTGCGTGCTCGATCTCATGTACGCGAAGGCGCCGTACACGGTGATGCAGCGCGCGATGCACATTCATCCCACGGTGGCGGAACTGCTGCCGACGATCCTCGGCGAGCTCAAGCCTCTCTGACCGGGCCTTTCCAACGCGTCCACGGAGGATATGCTGCCCGGCCGAACGAAGGGGAACAACCGCATGCCGATCGCTACCGACGCCTGGGTCCGTATCAGCGCCGCCACGTCGCCGAGCTTCTCGAAGGACGGGCGGACGCTATTCCATCTGCGTGGCGCGGGGCTGCCGCAGGTCTGGGCGATGGATGCCGATGGCAGCAATCCGCGGCAATTGAGTTTCCATGATGAGAAAGTCGCCTTCCTGCGCCGTTGCCCGGCCGATGACCGGCTGATCTGGGGCGTCGATGCCGGCGGCGACGAGCGCCAGCAATTCGTGCTGCTGGCGCCCGGCAGCGAACCCCTGCAGATCACCGACGCGCCGGACGTGATCCATGATTTCGGGGCGTGGTCGGTCGATGGCGCGCGCATCGCGTTCGCCTGCAACGATCGCGACGAGCGTTTCCACGACATCTGCCTGATGGAGCTTGCCACCGGCGCCCGCGTGCGGCTGCTGGAGGGGCCGGGCATCCTGACGGTGCCGAGCTGGAGCCCGGACGGCACGCGGCTGGCGGTGATCGAGGACCACAGCAGCACCGACCAGCGCCTGTGGATTCTGGATGTCGTGACCGGGGCGGCGACGCTGGTGCAGCGCCCCTCCCCTGCCCGCTATGCCTCGGTGCGCTGGACCGGCGACGGGACGGCGCTAAACGGGCTGACAGACCAGGACGCCGCGTTCATGCGGCTGTGCCGGATCGATCCGGCCACCGGTGCCGCGACGGCGATCTACGCCCCGGAGGGCCGTGACGTGGAGGCGTGGTCGCTGTCGCCGGACGGCAAGACGCTGGCCACGATCGAGAACGACCGCGGCTATGCCGTGCTGCGCGTGGGCGAGCTGGGCACCGACCGACCGGCCGTGGGCGGGCTGCCGGTGGGCATCGTCGCCGACCTGTCCTGGTCGCCGGACAGCGTGCGCCTGGCCTTCACCGCCCAGGGGCCGGGCGCGCCGCCGGGCATCTGGCTGTGGCAGGCCGGCATCGTCCGGCCACTCGTGCGCCCGGACCCGTTGGCAGAGGCCGGCATCGATCCCGCGACCTTCATCGAGCCCCGGCTGGTGGAATGGACCAGCTTCGACGGCACGCGCATCCCCGGCTGGTTCGCGCTGCCACACGGCCCGGCGCCGGCGGGCGGGTTCCCCTCGGTGGTGTGGGTGCATGGCGGCCCGGCGTCGCAGACGCGGGCGAATTTCCGCGCCGACATCCAGATGCTGCTGTCGCAGGGCTTCGCGGTGCTGATGCCGAACATCCGCGGCAGCACCGGCTATGGCCGCGCCTATCTGGAAGCCGACGAGGTGGGGAAGCGGCCGGACGCCATGGCCGACCTCGCGGCCGGGCGGGCGTGGCTGGCGGCACAGCCGAGCATCGACCCGGAGCGCATCGGCATCATGGGCCAGTCCTATGGCGGCTGGGTGGTGCTGGCGGCGGTGACGCTGCAGCCGGAGTTGTGGAAGGCCGCGGTGAACTACTACGGAATCGCCGATTTCGTGACGCTGCTGGAGCGCACCGGGCCCTGGCGGCGCGACCATCGCGCCCGCGAATACGGCTTCCCCGGCACCGACGACGCGCTGTTCCGCAGGATCTCGCCGATCCATCACGTGGATCGCGTGGTGGCGCCGGTGCTGGTGCTGCATGGCGACCGCGATCCGCGCGTACCCATGCACGAGAGCGACCAGATCGTGCAGGCGCTGGAGCAGCGGCAGAAGCAGGTGCGCTACGAGCGCTTCACCTATGCCGGCCACGGCTTCATCCGGCCGGACCACCGCGTTCGCGTCTACGCCGCCGTCGCCGATCATTTCGTGACCCATCTGTAAGGACGCGTGCCATGCAATCCTTCCCCAGAAGCCATCGCCCGCTGATCATGGGCCGCCGTGGCGCGGTCGGGGCCAACCATCCGATGGCGACCCAGGCGGGGCTGGACATCCTGCGCGCCGGCGGCAATGCCATCGACGCGTCGGTGGCGGTTTCGCTCGCGCTCGGCGTGGTCGAGCCGATGATGTCCGGGCTGGGCGGCGACGGGTTCTATCACGTGTTCATGGGCGGTAGCGGCGAGGCGGAGGTGTTCAACGGCACCGGCGCCGCGCCGCTGGCGGCCACGCCCGAGCGGTTCAGCGGCGGCATCGAGACGGTGGGGAAGCTGAGCGTGTCGGTGCCGGGCTCTCTCGCCGGCATCGCGGCGATGCATGCGGCGCACGGGCGCCTGCCCTGGGCGACGCTGGCCGAGCCCGCGATCGCGCTGGCGCGGGGCGGCTTCGCGGCCACGCACAACTACTGCTACTTCGCCACCGAGAACGAGGCCCGCCTGGCCGCCGATGCCCGCAGCGCGCGGGTGTTCCTGGGCAAGGAACTGGCCGGCTTGGTGCTGCAGCCGGACCTTGCACGCACGCTGGAGGAGATCGCCGCGGACGGAGCGGAGAGCTTCTATCGCGGGCGGCTGGCCGCGCGGCTGGCCAAGGGGCTGCAGGAGGCGGGATCGCTGATCACCGCCGCCGACCTCGCGGCCTGCAGGGCCGAGGTGCAGGCGCCGATCGGCATCACCTATCGCGGCTGGGAGGTGCGCCAGTCCGGGCCGAACTCCACCGGCTTCACGATGCTGGAGATGCTGAAGATCGTCGAGCGGTTCGACCTGCAGAGCCTGTCGCCGGCCGAGCGCGTGCACGTGCTGGTGGAAGCCAAGAAGCGCGCCTTCCTGGACCGCGAGACCTACGGCGCCGATCCGCATTTCGCGACAATCCCGCTCGACCGGCTGCTGTCGGATGCGTACGCGGACCAGCTGGCCGCCGGGATCGATATGGGCCGCGCCGCCGACATCCCGCTGGAGGCGGCAGCGGCGGTGGGCGACACCACCTATTTCTGCGTGGTCGATGGCGAAGGCAATGCGGTGTCGGGCATCCAGAGCATCAACTCCGCCTTCGGTTCCGGCGTGACCGCGGGAGATACCGGGGTGCTGATGAACAACCGCATGGCCTATTGGCACCTGGCGCCCGGGCACGCCAACCGGTTGCAGCCGGGCAAGCGGGTGCGCCACACCATGAACGCGCCGATGGTGCTGAAGGACGGCAAGCTGTGGGGCGTGCTGGGAACGCCCGGGGCGGACAACCAGGTGCAGGTGAACCTGCAGGTGTTGACGGCGATGCTGGATTTCGGCGCCGATCCGCAGACGGCGCTGGAGTTGCCGCGCTGGACCAGCAGCCAGCCCGGCCAGGGTGCCAACTGGCCGCATGACGGCGACCACGCGCTGACCATCGAGAGCGATTTCGGCGACGACCTGCTGGCCGAGCTGGAACGCCGCGGCCACGTGCTGAAGCGCGTCGGCCATCTGGAGGGCCCATGCGCGATGCAGGCAATCCGGGTGATGCCGAATGGCGTGCGGATGGCCGGTTCCGATCCGCGGCGGGACGGCTGGGCGGGCGCCTACTGAGCGTTCAGCGTGGCCGGCGCCTCGCGCGGGGCGCCGGTCAACGGAAGCATTGCAGGAAAATGGTCGAGGGATCGGCCACCTGGCCGATTTCGGCGGTGCGGCGGTCGGGACCCGCGCTGGCGGACAGGCGGGGGCGCACGCCGTTCTCGGCCAGGAAGCTCACGGCCTCGCTGCCCTTCACCGCGAAGTTGACGTTCTGCGGAATGTCGCCGCCGGTCATCTGCGCGATGCGGGCGGCGTTGAGTTTCGAGGTAACGACGCCGACGACATTGCCCTGGGCGTCGAGCAGTGGTCCGCCGGAATTGCCGGGCTGCACCGGGGCGCTGATCTGGAAATGCAGGGGATTGTCGCGCAGGCCCGCCAGCGCGCTGATGTCGCCCGATGTCAGCGTCGGGCCCGAGGACAGCAGCCCGGCCAGCGGGAACCCATAGGTCACGACCGTATCGCCGCGCCGCACCGGCGGGCTCTCGCGAAACGCCAGCGGCGGACCGAAGCCGGCGGGGACCGACAGCAGGGCGAGATCGCGGCGCGGATCGGTCGCGTCGATCCGTGCCGGCGCGGTCCGGTTGGCGGCGTTGCGAGCGACCACGCGGCTGCAGCCATGGACCACATGGGCGTTGGTCAGTGCCCGGCCGTCGGCCACGACGAAGCCGGTTCCGGTGGCGGCGGGGCGCGCCGTGGTGCGCGGCGCAAGCGCCGGCCTTGGCGCCGCGGGGACCTCGTCGGCGCCCAGCGGCGGCGGCTTGGCCGCGAGCGCAGGCGACGCGATCAGCAAAGACAGCAACAGCAGGTGGCGCATGCGCCGACCATGCGGCAGCGGCCCTCGGCGCGTCAACGCACCGCTGCCGGCTTGCGGCCCCGCGCGCCGGCGCGCAGACTCCGCAGGCAATCGGGGGGTATGCATGCAGGGACTGTTCATCGACGCGGGTGACGAGCTGGCGGACGTTTTCGACAAGGTGAAGCTCGCGGACGACCCGCCGGTGGCGGTGAACCGGCAGGAACTGGTGACCGCGCCGGAGCTGCCGGGGCTGCTCGGCGGCTACGACTTCGTGCTGAACGACCACAGCCACATGCCCACCGACATGATGCGCCAGTGCAAGCGGCTGAAGCACGTGATCTTCCTTGGCACCGGCGCGCGCAGCTACATGAGCCCCGAGGAGCTCGCCGAGCTCGGCATCACCGTTCACATCATCAAGGGCTATGGCGACATCGCCGTGGCCGAGCACGCGATTGCGTTGATGTGGGCGGCCGCGCGTGGGCTGGCACTGATGGACCGCGGTGTGCGCGCCGGCGGCTGGCCGCGGACCGAGGGCATGCAGCTCACCGGCAAGACCATCGGGCTGTTGGGATTCGGGGGCATCGCCGGCGAAGTGGCGCGTATCGCCGGCGGCTCCGGCATGCGGGTGCTGGCCTGGAACCGCACGCCGAAGACCGCCCCTGGAGTCGCCTTTGTCGATCTGGACACGCTGTTGGCCGAGAGCCACGTGTTGAGCGTGCATCTGCTGCTGAACGACGAGACACGCGGTTTCCTCGGCGCTGATCGCCTGGCGAAGCTGCGTCCGGGCGTCATCCTCGTGAACACTGCGCGCGGCGCCGTGGTGGACGAGGCCGCGATGATCGCGGCGCTGCGGGAGGGAAGGATCGGCCACGCGGCGCTCGATGTGTTCAACGAAGAGCCGCTGCCGGCAGGGCATCCATTGACGATGCTGGACAGCGTTACCCTGTCCGCGCACAGCGCGTTCCGGACGCCGGAGGCGAGTGAGACCCTGCTGCGCCGGGCACTGGACATTGCGCGGCGGGTGTCAGGGGTGGGGTGACGCGACGACAAGGCCGGGGGCTCCAGACGCCTCCGGTCATTTGAGGGTTATCCGCTGCGCCGCTTGCGCGATGACAACGGAGCCCTGGCCTTCCTCTCGACAGGCGCCCGCCTGGCGGAACGGTAGACGCAGCGGACTTAAAATCCGCAGCCGAAAGGCGTGGGGGTTCGAGTCCCCCGGCGGGCATTCCATTGAAATAATGGAAGGATAATCCACTCAGAACGGTTCAGTTTTCCGGGCCCAGCTCACGTTTCGCCCTCGTGCGGCTTGATCCTGAACCACGCGACATACAAGGCCGGCAGGAATATGAGCGTAAGGGCGGTCGCGACCAGAAGCCCGCCCATGACCGCAAAGGCCATCGGTCCCCAGAAAATCGTGACCGCAATGGGAATCATGCCCAGCACCGTGGAAATGGCAGTGAGCGTGATCGGGCGAAAACGTGAGACGGATGCTTCGATGACCGCGTCCCAGGGTGGCACGCCTTGTGCCCGCTCCGCCTCCACCTGTTCGATCAGGATGACTGCGTTCCGGGCTATCATCCCGAACAGGGAGAGAATGCCCAGGATGGCCACAAAGCCGAGCGGCCGGTCAAAAAGCAGAAGCGACGCGATCACCCCTATGAGCCCGAGAGGAACGACGCTCAGCACGAGAAACAGCCGGTTGAAGCTCTGGAGCTGGACCATCAGGAAAGTGATCATCAGGAACAGCATCAGTGGGATCACGGCGAACACGGACGCTCGCGATTTCTCGCTCTCCTCGACCGTGCCGCCGAGGTCGATCCGATATGGCGCCGGCAGGCTCGCGTTCAGCTTCTCCACCGCCGGCGCGAGTGCCGCGACAACGCCTTCCGGCAGGGCGCCGGGGGCCACATCGGCCTGCACCGTCAAGGTCGGAACACGATCCCGCCGCCAAATCAGGGGGTACTCCTGCTCGAAATCGAAGCTGGCGAACTGGCTGAGCGGAACAGTACGCCCTCCGGGTAGCGGAACCTGCAGGGTGCGAAGTGTGGCGAGCGAGACGCGCTGCTCGTCCGTCGCCCGCGCGACGACGTCGACCAGGTAGATATCGTCACGCACCTGGGTAACCGGCACGCCCGTGACCACGGTGTTCATGACGGAAGCAAGCGCCTGCGAGCTGAGGCCCAGGAGCCGCGCCTGGTCCTGGTCGATCCGAACGCGGACCATTCTCGCCGGTTCCATCCAGTCGAAGTTCACGCGTCTCGCATCGGCATTCGTCGCGACCAGTGTCGCCAGCTGAAGCGCGATCTCGCGTACCTGGGTGATATCCGGCCCGATGACGCGGTACTGCACCGGCCACCCTACCGGCGGACCGAGGCCGAGCGGCGATACGCGACCGACCGCACCTGGGAACTGCTCTGCGAGCGCCCGTTCCAGTTTCGCTTCCAGACGTTCCCGGGCGCGCACGTCCTTGGCGACAACCACAGCTTGTGTGAAGAAGTCGTTCGGCAACTCGACGGACAGCGGCAGATAGAACCTGATGGCGCCGCGCCCGATATAGGTGCTCCAGCGCGCCACGTCGGGGTCGTTGCGCAGGATCCCGTCCAGCCGAACGGCAGCCTGTTCGCTGGCATAGATGGACGCGTTTTGCGGCAGCCTGAGGTCCACCAGAAGATCGGGCCGGTCCGATGCCGGGAAGAACTGCCGCGGCACCAGCGGCAGCGCCAGGATGGCCGCTACGAAGCAGGCAAGCGTGATCCCGATGGTGATCCAGCGCAACCGCATGGCCCCCACCAGGACCGAGCGGAACGCAGTCATGAGCCGGCCAGGCTCGCCCAACGGCTTGGGCTTCAGCAGCGCCACGCCAAGCAGGGGCATGAAGACAACGGCAACGAGCCAGGAGACGATCAGCGTGATGCCGACGACGGCGAAGATGGAAAACGTGTATTCGCCCGCCGAGCTCCTCGCGAACCCGATCGGAACGAAGCCCGCGGCGGTGACGAAACTCCCGGTCAGCATGGCGAAGGCGAGGGTACGGTAGGCGAAAGTGGCCGCCGCCTCCTTGCTGTCGCCCAGGGAGAGCCGGGTGGTCATGACGTCGATCGTGGTCATTGCGTCGTCGACGAGCAGCGCCAGGGCGATGATCAGCGCGCCCAGTGAGATGCGCTGCAAGTCGATCCCGAAGAACTCCATGATCGGGAAGGTGATGGCGAGCGTGAGCGGGATGGAGAGCGCGACGACGGTGCCCGCCCGGACTCCGAGGCTGATGAAGCTCACCGCCATGATGATAGCAATCGCCTGCCACAGCGACTCGGTGAACTCGCTGATGGCCTCGTCGACAACGTCGGACTGGTTGGCAACCAGGATCGGCTCGATGCCGACCGGAAGGTCGGCGGTGATCTCGCGGACTGCGCGCTTGAGATTGCGGCCGAGGGCAAGGATGTCGCCCCCTTCCCGCATTGCGATGGCCAGGCCGATCGCCGGATGTCCGTTCACACGGAACAAAGGCTGCGGCGGATCCACGAAGCCGCGATGCACCTGGGCAATGTCGCGAAGGCGGATCAGGCGGCCGTTGGCGACGAAGTTGACGGCGAGAAGGTCCTGCTCGGAATTGAAGGCGCCGGTGACGCGCAGCAACAACCTTTCATTGCCGGTCAAGATCGTCCCGGCCGGGCTGACGATATTCTGCGCCTGCAGCGCCGAGAGCAGGGTCGCCCGGTCGATTCCGAGTGTCGCCAGCTCCTGGATCGAGAATTCCACGAAGATGCGCTCGTCCTGCGCCCCGAGGATCTCAATCTTCGACACGTCGGGCACCTGCAGAAGCCGGGAGCGTATGTCCTCCACCTTGTCGCGCAGCTCCCGATGGGTGAACCCATCGGCGACGAACCCGTAGATGATCCCAAACGTTTCGCCGAACTCGTCGTTGAAGCCGGGGCCGATCACACCCTGCGGCAGCGTATGGCGCATGTCGCCGATGCTTTTGCGGACGTGATACCAGATGTCCGGGACTTCGCGGGCCGTGGTCTCCTGCTTCAGGTTGACGAAAATGGTCGTCTGGCCTGGTGTCGTGTAGCTGCGCAGGAAGTCGAGGCTCGGGATCTCCTGAAGCGTGCGTTCCAGACGCTCGGTCACCTGGAGCAGTGTGTCGTTCAGGTTGGCTCCGGGCCAGGCGGCCTGCACAATCATCGTCTTGATCACAAAGGCAGGATCCTCGTTGCGCCCAAGGCGCGTGAACGAGGTGATGCCGGCAATGACCGCGACGATCATGCAATAGACCACGAACGGGCGGTGCCGAAGCGCCCAATCCGAAAGATTGAAGCCCACTACGACGGCCCCAGGAGGCGCACTTTCTGGCCGGGATGCAGCGCCTGTGCGCCGGCGGTCACCACGATGTCGCCAACGTCGAGTCCGTGGTCCACGACCACCATGCTCGGATCGAACCGCAGCACCTCGACATTCCTCAGCGAAACGGTGAGCGCTGACGGGTCGACGATCCACACGGCAGGCTGATTGTTGGACGCGGTCAGCGCGCTTGCGGGAACTGCAATGACCGGTGTGGATTCCAGCTCGACGCTGCCATTGACCGTCGAACCGAGGCGCATGACCGCCGGAGGATCAGTCAGGCCGACCCGTACCAGGAAGGTCCGTGTGACGGGGTCGGCCTGCGGCGCGACCTCTCGTACCCGCCCGGTCGCGTTGACGCTGGGGTCATCGGCCAGCGTGACCGCAATCGTCGGGTTGGCTGGCACGGAACGCAGCAACTGCGCAGGCACATCGAAAACCGCATCGCGTCCGCCCTCGCGGGCGACCTGGAGGATCATCTGCCCTGCCTGCACCACCTCACCTGGCTCCGCGCCCCGTGCCGTCACCGTCCCCGGGGCGTCTGCCATCAGAATCGTGTGGCCGACACGATCGCCGGCAATCTTGAGTTGCGCTTCCGCATCATCGACCTGCGATTGCGCGGTGCTCAGCGCTCGCTCGGCGATCTCGTATTGCCTGCGGGGCGTATGGCCCTGCGCCAGCAGCGTCCTCTGGCGCTCATATTCCGCCCGGGCCTGACGTAGCGCAGCGCGCGCCGCCGCGATGGCAGCGTCCGCCGAACGAAAGGCATTCACCTCGTCCTGCGGGTCCAGCTTCGCCAGCACCTGTCCCGCTTCGACACGATCGCCGACATTGACACGCCGTTCGATCATCCGCCCGCTGATCCGAAAGGCCATCGATGCTTCGTCCTCGGCCTGGATGTGCCCCGTAAGCACGATGGACTCGCCTGTATCGGTCTTCGTGGTGGTCACGGTCCGGACGGGCCGAGGGATTGGGGCGTCGACAGTGGTGGCGGGTTTGCACGCCGCCAGCCCAATCAAGGCGCCCAGGAAGCACAATGTGATCGTGATCGGACTATGTTGTCTCAAGGGCATCTCTCAGGCCGGACGCGGCGTCCGCCGGGCCCGGCGGTTCGCAAGGGCGATCGCGACATAGGCACAGCCGCCAACCAGCAACGCGACCCCGGCCATGGTCCCGGGTGTATAGAAACTCGTGTAGCGTAATTTCATCGTCATCGCTGCGCAGACACCCAAGGCGACCAGCCCTGCGATGAGCAGCCAGCCCCATCCGGACTGCGGCTTCACCCGGAAGGCGAGCGCGATCTGCATGACGCCCTGAATCAGGAAGACAATGCCGATCAACAGCGTGACCGCAAGCGCGCCCTTCAGCGGATTGAGATAGATCAGGATCCCGCCCACCACCTCAACCGCCCCGATCAGGAGATGCCAGGTGGACCCCGCCCATTCCTTGACCTGCAGTGCCTCGATTATTTTCACGACGCCGGCGATGGAGAGCACGACGCCGAGCACGGAGCTGACCGCAATGGTGGAGAGGACGGGCAGCATCACGGCCAGTACGCCGCACAGGATCAGGACGACGCCGAGCAGCAGAAACCAGGGCCATTTGCTCAATAGCAACTCGTGTGAGTCCCGGATCTGCATGGCGACGCAGGAGCACCCGTCAGGTTGCAGATGAACTGTTTCGCACCTACCGGCTGCCGGCCAGTGCATTATGTTATCCTACCACGACGGCGACGCAGGCCGCCGCTCCGATCGCTCCGTATATCGGCCTCATCGCACTGCAAATCTCCGTGTGCGCCTGATATTCGACACGCCGCCTGCCGGCGCTCCGCTACGGCCCCATGATCCACGTACCTACTTTTGGTCCGGTCGGTTCGCAGCGTTCGCGGCGGCGGACGTGGGTAGAGAATTCCAGAACTATGCCGAGATGTACAAGGAGGAAGCTGATTAAGGTCATCGGCATGAACAGCACCGGGATGCCGTTCGACGTGGCGACCGCCGGTATAATCGGAAAGCTGCACAGAACCGTGCAAGGCAGCTTGACGTTTGTCTGCGTGAACGAAGATGAGATACCGCCCGCCATGTCGGTGGGCCGGCGGTGGTGGTGTGTATCGTGCTGCTGCGCTTCTCGCTGCGTGAACCATACTCAGCCTTGCGGCGGGCAATAGAGTGGGCCGTTCGTCCTTGCCCCTCGCCAGCATGTCTCCCTCGCCATGAAAAAGAGAATCAACTCAATGCCGATCTGGTAGCGAATGCCCGCCGCCTGCTAGTACAACTCGCCCCGTACCAAACGTCCCGAACAGCCGGCCTTCTACGCCGAATCACAGGCAAAGCCCGATAACAGGCTGGTTTCCCGCTTGCCGGAGCCCACGGGGACTGACGACCATGCAAGCGACGACGCGGCGTCGATCGTCTGCAGCAACACGGAGGACGTCATCGCATGACGGCGGACCGCGGCCTCAAGACCATGGTCGGTCTGCTCATGGTCGTGGCCCTGGCGGCTGCGCTCCACCAGGCAAGTTCGGTCTTCGCCCCGGTGGCGTTTGCCCTCTTGATCATTGCCCTCGTATGGCCGTTGCACCGCTGGCTTCAGTCCTGGCTGCCGAAGCTGCTCGCGCTTGCCGTCAGCGTTGCCGTTATCGTGTCCGTCTTCCTCGCCTTCGGTTCCCTGATCGTCTGGGGGTTTGGGCGGGTGGGGCGATGGCTTGTCGGCAACTCGGCACAGTTCCAAGCTGTTTATGACCAGGTCATGGCATGGCTCGAAGGGCACGGCGTCGCCGTTGCCGCCCCGTGGGCCGAACATTTCAACGTCGGGTGGCTGATGCGCGCGGCGCAGGAGATCACGGGCCGCGTCAACACCGCAACGAGCTTCTGGCTCGTTGTCCTCGTCTACGTGCTCATCGGTCTCGCCGAGGTAGACGATATGGCGCGGAGGATCCGCGCCATCGAGAGTCCGATAGACGCACGGGTCCTGATGGATGGGGCCACGCAGACGGCAATCAAGCTTCGCAAGTATATGCTGGTAAGGACTGTGATGAGCGTCATCACAGGTGTACTCGTCTGGCTCTTTGCCCGGCTGACCGGGCTCCAGTTCGCCGCCGAATGGGGCGTCATCGCGTTCGCCCTGAACTATATCCCGTTCATCGGTCCCTTCTTCGCTACCGTCCTTCCGACTCTTTTCGCCATCGCGCAGTTCGAGACGTGGCAGGACGCGCTGGGGATCTTTCTGTGCCTCAACGCCATCCAATTCCTGGTCGGCAGCTATATCGAACCCCGGGTCGCCGGTCGGGTGCTTTCGATCTCGCCCTTCGTCGTGTTGTTCGCGGTATTGCTGTGGGCCTTCCTGTGGGGACTGTTCGGCGCCTTCATCGGCGTGCCGATCGTCATCGCCGTGATCACTTTCTGCGCGCAGCATCCTTCGAGCCGCTGGCTGGCTGGCCTGCTCGGCGGCTCTCCCCGCGCATCGACGGAGACCGGCGGATAGACTCAGCGCGCGGCGGGAGCGCCCGGAATTGTGATCCGTTCCGCCGCAGACAGGCACAGCAGCCCATCGGCGCCGGCCGCGAAGGAGTGGACGTGGAAGTGGCTCTCCGCGTCACCAACAGCGCCCATGACGGGTGACGGCGCCGAGATGATACGCAGATCGCCGCAGCCGCCGATCCAGTCGATGTGCCGATGACCGTGCATCGCCACGACGCGCCTGCCGAGCGGCCGGAACTGGCGCACGAACCACGTCCCGTTGATCAGCGCCGTGCCGATTCGCTCCGAAAAGGCCTTTGCGGGCTTCGGATATTCCACGAGGTGGTGGTGGAGCGCCACGATCCAACATGCGCGGGGAAACTGGTGGATCACGGCTGCGACGGCGCGCGCCTGCTCGACTGGAATCAGGCCAAGGGCGTTGGTGAACGAGAAATGGGTCTCGGCGTTCGAATTGAGCAGGAGAGTGCCAAGCCCGTCCTCGGCCTCGGGCGGCAGTACCATCGGGAAGGCCGCGTCCCAGACACGCCGCAACCTGATGGCGTGCCGGAGGCCGCCGGCGTCAGCAAAGGCGACGATTTCCTGACGATGCGGCGCAAGCGCCTCCGACAGCGTCTTCCCGAGGCGACCAGTGGCGGGATCGACGAGACGGACCCTCTCGCCCTGCACTTCCGCGATTGCCGAAAGCGCCCGCATCTGGCGCAGCCGCTTGCCCGGGCTCCCCGGCAGGTCGAGCCTCGCGGGATTTGCCTTGTCCACGACGTTGACATCGTGGTTACCGGGCAGGATCAGCATCCGCTTGGCGAGGAGCGGATACCGGGCGACAATGTCCAGGAACTCCGCCCATTCCGCCGGTCGGCCTGAATCGGTCATGTCTCCGGTAACCAGGACGAGATCGAGCGGTGCCACAGCATGCACTTCCGCCAGCCGCGACATGGCACGTTCCAGCCGGTCGTTGCCCCGAGGGCCGGCGCGCCCGCTCTCGATCCGGAAGCCGTAGCGCTCGCCGACCACATGAAGGTCCGAAAGATGCGCGATCCGCCACTGGCGACCGCCCGGCGGCGGCGGATCGAAGGCCACGAGGTCGAAGGCCTGGTCCATGGAGGCGTCTGCCAGCCCCCAGGCGAGTGCGGCCCCCGCCAGATAAGCGCCCATGAGAACGACCGCATTTGCCAACGCGGGGACCACGAGCCGATGCGGCGCCACGATGTCTGCGGCCTGTCCGATCCATCGTGTGTGCGGCCAGGCAAATGCGACCGCCAACAGGGCGATGCCGCACGCGATGACGCCAGCTGCGAGGGACGCGGCGGCGCGCAGGCGCGCCCGGCGTGCGGCCTCTGCCGTCTGCGACACATGAAAGTCCATCAAGTGCCGCAGCCCCTCACGGCACAGTGCATAGAGGGGCTGCACGGCGAGCGCGTTGAGCGCCCAGAAGTTACGCTCGCCCGCACGCAAGGCGGGCCGGCCCCCGATCCAGCCCGCCGCAAGAATCGCAAGGACAAGTAGAAACGACCAGATACCGACGAACAGGTCGTACGTCGTGCGCGGCAGCATCCCGATCCAGGCGGACGCGACGAGCGGAACAAGCCCAAGCACCACGCCGGGCACCAATACGAGAAGCGTGAACGCGACCGTGAGCTTCGGGATGCTGACTTCGGCGAGCAGGGTGCCGGCGATGGCAAGCAGGGAGCGTGCCTTGGTGCTCGACGCATCGTCGCCGATGTCGCCGCGGCGTGGATCGAGAAGCGGTGTCATCATGGGATACGCCGGCCGGACCCATCGGCATGGAAGCGATTTGATCCTGTCTCGATCGCGAGAGATCGCTCGTGATCCATCTCGTCAACGCCGTCAGTGTCCTGCAGCCGAGAATACATGCAGTACGACATCTCGCGAGTTTGGTGCTTGGGCGCGATATACGACCGTATACCGGCGTTCGGGCATGTTGCCAAAAACGGGGCATCACACCGTCTTCTTGCAGAATCGTCCTCGTCGGCATTTTGTGCGTGGACGGCTGCCCAGGGAAAATCGTCGAGCCCGAGCCCATCACCAACAGGACTGAGACCCGGCAATCCTTTGGAGACGCATCGAAACTCGGACGACTGTGCGCCAAAAGGGATTGGATCGCCACACTTGGCATCATCAATGTGATCATCGGGCTGATCGCGCTCGGCGGCGCCGCTGCGACAATGGTCGCGAGCATCTTCGTCGTTGGTGTCATGATGCCCTCGGCGCGAAGCGACGCGCGTAAGCGGTAGCGCCCCGAGTTCGCCATCCACCCTTCCGGTCTCAAAAAAGCAACCGCCATGCGCGGGGTTCACGTCACCGCTATCATCTTGTTCGCGGCCGAGATCGTTGTGGTCGACATTCAGAATCTTGATATCGTCGCGACGTCCTGCTTCGGACCCAATACCCGCGTCCCGCTCGCTCATATGACCGTGATCGTTTCTCGCCTCGGTGCGGCATCGGGCGGCGGCCTATCCGCTTTGCCGCCCCGGCCAGTCGAGGGATCCGGAGCAAGGCGGATTGTGACACCTTAGCGGCACTGGACCCAACGCCATGAACCGGGATGCACTTCTGATCGACCTGGCGCTTCAGGGTGGCGGCTCCCACGGCGCGTTCACCTGGGGCGTGCTCGACCGGCTTCTCGAAGAACCATGGCTTCGCATCGACGGCATTTCCGGCACGTCGGCCGGCGCCATGAATGCCGCGGTTCTGGTGCATGGCTATCTCGACGGCGGCGCCGCGGGCGCTCGCGCTGCACTGGAAACATTCTGGTGGAAGGTGTCGCGGGCGGCGCTCTTCAGTCCGTTCCAGCGCGGACCGCTCGACGTGCTGCTTGGCCGCTGGACGCTCGATCACTCGCCGCTTTTCGTGGCGATGGACATGATGGCACGCGTCGTGTCGCCCTACGAACTGAACCCGATGGGCGCCAACCCGTTGCAATCCATTCTGGCCGAGACGGTAGATTTCAGCCGGCTGGGCGAGAGCACCATAAAACTCTTCGTCACAGCGACGAATGTCCGCACCGGCCGGGGCCGCGTGTTCCGCAACAGTGATGTTACACCCGATGTTCTGCTCGCTTCCGCCTGCCTGCCGACCATGTTCCAGGCGGTCGAGATTGACGGTGAACCCTATTGGGATGGCGGCTATTCCGGCAATCCGACCATCACCCCGCTGGTGCGCGACTGCGCCTCAGAGGACACGATCCTCGTGCAGATCAACCCCGTCGAACGCCCCGGCACGCCCCGCTCCGCGCGGGACATCCTCGATCGGCTCAACGAGGTTTCGTTCAACGCCGTGCTCCTGAAGGAGCTCAGGATGATCGCGCTGCTGCGTAAGATGGCCCGTCCCGCGGAAGATGAGGGCGCGCGCTGGGCCGCCATGCGGATACACCGAGTGGCGAGCGACGCCATGCTCGACCTCGGGTACTCGTCAAAACTCAATGCGGAGTGGGCTTTCCTGACCATGCTAAGGGACGAGGGGCGCAAGGCAGCCGACGCGTTCCTGGCGGCCCATGACGAAGATCTCGGCCGGCGCTCGTCGTTCGATCTCGATGCGCTGCTGGAAGGGGTTTGATCGATGGGACTCATCGGCATCCTGGTCGGCCTTGGTCTCCTCATATGGCTTGCGTTCCGGGGCTGGAGCGTTCTTCTCCTCGCGCCAATCGCGGCGCTTGTCGCCGCGCTCTTCAGCGGCGAGCCGCTCTTGGCCCACTGGACACAGACCTTCATGGGCAGCGCCGCGCGCTTCCTCGGACAGTTCTTTCCGTTGTTCCTCCTTGGCGCACTCTTCGGCAAGCTGATGGAGGACAGCGGGGCGGTGTCCGCCATTGCAGGTTTCATGATGCAAAGGCTCGGAGAGCGGCGTGCCGTTCTGGCCGTGGTGCTCGCTGGCGCCCTGGTCACCTATGGCGGCGTCAGCCTCTTCGTAGCCTTCTTCGTGCTCGTGCCGATGGCGCAGGCGATGTTCCGGTCGGCCGGGATCCCCCGGCGCCTGATGCCGGCAACGATCGTGCTCGGAACATCGACATTCACGATGTCGGCGCTGCCCGGCACGCCGTCGATCCAGAACGCCATCCCGATGCCCTTTTTCGGCACGACGCCCTTTGCTGCCCCCGGCCTCGGCATCCTGGCCTCGGCCATCATGCTCGGCTTCGGCTTATGGTGGCTGCGCCGCGAGGAGAACGCGGCGCGCAAGGCGAGCGAAGGTTTCGGCGAAGGCGAACCCTTATCAGCGAAACGTGTTGCCGAGGACGAGATGTTGCGCGAGCGCGCGACGACCGGACGCGAGTTCGACCCGGCCGAGATCGTCCATGGTCGCCCCGCGGAGTCCCCGCCGCCCATCTTCTGGGCCGCGCTGCCGCTCGCCGTGGTCATGATCGTAAATCTCAGCATGTCCCTGGTGATCCTGCCTTCACTCGATGTCGGCTTCCTGGCGGAACCTCGTTGGGGCGGCACGTCCCTGTCCGCCGTCGGCGGCGTCTGGGCGGTTGTCACGGCGCTCGCCTGCGCGATCGCGATGGCTGTCGCACTCAACTACCGGCGGCTGCCCGCGTTCCGCGAGACAATGGATGCCGGCGCCAATGCGTCGGTCCTGCCGGCTGTGAGCGTGGCGAGCCTGGTCGGCTTCGGCGCGGTGGTTGCCGCGATGCCTGCCTTTGGCGTCGTGCGCGAGTGGGTGCTCGGCATCGGCGGCGGGCCGCTTGCGTCGCTGGCTGTGTCGACGAACGTATTGGCCGCGCTCACCGGCTCGGCGTCGGGCGGCCTGACGATCGCGCTCGATGCGCTCGGCAGCACCTATATGGCGCGCGCGGCCAATATCGGCCTGGATCCCGCCCTCCTGCATCGCGTCGCCGTCATCGGATCGGGGACACTCGACAGCCTGCCGCACAACGGCGCCGTCGTTACTCTGCTTGCAGTTTGCGGGGCGACCCACCGCGAAAGCTATCGCGACATCGTCATGGTCGGAATCGTCGGCGCCATGGTTGCGCTGGTGGCCGTGATCATCCTGGGTTCGACTCTCGGCTCGTTCTGAAGGCCGATCGCGGCGACGAGTGCACGTCGGATATTGACGAGCAGACCGGGCCGCTGTTCAGCGATCTGAGCCCCGAGGCACTGGCGCCAGCGGATCATCCGCTGCGAGCGGCCCGCATTTCCGCAGCGTGCTAGTGCCCGCGCAGGATCTGCGACAGGAACAGTTTCAGGCGGTCGGTTTGGGGGTCCTCGAACATGCGGACGGGGGTGCCGCTTTCGACGATTTCGCCGCGGTCCATGAACACCACGCGGTCGGCCACCCGGCGGGCAAAGCCCATTTCGTGGGTGACGCAGACCATGGTCATGCCGGACTCCGCCAGCTCGATCATGGTGTCCAGCACTTCCTTGATCATTTCGGGATCGAGTGCCGAGGTCGGTTCGTCGAACAGCATGATCTTCGGTTTCATGCACAGCGCGCGCGCGATCGCCACGCGCTGCTGCTGGCCGCCGGAGAGCTGCCCTGGGTATTTCTTCGCCTGCTCGGGGATCTTCACCCGGGTCAGGTAGTTCATCGCCAGTTCCTCGGCATCGTTCTTGGGCATCTTGCGTACCCAGATCGGCGCCAGCGTGCAGTTCTCGAGAATGGTCAGGTGCGGGAACAGGTTGAACGACTGGAACACCATGCCAACCTCGCGGCGAATCGTGTCCAGCGCGCGCAG
This sequence comes from Limobrevibacterium gyesilva, assembly GCF_025989185.1. Lineage (GTDB taxonomy): Bacteria > Pseudomonadota > Alphaproteobacteria > Acetobacterales > Acetobacteraceae > Limobrevibacterium > Limobrevibacterium gyesilva. Next base: position 568,863 of record NZ_JAPDNT010000001.1, read on the forward strand.
GTCGTCGGTGAGCTCGGTGCCGTCGACGAGGATGCGCCCTTCCTGATGGCTCTCAAGCCGGTTGATGCAGCGGATCATCGTGGACTTGCCGGACCCGGACGGTCCGCAGACGACAACGCGCTCCTTCTGCGCCACCGTCATGCTGACGTCGCGCAGCACGTGCAGGGTGCCGTACCACTTGTTCACCTTGTCCAGCACAATGGCGGGCGCTTCGATGCTTGCGGCACGAGACAGTTCGGCGGCTTCGCTCATGACTCGTTTTCCCCTCAGCGCCGGGCGGCCCGGCTGAATTCCTGTTCCAGCCCGCGGCTGTAGCGCGCCATGCACCAGCAGAAGATGAAGTAGATGATGGCCAATACGATGTAGACCTCGGAGCTGTAGCCCTGCCAGATCGGCTCCGCCAGCGCCACTTTCCCCGAGGTGAGCAGATCGAAGATGCCGATGATCAGCACCAGCGACGTGTCCTTGAAGAAGCCGATGAAGGTGTTCACCAGCGGCGGGATCACGAGGCGCAGCGCCTGCGGCATGATGATCAGGCCGGTCTTCTGCCAGTAGGACAGGCCCAGCGCGTCGGCGGCCTCGTACTGGCCTTTCGGCAGCGCCTGCAGTCCGCCGCGCACCACCTCGGCCAGATAGGCGGCGGCGAACAGGATGATGGCGACCTGCGCGCGCAACAGCTTGTCCGGATTCATGCCCACGGGCATGAACAACGGGAACATCACGCTGGCCATGAACAGCAGGCTGATCAACGGCACGCCGCGGATCAGCTCCACGTAGACCACGCAGAGCATCCTCACTGCCGGCAGCTTGGTGGACCGGCGGCCGAGCGCGACGAGGATCGCCAGCGGGAAGGCGAAGGCCAGGCCGAACGTGGCCAGAATCAAGGTGATCGGCAGGCCGCCCCAGGTGTCCTGCGGCACGTAGGGCATGCCGAGCACGCCGCCCCACATCAGCACGCCGATCACGGTCAGCATCGCGATCCAGATCAGCGCCAGTTCCTTGCGCCAGAACCGCCGCATGGCGGACATGACGTAGAGCGCGATGAACAGCACGATGCAGATGGCCGGCCGCCACTGCTCGTCGTACGGATAGCGGCCGAACAGGATGAAGCGATACTTGTCGCCGATCACGGCCCAGCAGGCGCCGATCTCCTTGGCGTTGCGGCAGGGCGTGGGGTCGAGCGTGCCCTGCGGCGTGGTGGGTACCGTCCAGACGGCGTTGACGAAGGCCCAGTCGATGAAGCCGACGGCCCATTTCACGAGCAGGTAGATCAGCGCCAGCGTGACGGCGGTGGACCACCAGGAGTTGAACAGGTTGGCGCGCGCCCAGGCGATCGGGCCATAGACCATGGCCGGCGGCCGTTCGCGCTCGGGTACGGCGGCATGGGTGGTGGTGGTCGTGCTCATGGATCAGCGCTCCACCAGGGCGATGCGGGCGTTGTACCAGTTCATGAACAGGCTGATCGACAGGCTGATGGTCAGGTAGACCACCATGATCAGGGCGATCCCTTCAATGGCCTGGCCGGTCTGGTTCAGCGTGGTGTTGGCGATCGACACCACGTCCTGATAACCGATGGCGACCGCCAGCGAGCTGTTCTTGGTGAGGTTCAGGTACTGGCTGGTCATCGGCGGGATGATCACGCGCAGCGACTGCGGCAGCACGATCTGGCGCAGGATCGTGCCATGGCGCAGGCCCAGCGCGCCGGCGGCCTCCCACTGCCCGATCGGCACGGCCAGGATGCCGGACCGCACGATCTCGGCGATATACGCGGCGGTGTAGAGCACGAGGCCCAGCGTCAGCGCGCCGTATTCCGGGCTGACGGTGCCGCCGCCCTGGAAATTGAAGCCGCGCAGGACGGGTATTTCCGGCTTGAAGGGGCTCCCCAGCGCCGCCCAGACCAGCAGGGGAAAGGCGATCATCAGGCCCAGGCCGACGGGCCAGACGCGCGGGCGGATGCCGGTTGCCTCCTGCCGCCGATGGGCCGCGCGCGACCAGGCGATGGTGCCGATCCAGCCCAGCACGAAGGCGGCCAGCATCCACCAATAAGCCGGGTCCCATTCGAGCAGCGGCACCTTGATGCCGCGGTTGGACAGGAACACGCCGGTGGCGGGGTTGAAGGCCTGGCGCGGCGCCGGCAGGTTCTGCAGCAATACGTACCAGAACAGCAGTTGCAGCAGCAGCGGGATGTCGCGCACCACTTCGACATAAGTGGCGGTCAGCTTGGCCAACAGCCAGTTCTTCGACAGCCGCGCGACGCCGATCACCGTGCCCAGGAAGGTCGCCAGCACGATGCCGACGACAGCGACCTTCAGCGTGTTCAGCACGCCGATCCACATGGCGCGGCCATAGGTGTGAATGGCGGGGTCGTAGGGGATCAGGGATTCGCCGATCGGGATGCCGGCCACGCGGCCAAGGAAGTCGAAGCCGGTGGCGATGCGCCGCGCCGCCAGGTTCTGCGAGGTGTTCGACACCAGGTACCAGCCGATCATCCCCACCGCGCCGATGATGACCACCTGCCAGACGATGCTGCGCAATCTCGGGTCGCTCCAGCTCAGCGTCATGCCTTTGCTGGGCGGCCTGCGTGCGCCGATCTGGCGGGGGTCGGTGGTGGATCCGGACATCGTTCGGGTTTGGCCCCTTGAGTTCTCGTTCAGGCTGGCGCGACCAAGCAATAAGCAGGCCGCCAGCGCTGCGGCAGATGCAGCCCTGAAGCGATCACTCTGCGTCAAACCTTCACGACAGATCAATCCCGTGAAACGGGCGATAACAAAGAAAAAGGCCGCCCCGGCATCCCGGGGCGGCCCTTCAGGCCCGTCTAGGCGGCGATTTCAGCGCATCCGTGATCAGCGCATGGGGGGCGCGTATTGCAGGCCGCCCTTGTTCCACAGGTTGTTGATGCCGCGGGGGATGCCCATCGGGGTGATGTTGCGGTCCCAGATCTCGCCGGCGTTGCCGACCTGCTTGATGACGTTGTAGGCCCACTTGTTGTCGACGCCGAGCGCCTTGCCCATGTCGCCTTCCAGGCCCAGCAGACGCCGGATCTCCGGGATGTTGCTGGACATGAACGTATCGACGTTCTTGCTGGTGATGCCGTATTCCTCGGCGATCAGGGTGGCGAAATAGGTCCAGCGGACCAGGTCGAACCACTTGTCGTCGCCCTTGCGCACCATCGCGCCGAGCGGCTCCTTGCTGATGATCTCAGGCAGCAGCACGTGGTCGGTCGCCTTGTCACCCTGCTGGAAGCGGAATGCCGCCAGGGCCGACGCGTCGGTCGAATAGGCATCGCAGCGGCCAGACAGATAGGCGTTCTGGATCTCCGCGAGGTCCTGGATCAGGATCGGCGTGAATTTCAGGTTGTTCACCCGGAAATAGTCGGCGATGGCGAGTTCGGTGCTGGTGCCCGGCTGCACGCAGATGGTGGCGCCGTCCATCTCCTTCACCGACTTCACGTTGGTGGCCTTCTTCACCAGGAAGCCCGTGCCGTCATAGAAGTTGATGCTGGCGAACAGGCCGCCCAGGTTGCCCTCGCGGCCGAGGGTCCAGGTGGTCGAGCGGTACAGCATGTCCACCTCGCCCGACTGCAACGCCGTGAAGCGGTTGGTCGTCGTGGTGGGAACGAAACGGATCTTGCCGGCGTCGCCAAGGGCCGCAGCGGCGACGGCGCGGCAGCTGTCGGCGTCGATTCCGCGCATCACGCCCTGGCTGTCCGGCAGCGAGAAGCCGGCCGTCGAGCCGGCAACGCCGCACACCAGCTGGCCGCGCTTGGCAACGGCATCGAGCGTGGCGGACCCGGTACCCTGAGCAAGCGCCGCGGTCGCGGAGACGGCGAGCAGGACGCCTGCGAACAGGAACCCGGCCCCTGCGGAGGTCGGTCGTATCATCATGGAGTCTCCCTCTCTTCGGCGGGTTCCGCCCCGCCCGAAGCCGTGACAATGCTTCGCCGCCGCCCCGAGATCAATGGCCCCGTCCCGATCCGCGCCGCCGCTTGCCCCGGGCCCGCCGCCTGTTAGCCTGCCCGGACAACCATCAGACCACGGCACCAGCACATGCAGATCCTGTTCACCAACGCCCGCATCGTCGACGCCACCATGGCCGAACCTGTCGAGGGCCACGTGCTCGTCGAGGACGGCGTGATCCGCGACCTCGCGGCCCGCCCCATCGCGGCCCCGGACCGGCTGGTGCTGGACCTGAAGGGTCGCACGCTGGTGCCCGGACTGATCGACTGCCACGTGCATGTGGTCGCCAGCATGATGAACCTGGGCGCCAACGCGCAGTTGCCGGACGCGACCGCCGTGTTGCGCAGCCTGCCGATCATGAAGGGCATGCTGGACCGCGGCTTCACCACGGTGCGCGACGTCGGCGGCGCCCCGTTCTCATTGGCCGAGGCTGTGGAGCAGGGTCTGGCGGTCGGCCCGCGGCTGATCGTGTGCGGCAAGGCGCTGTCCAAAACCGGTGGCCATGTCGACCTGCGGCCGCGCCACGACTGGCACGACGCCAGCCGCTGGGCGCGCAATTTCGGCGCCCTCGGCCGTGTGGCCGACGGCGTGGACGAGGTGCGCCGCGCCGCCCGCCAGGAGCTGCGCGAAGGGGCCGCCTTCATCAAGATCATGGCCAATGGCGGCGTCGCCAGCCCGACCGACCCGATCGCCTGGCATGGTTATTCCGTCGACGAAATTACCGCCGTGGTGCAGGAGGCGGCGGACGCGCAGACCTATGTGTCCGCGCATCTCTACACCGCCGAGGCGATCGCGCGGGCCGTGCGCTGCGGCGTGCACAGCCTGGAGCATTGCAACCGGATCGACGCGCCCACCGCGAAGCTGGCGGCCGAGGCCGGCTGTGTGGCGGTGCCGACGCTCGTGACCTACGAGGCGCTGGCCAGCGACGGGCCGAAGCTCGGCCTGCCGCCGGCCTCCATCGCCAAGATCGAGGGCGTGCGCAGCGCCGGCTTCGAAAGCCTGTCGATCCTGCGCGAGGCCGGCGTCACCATGGCCTATGGCAGCGACCTGCTGGGCGAGACGCATGTGCGCCAGAGCGAGGAATTCGCCATTCGCGCCCGCGTGCTGCCGAGCCGCGAGATCCTGGCCAGCGCCACCACCATCGCCGCGAAGCTGATCGGCATGCAGGGACGGCTGGGCGTGGTGACGCCGGGCGCGATCGCCGACCTGCTGGTGGTCGATGGCAACCCGCTCGATGACGTCTCCATCCTGTCCATGCCGGAGCGGCATATCCGCACGGTGGTGAAGGCGGGTGTGGTGCATCGTACGGCCGGATGAAGAGGCGGCGCAGGGAGCTACTTGATGGCTCCCTGCGTCATCCCGGCAATGAACTGCCGCGACAGCACGATATAGACCAGCGTGATCGGCAGCGCCGCCAGCGTCAGCCCCGCGAACAGCACGCCCCAGTCGGTGTTGTATTCGCCCATGAACACCGTGAGCCCCTGCGGCAGGGTCTTCAGCGCGTCAGTCGTGATGAACACCAGGGGGAAGAAGAAGTCGTTCCAGATCGGCACCGCGTTCTGGATCCCCGTGATCACCAGCGCCGGGCGCGCCAGCGGCAGCATGATCGACAGCATCACCCGCGCCTCGCTCGCTCCTTCGATGCGCGCGGATTCTTCGAGCTCGCCCGGCAGCGTGCGCAGGAAGCCGGTCATGATGAACACCGCCGACGGCAGGCCCATGGCGATGTAGACCAGCACCAGCCCGGCGCGCGTGTCGATCAGCCCCATGGCGCCGAGCTGGATGAACAACGGAATGATCGCGAGCTTCAGCGGCACCATCAGCCCGGACAGGAAGAACAGGAACACCGCCGACCGGCCCGGGAACGGATAGCGCGCGATGGCATAGGCGGCCATGGTGCCGAACACCAGGATGCCCGCGATCGCGGCCGCGGTGACGAGCGTCGAGTTCAGCAGATAGCGGACGAAGCTGGTCTCGTTCCACACCCGCGCGGCGTTGGTGAACGCGAAGCTCTCAGGCAAGGCAAAGGGCGATGCGAACAGCTCGGCGTTCGACTTGAACGCCGACAGCACCATGACGACCAGCGGATACAGCATCACCACCGCGTTGATCGCCAACAGCAGCTGGATCAGGCCGTGCTTGGCCCGTTCGCCACGCTCGACCATCTCAGGCCTCGATCTCGCGCCGGCGCAGCACGCGCAGCGCCAGGGCGGAGACCACGGCGATGAAGACGAACATCAGCACCGCCAGCGCGCTGCCATGACCGAAATCCTGCAGGCCGGAGCTGACGTTGCCGAAGGCCGTGCGGTAGAAATACAGGCCCAGCACGTCGGTGGCGCCGCCCGGCGATCCGCTCAGCCCGGCCATCACGTAGGGCAGCTCGAACCAGTTGAAGCTGCCGATGAACGTCAGGATGACCACGATCGTCGTGCTCGGCGCCACCAGCGGCCAGATGATGCGCGTCATCAGCACGCGGTCGGTCGCACCGTCGATGCGCGCGGCCTCCAGCGTCTCGCGGGAGATGCGCTGCATGCCCGCGAGGAAGATCAGCGCCGGGAAGCCCATCCAGTGCCAGGCATTGGTGAAGATGATGCTGCCCAGTGCGGTGGATTCGTCGCCCAGCCAGGGCGGACCATGGATGCCCACCAGCAGCAGCGCCTGGTTCACCAGGCCGAACAACGGATGCAGGAACAGCTTCCACAAGAAGCCCACGATCACCGCCGACAGCACCACCGGCAGGAACACGATCACCTGGTGCACGCGGTGCCCCGGCAGCGTCTTCAGCAGCGCGAAGGCGATCAGATATGCCAGCCCGTTCTGCGCCACCATCAAGACCGTGAACACGATGACGTTGTGCTGGAACGCCCGCCATGTCCAGGCGGCGAACGGCGCCTCCGTCAGGACTTCACGGAAATTCTGCAGCCCCACAAACTGGGCGGCCGCCAGTCCGTTGAAGCCGTAGAAGGCGTAGCGGAACGCCGCCAGCAGCGGCCAGGCGACGAACAGCGTCATTACTACGAGCGCCGGCGCCAGCAGGAAGGCGATCCAGACGGCGCGCCGCCGGGCGGCGGTCACGCCGCCCTCGCGCGCGCGGGACTCATTTCTTCTGGAACGGCACGTAGTAGCGGGCGATGCCCTGGGTGACTTCGGCGCCCACCTGCTGCGGCGTCAGGTTGCCCGCCAGCATGCGCTGCACGGCGCCTTGCAGCAGTTCGGAACCGGTCGGCGATTCGTAGCGGAAATGCACTGCCATGATGTACGGCATCGACACGTCGTTCAGCTTCGCCACCTGCGCCAGCAGCGGGTCCTGGATCACCACGCCCTTGATCGGCGAAATATTGCCCAGCAGTGCCGAGAACTTGTCACCGTACTCCTTCGTGCCCATCCAGCGCACCAGCCTGGTCGCGTCGGCCTTGTTCGCCGCCTTCGCGTTGACGGCATAGCCGCCGTCGTAGAATTTCGACACGTAGCGGGGCTCACCGGCCTTCGGGGCCGGCGGGGCGATGAAGTCAAGCGCCAGCTTCGGGTTCTGCTTGCGAAAATTCGCGATCTCGAAGCTGCCGCCGGCGAACATCGCGGCGCGGCCGGACAGGAACAGTTGCTGCCCCGTTGCATAGTCGATGCCGGTGTAGCCGGGCGGCAGGAAGTCGCGCAGCTCCAGCAGGCGCCCGAGGGCGGCGACGTAGCGCGGATCCTCGAAGGTGGCGCGTCCGGCCAGGATATCCTGCACGAACGCGGTGCCGAGGAATGGGCCGGTGAAGATGCCGGTGAACACCTCGTCCATCCACGCCGTGGCGGTGCCGTTGGCGATGGGGATGATGCCTTTGTCCTTCAGCGTCCGGGACACCGACAGAAGCTGATCCCATGTCTCCGGCGGCTGCACGCCCGCTTTGGCGAACACGTCCTTGTTGATCAGCAGGCCGAGCGTCTGCGAGGCGAAGGACACGGCGTAGACCTTGCCGTCGGCGCGCAGCGTCTCGGCGGCCTTGGCGTCGTCGGGCAGGTTGGCGAGCTCCGGCACCGTCTGGGGATCGAGCGGCATCAGGTAGCCGGCCTTGGCGAACTGCTCCAGCCCGCCATAGGCGCGCACATGCAGCACGTCGCCGCCGCGCCCGCCCGCCAGCGCCGCCGAAACGATGGTCGCGTAGTTCTCTGGCGCGAACGCCTCGAACTTCACGTGGATGTCGGGATTGGCCTTGGTGAAATCGTTGAACAACTCGGTATAGGCGGCCTTGTCCTCCTGCCGCCAGGTCCAGAAGGTGATCTCGCCCGCCCGCGCCGCCGAGGCCGCGAGGCCCCAGGCTGCCGTGGCAGCAAGCACCAGCCGGCCGATCCGCTTTCCGCCCATCGGAATCCTCCCGGCGACGCGCGCCGACGTGTTGTTGCAGAGTCATGAACCTAGGGAGGCAGCGTTTTGGCTGTCAAGGCGAGGGCCGCCGGTGCCTCGACGCCCTACCAGAGCGTGGCGAGGGCCGCGCGCGTGAAGTCGTGGAGTTGTTCGCTGCGGCCGTCACGGATCTTCGTAACCCACTGCGGGTCCGACAACAGCGCGCGGCCCACGGCGACCAGGTCGAAATCACCGCGCTCGAACCGGCGCACCAGATCGTCGAGGGGGCTCGGATGCGAGCTCTCTCCCTGGAAGGCCGCGATGAATTCGCCGGAGAGGCCGACCGACCCGACCGTGATCGTGGCCTTCCCGGTCAGCTTCTTCGCCCAGCCGGCGAGGTTGAGGTCGGACCCTTCGAACTCCGGCTGCCAGAAGCGCCGCTGCGAGCAATGGAAGATGTCCACACCGGCATCCGAGAGGGGTGTCAGCCAGGACGCCAGCTCTTCCGGGGTCTTGGCGAGCTTGACGGCGAAGTCCTGCGGCTTCCATTGCGACAGCCGCAGGATGACCGGGAACGCCTCGCCGACCGCGGCGCGGACCGCTTTCACGACCTCTGCCCCGAAGCGGCTGCGCTCGGCCAGGCTCGCGCCGCCATAGCGGTCGGTGCGCTTGTTCAGGCCGGCCCAGAAGAACTGGTCGATCAGGTAGCCGTGCGCGCCGTGGACCTCGACCGCGTCGAACCCGAGCCGCTTCGCGTCTGCGGCGGCGCGGCCGAAGGCGGCGATCGTATCGGCGATATCGGCCCCGCTCATCGCCACCCCACCGGATTCGCCCGGCACGACGAACCCGGACGGGCCTTCGAAAGGCGCGGAAGGAAGCCAGCCGGATTCGTGCGGGCGCATCACGCCCACGTGCCAGATCTGCGGCGCCATGACGCCTCCGGCCTCGTGCACGCCGTCGATCACCCGCTTCCACCCCGCCAGCGACTGCTCGCCGTAAAAGTGCGGAACATCCGGGTCGTTCGATGAAGCGGGCCGATCCACCACTGTCCCTTCCGAGATGATCAGTCCGACCTCACCCGCGCGCCGGCGATAATAGGCAGCGACCTCGGGCGTCGGCACGCCCGCCGGCGAGAACGACCGCGTCATCGGCGCCATGACGAAGCGGTTCTTCAGGTTCAGCGACTTCAGGCTGAACGGCCGGAACAAAGCGTCCACATTCATGGCTGCTTCCAGTTGGTCATGTTGCCGAGACGTCGTTCAGGATCGCTGTTGGCGCCCTGCGGGAAGCACTGAACCTACGCGATCTTCCCGCCCTGCCGAATCAGAACCACGTCAACGGAGTCCCGGACGAGGCGCTAGCTTCGCCGCACGTTCCAGAACAGGGGCAGGCCGTCGAGCAGGCCGGTCAGGTCGGCGCGATAGGCCGTGGGGGTGATCGTTTGGCCCAGCGGAATATAAGGCACATCCTGGAACGCCTGCAGTTGCAGTTGCTCGGCGATCTTCTGCTGCGCGGCGAGGTCGGGGGCCCGCAACCAGGCGTCGCGCAGTTCCTCGATTTTCGGGCTGGTCGGCCAACCGGGCGCGGCGTTGCGGCCATTGCCGCGCAGGAACACGTGGCCGGCGGGGTTGAACTGGTCGAGGCCGCTCCACGACGTCTGGAAGATGCTCCAGCCGCCCTGGTCCACCGGGTCGGTCTTCACCCGGCGCTGCACGACGGTCGCCCAGTCCATCGCCTGGAAATCGAGGTTCATGCCCAGCCGCTTCAACAAGTCCGCCGTCACTTCGGCCAGCGCCTTGGTGCTGGGAATGTCCATCGGCCCCAGCAGCACGACCTTCTCGCCCTTGTAGCCGGCCGCCGCGAGGTTGCGCTTCACCTGGTCGAGGTCGCGCGGACCGGTCAGCGCCTCTATGCCGGCGTCGCTCGCCATGGGCGTGTTCGGGCAGAAATAGCCCACATGGTCGCGCCACATGTCGGCGTTCTCGCCGTTCACGGCGGTCATGTAGTCGGCCTGCTTGATCGCCCCCAGCATGGCGCGGCGGATCGCCGGATTGTCGAACGGCGGCTGCAGATGGTTGAAGCGCATGGTGGCGATGGTGCCGGTGGGCACGATCACCTGGAGCTTCACGCCGGGAGCCTTCTTCAGCAGCGCCAGCAGGTCGGCCGGCGGCGTGTACCACCAGTCCACCTCGCCGCGCTGGATGGCCGACGCCACGGTGGACGTGTCCGGCATGATCGCCCATTCGATGCGGTCGAAATTCGCGATCTTGGCGCCGGCGGTGCGCGATGGTGCGTCCTCGCGGGGCACGTAATCGGGGTTGCGCTCCCACACCACGCGGGCGCCGGGCACCCGCTCGTCGGCCTTGTAGCGATAGGGGCCGCTGCCCACGGCCTCGGTCACCTGCTTGAACGGATCGGTCTCGGCCAGCCGCAGCGGCATGATCGGGCACATGCTCGGTGCCGTCTTGCTCAACGCCTCCGGCAGCAGCGGGAACGGGTATTTCAGGCGGAAGACGATCGTGCGGTCATCGGCGTGGAACAACTCGTCGGTGGCGGCCAGCAGGGCCTGGCCAAAGGTGTCGCGCTTACCCCAGCGCACGATGCTGGCCACGCAGTCGCGGGCCAGCACGCGCTCGCCGTCGTGAAACTTCAGCCCGGTGCGCAACGAGAGCTTCCAGGTCAGGCCATCGCTCTCGACCGCGGCGCCGTCCAGCATCTGCGGCTGCGGGCGGAACTGGCTGTCGCTGCCGAACAGCGTGTCGTAGACCATGAAGCCGTGGTCGCGGGTCTGGTAGCTGGTGGTCCAGACCGGGTCGAGCGACGCCAGGTCGGCGTCCGGCACGAAACGAAGCACCCGGCTGGCCTGCGCCCGGGCGATTGCAGGCAAAGCCAGGGCCGCGGCTGATCCGACGAGGAAGCGACGTCGTTGCATCGGTCCATACTCCCTGTCTCGCGGCAGGGAGTATGGACCAGTCCAACGGCGCGGCAAGTGGGATCAGGTGCGGCGGATGTTCCAGAATACCGGCACGCCCTCGATCATGCCGGTAAGGTTGGCGCGATAGGCGGTCGGGTTGATCACCTGGCCGAGCGGAATGTAGGGCACGTCTTGGAACGCCTGCAGCTGGATCTGCTCGGCGATCTTCTTCTGTGCCTCCAGGTCCTGGGTGCGCAGCCACTGGATCCGCAGTTCCTCAATGCGTGGGCTGACCGCCCAGCCGGGGGCCGCATCCTTGCCGTTGCCGCGCAGGAACACGTGGCCGGCCGGATTGGCCTGGTCCGGGCCGGGCCAGTTCGTCTGGTACACGCTCCATCCGCCCTTATCCAGCGGGTCCGTCTTGGCACGGCGCTGCACCAGCGTGCCCCAGTCCATGACCTGATAGTCCAGGTTCAGACCCAGCCGCTTGTACAGATCGGCGGTCACGTCGGCGAGGATCTTGGCATAGGGCACGTCGGCCGGGCCCAGCAGCACCACGCGCTCGCCCTTGTAGCCCGCCTGCTCCAGAGCCCGCTTCGCGACGTCCACACTGCGCGGACCGGTCAGCGCCTCCATGCCGGCCTTGCTGGCCATCGGCAGGTCCGGGCAGAAATAGCCCACGCCGTCGCGCCAGCGCGTGCGGTCCTCGCCGTTCATGGCGATCATGTAGTCGGATTGCACGATGGCCGGGAAGAAGGCGCGGCGGATCGCCGGGTTGTCGAACGGCGGCTGCGTCTGGTTGAACCGCATGCAGGAGATCGACCCGGTGGGCGAGATCACCCGCACCACCAGGTCCTTGCGCGCCCGCAGCGTGTTGACCAGGTCGGCATTCGGCGTCAGCAGCCAGTCAATCTCTCCGGCTTGCAGCGCGTTCGCGGCGGTCGACGCGTCCGGCATGATCGTCCATTCGACACGGTCGAAATAGGCGACCTTCGGGCCCGCGGTGCCGGCGGGCGTGCCGCCGCTGCGCGGGACATAGGCGGTGTTGCGCTCATAGACCACGCGGGCGCCAGGCACGCGCTCGTCGGCCTTGAACCGAAAGGGGCCGCTGCCGGTGGGGTCCGTCACCTGCTTGAACGGGTCCGTCTCGGCCAGCCGTTCCGGCATCATCGCGCAGACATTGGCGGTGGTCTTGCTCAGCGCGTCCGGCACCGGGAACGGGTATTTCAGGCGCAGCACGATGGTGCGGTCATCGGCGTACCCGATCTCGTCGGCCGCGGCCAGAAGGGCCTGGCCGAAAGCGTCGCGCCTGGCCCAGCGGCGGATGCTGGCCGCGCAGTCGCGGGCCAGCACGCGCTCGCCATCATGCCATTTCAGGCCGTCGCGCAGGGTCAGCTTCCAGGTCTTGCCGCCGTCCTCGACGACATGGCCTTCCAGCATCTGCGGCTGCGGACGGTAGGCGGCGTCCTGCCCCCACAGCGTATCGTAGATCAGGAAGGTGTGCTGGGTGGTTTGCGACGCCGTGGTCCAGACCGGGTCCAGCACCGCCAGATCGGCCTCCGGGACGAAGCGGATCGTGCTCTTGGCCTGGGCGCGGCCCACCGAGGGCGCGGCCAGCGCAGCGGCGCTGCCGGTCAGGAACGCACGACGTTTCATAAGACTCTCCCGTTCGATGGCGTAGGCGCCGACGATCCCTCTTGCGCCGACTTCGTGCAAGGGGTTCGCTGCGCGCCGGAGGGCCGCATGGAACAAGTGGACTGCGTGGTGGTGGGTGCCGGCGTCGTGGGGATCGCGGTCGCGCGCGCCCTGGCCCTGGCGGGGCGCGACGTGATCGTGCTGGACGCCGCCGAGGGCATCGGCACCGAGACCTCCAGCCGCAACAGCGAGGTGATCCACGCCGGCATCTACTATCCCAAGGACAGCCTGATGGCGCGCTTCTGCGTGCAGGGGCGGCGGATGCTGTATGCCTACTGCACGGAGCGCGGCGTGCCGTTCAACAATTGCGGCAAGCTGATCGTCGCCACCACGGCCGAAGAGAACGAGAAGCTAGCGGGCATCAAGGCGCGCGCCGAGGCCAATGGCGTCGAGGGCATGCGCTTGCTCACCGCCGCCGAGGCGCAGGCGATGGAGCCGAACCTCGCCTGCACCGCCGCCCTGCTGTCACCCACCACCGGCGTGGTCGACAGCCACGCCTACATGCTGGCACTGCAGGGTGATGCCGAGAACGCCGGCGGCCTCTTCGTCTTCCACAGCCCCGTCACCAGCGGGCGCGTCACCGGCGATGGCGTGGAGATCGAGGTGGGGGGCGCCGATCCGATGGCGCTGCGCTGCAACCTGCTGGTCAACTCCGCCGGCCTGCACGCGCCGGCGCTGGCGCGCAGCATCACCGGGATTCCCAGCCAGCTCATTCCCAAGGAATATTTCGCCAAAGGCAACTACTTCACGCTGCAGGGCCGCTCGCCGTTCAGCCGCCTGATCTATCCGGTGCCGGTGCCCGGCGGCCTGGGTGTGCACCTGACCATCGATCTCGGCGGGCAGGCGCGGTTCGGCCCCGACGTGGAATGGGTGGACACCCTGGACTACGCCGTGGACCCCCGCCGGGCCGACAGCTTCTACGATGCGGTGCGCCGCTATTGGCCGGCGCTGAAGGACGGCGCGCTCCAGCCCGGGTACTCTGGCATCCGCCCGAAGATCGTGCCGAAGGGCGCACCCGGCCAGGATTTCGTGGTGCAAGGCGCGCGCGTGCACGGCATTCCCGGAGTGGTGAACCTGTTCGGGATCGAAAGCCCCGGCCTGACCGCGGCCATCGCCATCGCCGGCCACGTCCGCGACCTCGTGCAGGAACAGCGCGCGCTGGCCGCCTGAGCCCGGCCGAGGTAACCCCAGCCTAGATGATCGCGGAATGAACGAAGTTGCTCACCAGGTCCAGGCGCAGGCTGTGCCACGGATCGGGGATGCGGCAATTCGTCAGATAGGCAAAGGACACGCCGGAATCCGGGTCGCCCCAGCAATACGAACTGCCGACGCCGCCATGCCCGAAGGTGCGCGGCGAGGCGAAGCCGCCCAGGCCGCGGATGCCCTCGGTGGTGCCGCGCAGATGCGGGCCGATGCCGCGATGCATGGGCATGCCCATGTATTCGTCCACCATGTCACCGGTCCAGTTACGAATGGCATAGGACAAGGTGCGGGGCGCCAGCAGGCGCGTGCCACCCAAGGCGCCGCCGTTCACCATCATCTGGTACAATGCCGCCATCGCCCGGGCGGTGGCATAGCCGCCGGCGCCAGGCAGGCCCGCCTTCTTCCAGGCCGGGGTGTTGTTCTCGGCGATCGGCCGCACGCCGTCCTCGGCCGGCTCGTGCATGTCCGCGGTGCGCGCCATCGCCGCTTTCGGCAGGCCCACCATCAGCTCGTTCTGCAGGCCCAGCGGCGCGATCACCGTCTCGCGGATCACCTCGCGGAAATCCTGGCCGGTCAGCGCTTCGATCAGCACCGCCGCCGTCCAGTGCGCGGACAGGCCGTGGTAGGCGAGCTTCGAGCCCGGCGTCCATTCCAGGCTGAAATCGCAAACCGTCTCCTTCAGCAGCGCATGGTCCTCCCACGCCTTCTGCGGCACCACGGCATTGGGGAACCCGCCGCGATGCGTCAATAGCTGCAGCACGGTCACGTCGCGCTTGCCGTTGCGGGCGAACGCCGGAACGTGGTCGCTGACGCGGTCGGTGAAGCGGAACAGGCCGCGCTCGGCCAGCACCCACAGCGCCGCCGCCGTCACCACCTTGGTGTTGGAGTACAGCAGCCACAGCGTGCGGTCGTCGGCCGGCCGGTCCAGCGTGGCATTGCCGAAGGTGCGAAACAGCGCCAGCGAGCCATGCCGGGCAATGGCGATCTGCGCGCCGGGATAGCGGCCCTCGGCGATATGGCGCTCGATCAGGGCAACCAGCCGGTCGATCTGCTCGGCGCGCAGGCCGGCGGCGGACAGGTCGCTCTGCGGCAGCGGAAAGCCGGTCATGGCGTCCTCCGATGATGTTGCCGTCGAGGATCGACCGGATTGCCGGCGGCGGCAAGCCACCCGGCGCCGCATCTGACCGCGAACGCGCTTGCGCCGCACGGACTGTTGCGCCAGCCTCCGGCGCGACAGGCGCCGCGCGCCCGATCCTGTCCCTTCCCGCCGGAGCATTGCCGATGGACACGTCGATTTCCGTTCTCGCTGAGCTGCGCGGCGCCATCGGCGCCGACAGCGTGATGGCGGGCGACGCCATGGAAGCGAAACATTTCGCCGACTGGGTGGTGAAGGCCGCCGAGGGCGCCGGCCCCATTGCCGTCGCCTATCCGCGCAGCACCGCCGACGTCTCGGCCATCCTGCGCGTCTGCCACGCGCACCGCATCCCCGTCGTGCCGCAAGGCGGGCTCACCGGCCTCGTCGGCGGCGCGACGCCGGTTGCCGGCTGCATCGCGCTGTCGCTGTCGCGCATGCGCGCGGTCGAGGAAGTGGACGCGGCCGCCGCCACCATCACCGTGCAAGCCGGGGTGCCGCTGCAGGTCGTCCAGGAAGCCGCCGATGCCGCCGGGCTGCTGTTCCCGCTGGACATCGGCAGCCGCGGCTCCTGCGTCATCGGCGGCAACGTCTCCACCAATGCCGGCGGCAACCGCGTGCTGCGCTATGGCATGACGCGCGAGCTGGTGCTGGGGATCGAGGTCGTTCTGGCCGACGGCACAGTGATGACCAGCCTGAACAAGATGCTGAAGAACAACGCCGGCTATGACCTGAAGCACCTGTTCATCGGCAGCGAAGGCACGCTGGGCGTGGTGACGCGCCTGGTGCTGCGCCTGTTCCCGAAGCCGGAAAGCGTCTGCACCGCCTTCTGCGCCCTGCCCGACTACGCCGCCGTGCTGGAGCTGCTGCGCCGGGCGCGCGGCAAGCTGGGCGGCGCCCTGTCGGCCTTCGAGGTGATCTGGCCCGAGTTCTACAAGCTGGCCACCACCGAGCACGGCGTGCGCCCGCCGGTCGGCGCCGCGGCCGGCGTCTACGTGCTGATGGACAGCCTTGGCTCCGATCAGGAACAGGACACCGCGATATTCAGCGCCCTGATCGAAGCCGCACTGGAGGATGGGGTGGTGGATGATGCCGTCATCGCACAATCCTATCGCGAGAGCCGGGAATTCTGGTCGCTCCGCGATTCCGTCGCGGAATTCCAACGAACCTTCGACCCGCATGTCGGCTTCGACGTCAGCGTGCCGATCGGGCGCATGCAGGAGTTCATCGACGACTGCCGGGCGCATCTCGTGGCCCGCTACGCGCCCGTGCGCGCGCTGTGGTTCGGCCACATCGCCGACAGCAACCTGCATATCTGCGTGAAGCAGGAACCGGACGGGCCGACGAAGAAGGAGATCGACCAGATCGTCTATGGCCGCGTGCGCGCCTTCGGCGGCTCGGTCTCGGCCGAGCACGGCATCGGGCTGCTGAAGAAGCCCTATCTCGAATATTCGCGCTCGCCGGTCGAGCTCGACGTGATGCGCCGGGTGAAGGCAGCGCTCGATCCCGAGGGAATCCTCAATCCCGGCAAGGTCTTCTGAACCGGCGCCCCTACAGGTGCGGCAGCCACACGTCCAGCACTGCCGCCCGCCCTTCCTCGCGCACCGCCTTCAGGGCTGCATCCAGAGCCGGCTCCACGACCTCCGGTCGGTGCAGCGTTAGCGCCAGGGCGCCGCCGGCGGCCGCGGCAATGCCCGCGTAATCCGGCGGCGGATCGAAGCTCACGCCAATATCGTTGGCGCGGCTGGCGTAGCTGTCGGGATGCACCGCCAGCGCCGACAGCTTCGGCGACTTCCAGCCGCGGTTGTTGTAGACGACCTGCAGGAATGGTGTCTTGTACTGCCGCGCCATCCAGTGCACCGTCGACGGCACCGAGAACATGTAGGAGCCGTCGCCGCCCAGCGCCATGACGGTGGCCTCGGGGTGCGCCAGCTTTGCGCCGATCGCCGCCCCGCCGTTCCAGCCGAGTGATCCGCCGCCGCTGGTGAACATGCTGCCCGGGCGGGTGGACATCAGGTGGTCGATGATCGTCTTGTAGTTGGAAATTCCCTCGTTCAGCACGATGGTGTTCGCATCGACGCGGGCGCGGATGCACGCCGTGAGGTATTCCGGCGTGATCGCCGCACCGTTCGGCTGTTCGCGCGACCGCAGCGCCTCGATCCGGTCGGCATGGCGCCTGCGGTAGTGCGCCATCCGGGCCGCGACCGCCGGCGCATCGATCGTCGCCTGGTCCAGCCGTGCGTTCACCTGGCGCAACGCGGTCGCGACATCCGCGCGGAACACCCGGCGCGCGGCGATGTACCACAGCGGCATCTGCTGCTTCAGCGGATCGGTGTCGATATGGAAGATGGCGGCATCCGACCGCGGCCGGCTGACCGCGGAGATCCAGGGTACGTCGCTGTCCAGCACCAGCACCATATCGGCTTCCGCCAGCGCCTGGTTCTGGACAGGCTCGTTCCACTGGCACCCCTGGTACAGCGGATCGTCCGCCGGGAAATTCATGTAGTTCGGCACGCTTTCCAGCACGGCCACGCCCAGGCGCCGGCACAGCCGCACCAGTTGCTCCACCGCCTCGGCCTTGCGGCCAAGATAGGACGTCACCACCAGCGGCCGCCGCGCGCCCAGCAACGCGGCGACCAGGTCCTCCACCCCCTCCGGCGCCAGCGCGGCTGGGGCGATCGGCTGCCAGGCGGACAGGTCCGTTTCGACCCGGGGCACCTCCTCCTCCAGCACCTCGCGCGCGGCCATCAGATACACCGGGCCCCTGGGCTCGCTATACGCGAACTGCAAGGCGCGGTGGATCATCTGCTTGACGTTGCGGCCGGTGCGCAACTCGTTGTCGTAGCGCATGTAACCGCGCACCAGACCGCGCTGGTCGAACACATCCTGGATCCACTGGATGAATTCGTTGCGGCTGCCGCGCAACTCGCCCTCCTGGGTGAACGGCGAGCTGCCGGCGAAGATCAGCGCGGGAATGCGCCCTTTGGCCGCGTTGTGCACGGCACCGGCCAGCGCCTGCGTGCCGCATTCCACATGCACCAGCACGCATTGCGCCCGCCCGCCGGTCTGCGCGAAGCCGTGTGCCGCCGACAGCGCCACCATCTCGTTCGGGCAGGTGATCAGCGCGGGCACGCTCCGCCCGGTGGCCCGCGCTTCCGCCATCGCCTCCACGAGGCCCGGATGGTCGCTGCCGAGATTGGCGAAGATGTAGGACACCCCGGCCTCGCCGAGCGCTTCCAGGAAGGCCGTGCTGGCGGTGTACACGCCGATGTCCCCCGCGATGACTTGTTGCAGAACTATCGCCCGCCACGGAACGCCGGGCAACGGTCGCAAAGCACTTCCAGCGCGTGCGATGTGGTGTCTAAAATATGTTCAAAGCAGGGGATGAATCGAATGTTCGGAAAGCTTCTGGGGGCGCTTGCTCTTGCCGCCGCGACCGTTGCATCGGCGCAGGCGCAGCCGGTGAAGGTGGGCGTCGTCACCACGCTCAGCGGCCCGGCGGCCACGCTGGGCCAACAATTGCGCGACGGGTTCGCGCTGGGCATCGAGAAGCTGGGCGGCAAGCTCGGCGGCATGCCGGTCGACGCCACCGTGCTGGACGATGAACTGAAGCCCGACGTCGCCGTGACCAAGGTTCGCGGCCTGCTGGAATCCGGCAAGGCCGATATCGTCGTCGGGCCGATCTTCAGCAACATCCTGCAGGCGATCTTCAAGCCCGTGACCGAATCCGGCGCCATCCTGATCAGCCCGAACGCCGGCCCTTCCACCTATGCCGGGCGTGCCTGTGCGAAGAACTTCTTCGTCACCAGCTATCAGAACGACCAGCCGCACGCCGTCTCCGGCCAATACGCGCAGGACAGCGGCTACAAGCGCCTGTTCCTGCTCGCCCCCAACTACCAGGCCGGCCGTGACGCGCTCGCCGGCGTGAAAAGCAAGTTCAAGGGCGAGATCGTCGGCGAGGAATACGTGCCGCTGACGCAGATGGACTTCCAGTCCGAGATCGCCAAGATCGCCGCCGCGAAACCGGACGCCGTCTACGCCTTCATGCCCGGCGGCCTGGGCATCGCGCTGGTGAAGCAATACCGTCAGGCCGGCCTCGCCAACATTCCCTTCCTGTCCGCCTTCACCGTGGACGAAAGCACCCTCCCCGCCCAGGGCGACGCCGCCATCGGCTTCTACAGCGGCGCCAGCTGGGCCCCAAACATGGACAATGCCGCCAACAAGACCTTCGTCGCCGCGTTCGAGGCGAAATACGGCTACGTGCCCGGCAGCTACGCCGCCTACGCCTACGACACCGCCATGCTGCTCGACGCGGCGGTCAAGAAGGCCGGCGGCGTGGCCGACAAGGCGAAACTGGCGGCCGCCATCGAAACCGCGGACTTCGCCTCCACCCGCGGCGCGTTCAAGTTCGGCGTGAACCACTACCCCGTGCAGGACTTCTACCTGGTGCAGGTGGTGAAGCGCGCAGACGGCAAGTACCAGACCGAAACCCGCAAGAAAGTCTTCACCGCCGACATCGACCCCTATGCTGCCCAGTGCAAGATGAACTGACGACGGTGCGTCAGGCGGAAAGGAAGGCCGGGGGTTTCACCCCCGGACCCCGGACCAGGGCGGAAGCCCCGATCTTCCTCCCGTCATGACACTCCTCGTCGTCCAGGCGCTGAACGGGGTGCAGCTTGGATTGTTGCTGTTCCTGATTGCGGCGGGGCTCACGTTGGTGTTCGGGGTGATGGATTTCATCAACCTCGCGCATGGCGTTCAGTACATGCTTGGGGCCTATCTGGGCGTCGCGTTTGCGGGGCTCACCGGGAGTTTCTGGCTCGGGCTGCTGCTGGCGTCGGTGGTGGCGGGGGTGACCGGGATTGCCCTGGAGCGGCTGGTGTTCCGGCATTTGTATGGGCGCAGTCACCTGGATCAGGTGCTGGCGACGTTCGGGGTGATCCTGACACTGAACGAGGCGGTGCGGGTGCTGTGGGGGACGGCGCCGTTGCAGATGCCGATGCCGGACGCGCTGTCGGGGTCGTTCCAGTTGATGGAGGGGTTGCGCTATCCGGTGTATCGGGTGGCCTTGATCGTGGCAGGGCTGCTGGTAGCGGTCGGGCTGGCCTGGGCAGTGAATTGCACGCGGGCGGGCATGCTGATCCGGGCCGGCGCCAGCAATGCGGCGATGGTGTCGGCGCTGGGTGTGGATATCGGCCGGCTGTTCACGTTGGTGTTCGGGATTGGCGCGATGCTGGCGGGCTTCGCCGGGGTGATGGCGGCACCGCTGGTTTCGGTCGAGCCGTCGATGGGCGACAACCTGCTCATCCTCGCCTTTGTGGTGATCGTCATCGGCGGCGTCGGCGCCATCCGCGGCGCTTTCGTGGCGGCGCTGATGGTCGGGCTGGTGGACACGCTGGGCCGTACGATGGTGACCGATGCATTCAAGGCAGCGCTGGGCGCGTCCGCCGCCGCGCGGGTCGGGCCGGCGGTGGCGTCGATGCTGATCTACCTGGTGATGGCGGCGGTGCTGGCGATCCGGCCGGCCGGGTTGTTTCCGGCGGCGCGCGACGCATGAACCGGCTGGTTCCGCTGCTCGCATTCGCGGCCCTGGCCGCGGTGCCGTTCATCCCGTTCGGACGCGAGGGCGGCTACGTGCTGCTGCTGGTCTCGCGCGTGATGGTGTTCGCCCTGGCCGCGATCAGCCTCGACCTGCTGCTGGGCGGGGGCGGGATGGTCAGCTTCGGCCATGCCGCCTATCTGGCCATCGGCGCCTATGCGGTGGCGATCCTGGATGCGAACGACGTGTCGGAGGCGTGGGCGGTGCTGGCGGCGGCGCTGGGCGCGGCCGCGCTGTTCGCGGCCGGCACCGGGGCGGTGGCGCTGCGCACGCGCGGCGTGAACTTCATCATGATCACGCTGGCCTTCGCGCAGATGGTGTATTTCGCCGCCGGCTCGCTGGCTGCCTATGGCGGCGACGACGGGTACTCACTGATCGCCCGCACCGAGTTGTTCGGCTGGCCGGTGTTGAAGGGGCGCGGATTCTACGCCACCGCCTTCGTGCTGCTGCTGGCCGGATACCTGTTGTGCCGCATGCTCGTGGCCTCGCGTTTCGGGCGGGTGCTGCGGGCCATCCGCCAGAACCGCCAGCGTGTGCAGGCCATGGGCTTCAACCCCTTCACGGTGCAACTGACGGCAATGGTCATCGCCGGCATGCTGTGCGCCGTCGCCGGCGTGCTGCTGGCCAACCTGTCCGAGTTCGCCTCCCCTGCCTACGCGACCTGGCAGCGCTCCGGCGACCTGCTGATCATGGTGATCCTCGGCGGCGCCGGCAGCCTGCATGGCGCACTGCTCGGCGCCGCCTTCGTGGTGCTGCTGGAGGAGGCGCTGGGCCGCCTGACCGAGCATTGGCGGCTGATCTTCGGCCCGCTGCTGGTGCTGTCGGTGCTGTATTTCCGCGGCGGGCTGGCCGGCATCGGGGCGAAGCGTGACTGAGCCCCTGCTGGAGATAAGCGGCCTGATGAAGCGCTATGGCGCGCTGCTGGTCACCGACAGCGTGGACCTCGCGGTGCTGCCCGGCACCATCCATGCTATCATCGGCCCGAACGGCGCCGGCAAGACCAGCCTGATCCACCAGATTTCCGGCATCGTCGCCTCGGACGCCGGGCGCGTCCTGCTGGCCGGCCGCGATATCACGCATCTGCCTTTGCACCGGCGCGCGCGGCGCGGGCTGGCGCGTGGCTTCCAGATCACCTCGGTCCTGCCCGAATTCTCCGTACTCGAGAACGTGGCCCTGGCGGTCCAGGCAACGGCCGGATCGTCTTTCCGCTTCTTCCGCCCCGCGGCCACCGAGGCCGCGCTCAACCAGCCGGCCGTGGCCGCCCTCGCCCGCGTCGGCCTGGAGGCGCGGGCCGCCGACCCGGCGCGCCGGCTCAGCCACGGCGAGAAGCGGCAACTCGAACTTGCCATCGCGCTCGCCGCGAAACCCAGGGTGCTGCTGCTGGACGAGCCTCTGGCCGGCGCGGGGCCGGACGAGACGGCGCGCCTGGTGGCGTTGCTCGACAGCCTGCGCCGCGATTGCGCCATCGTGTTGGTGGAGCACGACATGGAGGCGGTGTTCGCGCTCGCCGACACCATCAGCGTGCTGGCCCAGGGCCGCCTCATCGCCAGCGGCGGGCCGGATGCGATCCGTGCCGATGCCGGTGTGCGCACCGCCTATCTCGGCGAGGCAGCCTGATGCTGGAGCTGCGCGCCCTGCAATCGGGCTATGGCGAGACGCAGGTCCTGTTCGACGTGTCGCTGTCCGTTGCCGCCGGCGAGGTGGTCGCGCTGCTGGGCCGCAACGGCATGGGCAAGACGACGACCATTCGCGCCATCATGGGCCTGCTGCCTGTGCGCGGCGGGCAGCTTGCGGTGGACGGCGCCTCGGTCGCCGGGCTGAAACCGTTCCAGATCGCGCAAATGGGCCTGGGCCTGGTGCCCGAAGGCCGCCAGGTGTTCCCGACCCTGACGGTGGAAGAAAACCTGGTCGCCACCGCCCGCGCCGGGCGCTGGACGCTGGCAGACGTGTTCGCGCTGTTTCCTCGGCTGCAGGAACGCCGCCGCCAGCTCGCGCGGCTGCTGTCGGGCGGGGAACAGCAGATGCTGGCGATCGGGCGCGCGCTGATGACCAATCCGCGCCTGCTGATCCTGGACGAGGCCACCGAGGGCCTGGCCCCGCTGATCCGCGCCGAGATCTGGGCCTGCCTCGCGCGCCTGAAAGCCGAGCGGCTCGCCATCTTGTTGATCGACAAGACGCTCGATGCGCTGATGAAACTTGCCGATCGCCACGTGATCATCGAGAAAGGCGTCACGGTGTGGTCGGGCAACTCGGCCGAACTCGCGGCCGCGCCGGACATCCGCGCGCGGTATCTGCATCTGTAGAGGGGAAGGAAAACGACGATGGCGCTGCTGAAACCGGGAATCACGCCGCCAGGCCAGGGCGACGGCGGCACGGTATGGAACATCCTCGGCCAGACATACTACCTGAAGGAAAGCTGCGACTCCTCCTTCGCGTTCGAGGTCGTGGGCGACCCCGGCACCTTCGTCCCCCCGCATATCCATCCCACGCAGGACGAGTTCATCTACCTGATCGACGGCACGATGGAGCTCACGCTGGATGGCGCGCTGCACACGCTGGCCGCCGGCGGCATGGCGCGCATGCCGATGGGCATCCCCCACGGCTACAAGAACGTCGGCGACAAGACCGTTAGGGCGCTGTTCTGGGTGTCGCCCGCGCGCAAGCTGCACGAGCTGTTCAGCCGCATCCACAATGTGCCGGATCCGATGGAAGTGGTTCGCATCTCCGCAACCTGCGAAGTCAACTTCCTGCCGCCACCCGGCTGACGACGGCCGTGTGAGGGCGTGGATGCTGGAGCACGCACGGCATCCAGTCCGGCGCCTTCACCCTGCCTGCACGGGCTGCGGTTCCGGCTACACCTTCGCGAAGCCGGCGGTGACGGCATAGCCGCCTGCGATGGCGGCCAGCTCCTCGCGGCTGATCACGTCTTCCAGGCGGTCGAAACCGTCGGGCGCGCGGGCGGATACGACGTCGACGACCCGTTCCGGTCCGCCCATGCGGTTGAGCCGGACGATCTCGGCCGTCTTCGGCAACCGGTCGGCTTCGTAGGCGGCGAGGGCGGCGGGAGCGTCGGCTTCGTCCAGCAGCCGGGCCAGCAGCCTGGCGTCGAGGATCGCCTGGGAGGCGCCGTTGGACCCCACAGGATACATCGGGTGCGCGGCGTCGCCCAGCAGGGTCACGCGCCCCTGGGTCCACCAGGGCAGCGGATCGCGGTCGCACATGGGGTATTCGAAGAATTCCGGCGTGGCCCGCACCAGCGCCTCGATGTCGAGGAACGGCAGCCGGAACCGGCGCACGGTGGGCAGGATGTCGTCGAGCGCGCCGACGCGGCTCCAGTCCTCGCGCCGCGGCGGCGGCGTGCTGCCGTCGCCGGCCTTGATGCAGACAACCCAGTTGGTCAGGCGCCTTCCGTCGGCCGCGCGGGCGATCGGGTAGAGGACCAGCTTCTCCTGCATGTCGCCGGCGATGACCATGGAATCGCCGTCGAGGAACCGCGCGGCGTCGATGGCGCCGCGCCACATCATGATGCCCTGCCAGCGTATGCCGGGATCTTCCGGGTGCAGGATGGCGCGCGCGGCGGAGTGGATGCCATCGGCCGCCACCAGGGCGGCACCGCGCTCGGTCGCCACCGTGTTGCCGGCGCGGTCGGTGAAGGTAGCCGTGATGCCATCGGCGTCCTGGGTGAAGCCGGACAGATGGTGGCCGGTGCGCAGCGTTCCCGCGGGCAGCCGCTCGGCCGCGGCCTGCCATAGCACGCCCTGCAGGTGGCCGCGGTG
The DNA here is from genome assembly GCF_025989185.1 of Limobrevibacterium gyesilva. Classification (GTDB taxonomy): domain Bacteria; phylum Pseudomonadota; class Alphaproteobacteria; order Acetobacterales; family Acetobacteraceae; genus Limobrevibacterium; species Limobrevibacterium gyesilva. Next base: position 593,465 of record NZ_JAPDNT010000001.1, read on the forward strand.
GATGGAGAATTGCGGGACACTGTGCCCCGCATGCAGGCCCCGCTTCTCGCGCCACACCTCCTGGCCGAAGCGGTTCACGTAGATCAGTTCATGCGTCCGGATGCCCACCGCATCGAGCGCCGGCAGCAGGCCGAGGTCGGCGAGTTCCTTGATGGCGTGCGGCAGCGTGTTGATGCCCACGCCCAGCGGCCGCAGCTGGTCGGCCTGCTCGAACACGATGCAGGGGATGCCGCGCTCATGCAGCGACAGGGCCAGCGTCAGCCCGCCGATCCCGCCCCCGGCGATCAGGATGGTCATGCGATCCGCCACTCCGTTCCGCTCCGATTTCGTGTTGCTATGGTAGCAGATCGCGCGCCTTGCGCACCATCGCCGAGCCGGGATCGGCGAGTTGCCCGACGATGGTGAAGTGGTTGTGGCCGGGCAGCGCCTCCCACGTGCCGCCCCAGGCTTCGGCGATGCCACGCGACTGGCGGAGGTACTCCGCGCCCTCGTCCGCGCCGACAATGGCATGGATACGCCCGCCCGGGTGCGGCATGAACATCGGCGACAGGCGCCGCGCCTCGGCCTCATCGAGACGCAGGGCCGCGTTGACGCTGGTACGCATCAGCGGCGGCAGGTCGAACAGCCCGCTGATCGGCAGCCCCGCCGGTACCAGGTCCGCCGGCAGGCCGCGCGCCGGCCAATCAGTCGCCATCAGCATGGCCGCCAGGTGGCCACCGGCGGAATGGCCGGTGGCCAGCAGGCGCCTTGCGTGCCGGCGGTGCAGGAAGGCCACGGCATCGCGCAACTGTTCGGTGAGCTCGGTGAGCGTAACCTGCGGGCACAGGTCGTAGGACGGCACCGCCACTGCCACGCCGTGCGCCAACAGGCCGCGTGCGAGGTGGCTGAACATCGACTTGTCCAGCGCCTGCCAGTAGCCGCCATGGATGAACAGCGCGATCGGCGCATCGTGCGTCGCTCCTGGCCAGAACAGGTCCATAGCCTGGCGCGGCGTAGGACCGTAGCTCAGATCGAGCTCGGCATGGGCCTGCGCCGCGCGGAAAGCGGCGGCATCGCGCGCCCATCCAGCCATGATTGCGGGATGCTCGGGAACCTTCGCCCGGTTGTTGTACTCGGCCTCGTTGTCCGTCATGACTTCGTCCGCTCCACCCACCGGCTCTTCACGCGCCCTGCATTCTGCCGGGTCCAGAACGAACCGGCCAGATGGCCGCATCTGTGCATCGCCGGCTGCTGTCAGCACGTGATCGTGCCGACCGCTGTGAGCGGCACATCGAAGAGCAGGCGTGGCGGCCGTTCCAACAACTTGCCGTGAGACGGACGATTCCCCTCTCCTGCAGCAAGCGACGCGATACAATTCCCCACGGGTTGCGTGGCGCGCGGCATCGCTAGGCGGCCCGTGTTCCAGTGTGCGCAGTGACGTGACGCCGCCGGACCCGTTCGGCGGCCAAGCACCATTCGGCCGGCGCAAAATGCGCTTCGCAGGACTGCACAACAATAAGACTGGAGGACATCGTGTCCAAGAAACCGAATCTGCTCGCGGCTTCCATGCTCGCGACCCTGGGTGCCGCCGTGACGCCAGCCGTCCATGCACAGCCCGTCGACACAGCGCGTATCGAGGCGGGCAGCCCCAATGATTGGCTGACCTATCACGGCTCTTACAAGTCCTACCACTACAGCGGCCTCAGCCAGATCAATGCAGACAACGTCAAGGATCTGGGCGTCGCGTGGATCCATATTCCGGGCCGGTCGACGCGCGGACTGCAGTCGATGCCCGTGGTGGCGGATGGCGTGCTGTACTACACCGGCTCGTACAGCCGCACCTTCGCGTTGAACGGCGCGACGGGCGACGTGATCTGGTCCTATTTCCCCGAGCTGGACGACGCACTGGTCGCGCGGCAGACGCATTCTCCGTACAACCGTGGCGCGGCGATCGGCGACGGCCGCGTCTATGTCGGCACGGTGGACGGGCGCCTCATCGCGCTGGACATGAAGACCGGCAAGCCGGCATGGGACACCAAGCTCATCGATTCGCAAAAACTCACGGTCGGTTTCACCGGCGCCCCGCTCTATGCCAAGGGCACGGTCGTCATCGGCGCGCAAGGCGGCGAGTGGCCGGGCCGTGGCCCGATCTTCGGCGTTGACGCCGCCACCGGAAAGAAGAAGTGGGAGTTCCTGACCGTCGCCGGAACGGAGGACGCGAAGCAGAGCTGGGGCAACGAGTCCTGGCGCACGGGCGGCGGTGGCGGATGGATGCCGGGCACCTATGATTCGGAAACAGGCACGATCTGGTGGGGAACGGCCAACCCCGCGCCGCTGTATGACTGGTCCGGCCCCGACTACAAGACGTCCGGCGCACGGCCGGGCGACAACCTCTACACCTCGTCGGTCATCGGGCTCGACGTCGATACCGGCAACCTGAAGTTTTTCCATCAGGAACTGCCGCACGACACCTGGGACTTCGACAGCGCCGTGGGTGAGTTCGTGATGCTCGACCGTGACGGGCAGAAACTGGTCGTTCACCCCAACAAGAGCGGCTTCATCTTCGTCTACGACCGCGCCGCCAAGCTGCAGAACGTCTGGCCGATCGCCCAGAACATCAATTTCGTGAAGAGCATCGACCCCAAGACGGGTGAGTTGATCGGCCGGCGCGACTTCTCCGCGGGAAAGGTCAGCGAGCCGCTCTGCCCGCACATCTCGGGTGGTGTAAGCTGGAACTCTGGCTCCTACAGCCCGGCGACCGGGCTCTACTACAAGCTTGGCCAGGAGTGGTGCATGCGGCTGGAAGTCGTGAAGACGACGCCGGTCACGCAGCCGCAGGTGCAGCTGAACATCGGCGCGAACTTCACGATTGCGCCGCCACCCGGCGGCGAGATCTACGGCCATCTTGACGCGCGCGACCCGGTGACGGGCGCGAAGAAATGGGAGGTCCGCTACCCCGAGCCGCCGCTGGCCAGCGTTCTGTCCACCGCCGGCAACCTCGTGTTCGTGCCGGATTCGCGCGGCATCCTGCATGCCTACAACGCGCAGACGGGCGCCGAGCTCTGGAGCCATTCCGACGGCACCGGCCATCAGGGCGGCATCGTCAGCTACTTCGCCAACGGCAAGCAATACGTGGCCGTAACGGCGGGCTTCGGCGGCATGGCGACCGACGACTACGCGCCGACATTCGGCGGGCCGTACAAGAGCATGTCGCGCGATGACGGCGCGCTCGTCGTCTACAGCCTGAAATAGGGCCGCGCGGGCGATCGCGCAGCCACGGCCCATGTTCGGGACGACGCTCCCGGCGGTGGCCCTGCTGGCCGGACTGGCGTGTGTGATGCCAGGGACGGTCCGCATGGCCACCGCCCAAGGGGCGCCGGCGCAGGAAGGCGGGAAGCTGGATGTGAACCAGCTTTTTGCCGGCACCTGCGGTTGGTGCCATAGCGATGGCGGCCGCGTCGCCGGTAAGGGACCGAAGCTGATGGACACGGAGCGCAGCGACGAGTTCATTCGCAACCGCATCCGCAATGGCAAGGAGGGCGCGATGCCAGCGTTCGGTCAGATGTTCAGCGACGCGGACATCGACGCGATCATCAAATACATCCGCACCCTGAAACCCGACGAAGGATAGGAACGACAGCGACAAGGAGGGGCGTGCCGATGCGCAAGTCCGTGATGAAGCCGCGCCTGCTGGCAGTGCTGCTGGCCGCGGCAACTCTCCTTGCAACCCACGCCTCGGCACGTTCGCTGGACGGGATCCGCCAGCGCAGGGCGCTCGGCCTCTGCGCCCATCCCAATTCCCTGCCCTTCGCCAGCAAGGCCGCGGAACCGCCGGGATTCCAGATCGAGATGGGTCGCGCCCTGGCCGGCCAACTGGGGGTTTCGCTGGCCACGGACTGGATCATTTCGACTATCCAGATCCGGCGTGCCGATTGCGACATCGTGCTGGACGTGATCGCGGATCGCGAGGCGCAGGAAGAAAGCGGCCTTCGCATCTCCAAGCCCTATTACCGCACCGGCGCCGCGCTGACGGTGGACCCGGACAGTACGATCACCTCATTCCACAGCCTGAACGAACGCACGAAGGTCGGCGTCCAGGTCGGCTCCGCCGCCGCGATGGTCCTCGGCCGCAGGCATGTGGGGATATCGATCTTCGGCTTCGAGGATGACGCGCTGGATGCCTTGATCAATCATGAAATCGACGCCGCGACGGTAACGCCGGCAACGGCCGGCTATTACAATCTCAGGCATCCCGGCAGGACGGTCCGCGTGCTGGGCCTGGATGACAGCGACCCGATCCTGTCGTGGAACGTCGCGGTCGGCATGATGCGGCCGGACGAACGCCTCCGTGCCGCCATCGATGAGGCGTTGGACAGCTTGCGCTCCGCGGGCACGATCGGGACGATCTACGGGCGGTACGGGATCACCCTGCTGTCGCCGCAATAGCGGCAGCCCGGCCGCATCAGCCGCGCGCGCTCCGCCCCTCGATCGGATAGGCCGGATCGTTGTAACCCGGCGTGGACGGATGTCCGGGCGCCACCAGCCGGTCCACCAGCGCCTCGTCCTCGACGGTCAGGCGGTATGCCAGCGCGCCGACATACTCCTCCCACTGCGCCTCCGTTCGCGGGCCGGCAATGGCGCCGGTCACCAGGCTGTTGTTCAGCACCCAGGCCAGCGCGAACTGACCGGGCGTGATGCCCCGTGCGGCGGCGTGCCGGGCCAGCGCCTCGGCGATGTGCAGGCTTTCTTCCCGCCACTCGGTTTCCAGAAGGCGCTTGTCCTGGCGGCCCGCCCGGGTGCCTTCGGGCGGCGGCGCGCCGGCGCGGTATTTGCCGGTCAGCACGCCCCGCGCCAAGGGGCTGTAAGGGAACACGCCCAGGCCGAGATGGGCGCATGCCGGCAGGTGTTCCACTTCCACCATGCGGTTGAGCGCGTTGTACAGGGGCTGGCTGACGACCGGGCGGTCGATGCCGGCCTCGTCACACAGGCGGCAGATCTCCGCCACCCGCCAGGCCCGGTAGTTGGAAACGCCGAAATGGCGGATCTTCCCGGCACGCACGAGGTCGGCGAGCGCGTGAACGGTCTCGGCCAGCGGCGTCGTGTGGTCTTCCTTGTGCAGGTACAGCACGTCGATCGTCTCCACGCCCAGGCGGCGCAGGCTCGCCTCCGCGGCGCACTGGACATGACGGCGTGAGGTGCCGCGGGAGTTCGGATCGCTGCCCGTCGGGTTGGCGAGCTTGGTGGCGAGGATCCACCAGTCGCGGTTCGCGGCGATGGCGCGGCCCACCACCTCCTCCGACCGACCTTCGTTGTAGGCGTCGGCGGTATCGATGAAGTTCACGCCCTGGGCGCGGGCGCGGGCGATGATGCGCAACGCGGTCGCCTCGTCGGTCGCGCCGCCGAACATCATGGCACCGAGGCACAGCGGCGACACCTTCAGGCCGCTGTGTCCGAGATTGCGATATTCCATGATCCTCTCCCCCGCCCGTGGCGTCCGATGTTCGAGACTAGGCAGCATAACCCCGGGCGGCTTTGATGCACCCATGGAACCGAAGCACGAGACCGCACGGCCATCGCTGGCCGCCCTGGCCTGGGTGTTCATGTCGATCGGGATGCAAAGCTTCGGCGGCGGCATGTCCGCCTGGATCTGGCGCGAGGTCGTGCTGAGCCGGCGATGGCTGACCGAAGGGCAGTTCGTCGGCGGCATGGCGCTGTCGCAGATCACGCCGGGGGCGAACGGGGTGAACCTGGCGGTGTTCGTGGGCACCACGCTGCGCGGACCTGCGGGTGCGCTGGCGGCGCTGGCGGGCATGCTGCTGGTGCCGGTGATTGCCGTGCTGGTGCTGGGAGCCGCCTTCACCGAAGTCCGCGACGTGCCTGGCATCGGCTCCGCCATGGCCGGGCTGGGCGCGGCCGCCATCGGCATGACCGCGGCCAACGGCCTGCGCATGAGCCGCAACAACATCCGCGACATTCCGGGCGGCCTGGTGATGGCCACGACCGCCGCTGCTGTCGGGATCGGCGGGTTGCCGCTGCTGCCGGTGCTGCTGGCGATGCTGCCGGTCAGCCTGCTGTTGGCGTGGCGGCGATGATCGCCATTCTCCTGCAACTCGCCGGGCTGTTCCTGGTGCTGTCGCTGCTGGCGGTGGGCAGCGCCAACTCCGTGCTGCCGGACATGCAGCGTGCCGCGGTCCAGACCTATCATTGGATGACCGACCGGGAGTTCCTGGACCTGTTCGCCATCTCCCGCGTCGCCCCCGGCCCCGGGTCGCTGATCGTGGCGCTGATCGGCCAGAAGGCCGCGGGACTGCCGGGCGCGGCAGTGGCGACGGTGGCGATGTTCACGCCGTCGTGCCTGCTGGTGCATCTGGTCGCGCGCGTCTGGCACCGGTTGCGTGACGCCGCATGGCGTGAGCGGGCCGAAGCCGGGCTGGGCCCCGTCGTGGTCGGGCTGATCCTCGCCAGCGCCCTGGTGCTGGTGCGCGGAACCCAGCACGCGCTGCCCGCCTACGCCCTCACCGCCGCGGCAACGCTGGTGCTGACGGCGACCGAGTTGCATCCGCTCTGGGTGCTGGGCGCCGGCGCCTTGGCCGGGTGGCTGCTGGGGCTTTGAGTCCGGCTGGGCGTGGGCTGCAACACTCCGGAACACGCCGCCCTCATTTCGCCACCAATCCCACATGGCCGCGCCATTGGCCCGCGCCAGGCTGATGCCATCGGGAGGTTGACCCCATGCGCATACTGGCTGCGATCGCTCTCTCCGCGTCCCTGCTGACGGCCGCCTGCACCACGCCCGACGGCCGCTTCGATGCCGGCAACACACTGGCGCTGACGGCGGGACTCGCAGCGCTGGGCGGCATCGCCTACCTCGCCACCCGAGATGACGGCGACCGGCATCAGGGGTATGGGAATCGCCACGGCTATGGCCAGCGCTACGGCGGTGGCGGCCACATGCGGGGCCGCGGCTGGTAGGCGAGAATCGCAGTGCGTCAAATCGACGTGAAAGTCGGTTTTAACGCCGTAACCAATTGTTAAATTGTTCCACCTGGTGAATCTTCCCCCGCGAACACGATTTGGTGAGTAGCGGGGCGATCCCATGCCCGAAGATAATCGTCGCCGGAGCCTGCCGCCAGCCGCCGGCGGCACGGGTCGACGGCTGTGAACCTTTTGTCGACGCGCGGGATCTGGGGCGGCAGCGAGACCTGGTCTATCGACGAAGCGCTGGGCCTGTCGCTCGCCAGCGATCTTGCGATGTTGGCCGCCGGCGAACTGTTCGATGCCGCCTGGTACCTGGAGGCCAATCCCGATATCGCCGCAACCGGGCTGGAACCCGCCACGCATTTCGCGAGACATGGCTGGCGCGAAGGGCGCCGGCCGAACCTGTATTTCGACACAGCCTGGTATCTGCGGCAGAACCCCGACGTGGCCCGCATCGGCATCAATCCGGTGCTGCACTACATGTCGGCCGGCGAGGCCGAAGGCCGGGCGCCGGCGGCGCATTTCGATCTCGCCTGGTATGCACAGCGCCACCAACCGGATCCGGGGTTGACGTTTCTCGCGCATTTCCTGCGCCGCCGCCGCACCGGCACGGTCAGCCCGCTGCCCGAGTTCGACCCCGACTTCTACCTGACGCGGTACCACGACGTGGCCGCGGCCGGCGTCGATCCGTTCGAGCATTATCTGCTGACCGGCTACAAGGAAGGCCGCGACCCCTCGGCGGAGTTCGACAGCAGGTTCTACCTGCGCCGCTATCTCGACGTCGATGCAACGCAGAATCCGTTGCTGCACTATCGCCAGCACCGGCACGCGGTGCGGCTGCATCCGCGGCAGCCGGCATCGGAAGTCGACGTGTTCCAGGAGGTACGCCGGTTCAGCCGCCCCGGCCCGGATTTCGAAGAGGTGGCGCCGCTGCCGCGCACCGCGCAGCGTCGCGCCAAGGTGCTGGCCTATTACCTGCCGCAATTCCACGCCGTGCCGGAGAACGATGCCTGGTGGGGCCGCGGCTTCACCGAATGGACCGCCACGGCACGGGGCATGCCGCGCTTCGCCGGCCACTACCAGCCCCGGATACCCCGCGACCTCGGGCATTACACGCTGGGCGGCCCGGCTGCCGACACCGCAACGATGCATCGCCAGGTGGCCATGGCGCGCGACGCCGGGCTGTTCGGCTTCGTCCAGTATTTCTACTGGTTCAACGGCCGGCGCCTGCTGGAACGCCCGCTGGAGGCATATCTTGCGGACGCGTCGCTCGATTTCCCGTTCTGCCTCATGTGGGCGAACGAGAACTGGACGCGCCGCTGGGACGGCTCGGACCACGAGGTGCTGATCTCGCAGGATTACGACGCCGCCGACGATCCTGCGCTGATCGACACCTTCGCCCGGCACTTCCGCGACCCCCGCTACATCCGCATCGGCGGCCGGCCGCTGCTGATGGTCTACCGCGCCCGTGAGATCCCGGACACCCGCGCCACGGTCGCGCGCTGGCGCCGCCTGTTCGCCCGGCGGCATGGCGAAAACCCGGTGCTGGTGATGTCGCAGAGCTTCGATGCAATCGATCCGCGCGACTGGGGCTTCGACGGCGCCATCGAGTTCCCGCCGCACAAGCTCGGCACCGGGCTGCAGCGCCGCAACGCCGAGCTGACCTATTTCGACCCCGGCGCCGACGGCCACGTGTTCAGCTACGACGACATCGTCGCCGCCTCCCTGGCCGAGGAGCCGCCTGCCTTCCCGCTGATCAAGACCGCAGTGCCGAGCTGGGACAACGACGCCCGCCGGCAAGGCGCCGGACTGGTACTGCACGGCTCGACGCCGGCGAAATACCAGGCCTGGATGGAGGCGCTGGTGGAACGCGCGCGGGCGCACCCGCTCATGGGCGAGCGGTTCGTGTGCGTGAACGCGTGGAACGAATGGGCCGAGGGCGCGTATCTGGAGCCCGACGTGCATTTCGGCGCCGCCTACCTCAACGCCACCGCCCGCGCCGTGACGCGCACCGGCCCCGACGAGGCCACGGCCAAGCTGTTGCTGGTCGGCCACGACGCCTTCCCCGCCGGCGCCCAGCAATTGCTGCTGCGGCTGGCCCGCCAACTCCAGCGCGTTTCGGGCGTGCATGTGGAATACCTGCTGCTGGGCGACGGCAAGCTGGCGCCGGACTACGCCGCGACCGCGCCGGGCGCCATGATCGCCGACCCCGCGCGCCAGCAGGCGCAACTCGCGGCACTGATCGCATCATGGGCGGGGCGCGGCTTCACCGCCGCCATCGTCAATACCGCCGCCGCCGCCTGGATCGTGCCGCAACTTCGCGCCGCCGGCATCGCGGCCACGCTGCTGGTGCACGAAATGCCACGGCTGATCCGCGAGAAGAACCTGCTTGAGGGCGCCCGCGTGGGGGCCGAGGCGGCCGAACGCATCGTCTTCCCCTCCGCCTTCGTGCGCGACCGTTTCGCCGAGCTGATCCCCTTCCCGCCGGCGCGCGCCGACGTGATGCCGCAAGGCGTCTATCGCATGGCCGCCTTCTCGGCCAAGGCGCGGCGCCGGCGGCGCGCGAAGCTCGGCATCGGGCGCGGCACCACGCTGGTGCTGGGCGCCGGCTATGCCGATCTGCGCAAGGGTTTCGACCTGTTCCTGCAGGCCTGGCGGGCCGCGCGCCGGCGCCGCGCGGACGTGATGTTCTGCTGGATCGGCGACATCGATCCGCTGCTGCGCACCTATCTGGGCCACGAAATCAAGGCCGCCGAGGCAACCGGCAGCTTCCGCTTCGCCGGCTTCCAGGACGAGACCGCGAGCTGGTTCAGCGCCGCCGACGCCTTCGCGCTGACCTCACGCGAGGACCCCTTCCCCTCGGTGGTGCTGGAGGCGCTGGCGGCCGGCCTGCCAACCGTCGCCTTCAAGGGCAGCGGCGGCATCCCCGACATGCTCCGCGAGCACCGCTGCGGCAGCGTCGTCGCCATGGCCGACGCCGCGGCAATGGCCCGGGCGCTGCTGCGTGTGGCCGGCGATACCCGGGCGGCCCGCGGTCGGGCTCGGCTGGCTGCCCTCGCCCGCACGCACTTCGCCTTCGACCGTTACGCCGACGCGCTGCTGCGCACCGCGCACCCGGGCATCGTGCCCATCTCGGTCGCCGTGCCCAGCTACAACTATGCCGGCTACCTCGAGCAGCGGCTGACCTCGGTGTTCGCCCAGACCTATCCGGTGACGGAGGTCCTGCTGCTCGACGACGCCTCCACCGATGCCAGCGTCGCAGTGGCCCGCCGCATGGCCGAGGACTGGAAGCGCGACATGGCGGTGCACGTGAATTCCGCCAATTCAGGCTCGGTGTTCCACCAGTGGCGGCGCGCAGCCGAGCTGGCGCACGGCGACTACATCTGGATCGCCGAGGCCGACGACGACGCCGACCCCGCGCTGCTGGCCAACCTCGCCGCCCTGCTGAGCAGCATGCCGGACATCGAGCTCGCCTTCTGCGACAGCCGCGCGATCGACGGCGACGGCCAGCCGCTCTGGCCCAGCTACCGCGCCTACTACGCCGAGAGCGGTGCGCCGGCCCTGGCCCAGGACGGCATCTTCCCGGCCCGCGACTTCGCCCGCCAGTTCCTCAGCGAGCGCAACCTGATCCTGAACGCCAGCGCGGTGGTGTGGAAACGCGAGGCCCTGCTAGCCGCGCTCGACCGTTGCGGCGACGAGCTGGCCGGCTTCCGTGTCGCCGGGGATTGGCGGATCTACATAGAACTAATGCACGCCAGCACAGGCCATGTCGCCTATGTCGCGACACCGCTGAACGCACACCGCCGGCACGACGCCAGCGTGACCCATGCCCTGCACGGCGCGGCCCATGTGGACGAGATCGCGCGCATGCACAAGGTGATCCGCGCCCGCCTGGACCCGGACCCAGCGACGCTCGCACGCCAGGCGACCTACCTGCGATCGGTGTCGCGGCAATTCGAACTGGACGCGGCGGCGTAGCGGATCACAGCCACGGATTCCGGCATAGCAACGGACCCGACGGTGCCTGGTTCACCGCGATCCGTCCGCAGTCAAAACCCGATGAAACAGCGCCGGCGCCTCGATCTCCTGTAGTTTGCCGCCTTCGATCAGCAGGAACCGCGTGCCGATCGCCTTTACGAAGCTGCGATCATGGGAGACCAGGATGCAGGTCGCCCGGTGCGCCAGGATCTCCGCCTCCAGCTTCTCCTGCCCGGCGATGTCGACATGGTTCGTCGGCTCGTCCATCAAATAGAGGTTCGGCTCGGCCAACCGCAGCGCCAGCAAGCCAAGCCGTGCCTTCTGGCCCGACGAAAGGCGCGCGATGACCTGGCGCTGCATGTCCGCCGGAAAGCCCGCGCCCGCCAGCAGGCTGACGCTACGCTGGTCACCAAGCCGGAACCTGCCGCTGATGAGGCCAAGCGGGGTTTCCTTGCCCGGAAGCTGCGACATCTGCTGGTCCACATACCCTGGCACGACCGTTGCGCTGATCCGCACACCTGGCACCGTTTCGCGCTCCGTCAGTGCCCGGCTCAGCAGGGCCACGAATTGCGACTTGCCCACGCCGTTACGGCCGAGCAGAACGATGCGGTCCTGCTGGAACACATCCAGCTTCTCCACGCGGAACAGTGTCCGGTGATCCGGCGCGTGGACAGTAAGATCAGCCAGCGCGATCAGCACCCGCGCATGCGTGCCGCGATTGGCAAGGCGGATGTCGCCGGGCTTGTCCGCATGCACCGGCCGCAGCTGCTGTTCGAGGCCCTCGGCGCGCCGCACCATCTGCATGGATTTCTTCAAGGCCGCATCACTGTGGCTGTTGATGCCGATGTTGCGCAGGGCATTCGCACTGCGGCGCAGACGCCCGGCCTCGCTTGTGTCCTTCGCAAGCCTCGCCGCCTGCGCCGCGTCGTCCTCTGCCAGCAGGCTCCTGGCCCGGGTATAGGGATGGGCATAGAGCCGCGACAGATCCGGGCGCAGAAACAATGTCCTGGTCGTGCAGGCATCGAGGAACTGACGGTCATGGCTGGCGACCACCAACGGGATCTGCCGCGCGGCCGATTTGAGCCAATCTTCCAGCAGCTGGATCTTCTCCAGGTCCAGATGATTGGTCGGCTCGTCGAGCAGAAGCGCGTCGGGATCGCAGACCCAGGCCCGGGCGATGAGGGCGAGCCGCTGCCAGCCGCCGCTCAGCGCCCGAATGGGCTGGTCACGCATCTGAGTGGACGCTGCGAATTCGTCGAGCACCATATCGACCCGCCAGGCCTGGGCGTCCCGCTCCAAGGGCGGGATGGCGCGTCGGACCGCCTCCGCGAACGGAAGATCCAGCAAGTTGGCTGCGACTTCCTGTTCCACCAGTCCAACGCGCAGGCCGCGCGAGCGAGTGATCTCGCCGGTGGTTGGCTCCATCAGGCCGGCCAGGCATTTGAGCAGAGTGGATTTGCCGGCGCCATTGCCGGCTACCAGGCCGATACTGTCGGCCTCGCCAATGATGATATTCAGACCCTGGAACAGCGGTCGGGTGGCCAGGAAACCCACGTCACGCAGAGCGATCGAGCCCATTTCCGTCTCACTTGGGTCACGCCGGGCGAGTCGGCGTTCGTGCCGAAAGGGAAGACGTGTGCGCCTGGCAGCGATACGCCGCCGGCGCCGGGATCGTTCAAGGCAAGCCTAAGGACTCTGAGTTCGCAGGCGCGTCAGGTCCGACTGATGGCCAGCCCCACGACGTCCCGTCGCGGGGCGGCCAGAGGGCCGCGCGGATGATGCTGGTTGTATGCCATCACTGCAGCCCTCCTTCGGTCGACGATGAACCCGGCCGGACCGTAGCGGGGCATCGGTATTCGTTGCAAGTGCGCGGAACGGCGCGATCGCCGTGTGCCACACAGGCTCCGTGGCCGGGTCTGCGTCCACTCCGGCATCGGTTACCGATCGGCGGTCGTCTTGCGCCGCTCGGCCCGCTCAGGCCGCCACGCCGCTCCGGCTGGCAACCTTGCGGCGGGTCGGCTTGCCCGCGCTCACCGTCGGCGCGAATTTCGGGCTTTCCGCCGCGATCTCCCCCAGCCGGGCTAGCACGCGCAGCCCGACAGCACGATTGCCGTGGGTGCGCAGCACATCGGCCTGACCGCGCCGTGCGATACAGCCGCCGCGGGCGGGATCGTCCAGCACCGGGCGCAGCAGCGCGAAGGCGTGGTCAACGTCCGGGTTGGCCCAGGACTGGCCTTTCCAGTGCGGATAATCGTCGCGCTTCAGCCGGACCATGTCGTGCCGCACCAGCAGCGAATTCTCGGCGGTCATGAAATCGACATTGCCCGACCAGCCCGTTCCTAGCACCAGCTTGCCCAACGCCATCGCTTCGCCCAGCCCGCGGCCGAACCCTTCGGCACGATGCAACGAGACGAAACAGTCGCACGCGTTGATGAGACTCTTCACGGCGAACGTGTCGAGCGGGGTGGAGATCACCTTGATCTGCGGATCGGTCTTCAGCTCGGCGGCCCACTCCTCGGCGCCGCGCTCGCCGTTCTTGACCTTCAGCACCATCTGCACGTCGCGGAACGGCGACTCCGCACGGATCCGCTCCAGTAGCGCGCGCACCGCCTCCGGGTTCTTGCGGGTGGCGTAGGAGGACAGGTCGAAGAAGTTCAGCAGCACGAAAGCGGATTCGCGGATGCCGAAATGGCGCCGTGGCAGGCAGGGCCCCGGCTCCATCTCCACCGCCTGGCCGATCAGGTGGCTGCGCAGGCCAGAGGTCGTCAGGCTGTCGCCGATGAAGCGCGACAGCGCCCAGACCTCGTCGAATTTCTGCAGCTGCGGCGCCCATTCCTTGGGATAGGCCGGCAATTCCCAGGCCGGGACGATGATGTTGTAGCCATCGGCGAAGCTGTTCCCGCGCGCCTCGAAGGCGGCGATCACGCGCTCCACCTCGTCGCCGTTGATGTGGAATATGCGGATGCCCGGCGGCACGTCATCGCGTTCCAGCGTGCCGATGATGCGCGCATGCGTGGCATCGGTGCGCTGGGCGTAGCGGAAGATGTCGAACACCCGGTGATGCAGGAGCACGGCGGTGCAGGCCTGGATGTGGCTGCGCAGCTGCTCGCCCATGCCGATCGGCGCCCAGGGATGGCCGATGATGGTGATGGGGATATCGTCGAGGTTGCGGGCGTCAGCCATGCCGGAAGCCTCCGCAGAGCGTCTCAGGAGCGCCGCGCCGCATTACGCCCACGCCTTCGCCGCCACGGCATCGCGCAGCGCCTCAAGCCAGCGATGCCCGTACCCCGTGTCCGGCTCCAGATGCGCGCCCTCGGCCCATTCGTTCCAGGCGTTGACGAACAGCATCCGCTCGTCGCCCATCAGGAACTGGCGGATCTCCTCGATCTTCTCTTCGACATAGACGCGGAACGCCTCCGGGCTGATGCCGTCGAAGCTGGTGCCCTTCATCGGCTGGCGCGGCGTGTTGTCCCAGCTCGGGAACACCGCCGGATAACGCGGATAGGGCACGGAGCCGCGCTTGACGAAGGCCGATACGGTGGAGGGATAGTCATAGCGATAGCCGCTCCAGCCTTCCTTGACGATGTCGGCCGCGGCCTCCGTGGGCACGGCGCGGCCATGCGGTGGAAATTCCACGCTGGCATCGAAGCCCAGATCGGCCGGGCGGACGGTCTGGTCCACCGCCTCCATGCCCTCGACATACACCAGGTGCACGCCCGGATGGCCGGCGGCCGCGAAGGCGGCGCGACAGGACGCGGCGAAGCCCTGCGGGTCCGGCAGCAGCAACGGGCGGTAAACCAGGAACATCGGCTTGCCGTCCACGCGGATGTAGCGGGGGTCAGCGGCGTCGGCCACGGCGTCGGCGATGATGCTGTCGAGCGTTGCCTGGTCATAGCTCTGCTCCAGCAGGATCTCCTTGTCGCCGCCGTCCCAGTGCTTGGTCCAGTTCTCGTTGGCCCAGCACAGGCACCAGTTGAACGGGATGTCCGGGTTCGCCCGCACCACCTCCAGCGGCTGCGACAGCACCCGGCGGCTGCCGAAATTGTAGTAGTAGACGCAGAAGCCTTCGACGCCGTAGCGCGCTGCCATCTCCGCCTGAAGCTGCAGCGCCGCGCGCGTGCGCAGGTCGTAGAAGCCGAGATCCGCCGGCAGATGCGGCTGGTAGTGGCCGGCGTAGCTGGGCTGCGCCTTGGCCACGTTGGTCCATTCGGTGAAGCCCTTGCCCCACCACAGGTCGTTCTCCGGCGTGGGATGGAACTGCGGCAGGTAGAAGGCCAGCACGCGCACACGGTCCATCCGGCGGATCAGCTCGCCCCAGCGCTCGACTAGCTTGTGCTGGTTGGCGGTGATGGTGCGCAACTTCGCGGTCATGGAATGGCGATTCGTGGAGACGCTGAGGTGGTGCACGACCACCGCCTCGTGCAGGTAGCGCACGCGCTGGCCGGCGGCCTGGAAGCGCAGGCACAGGTCGGCATCCTCGCAATAGGCCGGGCGGAACATTTCGTCGAACAGCGTGGCTCCAGCACAGGCGCGGCGGAACATCAGCGCGGCACCCGAGCAATAGGCCACGTCGCGGTCGTAGCAGAACCCGCCCTCGTCCGGATCGCGGAACAGCCCGATCATGCCGCTTTCGCCGTTCGGACGGAGGAAGCACCCGGCCTCCTGCAGCCGGCCGTTCGGGTAGATGATCTTGGGGCCGACCGCGGCCAGCCCGTCGTCGGCGTCCAGGGCGGCCACCATGCGGCCGATCGCGCCGGGCATAAGCTGGGCATCGTTGTTCAGCAGCAGCACGTATTCGCCGCGGCAGCGTGCGAAAGCGGCGTTGCAGTTGCGGATGAAGCCCTGGTTCTCCGCCTGGCGCAGCAGCACGAGGTTCGGCACCTCGGCCAGCAGCGCTGCGTCGGGATCGGTCGAGCAGTCATCCGCCAGCACCACCTCGAAGGGCAGGCCGGGCGCATCCCGCTCGATGGAGAGCAGGCAGTCCACCGTGTAGTCGATCTCGTTGTAGACAGGAATGAGGATCGACAGGCGCGGCGCCGCGACATGGGGGAGCCGCAACCCTGCGATGGCGGACGCCACGTCCTCGGTGCGGATCAGCTCGGGCGGCGTGACCGCGACCGCCTCCTTGAGGCGCTGACGCTCCTCCTCCACCCGGGCGCGCATGTCGCCATAGGCTTGCTGCACGGCCTCGGGGTCGACGGGCAGCGGCAAGCCCACGGCAGCGCCCTGCGGGGCAGGTCCAGTGCCGCTGGGCGTGCGCTCCACCGGCAACTGGCGTCCTTCGTGGCGGCCATGCAGCAGGTAGTGGCGCAGCGGCGGCACGCCGGCCGCCGCCACATCGGGATAGCGGGCGCGGTAGAGCTGGCCGTCGAACGTCAGGCTGGCGGTCCGTCCTTCGATATCCCCCAGCATGATGAAGTGCCGCAGCGCGCCATAGACGTCGTCGGGCACGTCGCTGTACTGGCCGGCGTACCAGACGGTATCGAGATAAGGGGTCGATGCCACCCCCGAATAGAGGCCGAGGCTGAGGAAATGGCGCAGCATCCCGTTGGACGGCGCCGCATCACCCAGCCGGTCGCGGTATTCCTGCGGATCGAAATACGGGCTGGGCGGCGCCAGATCGTATTCCAGCAGCTCCAGCAGCGCGTCCAGCCGCGGCGTCTGGCCGAGGATGGACGGATCCTCCGCGGCGATGAAGCGCAGATCCACCAGCGGATGCGGCGAGCGCAGCTCCGCGATCCCGGTTTCGATGAAGTGCAACAGCGGGTCGGCTCCCGCGTGGCTGACATCCGGATTGGTCGCCGCATAGAAGGCACGATCGAAATAGAACGACAGATTGGGCCGCTCCAGCGGCGGCATCTGCAGGTAGCGGGCGATGGTGCCGAGATCGGCGCGCCCGCCGCCCAGCGCATGACGAAACAGATCCTCGTTGACGAAGGCGGAGCACAGCAGCCGGTGCGCATGCATCAGGTCGTTCTTCACCGGGATTCTCCCTGGGCGCCGCTCGTCCGTTCAGCCGCCCGGCCCGTCAGACCCGGGCTTCATCGCGCAGCACGGCGGCCCAGGACTCGACCAGCGCTTTCAGCTGGGCATTCGGGATGCGGCCCTCGGAAGCGCCGGACCGCTGGTAGTGCTCGGCGCCCGACTTCACGTCTCCGCGCTGCACGGCCGCGGCCACGTCCTTGTAAAGGCTGGTGTAGTACGCCTCGTCGACCGGCGCCGGCGCGCCCATGCGGCCCTCGAAGAAACCGAGCTCGACATAGTGGCGCTTCAGGTCCGGGATCTGCCCGGCCGCATAGGCCTCGGCGATGTCGGGATAGGTCTCGAGATAGAATTCCTCGGAGAATGGCGAGTCCGCCACCATGGTCTGAAGCAGAAACCGGAGCAACTTGGCGTCAATGGCGATCTTCGACTTGCTGTTCAGCCGTTCACGATTGATTCGCAGGGCCTGAAGAAGAAGGTCGATATTCGGAAGGTACTCCATTGACGGCTCACTTCTCGGTCTGGTGTAGCATTACAAAAACGTGATGGCGGAATAATACAAGCACACCCGACCAATAGACAAGGCGCGGCATCGCCACAACCGCGGTTTTGCGCGAGCGCGCAGGCCGGCGCGAAACGACCGTTCACCGTTGCGTGAGCGCAGGCATCCCGATCGACTCCCGCTCGGCATCGGTCATGCCATAGGGATGGCGGCCCCAGCTGATACCCTCGCGAATCACCCGCCCTGGCGCTCCCGCCGCCACCACGCGCGGCGGCACATCCCCCTTCAGCATCGTCCTGGCGCCGACGATCGTGCCCATGCCCACCCGCTCGCAATGCAGCAGCAGCGAGTCCTGGCCCAGCCAGACATGCCGCTCGATCACCGTGTCGCAGGGTGGCCGATTGATCTGCGCGCCGGTGCGCAGGTCGTGCATCGCGTGCATGTCGTAGTTGCGGATCCAGACGCCGTTGGAGATCAGCGCATCGTCGCCGATCACGGTGCCGCGCTCGTTGCCCTCCATCTCGATCGAGAGGCCGACGGCGGTGGCGCCGGTGCCCCAGAACAGGACCTGGCCGTTCGAGCGCATCAGCAGGTCCCCGATGGCGACATAGCCGTCGCCGATGCTGTTGAACACCAGCAGACAGTCGGACCCCAGGATGCGGATGTTGGCGAAGCAGTTGCCGCCCCAGTTCTCGTTGTCGAAGAAGATCACGTTATTCTTACCGGCGGACTGGACGCGGATGTTGCCGAGCCTGCGGTTCGGGTCGGTGACGACGACGCTCAACTCCCCGCCGCCGGTGCAGTCGATGCCGAGCTTGCGCGCCTCGGGATCCTGCGCGGCCAGCAGGGTGAACGGGCGGACGACCAGAAGCTCGGGACGTAAGTCCGTGATTTCCGGCCGCAAAAACGACGCCAGCAGCGTCTCCGTTTCGGTCCCGATGCCAGGAATCATCGTGTTCCAACGCCCTCCGCGGCGGCAATGATGCCGGTGCCGGCCGAAATGCCCGTCCGGACCCGTGTCTGGGCCTTCAGGGCCCCCTGGCCCACTTTGCCAGGGCGCCGTTTTCCAGAAGTTTACACACCACGTCAAACCGCAACGCCGGGGCCGATCGAGGGGCCGCCGATGTTGCGCTGCCGCACCGGCAGGATTGCCCTGATGGTCCGACACTGCCAAGTTAGGTCAGCGAACTTGGCGATGGCGAGGACTCGATGCGGATTTTGCTGACCGGTGGCTGCGGTTTCATCGGCTCCGCCGTCATACGGCACGTCATCCGCGAGTGCGGCCATCACGTCGTCAACGTCGACAAGATGACCTATGCGGCGTCCGAGGATGCGCTGGAGGAGGCACGCGGCCACGACCGGCACGTGCTGGTGCGCGCCGACATCGCCGACCACGCCGCCATGCGCCAGGTGTTCGCCACCCACCAGCCCGACGCGGTGATGCATCTGGCGGCGGAGACACATGTCGACCGCTCGATCGACGGGCCGGGGCCGTTCATCCACAGCAACGTGGTGGGCACCTATACCTTGCTGGACGCCGCCCGCGAATACTGGACCGCGCTGCCGCCCGCCCGGCGGGCCGCATTCCGCTTCCACCACATTTCGACCGACGAGGTGTTCGGCGCGCTGGGCCCGCAGGATCCGCCGTTCACGGAAACCACGCCATACGACCCGCGCAGCCCGTATTCGGCCAGCAAGGCGGCCTCCGATCATCTGGTGCGGGCCTGGCATCACACCTATGGCCTGCCGACCATCGTCAGCAACACCGTCAACAACTACGGCCCCTGGCAGTTCCCGGAGAAGCTGATCCCGCTGGTGACACTGAACGCCCTGGAAGGCAAGCCGCTGCCGGTCTACGGCGACGGCTCGAACCAGCGCGACTGGCTGTTCGTGGACGACCACGCGGCGGCGCTCGTGCGCGTCATCGAGCAGGGCCAGGTCGGCGCCACCTATGCCATCGGCGGCCGCCAGCCGCGCAGCAACCTGCAGGTGGTGGACGCGATCTGTGCGGCGATCGACGCGCGCCTGCCCGACCCGGCCGGCCCCCGCGCGCGCCTGATCCGCTTCGTCAGCGACCGTCCGGGGCATGACTTCCGCTACGAAATCGACCCCAGCCGGGCCGAAGCGGCGCTGGACTGGAAGGCGCCGCACGATTTCGAGGCAGGGCTGGCACGGACGGTGGACTGGTACCTCGCCAACCGCGCCTGGTGGGAAGGCGTGCGCGCCGCCCGCTACGCCGGCCAGCGCCTCGGTCACGCCAAGACCCTCGCGACCGCCGGGGCCTGACGCCATGAAGGGTATTCTGCTCGCCGGCGGGTCCGGCACCCGGTTGCATCCCATGACGCTGGCGGCGTCCAAGCAATTGCTGCCGGTCTACGACAAGCCGATGGTCTACTACCCGCTGACGGTGCTGATGCTGGCGGGGATTCGCGACATCATGGTGATCTCCACCCCGGCCGACCTGCCGCAGTTCCGGCGCCTGCTGGGCGACGGCGCGCGACTGGGCGTCCGCTTCACCTATGCCGAGCAGCCAAGCCCGGACGGGCTGGCGCAGGCCTTCCATATCGCCGCGGACTGGCTGGGCGGGCAGCCCTGCGCGTTGGCGCTGGGCGACAACCTGATCTTCGGCGACCACCTCTCGGTGCTGCTGCGCGCCGCCTCGGCACGGCCGAAGGGGGCAACCGTTTTCGCCTACCAGGTGCGCGACCCCGAACGCTACGGCGTGGTGACCATGGACGGCGCCGGCAAGGCGCTGGAGATCGTCGAGAAGCCGGCGGCGCCGCAGTCCAACTGGGCGGTGATCGGGCTGTATTTCTACGACGAGCGCGTGACCGACCTCGCCTTGAAAGTGAAGCCGTCGGCGCGCGGCGAGCTGGAGATCACCGACCTCAACCGCATGTACCTGGAAGAGGGCAGCCTGCATGTGGACCGGCTCGGCCGCGGCTGCGCGTGGCTGGACGCCGGCACGCCGGACAGCCTGCTGCAGGCGGCCACCTTCGTGCAGACCATCCAGTCACGTCAGGGCATGCTGGTGGGCTGCCCCGAGGAGGTGGCCTTCCGCATGGGCTGGATCGACGCCGCTACGCTGCGCGGCCATGCGCGGGCGCTGGGCAAGACCGAGCTGGGCCGCGTGCTCACCGAGCTGGCCGACGGCCAGCATGTCTGAGATGCCGCCGCGGAGCGCCGGACGATGAAAGCCGAACGGCTGGCCATTCCCGATGTGATCCTGGCGACCCCGCCACGCTTCGGCGACCGGCGCGGCTTCTTCTCGGAGACGTTCAACGCGGACCGTTTCGCCGCCGCCGGCATCGCCGGCCCCTTCGTCCAGGACAACCAGAGCCTGTCGTCGCAGCCGGGAACGGTGCGCGGCCTGCATTGCCAGATCGGGCCGAGCGTGCAGGGCAAGCTAGTGCGCGTCATCAAGGGCGCGATCTGGGACGTGGCCGTGGACATCCGCCGGGGATCGCCGACCTACGGCCAGCACGTCGCGGCCGTGCTGAGCGCCGAGAACTGGTCGCAACTCTGGGTGCCCGGCGGGTTCCTGCACGGGTTCTGCACGCTCGAGGCGGATACCGAGGTCATCTACAAGGTGACCGCCGCGTACGATCCCGCAGCGGAACGCGGGGTGATCTGGAACGACCCCGCGCTCGCCCTGCCCTGGCCGGTGGCCGCGGATGCGGCGCAGCTGTCCGACAAGGACCGCAAGCTGCCGCTGCTCGCTGCCTGCGAGCCCTGGTTCTGAGGCAGGATCCGGCGATGAAACCGGGCTTGATTCTCGTCACCGGCGGCCGCGGTCAGCTCGCCTGCGCGCTGGAGGAAGCGGCGGGCACGCGTCCGCTGCGGCGTGTCGGGCGGCCGGACTGGGATTTCGACCGGCCGGACGCGCTGCCGGCGCTGCTGCGCGCCGCCGCACCCGCATTGATCGTGAATGCTGCCGCCTACACCGCCGTGGACAAGGCCGAGAGCGACGCGGCCGCGGCCCTGCGCGCCAACCGCGACGGTCCGCGCATCCTTGCCGAATACTGCGCCCAGGCCGGCATCCCGCTGATCCAGGTGTCCACCGACTATGTCTTCGACGGACTGAAGGGCGCCCCCTATACCGAGACGGACCCGACCAACCCCACCGGCGTCTACGGCGCCAGCAAGCTGGCAGGCGAGCAGGCGGTACTGGCCAGCGGGGCGCGGGCAATCGTGCTGCGGACGTCCTGGGTTTATGCGGCAAGCGGGAAGAATTTCGTCCTGACCATGCTCAATGCCGCGGCCCGGACCGACCGGCTGCGCGTGGTCGCGGACCAGTTGGGCTGCCCGACCGCGGCCCAGGACCTCGCCGCCGCCATCCTGGCCATCGCCGATCGGATTGCCGAGGGCGGCTGGCGCAACGAATACGCCGGCGTGTTCCATGCCGCCGGCGGCGGCAGCACGAGCTGGCATGGCCTCGCCCACGCAATCTTCACGCAAGCCGCGCGCCACGGCGGACCGATGCCCGCCGTCGACCCGATCGCCACCGCCGACTGGCCGACACCGGCCCGGCGGCCGCCTGATTCACGCCTGAATTGCAACAAGCTGCAACAGGTGTTCGGGCTGCAGTTGCCGGATTGGCAGGATGCGCTGGCGAGGACGATCGATCGGGTATTTTTCGCGCCGGCGCCGGCTTCAAGCAGCCGAGTACCGGTGTAGTCTTCGGCGCATGCTGCAACGCGTGCCAGACGCTCGTGTCGCCATCCTGCTCTCGACGTACAATGGCGAGCGATTCCTGCGCGAGCAGCTCGACAGCCTGCTGACGCAATCCCATCCGCATTGGACATTATACTGGCGCGACGACAGTTCCTCTGATGGAACGGTTGCCATCCTCGAGGAATTCGCGCGCTGCGCCGGCCAGGGACGCTGCGTGCATGTCCAGGGCCCGCCGGAGCGGCTGGGGCCCACGGTGAGCTTCCTGACCTTGCTCGCCGCCGTCAAGGACAGCCTGGGCAATGAAGATGTCGTTGCGTTCGCTGATCAGGATGATGTCTGGCTGCCGGAGAAGCTGGCCCGTGGCGTGGCGGCGCTGCGTGGCGCCAACACCGATGGCCCGGTGATCTATTGCGCCCGCCAGGTGCTGGTGGACGACGGGTTGCGGCGCATCGGCCTCTCGCGCGGGCTGGAGAAGCCGGCCGCGTTCCCGGCCGCGCTGGCGCAGAACGTCATCACCGGCTGCACGATCATGATGGACCGGCGCGCCGCCGCACTTGTCGCCGGCAGCATTCCCGCCTCGGCCACGCTGCATGACTGGTGGTGCTACCTGGTGGTGACCGCCGCCGACGGGCTGTTGCTGCACGACGACGAGCCGGTGGTTCTGTATCGCCAGCACAACCACAATGTGGTGGGCGCCCCCCGGTCGATGGCGCGCCGCGCGGTGGGCGCGGTTCGGCGCGGGCCGAACGTGTTCATGAACGTGCTGCGCCAGCACGTCGCCGCCTTGCAGGCGCAGCCGCATCTGATGTCGCCAAAGGCAAGGGCGCAGGTGGCGGCGATCGACCGGGCCCTGAAGGGCGGCCCCATCCGCCGGCTTGCCGCGCTGCGCATGCCCGGCCTGCACCGGCAGACCTGGCAGGAGAACGTCGGTTTCTGGGCCTGGTTCCTGATCGGCTGACGCTTACGCCCGGCCGCACATCGCCAGGGCCGCCACCATGTGCGGCGGCGGGGGCGCCGTCGCGTTCAGTGGCGGATCGAGCGGCAGCGATATGGCTCGCGCCAGCAAATGCAGCCGGCCTTCCCCGTCGCCGTACACCGGATCGCCCAGGATCGGGCAGCCCAGGGCAGCACAATGCGCCCGCACCTGATGGGTGCGGCCGGTGCGCGGATGCAGTTCCAGCCAGGCGATTCCCGCCGCGCGCCCGCGCAGGCGCCAGTCGGTGATCGCCGCCTGCCCGGCCGCGTCGACCACCATCCGCCAGCCCGCGCGGTCGCTGCGCTTCAGCAACGGGGCATCGACGGTGCCGGACTCGCCTGGCGGCGCACCGGCCACGACGGCCCAATAGGTCTTCTTCACCCGGCCGGCGGCGAACAGAAGCTGGGCCTCAAGCAACGCCACCCGGCGCAGCGCCACCACCAGGCAGCCGGCCGTGTCCGCGTCCAGCCGGTGCGCAAGCCACGGCCCGTCGCGGCGGCGCGAGAGCCGGGGAAAGACATCCTCCACGCTCGCACCGCCACGCGGCCCGGGATGCACGGGCAGGCCGGCGGGCTTGTTCAGCACAACGAAGCGGGAGTCCTGGTACAGGATCGGGATATCCATGTCGCGGCAAGGTTGACAGGGCGGCGCGGGCAACGGAAGCCAGGGGCATGCAAGCCGACACCATCTGCCGCCGGAATTCCGTCGCCGTCCCGTCCGCCCGCCGCCCCCGGCCGCGCGGCCGTGCCGCGGGCCGGTCTGCCGGCGGCAGGTGCCCATCCCCGGCTCCGGCCGGCTACAAACAAGGCTGAAACGTGGCCCAGGCGGCCACCGATCTGCTGCACACATCACGCAAGTAGGAAACATGCGAATCCACATCCAGAACAGCCCCGGCGACGCCCTGTTTGCGGTTTCGCCGCAGCAATGGCAGGAGGCCGCTTCCCGCGCCGGCGAATCCGGGCATGAGGTGGCCTTCGGCGCCAGCGACGCCGACTTCGCCACTGGCGTGGCACGGGCGGACATCCTGATCGGGGCGACGAGCACCCTGGCGGGCCGCTTCCCCTGCCACGCCCCGGACCTGAAGATGATCTTCTGCATGTCTGCCGGCGTGGACCGGCTGCGGCCGTTCGACGCGCTGCCGGCCGGCGCCATCGTGGTGAACAACAGCGGCGTGCACGGCAGGAAGGCCGGCGAATACGCCGCCATGGCGCTGCTGATGCTGAACGCGCGCCTGCCCGCCGTTCTGGCCGCCCAGCGCGCCCAGGAATGGCGGCCGGTCTATGCGCCGTCGCTGCGCGGCCGCCGCGTCACCGTCATCGGCACCGGCGACCTCGGCAGCGCCGCCGGCCGCGCCGCGGCGCAGTTCGGCGCAGTGGTGACGGGCGTGCGTACCCGCGCCGTGCCGCACCCCGATTTCCACCGCGTCATTGCCGCCGACGCGCTGGATTCGGTGCTGCCGGAGTCCGAGTTCGTGGTGCTCGCCTGCCCGTTGACCGAGGCAACCCGCAACCTGCTCGACCGGCGCCGCCTGTCGCTGCTGCCCGCCGGCGCCGCCGTGGTGAATATCGGCCGTGGCGCACTGCTGGACCAGGAGGCGCTGTGCGACCTGCTCGACAGCGGCCACGTGTCCGGGGCCGTGCTGGACGTGTTCGTGCCGGAGCCGATCCCGACAGGGCACCGGCTGTGGACCACGAAGAACCTGGTGGCCACGCCGCATGTCTCGGTGGACGACCCGCTGACCTACAACCCCGACAGCCTGGACATCTTCTTCCGCCACCTGCGCGCCTGGCGGGACGGCGGCGAGATGCCGAACCTCGTGGACCTGGGGCGCGGCTACTGAACCGCGCGCGGAGCGGTGCTTACCTGCTCCACGCGAACGTCAGTTCGTGCTTGTTGTGGAACAGATGCATGACGCGTCCGCCGGGAACGGCCGCGAAGGCGGCGGCCGCGTCGTGGTCGGTTTCACCCTGGAACTTGATGGTGCAGACGATGCGCCTCGCGGCGTCGGCATCGATCCAGCGGCGCACCAGCGCCAGCAGCCGGTCGGGATAGGCGATGACGTCGCTGAACAGCCAATGGACCGGTTCGGGCTGCAGGCCGAACGCGCTTTCGCTGCGCAGTGTCACCCTGGGCATCGCGACGACGCGGGGATCGAGGTCGGCCTTGTCGACCGCGATCACGCTGGCGCCGAGCTTCGCGATCGCCCAGGTCCAGCCACCGGGTGCGGCGCCAAGGTCGAGGCAGGTGTCGCCGGGCTTCGGCCAGACGCCGATGCGGGTGCAGGCTTCCCAGAGTTTCAGGTAAGCCCGGCTGGGTGGCCCGATCCGGTCTTCCTCGAACCGGCATTCGCCATTCACGAAGGGGCTGGTCTTGGTCGGGCTGGCGAGCATCAGGTTCGGCGCCAGCAGCGTCCAGGCGCCGAGATGGCTGGACGGTGCGGGTTCGGGGAATACCAAAGGCCGGGCCTTCACCGGCGGCAGGCGATCCGCGATCAAGGCCATGCGGCGGTGGTGCGCGACGGCGTATGCGGACCAGTTGCGCTGCAGCGCGCGCAGCGCGTCCGCCGCGGCTTTCACCGAGGCAACCGGGATCTCCTGCGGCGCGGTCCACACATCCAACGCCCAGGCGCTGGGGACGAGCGTGTCGGGCGAGAGGGCGAGCCGGCCATGCCACGCCGCGATGCCGGCACCCGCCCGGCGCAATTCCTCGGCCAGGGCCGCTTCCAGACCCTCCGGCGCCAGATAGGCGGCCTGGATCATTGTGTGCGGCGCAGGGCCGACAGCCCCAGCAGGGCCCAGCCGAGCATCAGCAGCATGCCGCCGATGGGCGCGACCGAAGCGAGGTGCAATCCGGCGAGCACCAGCGAATAGACGGCGCCGCAGAACAGCAGCAGCCCCAGCGTGAACGCCGCGCCCGCGAGATTCACGAGGCGGCCGCCGCGCGGCGCCCACATCCCGGTGAACAGCAGCGCCAGCGCGTGCCAGCCCTGCATCTGCACGGCGTTGCGCAGCATTTGCAGCGCCGCCGGGTCGAGCCGGTCCGGCAATCCATGCGCGGCCGCAGCCGCCATCGCCACGGCGGTCAACCCGGCCACGGCGCCGAACCCGATCCAGATCCTGTCCATGCCCTATAGCTAATCCGCGCGGGCCAGTTTCGCCATGCGTCGCCCGCGTGTAGTCTTCGCCGCATGCCCAGAGGCGATCTGTTTCCCGAAATCGGCCCATTCGAGACCGGCTATCTGCCGTTGTCCGGCGGACATGTCATGTACTGGGAGCAGGTGGGCAACCCGCTAGGCCCCCCGGTGCTGTTCCTGCACGGCGGCCCCGGCGCCGGCGCCGGCACGGTGCACCGGCGCTTCTTCGATCCCGCCCATTGGCGCGTGGTGATCTTCGACCAGCGCGGCGCGGGGCGCTCGCGCCCGCTGGGCAGCCTGGAGGCCAACACGACCCCCGACCTCGTCTCCGACATCGAGGCGCTGCGCGCGCATCTGGGCATCGAGCGGTTCCTGCTGTTCGGGGGATCGTGGGGCTCCACCCTGGCGCTGGCCTATGCGCAGGCGCATCCGGACCGGGTCTCCGCCTGCGTGCTGCGCGGCGTGTTCCTGGGCCGGCCGCGCGAGGTCGACTGGTTCATGCACGGGCTCGCCACCATGTTCCCCGACGCGCATGCCGCCTTCGCCGGCTATCTGCCGGAAGCCGAGCGCGGCGACCTGCTGGGCAACTACCTGCGCCGCCTGACCGACCCGGACCCGACCGTGCACATGCCGGCGGCGCGCGCCTGGTCGGTCTACGAGGGCTCATGCAGCACACTGCTGCCGAGCCCCGATACGGTTTCCTCGTTCGCCCAGGACCGCACCGCGCTGGGGCTGGCACGGATCGAGGCGCATTATTTCGCGCACGACCTGTTCCTGCCGCCGGAGGGCCTGCTGGGACGGATGGACCGGATCGCCCACATCCCGGCCGAGATCGTGCAGGGGCGCTACGACATGATCTGCCCGCCTTGCACCGCCTTCGAGCTCGCGGCCGCATGGCCCGCCGCGCGGATGACGGTGATCCCGGATGCCGGGCATTCGGCGCTGGAACCGGGGGTGCGGCGGTCGCTCGTGGCTGCCGTGGAGCGTTTCCGCCGCGAGCGCTGACACATCGGGAGAAACGGCATGAAACTGGGCGTGATCGGCCTCGGGTCGATGGGAATGGGCGCGGCCCTGAATCTGGTGAAGCATGGCCACGACGTGCATGGCTGCGAACTGCGCGAGGCCGCGCGCGCCGAGCTGACCTCCGCCGGCGGCCACGCCGTGGGCCGCGCCGCCGATCTTCCCGCGGGACTCGACGCGCTGATCATCCTCGTGGTCAACGCCGCACAGGCGAACGACGTGCTGTTCGGCCCGGACGGCTGTGCCGCGAAGCTGCCCAAAGGGGCCGTGGTGCTGTGTTGCACCACCATGGCCCCGGAAGCCGCGCGGGCGCTCGACGCACGCCTTGCGGACGCTGGCCTGCTGATGCTCGACGCCCCGGTGTCCGGCGGCGCGGTCGGCGCGCGGGCCGGCAGCATGACGGTGATGGCATCCGGGCCGGAGGCTGCCTTCGCCAAGGTGCAGCCAGTACTGGATGCCATCGCCGGCAAGGTCTGGCGCCTCGGCGACGCGGCGGGCGTCGGCAGCACGGTGAAGATGGTCAACCAGCTTCTCGCCGGCGTGCACATCGCCACCGCGGCCGAGGCGATGGCACTGGGCATCCGCGCAGGCGCGGACCCGCAGGCGCTGTTCGACGTGATCAGTACCTCCGCGGGCAGTTCCTGGATGTGGCAGAACCGCGTGCCGCACATCCTGGCCGGCGATGACACGCCGCTGTCGGCGGTGAACATCTTCGTCAAGGACCTCGGCATCGTGCTGGACCAGGCTCGCGCGCTCACCTTCCCGCTGCCGATGGCATCCGCCGCGCACCAGCTGTTTCTGGCAGCCGCCGCCGCGGGGCAGGGCGGCAAGGACGACGTCTTCGTCATCCGCGTCTGGCAGGCGCTGGCGGGGATTGCCCTGCCGGGCGAGGACAAGCCCGAGATCTGATGCCATGCGTGGCGCGCGGCCTTGTTGCACGCGCACGTCCTGGCCTGCTCCGATGATCCGGCTTGCGGTCATCATGCTGCTCATCGGCGGCATGGCGGGCTGCGCCGGCCTGCCCCCGCCGCTCCCGGACGATGCGCGCAATGCGCCGGCCGTCGCGACCATCTACGTCGTCGAATACGGGTGGCACACGGACATCGTACTCCCGATGCGGCCGGTGACGGGCCCGCTGACCCGATTCCGCTCGATCTTCCCGGACGCCGAAGTCATCACCTTCGGTTTCGGCGAGCGCCAGTACATGCAGATCGAGCATGTCGGTTTCGGGGACATGCTGCGGGCAGTGCTGCCGGGCCCCGGGATCATCATGGTGACGGCGATGCGCGCGCCGCCGATGAATGGCAAGGACTACGCGGAGGTCGCGGCGCTTGCGGTATCGCAGCCGCAACTGGACCGGCTCTCGGATTTCGTCTGGGACGCGCTGGAGAAGACCCCGGACGACCGGCTCGTCCATATCAAGGACGGCCCATTCCCCGGCCGCGTGTTCTACGGCTCAAGCACCACCTATTCCGGCGGCTACACCTGCAACACCTGGACCGCCGAAGCCCTCGACAGCGCCGGCCTGGCCGTGGGCGCGTCCGGCGTGCTGTTCGCCTATCAGGTCATGGACCGCGTCAACGCGATTGCGGCACGACCGGCACATATGCAGGCCGGCGGCAGTTAAGGGAAGGCGAGGGCTCTGCCCTCGACCCGCCAAGGGCCATTCGGCCCTTGGATCCCACGACTCTCCTGGCTGCTGACGCAGCCAAGGCAATAATGGATTGTCAAGGCTCCGCCTTGACTGGGGTCCAGGGGCAAAGCCCCTGGCCTTGTCTTACCCCTCTATTGCCGCAGCGCCGCCTCGACACCAGCCGCAATGGCGAACAGCCGCGCGTCGCCCATGGTCTCGCCCATCAGCATCAGCCCCACCGGCGCCTCGCCTTGCCGGTGGCACGGCAGGCTGATGGCGCAGCGGTCGAGGAAGTTGCCGGCCGCGGTGTTGCGGAGCTGCAGCAGGTTCACCCGATTGTACTCGGCCTCGTCGTCCAGCTCGGCGATGCGCGGCGGGACCAGCGCGCAGGTGGGCATCACCAGCGCGTCGTAATCCGCGGTGGAGGCGTCGAAGCGGCGGATGATGTCGGCGCGGGCGCGCTCCAGGTCGAGGTAGTCGGCGGCACTGATGGATTCGCCGCGCAGGATGCGCTTCTTGATGCGCGGATCGTAACCGTCGCCGCGCTCGGCCAGCAGCTTGCGGTGCCAGGCATATGCCTCCGCCGCCGCGAAGCCGCCGGCCCTGTTGGCGAGCGGGATGTCGTCGAGAACCGGGAAGGTTGTCGGCAGGATGCGGGCCCCGGCGGCGGACAGCACCGAGATCGCGCGCTCGAACGTGGCGGCAACGGTGGCGTCCAGCCCGTCCAGCATGAAGTTCTGCGGCACCGCGAGGCGTAGGCCGGCGACCGGCGCCGCGCGCAGCTCCGGCAGGTCCTCGCCCGCCAGCACCGCATCGACCGTGGCACAGCATGCCACCGAGTTGGCGAGCGGGCCGACCGAATCCAGGCTGGGCGACAGCGGCAGCACGCCATCGATCGGCACGCGCCGTGCCGTCGGCTTGTAGCCGACCACCCCGCACAGCGCTGCCGGCACGCGGCACGAGCCGCCGGTATCCGTGCCCAGGGCGGCGTAGGCCATGCCATCGGAGATCGACACGGCTGCGCCCGAGGACGAGCCGCCAGGGATGCGGCTGGCGGCGCGGTCCCACGGGCTGCGCGGCGTGCCGTAATGCGGGTTGATGCCGAGGCCGGAAAAGGCGAACTCCGTCATGTTGGTGCGGCCGAGCGGAATGAACCCGGCATTCAGCATGCGCTGGATCAGCGGCGCGTTGGCCGCGGCGGGCGGCGCGTCAGCGAGCACGGCCGAGCCTGCCGGCGTCGGCTCGCCGGCGATATCGAACAGATCCTTGATGCTGACGGGAATGCCGGCGAGCGGCCCCGGCGCGCGGCCGGCCCGGCGCAGCGTGTCGGCCGCGTCAGCCATGGCGCGCGCCTGCCTGCTATGCACCTTGACGAAGGCGCGCGCGCCTTCGCCGGCCGGGTCGGCGATGCGGGCGAGGCAGTCCTCGACCAGTTGGCGGGAGGTGGTCTTGCCCTCGGCGAGGGCGGTGGAGACGTCATGGAGCGTGCGCATGCGCGAACCGTGCCTTTCCATGCGCCGGTACGCAAGCCGCCGCTGGACAAGGTTCGCGTTCGGCCGTTCGATAGCGGCCACCGCAACCGGCGCCGCCGGCGACAGAACAAACAAGGGGGACGTTCATGCGCATGTGGAAGATCGCCGCGGCCACCGGCCTGGCGACGATGACGGCCATCGGTGCCGCCCAGGCCCAGGTGAAGGTCGGGATCATCACCTCGCTGTCCGGCCCGGCCGCCTCGATCGGCGTGCCCTATGCCAAGGGCTACGCCGCCTGGCAGGCCGGCGGCACCGACGTCGCCGGCCAGAAGCTGACGATCATCCAGATCGACGACGCCTCCGACCCCTCGGTCGGAGCGCGGGCGGCGAAGAAGCTGATCGAGGAGGACAAGGTGGACGCCATCGTCGGCTCCGCCGGGGCGCCGACGTCGCTCGCGATCTACGGCGTGGCGGCGGAGGCGAAGGTGCCGATGATCATCACCGCCAACGCCCTGGTGCCCGGCGAGCGCGGCAACTGGGAGATCACCGTCCCGCAGCCGGCGCCGCTGATGATCTCGGCCGATGTCGAGCAGATGAAGAAGGCGGGCATCAAGACCATCGGCTATATCGGCTACAGCGATGCCTGGGGCGACCTCGTCTACGACTCGCTGGTGAAAGTGGTCGAGCCACAGGGCATCAAGGTCATCAGCAACGAGCGCTACGCCCGCGCCGACACCAGCGTCACGCCGCAGATCCTGAAGATCATCGCCGCGCGCCCGGATGCGGTGTTCACCGGCGGCTCGGGCTCGCCGGGCGCGCTGCCGCATCTGGCGCTGGCGGAGCGCGGCTATCGCGGCCATGTCTACAGCACGCACGCCATCATCAACTCGGAGTTCGTGCGCGTCGGCGGCGCGGCCGTCGAGGGCATGATCGCGCCCACGGGCCCGGTGGTGGTGGCCGAGCAGCTTCCCGACAGCAACCCGATCAAGGCCGTGGCGCTGCGGTTCCGCGCCCTCTACGAGGAGGCGAACAACGAGAAGTCGAACGACGCCTTCGCCGCCTATGGCTATGACGCGCTGGTGATCCTGGCCGATGCGGTGAAGCGCACCGCGAACGGGCCCACGAAGCCGGGCACGCCGGAATACCGCGCGGCGCTGCGCGACGCGCTGGTGACGACGCAGGATCTGGTGGGCACGCACGCCGTCTACAACTTCAAGCCCGGCGAGCGTTACGGCACCGACGAGCGCTCGCGCGTGCTGGTGCGGCTGGATCACGGCGCCTGGAAGCTGGTGCAGTAGACACGCGCGAGGCCGAAGAGGGGCGCGAGGTTGACGGGGCGGGCAGGGGGTGCCTCTCTGCCCGCCTGATCCAAGGAGGCAACGACAATGGCTGACATCCCCGCGAAGCCGGTTTTGCTGACGGGCGCGTCCGGCGCGCTCGGGCGGCATCTTGCGAAATCGTTGGGTACCGCGGGCTGGACCCTGAAGCTGACCGATATCGTGCCGTTCCCCGACCCGATGCCGGCGAACAGCAGCTTCACCCGGGCCGACCTGAACAACGGCGTCGACATCCTGCGGCTGGCCGAAGGCTGCGGCATGATCCTGCATTTCGGCGGCGTCGCCACCGAGCACCCGTTCGAGGACGTGCTGGGCCCGAACATCCGCGGGCTTTACCACATCTACGAGGCCGCACGGCGCGAGAAGGCGCGGGTGCTGTTCGCCTCCTCCAACCACAGCATCGGCTTCCACGAGCGCGACGTGCCGCTGGACGACGACTGCCAGTTCATGCCGGACGGCTATTACGGCCTGTCCAAGGCCTATGGCGAGCTGATGGGCCGTATGTACTGGTACAAGCACGGCGTGGAGAACGTGAACGTGCGCATCGGCTCCTCGTTCCCCGAGCCGGTGGATGCGCGCATGCTGTCCACCTGGCTGTCCTATGACGACCTGACCCGGCTGTGCATCCGCGCCACCCTGGCGGAGAAGACCGGAAGCTGCGTCATCTGGGGCGCATCGAAGAACAGCCGCACCTATTGGCGCCACGACGCGCGCGAGCAGCTCGGCTGGCTGCCGCAGGATTCCGCCGATCCCTATGCCGGGCAACTCGTCGGCAAGGTCAGCGACAATCCCATTCAGGAACGCTACCAGGGCGGCGCATACCCGGTGATGGACTACACCCGCACGGCGCCGCCGCCGGGCAGGCTGTTCGGCAAATAGTCTCCTGCCCCCTCCGTTCGCCGCACCTTGCGGCGAACGGAGGGGATCAGCAGACCCCGGAAAACAAAGAAAGAATATCCCGTGGCCGGGGTTCACCGTCTATCGCGGACCTCGGTTTCGGGACGACAGCGCCATGGCGCCGATCGGCGCGGGGCTGCTCCGCGGCATGTGCATGATTATGTCGTGGAAGCGATAAGATAACGCTGCTTATTATCGCGGCTGTGACCGATCAGCCCGACTTGCTATTCCTCCTGCACGATCTTGCCCGACAGCTCCGCCTGGACGGCGACCGGCGCGCGGGGATGCACGGGATGACCCGCGCACAATGGGTGATCCTGTTCTGGCTGGAGCGCCAGCCCGGCCTGTCGCAGAAGGAACTGGCCGAGATCCTGGAGGTCGAGCCGATCACCGTGGCGCGGCTGATCGACCGGCTGGAGGATCGCGGCATGGTCGAGCGCCGCGACGATCCGCATGACCGGCGCATCTGGCGCCTGCATCTGTGCCCGCCCGCGCTGCCGGTCCTGGAAGACCTGAAGGGCGAACGCGCGGACATGCTGCGCATTGTCTCGGCCGGGCTGGACCCGGCCATTCTGCAAACGATCAAGCAGGGACTGGCCCACATGAAAGCCAGCCTGGTTGCCGATCTGCGCAGCCGGTCCCTCGAAAAGGACGTCGCCTGATGTCGCAATCCGCTGCCGCGGCACCCGTCCCCCGCGTGAGCGTGGCCGACACGCCGTTGCGCCGGCGGGCGCGGATGCGGCTCCTGCGGCCGCTGCTGATGCTCGGCGGGATCGCTGTCGTCGCCGTCGTGTCCGGCACCCTCTGGCTGAAGGGCGGCCGCATCGTCAGCATCGATGACGCCTATGTGCGCGCCGCCAAGCTCGCCGTCTCCACCGACGTGTCCGGCATCGTGGCTGAGGTGGCGGTGAAGGAGGGCCAGCGGGTGAAGCGCGGCGACGTGCTGTTCCGCCTCGACCCCCACCCGTTCCAGATCGCGCTGGCCGGCGCGCAGGCGAACCTGGCGCAAGTGGCGCTGGCAATGGAAGCGATGAAGCGCGACTACCAGCGCATGCTGCGCGACATCGACGCCAGGCAGGCCCAGGTGCAGGCGGACCAGGCCAACTTCGACCGCTTCGCCAACCTGGTGAAGGGCGGCGGCGTGACCCGCGCCGAATACGATGACGCCCGCTTCCGCCTGGCGGCCAACCAGGCGGCAGTGGAAAGCCTGAGGACACAGGCGCAGGTGCAGCTCGCCCGCCTCGGCGGCGACGCCGGCATCGACGTGACCCGTACCCCGCAATACCTGCAGGCCAAATCTCAGGTGGACGAGGCGCAGCGCCAGCTCGACCACGCCACGGTGCCGGCGCCGTTCGACGGCATCGCCACCCAGGTGGAGTCGGTGCAGCCGGGCATGTACCTGGCCGCCGCCACCGCCGCCTTCGGCCTGGTGTCCACCGAGCGCGTGTGGGTCGAGGCCAACCCGAAGGAAACCGACCTGACCCATGTGAAGCCGGGCGATCCCGTGCAGGTGACCGTGGACACCTATCCCGACCGGATCTGGAAGGGCACGGTGGAGACCATCGCGCCGGCCAGCGGCGCCGAGTTCTCGGTGCTCCCGGCACAGAACGCCTCGGGCAACTGGGTAAAGGTGGTGCAGCGCATCCCGCTGCGCGTGCATGTGGACCGCAGCCCCAGCGACCCCGAACTGCGCGCGGGGATGAGCGTGGTGGTCGAGATCGACACCGGCCATGTCCGACGCCTCGCCGACATCATTCCCTGAGCCCGGGCGCCGGGGTCGGTGGCGGGAGCGGCCGGCGTGACCGCGGCGACGCCGGACAAGGTGCCGCACCGGGCGCTGATCACCGGCTGCACCATGATTGCCACCCTGATGCAGGCGCTGGACTCCACCATCGCCAATGTGGCGCTGCCGTACATGCAGGGCAGCCTGTCCGCGACCTACGACCAGATCACCTGGGTGCTGACCTCCTACGTCATTGCCGCGGCGATCATGACCGCGCCGGTCGGCTGGATGGCCACCCGGTTCGGGCGCAAGAACCTGTTCCTGACCTGCCTGTTCGGCTTCACCGCCGCCTCGATGCTGTGTGGCGCCGCCCAGTCGCTGACGCAGATGGTCGTCTTCCGGCTGCTGCAAGGCGTGTTCGGCGCGGCCCTGGTGCCGCTGTCGCAGGCGACCATGCTGGACATCTACCCGTTCGAGAAACGCGCCCAGGCCATGGCCATCTGGGGTATCGGCGTGATGGTCGGCCCGATCCTGGGGCCGACGCTCGGTGGCTACCTGACCGACGCCTACAACTGGCGCTGGGTGTTCTACGTTAACCTGCCGTTCGGCCTGCTGGCCATGACCGGGCTGATCATGTTCATGCCGAAGGCCGAGGGCGACGCCGGGATGAAATTCGACTGGACCGGCTTCGCGGTCCTGGCCCTCGGCATCGGCGCGTTCCAGATGATGCTCGACCGCGGCCAGGACCAGGACTGGTTCAACGCGCGCGAGATCATCGTCGAGGCGGTGCTGGCCGGCCTGGGCTGCTACCTGTTCGTCGTCCACATGTTCACCGCCGAACGGCCGTTCATGCCGCCCGCGGTGTTCAAGGACCGCAACTTCGCCGCCGCCCTGGCCATGATGTTCGCCGTCGGCATGGTGCTGCTGGCCAGCTCCGCCCTGCTGGCGCCCTACCTGCAGAACCTGGCCGGATACCCGGTGGCCACCGCCGGCATGGCCATGGCCCCGCGCGGCATCGGCACCATGGCGGCGATGGTGCTCGCCGGAAACCTGGGCACGCGGATCGACCAGCGCCTCCTGATGGCGATCGGCCTCGCCATGCTGTCCGGCACGATGTACGCCATGAGCGGCTGGACGCCCGACGTGCCCGAGCGGCAGCTGTTGACCGTCATCGTGCTGCAAGGCTTCGGCATGGGCCTGATCTTCAACCCGCTGTCGGTGATCGCCTTCGCCACGCTGCCCATTCATCTGCGCGGCGACGGCGCAGCCCTGCTGAGCCTGTTCCGCAACATCGGCGCCGCCATCGGCATCTCCGTCACCTCGTTCTCATTGACCCGAGGCACCCAGGTCGCCCACGCCGAACTCGCCGGCCTGATGACGCCCTTCAACCGCGTGCTGCAGGGCAACGGCGCCGCCGAACAGTTCCTCAACCCCGCCACCAGCCATGGCGCGCTGCTGATGGACCAAATGATCAACCGCCAGGCACAGATCATCGCCTACAACAACGACTACCTGCTGATGACCTGGGTGACCCTGCCGGCCCTGCTGCTGCTCCTGCTGATGCGCCGCGGCAACAAGGCCGCCGCGCCGGCCGAGAGCCATGCGGCGATGGATTGAAGGAAGGCGGGGGCTCTGCCCCTCGACCCCGCTAAGGGCGGAGCCCTTAGAACCCCGGACATAAGTGGTTTGGGGAAGGGGGCCTGAGGAGCGGCTTCCGGCAGTACTTTAGGCCCCCTTCCCCAAACCACTTAAAGTAATGGGATCCAAGGGGCTTCTGCCCCTTGGCGGGTCCAGGGCAGAGCCCTGGCCTTCCTTCACTCCGCCAGCGCAAGCTCCCGGTCGGCCAGGACGCGCCGGGCCTGCTCGATGTCGAGCTGGCCTTCCCACCAGGCCACGAACACGGTGGCGACCGAGTTGCCGAACAGATTGGTGATGGCGCGGGCCTCGCTCATGAAGCGGTCGATTGCCAGTACCAGCACGATGCCGGCGACGGGCACCTTGCCGTTCAGCGTGGCGAGCGTGGCGGCCAGGGTGATGAAGCCGCCGCCGGTGACGGCCGCCGCCCCTTTCGAGGTCAGCAGCAGCACCGCCAGGATCACCACGTAGTCGCCCCAGGACAGCGGGATGTTCAGGGCCTGGGCGATGAAGGTGATCGCCATGGTGAAGTAGATCGAGGTGCCGTCGAGGTTGAAGGCGTAGCCCAGCGGCACGACCAGGCCCACCAACGGGCGGTTGCAGCCCAGCCGCTCGAGCTTTTCCATCAGCGTGGGCAGGGCCGCCTCGGAGGAGCTGGTGCCCAGGACGATGAAGAACTCCTCGCGGATGTATTTCAGCAGCGGCCACAGCCGCAGGCCGGTCATGCGCATCACCGTGGACATGACGACGAAGATGAACACCGCGCAGGTGATGTAGAAGCACAGCATGAGGATGCCGAGCTGTGCGAGGGCGCCGATGCCGTAGCGGCCGATGGTGAAGCTCATCGCGCCGAAGGCGCCCAGCGGCGCCACCCGCATGATCATCCCGATGATGCCGAACAGGGCGGCGCCGGCGTCGTCCAGGAAGTGCACGACGGACCGACCGCGCTCGCCCAGATGGGCGAGCGCGATGCCGAACAGCACGGCGAAGAACAGCACCGGCAGAATGTCGCCCCGGGCGAAGGCGCCGACGATGGTGTCGGGGATGATCGCCAGCAGGAAGTCGGCGGCCCCCTGGTGCGGCGCATTGGTGTAGCGGGCGACCGCGGATTGATCCAATGAGGCGGGATCGACGTTGAGGCCGTGCCCGGGCTCGATCACGTGGCCGACGATCAGGCCGACCAGCATGGCCACGGTCGTCAGCACCTCGAAATAGATGATTGCCTTCAGCCCGATGCGCCCGACCTCGGCCGTATCGGTCAGCTTGCCGATGCCCACCACGACCGTGATGAAGATGATCGGGGCGATCATCATGCGCACCAGCTTCACGAAGCCGTCGCCGAACGGCTGCATCTGCACGGCGATGTCCGGCCAGAAATAGCCGAGCAGGACGCCGGCAACGATCGCGATGAGCACCTGGATATAGAGCGACTTCGACTGGCTTGCCTGGATCACGGCACTGCCTCCGCCCTTGGGTCTGTCCTGGGACACGCCACGGCTTGCCGCGCGATAGCACACCGCCGCCGCGCCGGACGCCAGCAATTTCGCTGCTCTTTGCCGGGGCGCGCATGGTCTGTATCGTCCGCGGCCGTTTCCCTTTCCGCACGAGGATGCCCCGCATGGCCGAGTACGTGATTGCCCCGCCCCCTGTCGTGTCCGTTCCGGTCGCCGGCGGCGGCGCGTTCCCGGTCCGCCGCATCTTCTGCGTCGGCCGCAACTATGCCGAGCACGCCCGCGAGATGGGCGCGGACCCGGATCGGGAACTGCCGTTCTTCTTCACCAAGCCGGCCGACGCGCTGCTGCTGAACGGGGCGGACATGCCGTATCCGTCCATGACCGGCAACCTGCACCACGAAATGGAGCTGGTGGCGGCGATCGGCACTGGCGGCGTGGATATCCCGGAGGCCGAGGCGCTAAGGCATGTCTGGGGCTATGCCGCCGGCCTGGATATGACCCGGCGCGACCTGCAGAACGCGGCGAAGAAGGAAGGCAAGCCCTGGGACATGGGCAAGGGCTTCGACCACTCCGCGCCGATCGGCACGATGGTCCCGGCTTCCGCCTTCCCGAACCCGACCAAGGGCAGGATCGAGCTGAAGGTCAACGGCCAGGTGCGCCAGGTCTCCGACCTGTCCAAGCTGATCTGGAGCGTGGCGGAGACGGTGGCCTATCTGTCGAAGCTGGTCCGGCTGGCGCCGGGCGACCTGATCTTCACCGGCACGCCCGAGGGCGTCGCGGCAGTGGTCAAGGGCGACGTGCTTGAAGGCGTGGTCGACGGCGTGGGGACGGTCAGGACGAAAATCATCTAATCCATCAGCCGCCCAGATAGGCCGCGACCACCGCCGGATCGTGGGCGACGGTCGCGGCCGGTCCTTCCAGCACGATCCGCCCGGTCTCCAGCACATAGGCGTAGTCCGCGACCTCGAGCGCCGCGGAGGCGTTCTGCTCGACCAGCAGGATCGTCGTCCCTTCCCGCTTCAGGTCGGCGACAATGGAGAAGATCTCCTCCACGAACAGCGGGGCGAGGCCCATGCTGGGCTCGTCCAGCAGCAGCAGGCGGGGCGCGCCCATCAGCGCGCGGCCCAGCGCCAGCATCTGCTGCTCACCGCCGGACATGGACCCGGCCGGCTGGTCCAGCCGTTCCTTCAGCCGCGGGAAGCGGGCCAGCACCTGGTCCTGGCGGCGGGCGGTCTCGGCACGGTCGGCCAGCAGCCAAGCGCCCATGGCGAGATTCTCGGCCACGGTCAGCTCAGCAAAGACCTGCCGCCCCTCGGGCACCTGCAGCATGCCGGCCGCGGCGACGCGATGGGGCCGCCAGCCGGCGATGTCGGCGCCGTCCAGCCGGATCGCGCCGGCGCGCGGGCGGGTGAGGCCAGACAAGGCACGCATGGTTGTGGTCTTGCCCGCGCCATTGGCGCCGATCAGGCATACCACCTGGCCCTCGGCCACCGTGAGGTCGATGCCCTTCAGCGCCTCGGTGCGACCGTAGAAGACGGTCAGGCCCTGGACGTCGAGACTGCTCATCCCGCCCTCGTCGCCGCTTCACGCCGGGCCAGCCGCTCGGCGACCTTCGGGCCGAGATAGGCCTCGATCACCGCCGGCTCCCGCCGCACCTCGGCGGGGGTGCCCTGGAAGATGCGACGGCCGAAATTCAGTACCGTGACCGTGTCGGACAGGTCCATGACGAAGCCCATGTCGTGCTCGACCAGCAGCACCGTGGTGCCGAAGCCGCGGATGCGGCGCACCAGCGCGGCCAGGGCCTCGGTTTCCGCCGGGTTCATGCCGGCGGCGGGCTCGTCCAGCAGCAGCAGCCGCGGCTCGGCGACCATGGCGCGGGCGATTTCCAGCCGGCGCTGGTCGCCATAGGACAAGGCGGCGGCGCGCGCGTCCGCGCGGGCGGACAAGCCCACCAGCGCCAGCGCGTCCTTGGCCCGGTCCACCGCCGCGCGCTCCTCCCGGCGGAAGCGGCCGAGGCGGGCAACGATCTCGGGCAGGGTGGCGGACAGGTGCGCGTGCAGCCCGGTCAGCACGTTCTCCAGCACCGTCATGGCGCCGAAGACGCGGATATTCTGGAAGGTGCGGGCAATGCCCAGCCGCGCCCGCTCGTGCGGCAGCAGGGACGTCACCGCGGAGCCGGCAAAGCGGATCGTGCCGGCGCTGGGCGGCACCACGCCGGAGATGAGGTTGAACAATGTGGTCTTGCCGGCGCCGTTCGGGCCGATCACGGCGTGGATACCGCCCGCCGGAATGTCCATGTCCACGGCGTCCACCGCCACCAGTCCGGCGTAGCGGCGGGTGAGGCCGG
The DNA here is from genome assembly GCF_025989185.1 of Limobrevibacterium gyesilva. Lineage (GTDB taxonomy): Bacteria > Pseudomonadota > Alphaproteobacteria > Acetobacterales > Acetobacteraceae > Limobrevibacterium > Limobrevibacterium gyesilva. The sequence goes on from NZ_JAPDNT010000001.1 coordinate 633,182, forward strand.
CGGTCTGCAGCAGGATCATGCGCCCCGCCTTTTCATGCGCCAGCTCAGCAGCCCATTGGGCAGGAACAGAACGGCCAGGACGATGATCACGCCGTTGAACACCAGCCGCAGGTCGGAGAAGCCACGCAGCAGCTCCGGCAACAAGGTCAGGATCCAGGCCCCCAGCACCGGCGCCAGCGGTGTGCCGATGCCGCCGAGCAGGGCGTAGGACAGGATGGTCACCGCCGGCTCGAACCCGTACTCGTTGGGGCCGATGAAGCTGGAGACATGCGCCCCCAGCGCCCCCGCCAGCCCGGCCAGAACGGCGGAGGCTAGCAACGCGCCCATGCGGTAGCGGCCGACATTCACGCCCATCACGCCCGCCGCGGTCTCGTCCTCGCGCATCGCCTCCATGGCGCGGCCGACGCCGCTGCGCCCGACCAGCCACAGGATCGCGACGGCCGCGAACAGCAGGCCATAGATCATCCAGGTCTCGGCCCGCTCGGGAATGCCGGACAGGCCCAGCGCGCCGCCGAAATAATCGACATTGAGATAGACGGCCCGCAACACCTCGCCCAGGCCAATGGTGGCGATGGCGAGGTAGACGCCGGACAGGCGCAAGGTCGGCACGCCGATCGCCAACGCGAACAGCACCGGCACCACGCAGGACGCTGGCAGCACCATGAAGAACGGCAACTTCAGCTTCAGCGTCATCAACGCCGAGGAATAGGCGCCCAACCCCATGAACGCCGCCTGCCCCAGCGACAGCTGGCCGACCGCCAGCACCACGTACATCGACAGGGCCAGCAGCCCGTTGATGCCCAGCGCATGGATCAGGTTCTGGTAGGTCCACAGGAAATCGTCGAGCCACGGGGGGATGATCATGCGCGCCGCACCACGGCACGGCCGAACAGCCCGGAGGGGCGGGTCCACAGCACCACAACCAGGATGGCGAAGGCCACCGCCTCCTTGAGGCCCGAGGCGACATATCCCGCGGTGAACACCTCGATCACGCCCAGCAGCAATCCCGCAATCAGCGCGCCGCGGATGTCGCCCAGGCCGCCGACGATGATGACGACGAAGCCGCGCAGCATCATGGCCTCGCCCATGTAGGGGTGGATGGCATTGAAATTCAGCCCGATCAGCACCCCGCCGGCGCCGGCGAGGCAGCCAGAGATGAACGAGACCAGCGCCGCCAGCCGCCCGGTGTCGATGCCCATCAGCCCCGCGGCATCGGGCTTCTCCGCCATCGCCCGGATGGCCAGCCCCAGCCGCGTGCCGCGCATCAGCGCCATCAGCGCGCCCACCATCACCGCCGTCGCCAGCAGGATCAGCAATTGCGCCGTGGTGACGCGCAACCCCGCCAGCACGAACGCGTCCGACGCCACGAGGTCGGGTGGCAGGCGGCGGATGTCCGGGCCAAGGATGGACGTGGCAGCCGAATAAAGCGCGAGCACGCCGCCCAATGTGACCATGAGGGACGACAGCTCCGGCGCGTTCACCCGCCGCAGCCGGCTCAACAGCAGCCAGTCGAGCGCCACCGCGACGGCACCCGCGCCCATCGCCGCCACCGGCAGCGCCGCCCAGATGCCGAACCCGGCCTGGCGGGTCAGGAACAGCGCGATGAAGGCGCCGGCCGAGAAATAGAACCCGTAGGTGAGGTTGATGACCCGCAGCACGCCGAACATCAGCGTGAAGCCGAGCGCGAACAGCGCATAGGTGGCGCCGAGCAGAACGCCGTTGACGAGCTGCTGGGCGAACATCAGGCGGGCCGATCATCCATGGTCACAATCGCCCGCACATACAACAGCGCCTCCCCGGGCGCCACCGCGCGCCGGGGAGGCGCGGTCCATCACGGAGCGATGCCGAACTTGCCGTCGCGCATCTCCAGCACGACGACGCCCTCGGCCGAAGCGGGGTCGCGATGGTCGGTGAAGGTGAACGGCCCCATCACGCCGGTGTAGCTGGTCTTGGCCAGCGCCGCGGTGATCTTCTCGGAGTCCGCGGCGCCGGCGCGGTCGATCGCGGCGGCCAGGATGAACATGCAGTCATAGGCCTGGGCGGCGAACTGGTCCGGGTCCTTGCCGTACTTGGCCTTGAACGCGGCAACGAATTTCTGGTTCAGCGCATCAGGCTTACCGATGAACCAGGGGCTGCCGACGATCAGGCCGTCGGCCGCGGCCCCGGCGATCGCCCCCAGTTTCGGCGAGTTCGAGCCGTTGCCGCCGATGAACAGCGTCTCCTTGCCGAAGCCCAGCTGCCTGGCCTGTAGCAGCACGCCCGACACCGGCTCCACCAGTGCCGAGATGGCCACCGCGTCCGGCTTCAACCCCTTGATCTTGGTGAGCTGCGCCGCGAAATCGGTGTCCTTGGTGCCGAAGCTCTCGATCGCCAGGATGTTGAGGCCCAGCTTCTCGGCCGCCGCCTTCATCACGTCGAAGCCGGATTTCGAGAAAGCGTCGTCGTTGGCGTACATCAGCGCCACGGTCTTCACGCCGCGCGCCTGGGCCTTCTTGAAGGTGACCGGCACAACGTCCGCTTCCGGCAGCGACGTGCGGAAGATGTACGGCCCGATATCGGTGATGCCGTTGGCGGTGGTCGAGGTGCCGATGGTCGGGATCTTGCGCTCGTTGGTGACCGGGCCGACCGCGAACATCTCGTTCGACAGGGTCGGGCCGATGATCGCGACCACCTTGTCGCGGCCGATCAGCTTGCGCGCGGCGTTGATCGCCTGGTTCTTGTCGGCGGCCGAATCCTCGACCGTCAGCGCGATCTTCTTGCCGCCCAGAACGCCCTTCTGGTTGATCTCGTCCAGCGCCAGATCCAGTCCGCCCTTGATGGCGATGCCATAGGCGGCGGCGGGGCCGCTGAGGATCTCGATCGCGCCGACCGGAACGGTCTGCGCCTGGGCCAGCGCCGGCAGCGACGCCGCGCCGAAGCCGACCAGACCGGTCGTGACCAGGCCGGCCGTGAAGTGTCTGCGGATCATTACGCATCCCCCGAAGAAAGAAAGTTTCGCCGTACCCTAATTGATCGCGGCCACGGATCAAGCAGGGCTTGTCACGCTCGCGTATCCGGGCGATGCGTGAGTCCCATGACCCAACGCTTGCGCATCGCCACCTGGAACATCAATTCCCTCCGGCTGCGGCTGCCGCTGCTGCCGCGCCTGATCGGCGCGCTCGACCCGGACGTCATCTGCCTGCAGGAAACCAAGGTCCCGGACGAGCTGTTCCCGGTCGACGCCCCCGCCGAGCTCGGCTTCCCCCATGTCGCCTATGCCGGCATGAAGGGCTACAACGGCGTCGCCATCCTGTCGCGTATTCCGTTGCAGCGGCAGACGACGGCGCCGGATTGGTGCGCCAAGGGCGACTCCCGCCATGTCTCGGTGCTGCTGGACATGAAATCGGGCCCGGTGGAGCTGCACGATTTCTACGTCCCCGCCGGCGGCGACATCCCCGACCGGGAGGAGAACCCGAAATACGGGCACAAGCTCGATTTCGTCGGCGAGGCCACGAGCTGGTTCGCCGGCCGGAAGGACCTCGCCCGCACCGTGCTGGTCGGCGACCTCAACATCGCCCCGCTCGAGCACGATGTCTGGAACCACAAGCAGCTTCTCGACGTGGTCAGCCACACGCCCCCGGAAACCAGCGGGCTGCTGGCCTGGCAGAACACCCGCTTCCACGACGCCGTCCGCCACTTCGTGCCGGAAGACCAGAAGCTCTACACGTGGTGGTCCTACCGCAACCGCGACTGGCGCGCCTCCAACCGCGGCCGCCGGCTCGACCATGTCTGGGTCACCCCGGACCTGAAAGACGGCCTTGCCAGCCACACCATCCTGAAAGACGCCCGCGACTGGCCGCAAACCAGCGACCACGTGCCGGTGTGCGTGGAGCTGGAGGTCTGACAACGAACGGCCGGGGCTGGCGCGACGGCGCAGCCCCGGCGTTTCTTCACCTCAGGCCGCGCGCACCAGGCCTTCCGGGTCGAGGCGGTAACCGCCCCCCTCCGTCAGCAACAGGCGGGCATTGGCTGGGTCGGGTTCGATTTTCTGCCGCAGGCGATAGATGTGGGTTTCCAGCGTGTGCGTGGTGACGGCGGCGTTGTAGCCCCACACCTCGTTCAGCAGCACCTGGCGGCCGACGGCCTTGGTGCCGGCCCGGTAGAGGAACTTCAGGATCGCCGCCTCTTTTTCGGTCAGGCGGATGCGGCGGTTCTTGGCGGGATCCTGCAGCAGCTTCGCCGAGGGGCGGAAGGTGTAGGGTCCGATGGTGAAGACCGCGTCCTCGCTGTTTTCGAAGATGCGTAGCTGCGCCCGCAGCCGGGCGAGCAGTTCAGCCATGCGGAACGGCTTGGCGATATAGTCGTTGGCGCCGGAATCGAGGCCGCGCACGACATCGGCTTCCTCGTCCGAGCCCGTGAGCATGATGATCGGCACCTTGATGCCGTGCCGGCGCAGGCGCGAGCACAGATCGCGCCCATCGCCGTCCGGCAGTCCCACGTCCAGGATCAAGGCATCGTAGCGGGTATCGCCGCTCACGATACGCCCTTCCGCCTCGGCTGCGGTATCTGCCTCGTCGGCAGAGAACTCGCCGTCCACGGCCAATTGCTCCACCAGCGTGGCGCGCAGCGCCTGGTCATCGTCAACGATCAGAATGGGCCGTTCCCCGGCCATACGTTGCTTCCTTTGCTCGCTGGGGCGCCGGGCACGAACCGGCGCCGGTGTTCAACCTTGTCTGGCGCCGTGTCGGAATGGTTCCGGCGCGCAACGTCGTTCGTCTCATCGCATTATCGTGTATTTGCCCTTGCCGTCCATCGACACGAACACAATGTTGATCACGGATGCGCGACATACGGTGCGTTCCCGCTTCAGCAAAAAGGGCTGGTGCCAACGGGACGGGTGCAGTTCTTGCGCGTACGAATTCCGCCACAAAGATTGACGACACAGACCCGTTCGACGTTCGGTAGTCAGATGAACCATATGCCGCTGCGCGACGACACTGCCTCCGGCGTCGCGGAGACACAACCTGAATCCGAGCCCCGCCCCGATCCGGCCGTGCTGCGACTGCGCGCGGTGCATCGGGCTGCGGCCGAGTTGAAGCGCGGAACGCCGGTGCTGTTGCTTGCCGACGCTCCCCTGGTGGTGCTGCCGGCCGAGACCGCGGGCGCGCGGGGGTTGCGTGAGATGGCGGCGCTGGCAGCCGGCCCGGCGGTGCTGGTGCTCGCGCAGTGGCGTGCGGCCGTGGTGCTGCAGCGGCCAGTGCTCCCGGATGGGCCGGCCGTGGCGTGGCACTTGTCGCCTCTGCTATCCGATCCGGCCGTGCTGCACAGCTTGGCCGACCCCACGGCGGCCCAGATCCTGCCCGAGGTGCCGGAGCCGGCCGACTGCCCGGCGGACGCGCCGGCGGCGCTGGCCCTGACCAAGCTGGCCCGCCTGTTGCCCACGGTGCTGGTGGCCCCAGCCAGGCCCGATGCCGTAGAGCGCGCCGGCAGGATCGGCCTGCTGACGGTCCCGGCGGGCGACGTGCTGGACTACCCCACCGCCATGGCCGCCGATCTGGTGCGCGTGGCCGAGGCCCGGGTGCCGCTGGACGGCGCCCCGGATGCACGAATCGTGGCATTCCGGGCTCCGGACGCGGGCATCGAGCATCTGGCGATCCTCGTCGGCCACCCCGAACAGGCCGAGGCGCCGCTGGTGCGCATCCACTCCGAGTGTTTCACCGGCGACCTGCTGGGCAGCCTGCGCTGCGACTGCGGCCCGCAGCTGCGCGGCGCCATCCAGCGCATGGCAAAGGACGGCGCGGGCGTGCTGCTGTACCTGGCACAGGAGGGCCGTGGCATCGGCCTGGTGAACAAGCTGCGGGCCTATACGATGCAGGACCGCGGGTTGGACACGGTCGATGCCAACCGCGCCCTGGGCTGGGGGGCGGACGAGCGCAATTTCCTGATCGCCGCGACCATGCTGGACGAGCTGGAGATCGCCAACGTCCGGCTGCTGACCAACAACCCGGACAAGGTGCGCGCCCTGGCCGCCTGCGGCGTGAACGTGGTGCAGCGCGAGCGGCATGTGTTCGCCCCCAACGGGATCAACGACCACTACCTCGCCACCAAGGCGGAGCGTTTCGGCCATCTGTTCGGCTGACATGACCGAGGCCGTCGTCCATCCCGACGGGCGCGTGCTGCTGGGCGGCCTGGTGTTCCGCGCTGCCCTGGGCCGCGGCGGCATCCGCGCCGACAAGGCGGAAGGCGACGGCGCCACCCCCGTGGGCGTTCTGCCCCTGCGCCGGGTGCTGTACCGCGCCGACCGGCTCGCGGTGCCGCGGACGGTCGTCCCGCGCGAACCGATCGCGCCCGATGACGGCTGGTGCGACGATCCCGGCCATCCGGACTACAACCGCCAGGTCCGCCTGCCGCACCCGGCGCGGCACGAGGAGCTGTGGCGGCGGGACGAGGTCTACGACATCGTCGGCGTGCTGGGGTGGAATGACGCGCCGGTGCAGCGCGGCCGCGGCTCGGCGATCTTCCTGCACGTCGCGCGCCCGGACCTTTCGCCCACCGAAGGCTGCGTGGCGCTGGCTTTGCCGGACCTGAAGGCCTTGCTGGCGGCGGAGCTGACGTCGCTGCGGGTGCTGGCGCCGTAAGCGGCATCAGGGGTCGCGGCTGAGCCCGTGCGCCTTCAACGCCTTCAGGTAGGCCTGCCAGCGCCCCGTCTGCTCACGTCCAAGCGTGTGCAGGTAGTCCCAGGAGAAGATGCCAGTGTCGTGCAGGTCGTCGAAGATGATGCGGATGGCGTAGAGGCCGACCGGCTCGACCGCCATGATGCCGACATGGCGGCGGCCGGCGATGGTCTTGCGCTCGTTCGGGCCATGCCCCTGCACCTCGGCGCTGGGGCTTTCCACGCGCAGATATTCCGCGGGGTAGGTGAAGTGCGCGCCGTCGTCGAAATCGACCTCCAGCCGCTTCTCGGCCCGCTTCAGGCGAATCTCGGTGGGAGTGGCCATCAGTCCTCGTCCAGCGGGCGCGCTTCCTCGGGCAGCATGATCGGGATGCCGTCGCGGATGGGATAGGCCAAGCCAGCGGCGCGGCTGACCAGCTCGTTGCGGGCGCGGTCGTAGGTCAGGGGCGTCTTGGTCAGCGGGCAGACCAGGATTTCCAGCAACCTTGGGTCGACAGGAACCGGGTTATCGGTGTCGGACATGGGAAGATCCCTCAACTGGCGCGATGGCGGGTAGGGGCGTCGCCGGCCACGTCGCGCGGGCCCTGGTGCGTGTCGATCTCCAGCAGCGCAACAAGCGCCTGCGCGCGGTCGGCTGGTGTCGGGGCTTCGAGCAAAGCCTGCTTCTCCGGCGGCTCGAACGGGCAGACCATGCACAAGGTGATCACCAGGTCGTCGTCAGGCATCTGGTTGATGGCGTCCCAGTTCGCCTCGAATCCGCGATGGGCGAAATAATCACGCAGCGCCTGCAACAGGGCTGCACGGTCGAAGACCGGCGTTTCGTCGCGCGCGCCAAGATCGGCGGTGAAGGCGGAAAAGTCGCCCCGGACCCGGCGATATCCGCGGCGCATCTCCAGCTCGTTCGTCACCCCGAAGCGGATCAGGCCGGTCAGGGTGACGAGGTAGCGGCCGTCCTCTGTTTCGCTGAACGACGACAGCCGGCCCAGGCAGCCGATGCGGTACAGCCCGGCTCCGGTGGGTCCGGCGGGCCGGCGCGCATCCGGCTGGATCATGCCGAACATGCGCCCTGCGGCGAGCGCATCCTCGATCAGCGCGAGATAGCGCGGCTCGAAGATGTTCAGCGGCAGCTTTCCGCGCGGCAGCAGCAGCGCCCCCGTCAGCGGGAAGACCGGGAATGCCTCCGGCAGGTCTTCCAGCCGCGGGTCGAATCGGCTCATCAGCTGAACAGGAGCGCCGACAACTTCCGGCGCGCCGCCATCGTCGCGGCGTCATCGAATCCCCAGGCTTCGAAGAACTTCAGCAACTGCAGACGCGCAGCATCCTCGTTCCAGGCGCGGTTGCCGCGAACGATGGCCAGCAGCGCGTCGGCCGCTTCCTCGCGCCGGTCCATGGCGTTCAGCGCCGTGGCCAGGTCGTAGCGGGCCTGGTGGTCGGTGGGATCGGCGGCGAGGCGCGCCTCGAGCGTGGCGAGCTGGTCACGGGCCTGGCGACCTTCCGCGACCAGCGCCAGCGCGCTGCGGGCGCCGGAGATCTCGCCATGCTCGGCGAGCTTCTCGGGCACCTGCGCCAGCGCCTCATGCGCCTGATCTTCCTGCCCCAGCGCGATCAGGGCGCGGATCAGGCCGCCCCAGGCCTCGGGGCTCTCCGGGTCCTCCTGCAGCAGGGCGCTGAACAGCTCGCCGGCTTCCTGGGCGTTGCCCTGCTCCATGGCGGCCCTGGCGTCGGCCAACAGGTCGGCGCTGGGCATGCTTGCGCCGCCCATCTTCAGCAGCGTCTCGACGAAGCGCTTGATTTCGGACTCCGGCAGCGCACCCTGGAACAGGTCGGCGATCTGCCCCTGCCAGAACGCGGCGACGGTGGGGACGGACTGCAACGGCAGGCCCAGCTGGACCAGCTGCTGGACCAGGCCGCGGTTCTTGTCGATGTCGATCTTGACCAGCTTGACGCGGCCACCGGCGGCGCGGACAACCTTCTCCAGCGTCGGCGTCAGCGTCTTGCACGGGCCGCACCAGGTGGCCCAGAAATCGACCAGGACGGGCATGGTGCGCGAGGCATCCACCACGTCCTGCATGAAGGTGGCCTGATCGCCATCGACGATCATGGCGTCGGCGCCGGCTGGTGCGGCCTCGAGCCCGCTCGCGCCCGGCTTCGGGCCGCCGGGTTTCTGCCCGATGATGTAATCCATGCGTCGAGTCCTCGCCTTGATTCTCGCGTTGCCTGATAGATGTAGCGTGCGTGCCACGGCACAAGCCACGAAACGCATCGCCGGGCAAGCGGGGGCAACGGGATTGCCGTGGGGGCTCTTGCAATCGGTGCGAAACCCGCCTAGAAGGCCGGCCTCGCGCTGACGACGCGCGAGTTGGAGTGCGGGCGTAGCTCAGGGGTAGAGCACAACCTTGCCAAGGTTGGGGTCGAGGGTTCGAATCCCTTCGCCCGCTCCAGATTTTCTCAGAAATCGCAAATTGTTGGCGGGGTCCAGCCGGGTCGTCCGGCTACGGTTCCTGAGACCTCGGCGTCCGCGCTGCGCGTGGCGCCAACCCGGTCATTCCCGCCCCAGCAGCCGGTCGTTGATGAAGGTCGCGAAGCCATGGGCGACGAAGTCCCGGCGCAGATCGTCTTCGTGATAGTCCTCGCGTACCCAGTCGAGGAACGGCTTCCTCCCCTCCGCCTCGGCTGCATACCGCAGGAAGAACGCGTCCAGGATCCCGGTGCGGGAGCGGTTGAAATGCAGGTAGCGCAGGGACAGCTGTCGCAGCGCCTGGGCCGCGGTGCCGCCTTCGAACAGGATCGCCAACCCCGCCGCCAAACCGGCACGATCCGCGCCCGACTTGCAATGGACCAGCGCCGGCGTGCGCATGGTCCGATACACGTCATGGAACCGCAGAATCCGCTCGCGATGCGGCGCGCCACGGCTCTCGAACGCCATGAATACATGGTCGAGCCCCAGGCGCTGCGCGGTTGCCGCGCTCAGCGCGGTGGAGCCGTTTGCCTTCTCGCCACGCAGGTTGATCACGGTGCGCAAGCCATACCGCCGCGCCCACCGCGCCAGCCGCGCTGGCGTGGGATGGTTGCTGCGATAAAGCTTGCCGGGAATCACCTCGGCGAAATTGTCCCACGCCAGGCGCAACACGGCGTGATCGGCCAACAGGCTGGACAGGCGTGTCTGCACCTAGCGCGGCCCGGGGGCCCGGGGGCGGATTCCCCGGCCTGGTTCGGACGTCAGACCTGCCGCTCCAGCATCAGGGTCTTGATCTGCGCGATCGCCTTCGCGGGGTTCAGACCCTTGGGGCAGGTTTGCGTGCAGTTCATGATTGTGTGGCAGCGGTACAGCTTGAACGGATCCTCCAGCGCATCCAGGCGTTCGCCGGTATGCTCGTCGCGGCTGTCCGCAATCCAGCGATAGGCAGCCAGCAGCACCGCGGGGCCGAGGTAGCGGTCGCCGTTCCACCAATAGCTCGGGCAGGCGGTGGTGCAGCAGAAGCACAGGATGCACTCCCACATGCCGTCCAGCTTGGCGCGCTCGTCCTTGCTTTGCAGGCGTTCGCTGTCGGGCGGGGCCGGGGTGTCGGATTTCAGCCATGGCTCGATGCTGCGCAGCTGGGCGTAGGCCTGCGACAGGTCGGGCACCAGATCCTTCACCACCGGCATGTGCGGCAGCGGGTGGATCTTCACGTCGCCCTTCACGTCGTCGATCGGCTTGAGGCAGGCGAGCGTGTTGGTGCCGTCGATATTCATCGCGCAGCTGCCGCAGATGCCCTCGCGGCAGGAGCGGCGGAAGGTCAATGTGGTGTCGACCTCGTTCTTGATCTTGATCAGCGCGTCCAGGACCATCGGCCCGCACGCATCGAGGTCGATCTCGTAGGTGTCGGTGCTGGGATTCTTCCCGTCGTCCGGGCTCCAGCGATAGATCTTGAAGCTGCGCACGCGCTTCGCGCCGGCGGGTGCCTTGTAGGTGTTGCCCGGCTGGACCTTGCTGTTCGCCGGCAGCGTGAATTCGGCCATCGTCTTCTCGCTTCCTTCAGTAGACGCGCTTCTTCGGCGGGAACACCGACACTTCGTTGGTCAGGGTCTGCATCTTCACTGGGCGGTAGTCGAGCGTCACGCTGCCGTCGTCGCCGCACCAGGCCAGCGTGTGCTTCATCCAGTTCACGTCGTCGCGCTCGGGATAATCGTCATGCGCCTGGGCGCCGCGGCTTTCGGTGCGGGCCTCGGCGCCGACCATGGTGACCATGGCGTTGCCCATCAGGTTTTGCAGCTCCAGCGCCTCCATCAGGTCGCTGTTCCAGATCAGGCTGCGGTCGGTCACGGACATGTCGTCCAGTGCCTTCCAGACCTGCTGCATCTTCGCCACACCCTGCTTCAGGCTCTCGCTGTTGCGGAACACGGCGGCATGGCTCTGCATGGTCCGCTGCAGCGTCTCACGCAGGGCGGCGACCTTGGTGCCGCCCTTGGCGTGGCGGGTGCGGTCAAGGCGGTCGAGCGCGGCCTCGCCGGCCTTCGGCGGCAACGGCGGCTGGCTGGCGCTGGGCTTCACCGTCTCGGCGGCACGCTGCGCGGCGGCGCGGCCGAACACCACCAGGTCGAGCAGGGAGTTGGTGCCGAGGCGGTTGGCACCGTGCACGGACACGCAGGCCGCTTCGCCGACGGCCATCAGGCCGGGCACGGTGGCGTCCGGGTTGTCCTTGGTGGGCCGCAGGACCTCGGTGTGGTGGTTGGTGGGGATGCCGCCCATGTTGTAGTGAACGGTCGGCAGCACCGGGATCGGCTCCTTGGTCACGTCCACGCCGGCGAAGACGCGGGCGGTCTCCGAAATACCGGGCAGGCGCTCGTGCAGGATGTCGGCGCCCAGATGCTCCAGGTGCAGCAGGATGTGGTCCTTGTTCGGCCCGCAGCCGCGCCCGGCATTGATCTCCAGCGTCATCGAGCGCGACACCACGTCCCGGCTGGCCAGGTCCTTGGCGGTGGGGGCGTAGCGCTCCATGAAGCGCTCGCCTTCGCTGTTGGTCAGGTAGCCGCCTTCGCCGCGGGCGCCTTCGGTGATCAGGCAGCCGGCGGGATAGATGCCGGTGGGATGGAACTGCACGAATTCCATGTCCTGCGTCGGCAGGCCGGCGCGCAGCACCATGGCGTTGCCGTCGCCGGTGCAGGTGTGGGCCGAGGTGCAGGACAGATAGGCGCGGCCATAGCCGCCGGTGGCCAGCACCACCGTCTGGGCGCGGAAGCGGTGCATGCTGCCGTCTTCCAGGCACCAGGCCATCACCCCGCGGCAGGCGCCCTCGTCGTCCATGATCAGGTCGAGCGCGAAGTATTCGACGAAGAACTCGACCTCGTGCTTCAGGCTCTGCTGGTACAGCGTGTGCAGGATGGCGTGGCCGGTGCGGTCGGCCGCCGCACAGGCGCGCATCGCCGGGGCCTTGCCGTATTCGGTCATGTGGCCGCCGAACGGGCGCTGGTAGATGCGGCCGTCCTCGGTGCGGCTGAACGGCACGCCGAAATGCTCCAGCTCGTAGACCGCGGGAATGGCCTCGCGGCACATGTATTCGATGGCGTCCTGGTCGCCGAGCCAGTCCGACCCCTTCACGGTGTCGTACATGTGCCAGCGCCAGTCGTCCTCGCCCATGTTGCCGAGTGCCGCGCCGATGCCGCCCTGGGCCGCGACGGTGTGGCTGCGGGTGGGAAACACCTTGGTGACGCAGGCCGTCTTCAGCCCGGCGGCACCCATGCCCAGGGTGGCGCGCAAGCCGGCGCCGCCGGCGCCGACCACCACGACGTCATAAGTGTGGTCCACCACGTTGTAGGCGCCATTGGAGGGCTTGGAGATCGCGTTCATCGTCGGTTTGTCCAAACTGGGCGCCGGCCGACGATGCGGACGGCACCGGTCAAAGTCCTATCCGGTGAAGGCCAGCTTCAGCACGGCGATCAGGGCGGCGAGCCCGAGCAGGGCCGCGGCCGCCTTCATCACCAGCAGCCACAGCATCCGGGGGCGATCCCTGTGGATGTAGTCCTCCATCACGACCTGCAGCCCGAGCTGCAGGTGATGGAACGTGGCCAGCACCAGCGCCACCAGCAGCGTCGCGGTCAGCGGGCTCGCAGCCCAGTCCACGACCGCCGCGCGCGGAAGCCCGGCCAGCCGGATCACCGCGCAGACGAACCACAGCGTGAGCGGCACCAGCGCGACCGCAGTCATCCGCTGCGCCCACCAATGGGCGGTGCCGGCCTTGGCCGAGCCCAGGCCGCGGACCTGGCCGAGCATCGAGCGCATGATCACAGGAGAGGCAGCTTTATCGGCCATGGTGTTCGTTCCCTTACAGCGTGGCCAGGCCGACGACCCAGGTCAGCAGCGTCAGCACCACCGTGGCCACCAGAACGGCCTTGCCGGTGGCGTGCACCGTCGGCAGCTCGAACCCATACCCGACGTCCCAGAACAGGTGCCGGATGCCCGAGCAGAAATGGTACCAGAGCGCCGCGGTCCAGCCGAACAGCAGCAGATAGCCGACCGGCGAGCGGATGAAGCCGGACACCGACGCATAGGCGGCATCCGACGTGGCGGCGGCGACCAGCCACCAGACCAGCAACAGCGTGCCGACCGACAGCGCGATCCCGGTGAAGCGATGGAAGATCGACAGAGTCGAGGTGATCTGCGGCTTGTAGACCTGCAGATGCGGGGAGAGCGGCCGCCGGACGGTCCGGCCGTCCGAAGTTCGCCCCACCATGAGGGCTTCGCGTACATCGGTCATCGCGGCACAACTCCCAGCAAAAGGCCCAGTCCGTTCCGGTTCCCTTACCCCCGGAGTCGGGTGGGGGTCAACGCGCTGACAAGCCTGGGATGTTGCGGTGCGAGGGGAACGCGCAAGGTCGGGGCTCCGTCGTCGTCGCGCAAGCGGCGCGCCGGACAGCCCCGCCAAGGGCCGTAGACCCTTGGAAACCATTACTCTCTTGGCGGCATCGACAGCCTTCACTCGATGCTGTCGGCCCAGCCAGGAGAGTATCGCCTTGCAAAGCTTCCTGGTCTCAGGCCGCCTTCTTCGCCAGCAACCCCTGCGCGATCAGCGTCTCGGCGATCTGCACGGCATTCAGCGCCGCGCCCTTGCGCAGGTTGTCCGCGACGCACCAGAAGGCCAGGCCGTTCTCCACGGTCGGGTCCTTGCGGATGCGGCTGACGAAGGTGTCGTCCTCGCCCTGGCATTCCAGCGGCGTGATGTAGCCGCCGTCGTCGCGGGTATCCATCACCGTCACGCCGGGGGCGTCGCGCAGCACGGCCCGCGCCTCGGCCACCGTCACCGGGTTCTCGAACTCCACGTTCACCGCCTCGGCGTGGCCGATGAACACCGGCACGCGCACGCAGGTGGCGATCACCTTGATGTCCGGGTCGAGGATCTTCCTGGTCTCGACCACCATCTTCCACTCCTCCTTGGTCGACCCGTCCTCCATGAACTTGTCGATGTGGGGGATGCAGTTGAAGGCGATCTGCTTGGTGAACTGCTGCGGCACGATCTGGTCGTGGACCAGGCTGCGGCGGGACTGCAGCAGCAGCTCGTCCATGCCTTCCTTGCCGGCGCCGGAGACCGACTGGTAGGTCGCCACCACCACGCGCCTGATCCTGAAGCGGTCATGCAGCGGCTTCAGCGCCACCACCATCTGGATGGTCGAGCAGTTCGGGTTGGCGATGATGCCGCGGCGGATGCGGGTCAGCGCCTGCGGGTTCACCTCGGGCACCACCAGCGGCACGTCCGGCTCCATGCGGAATTGGCTGGTGTTGTCGATGACGATACAGCCGGCCGCGGCCGCGCGCGGCGCGTGGATCGCCGATACTGCGGCGCCAGGACTGAACAGGCCGATGTCCCAACCGGTGAAGTCGAACGTCTCGAGGTTCTGGACCTTCAGGACCGTCTTGTCGCCGAACGACACGTCCGATCCGGCGGAGCGGCCGGACGCCAGGGCCGCCACCTCTTTGACGGGGAACTTCCGCTCGGCCAGGGTTTTGAGCAGCTCGCGCCCGACTGCCCCGGTGGCGCCGACGACCGCGACCCTGTAGCCCATAGCCCATCCTCCGTGAAACGGCGGCCCCCTGGCCGCGCGACCGCGAAGCGTTAGCGACGTTGCTGCGTTGCGGCAAGAAGAGTCTTGATGAATCAGCCGTGCGCGACGAGCGCCTCGCGGTAGATCCCCGTCAGCACCACCCCGTCCGCCCCGACGCGGCCGCGATACATGCCGCCGGAGTTGAACGGCAGGGCCACCTGCCCGGCCGCGTCCACGGCGATCAGCCCGCCGGAGCCGCCGAACGCGCCCAGCTCGGTCACCACGTGACCCGCCGCCTGCTCCAGGCTCTCGCCCAGGTAGCGCATGCGGCTGGCGATGTCGTGCGCGACCGCGTGGCGGATGAAGAACTCGCCATGGCCGGTCGCCGAGATGGCGCAGACGTCGTCGGCCCAGGTGCCGGCGCCGATCACCGGGCAGTCGCCCACGCGCCCGGGCGCCTTGCCGGTCATGCCGCCGGTGGAGGTTGCCGCCGCCAGGTTGCCGGCGGCGTCGCGCGCCACGGCGCCGACGGTGCCGTGCTTGGCCGCGTCGTCGCGCGTGTCTTCCGCGGTCTGGCGCCGGCGCTCCAGCTCGGCCTGCAGGGCGGCCCAGCGGCGATCGGTGTGGTACCAGGCGGGCGGGGCGAAATCGAGGCCCTGGGCGCGGCAGAAGGCGACGGCGCCGGCGCCGATCAGCAGCACATGCTCGGAGCGCTCCATCACCGCGCGGGCGGCCAGCACGGGGTTGCGGGGGCCGATGATGCCGGCGACCGCGCCGGCGCCGCGGGTGCGGCCGTCCATCACCGCGGCATCGAGCTCGTGCAGGCCGTCCGAGGTATAGACAGCGCCGCGGCCGGCGTTGAACTGCGGGTCGTCCTCCAGCGCCATCACCGCCGCCGTCACCGCGTCCAGCGCCGCACCGCCGGCGGCCAGCACCTTGTGCCCCGCCAGCAGGGCGGTACGCAGGCCGGCGTGGTAGGCGGCCTCCGCCTCTTGTGTCATCGCTTCCGGGCGGATGGTGCCGGCGCCGCCGTGGATGGCCAACGAGAAGGTCATGGGGGTGTCCTCACGAGACGATAGAAAAGCCGTTGCCGGCCGAAATGCAGGCGCATGCCGTCAGCGGTGAATCCCAGCCGCCGGATCACCGCCTGCGAGCGCGTGTTGTCGGGATGCACGATGGCCACGATCTCGCCCAGGCCGAGCGCATCGAAACCGTATTCCAGGACGCGGCGCGACGCCTCGGTGACGTAGCCGCCGCCCCAGGCCGCGCGCACCAGCCGGTAGCCGAGCTGGATATGCGGCGTCTCCGCCAGCGGGTCCAGCGACACCCAGCCGAGATAACGGCCGGGGTCGGCCTGCGGAAAGAGGCTCCAGTAGCCCAGGCCGGGGCCGTCGTCGTGGCGCACACGCTGCTGCAGGGCGGCGCGATAGGCCTCCGGGTCGTCGCCGGGACGGGTGCGGAAGTAACGCATCACCTCGGGATCGCCGGCCATGGCGAGCATGGCGGGCATGTCGACTTCCGAGCGCGGGCGCAGCGCCAGCCGTGCGGTCGCAAGCGCCGGCACCGCCATCAGCGCGCCCCCGTCAGCGCAACGTGGCCGACATCGCCGAGATCGTGTTGATCCAGCCGATGACGGCCCGCATCGTATCGGCGGCGAAGGCGACGCTGCGCGGGGCGATGCGCGTCGCGACCGGGATGGTTTCGGCCAGATCGGCCAACGCCACGCTGTTGAGGTCGATCTCGAGCCGGTGCGGGCCAGGAATGACGAAGGGCCGGCAGTCCGCCAGGTTGCGCACGGCGTGCTCGGCCGTCGCCCGGATCAACGCGCAGGCCGACTGCGGCGACAGGGCGCGGGCGGCGCGCTGGCCCAGCGCGTGCTTCACCACGGCGGTCCGGACGCCGGGGAACAAGGGCGCGCACTGCGCCTGCAGCCGGTCGTCGCCGGTGAGCAGCGCCACGGGCACGCCCAGGCTGCCGGCATAGGCGCCGTACAGCGTCGCCTCGGCGCAATCGATGCCGTTGACGCGGATGGCGGCAAAGGCGAAGCCGTTGATGGTGTGCGACAGCACGCCGTGCTGGCCGGCGCCGGAATGATAGCCGGTGCAGAAGGCGGCGGCGAAATCGCCATCCAGCCCGGCGAACATGCTGGTGGGCTTGGGGCGGCCCAGGATCAGCTCGGCGCGGGGGTCCAGCGCATCGGGCAGCAGGTTGACCATCGGGCCGTGGCTGTCGTTGACCAGCACCGCGGAGGCGCCGCCGTCGAATGCGCCGGCGATGGCGGCGTTCACTTCCTCGGTCATCAGCCGGCGGGCGCGCTCGTATTCGGCGTTGCCGGGCTGGCCGTGCTGCGGCGTCACGACGCCGGCCACGCCTTCGATGTCGGCGGAGATGAAGATCTTCATGCGGAGTCCCCCAATGCGTCACGCAAGCCGGGCCGGCGGTGCCCGGCGCGGGCGATAGTGGTGCCGGCCGCGGCCAGCGCGTCCAGAACGGCCTCCTGGGTCGCCTCCGCCGTGGCCTGGAACAGCGCGTCGATGCGGTTCTCGGCCAGGATGCGCTGCGCCAGCAGATCGGTCTTCGCGTCGTGCGGCACCCGGTTCGCGGTGGTGAAGCCCAGGAACACGTCGCCGCTGCCGTTGCCCCAGAACGAGCCCGCCCAGGCCAGCCCCACCCCGGCGCGGCGGATCACGCGCCGCAACTGGCGGTGGTCCAGCGGCACGTCGGTGGCGACGACCACGATGACCGAGCCCTGCTCCGGCGCCGGCACCGAGGCGGGATCGACGCGCCGCCCGTCCGGCAGGCGCAGATCGCCGGCCCGGCCGAAATTGGCCTGCACCAGCACGCCGAGATGGTGGTCCGCGCCGTCCAGCGTCAGCACGCGCGAGGAAGTGCCGATGCCGCCCTTGAAGCCGAAGCAGCTCATGCCCGCGCCGCCACCCACCGCGCCGACATCGAAATCGGCGGCGGCCGCGTCCAGCGCCGCCACGGCGTCGGTCTCGGTCACGGCCATCGCCTGGATGTCGCTGAGATAGCCGTCATTGCATTCGCACACCACGGGATTGACCGTGGAGGTGCGCCGGCCGATGCCGGGATTGGCGGCGATGGCGCGACGGATCAGCACATTGGCGCAGGTGCCGACGGCGAAGGTGTTGGTCAGCAGGATCGGGGTTTCGAGCTGGCCCAGTTCTTCAACCTGCATCAGCCCGACGCTCTTGCCGAAGCCGTTGAGCACATACGCCGCCGCCACCGGCTTGTCGCGGAACACGTCGCCCTGGTGCGGCAGGATGGCGGTGACGCCGGTGCACACGTCGCCCTCGATCAGCGTGCGATGGCCGACGGTCACCCCCGGCACGTCGCTGATGCTGTTGCGCGCACCTGCGGGCAGCCGGCCGCAGGCGAAGGCGGGATCGCGCGGCCTCATGTGCGCAGCTTCTGGTCGAGCGCGTCGCGCAATCCGTCGCCCAGCAGGTTGAAGGCCAGCACGGTGACGAAGATGGCGATGCCCGGGAACAGGGTCAGATGGTCGGCCACGCCCAGATAGCTGCGGCCGTCCGCGAGCATCGCACCCCATTCCGCGCTGGGCGGCTGCGCGCCCAGGCCGATGAAGCTGAGCGCGGCCGCGGTCAGGATCGAGGTGCCGACGCGCAGGCTCAGATACACGATCACACCCGGCAGCGTGCCCGGCAGGATGTGGCGCATCACCAGCGGAAACCGCCGCACGCCGATGCTGCGGGAGGCCTGGACATACACGGTCTGCTTCAGCCCCAGCGTCGAGCCGCGCACCAGGCGCGCGAAGACGGGCATGCTGAATACCGCGATGGCGTAGATGACGTTGGAGATGCCCGGGCCCAGCACCGCCACCACGGCGATCGCCAGCAGGATGCCGGGGAAGGCCAGCAGCACGTCGCAGAAGCGCATCGCCGCCGTGTCCACCCAGCCGCCGAAGAAGCCGCTGACCAGGCCCAGCGCCACGCCGGCGAAGCCGCCGAGGAAGACGGAGACGAAGCCCACGGACAGCGAGACGCGGCCGCCCCAGATGATGCGGCTGAAGATGTCGCGGCCGAACACGTCGGTGCCCGCGAGATGCAGCAGCGACGGCCCGGCCAGCACGTTCTCATAATCCGGCGCCGCCGGGTCGAACGGCGCGATCCAGGGGGCGAAGACGGCGGCCAGGATGATCAGCAGGATCGCCCCGCCGGCGACCAGCGGGATGCGCTTGCGGCGGAAGCGGCGCCAGAACTCCGAAAGCGGCGACTGCACGCCGGCTGCCTTTGCGGCCGCACTCATTTCAGCCGTATCTCCGGATTCACGAAGGCGTAGAGCACGTCCACGATCAGGTTGATCAGCACGAACTCGAGCGAGAACAGCAGGATCTCCGCCTGGATCACGGGATAGTCGCGAAACGACACGGAATCGATCAGCAGGCGGCCGAGGCCGGGCCAGGAGAACACCGTCTCCACCACGATCGAGCCGCCGAGCAGGAAGCCGAACTGCAGCCCGGTCATCGTCACCACCGGGATCAGCGCGTTGCGTAGCGTATGCTTCCATACCACCATGCGTTCGGGCACGCCCTTGGCGCGGGCGGTGCGGACATAGTCCTCGGCGGACACCTCGACGAAGGCCGAGCGGGTGAAGCGCGCCAGCACCGCGGCTACGCCGGCGCCGAGGGTGATCGAGGGCAGCACGAAATGCGTCCAGTCGCCGTAGCCGCCGGTGGGCAGCCAGCCGAGCCGGACGCTGAACAGGTCGATGAGCAGCAGCCCGAGCCAGAAGCTCGGAAACGAAATGCCCGATATCGCCATGACCATGCCGGCGTGGTCCTGCCACCGCCCGCGCCGGACGCCGGAGATGACGCCCACCAGCAGCCCGAAGGCGAGGGCCCAGGCCATGGCCGCCACGGTCAGCCACAGCGTCGGCATGAAGCGGGCGCCGATCTCGTGCGCCACGGGCTGGCGGGTCTTGGCGGAGCGGCCGAGCTCGCCGCGCAGGGTCTGGCCCATGTAGCGCACATATTGTTGCAGGAGCGGGCCGTCCAGCCCCAGCTCGATGCGCACCGCGGCCACGTCCTGCGCCGTGGCGTCCGGCCCCGCCACCAGCCGCGCGGGATCGCCGGGCAGCAGGCGGACGAAGCCGAACACGAAGATCGACACCGCCACCAGAACGGGGACGGTGCCGACCAACCGGCGGATCAGGAAGACCAGCATGGTCTCAGCCCGGCGTGATCAGTCCAGCGCCGCGTCCTCGGTAAGGACGCCGCCATCGGGCAGATAGTAGACGCCGGACAGCTTCTTGGACTGGCCCGCCAGCAGGCGGTCCACGCCCAGGAAGATCCACGGCGCATCCTTCCAGACCTGCGCCTGCGCCTCCTTGTAGGCCACCGCCCGCTTGGCCGGGTCGGCGGTGGCCAGCCCCGCCTCGATCGCCCGGTCGGTGACCGGCGAGCTGTAATAGGCGATATTGAACAGGTTCGGCGGGAACGACTTGCTGTACAGCAGGGGACGCAGGCCCCAGTCGGCGTCACCGGTCGAGGACGACCAGCCGCCGTAGTTCATCTGCATGGTGGCGTCGGCGGGCGACTGCACGTTCCACAGCTTGGCGGTGGCCACGCCCGCTTCCAGCGGCGCCACCGTCACCTTCACGCCGACGGCGGCGAGCTGCTGCTGGATGAACTCCATGCCGCGCTTGACGGCGGTCGACGTGCCGCCCCACAGCTCGGTTTCGAAGCCGTTGGGATAGCCGGCCTCGGCCAGCAGCGCCTTGGCCTTCGCCGGGTCGTACGGCCACACGCCCTGCTTCGAGTAGAAGCCGAGGTCGGACGGGATCGGCGCGTCCATCGGAGTGGAATAGCCGCTGAAGACGATGCGGCCATAGGCGTTCTTGTCGATGGCGTAGTTCAGCGCCTGGCGCACGCGGATGTCGTCGAACGGCTTCTTCATGTTGTTCATCGCCACGTAGCGGGCGACGATCGAAGGCGCGTTGATGACGGCGAGGTTCGGGTTCGCCTGGGCGGCCTTCACCAGCTCGGCCGGCAGCGGATAGATGAACTGCGCCTCGCCGGTCTGCAGCATGGCGAAGCGCGAGCCGCTCTCGGGCACGGCGCGGAAGGTCACGGTATCGACCTTCGGCACGCCCGGGCGCCAGTAGTCGGGATTCTTCACCACCTTCAGCGTGTCGGTGGCGAAGCTGACGAACTTGTACGGGCCGGTGCCGGTCGGGTGGGTGGCGATGTCCTTGCCGTATTCCGCCAGCGCCTTCGGGCTGATCATGAAGGTGCCGGGATGCGCCATGTTGTTGACGAAGGCGCCGAACGGCGAGGACAGCACGAACTTGACGGTGTACTCGTCCACCACGTCGGTGTGCGCGATCATCGACACCAGGCTGCGGCGCGACAGCCGGTTGTCCGGGTTGGCCACGCGGTCGATGTTGGTCTTCACCGCGGCGGCGTTGAACGGCGTGCCGTCATGGAACTTCACGCCACGGCGCAGATGGAAGACGAACTCCTTGGCGTCCTCGCTGGCCTCGTATTTCTCGGCCAAAGCGGGGATCAGCTTCATGTCCTTGTCGAAGCCCATCAGCCCCTGGTACATCAACCGCTCCGCCGTCTGCGACAGCGTGTCGTTGGTGTTCGCGGGGTCCAGATGCGGCATGTTGGCTTCGACGCCGATCACCAGGTCCTTGGCGGCGAGGGCCGGGGCGGCGGAAGCGGCGGCGAGGGCCGCCGATAGCACAAGCCTGGGCAAGAGACGGGTCACGTTGTTCTCCTCGATACAGGGCGGCCGCTGCGACGCGGCGCCATCAGTAAAGCCCGCCGACATGATGCCGGGCGACGTAGTGGTCGGGTCCGACCTGGACCAGAGGTGCGACCGTGGGCATATCCGAGGGCGCGCGCAAGGGCGACGGCACCTCGCTGTCATCCAGGTCGCGGGCATAGGCGCGCCGGCGCGGGTCCGGCACCGGCACGGCGGCCAGCAGGCGCTTCGTGTAGGCGTGCCGGGGATCACCCATCACCGCCTGGCGCGGGCCGATCTCGACGATCTGGCCAAGATACATCACCGCCACGCGATGCGCGACGCGCTCCACCACCGCCATGTCGTGGGAGATGAACAGGAACGCGACGCCGAGGCGCGCCTGCAGGTCCATCAGCAGGTTCACCACCTGGGCGCGGATCGACACGTCCAGCGCCGCCACCGCCTCGTCGGCGATGATCACCTGCGGCTCGCTGGCCAGTGCCCGGGCGATGCACACGCGCTGGCGCTGGCCGCCGGACAGCTCGTGCGGATAGCGCCAGATATGCTCGACGGGCAGGTCCACCTGCTGCAGCAGCTCGCGCACCCGCTGCTCCACCGCCGGCCCCTGCAGCAGGCGGTGGGTGTGGATCGGTTCGGCGATGGAGAAGCCGATGGTCAGGCGCGGGTCGAGCGAGGCGAACGGGTCCTGGAACACGAACTGCACGGCGCGGCGCAGCAGCGGCTCGTTGCTGCGATTGAGCCGGGTGACATCCAGCCCGGCGAGCCTGATGGTGCCGCCCACGGGCTGCTCCAGCCGGATGATGCTGCGCCCGGTGGTGGACTTGCCGCAGCCGGATTCGCCCACCACGGCCAGGGTCTCGCCATGGCGCAGGTCGAAGCTGACGCCTTCGACGGCATGGATGCGCCCGACGAGGCGGCCGAACAGGCCGCGGCGGACATCGAAGCGGGTGACGAGATCGCGCACTTCCAGCACGGGCTGGTCGGTAACGGTGTCCTGCGGCCTGGGCGGGGGGCCGTCCGGCACCGGGAAGGGCACGGGCAGCTTCTGGTCGGCCAGGCTGCCGAGCAGGGGCACGGCGGCGAGCAGGGCGCGGGTATAGGGGTGCTCCGGGGCGTCGAAGATGCGCTGGACGTCGCCTTCCTCGACCTTCTCTCCGTTGCGCATCACCACCACGCGGTCGGCGACCTCGGCCACCACGCCCATGTCGTGGGTGATGAAGATCAGGCCCATCTCCAGCTCGCGCTGCAACGAGGCGATCAGCCGCAGCACCTGTGCCTGCACGGTCACGTCGAGCGCCGTGGTCGGTTCGTCGGCGATGAGCAGGCGGGGGCGGCAGGACAGCGCGATGGCGATCATGACGCGCTGGCGCATGCCGCCGGAGAGCTGGAACGGGTAGCGGTCGAGCTGGCTGGCGCTTTCGGGGATGCGCACCCGGTCGAGCATGCGCTTCGCTTCGGCGCGGCCCTCGGCCTGCCCGACGCCCTGGTGCAGCATGACCGCCTCGGCGATCTGGTCGCCGATGCGCAGCACCGGATTGAGGCTGGTCATTGGCTCCTGGAACACCATGGCGATCTCGGGCCCGCGCATGCGGCGCATGGCCTCGGGCGTCTCGGTGGCGAGGTCGTGCAGGACGCCGGCGCGGTCGGTGAAGCCGATCCGCCCGCCGGTGATGCGCCCGCCGGCGTAGTCGATCAGCCGGGTGATGGCGAGCGCCGTGACCGACTTGCCCGAGCCGGATTCCCCCACCACCGCCACCGTCTCACCGGCCGAGACGCGCAGGTCGAGGCCATGGACGACGGTCGCGGGGCCGCGATCCGTGTCGAAGGTGACGCGGAGGCCTTGGACGTCCAGGAGGGCTTGGGTCTGGGACAGGGGGGCGGCGCTCGTGGGGTATAGGAGGTGGACGATGCGTAGCGTCCGCATTAACGGCTTGCAACCCGCCAATGAGCGCGGCAGGTGGCGGCTGACGCGACCCGGCGGCCTGTCCCAGCAGCGGTCCCACGCCAGCGGCTCTTGTAACACCATGATGCCATTGCAAATCGCGGCGCCTGCCGACAGCGTTCATGAAAATGGCCTGGCGGGATGGGGGCGCGCCTGGATGCCGGTTCGGCTGGCGATGCAAAGGATACGACGGGGCAATCAAGGCAGCGCGCCCCGGCTTCTCGGGAGAAGCCGGAGGGCGAAACGTGTTCGCGCTCGATTTTCGCCATCCCGGCGTGGATGATGTTCCTGCACAGAAAGGGCGACGTTCGATGCCGCTGCTTCAGGAAACCAGGGATTTCCTCATCTTTCTCCGGCAGAACAGCCTGCTCAGGCGGCGGATCGCCGCCCCGCCGGACAAGACCCTTATCTATGCGGGCACGCTCTTCAAACCGGCGTGGAAAGAGCTTGCGGAGATCCGCGCCAGGAACCCCGGAGACAACAACTTCGAACTTCTTCCGGACGTGCTCAACAGACTGCCGCCCCCGCCTGGCGCAGCCGGCACGCTGAAAACCTATGTCGAGGTGCTGACCGATGAACGCCGAATGCCCTGGAAGGACAACGGCTTCGTCATCTGGCGGGCGCTCTCGGGCATCTATGCCAGCAACGCCATCGGAAAGGTTTATGTCTATGTCGGCTCCGGCATAACCCGGCAAAAGGTGCTTGCCACGACCGAGATCAATGTGCTCGCGCGCAACCCGAACATCGATCCTGTCTCGCTTGAGGTGATCCGGTACATCCAGGATTGTGTCCGCACCAAGAACGGCAACATCAACTTCGGCTACATGCCATAGCGATGCAGCAACGATCTCAGGAACGAGGGGCGCAGCCGAGGCTGCCGCTACCGTCCCGTCACCCGATCCACAAACCCCACTGCCGCCTCCACCGCACCGAACGTTGCCAGATCGTTGTGCCCTGCGTCCGGCGCCAGCCACAACTCAGCCGGCCCTTTTGCAGCCGCATGCATCGCGCGCCCCATCGCCGGCGGCACGATCGTGTCATGGGCACCATGCATCACCAGCACCGGGGCCCGCACCGCGCCGATCCGCGACAAGGATTCGAAACGATCCTTCAGCAGCCGATCCACCGGTACGAACGGATACCGAAGCCGCGCGAGGTCGGCCATGCTGGTATAGGGAGACTCCAGCAGCACCGCCGCCACGTCGGCCTCCGTGGCCAGGCGCACCGCCAGGGCCGTGCCCAGCGATTCCCCCCACAGCAAAGTGCGCGCAGGCGGCACGCCCATGCGGCGCAGGGTGGCGAATGCGGCGCGGGCGTCTTCCAGCAGGCCCGCCTCGCTGGGCGATCCTGGATTGCCGCCATAGCCGCGGTATTCGGGCATCAGCACGCCCCAGCCCGCCGCCATGAAGCGCTGGATGCGGCCGGCGCGGTTGCCGACATTGCCGCCGTTGCCGTGCAGATACAGCACCACGAACCCGTCCGGCACGGCGGGCGGCACGGTCCAGGCATACAGGGTCAGGCCGTCGGCGGTGGCGATCGGCACCACCCGCACCTCGGGCACGCCGGCCGCCACCGGGTCCGGGCGGGTGCGGTCGGGCAAGAAGATGATGCGCCGCTGCAACGCATACAGGCCGACCAGCAGCACGACATACAGCGCGAGCGCGCCGAGCAGCAGGTTCAGCGCCATGCGGACAAGGCTCATCGGGTCTTCCTGGGCGGCGCCGGCCGCGGCGCCTGCAGCGCGGCCAGGGCGGCGGCGTGGACCTGTTCGCGCGTCATGCCGGTGCGCAAGGTGGGACCGTAAAGCAGGCGCAGCAGGCGGGTGTCGTCGCCGCTCGGCCGGATCGCCCGGGCCTGCGGAGTGAACACCGAGCCGGGCAGGGCACCGCCGGGGCCCATCAGGCCGATCGCCGCCGCCAGGGTCTGCACCATGCAGCGCTGGATGGCCGGGCGGGGCTGGCGCGCGTCGATGCCGATCACGGCGGCCTTCAGGATCAGCCGCGTGGAATCGGTCCAGACCGGCAGCGTCCAGCAGGGCTGCACCGCCACCACGGTATCGATGTAGCTGTCCACCGCGGCCTCGTTGTCGAGAAAGGCGTTCCGCAGCATCTGCCGCAGCGGGCCGCGGAAGGCGCCGGGCAGGTTCTCGTCGGCCACCAGGAAGGTGTTGGGCGGAAGCTGCGCCACCTGGCTCGCCGCCACCAGCTGCATGGGCAGGCCGGTGGCGCGCGACAGGCTGGCGGCGGCGCGGGCGGCATCCTGGCTGTCGGCGGGGCGGCCGAACACGAACAGGCGCATCGGCCCGGCCCAGCGGCTCAGCACGTCGCGCGCCGGGGTGGCGGTGGCGGGGTTGGCGTCGAAGACGAGGCCGGCGAGCTGGTCGGCGAGGTCGGCGGGCCGGGCCGGGCGCGGCTTCGGCTTCGCCGCGGCCGGCGGCACCGACGGCGGCTGGGCCGGGGCGGGCGCGGGCAGCAGCAACGCCAGCAGAAGCGCGCCGGCCAGGCGGCCCGCAGGCCGCATGTCAGTCCCGCAGCGAGGCGATGTAGGCCGCCGCCACCGCCTCGCAGCCGGCGCGGTCGGCCTCGTTGAAGCGGTCCAGGCTGGGGCTGTCGATGTCCAGCACCCCCAGCACGCGGCCGGCGCGGATCAGCGGCACCACGATCTCGGCCCTGGCGGCGGTATCGCAGGCGATGTGGCCGGGGAAGGCGTTCACGTCGGGCACGATGATGGTGGCGCGGCGGGCGGCGGCGGTGCCGCACACGCCCTGGCCCATGGGAAGGCGCACGCAGGCGGGCTTGCCCTGGAACGGGCCGAGCACGAGCTCGTCGCCCTGCAGGAAGTAGAAGCCGGCCCAGTTGATGTCCGGCAGGTACTGCCACATGGCGGCGGCGGCGTTGGCGGCGTTGGCGATCGGGTCCGCCTCGCCGTCGAACAGGCCGCGCAGGTCGCTCAACAGGTCGTCGTAATGCTGCATCATGTGTCTCCTATGGCGCGCGACAGCGCATCCAGATGCGCCGCCGCCGCTTGTCTGCTCGCCGCCTCGATGGCGCGATAGCCGGCCACCACCGCCGCTCCCGCCTCCGTCAACCGGGCGCCGCCGCCGCCGCTGCCGCCGGCGGCGGTGGTCACGACGGGGGTGCCGAGATGGCGGTTGAGGTCCTCCACCAGCTCCCAGGCGCGGCGATAGGACATCTTCAGCGCCCGCCCGGCCGCGGAGATCGAGCCGCTGCGGGCGATCTCCTCCAGCAGCGCCACCTTGCCGGGCCCGATGCGGGCGCCGGACGCGAGGTCGAGCCGGATGCTGACCCGGTGGCCGGCGCTGCGCGTGGCGGCGGATTTCGAAGGGGTGATGGTCATGCCGCCGCCAGCCAAACACGCGCGCCGCGCCGGATCAATTGCGCGTGTTGCGAAGGAGCGTTGCCAATCCGGCCCGATCTGTATCAGGCTGCGCTGCCCCGTCCGAAAGGCCCCCGCCATGGCCAGCGCCATCCGCTCCTCGGTCTGCCCGCACGACTGCCCCTCGACCTGCGCGCTTGAAGTGGAAGTGATCGACGGCACGCGCATCGGCGCCGTGCGCGGGGCCGCCGCCAACAGCTATACCGACGGGGTGGTCTGCGCCAAGGTCGCGCGCTATGCCGAGCGCATCCACCACGCCGGCCGGGTGACGCGGCCGCTGCTGCGCACGGGTCCGAAGGGCAGCAGCCAGTTCCGCGAGATCGGCTGGGACGAGGCGCTGGACCGCGTCGCCGGTGCGTTCACCGAAGCTGCGGCCCGGCATGGCGCCGAGGCGGTGTGGCCCTATTATTTCGCCGGCACCATGGGGCTGGTGCAGCGCGACGGCATCAACCGGCTGCGCCACGTCATGCGCTACTCGCGCCAGCACACCAGCATCTGCTCGATGGTGTGCGAGGCCGGCTGGATGGCCGGCGCCGGGCGGTTCACCGGGCCGGACCCGCGGGAGATGGCGCAGTCCGACCTGATCGTGATGTGGGGCGGCAACCCCGTGAACACCCAGGTCAACGTGATGACGCACATCGCCAAGGCCCGCAAGGCGCGCGGGGCGAAGCTGATCGTGGTCGATCCCTATCGCACCGGGACCGCCCAGGCCGCCGACATGCACCTGGCGCTGCGCCCGGGCACCGACGGGGCGCTGGCCTGCGCGGTGATGCACGTCGCCTTCCGAGACGGCCATGCCGACCGCGCCTACATGGCGCAGTACGCCGACGCGCCCGACGCGCTGGAGGCGCATCTGGCCAGCCGCGGGCCGGCGTGGGCGAGCGCCATTACCGGCCTGGACGTGGACCAGATCGAGGCCTTCGCGCGCCAGTACTGCACGACCGAGCGCGCCTATATCCGCGCCGGCTACGGCTTCTCGCGCATGCGCAACGGTGCGGCCAACCTGCACGCGGTGACCTGCCTGCCGACGGTGACCGGCAAATGGAAGCATCCGGGCGCGGGCGCGTTCTGGAACAACCGCGGCATCTATCACTGGAACAAGACGCTGATCGAGGGGCTCGACGCGCGCGACATGTCCGTGCGGGTGATGGACATGAGCCGGATCGGCGCGGTGCTGACCGGCGACCGGCGCGAGCTGGGCGACGGCCCCCAGGTGCACGCCCTGCTGATCCAGAACGTGAACCCGGTGACGGTGGCGCCGAACAGCAACACGGTGCGGCGCGGCTTCCTGCGCCAGGACCTGTTCACCTGCGTGCACGAGCAGTTCATGACCGAGACGGCGCTGATGGCCGACATCGTGCTGCCGGCGACGATGTTCATGGAGCATGACGACCTCTACCAGGCCGGCGGGCACAGCCACATCCAGATCGGGCCGAAGCTGATCGAGCCGCCGGGCGAATGCCGCTCCAACCACGAAGTGCTGCAGGGGCTGGCGCAGCGGCTGGGGGCGCAGCATGCCGGCTTCGACATGACGGCGATGGAGGTGATCGACGCAACGCTGCGTGCGTCCGGCTGGCCGGATGCGCAGACGGTGCTGGCGCAGCGCTGGGTGGATGCGCAGCCCAGCTTCGCGGACAGCCACTTCCTGAACGGCTTCGGCCACCCGGACGGGAAATTCCACCTCGCCGCGGACTGGAGCCGCATCGGCCCGAACCACCAGGGCATGCCCAGCCTGCCGGACCACTTCGCGATCATCGACGAGAGCACGCCGGACCGGCCGTTCCGCCTGGTGGCGGCGCCGGCGCGGCAGTTCCTCAACACCAGCTTCACCGAGACCGCGACCTCGCGCCAACGCGAAGGGCGGCCGACCGCGCTGCTGCATCCGCAGGACGCCGCGCGGCTGGGGGTTGTCGACGGCGCGAAATTGTACCTGGGCAATGCGCAGGGAGAGGTGATCGTGCACGCGAAGCTGTTCGACGGGCTGCAGCCCGGCGTGGTGGTGGTGGAGAGCGTCTGGCCGCATGCCGCCTTCGAAGGCGGCATCGGCATCAATGCGCTGACCAGCGACGACCCCGCGCCGCCATTGGGCGGGGCGGTGTTCCACGACACCGCCGTGTGGGTGCGGGCGATGGCCGCGGAGCTGCCGATCGCGGCGGAGTGATACCGCGGTCGTAACTGCGGCGGCGAATTTTCTTCCTCCTGTGAATGCGTTCACTGCGCGCGTTGGCGCGCGGCGGCATTTTGCACCCCATCAGGCAGGCGGATTTCGGCGACATCGTGAAGCCTCCTGAAGCCGGACAAACCCGAACACAGTCCGCTCAGCGCGGACAAGCAATGGAGAATCCGATGAACGCGAAACTGTTGGCGACGGTTGCCGCCCTGGGTCTTGCAGTGGCTCCGGTTCTGGTCGTTGGCGCTGGTGCCGCCACGCGCATCACGGGACAGGGCGCGGGAACGGCGGTGCTGGCCGAGCGTGACGGCGGCGGCGAGGGTGGCACCCTGCGGTTCGGCGAGCGCGACGGCGGCGGCGAGGGCGGCACCCTGCGGTTCGCCGAGGGCGCCAATGGCGGCCGAGGCGACATCAGCCGGTTCGGCGAGCGCGACGGCGGTGGCGAGGGCGGCACGATGCGGTACGCCGGTGCTGAGACGCCGACCTACGGCACGAGCAAGCAGTTCGCCGGCGCCGAGACGCCGACCTACGGCACGAACAAGCAGTTCGCCGGTGCCGAGACGCCGACCTATGGCACGAACAAGCAGTTCGCCGGCGCCGAGACGATCACCGACAAGCTGATGGCCTGACGACACGATCCCGCCGCGGGGATTCCCGGCACACCGAGGACAACAACCAGGAGGACGGCAATGCTGGCAACACTCCT
The DNA here is from genome assembly GCF_025989185.1 of Limobrevibacterium gyesilva. Lineage (GTDB taxonomy): Bacteria > Pseudomonadota > Alphaproteobacteria > Acetobacterales > Acetobacteraceae > Limobrevibacterium > Limobrevibacterium gyesilva. The sequence continues at coordinate 662,816 of NZ_JAPDNT010000001.1, forward strand.
CGTCGCACTCGTTGCCTTGCTGGTTGCCGTCGTCTGCGGCGCTCTGGCAGCCCCCCTGACGGTCAAGCCCGAGGATGGGACGCGCTGGCACCAAACGCGGTAACGCCCGCCGGCCACGGCGCCCAACGACAACGGTGGCACAATGGCGATGACGCATGTTGGGAGGGGCTGATCCATGCGGATCAGCCCCTTCTTCACGCGCCAGCCGGCGATTCCACCGCGCCCGCGGATGCTCTAGGCTGCGGCGCCTTGTCCCCGAAACCGTGGGCGGTGCGATGGCACGTTCGGCGCCGGCAGGCGATCTCGATGAAGCTGTCCATGGCCTGATCGGAAAGAACCCGATCCTGGGCAGCCTTCCGCCTGAGGAGCGGCGCGTCCTGGTTCGCCGGTCCGCGGTCCTGACATTGGAAGCGCGCGAGCCGCTGTTCGCCGAGGGTGACGAGGGGCGGGCGCTGTACGTGGTACTTCAAGGCTTCGTGAAACTGGCTTCGACGACACCCAGCGGGCGCGAGGTTATCCTGAATGTCGCGGGCCCCGGCAACGTGTTCGGCGAACTGGCCGTGCTGAACGGCTGGGCGCGGGCGGCCAGTGCCGTCGCCCTCTCGCCATGCCGGCTGCTGTCGATCGATGGGCGGATGCTCACGCAGGCGCTGGCAAAGACGCCGCAGGCGATGCTCGCGGTGATCCGGCTGCTCAGCGAACGACTCAGCGCCACGACCGCACAGATGACCGATGCCGTCGACCTGCCGGCACCGGCCCGCCTGGCCAAGGCGTTGATCCATCTGGCGTCGCTGCACGCGCGCGCCGACCCGGATGGCCTGTGCATCGGCCTGCGGCTGTCGCAGCAGGAACTCGGGGCACTCACCGGGCTGACCCGCGAGAGCATCAACAAGCACCTTGCACATTTCCGTGACGCCGGCTGCGTACGCCTCTCCGGCCGCGACATCACGGTCGTCGATCTCGGTGCGCTGCGGCAATATTTGTGACGCGATGCGCGACGGCGCGCTCACGGTGGCGGGAGGGCCAGCGCCCGCACCGCCGCCGCGGCATCGATGATGCCATAGCCGACCCGGTCGTCCCGGCCGGAGGTCTCGGTCTTCCGCGCGGTGTCGAGAAGCAACTGCTTCAGGTGAACGGGCGGCCAGGTCACGGGATCGACCCGGCTGCGCAGGGCCGCCACCACGCCGGCCGCCAGGCCCGAGGCGGCCGACGTCCCGCTGTTGCCCGTATGCGCGTCATGGTCTTCGCGGAACTCGCTCGGCGCGCACAAATCCGGCTTGTCGACATCGAGGTTCGGCTGGCCCGGTCCCTGGGACGAATAGCCGAGCCACGTGGTGTCGCAGCGAACGGCGCCGACCGTAAGCACACGCGGATGCGAATTGGCGCCGAGGATGCTGCGCCCGGGGCCGCGATCGTTGATGCCGCAGCGCAGGTCCGGGCAGAACGGCCCGCAATTGCCGGCGCAGAAGACGACATCGATCCCGGCACCGGCGGCATCGCCTACCGCGAGGTTGAACGGGTGGGCCGGGTTGTCGCTATAGCTTTCCGGCGGGATTTCCGTCCTGCGGTCATAGATCGCCCAGGCATTCACGAACACCCATGGGCCGGGAAACCGGCCGTGCGCGCGGAAATGCGCGATGTCGCGGAGCATCTTCAGCCACACGGCGAGCGCGTCGCCGAGAAAGACCTCGATATCGGGAATGCTGGGCGGCAGGCCCGGAACACTCGGCGGTATCAGCGGGCAGTCGAAAATCCGGGCCTTCGGCGCTATATCGAGAATATTGCGCACCATCATTGCGGCATGAGGCTGCCTGCCCTGTCCGGGCGCCGGGCTGCCCGTCGTGCGGGTTCTCCAGCCGCCGGCGAAGTTCGCGATGACGCTGGCGTCCACGCCCTGGTCGACCACCACGACGTTGACGCCGTGGCCAGTGAAGCCATGGCGCGCGAGCGCGCCCTTGCCGATCAGCTCTCCCGCCGCACGCCTGTTGGAGAACAGCGCGGGCATCGGCTGGCCCGGGCACCAGTGCTCCGCGAGCGCGAACGGAATGTCCACGCCCATGCCGACGAAGCCCGAGAGCTGCTCCGTCAGGAATCCCGCAAGACTGATCATCAGGTCCTTGCTGAATGCGCGATCCAGGCCGATGCCGAGCAGGACGGAGACGACGAGCTTGTCGACCGCCACCTGCTCGTACGGGCCGTCGGCGGCGCTGAACTCCCAGTCGGACGGCAACGCCGCAATGTCCGTGAGCGCAATCGACTCGCCGTGTTTTCTGTTGAACGCGTCGAAGGCAGGCTGCAGGTACTCACGTACCCGGCCCGGGTCCTGATAGGCTGCCAGCAGGTCCGGCGAGGCGGTCAAGACAATGATTTGCCTGATGACGTGCGTGATCACCACGGATCCTGCTCCCCAGGTCGCGCCGAATATCCCGGCGGATGCTGCATCGGGTCGCCAAAACGTCACGGCAGGCAATAGCACAATGGAATATCGTTGCGCCATCACGCGTTCGCGCCATCGCCGGCATAGGCGCGCGTGATGGCCGCCCGCGCAGGCTCCGGCGAGGCGACCCGCGGCAGGCGCCGGCTCGCGGCGGTCGCGTTCGCCGATATCGTCGGCTACTCGATCCTGATGGCGACGGACGAGAAGCGGACGCACGCCGCCTGGATGAAGATCCTCAAGGATGTCATCCGGCCGAAGGCGCAGCGGCATCACGGAATCGTGGTGAAATTGACCGGAGATGGCATCCTCGCCGAATTCGCAAGCGCGCTCGACGCGGTCGAATGGGCGCAGGATGTGCAAAGATCCGTGAACGCGGTCCCCGATGATGCGGCAGACGACGCGCCGCCGATCGCGCTGCGCATCGCCGTCCATGTCGGCGACATCGTGAGCGATCACGGCGACATCTATGGCGACGGCGTCAATGTCGCCGCACGGCTGCAGGAGTTCGCCAAGCCGGGCGGCATCGTGCTGTCCGAGGCGGTGTACGACCTGGTGCGCGGAACCGCCGGCGCCGGCGCCCGCGATCTCGGCTATCAGTATCTGAAGAATTTCGAAAAGCCGGTGCGGGCCTACGCGCTCGGCGCCGACGTTCCGGCGGCCGCCCATCCGGTCGGCGCCCGGCAAGGGCCGCTGCCGTCGATCGCGGTGCTGCCGCTGCAGAATCTCGGCGGCGATCCCGCCGACGCCTATTTCGCCGAAGGCATTGTCGAGGACATCGTTGTCTCGCTGGCGGGTCTTGGCGAGCTGCTGGTCATTTCGCGCGCATCGACGCTGACCTACCAGGGGCGACAGCCCGATCCGCGCGAGGCCGGGCGCGCGCTGGGTGTTCGCTACGTGCTGATGGGCAGCGTCCGCCGGTCGCCGCGCCTGATCCGCGTATCCGTGCAGCTCTGCGATGCCACCAGCGGCGCCAGCCTGTGGGGCGAGACAACCGAGGTGCCGCCTGGCGAATTGTTCGATGTCCAGGACCGGATCGTCTGGAAGATCGTGGCCGGCATCGCGCCGAACGTGCGCGCGGCGGAGTTGCGCGCGGCGCTGCGCAAGCGGCCGGAAAGCTTCACCGCCTATGACTACACCCTGCGCGGATTGCACGTCCTCAACAGCCTGGACCACGCCACCTTTCCGCAGGCGCGCGTGTTCCTGACAAAGGCGATGGCCGAAGACCAGTATTTCGCCATGCCCTTCGCGTGGCTCGCCTGGTGGCACCTTCTGCTTGTCGGGCAAGGCTGGTCGGACCATCCGGATGACGACATCGCCCAGGCCGGCGCGATGGCGGCGCGCGCGATCGAGCTGGACCGGCAGAACGCGCTCGCACTGGCGATTTACGGACACGTGAAGTCGTTTCTGTTTCATGATTGCGATATCGCCATGATATATCTCGACCAGGCATTGTCGGCCTGCCCGAACAGTTCGCTGGCGTGGCTTCTGTCGAGCGTCACGCAGGCCTATCTCGGCCATGGCGAGGAAGCGGTGCGGCGGGCCGAGCACGGCCTGCGGCTGTCGCCGTTCGACCAGTCGCTTTTCCTGACGCACAACATCCTGTGCATCGCGCATTACGTGAACGGCGCCTATGAGGAGGCAGTCAAGTGGGGGCGGCTGTCGCAGCGGGAGAACCCGGCGTTCACCGCAAATCTCCGCATCCTCATTGCATCCCTGGTGGCTGCCGGGCGGCTCGACGAAGCGCGCGATGTGGCGACGGATCTGATGAAGCTCGAACCGGACTTTCGCATCGGCGAATGGGAGAAGACCCGACATCCGTTTCGTCATCCGCACATCCGGGCGCAGCACGTCGAGCGGCTGCGCCGGGCGGGGCTGCCGCAATAGGGCACGGCGGCGGCGCCGCAGTCGCCGGAACCGCAACAATGCAAGGAGGCACGCCATGGGGATCGGTTCGGCAGGCACCGGCGGGACGGGCGGAACCGGCGGCACCGGGGGCACCGGGGGCACTGGCGGCGCGGACGCCAGCGCCGGCGTCATCCTGACAGGCGGGCCGCTGAAGCGGCCCATCGGCACCTCGCCGGCGCTGGCCAAGGTCGGAACCGAGCCGCTCTGGCGTGGCAACGACTGGCCGCCGTCCGATGTGGGGCCGGATCCCGCAGACTTTGCGGGGGACTGGCGCAATGCCGACCCGCCGGCCACCAGCAATCCGAAGCGCAATTTCCTGAACAGCCCGTGGACCGCCTACTACTACGCGATCGCCGTGCTGGCCGAGTTCGCGCGGACGCAGAACTGGAGCGCGATCGTCCTGAACCTGAATCCGATTCCGAATGCCGCGGGCGTCGCAGGCGAACTCGACGAGCTTGTGGCGCTCATCGAATATCGTGAAGGCGTGATGAACGAGGCGCTGGCGCAGAACGACACCATGCATGGCTATTTCGGCGGCGTGCTCAGCTACACGGAGCAATCGCATCCCTACACGCAAGGGCTGGCGAAGGTCGCGGAAGTGGTGGGGCTGTTCATGGCCATGCGCCACAAGGCACTGTTCAACCGGCCGCGCCCGTCACGCCTGTCACCCAAGCTGATGCCGCCGATCGAGGTGCCGGGGCACGCGTCCTACCCGAGCGGGCATTCGACGCAGAGCCATTTGATCGCGATGTGTCTTGCCCAGGTGATGCCGCAGGCGGCATGGGAGGCGATTGACCCGGCGACAGCGAATCCGATCCTGGATACGGACGGGCTGCCGACCGGCCCGCTGTTCCGGTTGGCGGAACGAATCGCACGCAACCGCGAAGTGCTGGGCCTGCATTATCCATCCGACAGCGCGGCGGGCCGGGAACTGGCCATGAAGACGTTCCCGTTGCTGATGAACGGTGCAACCGGAACCTTCGCCATGATCAAAGCCAACATAGGCTTCGACTTCATCGCCGCAGCCCAGGACGAATGGACCTGACCGACGCGCCGCTTACGGGCGGAGGATCACTTTCGAGGCGGCGCGCTGGCGGGCGAGTTCGAAACCTTCCAGACCGCGGTCCAGCGGCAGGCGGTGCGTGATCATCGGCCGGTATGCCTCCGGATCGCGGGCCATCAGCGCCAGCACCCGGTCCCAGGTGGCGCGCGCGCTGCCGTGGCTGGCACGAAGCTGGTGGCGCATGCGGACGAAATCGGTCAGCGGCAGGCTCAGCGGCCCCGGATGGATGCCAGCCACCACCAGCACGCCGCCGCGCTTCAGCACCGACAGGCCCTCGTTGACGCTGGGCGGGGATCCTGTCGCCTCCAGCACCACATCGACCGGGCGGCCCTTGGTGGCGGCCAGCACCAGGTCCTTGAGCGGCGCCGCGGCGACGTCGAGCAGCTCGGCGAAGCCGAGCCGGCGCAGCACGTCGAAGCGGGGGATGTCCGCGCGGCCGGCGACCAGCACGCGGCTGGCGCCGGCCGCGCGGGCCATCAACGCGATGCCCTGGCCGATGGTGCCGGGGCCAAGCACCAGCACCGTATCGCCCAGGGTGACGCCGGCCGTCAGGACCGCCTCCGCACCGACGCCCAGCGGTTCGGTCAGCGCGGCGAGGTCGGTGTCCACGCCGTCCGGCAAGGGCAGGCAGCAGGCGGCGGGCAGGTTCACGCGGGCCGCGAAGCCGCCATCGGCAGTGAGCCCATGGACGGCCTTGCGCTCGCAGTTGCGGGCGTCGTCGCGCCGGCAGGCGGGGCAAACGCCGCAGGCGGCCGACGGCATGACCGCGACCTTGGTGCCCTCGACCAGCATGGCGCCCGGCCCGGCGGCCAGGATCCTTCCGGCGAATTCGTGGCCCATGGTCAACGGCAGATGCGCAACCATGAAGCCGTAGCCGTCGGTCCACTCATAGGCATGCACGTCGGAGCCGCAGATGCCCGCCGCCTCGACCTGCACGACCACCTGCCCAGGCCCTGGCGGCAACGGCTCCGGGGCTTCGACCAGCTCCAGCCCGAAGCCCGGCTTCGTCTTGCGCAGGGCCAGCATGTCAGAACGGTTCCGGGAAGCGGCCGGCGAAGACGGTGATCGGCGGCTTCGCGTCCGGGTCGGTGATGACGTCGATCAGCGCGGGCGCGTTCAACGCCAACGCCGCATCGAGCGCGGCCGCCACGTCCTCGCCCCGCCGCACCTGCACGCCATGCACGCCGCAGGCCCGGGCGATGGCGGCATGGTCCACGTCGGTGAAATCGCAGGCGATGGTGTGCTCGCCGAACTTCGCGTCCTCGGCGTGCTTCTGGTAGCCGAGGATGGTGTTGTTCAGCACGATCTGCACGACGGGCAAGGCAAGCCGGCGCAGGGTCTCCAGCTCCGCCCAGGTATGGGCGAAGCCGCCGTCGCCGGCGACGCACACCACGCGGCGGTCGGGCGCGGCCAGCTTCGCGCCGATCGCGAGCGGCAGGCCCCAGCCAAGACCGGCCAGGCCGCGCGGGGTGAGGAAGCGGGCGCCGGCACGCCGTGCGGTCAGGTAGTTGCCGATCCAGATGGACGAATAGCTGGCATCGGCCACCACGATGTCATCCGGCTGCAGGCGGCGGTCGAGCTCGGCCATGACGCGCTCGGGGCGCACCGGGCCGCCGTCGCGGGTGCTGACATTGGCGACCAGCTTGCGCCAGGCGGCGAGGCCGGCCGCAATCTCGCGCGCCAGCGCCGGGCGGGCGGCCGCACGGGCGGACAGGTCCTGCGCGGCCATGGCAGAGTTCAGGGCAGCCAGCGTCACCTTGGCATCGCCCACCAGCCGCTCCGCCTCGTAGTTCCGGCCGACCTCCATGGAATCCATGTCGAGATGGATGAAGCGCGCATCGCCGGGGAACAGCTTCCAGCTGTCGGTGCCGTTCTGGTTGGTGCGGTTGCCGATCAGCAGCACGACGTCGGCGCGGTCCACCATCGGCTTCAGGGCGTGGGTGCGGCTGCCCGGGCCCATGAAATAGCCGACGATCCCAAGGCTCAACGGGTGGGTCTCATCCACCGCGCCCTTGCCCATGACCGTGGTGGCGACCGGCAGATGGGCGGCCTCCTGCAAGGCCGCGAGCTGCGCGGCCGCGCCGGACAGGTGCACGCCGCCGCCGGCGACCACCAGCGGATGCTTCGCCTGCGCCAGCATCGCGGCGGCGCGCGCAACCGCCGCGGGATCGGCGACAATGCGGTCGAGCGGATAGAAGCCAAGGCGGGCGCGGCGCGGCGAGGGCGGCGGGGCGGCCTCATCGAGCAGGTCGACAGGCACCAGCAGCACGGCGGGACCGGGCCGGCCGGAGGCGGCCGCGGTGAAGGCCATGTCCACGTAGTCTTCCAGCCGGCTGGCGCGGTCGATGCGGCGGACCCATTTGGCCACCGGCTCGAACATCCGGATGTGGTCCAGCTCCTGGAAGGCGTTGCGGTCGGTGGTGTCGCGGGTGACTTCCTGCACCAACGCGACGATGGGGACGGACACCTTCAGCGCCTCCGCCAGCGGCGGCACCAGCAGCGTGGCGGCCGGCCCGTTCTGCGCGGTGACGACGCCGACGCGGCCGGAAATGCGGGCATAGCCGTCGGCCATGGCGCCGCCGGAATTCTCCTGGCGATACACCGCCTGGCTGATGCCGACATGCGGGGCGGCGAGGTGGAAGGCGGAGGGCAGGCTCTGCCCGAAGGCGATGGTCACGCCATGGCGGGCGAAGGCTTCCGCCAGCCGCATGGCGACGCTGGCGTTCACGCCGGAGCCGGCGGCTGCGGAGGGGATGTCGGGCACGGGACGTTTCCTCGGGCTTGTTTGCCGGCGACTATAGCAGGGGCCGGTTCCCAACAAATCGCCCACGCGACGCAGGCAGTCCGCGCAATGCAGCCCCTCGGCAGTGGCCGCAACATCCGGGGGGCGCGCGCCGCGGGCCGGCCCTATGGTCCCGCCCGACGCCACCATCCCAGGATCGGACCACACCATGAGGCCGCAACAGGCTCCCGCGATGGGCGGAAGCGAATGGGCGATGCTGCTCGCACTGTCGCTGCTATGGGGCGGGTCGTTCTTCTTCTTCAAGGTGCTGGTGAACGAGCTGCCGCCGTTCACCGTGGTGCTGGGGCGCGTCGGGTTCGCGGCCCTGGCGCTCAACCTGTTCCTGCTGCTGCGCCGGGACCCGATGGTGCGCTCGCTGCCCTGGGGGGCCTTCGCCGTCATGGGGCTGCTCAACAACATCATCCCGTTCAGCCTGATCGTCTGGGGCGAGATCCACATCTCCAGCGGCCTCGCCTCGATCCTGAATGCGACGACGCCGATCTTCGGCGTGCTGGTGGCGCATGTGCTGACGCAGAACGAGCGGCTGACCTGGCCGCGCGGGGTCGGCGTGCTGTGCGGCTTCCTCGGCGTCGCGGTGCTGATCGGCCCGGCGGCGCTGGCCGGCCTGGGTGCCGGCGACGTGGCCGGCGAGGCCGCCTGCCTGCTCGCCGCCATCTCCTACGCCTTCGCCGGCATCTATGGCCGCCGGTTCAAGGGCATTCCGCCGCTGAAGGTCGCGACCGGCCAGATCACCGCCAGCACCATCCTGCTGCTGCCGGTGGCCGCGCTCACCGACCGGTTCTGGACCCTGCCGATGCCGAGCCCCGCCGCCTGGGCATCCTTCGCCGCGATCGCGCTGCTGTGCACGGCCATGGCCTACATGCTGTATTTCCGCATCCTGGCAACCGCAGGGGCGACCAACCTGCTGCTGGTGACGTTCCTGCTGCCGATCAGCGCGCTGCTGCTGGGCAGCATGTTCCTGGGCGAGCATATCGCCCCACGCGCCTTCGCCGGCATGGCCCTGATCGGCCTCGGACTGGCGGCGATCGACGGGCGGCTGCTGCGGTTTTCGGGGATGTGGGCAAGGACCAGGGCTCTGCCGTCGTCGCGCAAGCGGCGCGCCGGATAGCCCCGCCAAAGGCCGTAGGCCTTTGGAAACCCGTTACTCTCTTGGCTCCGCGCATCGCGCGAAGGCGCGCGACGGACTTGACTGGGGTCGAGGGGCAAAGCCCCTCGCCTTCATGTCCCTTCGCCCGGACCCGTCTCAGATCTTGCCCTGCACGCCCTCGACGAACCACTTCATCTCCGCGATCTCCTTGTCGGACATCGCGGCCCCCGCGGCGACCTTTGGCTTGCCGGACTGGTCCATGATCGGGCCCTGGAACGGCTTGAGGCTGCCGTCGGCGATCTGTGCGATCTTCGCCGCCGCCTCCTGGCGCACCGCGTCGGGCACGGCGGCGTTGTAGGGCGCGAGCTTCACCATCCCGTCCTTGAAACCGCCCCAGGTGTCGCCGCTGGTCCAGGTGCCGGCCATGGCGGCCTTCACGCGGCCCACATAATAATCGCCCCAGACATGGGTCACCGCGGTCAGGCAGGTCTTCGGGCCGTATTTCGCCATGTCGGAGTTGTAGGCGACGGTGAACACGCCCTTCTCCTCGCCGACCTGGGCGATGGCGGTGGAATCGGTGTGATGGGTGATGACGTCGGCACCCTGGGCGATCAGGACATCGGCCGCCGCCCGCTCCTTGCCGGGATCGAACCAGGAGCTGGTCCAGACGACCTTCACCTGCGCCTTCGGGTTCACCGAGCGGGCGCCGAGCGTGAAGGCGTTGATGCCCTGCACCACTTCGGGGATCGGGAAGGCGGCGACATCGCCCATGATGCCGGTCTTGCTCATGCGCGCGGCGATCATGCCGGCGACGTAGCGGCCTTCGTAGAATCGGGCGGAATAGGTGGCGACGTTGGCGGCGCGCTTGTAGCCGGTGGCATGCTCGAAGCGGATCTTCGGGAACTGCTGGGCCACCTTCAGCGTCGGGTTCATGTAGCCGAACGAGGTGGCGAAGATCAGCTCGTTGCCGTCGCTGGCGAGCTTGCGAATGACCCGCTCGGCGTCGGCCCCTTCCTCGACGTTCTCGACATAGACGGTCTTCACCGCGGACCCCAGGGCGGCGTCCACCGCGCGGCGGCCGAGCTCGTGCTGGAACGACCAGCCGGCGTCGCCGATCGGCGAGACATAGACGAAGCCCACCTTCATCGGGCCGGCCGCGGCCGCGGTGCGGGCAGCCAGTCCGGCGGCGGGGGGGGCGAGCAGGAGGGTGCGGCGTGACAGCAACATGGGCAATGTCCCCTTGGAACTAGGCGGCTGGGTTGAACGGCTTGCCCAGCGCCGCGGGGGCGTTGAGCTTCAGGCGGACCCTATCGCGCGAGATCAGCACCAGCACAATGATCGTCGACAGATAAGGCAGCGTCGCCAGCAACTGCGGCGAGACCGAAAGGCCCAGCGCCTCGGCCTGGAAGCCGGCGATGGTGACGAAGCCGAACAGCCAGGCGCCGACCACCAGCCAGCCGGGCTTCCAGGTGGAGAACACCACCAAAGCAAGCGCGATCCAGCCGCGGCCGGCCACCATGTTCTCGGTCCACATCGGCGTATAGGCAAGCGAGAGATAGGCTCCGGCCAGCCCGCTCATCGCGCCCCCGAACAGCGTGGCCAGCACGCGGATGCGGATGACGTGGTAGCCGAAGGCGTGCGCCACGTCGTGCGATTCGCCGACGGCGCGCAGGATCAGGCCGGCGCGGCTGCGGTACAGGAAGCGGTGCACCAGCACCGGCGCCACCAGCGACAGCCAGACCAGCGGGTCGATCAGCAGCACCTGCTGCAGCAGCGGCCCGGCGGTGCTGAGCTCCGGGAACAGGGTGGTGGCGAGGCCCTGGATCGGCTGGCTCTGGTAGCTGTTGCCCACCAGGGCCGAGAAGCCGACACCGAAGATGGTCAGCGCCAGGCCGGTGGCCACCTGGTTGGCGCGCAGCCCGAGCGTGAGGAAGGCGAAGGCGGCGGCCATGGCGGCTCCGGCGAGCATGGCGGCCAGCAGCCCCCAGGCGAGATTGCCGGTGGCCACCGCGGCGATGAAGCCGGTGACGGCGCCGACCAGCATCATCCCCTCCAGCCCGAGATTCAGCACCCCCGCGCGCTCGGCGACCAGTTCGCCCAGGCCCGCCAGCACCAGCGGCGTCGCCGCGCGCAGTGTGGCGACCAGCACGGCGAGCAGCATGGCCGCGTCATGCATGGCGCGGCGTCCGAGGGACGATGCGGACGCGGTAGCCGATGAACACGTCCGCGCCGAGCAGGAAGAACAGCAGCATGCCCTGGATCACGCCGGTGACGGCCAAAGGAAGCTGCTGCGAGATCTGCAGCCCCTCGCCGCCGAGATACAGCAGCGCCATCAGCAGCGCGGCGAACAGGATGCCCACCGGATGCAGCCGGCCCAGGAAGGCCACGATGATCGCGGCGAAGCCGTAACCCGGCGAGATCACCGGCAGCAGCTGCCCGATCGGGCCGGCCACCTCGCAGATGCCGGCAAGCCCGGCCAGCCCGCCGCTGAGCAGCAGGCAGAACCAGACCGTCCCGGCCTCGGAGAAGCCGGCATAGCGGGCGGCCCCGGGCGCGAGCCCGACCACGCGGATGCGGAAGCCGACCATCATGCGCCCAAGCAGCAGGCTGCCCAGCGGCACCGACAGCAGGGCGAACACCGCGCCCAGATTCACCCGCGTCCCTTCGATCAGCACCGGCAGCAGCGCGCCAGGCTCGAACAGCGGCGTCTGCGGGAAGTTGAACCCCTCCGGGTCCTGCCAGGGCCCGTGTACCAGCCAGCCGAGGACCTGCACGGCGGTGTAGGACAGCATCAGCGTGACCAGGATCTCGTGCGCGTTGAACCGCGTTCGGAGAAACGCAGCGACGGCGGCCCAGGCCATGCCGCCGGCGACGCCCGCCAGCAGCATCAGCGGCAGCAGCCACCAGCCGCCGTCGGGGCCGAAATACAGCGCGACGCCGCCGCCGCAGATGGCGCCGATGATGAACTGCCCCTCGGCGCCGATGTTCCAGACATTGGCGCGCACGCCGATGGCGATGCCGATGGCGCACAACAGCAGCGGCGTCGCCTTCAGCGCCAACTCGGCAAGGCCGTTGACACTGTCGAGCGGGGACAGGAACAGCGCGTGCAGCGCGGCCAGCGGGTCGCGGCCCATCAGCGCGAACAGGATGCCGGCGCCGAGTGTCGCCAGCGCCACCGCCAGCAGCGGGGCCAGCGCCGACATCAGCGGCCAGGGGCTGGTGCGGGGTTCGAGGCTAAGCCGCATGCGCCGCCTCCGGCATCATGCCGCCCATCAGCAGGCCGACCGCATCGACGGTCGTCTCCGCCACCGGGCGCGGCGGCGACAGCCGGCCGGCATGCAGCACGGCGATGCGGTCGCAGATCTGGAACAGCTCGGCCAGGTCCTCGGACACCAGCAGCACGCCGACGCCGGTGGCGGCGAGGTCGATCAGCGCCTGATGGATGGCCATCGCGGCGCCGACATCGACCCCCCAGGTGGGATGGGCGGCCAGCAGCAGCCGGGGAGCATGGCCGATCTCGCGGCCGATGATGAATTTCTGCATGTTGCCGCCCGACAGGCTGCCGGCCGGCGCGTCCGGCCCGGGGGCGACGACCTTGAACGCCGCGATGACATCGGCGGCGAAGCGGCGCAGCCGGTCGAAGCAGATGAAGCCGTGCGGCGCGAGGTCGGGATCGGTGGCGGTCAGCAGCGCGTTCTCGGCCAGCGACAACTCGGCGACGGCGCCGCGGCCCAGCCGTTCCTCCGGCACGAAAGCCAGGCCCAGGCGGCGGCGTGCCGCCACACCCAGGCGGCCGACGGGACGCCCGGCGATGGTGACGGCGTCGGCGCGGGCGGCCAGCGTCTCGCCGGACAGGGCCGCCAGCAGCTCCTTCTGGCCGTTGCCGGCGACGCCGGCGATGCCGAGGATCTCGCCGTCACGCAGCGCGAACGCGATATCGCGCAGCCCGGTGCCGAACGGGTCATCGGACGGCAGGCTCAGGCCGCGCACGACCATGCAAGGCGGGCCGGCCGGCGCCCGGCCGGGATCGCGCCGCGTCTGCGGCAGGCTGCCGCCGATCATCATCTCGGCCATCGCGGCGGGGGTGGCCGTGCGCGGATCGCACTCGGCCACCACCCGTCCGGCGCGCAGCACCGTGGCGCGGTGGCACAGTGCCTGGATCTCCTCCAGCTTGTGGCTGATATACAGGATGCTGCAGCCCTCGCCGGCCAGGCGGCGCAGCATGGCGAACAGCCCCTCGGTCTCCTGCGGGGTCAGCACCGAGGTCGGCTCGTCCATGATCAGCAGCGACGGGTCCTGCAGCAGGCAGCGCAGGATCTCCACGCGCTGCCGCTCGCCCACTGACAAATGGTGCACATGGCGGCCCGGATCGACGGCGAGGCCGTAGCGGGCGGCCACGTCGCGCAGGCGCGCGGCCAGCGCCGCCATGTCCTGGCGCGTGCCGAGTCCCAGCGCGATGTTCTCCGCCACGGTCAGCGTCTCGAACAGGGAGAAGTGCTGGAACACCATGCCGATGCCCAGGGCGCGCGCCGCATTGGGATCGGAGATGGCGACCGCCCTTCCCTGCCAGAGGATCTCGCCCGCGTCCGGCGCCGCGACGCCGTAGATGATCTTCACCAGGGTGGACTTGCCGGCGCCGTTCTCGCCCAGCAGGGCATGGATCTCGCCGGGCAGCACCGCAAGGTCGATGCCGTCATTGGCGATGGTGGCGCCATAGTGCTTGGTGATGCCGCGCAATCGCAGCCGCGGAGGCACTGGGTTCATGGCGCGGCGGCCGCCTATCGGCACAACGGCAGGGTCGGCCGGAACGGCCTGAGGGCAGGGCCATCTGTCATGGCGGGAAGCACTACCAGCAGGACCATGCCGGAGGGAATAGCCGGGGCCGGTCGTTTGCATGCAATGGCCGCCACGCTACTTTGTCGCCGACGAGAACGAAGGGAGGCCGCAATGTCCTTGTCCATCATCGGCGCGGGCTTCGGCCGGACCGGCACGCTGTCGCTGAAGCAGGCGCTGGAGCGGCTCGGCTTCGGCCCGTGCCACCACATGGAAGAGGTGCTGAAGACGCCGTCGCAGCTTCCGCTGTGGCAGGCCGCGGTCGCGGGGCAGGCGGTGGACTGGGACGAGGTGTTCGCCGGCTACGGCGCGATGGTGGACTGGCCGGGCAGCCATTACTGGCGGCAACTGGCCGCCGCCTACCCCCAGGCCCGCGTGATCCTGTCGGTGCGGCCGGAGGAAAGCTGGTGGGCGAGCTACGCGAAGACGATCATGGCCCTGCTGGAGATGCGCCAGGACGTTCCCAATCCCTATGTGCGCGGCGTGCTGGAGATGGCCCACGCCATCATTGCCGAGCAGACATTCAACGCGCCGCCGGGCGACCGCGAGGCAGCGCTGTCCGCCTACCGGCAGCGGACCGAGGACGTGAAGGCCGCGATCCCCGCCGACCGGCTGCTGGTGTTCGATGTCGCCGAAGGCTGGGCGCCGCTATGCGCGTTCCTGGGCGCGGCCGTGCCGGATGCGCCGTTCCCGCGCACCAACTCGGCCGACGAGTTCTGGGAGCTTGTCCGCGGCGCGGCGTGACGCGGTGGTGGAACCCGCTATTTGTCTTCCGCTCACCTGCGATTCAACTTGATGGCACGCGCTCGCGCGCCTGTCCGCCAGCCCCCTGCAGCGCGAGATCATCGCGAATGCACGCCTTGAAGTGGCCAGGCCGAATTTCGCGGAAGGCCGGTTGCTGTTCCGCGCAGGCCGGCAGCGCATAGCGGCACCGGGTACGAAACACGCAGCCCGAAGGTGGGGCGACCGGACTGGGGATGTCGCCTTGCAGGATGATGCGTTGCCGGCGGACGGTCGGGTCCGGATCCGGGGCAGCCGAGAACAGCGCCTCCGTGTACGGGTGCTGCGGGTTGGCGAACAGCGCATCCGTGTCGGCAAATTCCATCAGCCGCCCCAGATACATCACCGCAATCCGGTCGGAGATGTGGCCGACCACCGCGAGATCGTGGGCAATGAACAGGATGGTGAGGCCAAGCTGCTCCTTGAGGTCCAGCAACAGATTGACGATCTGCGCCTGGATCGAGACGTCGAGCGCCGAGACGGGCTCGTCGGCCACAAGGAAGGCGGGCCGCAGGATCAGCGCGCGGGCGATGCCGATACGCTGGCGCTGGCCGCCGGAGAACTCATGCGGGTAGCGGCTGGCATGGGCGGATGACAGCCCGACCATCTGCAGCGCCGCTTCCACCTGCCGGTGCCGTTCGGCCGGCGGCATGGTCCGGTCGTGGATGGCGAGCGGAGTCAGCAGGATGCGCTCCACGGTCATGCGCGGATTGAGCGATGCGAACGGGTCCTGGAAGATGAGCTGCATCGCCTGGCGGATCGGGCGCATCCGCCGGCGCGTGAGATGGGTGATGTCCTGGCCACGGAAGACGATGGACCCGCCGGTAGGGGCGTTCAGCCGCAAGACGGTTCGCCCGATCGTGGTCTTGCCGGACCCGGATTCGCCCACCAGGCCCAGCACCTCGCCCTTGCGGACGGCGAAGGACACGCCGTCGACGGCCTTCACGTATTGATGGATGCCGCCGAACAGACCGGCCCGGACCGGGTACCAGCAGCGCAGGTCGTGGACCGTCAGGATCTCTTCGACAGGAGGCATCGCTCAAGCCCCTGCGGGCGCGATGTCGCGCCAGCGCCGGCAGCGAACCAAGTGGCCCGGTGCCGTGTCTTCGAGCTCCGGCAACGTCGTGTCGCAAACGCCGGCGACGGCATGCGGGCAGCGCGGCCGGAACGAGCAGCCGGCGGGCAGCTCCGCAGGATCGGGGACGTTGCCGGGTATGGCGTCGAGCCGGCGCCTTTGGTGCTGCCCGGCAGGCAGGCGGGGCACGGAGCGCAGCAGGCCCTGGGTGTACGGCATGAGCGGGCTGGTCAGCAGCGGGACGGTGCCGGCCTGCTCCACGATGCGCCCCGCATACATCACCATCACGCGGTCGGCGATATCGGCGACCACGCCGAGATTATGGGTGATGAAGATCACGGACATGCCGGTCTGCTGCTGCAGGCGCTTCAGCAGCTCGACGATCTGGGCCTGCACCGTGACATCCAGCGCCGTCGTGGGCTCGTCCGCGATCAGCAGGTCGGGTTCGCAGGACAGCGCCATGGCGATCATGACGCGCTGGCGCATGCCGCCGGACATATGGTGCGGATAGCTGGCGAGCCGCTGGCGCGCATCGGGGATGCCGACGGTGTGGAGCAGCTCCGCTGCCCGGTCCAGTGCAGCCTGCCGGCCAATCTGGCGGTGGCAGCGGATGGCCTCGGCGATCTGTTCGCCCACGGTCTTGACTGGATTGAGGGAGGTCATCGGCTCCTGGAAGATCATGGAGATGCGATTGCCGCGTATGGCACGCATGTCTTCTTCCGGCAGGGCGAGCAGATCCGCCGCGCCGAACCGGATGCGACCCTCGACCCGGCAGCCGCCGCCGCGGGGCGTCAGGCGCATGATCGACAGGCCGGTGACGCTTTTGCCGGAACCGGACTCGCCCACCAGCGCCAAGGTCTCGCGCGGGCGCACGACGAACGAGACGCCGTTGACGGCAGGAATGATGCCGGTGTCCGTCCGGAAGCGAACGCGGAGGTCCTCGACCTGCAGCAGCGGCGTCATGCGATATCCAGGCGCGTGTCGAGCGCATCGCGCAGACCGTCACCCACGAAGTTGAAGCTGGTCACCGCCAGGGTGATGGCGATGCCCGGGATGATCGCGAGCCATGGCGCGGTGCCCAGGTATTCCTGCGCATTCTCCAGCATGTTGCCCCAGCTCGGCGTGGGTGGCTGGATGCCGTAGCCGAGGAAGCTGACATAGGATTCCAGCAGGATTGCCCGCGCGACGTTGAGCGTGGCCGCGACAACGATCGGCGCCATCGCGTTGGGGATCAGCTCGCGCAGCATGATGTGGAGATCGGACGCGCCGAGCACTTCCGCGGCGATGGCGAAATCACGGTCCCGCAATGCCCGGATCTGACCTTCCACGACGCGCGCCACCTCCATCCAGGCGGTGGCGGCAACGATCAGGGTGATCGACACCACGCTCGGGGTGACGAACGCCGCGAGCGCGAGCAGCAGGAAGATCGTCGGGAAGCACAGCACGGCGTCGACGAAGCGCATCAGCGCCACGCCGACCAGACCGCCATAATATCCGGCGACCGCGCCGACCAGCGTGCCGACCAGCGTGCTGAGCGCCATCGCCGCGAAGCCGACAGTCAGCGAAACGCGCCCGGCCATCAGCAGGCGGGCAAGCTGGTCGCGGCCCAGCGGGTCCGAGCCGAGGATGTGCGGCCCCGCGAATGGCGGCTGGAAGCGGTTGCGGACATCGATATGCAGGTCGTCGAACGCGATCAGGTGCGGCCCGACCGCCGTGAAGAACACCAGCAGCACGATCACGACGAGCCCGAGAATGGCAAGGCGGTGCCGCATGAAGCGGCGCAGCGCCCGGCTGCGCGCACGTCTCGACGGCGCCTCATCCGCCGCCCTGGCAATCTCCCTCGGGCTGTCAGCGACATCGCTCATGGCGTCAGTCCAATCTGATACGCGGATCGGAGGCGGCGTAGAGCAGGTCCGCCATCAGGTTGCCCAGCAAGACGAGCACGGCCGAAAACATCAGAACGCCCATCACCATCGGATAGTCGCGGTAGCCGATGGAGTCGAGGAACAGGCGCCCCATGCCGGGCCACGTGAACACCGTTTCCGTCACCAGGGCGCCGCTGAGCAGCGTGGGGAGCTGCAGGCCGGCAATGGTGATCATCGGCAGCAGGGCGTTGCGGAAGGCATGGTCGATCAGGACGCTGCGCTCCCGCAAGCCCTTGGCGCGGGCGGTGCGGATGTAGTCCTGGTTGATCACTTCGAGCATGGAGGACCGCATGTACCGACTCCAGATCGCGACCGTGACCAAAGCCAGCACCAGGGAGGGCGCGATCAGGTGGTGGGCAAAGTCCAGGAACGAGCCGTCGCCGACGGTGTACAGGTTGCCCGCCGGAAGCCAGGCCAGCTTCACCGAGAAGATGTAGATCACGACAAGGCCGAACCAGAAGGTCGGGATCGACAGGGCAATCATCGCGCCCACGGTGGCGAGGTAGTCGAACAGGGAATAGCGGCGAATTGCGCCCAGCACGCCGACCCATGTTCCCAGCAGGACCGCGATGATGGTGGAACTCACCATCAGCTCCAGCGTGGCGAACAGGTGCGAGCCGATCACCAGCAGGACCGGCTGGGTGTCGCGGTAGGACCGGCCCCAGTCGCCCACGAGCATGCGGCGGAACCACTCCCAGTATTGCACCGGCAGCGACCGGTCCAACCCCATCTGGTGGGCAATGCGCGCGAGATCGGCCTGCGTCAGCCCGGGCACGAGCGCGAACTGGGCCAGCGGCCCGCCTGGCGCCAGATGCAGCACGGTGAAGGCGATGACGGACACAAGCCAGAGAAGGATCAGGTTCTGGCCGAGCCGGTGCACGAGGTAGCGCGTCAATGCTCCATCCCTGGCGGCGTGATCAGATCCCGGCCGCGCCCGGCGTCACGTCGCCCAGTACCACTCGTTGACATTCCAGCAATTGGTCTGGGTGTTGATGTTGGGGCGGTAGCCCTTCAGCTTTGCCTTCGTCCCCTCTACCGTCGTGTACTGGAAGATCGGCAGGATCGGCAGGTCATTGCGGATGATCGTCTGCACCTGCTGATAGATCGCCTTGCGCTTTGCCTGGTCGGGGGTCGACGCGCCTTCCTGCAGCAACTTGTCCACTTCCGGGTTGGCGTACTGCATGGTGTTGTTGCCCGCACCACCCTTGGCCGGCACGTTATTGCTGTCGAAGTAATAGGCAACGTCGGGATCCGGCCCGACCAGGAAATCCTCGCCGACCATCACGGAGTCGTATTTCGACATGGAGAAATAGTCGCCCCAGATCACGGCGGCCGGCATGTTCTTGATGGTCATCGCTGCGCCGATGTCCCGCCAGTTCTGCTGCAGAAGCTGTTGCGCCTGCTCGCGCACGTGGTTGCCGGCCGTGGTCGAGTTCGTGAACTCAAGGCGCAGGCCGTTCTTTTCGCGCACGCCGCCGGCGCCGGGCTTCCAGCCCGCGGCGTCGAGGATCTGCTTCGACTTGTCGGGGTTGTAGTCCTGCACGGGAAGATTGGGGTTATAGGCCCAGGACTGCTTGGGCAGGTAACTGTCCGTCGGCTTCGGCAGGCCGTAATAGATCTCGTCGATGATGCTCTTCTTGTCCATGGCGTAGTACAACGCCTCGCGGACCGCCCGGTCCTGGAACACCGGGCGGCCGAGATTCATCGTGATGCTCTCGACGAAGGCTTGCGCGATCGGCGAGACAACGCGGTCCGCCAGCCCCTTCGCCTCGTTGTAGTGGTCCGGCGTGATGCCCTGGATGCCGATATAGTCGATGTCGCCGGTGCGGAACTGGGTGAACAGCACCGTCAGGTCGGGGATGTATTTATAGGTCGCACGCTCCAGGTACGGCCCCTTGCCGAAGTAGTTCGGATTGGCCAGCAGCGTGATGTGATCGCCGGACTGGCGCTCGCCCCAGCGGAACGGGCCGGTCCCGACCGGTGCGTTGTTGAACGGCGTGGTGTTCGGGTCGGACGCATTGGCCAGCAGGTGCTGCGGAACCATGAACGTCCAGGCCAGGATCGACATGTATGGCGCGTATGGGCGTTCCATGCGCCAGGTGATCTCGGTGGGGCTGACCACCTTCACGTCGCGGATCAGCTCATGGCCGGTCCGCCGGCCGGCGCGGAAATTCGGATTGTTGTTGAGTTCCAGGCTGAACTTCACGTCATCGGCGGTGAAAGGCGCGCCGTCGTGCCACTTCACGTCGCCGCGAAGCTTGATGCGCCACATCAGCCCGTCGGCGGAGATGCCGCCGTTCTCGAGGCTCGGCACCTCGGACGCGAGCTGCGGGGTGAAGTTGCCGTCGGGATCGACGCCCCAAAGCGGGTTGTAGAGACTCCACCACACACCCTGGTCGACCTCGATGGCGATCATCAGCGGATGGAAGACGGTCGGCTCCTGGGACAGGCCGATCACGACCTGTCCCGTCGGCTTCGACGGCGGCGCGCCGCCGGCAGCCTGCGCCCAGGCCCGCCGGCCCAGCAGTCCGGCGGCGCCAGCGCCGAGGCTGAGCGACATGACGGCGCGTCGGGAAAGATACGGACTGGCGCCAAATGGATCGGTGGAATTGCGGCCGAAACCCGGCAGGCATAGCCGATCGCGTCCCATCGTGAACCCCCTGCATTTTCGCGGTCCAGGCACGTCGGGCAGGCGGTCACAATGACGTAGACGCTGCGGCGGAGCCAAGAACTATCTGCCGGACACCTGGGTGGTTCACGGAATTGATTGCGCCGCGCGGCGTTATCGGGCTTTCCTGACGCCAGGTTCTGACACGAGGCAAGCATGGGCCCGCAGGTCGATCCGGTGCAGTCCGACGCGCAGCTTCCCTCCCGCACCGGCGTCGTGGTCGTCGGCGGCGGCATCATCGGCACCAGCACCGCCTATTTCCTGGCCGCCAAAGGCGTTCCGGTGGTGCTGTGCGAGAAAGGGCAGATCGCCGGCGAGCAGTCCAGCCGCAACTGGGGCTGGGTGCGCAAGCAGGGCCGTGATCCCCGGGAGCTCCCGCTGATCATCGAAAGCCTGCGTCTGTGGCAAGGCATGAACGCCACCACCGGGGCGGAGACGGGGTTCCGCACCACCGGCATCCTGTATCTGTGCGAGACCGACAAGGACGTGGCCGAGCGAGAAGCCTGGCTGGAATATGCCCGGCTGCACCAGCTGGACACCCGCATGATCGGACCCGACGAGGTCGACGCGTTGGTGCCAGGCGCCACGCGGCGCTACAAGGCCGGGCTGTATACGCCGAGCGACGGACGCGCCGAACCGCAGAAGGCCACGCCGGCCATCGCCGAGGCCGCGCGCCGGGCCGGCGCCCTGGTGTTCGCCGAATGCGCCGTTCGCGGCATCGAGACCGCCGGCGGGCGCGTGGCCGCTGCCGTGACCGAGAGGGGGCGGATCGCCTGCGACTCCGTGGTGTTGGCCGGCGGCGCCTGGTCGCGCCTGTTCTGCGGCAATCTCGGCGTGGCGTTGCCGCAGTTGAAGGTCCGGTCGTCGGTGATGCGGACGGCTCCGCTGCAGGGGGCGCCGGACGTTGCCGCCGTGGGGCACCGCTTCGCGTTCCGTAAGCGGCTGGACGGCGGCTACACGATTGCCAACGGGTTCAGCACCTATGCCGAGATCGTCCCCGACAGCTTCCGCCTGTTCTTCGACTTCCTGCCGGCGTTGCGGCTGGAATGGGAGACGCTGCACCTGCGCCTCGGCGAGCGCTTCATCGAGGAATGGCGCACACCGCGGCGCTGGCCGCTCGACCAGTCAACGCCGTTCGAGGCGGTGCGCATGCTGGATCCGGCGCCGGTCGAGGGCGACCTGGCGCAAGCGCGGTCAGCCCTCTCCAACGCCTTCCCCGCCTTTGCCAACGTGGCGGTCGCCCAGCAATGGGCGGGGCTGATCGACGTCACGCCGGATGCGGTTCCGGTCATCTCGCCGGTGGACTCACTGCCCGGCTTCTTCGTCGCCACCGGGTTCTCGGGCCATGGTTTCGGCATTGGCCCCGGCGCCGGGCGGTTGATGGCCGATCTGGTGACCGGCGACGCGCCGGTCGTCGACCCAAGCCCGTTCCGGCTCTCCCGGTTTGCCGACAGGCCGCGACCGCGGCCGCATGCCGGATTGTAGCCGACCGGTCCGGGCTGCCCAGCGGACGTTGAAAGGCGGGAATGTCGCCTGATATGCTCCCTTCGCACATCGGCGCATCAACGGCTGCCAGCATGGATGTTCGCGGAGCCTGACTCCGCGATGTCCGGAGTGGGATCGTCGCCGGGCGCCGCTCGAACCGCGTAGCGTGCCGACAAACCAGAACAAGGAGGGTCCGCTATGAGACACAGGTTTATCCTGGCCTGCGCCGCCTGTCTGGCGCTCGCCCCCGCCATCGGCGGCGCCCGGGCCGATACCACGCTGGTGATCAGCATGGCGGCCGACCCGACGGGCCTCGACCCTGAAGCGGTGGAGAACAATACCTCCGGCTTCGTCATGGCCACCATCTACGATACCCTGACGAGCTACAAGCCTGGCACCGTCGAGGTCGCACCGGGCCTCGCGCAAAGCTGGGACATCGCGCCGGACGGGCTGACCTACACGTTCCATTTGCGCAAGGGCGTGAAATTCCATGACGGGACGCCCTTCAACGCGGCGACCTACATCCAGACTCTCGATCGCCAGCTGAACAAGAACGATCCCAACTACATCTACAATACCGGCCCGGTCGAGAGCTACATCGACTTCACCTTCGAGTCCCTCGCCTCCTACCGTGCCGTCGACGACGACACGGTCGAGTTCAAGATGAAGCAGCCTTCCGCCGCATTGCTCGCCAGCCTGGCGATGGTGTGGAACGGCGTGGTCAGCTATCCGGCCGCCGCGAAATACGGCAAGGAATACCGAAACCACCCGGTCGGCACCGGCCCCTTCATCTTCCGCGAATGGCGCCAACGCGACCAGGTCGCGCTCGACGCCAATCCCGACTACTGGAAGGGCAAGCCGAAAGTCGATCACCTCGTCTTCAAGGAGTACCCGGACGCGCAGGCGGCGCTGCTCGCACTGAGGCGCGGCGAAGTGCAGATCATGGGCGACGTGGCCACGTCGGTGATCTCCTCGATCCGCAGCGACACCAACCTCACCCTGCTGACCCAGCCCGGCCTGACGGTCAGCGGTCTCGGCCTGCCCAACGAAGTCCCGCCGTTCAACGACAAGCGGGTTCGCCAGGCGCTGAACTACGCCGTCGACAAGGATGCCATCAACAAGGCGCTGTACCAGGGCATGGCCGCCACCCTGATCTCGCCCTTGCCGGAATCGCAGTGGGGATACGACAAGGACACCAAAGGCTATCCTTATGATGTCGCAATGGCGCAGAAGCTGCTCAACGAGGCAGGCGTGAAGCCCGGCCTGAAAGTCGAGCTGCTCGCATACAGCACGCCGCGCGGCTACAACCCCGCGGGCCCCGACCTCGCGGTCGCATTGCAGGCCTACCTGAGGAAAGTCGGCATCGAGGCCGACGTCCGCAAGCTCGACATGGGCGCCTTCCTTGCCACCGTCCGATCCGGCAAATACCCGGGCATGTTCCTGACCGGCTGGAGCGGCGACAACGGCGACCCCGACAACTTCGTCGGCGCGCTGTTCAACTCCAAGGGCATGCCGATCAGCGATACCGTCCACTACAAGAACCCCGAGGTCGACAAGATGATGGACGAGGCCGCCGCCGTCAGCGATCCCGCCAGGCGCCTGGCCATATACAAGATCATCCAGCAGAAGATCATGGACGACGCGCCGTGGGTATTCGTGAACTCCACGCTGCAGGTTCGCGCCATCCGCAACGAGGTGAAAGGCTTCCAGCTGAACCCGACGCAGATGTTCTTCGACATGGAGCAGGTGTCGCTGCAGCAGTAGCGCCACGTCCTTTGTGCGAAATGAAGGGCCAGGGCCTTTGTCCTGGCCCTTCAGCTTTGCCCTATAGCGACCGCATCTTCGGATCGAACTGGTCGCGCAACGCGTCGCCCAGCAGATTGAACCCCACCACCACCGCGAAGATCGCAAGTCCCGGGAAGGTTGCGATCCACCATGCCGTCAGGAAATACCCATGCCCATCGGCCAACAGTGCGCCCCAGTCCGGCGAGGGCGGCTGCGCGCCGAGCCCAAGGAACGACAGCCCCGCCGTCTCGACCACGACCGCACCGGACTGAAGGGTCGCCAGCACCAGCACGGGCGTGAAGCTGTTCGGCAGCACGTGCAGCAGCATCACCCGCAGCCTGCTCGCGCCAATCGCCCGCGCGGCCGTCACGTAGTCCAGCGTCTCCACCTTCAGCACCTGCCCGCGCATGAGCCGCGCATACTGCGGCGTATAGATAATGCCGATGGCGATCACCGAATTCGTCAGGCTCGGTCCCAGCGCCGCCACGATGATCAGCGCCAGCAGCAGATACGGAAACGACAGGAGCACATCCACCGCCCGCATGATCACGGCGTCTATGTGCCCGCCGGTGAACCCCGCGATCAACCCAAGTCCGCCACCCACAACCAGCGCGAGCCCGTCTGCCATCACGATCGCCAGCAGCGCGGTGCGCGTGCCGTAGATCACCCGGCTCAGCATGTCCCGTCCATACTGGTCCGCCCCGAACGGATGCGCGGCCGAAGGCGGCGACAGCGCGCTCGACAGATCCTGGTCGTACGGGTCGTACGGCGCCACCGCGGGCGCGGCCACCGTCAGCAGCAGGAACACTGCGGCGATGCACAATCCCACGCGCGCACCGGCGCCGCGCAACGCACGCCGTACCGCACCTTGCGGCACCGGCGGTGCGATGGTGCTCGCGCTCATGCCCGGCTGATCCGCGGATCGAGTGCGGCGTAACTCAGATCCACCAGCAGATTCACCAGCACGAACAATGTCGCTATGAACATCGCCCCCGCCTGCACCACCGGGTAGTCGCGCGACAGGATCGAATCAACCATCAGCCGTCCCAGCCCCGGCAGCGAATAGATCGTCTCGGTCAGCACGGCGCCCGAAAGCAGAAGGCCGAGCTGCAGCCCGATCACGGTCACGATCGGGATCGCCGCATTGCGCAGGATGTGCCGCAGCACCACCCGCGCCGTATCCAGCCCCTTCGCCCGCGCGGTGCGCACATGGTCCAGCGTTGCCGCCGCCATGACCTCGGCGCGGGTGATGCGGGTGATCAGCGCCAGCGGCACGCTGGCGAGCGTGACCGTGGGCAGCAACATGTGCCGCAGGCTCGCCACGACCATCCTCTCATTGCCGGACCAAAGGCTGTCGAACACGCTCATGCCGGTCACGCGCGGCGGATCGAGCCCCACAGGCATCAGCCCGCCGACCGGCAGCCAGCCCAGCGCCGCCGCGAACAGCACCAGCAACATCAGCCCCAGCCAGAAGATCGGCATGGACACGCCGAACAGCGTCAGCGTCATTACCACCCCGTCGAATCGCGAACCCTGTCGCATCGCCGTCAGCACGCCGAGCGGCACGCCCGCGAGGGAGGCCAGCGCCAGCGAGAACAAGGTCAGCTGCAGCGTCACCGGAAACGCGGTCAGCACGTCCTTCATCGCCGGATGCCCGCTCTGGATCGAGGTGCCAAGGTCCCCGCCCGTCGCGTCCTCCACGAACCGCAAGTATTGCACCCATACCGGCTGATCCAGGCCCAGCTGCGTGCGCAGCCGCACCAGTTGCTCGGCCGTCGCGTGATCGCCCAGTAGCAGCTGCGCCACGTCACCCGGCAGCAAGTGCATGGTCACGAACACCACGACACTGACGCCGAACAGCACGATCACCAACTGGATCAGGCGATGGGCGACATATTGCGCCAACGGCGGTCTCCACGACGGTGGCCCGAACCCGGCCGCCAAGCTGGAACACCACGTACACTGCGCCGCCGCCGGAGCGCTTTCAACTGCGGGGTTACGTGGTGAGGCCGAGCCCGTCCCGTCATTGCCGCGTCACCGCCACCAACCGCAGCATGCGTGCGTCACTCGTAGCGTAGCGCCTCGATGGGATCGAGGCCGGCGGCCTTGCGGGCGGGGTAGTAGCCGACGAAGACGCCGACGGCGGGTGCGGCAGCAGGCGGCGGCTCCGGCTTCACAACCCGCTCGTCGGAAACGATCTCGCCGTCGCGCATGGTCACGATGCGGTCCGCATAGGCGGCAATGTCGGCTTCGTGGGTGACAACGATGATGGTGACACCCTGTTCGCGGTTGAGCGAGACGAGAGTCTCCATGATTGCATGGGACGTTTTTGTATCGAGATTGCCGGTCGGCTCGTCGGCAAGGAGCAGCCTTGGATTATTGATCAGCGCCCGCGCGATGGCGACGCGTTGCTGCTGGCCCCCGGAGAGCTGACCCGGCGTGTTGCGCTCGCGATCGCCGAGGCCAAGGAAGCTCAGCGCCGCACGCGCCCGCTCGACGCGCGCCGCGCAGTGCGCCGGCCTTGAGGCCGCGTCGTAGAGTGGCAGGCCGACATTCTCGATGGCGCTCGTGCGTGCAAGCAGGTTGAAGCTCTGGAATACGAAGCCGAGGCGTTCGCTGCGGATGCGCGCGAGGTCCGGCTCGCGCAGCGCCGCCACATCGACGCCTTCGAAGAAGTAATGACCGCCTGTCGGCTGGTCGAGACAGCCGAGGATGGACACCAGCGTCGACTTGCCCGATCCCGACGACCCCATGATGGCGACGAACGCGCCAGCCTCGACTGCAAGATTGACGCGGCGAAGCGCCTGCACCTGCACATCGCCGATGACGAAGGTCCGCGTTACATGCTCGACCGTGATGACCGGCTGCGGCATCTCAGAGGCGCGGCTGCGCCAGTCCCGACTGGCTGCCGGTCGGGCTGCGCTCCTCGGCGACGATGATCGGGTCCCCGGGATGGAGGTCGCCTTTGACGACGTCGGTATACGTCTCGTCGTCGAGGCCGGGCACGACGGAGAGTGGAACCGGCTGGCCGTCGCGCAACACCCAGACACGCGACCCTTCGCCCGAGCTTTTCGCCGTGCCGGCGCCCGGCGCCTCGGAAGCCACGGCGTCGGCAAGCCCGCCGGGTGCGTAGCGCAGCGTCTGGTTCGGCACGCGGACCACGCCACGCCGCCGGCGGCCGCAAACAGGATCAGGAGAGGAATGACGAGCCAGCAACAGAGGCCGGCCCCCCATGGCTAATTCCATGAAGCAGGGCTTCCCTGGATGTTCGGTGTTCCGAGGGTTGCTTTCGGCGTCTTCGCGCTTCGGGTGCAGCGACAGCCGCAGGGAGGTGAGGACCGTGCGGCGAAATCTGCGGCCGGGCATCGCGGCATGCGTGCAATCCAATACCGGAGATGATGCGGCTGCCGTGGAATTCCAGCATCGGGCGGAGGCCGCCATCGACCCGCAGGGCGCCGACCCGCCGCGTGTTGCCTGCCATATGGCCAGCCAACTCTTGCAGCCGGCTGGCCGCCGCATGTCTGGCTCACTGGCGTGATTGGCGGACCCGACACGATTCGAACGTGCGACCTTCGCCTTCGGAGGGCGACGCTCTATCCAGCTGAGCTACGGGTCCAACAGGCGGACACATAGCGCGAAAGATCGATGAACGAAAGTGCGGTGTCAGGCCTGGGCGGCAAGCCAGCTTCCCGCCGCCATGTCCGCGCCCGACGGCAGCGGCGCCGACCGGTCGCCAATCCAGGCGATCGCGTCGCCGATCGGAGCGGCACGCCCCAGGTCGCGCATCAGCAGATGCCAGCCGTTCGGATAGAACCCCAGCCGCGGCGCCGTCGTCGGCGCTTCCTGGTGCAGCGCCTGCCATGTCACCAGCGTGGCCGCCTTCGGCACCAGCTCGTCCTTCGCGCCATACATGAACAGCCCAGGCGCACGGAAGCGCGGGGCAGCGTCCAGGGCGGCGTCCATCAGGTCCACGAGGCCGCGCAGCGTGTCGAACCGCGTGCTGCGGATGGTCAGGGGGTCGCGTGACAGGCGAATCAGCGCATCCCGGTTGTCGCTGGCCAGCACCCGCACCGGCGGCGGCGGGCGGCTGACCTCCATGCCCGGCACCAGCGTGGCCGCCAGCCACAGCCCGCTGCGCATGAACACGTTCATCCGCGCCCGCCCCCATACGGCCGGCGCCACCAGCACATAGCCGTCCACCGGGGGCGGCGTGGCGCAGGTGGCCAGGCACATCAGCACGGCGCCGCCCATGCTCTCGCCCATCAGCACCAGCCGCGCATCCGGATGGCGCTGGCGCAGCAGGGCGGTCATCGCCGCCGCGTCACCCACCAGCCCATCCACGCCCGGCCACAGCCCGCGCCCGGGGGCGGCGCCGAAACCGCGCTGGTCGGGCGCATAGACAGCGATGCCGGCGGCCGCGAAATCCGGGCCCGGGATCTCCCAGGCGTCGCGGCTGTCGTTGAAGCCGTGCAGGGCCAGCACCACCGCGTGCGGCTTGCCGTCCGGCAGCCAGGCACGCAGCGGCAGCCGCGCCCCGTCCGGCATCACGAACGCGTCGTCATGCAGCGCGGGCGGCACCACGGCAGGCCCAGGTGGCGTCGCCGCCGAGGCGCAGCCCGACAGCGCGGCGGCCGCACCCAGCAGCAGGGCACGGCGAGCGGGACCACGGGCGCGCGGGGACGAGGTTGAAAGCATGACCGCCATCGGTATCATGGCACAGGCCCATCCGGGCACCCCCGACAATATCAAGGACAGGCCATGCCGGACGGCGCCGCTTCCACCACCGCCCCCGAACCCACCGAGATCATCCACGTCGATGACCGGACGGTCGCCTGCGATGGCGGCAACAGCGCGCTCGGCCATCCGCGCGTCTACCTGCGCATCGCCGACCGGCAGGTGATGTGCCCCTACTGCTCGCGCCTCTACGTGCTGAACGAGGGCGCCGGCGACGACCACGGTCACTAGCGTGGGCCAGCCGGACACCGCGCCCCACCTGATCCTGATCGACGGCTCGGGATTCATCTTCCGCGCCTTCCACGCCCTGCCGCCGATGACGCGGCCCGACGGCACGCCGGTGAACGCCGTGTTCGGCTTCACCAACATGCTGGCGCGGCTGCTGAAGGACCATGCCGGCAGCCATATCGCCGTGATCTTCGACGCCGGGCGGACGACCTTCCGCAACCGGCTGTACGACAAATACAAGGCCCAGCGGCCCGAACCCCCGCCGGAGCTGATCCCGCAATTCAGCCTGGTGCGCGACGCCACCGCCGCCTTCGGCGTGCCGGCGATCGAGCTTGCCGACTGGGAGGCCGACGACCTCATCGCCTCCTATGCCCGCGCGGCCACCGAGGCCGGCGGCCGAGCCACCATCATCTCCTCCGACAAGGACCTGATGCAGCTCATTCGGCCCGGCGTGGAGATGCTGGACCCGATCAAGCAGAAGCCGATCGGCCTCGCCGAGGTGATGGAGAAGTTCGGCGTCCCGCCCGGGAAGATGATCGAGGCCCAGGCCCTGATCGGCGACCCGGTGGACAACGTGCCGGGCGTGCCGGGCATCGGGCCCAAGACCGCGGCGCAGCTGATCCAGGAGCACGGCGACCTGGAGGGGATCCTGCGCGCCGCCTCGGAGATGAAGCCGAGCAAGCGCCGCGACGCCCTGATCGAGCACGCCGCCGCCGCCCGGATCTCCCGCGAGCTGGTCACCCTGCGCGACGACGCACCGCAGCCATTGCCGCTGGACGCGCTGGTGGCGCGCGAGCCGGATCGGGCGAAGCTCGGCGCATGGCTGAAGGAGCAGGGCTTCCGCTCCACCTTGCTGCGCCTTGGGCTGGAGGAGGGGGGCGCCGCTGCTGCCCAGCCGGCGGCTTCACCCACAGCCAACGGCGCTGCGCCGGCGAGCGCCAACCGCGGCCCCCAGGGACAATTGTTCGCCGACCCGCCGGCCCAGCCCGCCCTCGCGCCGGGCGACGCGTTCGGCACGTACGAGTCCGTCACCACGCCCGCCCAGCTCGACGCCTGGATCGCCGAAGCGACCGCGGCCGGTGTGGTCGGCCTGGACACCGAGACCGACGGGCTCGATGCCATGCGGGCGGATATCGTGGGCTTCTCGCTCGCCACCGCCCCCGGCCGCGCCTGCTACGTGCCGCTGCGCCACGAAGGGGTGGCCGGGCAGATCCCGCCCGACCAGGCCCTCGCCGCGCTGGCGCCGCTGCTGCGCGACCCCGCGGTGCTGAAGGTGTTCCACAACGCCAAGTTCGACCAGCTGATCCTCGCGCGCGCGGGCGCGCCGGTCGCCGGGCCGATCGACGATTCCATGCTGATCTCCTACGCACAGGAAGCGGGCGCCCACGGGCACGGCATGGACGAGCTGTCCATCCTGCATCTGGGCCACACTCCCATCAGCTATGACAGCGTCACCGGCACCGGCAAGGGGCGGGTGCCCTTCGCCCAGGTGCCGCTGGACCGCGCCACCCCCTATGCCGCCGAGGACGCCGACGTCACCCTGCGTCTGTGGGAGGTGCTGCGGCCGCGGCTGCGCACCAACAAGGCGCTGGCCCTGTACGAGCAGATCGACCGCCGCCTGACGCCGGTGCTGATGGAGATGGAACGCGCCGGCGTGAAGGTGGATGCCGACGACCTGCGCGCGATGTCCAAAGATTTCGAGATTCGCATGGCGGCGATCGAGAAGGACATCCACCGCCTCGCCGGCGAGCCGTTCAACGTGGCCTCGGCCAAGCAGCTCGGCGAGGTGCTGTTCGACCGCATGGGCCTGGCGGGCGGCAAGCGCATGAAGACCGGCGCCTGGGGCACCGACGCCTCGGTGCTGCAGACCCTTGCCGAACAGGGCCACGATCTTCCGGTCCGCGTGCTGGAATGGCGCCAGCTCGCCAAGCTGAAATCCACCTATGCCGACGCCCTGGTGGGCCAGATCAACCCCGAGACCGGGCGGGTGCACACCAGCTTCGCCATGGCCATCGCCAGCACCGGGCGGCTGTCCTCCACCGACCCCAACCTGCAGAACATCCCGGTCCGCACCGAGGAAGGCAGCCGCATCCGCCGCGCCTTCATCGCCGAGCCCGGCCATGTGCTGGTCAGCGCCGACTACTCGCAGATCGAGCTGCGGCTGCTCGCCCATGTCGCCGACATCCCGGCGCTGAAGGAAAGCTTCGCCCGCGGCGAGGACATCCACGCCCGCACCGCCAGCGAGGTCTTCGGCATCCCCATGCAGGGGATGGACCCGATGACGCGGCGGCGCGCCAAGGCGATCAATTTCGGCATCATCTACGGCATCAGCGCCTTCGGCCTCGCCCGCCAGCTGCAGATCGAGCCGGGCGAGGCGCGCAGCTATATCGACGCCTATTTCGCCCGCTATCCCGGCATCCGCGCCTACATGAACGCGGCGCGCGAGGAGGCGCGCAGCAACGGCTACGTGGTGAGCCCGCTCGGGCGGCGCTGCTGGATTCCGGGGATTGCCGACAAGAACCCGGCGCGGCGCGGCTATGCCGAGCGGCAGGCCATCAACGCGCCGTTGCAGGGCGGGGCCGCCGACATCATCAAGCGCGCCATGGTGCGCCTGCCCGCGGCGCTGCGGTCGGCGGGACTGACCGCGCGGCTGCTGCTGCAGGTGCACGACGAATTGCTGTTCGAGGCGCCGGACGCCGAGGCCGCGGCAACCGCCGGCGTGGCGCGCGAGGTCATGCAGAACGCGGCCAGCCTGTCGGTGCCGCTGGTCGTGGAAACCGGCATCGGCCACAACTGGGCCGAGGCGCACTGAAGCGCTCCCGGCCGGAGGGCGGACTCAGGCCTTCTCCGCGGCCTGTTCCGCCGCCAGCTCCTTCGCCAGGGCCTTCACCAGGTCGGCCCGGCTCACCAGCCCGACCATCTTGCCGTCCCGCACGACGGGAACGCGCTTGATCTTCTTCTCATAGAACAGCCTGGCAAGCTCGCGCGCCGGCGTCTCGGGGGACACGTAGGTCACGTCCTTCGACATGATCGCGCTCACCTTGCGACTCTGGGAGCGCAGGGCGCCCAGGAACGTGGGGGCGAGATCGTAGCCATCGGCGAGATGCTCGAGCCACCAGGCCTGCTTCTCCGTGAACTCGCCATGCCAGCGCAGCAGGTCGCCTTCAGTCAGCATGGCGACGGGCATTCCGGCCGCGTCCACCACGGGAATGCCGCTGATCGCGTGTTCCGCCATCAGCTTCACCGCCGTGGCCAGCTTGGTGTCGGGATGAACAACCACGACCTCGCGGGTCATGAGGTCTTCGGCAGACGCCATCGACTGATCGAGCATGGGCTGGCTTCCTTCACTTCTCGTACTGCACGTCGCACGGGTGCCGCGCACCGCACTATAGCGCCTATTAAGCCATTCCGGCGTCTGCGCCCTTGAGGTGGATCAACGTCGCAGGCCGGACCAGGGTGGCGCGGGGCTGGTGCAACGGCGCCGGGCGCGCCATCTATGCGACCAACGACGAACCCCGCGACGAGAGGTGCATGGACTCGATCTTTCGCGGCGACTTGGCATCCCCTGGCGGCCGGGCCCTGGCTTGGCTCGACAGCATGCTCGTGGACCATGGCGCGCTCCGCCTGGTCTGGAGCAACTGGGGCGTGGTGGTGCCGGGCCGCCTGTATCGCTGCAACCATCCCACGCCCGGCCGCCTGGCCCGGGCGGCGCGGCGCTATGGCCTGCGCAGCGTGATCAACCTGCGCGGCGCCACCCGCAGCGGCTCGGACGCCTTGTCGCGCGAGCAGGCCGGACGGCTCGGGTTGGCCTTCTTCGACGTGCCGATGTCCAGCGGCCACGCACCGTCGCGCGAGCGCCTGCTGGCGCTGGCCGAGGCGCTGCGGACCGCACCGGCGCCGGTGCTGCTGCACTGCAAGTCGGGTGCGGACCGCGCCGGCTTCGCCGCATCCGTGTTCGTGCTGCTGGAAGGCGGCACCACCGCCCAGGCCCTGCGCCACCTGTCGCTGCGCTTCGGCCATCTGCGTCGCTCGCGCGCCGGGGTGCTGGACGCGCTGCTGCTGCGCTACGCGGCCGAGGCGGAAGGGCGCAAATCATTCCTCGATTGGGTGCGCGAGGAGTATGATGCCGCCGACCTGACCCGAAGCTACCGGGCCGGTCATTTTGCGAGCTTTCTGACCGAGCGTATCCTCGCACGCGAATAGGCGGAGGCAGAGCCGTGGACGCACACGACGTTCTGGAGGAATTGCCGATCGACCGCTGGACCGGCCCGTTCAGCCCGGAGGTCCGGGCCCAGGCCCTGGCCGCACTGGAGGCGGGACGGGTCGTCAGCCTGCCGCATCTGCCCTTCGCGCTGGCGCCGGAGGAGGCCCGGTTCCTGGATCCGGGTACGCTCGACAACAGCCGCAAGAACATCAGCCTCGATCCCGCCACCGGCCGCTGCCACGGCAGCGACTACACCGGCGCCGATCTCGCCGCGTTGACGGCGATGCTCGACCGCTTCGGCCGCCAGGCCGAGGGGCTGCTGCGCGAGCTGTTCCCGGCCTATGCCCCGGCGCTGGACCGGGCGCGCACCAGTTTCCGGCCGGCCGAGATCCAGGGGCGGGAGTATTCGCCGCGCCACGACGACCGGCGCCTGCATGTGGATGCCTTCCCGACCCGGCCGATGCGCGGCCGGCGGATCCTGCGCGTGTTCTGCAATGTCGCGCCGGACGGGGTGAAGCGGGAATGGCAGGTCGGCGAGCCGTTCCCGGATTTCGCGGCAAGCTTCCTGCCGCGGCTGCGCCGGCCGCTGCCGGGACAGTTCTGGGCCATGGACCTGCTCGGCCTGACCAAGGGGCGGCGCAGCGCCTACGACCACGCGATGCTGGGCCTGCACGATGCCGGCAAGCTCGACGCCGCCTACCAGGCGGGCGCGCCGCGGGCATCGCTGTCCTTCGCGCCGGGCACCACCTGGATGTGCTTCACGGACAGCGTGCTGCACGCCGCCCTGGCCGGGCGCTGCGCGCTGGAGCAGACATTCCATCTGCCGGTGCAGGCCATGGCGAACCCGGAAAAGTCGCCGCTGCGCGTGCTGGAACGCCTGTCCGGCTCGACCCTGGTCTGATACCAATGGCCCTTGACGATGACCCTTCCATCGTCAAGGGCCATTGGTATCGCGCGCCGGGTTGGTGGGCGGCGGCGCGCAAAATAACGACTCATACCGGCGGTCATTCTTCATGGCCGCTGGTATGAGGCCGGGGATCGCTCCCCGGCCGCCAATGGCGTCAGGCGGTGGCGGCGGGCTGCTGGCGGCGGCTCTGCCACAGCGACAGGAAGTCGATCGGCTGCAGCAGCACCGGCGGGAAGCCGCCGTCGCGGGTCACGTCCGACAGGATGTTGCGGGCGAACGGGAACAGGATGCGCGGGCACTCCACCAGCAGCACCGGCTCGACCGTGTTGTCCGGAACGCCGGTGAGGGTGAACACGCCGGCATAGGCAAGCTCGGCCAGGAACACGCGCGCGCCGGCGGAGCCGCCGTTCGCGGCCGGCTCGGTGGCCTCAGCGCGGATCGCCAGCGTCACCTCGAACACGTTCTGGCCTTCCTGCACGCGGCGGGCCTGCACGTCGAGATTGATGTCCACCCGCGGCGCCGTCTTCAGCGTGGTGTAAATCACCGGGGCGCCGGGCACTTCGAAGGACAGGTCCTTGATGTACTGGACGTTCACCACCAGCGGCGGAGTCTGGGCACCCGCCTGCGGCTGGGCTGGATTGCTATCGGACATCGTCTTCACTCCGTGACATCAAGGGGGCCGTCGCGGCGGTAGCACAGGCCGGGCCCCAGCGAAAGCCGCGGCCGCCTGCGTCCCTCAGTGCCGCCAGCTGATCTCCGCCGGCGCCGCGGCGGTCGGGTCGCAGCGCAGCCATTGGCCGTTCGTCACCTTGGTGCCGGTCATGGCCAGGATGAAGCCCCAATGGCTCACCACCAGCGTGTCCGACCAGTCCGGCAGCGCCGCCATCTCGGCACGGAACAACGCGGCCCGGTCGACCACCGACTGCGCCGGCTCCTCGATCGGCGGCCACCAGACCTCGTCGATGGCCGAGAAATCGTGGTCGGGCCAGGCCATGGCAAGCTCGGTGCGCGGCGAGCCCACGTCGCAGGTGAACGCATAGCGCTCGCGCACGATCGGGTTGACGAATATCGGCACGCCGAGCGCGCGCGCCACCGGCGCCGCGGTTTCCAGCGCGCGGGTGTAGGGCGAGACGATGATGCGGCGGATCCCTTCGGCACGAATGGCCTCGGCAGCCTGGGCTGCCTGCTCGTGCCCCAGCTTCGTCAGCCTGGGATCGACGATGCCGGGGTCGCGGCGCGTGGCCGTGAAATGCAGGTTGAACTCGCTCTGGCCGTGACGCAGCAGGATCATGTAAGCCGCATTAGCGGGACGGCGCGCCGGAGGCAATGGGGTGCGGGACGGGCGCGCGGCACGCGATCCGTACTCGGACTTTGTTGTGCGACGGCCCGGAGATGCTTATGTCTGGCGCGCCCGCGACACCCGCGGGGAGGGAGACCACATATGGGTGCCACTGGCGGCTTCCCCATCGATCTCATTCTGTTTGGCATGATTGCCGCATTCCTGGTGCTGCGCCTGCGCAGCGTGCTGGGCCGGCGCCAGGGTTTCGAGCGGCCGACCGAGCCGCAGCCGCAACCCCGCGAAGGCATGCCCGCCGCCGCGCCCGACGCCAGGGCGCAGGATGCCAGGGTGATCGACGCCGTGGCCGAGCCGGCGCCGAACCGGGTTCTGCCGGACCCCGCCAGCCCCGTCGGCCAGGCGTTCGCGCGCATGCAGCAGGTGGACCCGAATTTCCACCCGGCGCGCTTCCTGGACGGCGCCGAGGCGGCGTTTCGCATGATCGTGACCGCCTTCGCCGCAGGCGAACGCGAGACCCTGCGCGGGCTGTTGTCCGACGACACGTTCCGCGCCTTCGAGGCCGCGATTTCCGCGCGCGAGGCCGCGGGCGAGGTGCAGCGGACCGAGATCCGCGGCTTCGCCTCCACCGCCATCGAGCATGCCGAATTGCGCGGCACCCTTGCCTCCATCGCCGTGCGCTTCGTCTCCGACCAGGTGAACGTCACGCTGGGCCGCGACGGGCTGCCGGTGGCCGGCGCCGACGCGGTGACCGAGATCACCGACCTCTGGACCTTCGAACGCAACCTGACATCGGGCGATCCCACCTGGCGTCTCGTCTCGGCGCGCAGCGCCTGATGCGGGGCGGTCTGCGGCGCGTAAGCGCCGGCTCAGCCCTGGCCCGCGGCCTCGCCATGACCGTGCTGGCGGGCGCGGCGGCGCTGGCCGGCTGCGCCCAGGTGCCGCCGGGCGCCCAGCCTCCGGTCGAGGCCGCCACCTGGTCCGTTCCCGCCGGTCCGGGGCCGGCGCTGACGCCGGTGGATTTTGCCCAGGTGCCGGGCTGGACCACCGACAAGGCCGCCCAGGCGCTGCCGGCCTTCCTGGCGAGTTGCGACCAGATGGCCTCCGCACCCGCGCAACAGCTTGGCGGGCAGGGCGAGGCCGCCGCGCGCGGTGGCACGCCCGCGCAGTGGCAGGCATCCTGCGCCGCCGCCCGCGCGGTGCCGCCGGGCGACGACGCGGCGGCCCGCAGCTTCTTCGAAGCGGCGTTCCAACCCTTCGGCCTTTCTTCCGACGGCAGCGCCCAGGGCCTGTTCACCGGCTACTACGAGCCGGAAGTGGCGGGCGCGCGGGCGCCGGGCGGGATCTACAGATACCCGATCTATCGCCGCCCGGCCGATCTCCCGCCGGGCAGAGCCACCCCGTATTTCAGCCGCGCCGACATCGAGGCCGGCGCGCTGAACCGCAAGCGGCTGGAACTGCTGTGGCTGGCCGACCCGATCGACGTGTTCTTCCTGCACATCCAGGGCGCCGGCCGCATCCGCCTGCCGAACGGGCAGATCGTGCGCGTGTCCTATGACGGCCAGAACGGCCAGACCTACGTGCCGATCGGCCGCGTTCTGGTGGATCGCGGCGAGATGACGCTGGACCAGGTCTCGATGCAGACCATCCGGGGCTGGCTGGTGTCCCACCCGGAGCAGGCGCGCGAGGTGATGAACCAGAACCCCTCCTACGTGTTCTTCCGCGAGGTCAACGGCGTCAGCGCCGATGTCGGGCCGCCCGGCGCGCTGGGCGCACCGCTGGCGCCGGGCCGGTCGGTTGCCGTGGACAAGGGCTACATTCCCCTGGGTGCGCCGCTGTGGATCGACACGCTGGATCCGCTGGACGGCAGCAAGATGCGGCGGGTG
The DNA here is from genome assembly GCF_025989185.1 of Limobrevibacterium gyesilva. Lineage (GTDB taxonomy): Bacteria > Pseudomonadota > Alphaproteobacteria > Acetobacterales > Acetobacteraceae > Limobrevibacterium > Limobrevibacterium gyesilva. Next base: position 699,915 of record NZ_JAPDNT010000001.1, read on the forward strand.
ATGGTGGCGCAGGACCTGGGCGGGGCCATCCGCGGCCCGGTGCGCGCCGACATCTTCTTCGGCTGGGGCAAGGAGGCCGAGGAACGCGCCGGACGCATGCGCCAGCAGGGCATCGCCTTCCTGTTCCTGCCGAAGGCGTCCCAGACCGCCGCGCGCTGATGGCGCGCGGCTGCACGCAAGCGCGCGGGCGGAAGTCCGCGCCGGTGCTGCATTGCGGCGACTGCCTGGACGTGCTGGCGACGCTGAAGCCCGAAAGCGTCGACGTGGTGGTCACCTCGCCGCCGTACAACCTCGACCTGCGCTACCGCCGCTACCGCGACCGCAAGGAGGAAGGCGACTACCTCGACTGGATGGTCGCCGTGGCCGCCGCAGTACGGCGGGTGATGAAGCCGGATGCGTCGTTCTTCCTCAACATCTCCGGCTCGTCCTCGCGGCCCTGGCTGCCGTTCGAGCTGATCGTGCGGCTGCGGCCGTTGTTCATGCTGCAGAACCACATCACCTGGATCAAGTCGATCGCCACCGGCACCGATTCCGTCGGCCACTACAAGCCGGTCGGCGGCCAGCGCTTCCTGAACCACGCGCATGAGCACATCTTCCACCTGACGCAGACCGGCGATGTGCGATTGAACCGGCTGGCTGTCGGCGTGCCATTCAAGGATAAGTCCAACATCGCCCGCCGCGGCCACGCCCAGGACCTGCGCTGCCGCGGCAACACCTGGTTCATCCCCTACGACACCGTGCGCAGCAAGGCGCAGAAATGGCACCATCCCGGCACCTTCCCGGTGGACCTGCCGCGCTGGTGCATCCGCCTGCACGGCCGGCCGAAGCCGGTGGTGCTCGACCCGTTCATGGGTACCGGCACGACCCTGGTCGCCGCCCTGCGCGAGGGTGCCAAGGGAATCGGCATCGAGCTCGACCCCGATTACGTCGCCATCGCGCGGGACCGGCTCGCGGCCGAACCCTCGTCTTTTCCGTCCGACGGCCTAGAATAACCCCATGTCCCAAACCGCCCCCGCTTCCAAGCCGCGCGTCGCCCTGTTCGTGACCTGCCTGGTGGACCTGCACCGGCCGACCATCGGCTTCGCCGCGATCCGGCTGCTGGAGCGTGCAGGCTGCCAGGTGGAGGTGCCGCGGGCGCAGACCTGCTGCGGCCAGCCCGCCTACAACACCGGCGACCGCGCCACCACCCGCGACCTCGCGATGGGCATCCTCGATGCCTTCGGCGGCTACGACTACGTGGTGGTGCCGTCCGGCTCCTGCGGCGGCATGCTGCGCCACCACCTGCCGCATCTGTTCGACGACGATCCCAACATCAAGGCCCGGGCCGAGGCGCTGGCCGCCAAAACTTACGAGCTGATCGGCTTCCTCACCGACGTCATGGGCGTGACGGAAGTGCAGGCCGCCTATCCCGGCACCGTCACCTATCACGACAGCTGCTCCGGCCTGCGCGAGCTGGGCCTGAAGCAGCAGCCGCGCCGCCTGCTGGCCGGCGTGGCCGGGCTGAAGCTCACGGAAATGACCGACCCCGAGGTGTGCTGCGGCTTCGGCGGCACGTTCTGCGTGAAATACCCGGAGATTTCGGTGCGCATGGTCAGCGACAAGACCAGGGACATCGCCGCCACCGGCGCCGACACGCTGCTGGCCGGCGACCTCGGCTGCCTGCTGAACATGGCCGGACGCCTGAAGCGCGAGGGCAGCCCGGTGAAGGTGCGCCATGTCGCCGAGGTGCTGGCCGGCATGACCAACGACGTGCCGCCGATCGGCGAGGGCCGCGGCTGACCCCGCACCCCGCCCGCGCTGAACTTCCGGCCCCGGAGACCACCGCATGCTCGCCACCAGTCCCGCCTTCAAGGAGAACGCCACCCAGGCCCTGGCCAATGCTGGCCTGCAGAAGGCGCTGACGCGGACCCGGCCGCAGCATCCGGCCAAGCGCGCCGCCGCCGTCGCCGCCCTGCCGGAGTTCGAGCAGCTGCGCGACATCGGCCGCGACATCAAGAACCACACCATCGCGCATCTCGATTTCTACCTGGAAACCTGGGCCGGCAATGTCGAGCGCGCCGGCGGCAAGGTGCACTGGTGCAGCACCGCCGACGACGCCCGCGCCGCGGTGCTCGAGATCTGCAACCGCGTCAACGCCAAGACGGTCACCAAGGGCAAGTCGATGATCAGCGAGGAGCTGGGCATCAACGAGCACCTGGAGCAGCACGGCATCACCCCGGTCGAGACCGACCTGGGCGAATACATCCTGCAGCTTCGCCACGAACCGCCCAGCCACATCATCGGCCCGGCCTTCCACCTCAACCGCGAGGATTGGGAGGAAAGCTTCCGCAAGGCCCACACCGACCTGCCCGCCGACCGCGTGTTCCACGAGCGGCGCGACATCATGTCGGAAGCCCGCAACGAGCTGCGCGCAAAATTCCTCGCCGCCGACGTGGGCATCACCGGCGCCAACTTCCTGATCGCCGAGACCGGCAGCAGCGTCATCGTCACCAACGAGGGCAACGGCGACCTGACCCAGACGCTGCCGCGCGTGCACATCGTGCTCGCCAGCATCGAGAAAATGGTCCCGACGCTGGAGGACGCCACCAGCCTGCTGCGCCTGCTGGCGCGCTCGGCCACCGGCCAGGACTTCTCCGTCTACACCACATTCTCCACCGGCATCCGCCGGCCCGGGGACCTCGACGGGCCCGAGGAATACCACGTGGTGCTGGTCGACAACGGCCGCTCGGCCATGGTCGGCACCGAGTTCCAGGACATGCTGCGCTGCATCCGCTGCTCGGCCTGCATGAACCACTGCCCGGTCTATTTCAGCGTCGGCGGCCACTCCTATGGCTGGGTCTATCCGGGCCCGATGGGCGCGGTGCTGACGCCCAGCCTGATTGGCATCGACAAGGCCGGCCACCTGCCCAACGCCAGCACCTTCTGCGGCAAGTGCGAGAGCGTATGCCCGGTGAAGATCCCGCTGCCCATGCTGATGCGCCATTGGCGCGAGCGCGAGTTCGAGCGGCACCTGACACCGAAGGCGGTGCGGAGCAATCTCGCTTTGTGGGCCTGGTTCGCACGCCGGCCGGGCCTGTACCGCGTCGCCACCCGCGCCGCGGCAGCCATGCTGGGCTGGATGGGGCGGCGCAAGGGCCGGTTCCATTCGCTGCCCCTGGCCGGCGGCTGGACCGACGGGCGCGACCTGCCGGCGCCGGAAGGCGACACGTTCTTCGCCCGCTATGCGCGTGAACAGCGGGCAGGGCGCGTATGACCAACCGACCGGACCCACGCCCATGAGCAAAGACGCAATCCTCGGCGAAATCCGCCGGGGCCTGAAACGCGGCCCCTTGCCCGAGGATCAGGCCATGGCGCTGCGCGCCCGCCTCGCCGCGCATCCGCGCCACCTGATCCCCGCCCGCAGCCGCGTGCCCCGGCCCGAGCAGCTGGCCCTGTTCGTGCGCAACGTCGAGAAGGAATATGGCACCGTCGCCCACGTCGCCGGCCTCGCGGACGTGCCGGCCGCCATCGCCGACTATCTGGCTGCCCAGAACCTGCCCACCGACTTCGCCATGGCGCCGCACCCCGAGCTGCAGGCCCTGCCCTGGCACCTGCGCCCGATGCTGCAGATGCGCGTCGGCCGCGCCCAGCCGACCGACCTCGTCAGCGTCCAGCACGGCTACGCCGCCGTCGCCGAAACCGGCACGCTGGTGCTGCCCGCCGCGCCCGAGCGCCCAACCACGCTCAATCTGCTGAGCGACACCGCGATCGTGGTGCTGCGCGCCAGCCGCGTGGTCGGCGCCTACGAGGAAGCCTGGGACCTCCTGCGCGCCGAACGCAACGACCCCGTCAGCAACGGCTTCATGCCGCGCAACGTCATGCTGGTGACCGGGCCGTCGCGCTCGGCCGACATCGAATCCACGCTCGAACTCGGCGCGCACGGCCCAAGGCGGTTGCACGTCGTGCTCGTCGACGATGATCCCGCAGCGTCGTGATGTGTCCGCCCCGCGCCGGAAGTCGCTGACCGACGCCGACAAGGCGGACTGGGCAAGCTATGTCCGCCGCGTCGCCCCGCTGCCCGGCCGCACGGTGCCGGACGCACCACCCGAGCCGCAACCGGAGCCCCCACCCGAAGCCCTGATCCGCCCGGCCCCGCCGCCGGCGGCGCCGCGCGTGCCGGCGCCCCGCGCCCCCACGCTCTCGGTCGGCCTCCAGCCGGGCGGACTGGACAGCGCGAGCTGGAGCCGTTTTCGCACCGGCAAGCTCGCGCCCCAGCGCACGCTCGACCTGCACGGCCGCACCGCCCAGCGCGCCTTCCACGCGCTGAACGCCTTCCTGCACGCCGCCCACGCCGACCATGTCCGCTGCGTGGAGGTGATCACCGGCCGCGGCTCCGGCGAAGGCGGCGGCATCCTGCGCCGCGAGCTGCCGATATGGCTCAACCTGCCGGCCCTGCGCCCCCTGGTGCTGGCCGCCAGCCACCCGCACGCCGCCAACACCGGCTCGGTGCGCCTGCTGCTGCGGCGCCCGAAATGACCCCGTTCGGCGCCCGCGTGCGCGCCCTGCGCGCCGAACGCGGCATCACCCTCAAGCAACTCGCCGCCCAGCTGCAGGTCTCCGCCGCCTATCTCTCCGCCCTGGAACACGGCAAGCGCGGCGCGCCGAGTCCCGGACTGGTGCACCAGGTCTGTGACGCCTTCGGCCTGATCTGGGACCAGGCCGAAGACCTCGCGCAGCTCGCGCGCCTGTCGCATCCCCGCGTGGTGGTCGACACCGCCGGCCTCACGCCCGAACAGACGGCGCTGGCCAACCGCCTGGCCCAGTCGATCCGCCGCCTGCCCCCCGAGACGATCGCCGCCCTGCACGCGCTGCTGGACGCGACAACGCCGCAGCCGAAGCCGCGGCTGCGGCGGGCGGCGGGGAGGGGGGCGTGAGAAGGCAAGGCGAGGGCGCTGCCTTCGACCCGCCAAAGGCCACAAGGCCTTTGGAAACCGTTACGTTTCTTGCGCGGGCTGCGGGCTTGCCAGCGGCCTGATCGGGCTGCACAAATTCCGCCATGCAGCCGCACGCGAAAGCCGATGATGCAGAGTCAGTGACTCGACCCGCACTGGCCGGCGGCAGCGCCGCCGAGGTGTTCGCGGCGTTCCTGAAGCTGGGGTTGACCTCATTCGGCGGCCCCGTCGCGCATCTCGGCTATTTCCGCAACGAATTCGTCGTGCGCCGCCAGTGGCTCGACGAGCGCGCCTATGCCGACCTCGTGGCGCTCTGCCAGTTCCTGCCCGGGCCGGCATCGAGCCAGGTCGGCATGGCGATCGGGCTGTCCCGCGCCGGATATCTCGGCGCGCTCGCGGCCTGGACGGCGTTCACGCTGCCTTCGGCGATCGCGCTCGTGCTGTTCGCCTACGGCATGGCCACGGCCGGCGACGCGCTCGGCTCCGGCTGGCTGCACGGCCTCAAGGTCGCGGCCGTCGCCGTGGTGGCGCTCGCGGTGCTGGGCATGGCGCGCTCGCTGGCGCCGGACCGGGCGCGGGCGACCTTGGCCGTCCTGGCGGCGGTCATCACCCTGGCCGTTCCCTCCGCAGTGGGGCAGGTAGGCGCAATCCTGCTTGGCGGCGCGGCCGGGATCGCCTTCCTGCGCGGCGGCGCGCCGTCCGACCACGTGTCCTTGCCGCTGTCGGTCAGCCGCCGCGTGGCGGTCGCGGCGCTGATCCTGTTCTTCGGCCTGCTCCTGGGGCTGCCGCTGCTGGCGGCCGGGACGACGAACCAGGCAATCCAGTATTTCAACGCCTTCTACCGGGCCGGCGCCCTCGTGTTCGGCGGCGGCCATGTCGTGCTGCCGCTGCTCCAGGCCGCGATCGTGCCGCCCGGCTGGGTCGGCAACGACGCGTTTCTCGCGGGCTACGGCGCGGCGCAGGCGGTGCCCGGGCCGCTGTTCACCTTCGCCGCCTATCTCGGCGCCGTCATGGGGCCGGCGCCGAACGGCTGGGCGGGCGCCGCGCTGTGCCTAGTGGCCATCTACGTTCCGTCGAGCCTGCTGGTGATCGGCGCGCTGCCGTTCTGGGAAGAGCTGCGGCGCCGGCCGCTTGCCCAGGCCGCGCTGCGGGGCGTCAACGCCAGCGTGGTCGGCCTTCTGCTCGCCGCCCTTTATCACCCGGTCTGGACCGCGGGCATCTTGGGCGCCGGCGACTTCGCCCTCGCCATCACCGCATTCCTGCTGCTGTTCCTGTGGAAAACGCCGCCCTGGGCGGTGGTCGCCCTGAGCGCGATCGGCGGCGCCGTCCTGGCCGCGCTCTGATCCCGGCGCCTCAGCATCCCGGCGTCGGCGGCGGCGCCCATCCGCCGGTCATATGCGCATCCGGCTCCGGCGCCCCCGCCGCCAGATGCACCGGCAGTACCCCTCCCCAGATCGGCCAGGTTAGGTCGTCCTCGTCATCTCCGGGCGGACCCGAGCGGATCTTGGCCGAGGCTTCCGTCAGCTCCATTGCCAGCACCGAGGTCGCCTTGATCTCCTGCTCCGTCACCGGGCGCAGCGCGTCCCAGCGGCCGGGGAACAGGCGGTTCACGAAGCCCGCCAGCGCCGCCAGCTTCTCCTCGGGATCGGCCACCAGCCGGGGCCGGCCGAAGCACATGACCGAGCGGTAGTTGATGGAATGGTGGAACGCCGAGCGCGCCAGCACATAGCCGTCGATCAGGGTCGCGGTCAGGCACGCCTCGCCGCCGCCGGCGTTGTCGCGCAGCATGCGGCTGGCGGCGCTGCCGTGCCAGTACACGGCGTCGCCCTCGCGCCAGTGCAGCGTGGGGATCACCACCGGGCGGCCCGCGATGATGTGGCCGACATGGCACAGCGGGGCCGCGTCCAGCACGGCGTGGACGGTGGCGCGGTCGTAGTGCCCACGCTCATGCATGCGCCGCAGCCGGGTGAAGTCGGAAGCAGGGTTCATGTCCATAGGCGCAACGCTGGGCCGAAATTGGTCTGACCGCAAAGACCGATTCGCGGGACTTACATTGGTCCGATTCAGTGCGCCAGCACGCCGTTCTGACGCAGGAAGCCCAGCAGCGGCAACAGCGGCAGGCCGAGAATGGCGGCGTGCTCGCCGGCGATGCTGTCGAACAGGTTCACGCCGGGCCCTTCCAGCCGATAGCCGCCGACCGTGGTGGTGACCGTCTCGCCTTCCAGGGCGAGGTAGTCGGCCAGGAACGCGTCGGAGAAATCGCGCATGGTCAGCCGCGGCCGGGCGATGTGGTGCCATAGATGCTGGTCGCCGCGCTGGCACAGCACCGCCGTCACCAGCGTATGGGTGCGGCCGCGCAGCGCCTCCAGTTGTGTCCGCGCCTCGGCGATGTCGGCCGGCTTGTCGAACCAGCGGTCCTCGCAGACCAGAAGCTGGTCGCAGCCGATCACCAGCGCGTCCGGTGCCTGCCGGGCGATACGCTGTGCCTTCAGCTCCGCCAGCAGCACTGCGGTGTCGCTGGCGGAAACGCCCTCGGCGCGGGCGCTGCGCTTGACGTCGGCTTCGTCGATCACGGCCGGGCGCGTCTCGAACGCCAGGCCGGCCGCCGTGAGCAGCGCGGCACGAGCCGGGGAAGCGCTGGCGAGGATGACCCGCGGCGCGGCGGCCTGCAGGCTCATGCCGATGTCGCCGGCGTCTCGGCGGCCTTGCGCCTTCGGTCGTGCCACGCCTCCATCAGCTTCAGCACCGTCGCCGCGGTTTCCTCGATCGAGCGGCGAGTGACGTCGATCACCGGCCAGCCGCGGCGCGCGCACAGCCGCCGGGCCCAGAGCAGCTCGGCCTTCACGGATTCCAGGTCCACATAGTCGCCGCTGTCCTGGCGAGCAGCCATGGCCGTGCCCGCCGCGCCGATCATGCGCAGCCGATGGCGGCGGATCTCGATCAGCGCCTCGGCATCGAGCGTCAGGCCGATCACCGGGCATTTCGGATCGTCCAAGGCCGGCGCATCCGGCAGGCCGGGCACCAGCGGGATGTTGGCCGCCTTGATGCCGCGATTGGCCAGGTAGAACGAGGTTGGGGTCTTCGAACTGCGGGAGACGCCGACCAGCACCACATCGGCCTCGGCAATGCCGGGCTGCGCCTGACCGTCGTCATGGGCGAGCACGTAATGCATGGCATCGATGCGGCGGAAATAATCGGCGTCCAGCACGTATTGCCGGCCCGGCCGGGACGCCGCCTTCTCGCCGAACTGCTCCTGCAGCATCGTCAGCGTCGGGTCCAGCACGTGCACCACCGGCACGCCGATGCGCTGGCAGGCCGTTTCCATGTCTCCGCGCAACCCCTTCTCCACCAGCGTGGACAGCACCGGGCCCGGCTCGGCCTCGATGCCCTCGATGACCCGGTGCAGCTGGAAGCGCGTCCGGATCAGGCTCCAGCGATGATAGGTGATGGACGCGTGCTCGAACTGCGCCACCGTGGCACGGGCGATGGAATTCAACGTCTCGCCGGTGGCGTCGGAGACCAGATGCAGGTTCATGCGGTTCGGCATGCTTGTGAGGATAGCGGGGATAACTGCGGTTCGCAGCCCCGGCGAATTGGGGCGCGGCCGGTAGCGGGGATAACACCCCGGCCGGGCGGTACGGTGGGCGATTCGCCGTACTTGGACCGGGACGGCGTGGATGAAAGCGCGGCCGCGTTTACGTTCAAGGACTTGTCGGCCAGATTTGCTGTGGATGAACGGGCGCGGCGCCGTGGAGGAATTGTGTACCCCGATATCCACAGGCCCTCTTAGGACTCCAACCGACTCCTTACCTTCTCTTCTCTGTTAAGTAGCTGGCCAACGAACCAACGAGACCGACGATGACGAAACGACTGCAAAGGGTGCTGGCCGGCGAGGCCGTCTGGCCGCCGCCGACATGGCTGATGCGCCAGGCCGGGCGCTATCTGCCGGAATACCGGGCCGTGCGGGCCCATGCGGGCGACTTCATCAGCCTGTGCACCACGCCCGAGCTGGCCACCGAGGTGACCCTGCAGCCGGTAAGGCGCTATGGGATGGACGCGGCCATCCTGTTCAGCGACATCCTCGTGCTGCCATGGGCGCTCGGGCAGGGATTGGCCTTTCGTGAAGGCGAAGGGCCGGTGCTGCCGCCGATTCGCGACGCCGCAGGAGTCGCCGCGCTCGATCCCGCACGCCTGCCCGGCGCCATCGCGCCGATCCTGGAGACGGTGCGCCGGGTGCGCGCCGAGGTCGGCGAGGCCACGCTGATCGGGTTTGCCGGCAGCCCGTTCACGGTGGCCTGCTACATGATCGAGGGCGGCGGCTCGAAGGACTTCGCGCATGTGCGGGGCATGGCCTATCGCGATCCCGCCTTGTTCGCGCGGCTGCTGGACCTGCTGACGGAAGCGACCGTCGTCTACCTCGCGGCCCAGATCGAGGCCGGCGCCGAAGTCGTGATGCTGTTCGACAGCTGGGCCGGGGTGCTGTCGCCGACTTTGTTTCGCGCCCACGTGACCGCGCCGACCAGGCGGATCGTCGCCGCGCTCAAGGCGCTGCATCCGGACATCCAGGTGATCGGCTTTCCGCGGCTGGCGGGCATGCTCGTGGGGGAATACGCGGCCGAAACGGGCGTGCAGGGCGTCGGTATCGACACCTCGGCCGATCTGTCCCTGGTGCGCGGCCTGGTGCCGGACGGGATCGCCCTGCAAGGGAACCTCGACCCGATGGCGCTGGTCGCCGGCGGCGCGGCGCTGGAATCCGAGACCCGGGCGATCCTGGCGGCGGCGCGTGGGCGCCCGCATGTCTTCAATCTCGGCCACGGCATCGTGCCGCAGACGCCGCCCGAGCACGTGGCGGCGCTGCTGCACATGATCCGCGCGGCTTGACGATGCCCGGCAACCGGCCACCTCTGCACGCATGAGCATTCCGACAGCCGCGCCCAAGGTCGCGATCGTCCTGTTCAACCTTGGCGGCCCGGACAAGCCGGAGGCGGTGCGTCCCTTTCTGGTCAACCTGTTCACCGACCCGGCGATCCTGCGCGTGCCGTTCTTCGTGCGCCCCTGGCTCGCCCGCATCATCGCCTATGCCCGCACCAAACCGGCGACGGCCAACTACGCGCTGCTGGGCGGCAAGTCGCCGCTGCTGGAGCTGACGGAGCAGCAGGCCCGCGCCCTGGAAGCGGCATTGCCGGACTTGCAGGCGCGCTGCTTCGTGGCGATGCGCTACTGGCACCCGTTCAGCGACGCGGTCGCGCGCGCGGTGCGGGACTGGGATCCCGACGAGGTCGTGCTGCTGCCGCTCTATCCGCAATATTCCACGACCACGACCGGAAGCTCGCTGACTGCGTGGCGGGAGGCGGCGGCGCAGGCCGGGCTGGTGAAGCCGGTGACCTCGCTGTGCTGCTACCACTCCGACCCCGGCTTCGCCGCGGCCACGGCAGCGATCGTCCGGCGCAGCTACGACGAGGCCAGGGCGGACCTCGCTGCGGACGTGCCTTTGCGCGTGCTGTTCTCCGCGCACGGCCTGCCGGAGACGATCGTCAAACGCGGCGATCCCTACCAGTTCCAGATCGAGCGCACGGTCGCCGCGGTCACGCGCCAGCTCGGCGTCGACGGGCTCGACACGACGATCTGCTACCAGTCCCGCGCCACGCCGCAGAAATGGATCGGCCCCTCGACCGAGCAGGAACTGCACCGCGCGGCGCACGACAAGGTCGCGGTGCTGGTGGTGCCCATCGCCTTCGTGTCCGAGCATTCCGAAACGCTGGTGGAGCTCGACGTCGAATACCGCCATCTGGCCGAGAAGGCTGGCCTGCCCGGCTATTTCCGGGCCCCCACGCAGAGCGCCGATCCCGGCTTTATCGCCGCCCTGGCGAGCCTGGTGCGCGGGGCACGCGCGCGTGGACCGGGCTTGTGCAGTTTCGCCGGGGGGCGTACCTGCCCGCGGCCGCATGGCGACTGCCCGCACGCCCGGGCCGCCGCGACGGATGCCGCGACCGATATCGAAACCGTGCCGAGAGCCGCATGACCCCCCTGGATCTGATGACGGGCCGCCGGGCCCCCCTGCGCCTGGTGATCTTCGATTGCGACGGCGTGATCGTGGACAGCGAGCCGGTGGCGAACCGGCTGGTGGCCGAGGCGCTGACCCGGCTGGGCTGGTCGATGACGCCCGCCGACGCCGACCGCCACTTCCTGGGCATGACGCTCACCGACATGGTGCCGGTGATCGAAGCCAGGCTGGGCCAAAGGCTGCCGGACGGCTGGAAGCAGGGTCTGATGTCCACCATGGTGGACACGCTGGGCCGCGAGGCCACCGCGATCGCCGGTGCGGTCGAGGCACTGCGGGCCGTGTCCGCGCTTGGCCTGCCCTGGCGGGTGGCCTCGAACTCCTCGCATGAGGAGATGCGGGCGAAATTCGCCTGCCTGGGCATTTCCGACCTCGTCGCCGGCCGGGTGCACAGCCATCGCGACGTGGGGCGGGGCAAGCCGGAACCCGACCTGTTCCTGGCCGCCGCTGCCGCAGAGGGCATCCCGCCGGCGGCCTGCGTCGTGATCGAGGACAGCCTGCCCGGCGCCCGCGCCGCCGCCGCGGCCGCCATGGATTGCCTCGGCTATGCCCCGCATTCCGACGGGTCGCATCTGCGCGCGGCCGGTGCGGTGCCGTTCCGGTCGATGTTCGACCTCCCTGGCCTGATCGCCGCCGCGAACGGAGTGGCCGCGTGACCCTCGATTTCCTGGCGCCGGCCTATCCGTGGATCAAGGCCCTCCACGTCATCAGCATGATCGCGTGGATGGCCGGCATGCTCTATCTGCCGCGGCTTTACGTCTATCATTGCGCGGTGCCGCGCGGATCGGCCGAGAGCGAGCGCTTCAAGGTCATGGAGCGGCGCCTGCTGAAGCAGATCATCAACCCCGCCATGATCGCCACTTTCGCGTTCGGGATCCTGTTGGCGCTGACGCCCGGCATCATCGACTGGCATGCCGGCTGGTGGCATGTGAAGCTCACGGCGGTGATTCTCATGTCCGGATTCCATGGGGCGGCGTCGAAATGGCGGCGCGATTTCCGCGATGACCGCAACACCCGGCCGCAGCGCTTCTATCGCATCGCCAACGAGGTTCCGACGCTGCTGATGGTCGTGATCGTCGTCATGGTCATCGTGAGGCCGTTCTGATGCCGCACGACCTGACCCTTCCCGGCGGCTACGTGGTCAGCGACGACCCCGCGCGGCTCGATATCGACGTGATCCACCGCTATCTGTCCGAGGACAGCTATTGGGCCCGGGGCCGCGAGCGGGCCGTCACCGAGCGCAGCCTCGCGCATAGCCTGTGCTTCGGCCTGTACGCTCCCGACGGGTCGCAGGCCGGTTTCGCGCGCATCGTCTCCGACCTGACCACCAGCGCGCATCTGGCCGACGTGTTCGTTTTGCCGGCGCATCGTGGCCGTGGGCTCGGCAAGGCGCTGGTCGCGGCCGTGCTGGCGCATCCCGAGTTGCAGACGGTGCGGCGCTGGACCCTGACCACCAGCGACGCGCACGGGCTGTATGCCGCCTTCGGCTTCACCCCGCATCCGGACCCGCAGACCCAGATGGTGCGGGTCGTGTCCGGCCAGGGGGGAGCGAATTGCCCTTGAATCCTGCCGAATTCCGCATATCTGCGGGTTGACGGGCACGAGCCGCCCGCATAGCTTGTACGAGCGAGCAGCGGCGGTTCCGTTGCCTGGCCTCGCATTCCGCAGACCCCCTCCCCCCTGGGACAGTGCCGGTCCCCCGATCGATCCAGCACGTTGCTGGCCCATCGACCAGGTGATCGGCGACCGAGCCACCGGGCGTCATTGCCCTCTGCCGCCTGGTCCTGTCCCGATCTCATGACCGGCCTGTACCAGTGGCCGGCTTCTTTCGAGGCGACCTGATGCACCTCGCCGAACTCAAGGCTAAATCCCCGGCGGACCTTCTGAGCTTCGCCGAATCATTGCAGATCGAGAACGCATCCAGCCTGCGCAAGCAGGACATGATGTTCGCGATCCTGAAGAACCTCGCGGAGAATGAGCAGGCCATCAACGGCGAAGGCACGCTCGAGATCCTGCCGGACGGCTTCGGGTTCCTGCGCAGCCCGGAGAGCAACTATCTGCCCGGGCCCGACGACATCTATGTCTCGCCGAGCCAGGTCCGCCGCTTCGGCCTGCGCACCGGCGACACGGTGGAAGGCCAGATCCGCGCGCCCAAGGACGGCGAGCGGTATTTCGCCCTGCTCAAGGTCAACACGATCAACTTCGAGCAGCCGGAAGCGGTGCGCCACCGCATCAACTTCGACAACCTGACGCCGCTCTATCCCGACCAGCGGCTGAAGATGGAAGTCGAATACCACGAGCCGCCGACCAAGGGCGCCGCGCGCGACATGATCCCGCGCGTGATCGACCTGGTGGCGCCGATCGGCAAGGGCCAGCGCGCCCTGATCGTGGCCCCGCCGCGCACCGGCAAGACCATGATGCTGCAGAGCATCGCCAAGTCGATCTCCGCCAACCATCCCGAAGCCTTCCTGATCGTGCTGCTGATCGACGAGCGGCCCGAGGAAGTGACGGACATGGCCCGCACCGTGAAGGGCGAGGTCGTCGCCTCCACCTTCGACGAGCCGGCCACCCGCCACGTGCAGGTGACCGAGATGGTGCTGGAGAAGGCCAAGCGCCTGGTCGAGCACAAGCGTGACGTGGTGATCCTGCTCGACTCCATCACCCGCCTCGCGCGCGCCTACAACACCGTGGTGCCCAGCTCCGGCAAGGTGCTGACCGGCGGCGTGGACGCGAACGCCCTGCAGCGGCCGAAGCGCTTCTTCGGCGCCGCCCGCAACATCGAGGAAGGCGGCTCGCTGACCATCATCGCGACTGCGCTGATCGACACCGGCAGCCGCATGGACGAAGTGATCTTCGAGGAGTTCAAGGGCACCGGCAACTCCGAGATCATCCTGGACCGCAAGCTGTCGGACAAGCGCACCTTCCCGGCCATCGACATCACCAAGTCCGGCACCCGCAAGGAAGAGCTGCTGGTGGATCGCGGCACGCTCTCGAAAATGTGGGTGCTGCGCCGCATCCTCAACCCGATGGGCACCATGGACGCGATGGACTTCCTGCTGGACAAGCTGAAATACAGCAAGACCAACCAGGACTTCTTCGACGCCATGAATACCTGAGTAGTGGCGGCGCCGGCCAAGTAAAGGCGCCGTTCCCCGATCAGTCGTGCGGCTGGCGGACGAGGGGGCATATGCCCCCTCGTTTCATACGGGGTGGTTTCCGCCGCGGATTGCGAACATGCAGATATCCTTATATACGCCCAGCGACCCCTCAGGAGCCATTGCCATGCCCGATACCGCCACGACCCAGGACTTCAAGGTGAAGGACATTTCCCTCGCCGCATGGGGTCAGAAGGAAATCTCCATGGCCGAGGACGAGATGCCCGGCCTGATGGCGATCCGTGCGGAATACGGCAACACCAAGCCGCTCGCAGGCGCGCGCATCGTCGGCTGCCTGCACATGACCATCCAGACCGCCGTGCTGATCCAGACCCTGGAACACCTGGGCGCGAGCGTCCGCTGGTCGTCGTGCAACATCTTCTCGACCCAGGACCACGCCGCCGCCGCCGTGGCCGCCTCCGGCACCCCGGTCTTCGCCTGGAAGGGCATGAGCGAGGACGAGTTCTGGTGGTGCATTGAACAGACGGTGCGCGGCCCGAACGGCTGGACGCCGAACCTGATCCTGGACGACGGCGGCGACGCGACCGCGCTGCTGCACAACAAGTATCCGCAACTGCTGGAAGACATCCGCGGCCTGTCGGAAGAGACCACCACCGGCGTGCACCGGCTGTGGGAAATGGCCAAGGCCGGCACGCTGAAAGTGCCCGCCATCAACGTCAACGACAGCGTCACCAAGTCGAAGTTCGACAACCTCTACGGCTGCCGTGAATCGCTGGTGGACGCGATCCGCCGCGGCACCGACGTGATGATGGCCGGCAAGGTCGCCGTGGTGAACGGCTTCGGCGACGTCGGCAAGGGCTCGGCCGCCTCGCTGCGCAACGCCGGCTGCCGCGTGATGGTCACCGAAGTCGATCCGATCTGCGCGCTGCAGGCGGCGATGGAAGGCTACCAGGTCACCACCATGGAAGACGCCGCCCCCATCGGCGACATCTTCGTGACCGCCACCGGCAACGTCGATGTCATCACCATCGACCACATGCGCCGGATGAAGCACCGCGCCATCGTCTGCAACATCGGCCACTTCGACAGCGAGATCCAGATCGACGCGCTGCGCAACTACACCTGGGACAACGTCAAGCCGCAGGTGGACGAGGTGGTGTTCCCCGACAACAAGCGCCTGATCGTGCTGTCAGAAGGCCGCCTGGTGAACCTGGGCAACGCCACCGGCCACCCGAGCTTCGTGATGTCGGCCAGCTTCTCCAACCAGGTGCTGGCGCAGATCGAGCTGTGGACCGCGCCGAAGGGCAAATATGCCTGCCAAGTCTACACGCTGCCGAAGCACCTGGACGAGAAGGTGGCCGCCCTGCACCTGGCCAAGGTCGGCGCCAAGCTGACCAGGCTGACCCAGGCGCAGGCCGACTATATCGGCGCGCCCGTCAACGGGCCGTTCAAGCACGACCTCTACCGCTACTGACCTCCGGACGGCGCGGCCGGGGGCGCCCCCGGCCGTGGCGCGGATGGTTTATTGCAGACTGTAACTTGCCCGTGATGTCACCGAGACATCATCGACGGCGCCGGGACAGAACCCGCAACCGGTCGTAAACCATACCCTGCAAAAAGAGGCAGACCACCGGCGCCGCGCCGGCCTGCTCCTTTGAGGGGGAGTTGCAATGACCGTTCGGACAATCCCGTACAATCCTGCCATGCCTTGCACCGTCGCCCTGCGCCGGGTGCTGGCGAAAATCCGCGATCACGCCTCTACCGCCGACCTGCTGTTCCTCGAACGCTGGGAAATCAGCCCGTCACCCGGCGCCGCCACCGCCCTGCGCGTCAGCCAGATCCGCCGCGCCAACCCCGAACTCGCCGCCGCCATCCGCGCCGAAGTCGCGGCGGCAGGCAAGTGAGGGCGGAGGGCCTTCGGCCCCCCTGCGCCCCCTGACCAAGGGCTCCGCCCTTGGATCCCGCTAAGGGCGGAGCCCTTAGAACCCCAGACATGAGTGGTTTGGGGAAGGGAGCCTGAGGAGCGGTTTCCGACAGTACCTAAGCCCCCCTTCCCCAAACCACTTAAGGTAACGGGATCAAAGGGGCCTCTGCCCCTTTGCGGGGCTATCCGGCGCGCCGCTTGCGCGACGACGGCAGCGCCCTGGTCGGGGGGTGTAGGGGGGCCGAAGGCCCTCCGCCCTTCCTTGCGCGCGCTGCGGTCCGGTGGCACAGGATGCAGTGTTCGATGGGGAGGGCGGGATGGCGGTGAACAAGATCTATCCGGATGCCGTGGCGGCGTTGGCCGGGGTATTGCGCGATGGGATGACCATCATGTCCGGTGGCTTCGGCCTGTGTGGCATTCCCACGGCCTTGATCGAGGCGATCAGGCAGTCCGGGGTGAAGGACCTCACGGTGGTCAGCAACAACGCGGGCATCGACGATGCGGGTCTTGGCCTGCTGCTGCAGACGCGCCAGATCCGCAAGATGATCAGTTCTTATGTTGGCGAGAACGCGACTTTCGCCCGGCAGTATCTGGCCGGCGAGCTGGAGATCGAGTTCAACCCGCAAGGCACCCTGGCCGAGCGCATCCGCGCCGGCGGCGCCGGCATCCCGGCCTTCTTCACCCGCACCGGCGTCGGCACCCAGATCGCCGAGGGCAAGGAGGTGCGCGGCTTCGGCGGGCAGGACTACGTGATGGAGACCGGCCTGCGCGCCGACCTCGCCATCGTGCACGCGTGGAAATCCGACACCGAAGGCAATCTTGTGTACCGAAAGACGGCGCGGAACTTCAACCCGGTCATGGCGACCGCGGCCGAGGTGACGGTGGCCGAGGTGGAGATCGTGGTGGATGCCGGCGAGATCGATCCCGACCACATCATCACCCCTGGCATCTTCGTCAAACGCATCGTGCCGCTGGTGAACGTGCACAAGCGGATCGAGCAGCGGACCGTGCGCAAGCGCGTCGCGGCCTGAGACAGGAGAGCGGACATGGCCTGGACTCGTGACGAAATGGCGGCCCGCGCGGCGCGGGAGATTCACGACGGCTTCTACGTCAATCTCGGCATCGGCATTCCCACGCTGGTGGCCAACCACATCCCCGAGGGGATCACGGTGCAGCTGCACAGCGAGAACGGCATGCTCGGCATGGGCCCGTTCCCATGGGAAGGCGAGGAAGACCCGGACCTCATCAACGCCGGCAAGCAGACGGTGACGGAGCTGCCGACGACGAGCTTCTTCGACAGCGCGGCCAGCTTCGCCATGGTGCGCGGCGGGCATATCGACCTGTCGATCCTGGGCGCGCTGCAGGTGGCCGAGAACGGCGACCTCGCCAACTGGATGATCCCCGGCAAGATGGTGAAGGGGATGGGCGGCGCGATGGACCTGGTGGCCGGCGTGCGGCGCGTGGTGGTGCTGATGGAACACACCGCCGGCGGCAAGCCGAAGCTGCTGAAGCACTGCACCCTGCCGCTGACCGGCGCGGGCGTGGTGGACATGGTGGTGACCGATCTCGGCGTGTTCTCGGTCGATCGCAAGGGCGGTGGCGTCACGCTGCTGGAGGTGGCGCCGGGAGTGACGATCGACGAGCTGCGCGGCTGCACCGAGGCGGCGTTCAGCCTGCATCCGGATCTGAAGATCGCGGCCTGAGCAGCATTGCGCGCTCCGCGGCGGCGAGGGCGCGCGGATCGAGTGGGCTGTCGCCGGCCAGGATGACGGTGGCGCCGACGATCAGGGCGCCGAAGGGCCATGGGTCGGCGGCACCGCCGGTCCACAGCAGCCGGTCATCGGGGCGGGTGTTGGCGTCCAGCAGGTGGCCGGCGGCGAGATCGAGAAGGGCGGGCCAGGAGAGGGCGCGCAGCCTGTCCGCGATACATGCGGGCAGGGGAGGCGTGCCGGAATGCAGGGCATCGCGGGACCAGACCCGCCGCTGACCGGCATGGTGCAGCACCAGGGCCTCACGCGCCCCGGTGAATCGAAGCAGGTTGGCGGCTGGGCTTCGATCCGGGTCCAGCCCGGCGAACGCGGCGATCGCGGCGCCGAATCCGGCCGGGTCTGCCCGGCGCCAGGTGTCGACGGACGCGGGATCGGCATCCGCCAGGCGGCCGCTGGCGCGTAGCCATTCGATGAACGTGGCGAGGGTGCTGGCGGCGGCGGTTTCGTCGAATGGGTGCCATGCGGTCGGGGTCATGTGGATCCTGCGATTCCGGGCCTTGATCATGGCGCCTCGGGAGGGCTATATGCGCCCCTCTTCGCAGCCAGGGCGAAGATGACGGGTCTGCGTGGGGCCATAGCTCAGCTGGGAGAGCGCCTGAATGGCATTCAGGAGGTCAGCGGTTCGATCCCGCTTGGCTCCACCACCCCGCTCACCGGCTTGCATCCTGTAGGTTGCGGTCATGCGGCTCGTACGGTCCCGTTTTCCATGGCTGCGCCTGCCCATCGCGATGGTGGTGGCGCTGGGCCTGTTGCTGCAGGTGACCGTGCCGCAGGCGTCCGCTTTCGCGGGGCCTGTCGATCCGCTGTTTGCCTTGGGCAGCATCTGCCATGCCGGCGGCGACGAGCCCGACGGCGCGCCGCAGCCGGCCACGAAGCACCAGCATGAGCATTGCGCGCTGTGCCAGCTCGGGGCGGTGGTCTTCCTGCCGCCGGAGCCTGGGTCGGCATTGTGGCAGCCATTCGTTGCCGTGGCGTCGGTCATGCGCCTGCCCGCGCCGGTTCCGACCGGCACGATCCGGCTTGCCTACGCATCGCGCGCCCCGCCCCTTTTCGGCTGAAGCCAGACTCCTCGTCCGACTTCCTGCGTGCGCCGCGCCGGTTCCGACCGGGCGCGCACGTGCCGATCCTGTGGAGCGTTCCATGCATCGCCTGTTCGTCCAAGCCGCGTTGATCGCGGCCGTCAGCCTTTCTCCCGCCCTGATTTCCCCCGCCTTCGCGCATGCGCATCTGCGCAGCGCCACCCCTGCCGCCGGCAGCACGGTCGCCACCGCGCCGGATGCGGTGGAGTGCACCTTCAGCGAGGCGCTCGAGCCTCGGTTCTCGGCCCTGCAAGTCCAGGACGCCAACGGCAAGCGCGTCGATGCCGGCGACATGCACCTGGCGCCCGGCGACGCCAAGCGGATGGTGGTGGGGGTGCCGAAGCTGGGGGCCGGCGTCTACACCGTGATCTGGCAGGCGACCTCGGTCGATACGCACCGGACCGAGGGGCGGTACACCTTCACCGTGGCGCCGTGAGGTGACCGGCGTTCGCTGACATGAGTGCCGCGGACGCCCTGTTGGCGGCCGTGCGGGCGGTGCACCTGGCGGCGACGATGTCGCTGGCCGGGGCACTTGCCTTCCGGCTGCTGATCGGCCCCCTCGCCCTGGCGCGTGTGCTGCGGCCGAGCCTGGCCGTAGCCTCGATCGCCGGTGCTGCGTGGCTGGCGTTGCAGGCCGGGGCGCTGGCCGGCGCATCCGATGTCGCGGGCACGCTGGCGGCGCTGGTGCCGGCAACGCTGCAAACGCGGTTCGGCCGAATGTTGCTGCTGCGGCTCGGGTTGCTGGTTGCGGCCGTGTTGCTGGCCGGCTCGGGCGCGCGACGGCTGCGGTTGCTGGCGGGCTTGGTTTGCGCGATGGCCGCCGTTGCGTTGCAGGCGACGGTCGGGCACGCGGCCGCCAGCGAGGACCCGGTTCTGGTCGCATCGCTGGCGCTGCACCTGCTGGCGGCGGCGGCCTGGCTCGGTGGCCTGGTGCCGCTGTGGCTCGCCCTGCGCGGACCGACGCCCGCCTTGGTGGCGCAGCGATTTTCATGGCTGGGGATCGCGGCAGTCGTCGTCATCGCCGCGACGGCGGTGGAGCAGGGCGCGGTCCTGGCCGGCGGCGCGGCCGGTCTGGTCGGCACGCCCTATGGCTGGAGTGCGCTGGCCAAGACCGGGTTGTTCCTTGCGATGCTGGGACTGGCCGCGGTCAACCGCTTCGTGCTGACCCCGGCGGTGGCGCAGGCGGACTCCGCCGTTCGCCGGCTGCGCGCCAGCATCGCCGCCGAACTCATTCTCGGCCTGTGCGTGGTGGCGGCGGCGGCGGCGATGACCGGATTGCCCCCCGGCGCCCACGAGCAGCCGGACTGGCCGTTCTCGCGGCAGCCAAGCCTGGTCGCGATGCAGGATCCCGATCTTCGCCGTGAAGTCGTCGGCGCGCTGCTGGCGCTGTGCGCGGTCGGCGCGATCCTGGTGCTGGCCGCGTGCGCGCGCCGGCTGCGCTGGCCCGCTTTGGCCGTCGCGGCGGCGATCACCATGGCCGCCGCGCCCCATCTGGACCTGCTGCTGGTGCCGGCGACGCCGACCAGCTTCTACACCTCGCCCACCGGCTTCGCCGCCGTGGGCATCGCGCGGGGCGCCGGCCTGTTCGCGCACCATTGCGCCGCCTGCCACGGCGCGCACGGACGTGGCGACGGGGTGCTGGCGAAAGGCCTGGACATCCCGCCAGCCGACCTCACCGCCGAACATCTCTGGGACCATCCGGACGGCGAGATGTACTGGTGGCTGACGCATGGCATCGAGTCCCCTCGCGGCGGCCTGTCCATGCCCGGCTTTGCCGACCGGCTCGACGCCGACGCACGCTGGGCGCTGATCGATTTCGTCCGGGCCAACAATGCGGGACGGGCGATACGCCACGACGGCACGTGGACTCGGCCGATTCCGGCGCCGGCGCTGCAAGCGGTCTGCGGCGACGGGCGCAATCTTGCTTCGGACGATTTGCGCGGCCAGCCGGTTGTCATTGTGATCGGACCGCCGGCGCCGACCGAAGGAGTCGCCACCATCTTCCTCGACGACGGCAAGCCGCCTGCCGGGGCGTGCGTGGCCGCGGGGCGGGAGGTCCGCGATGCCTACGCCATCGTGGCCGGCCTGGAACCGCAGGCGCAGCGCGGCGCCGCCTTCCTGGTCGATGGCGCCGGCTGGCTGCGCCAGCGCCTGGACCCCGGCCTCGATGGACGCGCCATCGCGGCGGCGATCGAGCGTCTGGCGACCACAACGGCCGCGGCACCACCGGCCGCCGGCCACCACCATCACTGATATGCGATACGGAGAGGAACCATGATGCGACATATCGTTCTTGCTGCCACCCTGCTGATGGCCGGCCCCGCGCTGGCCCAGGCGTCCACCATGCAGGTGCAGAATGCCTGGGCCCGCGCCACCGCGCCGAGTGCCAAGGTTGGCGGCGTGTTCCTGACCCTGATCGACAGCGGGGGTCCCGATCGGCTGGTGTCCGTGGCTTCGCCCGTGGCAGCGACGGCGGAACTGCACGAGACGGTCAACGACCAGGGCATAATGAAGATGCGGGCGGTGCCGGTCCTGCCGCTGGAAGCCGGCAAGCCGGTCGAGCTGAAGCCCGGCAGCTACCACATCATGTTGATGGACCTGAAGCGGCAGCTCAAGCCCGGCGACAGCTTCCCGATCACGCTGACCTTCGAGAAGGCCGCACCGGTGACCGCGACGGTGACGGTCGGCAAGGCCGGCGCATCCGGTCCCGAGGCGATGGACCACGACATGCAGCACATGCAACACATGACCAAGCCGTAGCAGCCGGCTGGAGCGGTATCGGGCAGCCCGCCCGATCCGCCCCGGAATTGCGTCATACCAGCGGCCATGAATAATGACCGCTGGTACGAGTCGTTATTTTGCGCGCCGCCGCCCACCAAGCCCGCGACAGGCACGCGCTTGCGTGCCGCAAGCGGATCGGCGCGCGATACCAACGGCCCTTGACGATGGAAGGGTCATCGTCAAGGGCCGTTGGTATCAGTCGTCCTGCACGTCGACGATGCGGAAGACCAGCTCGTCCCCGGTCGGGCGGCGCAGCGTGACGTATTCGCCGGGGCGCAGCACCTGGCTCTCGAAATTCCACAGCGGCGCATCCTGAACGTCGGTCCGGCGCAGCACCCAGCTTTCCCCTTCGCGCAACAGCTCCGCCGCCTGCCGGCGTCCGTCGGGCTCGGTGCGGCAAACGCTCCAGGGCGGCAGATCGGCGGTGCTCTCGTCCAGGTGCCCCTGCGGTGTCAGCGGCACCGACAATTCCAGCCGGTCGGACAGGTCGCCTTCCGGCAGGCCTGGGGCGAAGGCAAGCAACATGACCACCCGTGCCATTCGCTGCGTTCCCTCAGATCGCCACGCGTGCGCCCAGCTCGACCACCCGGTCGCTGGGGATGCGGAAGAACTCGGTCGCCGGGACGGCGTTGCGCGCCATCACCAGGAACAGCCATAGCCGCCAGACCGGCAATTTCGGCACGCTGGCCGGCACCAGGGTTTCGCGGCCGAGGAAATAGCTGGCCTGCATCGGCTCGAAACTCACGCCTTCGGTGCGCAGGGCGGCGAGGTCGCGCGGCAGGTTCGGGCTTTCCATGAAGCCGTAGCGGATGACCACGCGATGGATGCCCGGCGCCAACTCGTTGACCGTCGCGCGCTCCTCGGTGGGCACCTCGGGCACGTCCTGGTTCTGCACGGTCACGAACAGCACGCGCTCGTGCAGCACCTTGTTGTGCTTCAGGTTGTGCAGCAGCGCGCCGGGCACGTAGTCGGGATTGCCGGTCAGGAAGATCGCCATCCCCGGCACGCGGATGGTGCGCGACTGCGGCAGCCTGACCAGGAACGAGGCCAGCGGCAGGCTGTCCTGCTTCCAGCGGTCGAACAGCAGGTCGCGGCCGCGCTTCCACGACGTCATCAGCCCCATGAGCGCCAGCCCCAGCACCAGCGGCACCCAGCCGCCTTCCGGCACTTTCAGCGCGTTGGCGGCGAAGAAGACCCCATCGATGACGAAGAAGCCGCCGAAGGCGGCGAGAGTCGCCGTGCGCGACCAGTGGAACTGGCGCCGGAACACCACGATGGCCAGGACACAGGTGCAGATGAAGGTGCCGGTGACGGCGATGCCGTATGCCGCGGCGAGCGCATCGCTGGTGCGGAAGGCGAAGACCAGGATCAGCACGCCGATCATCAGGGCGGTGTTCACCTGCGGGACGTAGATCTGGCCTTCCTCGGTGGCGCTGGTGTGGCGCACGGTGAGTCGCGGCAGGAAGCCGAGCTGCACGCATTGCCGGGCCACCGAGTAGGCGCCGGAGATCAGCGCCTGGCTGGCGATCACCGTCGCCGCGGTGGCCAGGAACACCAAAGGCAGGCGCAGCCAGGCGGGAGCGAGCAGGAAGAACGGGTTCTCGACCGCCTTCGCGTCGGCCAGCACCAGCGCGCCCTGGCCGAAATAGTTCAGCACCAGGCACGGCAGCACGAACAGCAGCCAGGCCTGGCGGATCGGCCGGGCGCCGAAATGGCCCATGTCGGCATACAGGGCCTCGGCGCCGGTCACCGCCAGGACCACCGCGCCAAGGGCGACGAAGGCCACCCATTTGTCGTGGACCATCACTTCGATGGCGTAGCTGGGCGACATCGCCAGCAGCACGTAGGGCTTCTGCACGACCTGGATCAGGCCGAGCAGGCCGATCACGCAGAACCACACCGCCATGACCGGCCCGAACAGGCTGCCGACCCTGCCGGTGCCGCGCCACTGGATGACGAACAGTCCGACAATGATCACGGCGGACAGCGGCAGCACGAACTCCTGCAGGCTCGGCGTCACGATTTCCAGCCCCTCGACCGCCGACAGCACGGAGATCGCCGGCGTGATCGCGCCATCGCCGAAGAACAGGCAGGCGCCGCCGATGCCGACCAGCGCCAGGACGCTGCGCATGCGCGCGCCGGTGACGCCGCGCTGGGCCAGCACCATCAGCGCCAGGATGCCGCCCTCGCCGCGATTGTCGGCACGCATCACCAACAGCACGTATTTCACCGTGACCACCAGCACCAGCGCCCAGAAGATCAGCGACAGCAGGCCCAGCACCTCCCAGTCGTGAACGCCCCCGTCCTTGAAATGTTCCAGGGCGGCCTTGAAGGCGTAGAGCGGGCTGGTGCCGATATCGCCGTAGACCACCCCGAGGACACCCAGCAGGGTGGCCACCCGGACGCCCGGGCGGGCGGTGCCGACGACACCGGCTGTCGCAACCGTCATGACCCGCTCCCGGCCGGGCGCTCATGGCCCGGAGTTGCATAAGACCGCGTTGCATGACACTGGCCCGCAGTGCCCAGGGTTCGCCTTGCCCAGCTTTCTATCACCGCCAACCTCTGCCGCGTCAGATTCGCCCGATACGCCGCGGTGTTGCGGCGCGCAAGTAAAGCGGCCGGGGCGAGCCGCCCCCTTCCGGTCAGCCGCGCGCACCGAACACGGCGGTGCCGACGCGTACATGGGTGGCGCCGTGGGCGATCGCTGTCTCGAAATCGCCGGACATGCCCATCGAGACGACCGGCAGGCCGTGCCGTGCCGCGCACCCGGCCAGCCAGGCGAAGTGCGGGGCCGGGTCGGCGTCGGCGGGGGGAATGCACATCAGCCCGGCCAGGGCGGCACCGAAGCGGCCGCGGCAGGCCTCGACGAAACGGTCGGTGTCGGCGCGGGAGATGCCGGATTTCTGCGCCTCGTCGCCGACATTCACCTGGATCAGCAGCGCGGGCGCGCGGCCTTCCTTCTGGATGGCGTCGGCGATGGCGTCGGCCAGGCGGGGCCGGTCCAGGCTCTCGATCACGTCGGCGATGCGCACGGCGTCGCGTGCCTTGTTGGTCTGCAGGCCCCCGATGATGTGCAGGCGCAGCGACGGATGGGCGGCGCGCAGGGCAGGGAATTTCTGGGCCGCCTCCTGCACGCGGTTCTCGCCGAAATGGAGCTGGCCCGCGGCCAGTGCGGCCTGGACGGCTGCGGCCGGGTGGGTCTTGGAAACCGCGACCAGCGTGACCTCCTCCGGCCGCCGGCCCGCGCGCCGGGCGGCGGCGGCGATGCGGTCCAGGACTGTGCGAAGATTGCCGGCGACGTGCTTATAGGCGTCGGCTTCGGCTGGAACGGCGTGCGGAGCGGCGGCAAGAGGGATGTTCATGGACCATAGGCTTGTCGCCTGGGCGCGTTCGGTCAAGGCAAGACAGCGGCATCGCCTGCAGGGCGGGGGCGCGGCACTGCCGCCGCTGTGGCTGTTCACCGATGAGCGGCGCCTGCCGGACCCCTGCCCCGCGGTGGCCCGGCTGCCGCGCGGGTTGTGCGGGGTGGTGCTGCGCCACGATGGCGATGCCGGGCGCGCGGCGCTCGGGCGGCGGCTGGCGGCGATCTGCCGGCAGCGCCGGTTGGTGCTGGTCGTGGCGGGCGACTGGCGGCTGGCGGCGGCGTTGCAGGCCGGGCTGCACCTGCGCGGCGGGCGGCATCTGCCGGGCATGCCGCGCGCATGGCCGATCGTGACCAGCTCGGCGCATGACAGGGTGGAACTGCGGCGGGCGGCCCGCGCGAAGGCGGATCTTGTGTTCCTGTCGCCGGCCTTCGCCACGGCGAGTCATCCCGGGGCGGCGGCGCTGGGGCCGCTGCGTTGGAGCGCCCTCGCGGGCCGGGCACGCTTTGCCGTTGCCGCCCTGGGCGGGATCGACGGCGGCACGGTGCGCCGCCTGGGTCGCGGACGATGCGCCGGCGCCGGCGCAATCGGTGCGTTGAACCAACGAACATAGGCTCGCCCTGCCGAAAAGGGCCGGGGGTGTGTTACAAAAAAGCGCATAAAGGCGAAATATGACACATGATGTGTAAACGCCTTGGCCTGCCCATGTGGCTTGGCAGCATCGTTGCCGAAGGGTTTTGACCGAAAGCGGACAGGTAGAGTTGGGAATGAAATCCCGGAACTTGAGTCCTCTGCAAGTACTCGCGGTTTCGTGATGGCGAGCCGATGAACGTGGCTCACGAAACAGAGAGCGATCGTGCCGTCGGGGTCCTCGGGAGAGGCCGTGGGTTCGATCTACCGACCTCCAACGCCACGGCAGTACATGCCATCGGTAACGTGTCTGTGGCAAATGTAGCACACTGTTTCGGAAATGCCATGTCATCCCCGTTCTGACGATTGCGGGCTGACGCGCCGGGGGCCAATAATTCGTCACGGTCTGGCTGCCCCCACCCGTTACGGAATGCATCGGCGGTGACGAAGCATCAGGTCGGAGACGGGGCGGGGCCTGCTAAGTCCGCCGGCTTGCCCGGTGACGTTACGTCCGATGATTTTTGGAGGATCAAATGCGCAAGCTCCTGCTGGCCAGTATGGCGGCACTGGGCCTGTCGAGCGGAATGGCGGAGGCGGCGTATCTGTCCACCGTGCCTGCCGCGACGACGACGCCTGGAACGCTAACCGTCCGCTTGAACGGCCGCTTCGTGTGGTATGCCGGTGTCGCCGGCAGCAGCCTGGACAATGTCAACGGTGGCAAGCTCGCGCCGCAGACAATGCAGGGCTATATCCGTCTGTACCCCGGCTTCGAGGGCGTGCTGCAGAACGGCATGAAGTATGGCGCGCTGCTTGAGTTCCGCCAGAACTTCGCCTCGCCGGTCGGCGCCAGCGTCGGCGGCAACACCACGCAAAGCACGCTGTTCGTTCGCCGCGCCACCGGCTACATCGGCAGCGACCAGCTCGGCACGTTCCGCTTCGGCCAGACCGACGGTCCCGCCACCCTGTTCCTGACGGGCACGTTCGAAGGCTTCGACGACGGTGGCTGGAACGGCGACTTGCCGGCCTTCCTCCCCGGCAACGCGCAGCCGGCCTATCCGTTCCCCAGCCAGAGCGCGCTGTACGGCAGCGACAAGGTCGTCTACCTGTCGCCGTCGTTCTACGGCTTCGACTTCGGCGTCAGCTATGCGCCGAATACCTCGGCGCTGCAGAACAATGGCGGCGGGTGCGCCACCGGCGGCCTGGCCGGCGGGTGTGATCGTCAGACCTCATCGCTCGCTGCCAGCGACATCGGCCGTCGCACCAACATGGTCGAAGCGCAGGTCCGCTATCGCGGTACGTTCAGCGGTGTCGGCCTCGCGGTCGCCGGCGGCTATATCGGCGCCGGCGTCGTCCAGAACGGCGGCAACCCCCTGGTTGGCCAGTTCAAGCACCAGGACATCCTGAACCTCGGCGCGACCATCAGCTTCGGCGGCTTCAGCTTCGGCGGCAACGCGCAGACCGGGTCGTACAACGGCGGCTCGTTCGGTGCGAAGCAAGCCGGCCTGCCGAATGCGACGGCGTGGATCGCGGGCGCCCAGTACCAGACCGGGCCGATCACGGTCGGCGCGCACTACTTCAAGAACTACACCGGCGGTAGCGCTGCCTCGACCACCGGCATGCGCAACGAAGGCGGCGTGGCCGTCGGCAGCACCTATCAGCTGACCCCGGGCGTGTCGCTGTTCGCCTCCTACATCTACGGCAACCGCCACGAGACCGGCTTGGACTTCGCCACCGGCCTGCCCGGCTCTGCCCACAACAACGTGCAGGGCCAGGCCTTCGCGGTCGGCACCTTGATGAACTGGTAAGACCCAGTCGCATCCAAGGCCTGAACGGGCGGCGGGGATCTTCCCCGCCGCCTTTTCATTTCAGGCAGGGCGCATCGCCGATACGGCGGATCTGACCGGGGCGGGTTGCGCCCCGAGTTCGCCGCAAGATGCGCGACCCGCTCGACGGGTATCCCCCGAGCGCCAGGCGCTCCGGCATCACGGTCCATCGGCGCGCCGGCCGGGAAGCCGAAACCCCGCCACTCCATTTCATAACGAATAGAGAAGGACTGTGGCGATTACGCCACAGTGTTTCGGAATTGCCATGCCGCTCACGTTCTGGCGATTGCCGGCCCGTGCGACGGCCGCCAATATCCGCGCCCGATCCGGCTGCCTCATCCCATGGGAATGCTTCTGTTAGAGGAACGACAGAGCATTCCATGGGACAGGAGGCGGGATCTGGTACGTCGCCGGTTTTCCGGCATGCAAGGAGACTTTCATGCGTAAGCTAATGTTGGCCAGCTTCGCTGCGCTGGGTCTGTCGACCGGAATGGCCGATGCGGCCTATCTGGCGACCGTTCCCGCCGCAACGACGACGCCTGGCACCCTGACCGTCCGCCTGAACGGCCGCTTCGTGTGGTATGCCGGCGTTGCCAGCAGCAGCCTGGACAATTTCGGCGGCGGCAAGCTCGCCCCGCAGTCCATGCAGGGCTATGTCCGTCTGTACCCCGGCTTCGAGGGCGTGCTGCAGAACGGCATGAAGTATGGCGCGCTGCTTGAGTTCCGCCAGAACTACGCCTCGCCGGTCGGCGCCAGCGTCGGCGGCAACACCACCGCCAGCACGCTGTACGTTCGCCGCGCCACCGGCTATATCGGCAGCGACCAGCTCGGCACGTTCCGTTTCGGCCAGACCGACGGCCCCGCCACCCTGTTCCTGACGGGCACGTTCGAAGGCTTCGACGACGGCGGCTGGAACGGCGACATGCCCGGCTTCATCCCCGGCAACGCCGCCCCGGGCTATCCGTTCCCGAGCCAGAGCGCGCTGTACGGCAGCAACAAGGTCGTCTATCTGTCGCCGTCGTTCTACGGCTTTGACTTCGGCGTCAGCTACGCGCCGAACACCTCGGCGCTGGAAAACAACGGCGGCGGCTGCACCACCGGCGCCGGCGGGTGCGATCGTCAGTCCTCGTCGGTCCTCGCCAGCGACATCGGCCGCAAGACCAACATGATCGAGGCCCAGATCCGCTATCGCGGCACGTTCAGCGGCGTCGGCGTGCAGGTTGCCGGTGGCTACATCGGTGCTGGCTACGTGAAGAACGGCGGCATCGTTGCCACCAACTTCAAGAACCAGGACATCCTGAACCTCGGTGCGACCATCCGCTATGCCGGCTTCAGCTTCGGCGGTAACGTCCAGAACGGTTCGTACAATGGCAGCGGCTTCGGCCTGAAGCCGGTCGGCCAGCCGAACGCCACGGCGTGGATCGCGGGTGCCCAGTACCAGACCGGGGCGATCACGGTCGGCTCGCACTACTTCAGGAGCTACACGGGCGGCAGCACCGCCGCGACCACCGGGATGCGTAACGAATCCGGCGTGGCCGTCGGCGCGACGTATCAGCTGACCCCGGGCGTGTCGCTGTTCGCCTCCTACATCTACGGCCAGCGTCACGAGAGCGGCTTCGACTTCGGCACCGGCGCGACCGGCACGAATGTCCGCAACAATGTGCAGGCGCAGGCTTTCGGCGTCGGCACCCTGATGAACTGGTAAGACCCAGTCTTATCCAAGGCCTGAACGGGCGGCGGGGATCTTCCCCGCCGCCTTTTCATTTCCGGTTGTGCCGGGCGATGCTCTCTGGCATCGGGTAGTACTTGGCGTAGCCTCGGGGCTCGGCTAAAGGTTCCACCCACGACAGGCGCCTTCTTCGCACAGGCTTGAACAGGCTCAACATGATCTCCAGCTTGCGTCCCGCGTATGCTCTGCTCGCCGCCATGGTGGTGCTGTCGGCCTGCGCCAACTCCCGCCCCGTGCAGGACGACGAATACAACGATCCGCGCTATTCCGGCGCGGCGCGCGGGGTGGCCTTCGGCGATGCTGGCCTGTTCTCGATTGGCCAGAAGAACAGCGGGCAGCAGGACCAGGGCGGCGCGCTGGGCGTGAACGCGTATCTGTGGCGCGGCACTCTGGACACGCTGTCGTTCATGCCGCTGGCATCCGCCGACCCGTTCGGCGGGGTGATCATCACCGATTGGTACCAGCCGGCCAGCAGCGGCGAGCGCTTCAAGGCGACCGCATACATCCTGGGCCGGCAGTTGCGTGCCGACGGCGTGAAGGTGTCGATCTTCCGCCAGGTGCTGCAGGGCGGGCAGTGGGTCGATGCGCCGGTCAGCCCCGGTGTGGTGTCGGAAATCGAGAACAAGGTGCTGGCGCGGGCCCGCGAATTGCGGGCGCAGTCCGCCGGCGGCTGATCCCGGCGCTTCCGCCGGGGGGCCGCAGCCTTCACGTGATTCGGGCGGCGCGGGCCGATCGGGCCTGCGTCGAGAGGGGCCGGCGTTGTCGCGGGTTGCCGTTGGCGCTGATCTGACGGATACAGGCATCCCGCCGTTTCCGTCAAAATGCGCCCCGAGAGCCTGATGAACATCCCCACCACCGACACGCCTGTCGCGGCCGCGCCGCGCGCCGCCACGACGCCGGCCGAGCCGCGATACGATTTCGGCGCCGCCGAGCCGCGCTGGCAGCAAGCCTGGGCGGAGCGCAACTGCTTCCGCGTGGAGGACGTGCCGACCGACGGCAAGCCGAAATACTACGTCCTTGAGATGTTCCCGTATCCCAGCGGGAAGATCCACATGGGGCATGTGCGCAACTACACGCTGGGCGACGTCGTGGCCCGCTACAAACGGGCGCGCGGATTTTCCGTGCTGCACCCGATGGGCTGGGACGCATTCGGGCTGCCGGCGGAGAACGCGGCGCGCGAGCGCGGCATCCATCCCGCCAAATGGACCTGGGAGAACATCGCCAACATGCGCGCGGAGCTGCAGCGCATGGGCCTGTCGCTGGACTGGCGGCGCGAGTTCGCGACCTGCGATCCCGCCTATTACGGCCACCAGCAGAAGCTGTTCCTGGATTTCATGCGCGCGGGCCTGGTGGAGCGGCGGGAAAGCTGGGTTAACTGGGATCCGGTTGACGGCACCGTTCTGGCCAATGAGCAGGTGATCGACGGGCGCGGCTGGCGGTCGGGCGCGCTGGTCGAGAAGAAGCAGCTGTCCCAGTGGTTCTTCAAGATCACGAAATACGCGCCGGAGCTGTTGTCGGCACTCGACCGGCTGGACCGCTGGCCGGAGCGCGTGCGGCTGATGCAGGCGAACTGGATCGGCCGCAGCGAGGGGGCGAAGCTGCGCTTCGCGCTGACGTCGCCCGCAGAGAGCGCGGCCGGACCGATCCGCGAGGTCGAGGTCTATACCACCCGACCGGACACGTTGTTCGGCATGTCGT
Source organism: Limobrevibacterium gyesilva (assembly GCF_025989185.1). GTDB lineage: Bacteria > Pseudomonadota > Alphaproteobacteria > Acetobacterales > Acetobacteraceae > Limobrevibacterium > Limobrevibacterium gyesilva. The sequence goes on from NZ_JAPDNT010000001.1 coordinate 730,818, forward strand.
TCCTGGCGATCGCGCCCGAGCATCCGCTTGCCGCGGCGGCGGGGGCGCGCGACCCTGGCGCTGCGGCCTTTGTTGCCGAATGCCGGCGCATGGGCACCAGCGAGGCCGTGATCGAGGCGATGGAGAAGAAAGGCTACGACACCGGCCTGCGGGTGGCGCATCCGTTCATCGAAGGCGCCACCTATCCGGTGTGGATCGCCAATTTCGTGCTGATGGAATACGGCACGGGCGCGATCTTCGGCTGCCCCGCGCATGATCAGCGCGACCTGGAGTTCGCCCGGAAATACGGCCTTCCTGTCGTTCCGGTGGTGCTGCCGCCGGGCGAGGATCCGGCCGCATTCAGTATCGGCGACAAGGCGCATGACGGCACCGGGGCGATCATCAACTCGGGCTTCCTGAACGGGTTGCAGGCGCCCGACGCGGCGAAGTCGGCGGCGATCGCGGCGCTGGAGCGGTTGGGCGCGGGCGAAGGCGTGGTGAACTGGCGTCTGCGTGACTGGGGCGTGAGCCGCCAACGCTACTGGGGCTGCCCGATTCCCGTGGTCCATTGCGACGGCTGCGGTGTGGTGCCCGTGCCCGACGAGCAGTTGCCGGTGTGCCTGCCGGAGGACGTGACGTTCGACAAGCCCGGCAACCCGCTGGACCACCACCCGACCTGGAAGCACGTGGCCTGCCCGTCCTGCGGCAAGCCGGCACGACGCGAGACCGATACCTGCGACACGTTCGTGGACAGCTCGTGGTATTTTGCCCGGTTCTGCAGCCCGCAGGCGCACGCGCCGGTGCTGCGCCCGGCGGTGGATCATTGGATGCCGGTCGATCAGTATATCGGCGGCATCGAACATGCGATCCTGCACCTGCTGTATTCGCGCTTCTTTACCCGCGCGATGAAGGAGACCGGGCATGTCTGCGTGGAGGAGCCGTTCCTGGGCCTGTTCACGCAAGGGATGGTGACCCACGAGAGCTATCGCGGAACCGACGGCCGGTGGCTGTATCCGGAGGAGATCGAGAAGCGCCCGGACGGCACGGTCGTGCATGGCGAAACCGGCGAGGCGGTGACGGTCGGCCGCGTCGAGGCGATGTCCAAGTCGAAGCGCAACACTGTTGATCCCGGTGAGATCATCGCGCGGTTCGGGGCGGACACGGCCCGCTGGTTCATCCTGTCGGACAACCCGCCTGAACGCGACATGGAGTGGACGGAAGCCGGCGTGGTCGGGGCGTACCGGTTCACCCAGCGGCTGTTCCGACTGGTGGAAGGCCTGGGCGAAACGGCGGCAGCCGGGCGTGTTCTTGATTCGTTCACAACAAGCCCACTCTCGCCGGCGGCGCGAAGCCTGCGCCGGGCAACCCATCATTCGATCCTGGCGGTGACGGAGGCGTTGGAGGGGTTTGCGTTCAACGTCGCGGTGGCCCGCATCTATGAGCTGGCCAATGCGATCACGGATGCCGAGAAGGCAGCGGCCGGGAGCGACGACGCCGGGCTGAACCGGGCCCTGTTCGAGGCATTGGAGACGACAGCGCGGCTGATCTCGCCGATGATGCCACATTTGGCCGAGGAGATTCACGCGCGTCTGCATCCCGGCTCGCGGCAGCTGGTGGCGGATCTGCCCTGGCCGGAGGCGAATGCCGAGCTGGCGGTGGCCGAAACCGTGACGATCGCCGTGCAAGTCATGGGCAAGCTGCGCGGCACGATCGAGGTGGCGCCGCATGCCGACGAGGCAAGCGTGTTGGCGGCCGCGGCCAACGAGGCGCACGTGGCCGGCCTGTTGGAAGGGCGCCGGATCGTCAAGCGCGTCTATGTGCCGGGCCGGATCGTCAATTTCGTCGTGGCCGGATAGACCGATGGCAAGAGCTCGTGTCCTGAAGCCGAGGTTTGCCATAGGCGGCGAGCCTCGGCTTCAGGACACTCTCTCTTTGTTTTCAGTGACCTGCTTATCCCCTTCATCCGCCGTAAGCTGCGGCGAACGTCGGCGGCAGGACACTCGGCCGCGATGAAGCTGGAAGCGCGCCGGATCGAGGCTTTCCTGCGCGATCCCGGCACGGCCCGCGCGGTGCTGCTGCATGGCGATGATGTCGGCCTGATCCGTGACCGCGCGACGCGTCTGGTGCGGGCGGTGGCGGGGGCGATTGACGATCCATTTCGCGTTGTCGAACTGGAGCGGGACTCGTTCTCGTTGATCGCAGACGAGATGGCATCCCTCTCGCTGACCGGCGGACGGCGGGTGGTGCGGGTCCGTGACGCGACCGATGCCGCCACAGTCGCGGTGCAGACGGCGCTGGGCGGCCGGGGACAGGGGTTCCTGGTGCTGGAGGCCCCCGGCCTTGCCGCGCGGGGGAAGCTGCGGACCCTGATCGAGCGTGCGGCCGATGCCGTGGCGATCGCCTGCTATCCAGTGGCGGGCCGCGCGCTTGAGCAGACAATCCGGAGCACGCTGTCCGAGTTCAAGATCGCGGTGGACCAGGATGCGCTGGAATGGCTGAGTGGCCAGCTTGGCGCGGATCAGGCAGTGACGCTCAGTGAAGTCGAGAAGCTTGCCTTGTATGCCGGCCAGAACGGGCGTGTGGACCTGCCGGCGGCCAGGATGTGCGTGGGTGATCTGGCGGGCCTGTCGCTGGACGACGCGCTGTTCGCCGCGACGTCCGGGGATGTGCCTGCGGCCGATCGCGCGTTGGAGTTGGCGATGGCGGAGGGCGTGGCCCCGGTGGGGGTCTTGCGGGCCGCTTTGGGGCATCTGCAACGGCTGCAACGTGCGCGGGCCGCGATGGCCGGCGGCATGACCGCCGCCGAGGCGGCAAAGGCGGCCCGGCCGCCCGTGTTCTTCCGGCGCGAGGCCGCCTTTGTTCGGGCGCTGAGCCTGTGGTCGTCCGCGGCGCTGGATCAGGCGTGCATTCGTGCCTGGGAGGCCGAGCGCGCCTGCAAACGAACCGGCGCTCCAGCGGAGACAATCTGCCGCAACGCCGTCATCGGCCTGGCCCAGCGCGGAGCGGCTGCCCGGCGCCGGTGAGCAGACAGGCGCGCAACGGGAGACCAGGCTGGCGTTGCGCCCCAGGCCCCCTTCTCTGAACCACTCATACCAGCGGCCATGAAGAATGACCGCTGGTACGCGTCGTTATTTTGCGCGCCTTTGCCCACCAACCCGGCGCGCGATACCAACGGCCCTCGACGATGGAAGGGTCATCGTCAAGGGCCGTTGGTATCAGTCGCGGTTGAGCAGGGCGATCAGGCCATCGAGCTGGTCCAGTGATCGGTAGTGGATGCGCATGGTGCCGCCCTTGCCGTCGAAGCCGATCTCGATTTTCAGGCCAAGACGCTCGGACAGATCGCGTTCCAGAGCGGCGGTTTCGGGGTCTTTCCGGCGCCCGGCTCGCTCCGTGGCCGTGTCTGGCTTATGGGCGGCGAGTGCTTCGGTCTGCCGGACATTGAGTCCTTTGGCGATTACGGCCAGGGCCGCTTTCGCGGGTTCGGGGTGGGCCAGGAGGGCGCGTGCATGGCCGGCGGTGAGCGCGCCTTTCTTGACCTCGGCCTGCACAGTGGACGGCAGGTTGAGCAAGCGGATTGTGTTCGCGACATGGCTGCGGGACTTGCCGACGGCTTCCGCGAGGGCTTCCTGCGTCATGTCGAACTCATCGAGCAGGCGCCGATAGCCTTCCGCCTCTTCGATGGCATTGAGGTCCTGCCGCTGCAGGTTCTCAACCAGGGCGGCGGCCATGGCCTCGGCGTCGCCGAGGTCGCGCACGAGCACCGGCACTTCATGCAGACCGGCCGCCTGCGCCGCGCGCCAGCGCCGCTCTCCGGCGATGATCTGGTAGCGGCCGGGGGCCTGGGGGTGCGGGCGGGCAAGCAAGGGCTGCAGGATGCCGCGGGCGCGGATGGATTCCACGAGGTCTGACAGCGCCTCCGGGTCCATGGCCACGCGTGGCTGGTAAGGGCTCGGTTCGAGCAGCTCGATGGCGATGGAGGCGGTTCCGACGACCGCCGATGTGGCAGGACCAGCGCCGGCGGTATCGCCCATCAGCGCGGCGAGGCCACGGCCGAGACGGGGGCCGACTTCCTTCGCGCTCATGCGACGACGGCCGGCCGGGCACGCTCGCGGCGGAGCAGCTCGTTGGCAAGACGCACATAGGCCTGCGCCCCGGGGGAGCGGAAATCGTAGAGGATCACGGGTTTTCCATGGCTGGGGGCTTCGGAGACGCGGATATTGCGGGGGATGACGGTTTCATAGACCTGTTCGCCGAAGAATCCCCGGGCGTCGGCGGCGACCAGGTCGGAGAGGTTGTTCCTGCGATCGAACATGGTCAGGACGATGCCTTGCAGCCGCAAGGTGGGGTTAAGCGCGCGCTTGACCATCTCGATCGTGCGGGTGAGCTGGCTGATTCCTTCGAGGGCGAAGAACTCGCATTGCAGCGGCACCAGTACGGCGTCGGCGGCGACGAGCCCGTTCAGGGTGAGCAGGCCGAGGCTGGGCGGGCAGTCGATGAGGATGTAGGAATAGTCCTCGGCGTGACCAGCCTCCGGGCGGAGGGCGCGGCGGAGCCGGTATTCCCGCTTGTCTTCGCCCACCAGTTCGATTTCCGCTCCAGCGAGGTCGGGTTCGGCCGGGATGATCGACAGGTTCGGCACGAACGTTTTGCGGGCGACGGTGTGTGGAGCAACCTGCTCGATCAGCAGCGAGTAGGTCCCGGCGCCGCGATCGCTGCGGCTGAGGCCGAGGCCAGTCGAGGCGTTCCCCTGCGGATCGAGGTCCACGAGCAGGATGTTCTCGCCGGTGGCGGCGAGGGCGGTGGCCAGGTTGATGGCGGTCGTGGTCTTGCCGACGCCACCTTTCTGGTTAGCTATGGCCAGGATTCGCGGGCCCCTTGCGGCAATCGGGTGCGGACCGGGGTGCGGCTCTGCCTCAAGACTTGTGTCCGACACGGCTGATCTCGCTGATTCGGAGGATGGAGGCGGCCGGGTCCGTCGGACTGGCCATCCGGTCGACATGCATGTGCCATTGGGCGGCGGCCTGCGTCAATTCGTCAGATGCGGAGCGGCCCTTCGGAAACAGGCAAAAACCCCCGGGGGCGAGCAGCGGCGCCGCCAGATCGAGGAGGGTGGCCAGCGGTGCGAGGGCGCGGGCAGTGACAACGGGTGCGGGCGGCAGTCGGACCATCTCGATGCGGCTGGCATGGACGGTTGCCGGCGCGTCGGCGGCGCGCACGGCTTCCCGCAGGAACGCAGCTTTGCGCTGGTCGGATTCGACGAGGTGGAACGGGCGGCCGCTGGCGATGGCCAGAACCAGCCCGGGCAATCCGCCGCCGGATCCGAGATCGATGGCGTGCGAGAAGTCGGGCGGGAGCAGAGGCAGCAGGGCCAGCGCATCGGCGATATGGCGGTCCCAGACGACTCCCTCGTCCTTGCGAGAGATCAGGTTGATCGTGCGATTCCAGCGCAGCAGCAGGTCGGCATAGATACGAAGACGCTCGACTGTTTCACGTGAAACACCCACTGGCGTCGAATTCTGGTGTTTCACGTGAAACAGGCCTCAGCCTCTGACGGCGCGTGATGCTTGCGGATATGAGCGGCCAGCGCGGCCAGAGCCGCCGGCGTCATGCCTTGGATGCGCGCCGCCGCCCCGAGCGATGCGGGTCGGACATGGCTCAGCTTCTCCCGAAGCTCGGTCGAAAGCCCGCCGATCTGTCGATAATCGAGGTCGGCACTGAGCGCCGCGGCTTCGTCCCGTCGGAAGGCGCGGATATCCGCCTCTTGCCGGTGGAGATACCCCGCGTACAGCGCCTCGGTCTCCAGCAGAGAGCGGATGCGTGGGGCAAGATCGTTCAGCCAGGGGAACGCGGCCTCGACCACCTCGGCAGGAACCTGTGGATGCCCGAGCAGATCCAGCGCCGTCCGCCATTGCCCATCGGCGCGGATCGAGCCGCCGAATTTCTGCAGAGCGGTGGGGGTAAGCCCCTCCGTCCGCGCCCGTGACAGCGCATCCGCCAACGCCCGCCGGTCACGCTCGAACGCCGCGGCGCGGGCGCTGTCGACGCACCCCCAATCCATGCCCCGCTCGGTGAGCCGCAGATCGGCATTGTCGGCGCGCAGGGTCAGTCGGTATTCGGCGCGCGAGGTGAACATCCGATAAGGCTCCGTCACGCCCTGCGTCACCAGATCGTCGATCAGCACGCCGATATACGCCTCGGCCCGGTCGAGGGCGACCGACGCTGCGCCGCCGCACTGCCGTGCCGCATTGATTCCCGCCATGATCCCCTGGGCCGCGGCCTCCTCATATCCGGTGGTGCCGTTGACCTGGCCGGCCAGGAACAGGCCGGGGAGGGCCTTGAGCTGCAGCGACGGCGACAGCGCCCGCGGATCGATGAAATCGTACTCCACCGCATAGCCTGGCCGGAGCATGCGCGCCCGCGCCAGGCCAGGAATCGTCTGCAATAGCTGTCGTTGCACATCCTCCGGCAGACTGGTCGAAATGCCGTTCGGATAGATGATGTCGCCGTCCGCGCTGCCGGGCAGCCCTTCCGGCTCCAGGAATATCTGGTGGCGCTCACGCTCGGCGAAGCGCACGACCTTGTCCTCAATGGACGGACAATAGCGCGGCCCGCGTCCGGCGATCTGGCCGCCATACACGGCCGAGCGCTCCAGGTTGGCGCGGATGACGTCATGGGTCGCCGGCGTTGTGGCGGTCACGCCGCAGGCAATCTGCGGATTGGTGATCGCGGCGGTCAGCAGGCTGAACGGCTCGGGTTCTGCATCGCCCCAATCGGCGCCGAGCCCGTCCCAGTCGATGCTGTGCCGATCCAGCCGAGGCGGCGTGCCCGTCTTCAGCCGCCCGAGCGGCAAGCCAAGCCGCGCGAGCGCCAGCGCCAGCCCAAGCGAGGGCGCTTCACCGACCCGCCCGGCCGGATGGCTCGCATGGCCGACATGAATCACGCCGCGCAGGAACGTCCCGGCCGTCAGAACCATGGCGCCACAGGCGATCCGCGTGCCATCGGCACAGATCACAGCCGCAAGCCGCCCGTCAGGCCCGATCTCGATGTCCTCGGCGGCGCCGTCGCGAATCTCCAGGCCCGGCTGTTCCGCCAGCAGGTCCTGGACGGCACGGCGATACAACCCGCGATCGGCCTGCGCACGCGGCCCGCGCACTGCCGGCCCCTTGCTGCGGTTCAGCAGCTTGAAATGGATGCCGGCGCGATCGGCCGCACGCCCCATCAGGCCGTCCAGCGCGTCGATCTCGCGCACCAGATGTCCCTTGCCGATCCCGCCGATGGCGGGGTTGCAGGACATCTCCCCGATCCTGTCGCGCCGATGCGTCAGCAGCAACGTCCGGGCGCCCACGCGCGCGGATGCCGCCGCAGCTTCGCAACCGGCATGCCCGCCGCCGATGACGACGACATCGAAGCGCATTTTCTACCTCGCCAATAGCCGCCCGTGCGGCGGCCTATTTGCCTATACAGAACTGACCGAAGACGGAATCAAGAATGTCCTCGACCCCGACCGTCCCGGTGATGCGGCCGATACTGCGCAGCGCCAGCCTCAGGTCCTCGCCGCGCAATTCCGGCAACTCCGCCTCTCCGGCCGATTGCAACCGCGATCGGGCCTCGTGCAATGCCTTGCGATGTCGCGCGCGGGTGAGGGGTGGGGGGCCCTCAGCCTGCGTCAGTTGCCGCGCGGTATCGCATAATACCTGCCGCAGTTGATCCAGACCTTCGCCCGTGAGCGCACTGATCCCGACGACGTCCTCCCCGACCGGCCGCGCAAGGTCAATCTTGTTCGCCACGCGGATCACCACTCCTTGCGCGCCGTCGATACCCGGCGCAGTCGGGGGGCAGGAAGCATCCTGCACGACCACCACGACATCGGCCGCTTGCGCCCGCGCCCGCGCCCGCCGCACCCCTTCGGCTTCGATTGCGTCCGCGCTGTCGCGCAATCCCGCGGTGTCCAGCAGGGTCACGGGAACGCCGCCCAGGTCTACCCGCGTCTCCAGCACGTCGCGTGTGGTGCCCGGCGCCGGTGACACGATGGCGACGTCGCGCTCAGCCAATCTATTGATAAGTGTGGATTTTCCTACGTTCGGAGGGCCCGCGATCACGAACACCAACCCGTCGCGAAGCCGCTCGCCCCGCCGGCCGTCATCCAAATGTGCGCCGACCTCGCCCGCAAGCGCCGCAATCTCCGCGCGAATTCCCGCTTCAACCTGCGGCGGCAGGTCCTCGTCCGGAAAGTCGATCAACGCCTCCTGTTGCGCCAGCAACCGTGTCAGCCGGCTCGTCCAGCCGCGATACACCCCACCCAGCGAACCTTCGAGCTGCCGCAATGCCTGGGTCCGCTGCGCCGCCGTCTCGGCCTCCACCAGGTCCGCGACCGCTTCGGCCTCCAGCAGGTCCATCCGCCCGTTCAGGAAGGCACGGCGCGTGAATTCGCCGGGCTCGGCCGGCCGGGCGCCCAGCGTCACCAGCGCATCGGCCACCGCGGCCAGCACGGCACGGCCACCATGCAGATGCAGTTCCGCGCTGTCCTCGCCGGTATAGCTGCCAGGCCCCGGGAACCAGAGAACCAACGCCCGATCCAGCACCGCATCGTCGGTGCCGCGCAGAACCCGCAGCGTGGCGACGCGCGGCTCCGGGCGGCGCCGACACAGCGCCTCCAGCACGGCGCCGCTGCCCGGACCGCTGATCCGCAGCACCGTCAACGCCGCGCGCCCGGCACCGGACGCGACGGCGAAGATCGTATCGGTCTCGTTAGTAAATACGATCATAAAACGATCAGGTCGCCGGCAGCATCAGTTCCGCCGCCCGCCCGCCATCGCGCACATGCCGCTCCAGAACAGCATCGACATCCGCGGTCGTCTCGATCTTATACCAGATGCCCTCCGGATAGATCACCATGCAGGGGCCGAGCGCGCAGCGATCGAGGCATGCCGCCGTATTCACCCGCAGCCGCTGCAGGCCCATTTCCTTGGCGCGCGCCTTCATGTAGTCGCGCAACTTTTCCGACCCCTTGGCGGCGCATGATCCGCGGGGATGCCCGTCCGGTCGGCGGTTGCAGCACACGAACAGGTGGGCGTCGTAGTAGAGCGGCGGATCTTCGGGCCGCCTCGAACTGATCATCGTTCGTCCTCGCACGTGAAACAAAAAAATCCGCCCGTGCACTTGCTGCCGAGCGACCGATCGCGACCGCGCACCTATCGGTACTCCGCCGCCGACCCTATCTGCGATGCCGACACAGGACGCAAGGACACACCATGGCCGCCCCGGACAACCTGTTGCGGCAGCAGACGTCGCCCTATCTGCTGCAGCACGCCGACAACCCCGTGCACTGGCGCCCCTGGGGGGCCGATGCGCTGGCTGAGGCGCGCGCCACCAACCGGCCGATCCTGCTTTCCGTGGGCTATGCCGCCTGCCACTGGTGTCACGTCATGGCCCATGAATCCTTCGAGGATCCCGAAACTGCCGCGGTGATGAACGCGCTTTACGTGAACATCAAGGTGGATCGCGAGGAGCGGCCGGACATCGACCATCTCTACATGTCCGCATTGCACGCGCTGGGCGAGCAGGGGGGCTGGCCGCTGACCATGTTCCTGACCCCCGATGGCGACCCGTTCTGGGGCGGCACCTATTTCCCGCCGGAACCGCGCTGGGGCCGTCCATCCTTCCGCCAGGTCCTGCACGGTGTCGCCGACGCCTACCACGCGCAGAACGAGGCCATTCAGAAGAATGTCGGGGCCTTGCGTCGCACGCTGGCGGCCGCCTCGGCCGCGCGTCCGGGCGCCATGATCGGCCCCGAGGCGCTCGACCGCGCCGCCGCGACCTTGCTGCTGCTGAACGACCCCGTGCATGGCGGCCTGCGCGGCGCGCCGAAATTCCCGAATGCGTCGATCTTCCGCTTCCTCTGGCAGAATGCCTTCCGCTCCGGGATGCAGCCTGGGCAGGACGCCGTGCACCTGCTGCTGCAACGGATGTCCCAGGGCGGCATCTACGACCATCTCGGCGGCGGCTATGCCCGCTATGCCACCGATGCCGAGTGGCTGGTACCGCATTTCGAGAAGATGCTCTACGACAACGCCCAGCTCCTCGAACTGCTGGCCTTGGCGCACGCCCATTCGCCCGACCCGCTCTACGCCGCCCGCGCCGCCGAGACGGTCGGCTGGCTGGTGCGCAATATGCGCGCCCAGGCGATCGGTGGGCTCTCGGCCTTCGCCGCCTCGGAAGACGCCGACAGCGAAGGCGAGGAGGGAAAGTTCTACGTCTGGACCGAAGCCGAAGTGGACGCGCAGCTCGGCCCCGATGCGCCCGCGTTCAAGGCCGCCTACGACGTGACCGCCGCGGGCAATTGGGAGGGGCACACGATCCTGCGTCGCGTCACCCCGCCCGGTGATGCCGCGGCCGAGGAACGCCTGGCACGCGCACGGGCGGTGCTGCGCACGGCCCGCGAGACGCGCGTCCGGCCCGGCTGGGACGACAAGGTGCTGGCCGACTGGAACGGCCTCGCCATCGCCGCCCTGGCCCGTGCCGCTTCGGTGTTCGGCCACGGCGACTGGCTGCAGCTCGCTGCCGGCGCTTTCGACTTCATCCATGCGCATATGTCGACCGGAGACGGGCGGATACAGCATGCCTGGCGCCTCGGTCACGTCACTGCCGCGGGGATGCTCGACGATCAGGCCGCGATGGCCCGGGCGGCCCTGGCACTCCATGAAGCCACCGGCGATGTCGTCCGCCTCGATCAGGCCCGCGCGATCGTCGAGGCGGCCGAGACCTGGTTCGCCGACGCCGGCGCCAGCTACTTCACGACCGCAAGCGATGCCGCCGACGTGCCGTTCGGCGCCGAAGGCCGGCCGCGCACGCCGGCCGACAACGCCACGCCCTCCGGCAATGGCCTGATGGCCGAGGTGCTGGCGCGCCTCTATCACCTCACCGGCGAGACGCGCTGGCGCGACCGCGCCGAGGCAGCGCTGACGGCATTCAGTGGCCTGGGTGACAGCCTCTCCGCGGCGCCCACGCTGCTGGCCGCGGCCGACCTGCTGGAGGACGGCGCCACCGTGGTGGTCACCGGAGCGCCCAACGCCCCCGCGACCCAGGCCCTGCTGGCGGCGGCACTCGCGGCACCCGACCCGGCCGTGACCGTTCTTCGCGCCGGCACCCCCGATGCGGTGCCAAGCACCCACCCCGCCTATGGCAAGGCCACGGGAGGGCAGGCGGCGGCCTATCTGTGCCGTGGCGGCGTGTGCGGCCTGCCCCTGACCGACCCCGCCGAGCTCACCCGCCGGTTGCAGGCTCGTGCCCCGGTGTTGAGTCCGCTCGGGTGAGGCTCGGGTTTCCTATCGGCAAAAGTCAAGACCAGGGGCGTTGCCCCTGGACCCCAGCAAAGGCGGAGCCTTTGCAATCCGTTACTTTCTTGGCTGCATCAAAAGCCCTCAGTTGAGATCGGATATGGGGCGGGTGTTGCTGGCGCGGCCGGGAAGGCTATCCGGCGCGTGGCTTATGTGATGACGGTAGCGCCGGGGCCTTTCTTGTCGGCGCGCCATCGCCCCGCCCCCCTGACTTGACAGCAGACGCGGCTGGGGGTGCCATCCGTGCGTGGCATGCTCCGGAATCCGTGCTCAGGGTCCGGGCTGCCTTGTGGAACCGCAACTCGTGCCCCAGCTTTCCTTGCATACCCCGGTCGGCGACATCACTGTCTCAGAGGAGGACGGGGCCATTGTTGCGCTCGATTGGGGCTGGGGCCGCGACCAGGCCGAAACACCGCTGCTGCTGCGTGCCCGTGCGCAATTGAACGCCTATTTCGACGGCGAGCTTCTGGAGTTCGACCTGCCGCTGGCCCCCGCCGGCACCGCCTATCGGCGCCGCGTGTGGGATGCGCTGTGCCGGATCCCGCCGGGGCAGACACGCACCTATGGCGACATCGCCCGCAGCGCGGGCGGCAGCCCGCGTTCGGTTGGCGGCGCCAACGGCTGCAACCCGATCCCGATCCTGATCCCCTGCCATCGCGTCGTTGCCGGAAGCGGCATCGGCGGCTATTCGGGCGGCGACGGGCTCCCGACCAAACGCTATCTCCTCGCCCTCGAAACCCGTGCCCTTCAGGCGCGCGCCCGCAAGGCGCCGCTTCCGGGGCAGGGCTGAGGGACCTCCTCGATTCACCAATGCAGCCAAATGGATCACCCATGACAAAGGCCATCCGCATCCACACCACTGGCGGTCCCGAGGTCATGCGCTGGGAGGATGTGCCCACGCCTGAGCCGGGACCCGGCGAGGCCCTGATCCGTCACGCCGCCATCGGCCTGAACTACATCGATGTCTATTTCCGTACCGGCCTCTACAAGACCACCCTGCCGGCCACCCTGGGCGTGGAGGGCGCCGGAACCGTCCTCGCTGTCGGCGACGGCGTCACCACCGTGAAGCCGGGCGACCGCGTCGCCTATGCCGGCGGCCCCCTGGGCTCCTATGCCACCGAGCGCGTGATCGCCGCCGACCGGCTGGTGGTCCTGCCGGATTCGATCGATATCAAGACCGCTGCTGCCATGATGCTGCAGGGCATGACCGCGCAATACCTGCTGCGCCGCACCTATGCGGTGAAGGCCGGCGAGACCATCGTTGTGCATGCCGCGGCCGGCGGCGTTGGCCTGATCATGTGCCAGTGGGCGAAGCATCTGGGCGCCACCGTCATCGGCGTGGTCTCGACCCCGGAGAAGGCGGAACTGGCGAAGGCGAACGGCGCCGCGCACGTCATCATCGGCTATGCCGACCTGCCGGCCGAGGTGAAGCGCATCACCGGCGGCGCGATGGTGCCGGTGGTCTATGACAGCGTCGGCAAGGACACGTTCATGGCCAGCCTCGACAGCCTGGCGCCGCTGGGCTTCATGGTCAGCTACGGCAATGCCTCGGGCCCCGTGCCGCCGCTCGATCTCGGTCTGCTCAGCGCCAAGGGCAGCCTCTACGTCACCCGCCCCACGCTGGCGACCTACACCGCCAGGCGCGCCGACCTGGAACGCACCGCCGCCGACCTGTTCGACGTCGTCCAGAAGGGCGCGGTGACCATCCGGGTCAACCAGAGCTTCCCGCTCAGCGACGCGGCCGCGGCGCATGTGGCGCTGGAAGCGCGCAAGACCACGGGCAGCACGGTTCTGCTGCCATAATCCGATAACGCCGGCGCGGCGCGAGATAATCGCCGCGCCGGAATCCAGACACGACAAATCCAGGTGCGCAGCCTTTTCGCGAAGGCTGCACCGGACAATGCTGGCGCAAATGGACGAATCAACACCAGCACCCGCCACCGTGCCCGCGCCTGCCGCACCCGTGCCGGCAGCCGCGGCGGAGTCGCGGGGCGCCGTTGCACGGCGCACCAGGCTGACTGCGCTGATCGTGGCCTGCGCGCTGTTCATGCAGAACCTGGACAGCACGGTGATCGCCACCGCGCTGCCGACGATGGCGACGGCCTTCGGCGCCGATCCGACGCATATGAACGTGGCGCTGACATCCTATCTGCTCAGCCTCGCCGTGTTCATCCCCGCGAGCGGATGGATGGCCGACCGCTATGGCACGCGCACGGTCTTCCGCGCCGCGATCGCCGTGTTCACGCTGGGCTCCGTGCTCTGCGGCCGGGCGGATTCGCTGACGTTCCTGGTCGTTGCCCGTGTCTTCCAAGGCATCGGCGGGGCGATGATGGTGCCGGTGGGCCGGCTGCTGCTGCTGCGTACCGTGGCCAAGTCGGAGCTCGTCGCCGCCATGGCCTGGCTGTCCACGCCGGCGCTGATCGGGCCCGTGGTCGGCCCGCCGCTGGGCGGCTTCATCGTCACCTATTTTTCCTGGCCGCTGATCTTCGACATCAACGTTCCGATCGGAATCCTCGGCATCACCCTGGTGACCCTGTTCGTCGAGGATGTCCGCGAGCCGACTTCGGCGAAGTTCGACTTCCGCGGGCTGGCGCTGTCCGGCATCGGCCTGTCGTCTTTCATGTTCGGGATGGAGACGGCGGGCCGTGGCGTCGTGCCGCCGGCGCTGACGGCCGCGATGATCGGCGTCGGCGTGCTCTGCGCCTTGCTCTACTGGCTGCACGCCCGCCGCCACCCCGCGCCGCTGCTGGATTTCACCCTGCTGCGCATCCCCACCTTCATGGTCTCGGTGGCCGGCGGCACGGTGTTCCGCATCGGCATCGGCGCCATTCCGTTCCTGCTGCCGATGATGCTGCAACTCGGCTTCGGCAAGAGCGCGGCGCAGAGCGGCATGATCACGTTCGCCAGCTCCGCCGGCGCCATCGTCATGAAGCCGGCGGCGATGTCGGCGCTGCGACGCTTCGGCTTCCGCGACACGCTGCTGGTGAACGCCGTCATATCGGCGCTGCTGCTGGCGCTGTCGGCCGCGTTCCGGCCGTCCTGGCCGCTGTTCGCGATCTATGTCGTGCTGCTGAGCGGCGGCTTCTTTCGCTCGCTGCAGTTCACCGCCTACAACGCGCTGGCCTATGCCGACGTTCCTCGCGAGCGCATGAGTGCGGCAACGAGCCTGTACAGCACCATCCAGCAGGTCTCGCTGACCTTCGGCGTCTCGGCCGGCGCCGGCGCGCTGGTGATCTCGATGGCGCTGTCGGGCAACGAGGCGCCACAACTGCCGGACTTCTCCTGGGCGTTCATTGCCGTGTCCTTCATCTCGCTGACGGCGGCCCCGCTGTCCTTGTTCATGCCCCGATCGGCGGCGACAGAGATGAGCGGCCACAACGGCTGATACCAACGGCCCTTGACGATGACCCTTCCATCGTCAAGGGCCGTTGGTATCGCGCGCCGATCCGCTTGCGGCACGCAAGCGCGTGCCTGTCGCGGGCTTGGTGGGCGGCGGCGCGCAAAATAACGCCTCGTACCAGCGGCCATTCTTCATGGCCGCTGGTACGAGGCGTCTTGTTCGTTATATCCGAACGGATATATCGTGCCGGCAATCGCCGGAGGGGCCCGATGCGTTATCTCGTCCTCGTTGCCTTGCTGCTGCTGCCGCTTCGCGCGATGGCGCAGGACCTGACCATCTTCGCCGCGGCCAGCCTGACCGAGGCGCTGCGCGACGTGGGGAAGATCTGGGAGGGCCAGGGGGGTGCGAAGCTGCGCTTCAACTTCGCCGCGTCCTCGGCGCTGGCGCGCCAGATGGACCAGGGCGCGGTGGCCAACGTGTTCGCGTCGGCCGACCAGCAATGGATGGACTGGACGCAGCAGCGCAATCTGATCGCCACGGACACCCGGCGCACCCTTCTGGGCAACACGCTGGTGCTGGTGATGCCGAAGGACCGGGTGCGGCCGGTGCAGATCGGCCCGGGCTGGGACCTGATGGCGCTGCTTGGCGCCGACGGCCGGCTCGCCACCGGCGATCCCGCCAACGTTCCCGCCGGGATCTATGCCAGGCAGGCGCTGACGCATCTGGGGCTATGGGCGCAGGCCGAGCCGCGCCTGGCCCGCTCCGACAGCGTGCGCAGCGCGCTGCTGCTGGTCGAACGCGGCGAGGCTCCGGCCGGCATCGTCTATGCCACCGATGCCGCGGTGGCGCCCGGCGTGGCCATCGCCGGAACCTTCCCGGCGGACACGCACGAGCCCGTGACCTACCCGTTCGCCGTCACCCGCGCAGGCGACACGCCGCAGGCCCGTGCGTTCCTCGATTTCCTGGCCGGCCCTGAGGCCAAGGCCGCTTTCGCCAGGCGCGGCTTCAAGGCCGAATAGGAAGCGCCGCCGATCCTGGACCGGGGGCAACGGCATCGCCGCGCCCGGCACCGCGATTGATATTGTCTTGCAGGACCGGCGCAGCGGGATGTTTCATGCCATTGCCGCCGAACGCCGCGCGGCACGTTCGCGCTGACGGAGACAGAAGCATGCCCACCCGCATCGCCATCCTGGCCGCCGAGGCCCCGCTACGCCCGCGCCTGAGCGGCTATCCCGCGGATCTCATGGCCAAGATCGGCGGACGCGAGAAGCGGCCGCTGGGCGACCTGTTCGGGCTGACCAATTTCGGCGTGAATCTCACGCGGCTGCCGCCGGGGGCCGCGTCCTCCCTGCGCCATGCCCATGCGCGCCAGGACGAGTTCGTCTACATCCTCGAAGGCACGCCGACGCTGGTGACCGATGCCGGGGAGACGGCCCTGCAACCCGGCAGTTGCGCCGGCTTCCGGGCGGGCACGGGGGATGCGCATACCTTGGTGAACCGCAGCGAAGCGGATGTGGTCTACCTCGAGGTCGGCGACCGCAGCCTCGGCGACTCCGTCACCTATCCCGACGACGACCTGGCCGGCAGCCACGGCCCGGACGGGATCTGGCGCTATACCCGCAAGGACGGCACGCCGCTCTGATCGCCGTTCCGATCAGGGGGAAGCGGCGCCCGGGGACTGGCCGAGCACCATTTCCTGGATGATCGCCGGGTCCGACTGCTCCATCACCTTGCGGGCGAAGCGGGCGCAGTCGTCGATGTTCAACGCCCGCACCGCCTGCTTCACCCGCGGCACGGCCGAGGCGTTCATGCTGAAGCTGCGCAGGCCAAGCCCGACCAGCAGAGGCGTCAGGCGGGGATTGGCCGCCATCTCGCCGCAGACCGAAACCGGCATGCGCATGCGCAGCGCCGCCTCGGTGGCGAACTGCACCAGGCGCAGGACGGCCGGATGCAGTGGGTCGTAGAGATCCGCCACATCGGTTTCGCCACGATCGACCGCCAGCGTGTACATGGACAGGTCATTGGTGCCGATGGCGAAGAAATCCGCCTCCAGCGCCAGCGCATCGGCCGACAGCGCGGCGCCGGGCGTCTCGATCATGATGCCCAGCGGCGGCAGCGGGTCGGGCAGCCGCTCGCCGCGGCGGCGCAGGCGGCGGACCACGCGGTCGAACACCTCGCGGGCGGTGCGGACCTCGCCAACGGTGGTGACCATCGGCAACAGCACCCGCGTCGGGCCGGCCGTGGCGGCGCGCAGGATGGCGGCGAGCTGGGTCTCGAACAGCTCGGTCTGGCGCAGCAGCAGCCTGATGCCGCGCAGCCCCAGCGCGGGGTTGCGGTCGGCGACCTCGGGCACGATGCCCTCGCCCTGCAACGCCTCTATGTCCTTCTCGCCGCCCCAGTCGAGCACGCGGATGGTCACGGGGTCGCCGCCCATCGCCTCGATGACGCTGCGATAGGTCTCGAACTGGGCGGCTTCGTCGGGCAGCGTCTCGCGGTTCATGAACAGGAACTCGCTGCGCAGCAGGCCGATGCCGGCGGCGCCGGACTGGGCGATCAGTGGCAGTTCGGCCGGGATTTCCAGGTTGGCCTGCAGCTCGATCGTCTCGCCGTCCTCGGTCACGGCCGGCAGGCGGCGCAACCGGCCGAGCCGCGCGCGCTCGCGGGCGAACGCGGTCACGGCGCGGCGCGCGGCGGCCAGCGTGACGGGCGAGGGATTCAGCACCACCGTGCCTGCCGCCCCGTCCACCACGACGATGTCCCCGGGCTTGACCGCGTGCGCCAGGCCGGCGGCCCCCAGCACGGCCGGCACGCCCAGGGCGCGCAGCATGATGGCGGTGTGCCCTTCGGCCCCGCCTTCGTCGACAGCGACCCCGGCGACGCGCGAAGGATCCAGCAGGGCAGCGTCGGCCGGGCGCAGCGTCTCGGTCACCAGCACGGCCCCCTCGGGCAGGGCCAGGAAGCTGCGGAACGGTGCATGGGTCAGGTTGCGCACCAGGCGGCGGCAGATTTCCCGGACTTCCTCGGCGCGGCGCTTGCGTCCGGCCGGGTCCTGGTCGCCGGGTGTCGCCAGGATGGCGTCAGCGATCGCCTCGCTCTCGTCGAGCACCGCGGTTTCGGCCGACACCAGTATTTCGGCGATGCGGCGGCGGGCGCCGCGCACCAGCCGGGACGGGCCGATCATCTGCAGATAGGCGTCGAGCAGCGGGGCGATCTCGGCCTGGCTGTCCTCGGGCAGCACGCCCAGCCGGGCGCGCAGCTTCTGCAACTGCTTGCGCGACTGCACGATGGCGGCATCGAGCCGGGACGTCTCCGCCTCGATGTCGGCGGCCTGGATCTTCTGGCGGGTGACGACCGCCGGCGGCTCGGCGGCGCCGAACACCGGGCCGATGGCAACCCCAGCGGAGACCGGGATGCCGATCAGCCGCCGCTCCGGCCGGGCCCGCCCGGCCTCGCGCGCCCGCCGCGATTCAGCGGGCTCGTCAGTCCTGCTCATTGAAGCCGGCCTCGACCAGGGCGGCCAGGGCGTCCATCGCCTCCTTGGCGTCCCAGCCCTCGGCACGCAGCTCGATCTCCGAACCCATGCCAGCCCCCAGCATCATCAGCCCCATGATCGAGTGGGCCGAGACGCATTGCCCGTCCTTGCAGACGTCCACGGAGGCGCCGAACCGCTCGGCCATGGCGACGAATTTCGCCGCCGCCCGCGCGTGCAGGCCACGGCGGTTGCAGATGGTCAGCACGCGGCTGAGAACCGTGCCGCCGGAGCCCGGCGTCGCTGGTTCGTTGGGGACCGCATTCCCGGCCGGGGGGTCGTCTGACGATGGATCACCGGGCGGCCCGTCCGGCGGGCCGTCAGCAGGACTCATCCGCAGGTCCCGTTGAGCTTGCTGTGCGGCAGGACATGGGAGGCGGCGGCGATGTATTTCCGGCCGGCCGTCTGCGCGCAATCCACGGCGTCGGCAAGCGGCAGGCTCGAACGCACCTTGGCGAGCTTCACCAGCATCGGCAGGTTCATGCCCGCGATGACCTCGACGCCCTTGCGGTCCATCTGCGAGATGGCGAGGTTGCTGGGCGTGCCGCCGAACATGTCCGTCAGCAGCACCACGCCGTCGCCGGTGTCCACTTCCTCGATACGGCGAAGGATTTCGGCACGTCTTCCGTCCATGTCGTCATCGGGGCCGATGCAGACGGTCGCGACATTCCGCTGCGCACCCACGACATGCTCCATCGCCGCCCGCATCTCCTCTGCAAGGCGGCCATGGGTGACCAGTATGAGACCGATCATGTTCTGATTTCAGGCCTCCTGTGCCTGACCGGGTCGATCGCCGGTTCCAGTCGCGCCGCTTCCTGTCGCGCGGCGATATGCCGCGCGCGCCAAGGAGCCGTCGCGGGCGAGTTCACGATGCGTGCTGCTCACACGCCAGCCTGATTCCGACAAGTGGGACGCCAAACGCTCGACGATCATCACGGAGCGATGCCTCCCACCCGTACAGCCGACCGCAATGGTCGCGTATTTCTTGCCCTCTTGTACGAAGCGCGGCAAGACCAGGTCCAGCAGGCCGGTCACACGGGCGAAGAACGCCGGGAAGTCCGGGTCGGCCTCGACATACGCGGCAACTTCCACGTCGTATCCGGTTCGTGGCCTAAGCAGCGGATCGTAATGCGGATTGCGCAGGAACCGCGCATCCAGCACGATGTCGGCCTCCCGCGGCAGACCTGCGGGAAACGCGAAGGACACCAGCGACACGGACAGGCCGACCTGCGGGTCGTCAGGCGCGTCGGGGCCGTATTTGCGTTCGATGAGCTGGCGCAGCGACGCCAGCGGCAGGTCCGAGGTATCGATAACAAGGTCGGCCGCGCCATGCAGAGGGGCGGTCAGCTGCTGCTCGGCGGCGATGCCGTCGCTGACCCGGCCCTGCGGCGCCAGCGGGTGGCGCCGGCGCGTCTCGGTGAAGCGGCGCAGCAGCACCGCCTCGTCCGCCCAGGCGAAGATCAGCTCGGGCCGCAGCATGGGATTGAGCCGCAGGCGTGCCAGCGTCGCCAGCACCGCTTCGGCGTCGAACCCGCGCGAGCGCGCATCCACGCCGACGGCGATGCGGCGGACGCCGCCATCGGCGCCGCAGACCAGGTCCTCGATGAAGTCGAGGGGCGGGTTGTCCACTGCCTCGAAGCCGATGTCCTCCAGCGCGCGCAGCACCGACGCCTTGCCCGCGCCGGACAGGCCGCTGACCAGCACCACCGGCTGGCGCGTGGGCGCAACGGCTTGCTCAGCCATCACGCGAACGCCCTATCATGCGACAGCCCGTTCATGCGAAGGCCCCAGCCAACTGTGAAAGCCGCCCAAGCGCGCAGTCCAGCGCCAGGGCGACACGTTGTGGCGCGGAAGCACCCGCGCCGTCCAGCGTGACCATCGGCAAATCGAGCGAAGGGTGCCGCGCCGGCTCGGGCAGCCGCACGTCCACACGCCCCAATTGCACGGCGAGCGCCAGCCGGGCCTCCGGCGCATGCGGCAGGCGCAGGATGCCGAGGCCGCGGACTTCCAGCAGTCCGGCCAGCATTGCCGGCGGTCGTGCCATCCCTTTGATGATGTCCACCCTGTCGTCCGCCACCAGCACGAATCCGCGATCGAGCAGCCGCAGTGCCAGGTCCGATTTTCCGGATCCGGGTGGCCCCACCAGGAGGACTCCGTCTCCGTCCCGGGCCACGCAGCTCGCATGTACCTGCATGACACGGGAACATGGCGCGTCCGTGCGGTCAAACCAAGCATCTTGTGCCGGTTTCGCCCCGCAATCTTGCGTTCCCGGCTCTGCTCTGCGTGCCGTCTTGTCCTGGCCGGCCGCCCATGCCAGCGTTGCCGGCATGACACCCGATCCAGCCGACATCAATGCCGCGGCGGCGCGCATCGCGCCGTATGTGCGCCACACCCCGCTGTTGCGGCTCGCCGCCGGCGACCTCGACCTCGCTTTCCCGGTCACGCTGAAGCTGGAACTGCTGCAGCATGCCGGCAGCTTCAAGCCGCGCGGCGCGTTCAACCGCATCCTGTCGGCGCAAGAGGCGGGCGACCTGCCGCCGGCCGGGGTGATCGCGGCCTCCGGCGGCAACCACGGTGCAGCGGTGGCCTATGCCGCCCGCGCCCTCGGCCTTACGGCCGAGATCTTCGTCCCCGAGCTCACCACCGAAGCCAAGCGCGCCCGCATCCAGAGCCTCGGCGCGCGGCTGGTGCGCACCGGCGCCACCTACGCCGAGGCCCTGGAGGCCAGCCGTGCCCGCGCCGCCGAGACCGGCGCCATGGAGGTGCACGCCTACGACCATCCGGCGGTGCTGGCCGGGCAGGGCACGACGGCGAAGGAGTTCGAGCAGGACGCGCCGGAGCTGACCCATGTGCTGGTCGCCACCGGCGGCGGCGGGCTGATCGGCGGCATGGCCGCCTGGTATGCCGGCCGGGCCCGTATCGTCAGCGTCGAGCCGGCCGCGTGCCCGGCGCTGCACGATGCGCTGGCGGCGGGCGCCCCGGTCGCTGCCGCCGTCGGCGGCGTCGCCGCCGATGCGCTGGGCGCGCGCCAGGTCGGGGGGCTGATGTTCCCGATCGCGCGCGCCTATGTCAGCGATGCCGTGCTGGTCTCCGACGACGCCATCCGGGCCGCGCAGCGCCTGCTGTGGGACCGCATGCGGCTGGTCGCCGAACCCGGCGGCGCCACGGCGCTCGCGGCGTTGACCTCCGGCGCCTGGACGCCGCCGCCCGGCGCGCGGGTCGGCGTACTGGTCTGCGGCTCCAACGCCGATCCGGCGACGGTGGTGTGATGGCCGCACCCGTCCTCCTCGAAGTCGATGCTCGCGGCGTGGCGACGGTCACCTTGAACCGGCCCGAGCTGGGCAACGCCTACGACGCCGACCTGCTGACGGCGCTGATCGAGGGGCTGGTGCGGCTGGAGGGCGACCCTGCGGTGCGGGCGCTGGTGATCCGCGGCGCCGGCAGGCATTTCCAGGCCGGAGCGGACATCAACTGGCTGGCCCGTGCCGCCGAGTATCCGCCCGAGGAGGCGTTCGTCGCGTCGATGGCGACGACGCGGGCGATGCAGCTTCTGAACGAGTTCTCCAAGCCCACCATGGCGGTGGTGCGCGGCGCCTGCTTCGGCGGCGGCTGCGGCATCGTCTGCTGCGTCGACGTGGCGCTGGCGACACCGGACGCGATCTTCGGCCTCACCGAAGTGCGCGTGGGCGTGGCGCCGACGCCGATTTCCACCCACATGGTCCACGCCATGGGCCTGCGGCACACCCGCCGCTATGCGCTCACCGGCGAACGCTTCGACGCGGCGGAAGCCTGCCGGATCGGCCTGGTGCACGAGGTGGTGGCGCCCGAGGCGATCGAGCAGCGCGTGGCCGACGTGCTGGACGCGGTGTTCCTGTCCGCCCCCGGCGCCATCGCCGCCACCAAGCGCAGCTTCCTGGCTGCCAATGGCCTGACGTTGGACGCCCGCGCGATGGCGATGCTGGCGCATGAAAGCTGGACCCAGCGCAACTCCGCCGAGGGGCGGGAAGGCACGGCGGCATTCCGCGAGAAGCGGCGGCCCGCCTGGTATGTGCCGCCGCTGCCGCAGGACGCCTGATCAAGCCGGCGGTCATGAGGAATGACCACCGGCTTGAGGTCCGCTACCGGATCGGCGGCGCGTACATCAGCCCGCCCTTCGACCACAGCGCATTGCGGCCGCGCGCCAGCTTCAGCGGGCTGCCCTCGCCGAGATTGCGCTCGAACACCTCGCCGTAATTGCCGACGGCCTTGATCGCCCAATAGGCCCAGCGGTTGTCGAGGCCCATCAGCTTGCCGTGATCCCCGGTGACGCCCAGCATCCGGCGCACCACCGGAACCTGGCTGGTGAGGAACCCGTCCACATTGGCCTGGGTGATGCCCTGCTCCTCGGCCTCGATCAGGGCGTAGCTGGTCCACTTCACGATATCCAGCCACTGGTCGTCGCCCTTGCGCACGGCGATGCCCAGCGGCTCCTTGCTGATGATGTCGGGCAGGATGATGTGGTCGTCCGGGGTCGGAAAGGTGGAACGCAGGGCCGCGAGCTGGCTGGCATCGGTGGAGTAGGCGTCGCAGCGGCCCTTCTCGTAGGCGCCCCGGCTTTCGTCGTTCCGTTCGAACACGACGGCGCGATAGGTCACCCCGGCATGGCGGGCCCAATCGGCCACGTTCAGCTCGCTGGTGCTGCCTGCCGTGGTGCAGATCGAGGCGCCGTCCAGCTCGGCCGCCTTGGTCAGGCCGGCGGAACGGCGGACCAGGAAGCCCTGGCCGTCATAGTAATTGACCGCGGCGAACTCCAGCCCCGCGGCGGCCTCGCGCGAATGGCTCCAGGTGAGCGTCTGGATCAGCACGTCCACCTGGCCGGTCTGCAGCGCCGGCAGGCGTTGCGCGCTGTTCAGCGGTGTGAAGCGCACTTTTGCGGGATCGCCGAAGACCGCCGCGGCGATGGCCCGGCAGGAATCGGCGTCGAGCCCGCGATAGATGCCCTTGCTGTCGGTGTAGCCGAATCCGGGCGTTCCCAGGCCGGCACCGCAATCGACGAAGCCCTTGGCCTTCACCGCCGCGAGCGTCGGACCGTCGGCGATCTGCGCCCGCGCGGGGCCGGGGACCGACGCCACCCCCGCGAGCAACAGAAGAAGAACGTGAATCGAACGCATGGGGAGGGGCCTTTCGTGGCAACAAAGCATCCGGGCATCGAGCCGGCGTACTCTGCAAGGCGCCGGCCGGGGGCGCTACCACCCATGGCGGTTCGGAACGTGAAGGAACGTGACAGGATGTAATTCCGGCGGGCGTGAGGGGCGGGTCCGGGTCCTGCCTGCTTTCGCGCCCCGCCGGCCGATGGGCGCTACCCCTTCGGCAACCGCACCACGAAGCGGGCGCCGATGACGCGGCCGCGCTCGTCGCGGCGGTTCTCGGCGCTGATGCGGCCTTTGAGCGCCTCCACGATCTGCCGGCTGATCGACAGGCCCAGGCCGGAGTGCTGGCCGAAACGCTCGCCTTGCGGGCGCTCGGAGTAGAAGCGGTCGAAGATGTGTTCGAGCTTGCTTTCGGGGATGCCGGGGCCTTCGTCCTCGACACTGAGTTCGACCACGTTCCCGGTTTCCCGGGCGCGCAGGGAGATGCGGCCGTTCGGCGGCGAGAAGGACTGGGCGTTGCCGATCAGGTTGCGCAGCACCTGCACGAGCCGGTCTTCCACCCCTTGCACGACCAGCCGGCCGTCGGGGGCGGCCAGCTCCACATGCGGGCCGCTTTCACCGCGCGTGGCCTCGTTGATCTCGGCCAGCGTGGACAGGATCGGCGCCACGTCCACCCGCTCGGTGGCGACGCGCGACAGCTCGGCGTCGATGCGCGAGGCGTCGCTGATATCGCTGATCAGGCGGTCCAGCCGGCCCACGTCCTCGGCGATGATCGCCAGCAGGCGGCGCTGCTTCTCGGGGTCCTCGATCCGGCGCAGCGTCTCGATGGCGCTGCGGATGGACGAGAGCGGGTTCTTGATCTCGTGCGCCACGTCGGCGGCGAAGCGCTCGATCGCATCCATGCGGGCCCACAACGCGCGGGCGGATTCCGACAAGGCATGCGCCAGCTCGCCGATCTCGTCGCGCCGCGCCAGCAGCCCCTCGGGCATTTCGCCGCTGCGCCCGCTGCCTTCGCGCATGCCGGCCGCGGCCCCCGCCAGGCGAAGGATCGGGCGGGCGATGGTGAGCGACAGGTACCAGGACAGCATCACGGTCAGCCCCAACGCCAGCGTGAACAAGGCGAGGATGGACAGGCGCACGGCCAGCAGGCTGTCGTCCACTTCGCGGGCCTCGCGCGTCAGCAGCACGATGCCCACGGAGTGGCGGTTGCGCAGCACCGGCTCGGCCACCGTCACCAGCAGCCGGTTCTCCTGCGTGCGCCGGATATAGGGGGGCATCTCGCGGCTCTGGTTGGAGCCGGTCAGGCGCAATTCCTCGCGCACGTCCGGCTGCCAGTCCAGGCCGGCGGCCGAGGGGCCGGTGTCCAGCAGCGGCACCTCGCCGCCATGCGGCAGGAACGACAGGATGCGGTCGTAGATCCGCCCGATCGTGCCGAGGAGGAACCCTCGATCGACGGCGGGCGGCAGCGGCTCGGTTGCCACCGCGCCGCCGGCGCCCTCGCGCACCCGGCTGTCGGCGACGATCTGGCCGTCCGGCGCATACAGCCGCGCTTGGGCGTTCGGCGTGGGCTCGGTCAGGCGGCGCAGCAACGGCCGCGCCTGGTCGGGCACCAGTTTCGGGTTGTCGGGGTCGTCCTCGCGCACCGCCGCCTCGCCCAGCGCGCCGGCGTAGATGCGGGCCTGCTCGCGCAGCGTCGTGACCTCGGCCTGCAGCAGCCCGTTCTGGTACTGGTCGAGATAGAGCAGGGCGGCCAGCAGCAGCGCCAGCGGCAGTGCGTTGACCAGCAGGATCCGGCGCAGCAGGGGGGAAACCCAGCGCGGGCGTATCCGCGCCTCGGCCGACACCGCGGTGGGTTGCAGCCCGGCCGTCAGGACGCCGCTATCGGGCATGGCGCTGCCTCTCAGGCTTCCTTGTAGCGGTAGCCGATGCCGTACAGCGTCTCGATGGCGTTGAAGTCGTCATCGCTGGCGCGGAATTTCTTGCGCACCCGCTTGATATGGCTGTCGATTGTACGGTCGTCGACATAGATGTTCTCGCCGTAGGCCGCGTCGATCAGCTGGTCGCGCGACTTCACCATGCCCGGGCGCGTCGCCAGCGCCTTCACCAGCAGGAACTCGGTGACGGTGAGCTGGATGTCCTCGCCCTTCCAGATGCACTGGTGCTTGGTCTCGTCCAGCACCAGCTCGCCGCGCACCATCACGCCGGTCGGCGCGGCACCCGAGCCCTCGGCGCGGCTGGTCTCGTTGCGGCGGAGCAAAGCGCGGATGCGCTCGATCAGCAGGCGCTGGCTGAACGGCTTGGTGATGTAGTCGTCGGCCCCCAGGCGCAGGCCCATCAACTCGTCCACTTCCTCGTCCTTCGAGGTCAGGAAGATCACCGGCAGAGAGGTGCGGGCGCGCAGGCGTTGCAGCAGCTCCATCCCGTCCATGCGCGGCATCTTGATGTCGAGCACGGCGAGGTCCACGGGGCGCGCGGTGATGCCCTGCAGCGCGCTTTCGCCGTCGGTGTAGGTGCGGACCTGGAAGCCCTCCTGCTCAAGGGTCATGGACACGCTGGTCAGGATGTTGCGGTCATCGTCGACCAGGGCGATTGTCTGCTTCATCTGTGGCGTCTCCGGTTGACATCCCCTGGGGCCGGGGATGGCGCAGGAGGTATATGGCTCTCAATTGTGGCGCAACATTGTGACGCAATGCGGCCAGGATACCCCTCCGGGGATGGAGAGTGAACGAATCATGGCAAGCTCCCCGTCCGCAACCGATACCGCCGAGCCGGATGCCCCCGCGTGGCAGGCACGCAAGCTGCTGCGCGCCGCCCGCGCCGGCACGCTGGCCACCACGGCCGATGGCCAGCCCCTCGCCTCATTGGTGACGCCGGCCTGTGCCGGCGACCTGTCGGTGCTGCTGTTCCTGTCCGGATTGTCCGAGCACACCCGCCATCTGCGCGCCGACCCGCGCTGCGCGGTGATGGTGGCGGGGCCGCCGGAGACCGCGAACCCGCAGACCGCGCCGCGGGTGACCGTGACCGGGATCGCCGAGCCCGATCCTGATCCCGCGCTGAAGGCGCGCTGGCTCGCGATCCATCCCTATGCCGCGCTGTATGCGGCCTTCGCCGATTTCTCGCTGTGGCGCGTCCGTCCCCGCGCCGGCCTGCTGGTCGGCGGCTTCGCCCGTGCCACCCGGTTGCGCCAGGCCGACCTGGCCCCGGACCCCGGCGCCGTAGCCGCCGTCGCCGCGGCCGAGGCCGCGATCATCGGCCATTGCAACGCCGACCACGCCGACGCGCTGGCGGCGATTGCGGGCCGGCCGGGCGCGTGGCGGATGGTTGCGGTCGATGTCGATGGCTGCGACCTCGCGCAGGGCGAGGCAGTGCTGCGCGTCGCCTGGTCCGCGCCGGTGGACGGGCCGGGCGGCGTGCGGGCGGAACTGATGGCGCTCGCCCGCGCCGGCCGCGGCGCATGATTTCGATAACATGATAACATGCCCGGGAAGGCTCTGGACCGGCTTCCTCGCGCCCAGTATGAGCGGCCGGCCACTGCGCGGATCCACCCGAGAGTGGCCGCCAAACGCGAGGAAACGTGCCCATGAGTTTTGACTCCGCCATCGCCAAACCGCACCACGCCGACCCGTTGCACGGTACCGGCGTGCGTGCCGGGCGGAAGGTCCATGCCAACCTGACACCCCCCGCGCTGGTCGCGGAGGCACTGCGCCGGCACGAGGGCACGCTGTCCGCCGACGGCGCGCTGATGGTCCGCACCGGCGTGCATACCGGCCGCTCGGTGGAGGACAAGTTCATCGCCGACGAGCCGCAAACCACGAACGACATCTGGTGGGGCAAGATCAACCGCAAGCTGGCGCCCGAGAAGTTCGCCACGCTGACGGCGCGGGTACAGGCCTATCTGCAGGGCCAGGAACTGTTCATCCAGGACCTGTATGCCGGCGCCGATCCCGCGCGGCGCGTGCGCGTGCGCCTGGTCACCACCTATGCCTGGGCGGCGCTGTTCGCCCGCAACATGTTCATTCGCCCGCCGGAAGCTGAGCTGGCGGATTTCGAGCCCGACTACGTCATCCTGCACGCGCCGCAGTTCCATGCCGACCCGGCCATCGACGGCGTGCGGACCTCGACCGCCATCGCGCTGTCCTTCGCGCAGCGGCTGATCGTGATCGCCGGCACCGAGTACGCGGGCGAGATCAAGAAGTCGATCTTCACGGTGATGAACTGGAAGCTGCCGCCCGCCGGCGTGCTGCCCATGCATTGCAGCGCCAATATCGGCGCCGACGGCGATGTGGCGCTGTTCTTCGGCCTGTCCGGCACCGGCAAGACGACGCTCTCCTCCGACCCCGCACGCCCGCTGATCGGCGATGACGAACATGGCTGGGGGCCCGACGGCGTCTTCAACTTCGAAGGCGGCTGCTACGCCAAGGTGATCAACCTGTCGCAGGAAGCAGAGCCCGAGATCTGGGCGGCGAGCCATCGCTTCGGCGCAGTGCTGGAGAACGTGGTGGGCGACGCGCATGGCCGCCTGGACCTGGCCGACAAGCGCCACACCGAGAACACCCGCAGCTGCTACCCGGTGGACTTCATCCCGAACGCCGTGCTGTCGGGCCGCGGCGGCATGCCGCGCAACGTGGTGATGCTGACGGCCGATGCGTTCGGCGTGCTGCCGCCGATCGCGAAGCTGTCGCCGGCGCAAGCGATGTACCACTTTCTCTCCGGTTACACCGCCCGTGTTGCCGGCACCGAGAAAGGCATGGGCGCCGAGCCGCAGGCGACGTTCAGCACCTGCTTCGGCGCGCCCTTCCTGCCGCGCCGGCCGGAAGTCTACGGCCAGATGCTGTCCGACCTGATCGCGCGCCACGGCGCCGATTGCTGGCTGGTCAACACCGGCTGGAGCGGCGGCCAATACGGCGTGGGCAGCCGCATGGCGATCCGCCACACCCGCGCCCTGCTGCGCGCGGCCCTGGACGGCTCGCTCGCCAAGGTGGCGTTCCGCCGCGACCCGTTCTTCGGCCTGATGATCCCGGAAAGCGTGCCGGGCGTTCCCGCCGAGGTGCTGGACCCGCGCCAGGCCTGGGCGGACAAGGCCGCCTATGACGCGACGGCCCGCGACCTGCTTGGGCGCTTCGAGAAGAATTTTCATGCCTTCGCCGAGCATGTCGGGGACGACGTGAAGGCGGTGGCGTTGAAGGCGGCTTAGCGAAGGCCAGGGCTCTGCCCTGGACTCGGCAAAGGCCGGGGGCCTTTGCAAACCCGTTACTCTCTTGGCTGCATCAGCTTCCCTCGGTTGATATCAACTGAAGGTCGCTGATGCAGCCAAGGGGGTCCGGGATTGCAAAGGCTCCGCCTTTGCTGGGGCGCGGGGCAAAGCCCCGCCCTTTCGTTACGGCGTGGTCCAGAGCGGCTCTTTCAGCCGCGCAACGAACGCCGCGTGCGCCGCCAGTTCCTCCGCGCTCGGCACCATCGGGCGCGGCGTGCGCGGGCCGGAGGCGGTGTAGACGGCGACCGGGATCTCGCTTTGGCCTTCGGTGGCCAGCGACAGGCCGCGCTGCCGGCCGCCGGTGAGTTCCACATAGACTTCCGCCAGCAGGCGGCAATCCAGCAGCGCGTTGTGGGTGGTGCGCTCGGACAGGTCGATGCCGAAGCGGCGGCACAGCGCGTCCAGGCTGTTGGGCATGCCGGGGAAGCGTTTCTTCGCCAGCGCCAGCGTGTCCACCATGCGCGCGCGGTCGAGGGCAGGGCGGGCGGCGCGGGCGAACTCGGCGTCCAGGAAGCCGAAATCGAACGGCGCGTTGTGCGCGACCAGGGGACCGTCGCCCAGGAAGGCGATGATGTCGTCGACCACTTCCTCGAACCGCGGCGCGTCGCGCAGCTTGTCGAGGGTGATGCCGTGGATTCGCGTCGCGTCGTCGGGAATGTCGCGCTGCGGGTGGATCAGGCGGTGGAAGTGCCGGCCTGTCGGCAGGTCGTTCTCCAGCTCCAGGGCCGCGACCTCGATGACGCGGTCGCCGGTCAGCGGGTCGAGGCCGGTGGTCTCGGTGTCGAACAGCACGGAGCGGGTCATGCCTGAAGCTCCCGGATAAGGCGGCGGATGGTGCGCAGTGCATGATGCCGCGACAGGCCGGTTCGCACCACCACGTCGGCCAGCCGGCGCTTGCGGGCGTCGGGCATCTGCCGGGCGATGACCGCGTCGATCTGCGCCTGATCCATGCGTTGGCGCTTGCGCACGCGGGCGACCTGCACCGCGCGGGGGGCGGAAACCACGACCACGCGATCCACGCGCGCCTGCCCGCCGGTCTCCAGCAGCAGCGGGATGTCCAGCACGGCGGCCCGGGCGCCGCGGCGCCGGGCGCGGGCGAGGAACGCACGCTCGTCGGCGCGGACCATGGGGTGGATGATGCCTTCCAGCCGTGCCAGGGCATCCGGCCGGCCCAGCACCGCGCTGCGCAGGGCGGCGCGGTCGAGCGTGTTGTCCTTCACCGTGCCGGGAAACGCGGCGCCGATGGCGCGCAGGGCGCGGCCGCCCGGCGCCTGCAGCGCGTGCACGGCCGCGTCGGCGTCGAACACGGGGATGCGGGCGCGGCGGAACGCGGCGGCGGCGGTGGACTTGCCCATGCCGATGCCGCCGGTCAGGCCGATCACCTCCATGGGCATCCCCTTCCACGCATGTCCGGGAATGAGCATGCCGGCCGGCGCAGGCGCAACCCCCGGCGCCCGGGCGGAATTGCGCGAGGACCGCAAGCATAGAACTGTCACATGCATGCGAGGTCGTGCGAAGGTAATGGTCAGGGAGACATGACGATCCGAAACCAAATGAATGAATCGGGCGCCGATGTGCGCCTGCATGGGGTCGCCCGAAGCTGGGGCGCCACCACCGCGTTGTCCGGCATATCGCTGCATGTGCGCGCCGGCAGCTTCTGCGTGCTGCTGGGCCCGTCCGGCTGCGGCAAGACCACCTGCCTGCGCATCGTCGCCGGGCTGGAGCAGGCCAGCGCCGGCGTGGTGGAGATCGGCGGCCGCGACGTGACCGCCTTGCCGCCGGCGCAGCGCGGGGTCGCCATGGTGTTCCAGTCCTACGCGCTGTTCCCGCATCTGACGGTGGCGGAGAACATCATGTTCGGCCTGAAGGCGCGCAGCGTGCCCAAGCCCGATCGCCTGAGGCGGCTCGATCGTGCGGTGGAGATCCTGGGCATCGGCCATTTGCTGGCACGCCGCCCCGGCCAGCTTTCGGGCGGCCAGCAGCAGCGCGTGGCGCTGGGCCGGGCCATCGTGGCCGAGGCGCCGGTGTGTCTGATGGACGAGCCGCTGTCGAACCTCGACGCCCAGCTGCGCGCGGAGATGCGGCGCGAGATCCTCGCTTTGCAGCGCCGCCTCGGCATCACCATGCTCTACGTCACCCACGACCAGACCGAGGCGATGGGCATGGCCGACCAGGTGGTGCTGCTGCGCGACGGCCGTGTGGAGCAGGACGCGCCGCCGGCCGACATGTATTCCCGCCCGGCCACCAGCTTCGCCGCCAGCTTCATCGGCACGCCGCCGATGAACCTGCTGAAGCTGTCGCACGAAGGCATGGTGCCCGGCACCGGCGGCCCGGTACTGGGCCCGCCGCGCGCGGCGGCGACGCTGGCGGGCATCCGGCCGGAGGCGCTGCGCCTGTCCGACCATGGTATCCCCGCCGAAGTAACCCATGCCGAGTATCTCGGCGCGGACACGGTGATGGTGTGCAGCGTCGGCGCCGAGGGCAGGCTGCTGGCCCGCCTGCCCGGCCGGGTGGCCATCGCCGACGGCGCGCTTGTGCATTTCGACTTCGGCCCCGCGGACCTGCATCTGTTCGATGCCGCGACGGGGCACCGCATCCCGCAACCCGCCTGACACGAGGGCCACCATGCG
This sequence comes from Limobrevibacterium gyesilva, assembly GCF_025989185.1. Taxonomy (GTDB): domain Bacteria; phylum Pseudomonadota; class Alphaproteobacteria; order Acetobacterales; family Acetobacteraceae; genus Limobrevibacterium; species Limobrevibacterium gyesilva. Next base: position 762,015 of record NZ_JAPDNT010000001.1, read on the forward strand.
CACACCGAGGACGACGAGACGCACCCTTCTGGCCGGCGCCGCCGGGCTGGCCATGCCGGCGATCGCCCGCGCCCAGGCGGTGAGCGAGATCGAGTTCTATTTCCCCGTCGCGGTCGGCGGGCCGATCACGAAGATCGTCGATGGTTACGCCGCCGACTTCATGCGCGAAAACCCGGACGTGAAGGTGCGCCCGATCTATGCCGGCAGCTATGTCGATACGCTGACCAAGGCGGTGACCGCGACCAAGGCCGGCAACGGGCCGCAGATGGCGGTGCTGCTGGCGGTCGACGCTTACACGCTGGTGGACGACGAGCTGATCCTGCCGTTCGACACGCTGGCCACCGGCGCCGAGGACAAGGCGTGGCTGAACAGTTTCTACCCCGCCTTCCTGCGCAACGGGCAGATCGACGGCCACACCTGGGGCGTGCCGTTCCAGCGCTCCACCATCGTGATGTACTGGAACAAGGACGCGTTCAAGGACGCCGGCCTCGATCCCGACAAGGCACCCGCGAACTGGGCCGAGCACGCCGCCTTCGCCGAGAAGACGACGAAGCGCGAGGGCGACCGCACCACGCGCTGGGGCGTGCAGATCCCCGGCACCGGCTTCACCTACTGGCTGTTCCAGGCGCTGGCGATCGAGGCCGGGGCGGAGCTGGCGAACGCCAACGGCACCAAGGTGAACTACAACGATCCCGCCTGCGTGGAGGCGTTGCAGTACTGGATCGACCTCACCGCGAAGTACAAGGCGCATCCGCCGGGGATCGTCGATTGGGGCACCACGCCACGCGACTTCCTGGAAGGCAAGGTGGCGATGATCTGGCACACCACCGGCAACCTTTCCAACATCAAGGCCAACGCGAAGTTCCCGTTCGGGGTGGCGATGCTGCCGGCGCAGAAGCGGCGCGGCAGCCCCACCGGCGGCGGCAACTTCCATCTGTTCAAGGGCGCGACCCCGGCGCAGCAGGCCGCCTGCCTGCGCTTCCTGAAATGGGTGACGTCGCCCGCCCGCGCGGCGCAATGGAGCATCGACACCGGCTATGTCGCGACCCGGCCGGACGCCTGGCAGACCGAGGCGATGAAGGCGTATGTGGCGGGCTTCCCCGCCGCCGCCGTCGCCCGCGACCAGCTGGAGTTCGCGGTGGCGGAGCTGTCCACGCACGACAACCAGCGCGTGACCCAGGCGCTGAACGACGAATTGCAGGCCGCGCTCACCGGCCGCAAGGCGCCGAAGGCCGCACTGGACGACGCCCAGGCCGCGGGCACCCGCCTGCTGCGCCCCTACGCCCGATAAGCAACACCCCGAACCACGGAGACCGCCAATGATCCGTCGTCGCACGCTGCTCGCCACCTCCGCCGCCGCGCTCGCCGCACCTGCGGTGTCGAAGGCGCAGGGCGTCACCAAGCTGAGCATCTACTATCCGATCGCCGTGGGCGGGCCGATCCCGGCCATCATCGACGGCTACTGCAAGGAGTTCCAGACGCAGACCGGCATCGAGGTGACGCCCGTCTATGCCGGCAACTACGGCGAGACCATGACCAAGGCGGTGACGGCCATCAGGGGCGGCACCGGCCCGCAACTCGCGGTGCTGCTGGCGGCCGAGATGCACAGCCTGCAGGACATGGACATCCTGGTGTCGCTGGACGAGCTCGGTCTCGATGCCGAGGGCAGGAAATGGGTCGAGGGATTCTATCCCGCGTTTCTCGCCAACAGCCGCGTGGACGGCAAGACCTGGTCGGTGCCGTTCCAGCGCTCCACCGCCATCATGTACTACAACAAGGCCGCCTTCGCGGAAGCCGGCCTCGATCCTGACAAGTTCCCGCGCACCTGGGCCGAGCTCGCGGCCGCGGCGGCGAAGCTGACGAAGCGCGACGCATCCGGGCGCGTGGTGCGCTGGGGCGTGAAGCTGGCCAGCGACGCCGGCAACGCGCAGTGGACCTTCGGCGCGCTCGCCAACCAGGCCGGCCATATCCTGATGAACGAGGCGGGGACGGAGACCTATTTCAACCATCCGAAAGCGATCGAGGCGATGGCGTTCTGGCGCTCGCTGGCTTTCGAGCACAAGGCGACGCCGGAAGGCATTTCCGCCTGGCCGCAGCTCTCGCCGGATTTCCTCGAAGGCAACGCGGCGATCATCCAGCACACCACGGGGAATCTCACCAACGTCCGCGACAAAGCCGGCTTCCCGTTCGGCGTCGCCGGCCTGCCGGGCAAGGAAGGGCCGCGCACCGTCGTCGGCGGCGGCAACCTGTATTTCTTCAAGCAGGCCAATGCCGCCGAGCGCGCCGCGGCGCTGAAGTTCGCACGCTTCCTCAGTGCGCCCGAGCGCGCCGCCGACTGGTCGATCCGCACCGGCTATATCGGCACGCGCCCGGATGCGTACGAGACGCCGGCGCTGAAGGAATACGTGACCAAGTTCCCGCCCGCCGACGTTGCGCGTGGGTTCCTGCCGGTGGCGGTCGGCGAGCTTTCCACCTTCGAGAACCAGCGCGTCTACAAGGCGCTGACCGACAACATCCAGGCCTGCCTGAACGGGGCGAAGTCGGCGGCGCAGGCGATGGTGGACACGCAGGCCGAAGCCGACCGCATCCTCAAGCCGTACAAGCGGGCCTGACCTTGCGGATGGCGGGCGTGCGGCGCGAAACCCTGCAGGCCTGGGCGCTGATTCTTCCGGCGCTGGTGCTGCTGGTGGCGTTCACCCACTGGCCGGCGGTGGCGACGCTGGTGGACAGCCTCTACACCACGCCGAAGGGCAGCCGCCCGCCACGCTTCGTCGGCGTGGAGAACTACGTCGCGCTGATGGATGACCCGGTGTTCTGGAGGGCGTTGCACAACAACGCCGTCTACGCGCTGGTGACCATTCCGGCATCGGTGGTTCTGGCGTTGCTGATGGCACTTGCCGTCAACACCGCCCTGCCGGGGCGCCCGCTGCTGCGCATGGCGTATTTCACCCCGACCATGCTGCCGATGATCGCGGTGGCCAATATCTGGCTGTTCTTCTTCACGCCGGATTACGGCCTGTTCGACCGCATCGTCGGCGTCTTCGGCATGGGGCGGCACAACTGGCTGGGCGACGCCGCCACCGCGCTGCCGGCGATGATGGCCGTCGCGGTGTGGAAGGAAGCCGGCTTCTTCATGATCTTCTACCTGGCGGCACTGCAGGCCATGCCGCCCGACCTGAAGGAGGCGGCGTCGCTGGAAGGTTCGTCGCGCTGGAACTTCTTCCGCCGCGTGACCTTGCCGTTGCTGATGCCGACAACGCTTTTCGTGCTGGTCAACGCCGTCATCAACGCCTTCCGCCTGGTGGATCACGTCGTGGTCATGACGCGCGGCGGCCCCGACAACGCAACGACGCTGCTGCTCTATTACATCTACGAAACCGGCTTCCGCTTCTGGGATACCGCGATGGCCGCGACCTTGACGGTGGTGCTGCTGGCCCTGCTCGGCACGCTGGCGATCTTCCAGTTCGGCGTGCTTGGCCGCCGGGTGCATTACCGATGAGCGGGCGCGCGATCGGCCTCCAGCCGGCACGTATCCGCGCCATCGGCATGGCCCCCATCGGCACGCGGTGGCTCGAGATCGTCGGCGCCTGGATGCTGGGGCTGATCTGGGTGCTGCCGCTGCTTTATGCGGTGTGGACGGCGTTCCATCCCGCTGCCTACGCCACGCGCTTCGACCTGTTCGCGCCGCTGACGCTGCACAACATCCAGCTCGCCTGGGAAGCCGCACCCTTCGCGCGCTACTTCCTCAACACCACCATCCTCGTCACGCTGATCCTGGTGGCGCAATTCGTGCTGTGCACCCCCGCCGCCTTCGCCTTCGCACGGATGGAGTTCCCGGGCCGCGACTTCGTGTTCGCGATCGTGCTGCTGCAGCTCATGGTGATGCCGGACGTGCTGCTGGTGGGCAACTACCGCACCATGGTTCATCTGGGCCTGGTCGACACCATCCTGGCGATCGCGCTGCCCTATCTCGGCTCCGCCTTCGGCATCTTCCTGCTGCGCCAGACCTTCCGCATGGTGCCGCAGGAGCTTGACGACGCCGCCCGGCTGGAAGGCTGCTCGCTGCTGGGTCGGCTGTGGCGCGTCTACGTGCCGCTGGCGAAACCGACCTACATCGCCTATGGGCTGGTGAGCGTGAGCTATCACTGGAACAACTTCCTGTGGCCGCTGGTGATCACCAACTCCGTCACCACCCGGCCGCTGACGGTGGGCTTGTCGATCTTCGCCTCCACCGATCAGGGGATCGACTGGTCGATCATCACGGCGGCGACGCTGATGACCAGCGGGCCGCTGCTGATCGCCTTCCTGCTGTTCCAGCGGCAGTTCGTGCAGAGTTTCATGCGCGCAGGAATCCGATGACCGCATTCGCCAGCACTGCCCTCGCCCGTCGCCTCGACACTGCCGTGCAACTCGCCGAGGAGGCCGGGCGGCTCGCGCTCCGCCTGCGCCCGCCGCCGGGTGCGCCCGTCGCCACCCTGAAGGGTGCGCAGGACTGGCTGACCGAAGCCGATGGCGCGGTCGAGGAGTTCCTGTCGCGACAATTGGCCGAGCGCTTCCCCGAGGACGGCTTCCAGGGCGAGGAAACCGGCCGGGCACGCTCGGGCACGCTGCGCTGGGTGGTCGATCCCATCGACGGCACCTCCAACTACGCCCGCGGCTCGGCGCGGTTCTGCGTCTCGCTGGGGCTGATCGAGGACCGCACGCCGCTGCTGGGCGTGCTGGTGGCGCCGGCGATGGGCGAGACCTTCGCGGCCCGCCGGGGCGCCGGCGCCACGCTGAACGGCGCGCCGATCCGCGCCGCCGCGACCACCGACCTGTCGCGCGCCATGGTCGAATGCGGCTGGTCGCCGCGACGGCCGAACGGGGCGTATTTCCGGCTGGTCGAAGGGGTGATGGGAACCGGCGCGATGCTGCGCGCCGGCGGCTCCGGCGCGCTGGGGCTGGCCGATGTCGCGGCCGGGCGGATCGACGCGTATATCGAGCTGCACATCAACCTGTGGGACGTCGCCGCCGCGCTGGCGATCCTGCAGGAAGCCGGTGCCACGGTGTCGCCGTTCCTGGACGGCAACGGCCTGGCCGAAGGCAACCCGATCATGGCTGCGGCCCCCGGCATTGCCGAAGGCCTGGTGGTGGCGACGGGATTTCCGCTCGCCTGAACGCCCCGAGGGCTGTCCTGGCGCGCCGCGCCGGGGCATGCTCGCGCAAATGAGTGCCACTCCCCGAAGCCTGGCCCTGGCCCTGGGCACCACGCAGACGCTGGCATGGGCCACCACCTATTACATCCCCGCCACGATGGTGACGGCCGCGACAGAGTCCTTCGGGGTTTCCCGCACGGTGCTGCTCGGCGGGTTCTCCTGGTCGCTGCTGGTGGCGGGCGTGTGCGCGCCGCGGATCGGCCGCTTCATCGACCGCAATGGCGGCCGGCCGGTGCTGGCAGCCGGGGCCGTCATCACCTGTGCGGGCCTGCTGGCGCTGGCCGCGTCGGCCAACGTGCCCATGTGGTATTTCGCCTGGACCATTCTGGGCGTCGGCATGGCGCTGGGCCTGTACGACACGGCCTTCGCCACCATCGGCCGCCTGCTGGGTTCGCAGGCTCGCCCGGCCATCGTCGGCGTGACGATGATGGCCGGCTTCGCCAGCACGATCGGCTGGCCGGCCGGCAGCTGGCTGGTGCACGAATACGGCTGGCGGATCGCGGTCATGCTGTTCGCGGCGGTGCAGGTCGTCGCCATCCTGCCGATCGTGCTGCTGTTCGTCCCGCCGGCCCCGGCCGAGGCGCCGCCCTCGCCTGCCAGGCAAGCGGCCGACGGCGACGTGAAGCTGCGGGCGGCGTTCATTCTGCTGGCGGTGTTCTTCACCGCGCGGGCGGCCATCAGCTCGCTGATCTCGGTGCATGCGCTCACGCTGCTGGCGGGGATTGGCCTGTCCGCGGAGCAGGCCGTGTTCACCGCGGCCATGATCGGCCCGGCCCAGGTGGCCAGCCGGGTGATCGACTGGCGGTTCGCGCGCAATCTCAGCCCGGTCACGTCCAGCTGGCTCGGCGCCGCGCTGCTGCCGCTGGGCGTGGCCGCGCTGCTCGGCGGCGCACCGGCGCTGGTGTTCGCCCTGGCCTATGGCATGAGCAACGGCATCCTGACGATCAGCCGCGGCACGCTGCCGATGCACGTGTTCGGGCCGGCGGGCTATGCGAGCCTGCTGGGCCGGCTGGCGCTGCCCAGCCTGGTCGCCCAGGCCGTGACCCCCACCCTGCTGGCGCCGCTGATCGACAACGTGCCGGCGAGCTGGATGTTCGCGGCCCTCGGGCTGGTGTCCTTCGCGGTGCTCGGCTGCCTGCTGCCGCTGCGCCGGTAGGCGCCGGCGACCGGCACAAAGAAAGGGCCTGCCGCTCGGCGGCAGGCCCGTTTCTCGTCAAGCCGGTGAAAAGACGAGAGACGGAGGCGAGATCCCCGCCTGCCTCCCGCTCCTCCGACGCCCGCCGGCTCAGCTTGGCTTGACCGGAGCCGGGTGCGAGCGGGTACGGCGCGACTTGCTGCTGACGGGTTTGGTGTTGTGGGTCGGGTGTGCCGGCTTCTTCTTCTTGCCGGACGTGGCGGCTTCAGCGGCGGCGGCCGGCAGCGCGAGGCCGAGGGACGCCAACAGGGTTCTGCGGTTCAGGATCACGGCGGACGCTCCGGGGGACACGGGGTTGCGGCTCAGGCAGGAGTCGAGCAACGAACGCTACCTACCTGAAATAGCTATGCAGACGCCGCGAGTCGAAAGCAAGATATTTCGTTACTCTACCCGCCCTCGGCGCTACAGCAATCCGAGCGCGCGCAATTCCTTCTGCAGATCGGCCGGCAGCTCCGCTTCGCCCTTGGCGCGGGCGGACCGGGTGAGGTCCGGCGGCGCGGCGTCGGCCGCCAGGTAGCGCCAGCCCTGGAACGGCTTGGTCGGCCGGCCCGCCACGGGAACCAGCTGCTTGTGCAGCTCGATCCGGGCGCAGGCGGTGCCGTCGTCCCACGTGTCCTCCACGATCGCGGTCACGCGCTGGCGCACCACCATGGCGCCGGCGACCACCCAGTACATCGAGCCCCCGTCGACGATTTCCTGTGCGCGGCGCGGGAAGTTGCGGGTGTAGTGGCGCAGCGGCGGATCGGTCTTCAGGCGCGCGGCCTGCACCTCGCGCAGATGCGCGATGTCGCGGATGCCGACGCAGAGCTTCATCAGGTGCAGCATGGTACGCGGGTGTGCGCGATGTGGGTTCGTACGGCAAGAGCGGCGGCGCCGTCCGCACGTTCATGCGAGCATCGGCATCAAGGAAGACTCGTCCTTCCCCGATTCTCGTCTACCATCGGTCCGGGCGCCCTATGGACGCGCATCCCGGGTGTCGTGAGGCGCCGATCCGAGCACGAGGCCGCAGAGCGGCCCGAAGGGAGGCGTCATCGTGTCGACATCCACATCGGGGGTTGGCCAAGACCGGCCCCGTTCCATTGCCCCCCGCTCCGTGGCCCTGGTCGGCCCGTATGGCAGCGGGAAGTCGGCGCTGTTCGATGCGCTGATGCTCGCGGCCGGTGTGCCGATCAAGCGCGGCGATCCGCGGACGCGCCGCATGGGCACCGAGATGCGGCTGGGCCATTGCAGCTATCTCGGCGATTCCTGGTCGATCCTGGATTGCCCCGGCTCGGTCGAGTTCGCCTACGAGGCCGCTTGCGCCCTGGCCGTGGTGGATCTCGCCGTGGTGGTGTGCGAGCCGGTGCCCCAGCGCGCGCTGACCGTGGCACCGCTGCTGCGCACGCTGGCCGAGCAGCGGGTGCCGCACATCGTCTTTGTCAACAAGATCGACACATTGGAAGGCAGCGTGCGCGACACGCTGGCGGCGCTGCAGGCCTATGCGCACGCGCCGCTGGTGCTGCGCCAGGTGCCGATGCGCGAAGGCGGCACGGTCGCCGGCTATGTCGACGTGGTCAGCGAGCGCGCCTACCGCTACCGCCGCGGCCAGCCCTCCGAGCTGATGACGCTGCCGGCGGAGATGCGCGCGCGCGGACAGGAGGCGCGCGGCGCGCTGCTGGAAGCGCTGGCCGATCATGACGACGCGCTGCTGGAGAAGATCATCGAGGACATCGCCCCCGGCACCGACGAGATCTATCGCCAGCTGCGCAAGGACCTGGCCGAGGAGAACGTGGTCGAGGTGCTGCTGGGGGCGGCCGAGCACGACCACGGCGTGCGCCGGCTGTGGAAGGCGCTGCGCCACGACACGCCCGATGCCGCCGAGACCGCCGCGCGCCGCAGCATCCCGGCCGAAGGCGACACGCTGGTGCAGGTGTTCAAGACCCAGCATGCCGGGCATGGCGGCAAGCTGTCGTATGCGCGGGTGTGGCGCGGCGCCGCCAGGGACGGCGCGAGCCTGAACGGGGCGCGGATCGGCGGGGTGTTCCGCATGCCCGCCGGCGAGCCGGTGAAGGTGGCCCAGGCCGAGGCCGGCGAGCTGGTCGGGCTGGGGCGGCTGGAAGGCATCCCCACCGGCGCCACCGTCTCCGGCGGCGCGCCCGCGACACCGCTGCCCGCCCCGGAACCGCCGCCGCCGGTCTATTCCCTGGCGATCGTCACCGGCGACCGCGCCGACGACGTGAAGCTGTCCGGCGTGCTGCAGAAGCTGGTGGAGGAAGACCCGTCGCTGAGCGTGACCCAGGACGCGGAACTGGGCCAGACCGTGCTGCACGGCCAGGGCGAGATGCATCTGGGTGCGGCGGTCGATCGGCTCGCCAGGGCGTTCAACCTGAAGGTGACCACCGCCTCGCCGCGCGTGGCGTTCAAGGAGACGATCCGCCACGCCGTGCACCAGCATGCCAGGCTGAAGCGGCAGACCGGCGGCCACGGCCAGTTCGCCGACGTGAAGATCGATATCGCGCCGCGCGCCCGCGGCGAAGGCTTCCTGTTCACCGACCGCATCGTCGGCGGTGCCATCCCGAAACAATACATCCCCGCCGTCGGCGAGGCCGCCGAGGAAGCCGCCCGCAAGGGGCCGCTCGGCTTCCCTGTGGTGGACATCGCCGTGACCCTGGTGGACGGCACGTTCCACTCGGTGGACAGCTCCGACATGGCGTTCAAGACGGCGACGCGGCTGGCCATGTCCGAAGGGCTCGGCCGCGCCGAACCGATCCTGCTGGAGCCGATCGACCACGTGACCATCTCCGTCCCCAACGAGTTCACCGCCAAGGCGCAACGCCTGCTGACGGGCCGCAAGGGCCAGATCCTCGGCTACGCCGAGGCGCCGGACCGGCCGGGCTGGGACGATGTCGAGGCGCTGGTACCGGAAGCGGACCTGCACGACCTGATCATCGAGCTGCGCTCCCAGACCCTGGGCCTGGGCACGTTCCGGCGCCGGTTCGACCATCTGGCCGAGGCGCGCGGGCGGGTGGAGCGGGGGGCGGCGTGAGGGGCGGCGAGGGCTTGTCGTTGTTGCGCAAGCGGCGCGCCGCCGGGTCGCTCCGACACGTTCGCGAAGGGCACGCGCTTGTGTGCCCCAAGCGGCCCTATTGAATAGCCGGTCTCGACCCTTCTCGGACACGCAGGCGACCGCGATCGACGTCAGGTGTTGGCCGGAAGCCGCCTGTCCGCTCTCGGGCGCGCAACGAGGGAAAGCGGACTCTGACGTAGGGCAAGTGCTTCGGCAACTACCGACCCAAGTCTGTCATCGGGCGGCTACCGACCTTCTCCCGAAAGCAGACGTTGCCGTGATACTTCACCGCCAGGATTGCGCCCGTCCAGCTCGTTACGGTCCAACGCGGCGGCGCTCGGAAGCGGACATCATCCGGGGATATGTTATCGACTCCTGCTATTGGATTCCGGACCGTCTGCCGGCTGTTGCCGCAGGCGGCGTCAGCGCCGAAACCAGGGAAGTTCGAAGTACACGCACCCTAGGATTCCCAGCAATGGGAGCACCCATACCCACACCGATCCAAGTCGCTGCGTCCATCGATCGGGAACTAACGTGGCAGCCAAGCCGGCTGCGAGCCCGCCGAGCGTCGCGGTGGCTGTCCAGCCGTACCAGTACATTTCCGGCGCGAGGAAGCCGAGCGCGGGGTCGGCAACGTCGCGCGAGTGGTGGGTGCCGAGCATGACCAATCCGAGCGACGGATAGACGGTGAACAGGGCAATGTCCCGGAACAGGGCGACGACGTAGAGCACCGGCACGACACCACCGAACGTGAAGGCGAAGCGGCGGAACGCGCGGGCGGAGGTCATCCACCGAAGCCCAAGATGTTGTTTAGCACATGGCCCATCAGGAAGCCCCACCAGACGATGAACGCGAAGATCGCAGTCACGGCCGTGCGCGTGCGGCCGGAGTCATTTGGCATCGGCCGGCGCCAGCACACCCAGTAGACCGGGAGCAGGCCAAGGCCGATGGTGATGAAATGCTCCTTCAGGTCGAACAGGCCGATTGCCTGCCACTCGCGGTCGCGTTCCAGAATCGGGCGGACATCGGTCCGGAATTGCAAGTAAATGACCGACCCCAGCAGCACCGAAAGTAGATAAAGCACCACGAAAGCATTCGCGAAAGATGCCGGTGGCACGCGGCGGAAGCGGGCAAAGAAGGAATGCGTGCCTGCACCGGCCGGTGCCAATGCCGCCAGCGTCTGGTGGGTGATCGCGCCGAGTAGCGCCACCGCAATCAGACCGTGGACGATCAGAAGTGCCGTGATCACGAGGTTACGTGAACAGCGCCTCGCTCGCGAACGGCTCCGCCGAGGTCGGGCGGAATCGGCTGAGGGTGAATCTCGTCTTCTCACTCGGCACGACATCGACGAGGACGTAGTTGTACTCCTCCTGCGGCGGCTTGCCTTTCCAGTAGAGGTCCGGCGGATAGTCGGCCGGGACCTTGATGCTGGTGCGGCCGGGCAGGATCGGGTCCTGTTCGGCGCCGCCGCCGCCGAGCATAAGGTATTTGACACCGTCCACGTCGTACAGCTCGGTGGTGTGAACGTGGCCGTTGAACACCACAACCTCCATGTCCTTGGCGTAGGCAGCAATGAGCTTGTGCGGGTTGTCCGGCTCGGGGATCGGGCCGAGGCCGGCGCGGCCGAACACTGGGTAGTGGAAGACAATGAACGCCTTCTTCATGCCCTTCGCCTTCGCGTCGTCGAGCCAGCGCTGCATCTGGACCATCTGTTCGGCGTATTTCGGCCGGTCGCCGTCCCACAGCGAGGGCGAGCGATAATCGTATTTTCCCGTCCACAGGAAGATGAAACGCACGTCTCGGAAATCGAACGTGTAGATCAGCCGCTCGGGCGTGACGCCGAATTTCTTGAGGTACGGCACGGCAGCCAGCGTCCCCTCGATCTTGGGATCGCCCCAAACCTCATGGTTACCAACGGAAATGTACCAGCGCCCATCCAGCCCGGCCGCGCGCATTTCGTCATCCGGCGGCGGCAGCAGCTTGAGCATGGTGTCGTTAACGCGCTTCCAGTACGGGCTGTCGTCGATCAGGTGGCCTTGGTTGCCCCACCACACCACGTCGCCGCTGTTGATGACGAATTTCGCGCGGCCGCCCTGGACGTGCCGCACGATCTCACGCGCCACCCATTCGCCGCCCTGCAGTTGGAAGATCTCGCGATGGACCCCGGGCAGCAATTTGACGTCTTCGACGGTGGCACGCGTCACCCAGCCCTGGTCCACCGACAGCGTCATCACCTCGCTGCGGCTCATGAATGGCATGATGACCTGGGTGAGTTCGTTAGTGGCCGGATCGAACATCAACTTCACGTCGCGCTTGACCACTTCCTCAGCGACGCGCTCGGGCATGACGAGGCCGAACATCTCGACGAACAGGCGCACGAGGTCGGGACGCCCATCCTTGTACGGCAAATACATCATCGGCCGCGAATCGCCGCAGGCGGCGAAGGAGAAGGCGCCGCTTTGGGTCTGCGCGTTCGCCACGCTTGGCAGCAGCGCGGCGGACAGCGCCGGCACCGCGGCCATGCCGGTCAAGAGGCTGCGGCGGTTGGGGCCGGAGGATGTCATCCTCGCCTCCTCGTTATTGTTTTAATTGTTTTACGCCTTCGCAGACCCCGCCCCCCTCAATTTCTCGCGCGCGCTGACGCGGGCGGTCATTGATCCGGGTCAACCGACGTCCGCCAATCCCGCCGGGTATGTCCGCTTCTGGGGCGCCGGCCAAGGCGGCTGGATGACCGGAGTGGGCGCAAAGCAGCCTCTCTTCCAACATGCGCTTCATGTCGGCTCTCCACCCAAAGCGGTCATCAGATAGGGCGCAGGTAGAATGGCCGGCAGAGGCTCTGCCGCATCGCGTGAAGCCGTTCGTTTTACTTCCCGCCGACCTGCCGCACCCAATCGCCAAGATTATAGTGATTCGAAATCCGCGCCACCCGCCCGTCGCGCAGCGTGAAGAACGCGCCGGCAGGCAGCGTGTAGGTCTGGCCGCTGGCCGGGGGCGTGCCGGCGGGGACGCCGGGGTCGGTGGCGAGATAGGTGCCGTGCACGGTGAACTCGGCCGCCGCGCGCGTGCCTGTGGCGTCGGTCATCACCACGAGGTCGGCGATCCGTTCGCGGTAGCAGCGGTTCATGTGGTCCATGAAACGGCGGAACGCGGCCTTCCCCGTCTCGCGCCCGCCCTGGCTGATGTCGTGGGCCACGTCGTCGGTCATCAGGCCCAGGAAGGCCTCCATGTCGCCGGCGTTGAAGGCGGCGTAATAGGCGCGGATGGTCGTTTCAGCGTCGGTCATGCGAATCCCGGTCAGGCTGCGGTGGTCAGCCGCTTGAAGAAGGCGGAGATGCGGTGGCGCCGCAGCTCCGACCGGGCGGCACTGTCCGCGGTCATGTAGTTCAACTGCACCACGTAGCGTTGGCCCACATACCGCTTGTGGCCGTGCCACGTGTCGGCGCCGTTGGGAAAGACCAGCAGCGTGCCGTTCACCGGCGGCACCTCCACCACGTAGTCGTCGATGTCCTTGGGGCCGCGCAGCAGGCGCAGGCAGCCTTCCTGGCGGGCCCAGGAATCCTGCTCGGGGTTCAGGTACAGCAGCACCGTCACGCGCTTGGCCGTGGAATCGCAGTGGATCTGGCCGTCGCGCTCGCTGGAGCAGCCGCGCAGCGTCACCATGGTCGCCGCCCCCGCCAGGTCGAGCCCGAACTTTCCGGCCACCGCGTCGCGGAAGGCCGGGCCCTCCAGCTCGCGCATCAGCGCCGCCGCCTTGGGGCCGAGCCTGAGGGAGTCGATGGGGAACGAGCCGCGGCGGCTCATCGCCGGCAGGTCGCGCACCACCTCGGCCAGCTCGCCGGCGGGCACGAAGCCGGGCACCACCACGTGGCGGAACGGGTCCGTCGCGACAGGCGTGGCCTGGAATGCGTCGTAGGCAAGTCGGATCATTCTGGTTCTCCAGAGCGGCCCGCACAGGATAGAGCGGGACGCCGGGCAGTTCCACTCGGCCGGAAAGCACGCTATGCGCCGCCCTCATGGACGCGCTGATCGACACCGCGGAGCTGGCCCGCGGACCCCTGCCTGCCTATCGTGCCCGCGTCGCCAGCGGCGTGCTGGCGGCCGACCCTTCCCAGCAGATGGCGGCTGAGCGGCTGCAGGACCTGTGGGTGAAGCTGCGCGGCTACGACCCTGAGCCGAAGCCCGCCGCCAACCCCGGGCTGCTGACCCGCTTCCTGCGCCGCAAGCCGGCCGAGGGCGCCAACGAGACGCGGCCGAACGGACTGTATCTCGTCGGCGAGGTCGGCCGCGGCAAGTCCATGCTGATGGACCTGTTCTTCGCCGCCGCCGCCGTCAGGCGCAAGCAGCGCATCCATTTCCACCGCTTCATGCAGGACGCGCATGCCCGCATCTTCGCCTGGAAACGCGCCAACCCCGACGGCGACGACCCCATCCCGCCGCTGGCCGACAGCATCGCCGCCGAGGCCGCGCTGCTGTGCTTCGACGAGTTCCAGGTCAACGACATCGCCGACGCGATGATCCTGGGCCGGCTGTTCCAGGCCCTGTTCGACCGCGCCGTGGTGGTGGTGGCGACCTCCAACACCCTGCCGGACGACCTGTTCAAGGGCCAGCCCGGCCGCGACGCCTTCCTGCCCTTCATCGCCCTGATCAAGCGCTCGCTGGACGTGCTGGTGATGGAGACCGGCCGCGATTTCCGCCGCGCCCGCCTGCGCGGGATGCCCATCTGGTATGTGCCGCCGGATGGGCGGGCCGAGCGGGCGCTGGATGCCGCTTTCGCCGAGCTGACCGGCCACGCCACGCCGCGCCCGGAGCGGCTGACCGTCATGGGCCGGACCCTGGAGGTGCCGATCGCCGCCGAGGGGGTGGCGCGCTTCGACTTCCAGGCGCTGTGCGGCACCGCCCTGGGCGCCGGCGACTACCTGGCCCTGGCCACCCATTTCCACAGCCTTGTGCTGGACGGCATTCCCCGCATGTCGCCTGACAACTACGACGAAGCGCGGCGCTTCATCGTGCTGATCGATGCGCTGTACGACCACCGCGTGAAGCTGGTGGCCTCGGCCGAGGCCATGCCCGACCAGCTCTATCAGCGCGGCGAGGGGGCGAAGGCGTTCGAGCGCACGGCCTCGCGGCTGGAGGAGATGCGCAGCCAGGACTATCTGGCGCTGCCGCATCTGACCTGAGCCGCGCCGGGCGCCCCCCGACCTGCTGCCCCCCGACCTGCTGCCCCCCGACTTGCCGCCCCCGACTTGCCGGTCTGGGCACATTGGGCTAGCAACGGGCGCCTTCCGGGCTGCCGGGTGCCCGGCGGGCACCGTTTCCCATGAAACGGATCCTCCTCCCCCTCTTTCTCCTCGGCCCTCGGTAAGGATGCGCTTCATGGCACGCAACAAGATCGCCCTCATTGGCGCCGGCAACATCGGCGGCACGCTCGCCCACCTGATCGGCCTCAAGGAGCTTGGGGACGTCGTTCTGTTCGACGTGTTCGGGGGCGTGGCCGCCGGCAAGGCGCTGGACATCATGCAGTCCGGCCCGGTGGACGGGTTCGACAGCCTCATGACCGGCGGCTCCGACTACGCGGCCATCGCCGGGTCGGACGTGGTGATCGTCACCGCCGGCTTCCCGCGCATGCCTGGCATGAGCCGCGACGACCTGCTGACCAAGAATGCCGGCGTGATCGCCCAGGTGGCCGAGGGCATCAAGACCCATTGCCCGGACGCCTTCGTCATCGTCATCACCAACCCGCTGGACGTGATGGTGTGGGTGATGCAGCAGAAATCCGGGTTGCCGGCCAACAAGGTGGTGGGCATGGCCGGCGTTCTGGACAGCAGCCGCTTCCGCCTGTTCCTGGCCCAGGAGTTCAACGTCTCGGTCGAGGACGTGACCGCCTTCGTGCTCGGCGGCCATGGCGACACCATGGTGCCGCTGACCCGCTACTCCACCGTCGCCGGCATCCCCGTGCCCGACCTGGTGAAGATGGGCTGGACCACCCAGGAGCGGATCGACGCCATCTGCACCCGCACCGCCAACGGCGGCGGCGAGATCGTGAAGCTGCTGGAGCGCGGCAGCGCCTTCTACGCCCCGGCCGCCAGCGCCGTCGCCATGGCCGAGGCCTATCTGAAGGACAAGCGCCGGGTGCTGCCCTGCGCCGTGAAGCTGAGCGGCGAGTACGGCGTGAAGGACCTTTATGTCGGCGTGCCCGCGGTGATCGGCCAGAACGGTGTCGAGAAGATCGTCGAGATCCAGCTGAACCCCGACGAGCAGGCCGCCTTCGACAAGTCCTGCGCCGCGGTGAAGGACCTGATCGAAGCGTTCAAGAAGCTGGGCGTCTGAGTCGATGAATATCCATGAATACCAGGCAAAGGAGCTGCTGAAGCAGTACGGTGTCGCCGTGCTGCCCGGCCATGTTGCCTGGACGCCCGAGGAAGCGGTCGCGGCGGCGCAGAAGCTGCCCGGCCCCGTCTATGTCGTGAAGTCGCAGATCCATGCCGGCGGCCGCGGCGCCGGCCGCTTCGCCGATGCCCCCAACGGCAAGGGCGGCGTGCGCATCGCCAAATCGGTCGACGAGGTCCGCGCCGCCGCCGAGGCGATGGTCGGCCACACCTTGGTCACCAAGCAGACCGGCCCGGCCGGCCGGCGCGTCAACCGCGTCTATGTCGAAGCCGGCTGCGACATCGCCCGCGAGCTGTACCTGTCGCTGCTGATCGACCGCGCCACCTCGCGCGTGACCATCATGGCCTCGACCGAGGGCGGGATGGAGATCGAGGAGGTGGCCGAGCGCCACCCCGAGAAGATCTTGCGCGTGGCGATCGACCCCGCCGCCGATATCTGGCCGTTCCACGCCCGCAAGCTGGCCTATGCGCTGGGGCTGAAGGGCAAGCAGGTCGCGGCGTTCGGCAAGTTCGTCACCGCCATGTACAAGGCCTTCCTGGACCTGGACTGCGCCATCGTCGAGATCAACCCGCTGGTCGTGACCGGCGCCGGCGACGTGGTCGCGCTCGATGCCAAGATGAGCTTCGACGACAGCGCGCTGTACCGCCATCCCGAGGTCGAGAAGCTGCGCGACGAGGCCGAGGAGGACCCGAAGGAGCTGGAGGCCGCCAAGTACAGCCTCAACTACGTGGCGCTGGACGGCTCGATCGGCTGCATGGTCAACGGCGCGGGCCTGGCCATGGCGACCATGGACATCATCAAGCTGTATGGCGGCTCCCCCGCCAACTTCCTGGACGTGGGCGGCGGCGCCACCAAGGAGCGGGTGACCGCCGCGTTCAAGATCATCCTGTCCGACCCCAACGTCGAGGGCATCCTGGTCAACATCTTCGGCGGCATCATGCGCTGCGACGTGATCGCCGAGGGCGTGGTGGCCGCGGCCCGCGAGGTGTCGCTGAGCGTGCCGCTGGTGGTGCGCCTGGAAGGCACCAACGTGGAGCTGGGCAAGGAGATCATGGCCAAGTCCGGCCTGCCGATCATCTCGGCCGACAACCTCGCCGACGCTGCCGAGAAGGTGGTCAAGGCCGTGAAGGAGGCCGCGTAATGGCCATTCTCGTCGACGCCAACACCCGCGTGATCACCCAGGGCTTCACCGGCGCCCAGGGCACCTTCCATTCCGAGCAGGCCATCGCCTACGGCACCAAGGTCGTCGGCGGCGTGACCCCGGGCAAGGGCGGCGCCCGCCACCTCGACCTGCCGGTGTTCGACACGGTGGCCGAGGCGGTGGCGCAGACCGGCGCCGACGCGAGCGCCATCTACGTGCCGCCGGCCTTTGCCGCGGACGCGATCCTGGAAGCGATCGAAGCCGAGATCCCGCTCATCGTGTGCATCACCGAGGGCATCCCGGTGCTGGACATGGTGCGGGTGAAGCGGGCGCTGTCCGGCTCCGCCTCGCGGCTCATCGGGCCGAACTGCCCGGGCGTGATCACGCCGGACGCCTGCAAGATCGGCATCATGCCGGGCCACATCCATCGCCGCGGCAAGGTGGGCATTGTCTCGCGCTCCGGCACCCTCACCTACGAGGCGGTGGCGCAGACCACCGCGGCCGGCCTGGGGCAGAGCAGCTGCGTGGGCATCGGCGGCGACCCGGTGAAGGGCACCGACTTCATCGAGGTGCTGGAGATGTTCCTGGCCGATCCGGAAACCGAGGCCGTGATCATGATCGGCGAGATCGGCGGCCAGAGTGAGATCGACGCGGCCGAATTCCTGGCCCGCAACAACGTGAAGAAGCCGACGGTGGGCTTCATCGCCGGCGCCACCGCCCCCGCGGGCCGGCGCATGGGCCATGCGGGCGCGGTGATCAGCGGCGGCAAGGACACGGCGGCGGCGAAGTTCGAGGCGATGCGCGAGGCCGGCATCCACGTGGCCGAGAGTCCGGCGGCGCTGGGCAGCACGATGGTGAAGGCATTGCGCGGCTAGGACCGATCCACGCCGCCGCGCCCATGCGGCGGAAGCAATTCTGAAGGTAGAGGACTTGCACCCTCGCCGCGCTGCGCGGTGTCGGTGCAAGTTCTATGTTAAGCGGGCGGCGTGCTGAATGGCCGCCCGGGTTGAGATGAGGGGACCGAAATGGCAGGCGTTGACATTCTCGCCACCGCCTTCAATGGCGCCAACGCGGCGTTCATCGCCGATTTGTACGCGCGGTGGGTGGCGAACCCGGGCGCGGTGGACCCGAGCTTCGCGGAGCTGTTCTCGGCCCTGAACGACGAGTCGCGGGCGATCCTGACCGATGCCACCGGCGCTTCCTGGGCGCCCCGGCGCTACGATTTCGGCGAGCCGGAAGCGGCCAGGCCCACCGCGAAGCCGGCGGCCCAGCCCGCCGGGGCGCCGGCCGCCATCACCCTCGACCAGGTGCGCGCGGCCACCAAGGACAGCCTGCGCGCGCTGATGATGATCCGCACCTATCGCGTGCGCGGCCATCTGGAAGCCAAGCTCGACCCGCTGGGCCTGCAGGTGCCCAGGCCGCATCCCGAGCTTGACCCCGCCACCTACGGCTTCACCGAGGCCGACATGGACCGGCCGGTGTTCATCGACAACGTGCTGGGCCTGGAGGTCGCGACCCCGCGCCAGATCCTGCAGATCCTGCGCGAGACCTATTGCGGCCCGGTCGGCGTCGAGTTCATGCACATCCAGGACCCCGACCAGAAGGCCTGGATCCAGCGCCGCGTCGAAGGCGCGCCCTGGCGCACCACGTTCGACGCGGCCGGGAAGCGGACGATCCTGCGGCAACTGACCGAGGCCGAGGGGCTGGAGGCGTTCTGCCAGAAGCGCTTCGTCGGCACCAAGCGCTTCGGGCTCGAAGGCGGCGAGGTCACCATCCCCGCCCTGCACGCCATCATCCAGACGGCGGCGAATGCCGGCGTGACCGAGATCGCGATCGGCATGCCGCATCGCGGCCGCCTGAACACGCTCGTCAACATCGTGAAGAAGCCGTACACCGCGCTGTTCAGCGAGTTCGGCGGCGCCAGCTTCAAGCCCGACGACGTCCAGGGCTCGGGCGACGTGAAATACCATCTCGGCACGTCCACCGACGTGGAGATCGACGGCAACCTGGTGCACCTGTCGCTGCAGCCGAACCCCTCGCACCTGGAGGCCGTCGATCCCGTGGTGGTCGGCAAGGTCCGGGCGCGCCAGGACATGGCCGGCGACACCAAGGCCCGGCGCTCGGTGATGGGCATCCTGATGCACGGCGACGCGGCCTTCGCCGGCCAGGGGCTGGTCTATGAGACGCTGGCGATGAGCCAGCTCATCGGCTACCGCACCGGCGGCACCGTGCACGTGGTGGTGAACAACCAGATCGGGTTCACCACCGTTCCGGCGCACGCCTATTCCGGGCTGTACTGCACCGACGTCGCCAAGTCGATCCAGTCGCCGATCCTGCACGTGAACGGCGACGATCCCGAGGCGGTGGTGTGGTGCGCGCAGATGGCGGCCGAGTTCCGTCAGGAATTCGCCACCGACTTCGTGCTCGACATCGTCTGCTACCGCCGCCACGGCCACAACGAGACCGACGAGCCGGCCTTCACCCAGCCGATCATGTACCGCGCCATCAAGGACCGGCCGACCACGCGCCAGCTCTATGCGGAGCAGCTGGCGCATGAGGGGGTCGCGACCACCGACGAGGCGAAGGCAATGTGGGATGCCTTCACCGCCACGCTGGAGGACGCCTACAAGGCCGCCCAGGCCTACAAGCCGAACAAGGCCGACTGGCTGGAGGGCCACTGGACCGGCCTGACCGTGCCCAACAACGAAGCGGAGTGGACCGAGGACAAGACCGAGGTCGACGGCGCCACGCTGCAGCGGATCGGCGCGGCCATCTCGCACGTGCCCGGGGATTTCGACGTCAACCCCAAGATCGCGCGCCAGCTCGAAGCCAAGCGGGCGATGTTCGAGACCGGCGAGGGCCTCGACTGGGCGACCGGCGAGGCGCTGGCCTATGGCAGCCTGCTGCTGGAGGGCCACCGCGTGCGGCTGTCCGGCGAGGACGTGCAGCGCGGCACGTTCAGCCAGCGCCATGCCGTGCTGATCGACCAGACCAACCAGAACGAATACGTGCCCCTCAACAACATCGCCGAGGGGCAGGCCAAGATCGAGATCTACAACTCGCTGCTGTCGGAAGCGGGCGTGCTGGGCTTCGAGTACGGCTACACCCTGGCCGACCCGCGCACGCTGGTGTTGTGGGAGGGCCAGTTCGGCGACTTCGCCAACGGCGCCCAGGTCATCATCGACCAGTTCCTCGCCAGCGGCGAAAGCAAGTGGCTGCGCATGTCCGGGCTCACGCTGCTGCTGCCGCATGGCTACGAGGGCCAGGGGCCGGAGCACTCCTCCGCCCGCCCCGAGCGCTATCTGCAGCTCTGCGCCGAGCAGAACATGATCGTGGCCAACCTGACCACGCCTGCGAACTATTTCCACGCGCTGCGCCGGCAGATGAAGCGGAACTTCCGCAAGCCGCTGGTGCTGATGACGCCGAAATCGCTGCTGCGCCACAAGCTGGCGCTCTCGCCGCTGGCCGATTTCGCGCCGGGCAGCCGGTTCCAGACGGTGATACCGGAGACCGACGCACTGGTGGCCGGCGCCCAGGTCAAGCGCGTCGTGCTGTGCACCGGCAAGGTCTATTACGACCTGCTGGCCGAGCGCCGCGCCCGCGGCGTCAACGACGTGGCGATCGTGCGGGTGGAGCAGCTTTATCCGTTCCCGTCCGTTTCGCTGCCCAAGGTGCTGGCGGCGTATCCGAACGCCCAGGTGGTCTGGTGCCAGGAAGAGCCCGCGAATATGGGCGCCTGGACGTTCATGGACCGCCGGCTCGAGACGGTGCTGGGCGGGATGGACGTGAGCGCCAAACGCCCGGCCTATATCGGCCGGCCCGAGGCGGCGAGTCCGGCCACGGGCCTCGCCAAGACGCACGCCGCCGAGCAGGCCGCGCTGGTCGCCTCGGCGCTCACGCTCGACTGACCCGAACAGACCACGCCTTCGCTAGCCCGCCTTCAAGACAGAACAAGGACTGGACCTGCCGCCATGGCGACCGAGATCAAGGTGCCCACTCTGGGCGAGAGCATCACCACCGCCACTGTGGCGCGCTGGCTGAAGAAGGCCGGCGATGCCGTCGCCGCCGACGAGCCGGTGGTGGAGCTTGAGACCGACAAGGTCACCGTGGAGGTGAACGCCCCGTCCGCCGGCACGCTGGCCGAGATCACGGTCGCCGAGGGCGGCGAGGTCGAGGTTGGCGCGGTGCTGGGCGTCGTGGCCGATGGCGCTGGCGGGGCGCGCCCTGCGGCGCAGCCGCGCCCCGCCGCCAACCCCGCCGCGGGCGTGAACCCGCCGCCGTCGCCGTCCGGCCCGGTCGCCCGCCCGGCCACGCCGCCGGTCGATGTGGCGCAGCATGCGCCGATGCCGTCGGCGGCGAAGATCCTGGAGGAAAGCGGCGTGTCCGCGGCCCGGATCGGCGCCGGCAGCGGCAAGGACGGGCGCATCACCAAGGGCGACGTGCTCGATTTCCTCAGCCGCCCCGCCGCCCCGGCAGCCGTACCCGCCCCGGCGGCTAAGGCGCCGCGCGCCGCGGAGGACGGCGAGGAGCGGGTGAAGATGACCCGCCTGCGCCGCACCATTGCCGCCCGCCTGAAGGAAGCCCAGAACACCGCGGCGATGCTGACCACCTTCAACGAGGTGGACATGTCCGCGGCCATGGCGCTGCGCGCCGAATATCGCGACGCCTTCGAGAAGAAGCATGGCGGCGTGCGCCTGGGCTTCATGTCCTTCTTCGTGCGCGCCTGCGTGGTGGCCCTGAAGGAATTCCCGGCGGTGAACGCCGAGATCGACGGCGACGAGATCGTCTACAAGCACTTCGTTCATATGGGCATCGCCGTCGGTGGCTCGGCCGGCCTTGTGGTGCCGGTGATCCGCAACGCCGACCGGATGGGCTTCGCCGAGATCGAGAAGAGCATCGGCGATTTCGGCCGCCGCGCCCGTGATGGCCAGCTGAAGCTGGAGGAACTGACCGGCGGCACGTTCAGCATCACCAATGGCGGCGTGTACGGCAGCCTGATGTCCACGCCGATCCTGAACCCGCCGCAATCGGCCATTCTGGGCATGCACAAGATCCAGGACCGGCCGATGGCGGTTGGCGGCAGGATCGAGATCCGGCCGATGATGTACCTGGCCCTGTCCTATGACCACCGCATCGTCGACGGCAAGGAAGCGGTGTCGTTCCTGGTGCGGGTCAAGGAATTCGTCGAAGATCCCCGCCGCCTCCTGCTGGACCTGTAGTCATGAGCGAAACGTTCGACGTCATCGTCATCGGGTCCGGCCCCGGCGGCTATGTCTGCGCCCTGCGCGCCGCCCAGCTGGGCCTGAAGGTGGCGTGCGTGGAAAAGCGCGCGACCCTGGGCGGCACCTGCCTGAACATCGGCTGCATCCCCAGCAAGGCGCTGTTGCAGTCGTCGGAGAACTTCCACGCCACCATGCATGCCTGGAAGGACCACGGCATCGTGCTCGACGGCGTGAAGCTCGATCTGGCGCGCATGCAGGCGCGCAAGGGCGAAGTGGTCGAGGCCAATGTCAAGGGCGTGGAGTTCCTGTTCAAGAAGAACAAGGTCACCTGGCTGAAGGGCGCGGGCCGCATCACCGCGCCCGGCAAGGTCGCGGTGAACGGGGCCGAATACGCGGCGAAGCACATCGTCATCGCCACCGGCAGCGAGAGCATGCCGCTGCCGGGCGTCGATGTGGACGAGACCACCATCGTCACCTCGACCGGCGCGCTGGAGCTGGACAAGGTGCCGGATCACCTCGTGGTGATCGGCGGCGGCGTGATCGGGCTGGAGCTGGGCAGCGTGTGGCGCCGCCTGGGGGCGCAGGTGACGGTGATCGAGTTCCTCGACCGCCTGATCCCCGGCAATGACGGCGAGGTGGCCAAGCACTTCCAGCGCATCCTCACGAAGCAGGGCATGAAGTTCCGCCTGTCCACCAAGGTGACCGGCGCGGTCAAGGGCAACGAGGGGGTCACGCTGACCGTCGAGCCGGCCAAGGGCGGCGCCTCCGAGCAGATCAAGGCCGATGTCGTGCTGCTGTCGATCGGCCGGCGTGCCTATACCGAGGCGCTGGGCCTGCAGGACGTGGGCGTGGCAACCGACGAGCGCGGCCGGGTGAAGACCAACGGCCACTACGCCACCAACGTGCCGGGCATCTACGCCATCGGCGACGTGATCGCGGGCCCCATGCTGGCGCACAAGGCCGAGGACGAAGGCGTGGCGCTGGCCGAGCTTCTGGCCGGCCAGGCCGGGCACGTGAACTACGACGTGATCCCCGGCGTGGTCTACACCTGGCCCGAGGTCGCCGCCCTGGGCAAGACCGAGGAAGAGCTGAAAGCCGCAGGCACTGCCTACAATGTCGGGAAATTCCCGTTCACGGCGAACGGCCGCGCGCGCGCCATGGGCGACACCGACGGCTTCGTGAAGATCCTGGCGGACAAGAAGACCGACCGCATCCTGGGCGCGCACATCGTCGGCCCCGACGCCGGCACGCTGATCGCCGAACTCGCTGTCGCCATGGAGTTCGGCGCCAGCGCCGAGGACGTGGCCCGCACCTGCCACGCCCACCCGAGCCTGAACGAAGCCGTCAAGGAAGCAGCGCTGGCCGTCGAGGGCCGGGCGTTGCACATCTAGGCCGTGGACACGCCGCGCCCGCTGGCGTTGACGATGGGCGACCCCGCCGGCATCGGCGGAGAGCTTTCCGTCCGCGCCTGGCTGGCGCGGCGCACCGGCCGGCCGTTCGTGGCGCTGGACGATCCCGATAGGCTCGCCGGCATCGCCCGTGATCTCGGCCTTGACGTGCCCGTGCGCGTGGTCAATGCCGCTTCGGCCGCCGGCGCCGTGTTCCGCGACGCCCTGCCGGTGCTTCCGGTGCGGCTCGCCGCCCCCGCCCGGCCCGGCCACGCCGACCCCGCCAACGCCGCCGCGGTGATCGCCTCGATCGAGCAGGCGACGAAGCTGACCCTGGCCGGCGAGACCGCCGCGGTGGTGACCAACCCGATCCACAAATCCACGCTGTATGGCGCCGGCTTTGCCTATCCCGGCCATACCGAGTTCCTGGCGGCGCTGACCCACACGCCCCTGCCGGTGATGATGCTGGCCAGCCCTGGGCTGCGCGTGGTGCCGATCACCGTGCACGCCTCGCTGCGGCGGATGCTGGAGATGATCACGGTCGAGCGCATCATCGCCGTCACCCGCGTAACTGCGGCGGCGCTGCGCGAATATTGGGGCATCGCCGCCCCGCGCATCGCCATCGCCGGGCTCAACCCGCATGCCGGCGAGGACGGCACCATGGGCGAGGAGGAGATCACCGTCATCGCCCCGGCCATCGAGCGGCTGCGCGCCGAGGGCCTGGACGTTACCGGCCCGCTCGCTGCGGACAGCATGTTCACGCCGGACGCGCGCGCCCGCTACGATGTCGCCATGGGCATGTACCACGACCAGGCGCTGATCCCGCTGAAGACGCTGGACATGCACCATGGCGTGAATGTCACGCTGGGCCTGCCGATCATCCGCACGTCGCCCGACCACGGCACCGCCTTCGCCATCGCCGGCCAGGGCGTGGCGGATCCGTCCAGCCTGATCGCCTCGATCGACCTCGCCTCGGAGCTCGCCGCCCGCAAGGAGACCACCGCATGATCCCGCAGCGTTTGGGCATCAACGTCGACCACGTCGCCACCCTGCGCAACGCCCGCGGCGGCGCCTATCCCGATCCGCTGCTGGCCGCCCAGGCCGCCATCGCCGCCGGTGCGGACGGCATCACCATCCATCTGCGCGAGGACCGCCGCCACATCCGCGACGCCGACGTGCATGCGATCCGCGCCGCCATCACCAAGCCGCTGAACTTCGAAATGGCAGCGACCGACGAGATGGTGCGCATCGCGCTGGAAACCCGTCCGCATGCCTGCTGCATCGTCCCGGAAAAGCGCACCGAGGTGACCACCGAAGGCGGCCTGGACGTGCGTGGCCAGCAGGCCGCCCTGCGCCCTGCCGTGGCCGCGCTGTCCGCCGCCGGCATCCGCGTGTCGATGTTCGTCGATCCCGACCCCGCCCAGCTCGAAGCCAGCGCTGCCGTCGGCGCCGCGGTGGTGGAACTGCACACCGGCGCCTACGCCCACGGCGCCGCCGGCGAACTGGAACGCCTGCAGGCCGCCGCGCGGCTGACCGCGTCGCTGGGCCTGGAATGCCACGCCGGCCACGGCCTGACCTACGACAATGTCGGCCCCGTCGCCGCCATCCCCGACGTGGTGGAACTGAACATCGGCCACTTCATCATCGGCCAGGCCGTGTTCGACGGGCTGGACGCGGTGGTGAAGCACATGAAGGCCCTGATGCAGAAGGCACGGGCGTAAGCAACGGTCAGAGGTCCTGTCCAACCCTCACGAGACGTTGCACGGGACTATCTGTTTCGTCATGGTATCGTTGCACAGAAGAGGCAGCGATGATGATCCTGCAATACGAGGCGTTGGCACTCTCGGTCATCGGCATTGTGGTTGTGGCATCACTCTTCAGGGTACCGCGCAGTGAGCGAACGTCGCTACCACGTAAGGCTCTGGTGTTGAGTGCATCCGCTCTGTTCCTCTGTGGAAGGTTCGCGGACCGAATGCCAAGCATAGCAGATCAGATTATGCTCTTCGGTGTAGCTGCTGTTGCGATTGGCGTGGCACGGCAAGCATGGATTACCGGTCGTACGTCCGAGCAAGTCGAAACGAAGCCAATGTCCGTACTCCCCCAATAGCCTGACCAACAGCCCGCATCGGCGGTGCATTGTTCGTGATTTCGTTATCGCTGACCGGACTACCCTCGATCAGGCAGCGACAGCCCTGGAGTGTCTGGTTACCCGAAGCGGCCATCAGACAAAGCCGCTGACGTTACCCTCGCGGATGTGTCTTCCGCCAAACCACCATCAACTGCTCCGTCTCCATCGACGTGGAGCGTTGCGTGGTGGAAAGGCCCGTATGCCCCAGCAGGTTCCTGGATCGAGCGCAGATCCGCATCCTCCGCCAGCAGATGTGTCGCGAAGGCGTGCCGCCGCGGCGCTTATACCGCAGGCGCTTCGTCCTATGCACTCGCCATCGTCTGGCCTGCGGCCCGCTGCCACCGCGCGTCCGGGCTGCCGAACACCCAGAGAGACCGATAAGGTCTGGCGACAGTCTGTTCGGCAGCGACGAATGTGTCGTGCACGATCATCGCGGCGACAGCGAAACCGGTAAACCGCCGGACCGGTCGTTCCGTGACTTCCTGACTGCTGAACACCACCTTTCCCAAGGCGCAATAATTAACAATATAGGAGGCCTTATCGAGGATGGTGCCGCTGGCGTTCACGGAGACGAAATTCAGATCGATCAACGCCGGCCGGGCCGCTTCTCGATCAGGCTGCGGAAATGCGGCGAGGCGCATCGACTGATGGCACTGCCCGCGCCTCCCGCATGGCGGGTCGGCATCGGAGAGAAGAGGCCGCCACTTGTCGCAGGACGTCTGATCCTCATGTGATGGCTTATGAGAAAACTTCCTCCAGGCGCGTCTTATGCTCTTCCGATGATGATGGTCCGGCTGACGGTTGCGTCGTGGGAGACGATCCTGCGCCGAAGTGTGATGATGGCCCAGGGCACATGCAGTCCGGCCGAGTATCGGCGCATGGCATCCGAGAAGGCGGCGGCCGTCCAGGCAGCGATGGCGGCGCTCGCGAAAGGGCGGGGCCAGGCGGCTGCGTTGGCGCCGTTTGTCAGTCGCACGCGGGCAAACGTGAGGCGGCTCCGCCGAAAGGCATAGACAACGGCAAGCCGCGAGGCGATCTCGCGGAATTGCTGGCTCAGCCCGACAATGCGCGATCGATGAGCTGGATCGCCTGGGCGCGGTCGCCGCCGCCCAGTGCGCGAAGCGCATCAGCGATCCGGGAGACCAACGGACTGTCGCTCGGCACGTTTGCCTGGTCCGGCGGAACCGAGCGATCGAGCGCCCGCGTCTGCGCCATTTCCAGCGATTGCTGCGCCTGCCCGGTATGGCCGGCGACAAGCGAGGCACGTGCGGCTCTCAGGTAATCATCCGGCGTCGCGTCTTGGCCGATTGCCGGTGGCGGCAGGGTGGGCGCGATGTCGGATCGTGCAGCGGTGGGCCCGATGTTGCTTGCCTTGTCAGACCGCGGCAGCGAGTCGCCGATGCCGGCCTCGTGACCTGGGCGCGCCCCAGTGGCGGGGTCCAGGCGGGTTGGCGCCTGGGCCAGGGCCGGCAACGCGGACATGCCGAGCAGCGCAGCGGTCGCCAGATTTGCATAACGCATGGGGATGAGTCCTTCGAACCAGATGAGACGCGAAGATCGTGGCAGCGCGCCGGCTTTTCCGCCGGCCCGCTGCCAACCCGCGTCAGCGGCGGCATGGGAAGCTGCAGCCAGTTGAAAGTTGCGTGATTGGCTGGTCTCAGATCCGCCCAGCGAGCATCAGCACCAGCACGACGACCAGCACCATGCCGAGACCGCCGCTGGGGAAATAGCCCCAGTTGGCGCTATGCGACCAGGTCGGCAGCGTGCCGATGAGAAGCAGAACGATCAGGACGAGAAGAAGGGCGGGCATTTTCCAAACTCCCTAGTCTTTCAGCGCGTCCTTCACGGTATCCTTCATGCTTCCGGCGGTGTTCTGCAGCTTGCCCTCGACGGTCTCGACCTTGCCGTCGACCTGCAGCTTGGTATCGCCGATGGCCTTGCCGACGGCTTCCTTCACGGCGCCGAGCACTTGCTTGCCGGCGCCGATGATCCTGTCTTTGTCCATGTTACCTGGTACTTTCCTTGTTTGTCGGTTGCGGACCCGCTGGCTGCGGGCGGAGGAACGTCGCGGCGACCTGGGCAGGTTTCTTCGCTGCCTTCGGCTTCTTGGCTTCGCGGCTTCTTCGAGTCCGGACTTTGGCCATGGCTGTTCTCCCGATTGTTCAAGGTGATTGTCCGACAGCGCGTTATCGCCGATGCCGTAACCACGGCCGTCCGGAACGAACCCGAGGCCGGTCGAGACCGGGCCGTCGCAGATCCGTGAGATATTTTGTCGGTGTTCTTTGGTTCGGCCGAAGAGGCTCGGGGCGAATTGCGACGCGCGGCGGCGGGCTCCATGGCCAGAAACCGCAATCAATCGTCGCATGGCATGAGACTTGGTCAGCGCACGCTGTCAGCGCCAATTGGAGCGATCTTGCCTTGGCTATCGCCTGCCAATCTTATCGATATCGCGACGTGCCAGGCTGAATACAAGGGGGAGAGATCCTGGCATCGCCATCCGTGATATTCGTCAAACTCGACAATTTCGCAGATGATGCCGGCGAGTTTATCTTGGAGCAGAAATCTCGATTCCTGTACCGCCGGCCGACTCGCTTTCGATGTAGCGCCGCGTGGTGGAAAGGCCGGCGTGCCCCAGCAGATCCTGGATCGAGCGCAGATCGGCACCCGCTGCCAGCAGATGCGTCGCGAAGGAATGCTGCAGCGGCGGCCAATCTAATCCGCGTAGTCGGGCTCACGCCGATCAAGCAGGCGCTTCAATGCCGCGAAATGATAGTCGTGGGCATTTCGTCCGTCGGGCAGCAAAAGGTGGCCGAACTGGCGCCGGGTTTTCTCCGTCACCTCGCGCGATACGCGACGCATTGGCTTGCCGGTGGACATCGCCAGAATTTGGGTCTGGCACGCGCGCTCGAGGAAATAGAGGCTGTTGAAGGCGTCGGCCACCGACTTGCCGCAGACAATCACACCGTGGTTTGCCAACATGAGCACCGGCTTGTTGCCCATGATTTCGGCCATCCGCTCGCCTTCGACCATGTCGAGCGCCAGGCCATCGTACGCATAGTCGTAGGCAACCCCGCCATGAAAACCGAGAGCGGTCTGGCCGATCATCTCCAGCGTCATATCTTCAAGCTGGGTCAGCGCCGTGGCGAAGGGCATGTGCGTGTGCAAGACGCAGGCGAAGCCGCGCTTGTGGATCGGCCCGTGGATGCAGACCGCAGTGCGGTCGGGGAATCCAGATCCGGCAATCACGTTGCCGTCGAAATCGACCTCCAACAGATCGCTGGCACGTACCTCCGACCAGTGCAGGCCGTACGGGTTCAGCAAAAAGCTGTCGGGGTTGCCCGGCGTCGCCAGGGTGAAATGGTTGTCGATTCCCTCGTGAAAGCCGTTGGCTACCGCGAGCCGCAATGCTGCCGCCAGATCGACGCGCGCCTGGCGCTCGGCGTCGCTGCGGGTTCCGGTGAGCTTGTCCAGCGCTTCAGGCATCGGGTGCTCTTTCTTCTATTGGATTCAGTGTCTTGGGTATCTGTCACGCGAATACGGCGTACCGCCCTCGTGGGCAATGTTGGCGCGCTTGCCGCGAGCGGGCAACCGTAGCGGCGCCTGTTCGGCACAGAAGGCTTGATTTTCGCGACGCGGACTGTCGGCTTGCCGTGCCTGAAGCGGCCGTCGGACAATGCCGCCGGCCTTACCCTCGCGGATGCGTCTTCCGCCAAACCTCCATCAACCGCTCCGTCTCCACCGAGGTGTAGCGCTGCGTGGTGGAAAGGCTGGCATGCCCCAGCAGGTCCTGGATCGAGCGCAGGTCCGCCCCCGCCGCCAGCAGATGCGTCGCGAAGGAATGCCGCAGCGCGTGCGGGGTCGCGTGTTCCGGCAGCCCGTTCAGGCGGCGGAAATTCCGCAGCGTGCGCTGGGCCACGCCGGGGTTGAGGCGTTCCCCCCTGGCGCCCAGGAACAGCGGCGCGCCGGGCTGGCGGTCCGGGTGGTGGCGCAGCCAGGCGGCGATGGCGCTGCGCACCGCGGGCAGCACCGGCACGATGCGTTCCTTGGCGCCCTTGCCGATCACGCGCAGCATCGCGTCGGATCCCGGCAGCGGCGCATCCGCCACGTTCAGCGCCAGCGCTTCGGCAATGCGCAGCCCGCTGCCGTAGAGCAGGCTGAACAACGCCGTGTCGCGCGCCTGGATCGCGGCATCGTCCGAGACCTCCCCGATGTCCTGGGCCACCGCCTTCGCCTGCGTCACGGACAACGCTTTCGCCAGCGGCTTCCTGGCCCGCGGCGTCGCCAGCAGGGCGACCTGCGCGTTGCTCACGCCATGGTGGCGCGCGAGCCAGCGGAAGAAGCTGCGCACCGCCGACAGATGCCGCGCCCGCGTGGCATTGCCTTTGCCGTCGCCGGCTTCGTCCGCGAGCCATGCGCGCAGGTCGGCGGCGGTCAGCGCGGCCAGCGCCGCAAGATCGGGCTCCGCACCCAGATGCCGCGTCTGGAACCCCAGGAAGGCGCCGATATCGCGCCCATAGGCCTCCACCGTCAGCGGCGAGGCGCGGCGTTCATGCGAGAGCCAGGCGAGGAACTCCTGCCGCGCCGCCTCCGCCAGCATCACCGGCCCAATGCGACGGCCACGGCGCGACCCAGGAAGGCCAGCGCGCCGGTGCCCTGGGACGGTTCGAGCGCATGCCGGTCCCGCGCCACCAGCGCCAGCAGCGCCGGCGGCCCCTCGCCGGGGATGCGCACCAGCGCGTCATACCGGGCCAACCGTGCCGCCTCACCATGCAGCAGCGGCGCATCGGCGGCGCCGGCGCGGAACACCACCGCGCGCGGCCCCAGCAGCGACGCCACCGCGCCGGGCGGCAACAGGCGCGCGCCCGGCAGGTCCGCCTCGATGCACAGCGATGCCGCGTCGATCGCCAGCAGCGCCGGCAGTTCGCAGGAAACGCATTCGGCGGCATTGGCGGCGCCGATCATCGCCAGCACCGCCTCCTGCACCCGCGCCGCCAGGCCGGCGGCGGCGCGGCCGGCCGCCAGCACGCCGTCGGCCCGCTCGGCCATCGCCGTCGCATGCGCGCGCTCGGCCCGCAGCATCGCCGCCATGTGGTCGGCCAGCGTATCGCCATGCACGCGCAGCGGCGGCGCCAGGATGCGATACAGCTCCGGGTGCTCGGCCAGGAAACGCGGATGCGCCCGCAGGAACGCCACGACATCCTCGGCCGAGACTCCGGAGGATGAAAGCGGCGCCCCGGTCATGCGATCGTCTGGCCGGTCTTGGCCCAGTCGGCGAGGAAGGCCGCGAGCCCCTTGTCGGTCAGCGGGTGCTGATAGAGCTGGCGCAGCACCGCGGGCGGCAGGGTGGCGACATGCGCGCCCAGCTTGGCGGCCTCGATCACATGGATGGGATTGCGCACGCTGGCCACCAGCACCTCGGTCTTCAGCGCCGGGTAGTTGCGGTAGATCTGCACGATGTCGGCGATCAGCCCCATGCCGTCCTGGCCGATATCGTCCAGCCGGCCGACGAACGGACTGATGAAGCTCGCCCCCGCCTTCGCCGCCAGCAGCGCCTGGGCGGCCGAGAAGCACAGCGTCACGTTCACGACCGCCCCGTCCGACGACAGCGCCTTGCACGCGTGCAATCCGTCCGGCGTCAGCGGCACCTTCACCGCCACGTTGGGGGCGATGGCGCGCAGCACCTTGGCCTCGCGCATGATGCCGTCATAGTCGGTGGCCGCCACCTCGGCGCTCACCGGGCCGTCCACCATGGCGCAGATCTCGGCCACCACGTCCAGGATCTTGCGTCCGGACTTGGCGATCAGCGACGGGTTGGTGGTCACCCCGTCCAGCAGGCCGGACGCGGCCAGCGACTTGATCTCGGCGGTGTCGGCGGTATCAACGAAGAACTTCATCACATGCTTCCGGAAATAACTGGGGGCCTGTCGCCCGGACGGGACTTCGGGCAGACCATACAGGATGGCCGGGCCGAACCGAAAGCACAGGGAACAATCCGATCTGCCGATGGCGCCCCAAGGCGGCCGCCGCGTGCCCGTGTTGCTGCCTTATCCGTTCCCCGGTCCCTTCGACTATCGCGTGCCCCGCGACCTCGACCCGCGGCCCGGCGACGTCGTGCTGGTGCCGCTGAACCGGCGCGAGGAGGTCGGCGTGGTGTGGGACGGCCCGCCCGACCACGCCGTGGGCGACAACCGCCTGAAGCCTATCGCCGCCATCCTCGACGCACCCCCCATGCGCGAGGACATCCGCCGCCTGGTGGACTGGGTGGCGAACTACACCCTCGCCCCTCCGGGTGACGTCCTGAACATGGCGTTGCGCATCAACGCGCTTCGCCCCGACGCCCCGCCCGTCGGCTGGTGCCTGGCCGACCCGCTGCCGGAAAACCGTCTGACCGAACCCCGCAAACGTGTCCTCGCCGCCCTGGCCGAACGCCAGCCGCGCGGCAGCCCCGAGCTGATGCAGGCCGCCGGGGTTTCCGCCGCCGTCATCCGCGCCATGGCCGATGCCGGCCTGCTGCTGCCCGCCCCCCTGCCGGTCGAGCCACCCTTCGCCCGGCCCGATCCCGACCACCCCGGCCCCGTCCTGTCGCCCGATCAGCAGGCCGCCGCCGCCGCCCTGCGCGAGGCCGCCGCCGCCCGCGAATTCTCGGTCACGCTGCTCGACGGCGTCACCGGCTCCGGCAAGACCGAGGTGTATCTGGAAGCAGTGGCCGAATGCCTGCGCCAGGGACGGCAGGCGCTGGTGCTGCTGCCGGAGATCGCGCTGTCCTCGCAATGGCTGTCCCGCTTCCAGCGCCGCTTCGGCGTCGCGCCGGCGATCTGGCACTCCGATCTGACCTCGCGCGTGCGCCGCACCACCTGGCGCGCCGTCGCCGCCGGGCAGGCACCGGTCGTCGTCGGCGCCCGCTCCGCGCTGTTCCTGCCGTTCCCCGACCTGGGCCTGGTGGTGATCGACGAGGAGCACGAGACCGCGTTCAAGCAGGAGGACGGCGTCGTCTACCACGCCCGCGACATGGCCATCGTGCGCGCCCGCCTGTGCGAGGCCCCGGCCGTGCTGGTCTCCGCCACCCCCAGCCTGGAGACGGTCGCCAATGTCGAAGCCGGCCGCTACCGCCGACTGCATTTGCCCGACCGCCACGGCGGCGCCAGCCTGCCCGAGATCGCGCTGATCGACCTGCGCGACACGCCCCCGGAGCGCGGCCATTTCCTCGCCCCGCCTTTGGTCGAGCAGATCAACGCCACCCTGGCGCGCGGCGAGCAGGCCATGCTGTTCCTCAACCGCCGCGGCTACGCCCCGCTGACCCTGTGCCGCACCTGCGGCCACCGCATGCAGTGCCCGAACTGCACCGCCTGGCTGGTGGAGCACCGCGCCCGCCGCCAGCTGCAGTGCCACCATTGCGGCCACAGCATTCCCATCCCCGTCGCCTGCCCGGCCTGCGGCGCCGAGCACAGCCTCACCCCGGTCGGCCCCGGCGTGGAGCGCATCACCGAAGAGGCGCAGGCCACCTTTCCCCAGGCCCGCCTGCTGGTCATGGCCAGCGACACCCTGCCCGGGCCCAACGCCGCCGCCGAGGCCGCCCGCGCCATCGAGGATCGCGAGGTGGACCTCATCATCGGCACCCAGATCGTCGCCAAGGGCTGGCACTTCCCGCATCTCACCCTGGTCGGCGTGGTCGATGCCGACCTGGGCCTCGCCGGCGGCGACCTGCGGGCGGCCGAGCGCACCGTACAACTGCTGCACCAGGTCTCCGGCCGCGCCGGCCGCGCCGAGGCGCCGGGCCGCGTGCTGCTGCAGACCTTCAGCCCCGAACACCCGGTGATGCAGGCCCTGCTGCACGGCGACCTGGAGACCTTCATGGCGCGCGAGGCGGCCCAGCGCCGCCCCGGCAACTGGCCACCCTATGGCCGCCTCGCCGCCCTGATCGTCTCCGCCGACAGCGCCGACGCCGCCGACATCGCCGCCCGCGACCTCGGCCGCGCCGCCCCGCATGGCGACGGCATCACCGTTCTCGGCCCGGCCCCGGCCCCGCTGGCCATCCTGCGCGGCCGCCATCGCCGCCGCCTGTTGCTGAAGACCCGCCGCGACATCGCCGTGCAGCCCCTGTTGCGCGCCTGGCTGGCGGCGGTGCCCACGCGCAGCACGGTGCGCGTGGACGTGGACGTCGATCCGGTGAGCTTCCTTTGATCAGCCGCGCGCGCGTCGGCGCATGAAAGTCAGGGCGAAGCGCACCAGGGCCGGCATCGTGGTTGGCCGGCGCAGCCGGCGGTCGTAACCCGCGAACCGGCGGTCGTTCTCGGCCAGGCAGATGCGCATCAGCTCGGGGACGCTGATGTCGGCGTCGCTGACCGCCTTGCTGCCGGTGACGGTGAAATTGTTGTCCTGCGCGCTGCCCTTCTTGCCGCCCTCGTCCATGCCGCGCGCGAGGCCGATCCGTTCCCAGCCCAGGAACACCCAGACGGCGGCGACGCGCAGCTCGAACCACGGCCGCTTCCACCAGGCCATCCTGCGCCGGTGCCACGCCAGCCAGTTGGCGAACAGCAGGATGTGGCGGCATTCCTCCTGGATCACGGGCTCGAACGTGTCGACGAGCTCGGGCGGGAAGAAGGCGGAGCGCTTGGCCAGCTCGAACAGGCCGAAGGCGAAGAAACTGTCCACGCATTCGCTGAAGCCGGTGACCAGATACGCCCATTCGCTGTCGCGCGGCGTGACATACGCGGGCTCGGGCTCGAGCGTGATGCCGTAGGCCTGCACGAGGTTGGACAGGACCACCTTGTGCCGTCCCTCCTCCCACCCGTTCAGCTCGATCGCGTCACGCCAGTCCGGATCGGCGAGGCTGCGTGCGTAGGAGAGCATCCGCAGGCGCGCCTTGCCTTCCGTCTGCACCGCAATGTCCCAGATCGGCAGGTTCACGAGCCGGTCGCGCGCTTCGGGCGACAGCTTCGGCCAATCGATGATCGACGGCTTGTACGGATTGAAGGTCTCACGGAACATGCGGCAGGCGGTCCGCCGGTGCAGGTCGCTGCCGAGCGGCACCGGCCCACTCACGTCGTCCGCGGTCCAGGTGCGCGAGGCGCGGTCGGCCGCGGCGACAGCGGCGGCGCTCACGCTGTCCGGCGTGGCCAGCTGCAATCCGCAGGGGGGTGGTGTCAGCGCGTCCATCATCGGGCGCACCGGGCGGCGGGGCTGCCGGCTGTGAACGCAGAGCGGGGGGCGTGTTCGGGCAACAATCGGAACTCCGTAACAGAATAAGCAGCATAGCACGGTTGGCCGCCCGGCCCGGGAAGCCTGCTGGCATGGCCGTCTACCGGGCGCCCCTTCCGCGCCGGGGAACGGCGTTGCGGCGCGCGTACCGGGGGCACGACCGGGTTTCGGGGCAGGGGCCCCCGCCTTTCCCGTCCTTTCCCCGCACGAACCCATCGCGAACCACGTTCGTTCCGCGGCAACGTGTTGCGTGCCACAGGGTCGCATGCTAGACGCGCCGCGCCGGCTGTGGGGCTGGCGAGGGTCATTGGCTGTGCGTATTGCACGGCCCTGGAAAATGGAACCGCACCGTTGGCGTCTGACGGCAGCACAATCTCCTTGGGTGGCGGTCTGGCCGGGCGGTATGCCGCGGCGCTGTACGCGCATGCGGACGAGGCGCACGCGCTGGACCAGGTTGTCGAGCAGATGGATACGCTCGGCCGCATGATCGACGAGAGCCCGTTCCTGAGCCGGCTGCTGGAAAGCCCGCTGATTGACGTGAGCACCGCGCAGAAGGCGATCCGGTCGGTCCTGACCGAGCATGGCTTCAACAAGATCGTGCAGGATTTCGTCGGCGTGGTGGTGTCCAACCGCCGCATGCGGGCGCTGCGCACGATTGTCGGCACTTTTTCCGCCCTGGTCGCCGAGAAGCGTGGCGTGGTCGTGGTGCATGTCGAGAGCGCCTACCCCCTGTCCGGCGTGCAGGAGCAGCAGTTGCGCGCCCGCCTGATCGAGGCGGGGTATGGCAACGTGAATATCGTGAAGCGGGTCGATCCGGCCCTTCTGGGTGGACTGGTCGTGAAGATCGGCGCCCGTTTGTATGACACCAGCCTTAAGTCCCGGCTGCAGCGACTGCAGTACGCCATGAAGGGAGCTGCCTGATATGGAGATCCGCCCCGCCGAGATCTCGGAGATTCTGAAGAAGCAGATCGCTTCTTTCGATACCGAGGCCAACGTTGCCGAGACCGGCCAGGTGCTGAGCGTGGGTGACGGCATCGCCCGCATCTTCGGCCTGCAGAACGTGATGGCCGGCGAGCTCGTCGAGTTCCCCTCCGCCGGGCTGAAGGGCATGGCGCTGAACCTCGAGACCGACAATGTCGGTGTCGTGATCTTCGGCGACGACCGCCAGATCCGTGAGGGCGACACCGTCAGCCGCACCGGCACCATCGTGGACGTGCCGGTGGGCCGCGGCCTGCTGGGCCGCGTGGTCGATGGCCTGGGCAACCCGATCGACGGCAAGGGCCCGATCGTCGCCGGCCGCGCCCGTGTGGAAGTGAAGGCGCCGGGCATCATTCCCCGCAAGTCCGTGCATGAGCCGATGCAGACCGGCATCAAGGCGATCGACGCCCTGATCCCGATCGGCCGCGGTCAGCGCGAGCTGATCATCGGCGACCGCCAGACCGGCAAGACCGCGGTGATCATCGACACGATCATCAACCAGAAGGGCATCAACGCCAGCGGCGACGAGAGCAAGAAGCTCTATTGCATCTACGTCGCGATCGGCCAGAAGCGCTCGACGGTGGCGCAGCTGGTGCGCACGCTGGAAGAGAACGGCGCGATGGAATACTCCATCGTGGTCGCCGCCACCGCGTCCGACCCGGCGCCGATGCAGTTCCTGGCCCCGTATACCGGCTGCACCATGGGCGAGTTCTTCCGCGACAGCGGCGCCCACGCGGTGATCTTCTACGACGACCTGTCCAAGCAGGCCGTCGCCTATCGCCAGATGTCGCTGCTGCTGCGCCGCCCGCCGGGCCGCGAGGCGTATCCGGGCGACGTGTTCTACCTGCATTCGCGCCTGCTGGAGCGTGCGGCGAAGATGTCCGACGCCAAGGGCGCGGGCAGCCTGACGGCGCTTCCGGTGATCGAGACGCAGGCCGGCGACGTGTCGGCCTATATTCCCACCAACGTCATCTCGATCACCGACGGCCAGATCTTCCTGGAGACGGAGCTGTTCTTCAAGGGCATCCGTCCGGCGGTGAACGTCGGCATCTCGGTGTC
This sequence comes from Limobrevibacterium gyesilva, assembly GCF_025989185.1. Taxonomy (GTDB): domain Bacteria; phylum Pseudomonadota; class Alphaproteobacteria; order Acetobacterales; family Acetobacteraceae; genus Limobrevibacterium; species Limobrevibacterium gyesilva. The sequence goes on from NZ_JAPDNT010000001.1 coordinate 798,952, forward strand.
GCGCGTGGGCTCGGCCGCACAGGTCAAGGCGATGAAGCAGGTGGCCGGGCGCATCAAGCTCGAGCTGGCGCAGTATCGCGAAATGGCGGCGTTCGCGCAGTTCGCCTCGGATCTCGACGCTTCCACCCAGCAGCTGTTGGCCCGTGGCGCGCGCCTGACCGAGCTGCTGAAGCAGCCGCAGTTCCGCCCGGTTCCGGTGGAGGAGCAGGTGGTGGCGATCTTCGCCGGCGTCCGCGGCTATCTGGACAGCATCGATGTCGGCAAGATCGGCCGCTTCGAATCGCAGCTTCTGGTCGACCTGAAGTCGCGCGAGCCGGGCCTTCTGGAGGCCATCCGCAACGACCGCGAGATCAAGCCGGAGACCGAGAAGAAGCTGGTTGCCTTCCTCGACGGCTTCGCCAAGAGCTTCGTCTGATCCTCGAAAGGCACGCCACGGCCTAAGGTGACTTTGTAATGCCCAGCCTGAAGAGTCTGCGCGTCCGCATCAACAGCGTGAAGTCGACGCAGAAGATCACCAGCGCCATGAAGATGGTGGCGGCGTCGAAGCTGCGGCGTGCGCAGACGCAGGCCGAGGCGGCGCGGCCCTATGCCCAGCGCATGGAACGGATGCTCGCCTCCCTCGGCGCCAGCGTGATCGGCAGCCCGACCGCGCCGAAGCTGCTGGTGGGAACGGGGGCCGACAAGGTTCACCTGCTGGTCCCCGTGACCGCGGATCGCGGCCTCGCCGGCGCCTTCAACAGCAATGTCGGCCGCATGACCCGCAGCCTCGCGCGCCAGCTCGAGCTCGAAGGCAAGACCGTCAAGATCCTGCCGGTCGGCCGCAAGGGACGCGACTTCCTCAAGCGCGAGCTGGCCAGCCGGATCGTCAGCGACATCAGCTATGCCGGGCGCAAGAGCATCGGCTTCGCGGATGCGCAGGATGTGGCGCACCGGATCGTGACCATGCTCGATGCCGGCGAATTCGATGTCTGCACCGTGATCTACAACCGCTTCCAGTCGGTGATCTCGCAGGTCCCGACCGAGATGCGGCTGATCCCGGCGCCGCTGCCGGAGGCGAAGCAGGAAGCCGGGTCCGGTGCCAAGGCCATCTACGAGTTCGAGCCGGACGAAGAGACGATGCTGGCCCGGCTGCTGCCGCAGAACCTGGCCATCCAGGTCTATCGCGCGTTGCTGGAGAGTGCGGCCGGCGAGCATGGCGCGCGCATGACCGCGATGGACAACGCGACCCGCAATGCCGGGGACATGATCAAGCGCCTGTCGCAGACGTACAACCGTGCGCGCCAGGCCAACATCACCAGGGAACTCATCGAGATCATCTCCGGCGCCGAAGCCGTTTGATCGTCGACTGACAGAGACACAGGAGTCTAACGATGGCCAGCAACATTGTCGGGCGGGTGACGCAGGTCATGGGCGCCGTCGTCGACGTGCAGTTCGAGGGCGAGCTTCCGTTCATCCAGAACGCGCTGACGACCCGGCTGAACGAGCAGAATCTGGTACTGGAAGTGGCCCAGGAACTGGGCGAGAAGACCGTGCGCTGCATCGCCATGGACGCCACCGACGGCCTGGTGCGCGGCCAGGAAGTGGTGGACACCGGCGCGCCGATCAGCGTTCCCGTCGGTCCGGAGACGCTGGGCCGCATCCTGAACGTGATCGGCGAGCCGATCGACGAGCGCGGCCCGGTCAACACGAAGATGCGCTACCCCATCCACCGCGAGGCCCCGTCCTTCGAGGACCAGGCAACCTCGGCCGAGGTGCTGGTCACGGGCATCAAGGTGGTGGATCTGCTGGCTCCGTACCTGAAGGGCGGCAAGGTCGGCCTGTTCGGCGGCGCCGGCGTGGGCAAGACCGTGCTCATCCAGGAGCTGATCAACAACATCGCCAAGGCGCATGGCGGCGTGTCGGTGTTCGCCGGCGTGGGTGAGCGCACCCGCGAAGGCAACGACCTGTATCACGAGATGATCGACGCCGGCGTCATCAAGCTGGGCGAGAACGGCTCGACCGAAGGCTCCAAGGTGGCGCTGGTCTATGGCCAGATGAACGAGCCGCCGGGTGCGCGTGCCCGCGTGGCGCTGTCCGGCCTGTCGCTTGCGGAATACTTCCGCGACGAGGAAGGCCAGGACGTGCTGTTCTTCGTGGACAACATCTTCCGCTTCACCCAGGCGGGTGCCGAGGTGTCGGCGCTGCTGGGCCGCATCCCGTCTGCCGTGGGCTATCAGCCGACGCTGGCCACCGACATGGGCGCGCTGCAGGAACGCATCACCTCCACCAAGAAGGGCTCGATCACCTCGGTGCAGGCCATCTACGTGCCCGCCGACGACCTGACCGACCCGGCGCCCGCGACCTCGTTCGCCCATCTGGATGCCACCACCGTGCTGTCGCGTCAGATCGCCGAGCTGGGCATCTACCCGGCCGTGGACCCGCTGGACTCGACCTCGCGCTCGCTTGACCCGCGCATCGTCGGCGAGGAGCACTACCTGGTCGCCCGCGAAGTGCAGAGGATCCTGCAGACCTACAAGTCGCTGCAGGACATCATCGCCATTCTGGGCATGGACGAGCTGTCGGAAGAGGACAAGCTGGTGGTGGCCCGCGCCCGCAAGATCCAGCGCTTCCTGTCGCAGCCCTTCCACGTGGCCGAGGTGTTCACCGGCTTCCCGGGCGTGTTCGTGACCATCGCCGACACGGTTCGCAGCTTCAAGGCGATCTGCAGCGGCGAATACGACCATCTGCCGGAAGCGGCGTTCTACATGGTCGGCACGATCGAAGAGGCCGTGAAGAAGGCCGAATCCATGAAGGCCGCGGCCTGAGGCTGCGGAAAGGAGCGCGACGATGCCGGTCGACCTGGAGATCGTGAGCCCGGAGAAGCTGCTGCTGTCGCGGCCGGTGGACATGGTTGTCGTGCCCGCTTCCGAGGGCGAATTGGGGGTGCTGCCCGGGCACTCCCCCATGATCGTGCTGCTGCGTGGCGGCACGATCCGGCTGTATGAAGGCAACCGGGTGACCGACCAGCTGTTCGTGTCCGGCGGCTTCGCCGAAGTCACCCCGGAGCGCGTCACCGTGCTGGCCAACGAGGCGACCCCGGTCGAAGCGGTGTCGCGTGCCGAGGGCCAGCGGCGGCTGGCCGCCGCGGAGGCCGAGTACGCCGCCATCAACAAGCTGGACGTGGCGGCGCTGGACGCGGCCATGGATCGCGTGCAGTCGGCCCGCGCAATGATCGAGGCGGCGCAGGCCGCGTGATCCGCCGGCCTGGGCGGACCACTGAGCCCCGCCCGGGCCGCATCACTTGATCGTGACTGGCCGGCCGATGTCGCGCGGCGTGCCGGAAATCCGCGATACCGCGGCAAATCCGTGCCTTGCCCTGCGATTTGGCACTTGCATGACAAGTGGCGTAGCTTGCCGACACGCAGCTATTACGTGCGGGGCGTGTCGGCAATGAAGCACTGGCGGATCGACGAGGTTTCGTGGGACCGGTTCGATCGCACGAAGATCGATGTGGGGGTTGTGCCGCTCGTCAAGGCGGCCGCCATGGTCGAGCGGAACGGCACGGACTACGCCGTCTACCTGAACAAGGTGTTCCACGACGACCCGGATTTTTGCCAGGCTGCGGACCACTGGGCTTTGGAAGAAGTCCAGCACGGTGACGCCCTCGGCAAATGGGCCATGCTGGCGGACCCGTCCTGGGACTTCGCGGCGGCCTTCCAGCGCTATCGCGACGGCTACAAGCTGCCGCTCGATGCCGAGGCTTCCATTCGTGGGTCGCGCACCGGCGAGTTGATCGCCCGCTGCATGGTCGAGACCGGGACCTCCAGCTACTACACGGCGCTGGCCGAAGCGACCGGGGAGCCGGTGCTGCAGCAGGTCTGCCGCCTGATCGCGGCCGACGAATATCGCCATTTCAAGCTGTTCTATGACCACATGCGCCGCTATCTCGGGCGCGAGAACATCGGCTTCCTGCAGCGCCTGCGTATCGCCGCCGGCCGCATCACCGAAAGCGAGGACGACGAGCTCGCCTTCGCCTATCACTGCGGCAACAACCCCGCCGGCGCCCCCTACGACCATGCAAGCTGCGTCGCCGCGTACATGGGCGGCGCCATGACGGTCTACCGCTTCCGCCATATCGAGCGCGGGATGGGCATGGTCTTCAAGGCGATCGGCCTGCAGCCGCACGGCCGCCTGTCCGACATGTCGGCGCGGTTGGCGTGGCAGTTGCTGCAACACCGCCGCCGCCGCCTGGCCGCGCGCCTTGGCGGCGCCGCGCCGCCCGGCCCGGAATTCGCCCAGGCGGCCTGATCCGTCTGCGGTTTCAGGCTGCGGCCTGCGGCCCCCGCACCAGCCGGCCCGGCAAGGCGCCGGTCGCCGTGCCGTCGCGATAGGTGACTGCGCCGGACATGATGGTCGCCACGTAGCCGCGCGCGCGTTGCAGCAGGCGTCGCCCGCCTGCCGGCAGGTCGAAATGCATGGTCGGGCGTTCCAACGCCAGCCGGCCGAAATCGAGGATGTTCAGATCCGCTTTCAGCCCGGGCGCGATCACCCCGCGGTCGTGCAGCCCCACGGCGCGCGCGGTGTCGGAAGTCTGGCGGCGGATCAGCTCGGGCAGCGGGAAGCGGCCGCTGGCCCGGTCCCGGCCCCAGTGGGTCAGCAGATAGGTGGGGAAGCTGGCGTCGGAGATGAACCCGACATGCGCCCCGCCGTCGCCCAGCCCGACGATGGCGTTGGGGTGGCTCAGCATCTCCCGGCAGGGTTCGAGCGTGTAGTCGGCATAGTTCACCAGTGCTGCGAAAATGAAGCCCTGGCCGTCATCGGCCAGCAGCATGTCATAGGCCACTTCGGCGGCGCTGCGGCCCTCGCGCGCGGCGATGGCGGCAATCGAACCGCTTTCCGGCGGCTCGTAGTCCGGCGGGTCGCCGAACGGGAACATCCGCGCATATCCCAGCCGCGCCAGCAGCGGGAAATTGCTGCCGGCGACCGGGTCCTCGCTCAGCACGCGGCGGCGGAAGGCCGGATCGCGCATGGCGGCGACGCGTGCCGCGAGCGGCAGATGCGCGATCACCTTGTAGCCCGGTGTGCCCGAGAACGGATTCTGGCTGCCCTGCAACCCCAGCAGGATGCCGATCGGCCGCGGCGGGAACACCGGCCGGATCGGCAGCCCCTCGGCCGCCGCCTCGTCGCTCAGCGTCAGCAATTCGCGCCAGACCTCGGTCCGGTCGTGCCGCTGGTTCAATGAGAACACCAGCGGCCGGCCGCTCGCTTCCACGATGCGGCGCACCATCGCGAACTCGCTCGCGGCATCCGGCGTGTTCCAGTCCGATACCAGCTCCAGCATGCCGCTGCAGGCATCCCGCAGCCCGAGCGCAATGCCGGTCAGCTCGTCCTCGGCGGCGCGCAGGCTGGGCGTAGGGTCGCCCTTCAGCGTGCGGTGGCTGATGGTGCGCGACGTCGTGAAACCGAAGCCGCCGGCGCGCATCGCCGCCTCGGCCAGCCCGCGCATCTGCACGATGTCCTGCGCATCCGCCGGCTCCAGCCGCGTGGCGCGCTCACCCATCACATAGACGCGCAGTGCGGCGTGCGGCAGTTGCGCGCAGATGTCGATGTCGCGCGGCCGGCGCTCCAGCGCGTCGAGATAGCCGGCGAAGCTCTCCCACTGCCAGTCCAGGCCCTCGTGCAGGGCCGGCGCCGGAATGTCCTCCACGCCCTCCATCAACTCGATCAGCCGGTCGCGGTCCTCGATCTTCACCGGCGCGAAGCCGACGCCGCAATTGCCCATCACCGCCGTGGTGACGCCATGCCAGGACGACGGCGCCAGGTGGGAATCCCACATCGCCTGCCCGTCGTAATGCGTGTGGATGTCCACGAATCCCGGCGTGACGAGCAGCCCGCGCGCGTCGATCTCCTCCGCCCCGCGCGCCGTAACCTCGCCCACCGCAACGATGCGCCCGCCGGCCACCGCCACGTCGGCTTGCACCGGGGCGGCGCCGGTGCCGTCGATGACGGTGCCGCCGCGAATGACCAGGCTGATGTCGTGCGTCATCTGCATCCCCCCGCGAACCGCGCGACACGCGGTCTCGTGGCGGGCCGCTGCGCCGCCGCCGCAGCCTGCGGCAATGCGCGCGCGCCGTCGAGTGGCCCGCACCGCTGGACAGGCCGACCATTCTTCGGGCAAAACGACATGACCACGCTGAATGCGCAGGCGCACATGATCAGGAGCGGCATCCGAAGCCTCTACACTTTCCTGTTCGCCCGTCCGCGCCTGCAATGGCTCAACGACGGGATCATCAAGCTCGCCTTGCACGGCAAGGGCTTCAACAACCCGACCGCCCTGAGCGGCGAGGCCTGGTTCGTGGCGCATGTGCTTGCCGCCGCGAAGCCGCGCGTCTGCATGGATATCGGCGCCAACCAGGGCTGGTACACCCGCCTGCTGCTCGACCGGACCGAGGCCCGGGTCATTTCCGCCGAGCCGCAGCCCACCGTCTTCAGCCTGTTGGAGGCGGCCTGCCGGGATCGTGCCGACCGTGTGACGCTGCTCAACTGCGCCGTCGGCGACCGCAGCGGCACGGCCACGCTCCGCTATGGCAGCGCCGCTGCTGACTCCGTCCTGGCCAGCCTGTCCGACGAAATCAGCGCCGTTCCCTATGTCAGGAACGACAACCGGATCGAAGTGGCGTTGAAGACCATCGACCAGATCGTCATCGAGCAGGAACTCGACCGCCTGGACTTCATCAAGATCGACACCGAGGGCTTCGAGCGCAACGTCCTGCACGGCGCGGCGACGGCGATACGGACCCTCAGGCCCGCCTTCATCCAGGTCGAATACAACTGGCACCACCTGTTCACCCGGGACTCTCTCTGGACCCTCGCGTCCCTGCTGCCCGGCTACACGCCCCACATGCTGCTGCCCCAGGGGTGGTACAAGCTGGACGCGCGCGACCCCGTCGCCAACATCCACAAACTGTCGAACATCGTCTTCGTCAGGTCGAACCAGCTATAATGCCGCAATGCCGGCGGCCATGCTCAGACCCCGCGCCCGGTTTCGCAGGCCGATGGACATGATGCGTCAGGCGGCCGGGTGGTGAAGAGTGGCGCCGGGTAGCAATGATCTTGAGCCGCAGTGGGGCGATGACGATGCGGGCACGAACGGCAGGATTTTGGTCGATGCTTCGGGTTCGAGCCTCGCTCGTGGCCCTTGTCCTGCTGACATTGTCCGCAAGCGCCTGGGGCCGCCCGATGCACGTGGTGACCTCCATGCCGGCCGCCGGGGCCGTCATGCATGGGCGAAACGTGCAATACATCGTCTATTTTGACGGACCGGTCGACCATGTACGGTCGCAGCTGGAAATCCTGCGCGACGGCCATGTGGTCAAAGTCCTGCACCCGCTCCTCGACAGCGCGCCGAACGTGCTGTTCGCATCGGCACCGGCTCCGGAGCCGGGTGATTACACGCTTCATTGGGCGGTGAGATCGATGGCCGACAAAGAGATGTCCGAGGGGATGATCCCGTTCTCGGTCGCACCGTAAAGGCTGGAAAGCCGAACGGCGCCGCCAGCCGATCCGCCCGCCTCTCCCCGACAAGCCACTGGCGGGCAGGGGCATGATCGGTGCAACATTGCGGAACGTATCATTTTCGAACCTGGAGGGATCCGAATGACCGCTGCACCCCGGCTCACGCTCGCCGCCGCGCTCGGGCTCGCGCTCGCGCTGACCGTGTCGCTCGGCACCGCGCAGGCCGCGTCGCCCTCGTTCGTGAAGAGCGGCTCGGTCACGCTTTGCACCGACCCGACCTACGCGCCCATGGAGTTCTTCGAGCACGCCGGCGACAAGGAGCCGGTCGGCTTCGACATCGACCTCGCCCGCGCACTCGCCAAGCGGTGGGGCGCCCAGCTGCGCATCATCACCATGGACTTCACCGGCCTGCTGCCCGGCGTGCAGGCGCAGCGCTGCGATTTCGTCGTCAGCGGCACCTTCCTCACCCCCGAGCGGCTGAAGAACTTCGCCGGCGTACCCTATCTGGTTTCGTCCATGGTGCTGATGGCGCCGGCCGGCGCCAAGGGGATCAGCAAGCCCGAGGACCTGTCCGGCAAGACATTGTCGGTGCAGGCCGGCACGCAGTACGAGAAGCGCGCGCACGCGCTCAGCGACGAGCTGGCGGCCAAGGGCATGGCGCCGATCACCATCCAGAGCTATCCCGGCGGGGCGGACGCGATCCAGCAGCTGACCACCGGCCGCGCCGCGGCGGCGATCACCCAGGACACCGAGGCGGCCTATCGCGCCGTGGCGCAGCCGGGGCAGTTCGAGGTCGCCTATGTCTATCCGGCCACCGACCAGTTCGGCGTCTACTTCGCCAAGAGCGACGCCGACGTGAAGCTGGTGCAGGCGGACATCGCCGCCTTGCGGGCGGACGGCACGGTCAAGCAGCTGGCGGCGAAGTGGCACATGCCGGAATCGGACGCCACCGCACCGGTAACCAACCCGTAAGCGGCCTGCGGCCGGGTCGGCGCAGGGACAGGCGGGATGCCGTTCGACACGTCACTGTTCCTCGACGCCCTGTTCTCCCGGGCGTTCTTCGAGGGGGCGCTGGTCACGCTGGCCTTGACCATCGTCTCGCACGCGGTCGGCATCTCGCTCGGCCTGGGGCTGGCGGTGATGGGTGGGGCGCGGTCGCGCCCCACCCGCGGCTTCGTGACGTTCTATGTGTGGCTGTTTCGCGGCGCCCCGGTGCTGCTGCTGCTGCTGTTCGTCTGGAACGCCCTGCCGCAACTCTTCCCCATCTTCCGGCAGGCCTGGTTCTCGCCCTTCCTCGCGGCCTGGCTGGCGCTGAGCCTGAACGAGACGGCCTACCAGGCGGAGATCAGCCGCGCCTCGCTGCTCTCGGTCGACGCCGGCCAACGCGACGCCGCCGCTGCGCTTGGCCTGTCGCGGCCCAAGGCGTTCTGGCTGGTGGTGCTGCCGCAGGCGCTGCGCGTGGCCCTGCCCCCGACGGTCAACGAGTTCATCACCTTGCTGAAGACCACGTCGCTGGCCTCGGTGATCTCGCTGCAGGAACTGCTGGCGGTGACCACGCGGGCCAGCAACGCCAGTTTCCGCTACACGGAATTCTATGCCGTGGCGCTGGTCTACTACCTCGTCATCGTCTCCGCGCTGATGCTGGTGCAGGGGCGGGTGGAACGGCAGCTCGGCAGCTCGCGTCAGGTGCGGCTGGCGCACGCCCAGTGGCGGGCACCCCCTGCCTTCACGCCTGCGCGTGCGCTTCGAGCAGGCTGCGCAGGCCGTCGAGAAGCTGGGCCGGGGTCGGCGGGCAGCCGCGGATGGTGAGGTCCACGGGAACGGCGCTGTCGATGCCGCCCGTGATGGCATAGCTGCCTTTGAACACGCCGCCGTCGATGGCGCAGTCGCCGACCGCGACGACCCATTTCGGATCGGGGGCGGCGTTCCAGGTGCGCACCAGGGCGTCGTGCATGTTGCGGGTGACGGGGCCGGTCACCAGCAGCACGTCGGCGTGGCGGGGGCTGGCGACGAAGCGCAGGCCGAAGCGTTCGAGGTCGTAGACGATGCTGTTGAGCATCTGGATCTCCAGCTCGCAGCCGTTGCAGCTGCCGCTGTCGATCTGGCGGATGGACAGGCTGCGGCCCAGGCGCTGCTGGGATGCGGCGTGCAGGCGTTCGGCGAGCAGGTGCGTGGTGGTTTCATCCACCGGCCCGACCGGCAGCGTCGCGGGACCGTGGCGCAGGCTGGAGAGGATTTGGCGCCACACCATTACAGATCGACCCCGGAATAGGAGCAGTTGAACGATTTGTTGCACAGCGGGAAATCGGCGACGATGTTGTCGCGGACGGCGCTTTCCAGCAGCGGCCATTGCAGCCAACTGGGATCGCGCATGAACACGCTGGCGATCTGCCCCCCGTCCAGCCGCAGCCAGTGCCAGATGTCGCCGCGAAAGCCCTCGGCCCAGCCGATGCCTTCGCCGGACGTCATCGGCAACTGAACCGAGACGGCACTGTCGGGCAGGGCGCCGAGCAGGCGGCGCAGCAGCAGGATGCTTTCGCGAATTTCGGCGGTGCGGATGCGGATACGGGCGTCCACGTCGCCCTCGGCCAGCACGGGGATGCGGAAGTCGAGCGTGTCGTAGGGGGCGTAGCCGGGCGCCTTGCGCACATCGAACGCACGCCCTGCGGCGCGGCCGACATACCCGCCGGCGGCGAAGCGGGCGGCAAGTTCGGGGGCGACGATGCCGGTGCCGACCACGCGGTCGACCAGGCTGGAATAGTCCTCGTAGACGCGCAGCAAGCTCGGCAACTCGGCCTCCAGCATGGCCAGCGCGCGCAGGATGCCCGCGGCCCCCGTCGGCGCGATGTCGCCGGCGATGCCGCCCGGGACGACGCAGTCCATCATCAGCCGGTGGCCGAAGGCGGCGGCGGCGGCGCGCAGCATGGCCTCGCGGTGCCAGCCGAAACGGGCCGGCAGGAAGGCGAAGGCGGCGTCATTGGCGATGCCGCCGCAATCGCCGAGATGGTTGGCGATGCGCTCCATCTCCGCCATCACCGCGCGCAGGGCCTGGGCCCGGAGCGGCGCCTCGGTGGCGGCGGCGGCCTCAGCGGCGCGGGCGAAGGCGATGGCGTGCGCGACGGTGGAATCGCCGGACAGGCGGGCGGCGAAGCGCGCGGCCGCGCGGGGCGACTTGCCGCGCATCAGGCCCAGCGTGCCCTTGTGCAGGTAGCCGAGCCGGATCTCCAGCCGCACCACCGTTTCGCCCTGGGCGGAGAAGCGGAAATGGCCAGCCTCGATGATGCCGGCATGCACCGGGCCGACCGGGACCTGATGGAAGTCTTCGGCTTCGACCGGAAGGAACTCCGGTGGCTCGGCCGCCCCGGCGGTGGGCATGGGCCGGGGCGAGAGGGGCGCGACGACGCCCCAGTTGCCATGGTCCAGCCACGGCCGCCCGTCGCACCCGCCGGCGGCGGCGTGGCCCCACAGGTCGTGGATCATGCGCTCGAACCAGGCGGCGGCGGGGCGATGCGGCGACAGCGCGGGATAGGCGCCGCCGGCCACCTGGGTGGAGGCGAGCAGGAAGCGGCTGTCGGCTTCGTCGTGGAACAGCGCGTGCACCTGCACCGTGTCCGCCCAGAATGCCAGCAAAGCGAGGCTGGGCTCGTCGGCGAGCGCCTCCACCATCCCGGCCCAGGCGTCCGCCGGCAGCAGGTGGCGCGGCCAGGGGTGGCAGGGCGCGGTGGCCGCGCCGCGGATGATGGCCGACGCGCTCACCGCACCGCCCCCGCGATGGCGGCGAACCAGGCGACGATCGAGGCGGGCATCATCAGGCCGAGCACCAGCACCACGGCCAGATGCAGCCAGGCCGGCGCCAGCGCGGCGGCGGACGGCGCCGGGCCGCGGTCGGGCGTGGGCGGGCCGAGGCACAGCGCGATCAGTCGCGCGGCCAGCGCCCAGGCGCCCACGACCAGCCCGATGCCCAGCGGGACGATCAGGACCGGCAGCCGCCGCACCGTCTCGACCACCACCAGGAACTCGCTGGTGAACAGGCCGAACGGCGGCAGGCCCGCCACCGCGACGATGCCGGCGGCAAGCGTCAGGCCAAGCAGCCTGTGGCTGGCGATCAGGCCGCCGATGTCGACGAATTTCTGCCCGCCCTTGAGCTGGCAGGCGCGGCCGACGCACTGGAAGATCGCGGCCTTGGTGAGCGTATGCAGCGTCAGGTGCAGCAGCCCCGCGAAGATCGCACTGGCGCCGCCCAGGCCGAAGGCGAACGCGGCGACGCCGGATTGCTCGATGGTGGAAAACGCGAAGAAGCGCTTCACGTCGCGCCGGCGCCACAGGCTGAACGCGGCCAGCAGCACCGACAGCAGGCCCAGCACCATGATCGGTGGCCCCGGCGCGATGGCGTCCGCGTTCTCGGCCAGCAGCGAGCGCAGGCGCAGGATCACGAACAGGGCGACGTTCAGGATCGAGCCCGACAGCACCGCCGAAACCGGCGTGGGCCCTTCGGCATGGGCATCGGGCATCCAGGCATGCAGCGGCGCCAGCCCCGCTTTGGTGCCGTACCCCAGCAGCAAAAAGACGAAGGCGAGGTTCAGCAGGGTGCCGCGGCATTGCGCGGCGGCGGGGGCAAGCGCGCTCCAGCTCATCGCCGGCAGGCCCGGCCCCAGCGCCGGCAGTGCCGCGAGATACAGGACGATGGTGCCGAACAGCGCGAGCGCGATGCCGACGCCGCAGAGGATGAAGAACTTCCACGCCGCCTCCACGGCCTCCTCGGTGCGCGGCAGGCCCACCACCAGCACCGCGGCGATGGTCGCGGCCTCGATCGCGACCCAGGTGACGCCGAGATTGTTCGACAGCAGGGCCAGCAGCATGAACCCGAGGAAAGCCTGGAACAAAGCGTGGTACTGGCGCAGCCCCCGGGCATCGAGGCGTCCCGCGGCTTCCTCCACGGCGACGTAGTCGCGGCTGAACCAGGCGGTGGTCATGCCGACGAAACTGGTCAGGATGGCCATGTGGGCCGCCAGCGGATCGACCAGCAGCAGCGTGCCGGCGCCCATCTCCCAGGGCAGGCGGCAGGCCAGCGCGAAGGCGGCGGCGGCGGCGGCGGCGATGTTGATCCATGCGGCGATGTCGCGCCGCGGCACGGCGGCCAGGACCGCCGCCGCCAGCAACGGCGCCAGCACCACCATGCCCGCCGGCGAGAGCAGCTCCAGGATCACCGGTGCGCGCCCCCGACGCGATCGAGATGGCTCACGTCCAGGCTGTCGAAGCGTTCGCGGATGCGGAAGAAGAACACGCCGAAGACGATGAAGGCGATCATCACCAGCACCGCCACCGACAGCTCCACCACCAGCGGCATGCCGGCCACGCCGACGGCCGCCAGGATCAGCCCGTTCTCCAGCGACATGAAGCCGACCACCTGGGTCAGCGCGGTGCGCCGCGTAATCATCATCAGCAGGCCCAGCAGCACCACCGACAGCGCCAGCGCCAGGTCCTCGCGGGTGAGTGCCTGGGACTCCATGGTGGTCGGCAGCACCACCAGGATGGACAGGGCCACGAGGGCCACGCCCAGCGCCATCGAGGGGAAGATGCCGAGTGCGGTCTCCACCGAGCGGTGGATGTCCAGGCGGCGGACGATGCGGTGCAGCGCCAGCGGGATGGCGATGCCCTTGGCGGCCAGCGCGATCAGCGCGGTCACGTAGAGATGCGGGGCGCCCTGCACCAGGCCCTGCCAGGCGGCCGCCATCGCCAGCACCACGGCCTGCATCGCGTAGGTGTTGATGACGGCGGTGACGCGGCGCTGGTACAGCAGCACGAAGGACAAGGCGAGCACGCCGCCGCCGAGCAGATGCGCGACGTCATAGGCGAACGCGCCGTAAGTGATCCGCGGCTCCATCAGGCGCATTCCCCCGTCATGCAAGACCCTGGCTGACGAACAGGAACACCGCCGCCAGCAGCCCCAGCAGCAGCGCGATGCCGAGGAATTCCGGTACCCGGAAGACGCGCATCTTGGCGATCACGGTCTCGAACGTCGCCAGTGCCGCGGCCAGCACGCCGACCTTTGCCGCCCAGGCGGCCAGCCCCGCCAGCCACAGCAGCGGGGAGGCACCGGCCGGCGCGGCGCCGAACGGGAGGAAGATCGTCGTGATCAGCGACATCCACACCAGCAGCTTCAGGCCCACGCCCCATTCGATCAGCGCCAGATGGCGGCCCGAATACTCCAGCACCATGGCCTCGTGCACCATGGTCAGCTCCAGATGCGTGGCCGGGTTGTCGACGGGAATGCGGCCGTTCTCGGCGATGCCGATGGCGACGGCGGCGATCAGCGCGAGCCCGAGCGACACGCGCAGCCCGTAGGTGCCCCCGCGCAGCGCGTCGGCGATCACGTCGAGGTTGGTGGTCCCGGCCAGCAGCGCCAGCGTGAAGATGACGAGCAGCAAGGCGGGCTCGGCGAAGGCGGAGAAGGTCATCTCCCGGCTGGCGCCGATGCCGCCGAAAGCCGTGCCGATATCCATGGCGGCCAGCGCGAGGATGCAGCGCGACAGCGTCAGCAGCCCGGCGATCACCAGCAGGTCGGCAACCGGGCCGCCGGCCATGCCGAGCGCGAAGGTCGGCACCAGCGCGGCAGCGGCCAGGATGGCGGCGAAGGCGGCGGCGGGTGCGGCGCGGAACAGCCAGGAGGCGTTCTCGGCCAGCACCGGCTGCTTGCGGAACAGGCGCAGCAGGTCGCGCCAGGGCTGCAGCACATGCGGGCCGGTGCGGCCGAGCAGGCGGGCCTTCAGCAACCGGATGGCGCCGATCAGCACCGGGCCCGCCGCGAGCATCAGGGCCACGTGCAGCAGTTGCGTGATCAGGCCGAAGAGCAGGGTCACATCTGCTCCATCGCCGCCACCACCGCCAGGAACAGGACCAACGCGATGAACATCAACGACAGCGTGCGCCGGATGGTCAGGAACTGCATGCGGTCGGCGAGGCCCGAAAGGGCGTCGCGCGCCCGGGCGGCGGGCTGGAACAGATGGGTGTCGGCGGGGTCATGCAGCGCCACCTCCAGCCGGGCGGGACGGGTGTCGCCGGGCTCCGGCATGAACACGCTCTCGCGCGCGGCCAGCAGGGTGGTCCCCAGCGACCGGCGCAGCGGCTGGGCGAAGCTGGCGCCGCCGTACTGGGTGAGCGGGTCGCCGAAGGGCAGCCAGGCCGGCGCCGCACCGAAGCCGCCATCCCAGGCCGGGCCGCGGCGATGGCCCGCGGCGCCGTTCGCCAGCGCGTACCGGCGCACCGCCATTGCCACGAGCACTCCGCACAGGCCAAGCAGCGCGGCGATGGCCGGCGCGGCATAGCCGGGCGCATCGGCCTGCGGCGCGATCACCAGGCCGCCGGCCCGCCCTTCCATCGCCGCCCCCACCAGCAGATGCTGCGCCGGGCCGGCCAGGGCCAGCACCGCGCCCGGGAACAGCCCGATCAGGCCGGAGACGGCGGCGAGCCCGATCATGCCGGCGCGGGCCGGCAACCCCGCCTCCACGGCAGCGGCGGCGCGGGGCGAGCGCGGACGGCCGAGGAACGCGACCCCGATCAGCCGCACCGTGGCCGCGGCGGCCAGGGCAACGGCAAGCGCCATCAGCAGCGCGGTGACGCTGATCACCGTCTGCAGGAAGATGCCGCCGATGCGCGGCGCGCCCAGCACCGCCTGGAACAAGGTCCATTCGCCGGCGAAGCCCGAGCTCGGCGGCAGCCCGGCGAGGCAGGCGCCGCCCACCAGCACGCAGGCGGTGGTGACGGGCATGCGGTGGATCAGGCCGCCGAGCCGGTCCAGCCGGCGCGTGCCCGCCCCGTGCTGGGTGGCGCCGGCGCACAGGAACAGCAGCGGCTTGAACATGCCATGCGCCATCGCGTGCAGCAGCGCGCCGGCCATGGCCAGGGCCGCCAGCTGCCCCAGGTCCACGGCGCGGGCGGCCAGGGCAAGGCCGAGGCCGATGGCGATCAGGCCGATATTCTCGACGGTGGAGCAGGCGAGCACCGCCTTGATGTCGCCCTCCATGTTGGCGCGCAGCCCGCCGAGCACGGCGCCGGCCGCGCCCAGCAGGACCAGCGGCAGGCCCCACCACATCGGCTGCGCGGGACCGCACAGGTCGAACAGCACGCGAATCAGCACGTACAGCGCCACCTTGGTCATGGCGCCCGACATCAGCGCGGACACATGGCCGGGAGCCGCGGAATGCGCCGGCGGCAGCCAGACATGCAGCGGCGCCAGGCCCGCCTTGGACCCGGCGCCGACCAGCACCAGCGCCAGCACCGCCACCGCGCGCCAGCCCTCCGGCGGGTGCGCGCGCAGCGTGGCGAAACGCAGGTCGGGCGCGGCCTGCGCGATCAGGGCCAGCGCGGGGATCAGGCACGCCGCCCCGATCGCGGCCATGCCGATATAGAGCAGTGCCGCCGTGCGCACGGCTTCGTCGCGGTGATGGGTCAGCACCAGGGCGAACGAGGCCAGCGACATCAGCTCGAACCCGATCACCAGGGCGAAGGCGTCGGCGGCCAGCAGGGTCAGCGCCATGGCGCCCAGGAACACCGGGAAGAACGGGGCGGTGGCCGCGTATTCGCCCTGATGGTCATCGAGCGCCGTGGCCGACGCGGCGGCGCCGGCGAGCAGCAGCAGCAGCAGGAAGAAGCCGGAGAGCCCGTCGATCGCCAGCGTCATGGCAACCCCCGGCGGCCCGATCGGCACGGCGATCGCGGCAGGGTGGGCGCCACCGATCAGATAGGCCAGCGCCAGCAGGGCGCCGGCCGCGCAGAGCGGCAGCGCCCCCAGGGCGGCGAAGCGCGGCCGCGCGACCGCGGCGGCGCCGACCAGCAGCAGGGCAGCAACGAACAGCGCAAACCCGCCCAACGCCAGCCCCGGGAGGGTCATTGCGGCCACAGGCACCTCCCCCGCGCCGGCAAATGGACGAAGGACTGTCTCACGGCCGCGACAGTAGCAGCGCCGCGTGCGCGGCCGGAAGGGGCAGGCGACGATTCGGCGACCGCGCCGCCGGTGGGTGTCACGCAAGCTTCATCGGCTTGCAACGGCCGTGCCGCATGGCCCGGCTATCCGTTCGCCGCGCGCGGCGGGGGCGGCTATGCTGCGATCGGACGCACCCCACCGTACGCA
This sequence comes from Limobrevibacterium gyesilva, assembly GCF_025989185.1. Lineage (GTDB taxonomy): Bacteria > Pseudomonadota > Alphaproteobacteria > Acetobacterales > Acetobacteraceae > Limobrevibacterium > Limobrevibacterium gyesilva. The sequence continues at coordinate 815,576 of NZ_JAPDNT010000001.1, forward strand.
GTTGAGAGGCATCCGAACCCCCATGACATCCTTCCTGCTGGTGGTCTTCGACGGGCTGCGCCCCGACATGGTGCGGCCGCAGACCACGCCGAACCTGCTGCGCTTCGCCGCCCTGGGCACGCGCTTCGCCCATGCGCGCTCGGTGTTCCCGTCGGAGACGCGGGTGTGCTCGGCCTCCGTCGCCACCGGCTGCCTGCCGCGGCGGCACGGGCTGGTGGCGAACCGGATCGCGCATCCGCTCGACCCCACCCGGACGGTGGACACCGGGGACATGCAGGCGTTGCGGGCGCTGGAGCAGGACACCGGCGAGGCGGTACTGGCGGCGCCGATGCTGGCCGAGCTGCTGGCCGCGGGCGGGCGGGACTGCGCCGTCCTCAGCAGCGGCACCACCGGCCAGACCTTCGTGCTCAACCCGCGTGCGGACGCTCTCGGTCAGGTCACGTTGTCGGCGCACGGGGCGCAGGCCTGCTCGGCGGCGGGCCGGGCATTGCTGGAGGGACTGCCGCCGCCGCCGCCGGCACCGGCCGCGCGCGCCGCCTGGATCGCCGACGCCTTCCGCACCCGGCTGCTGGCGGACCCACCCGCCGCCACGATCCTGTGGCTGTGCGAGCCCGACACCACCGGGCACTACGGCGGGCTCGGCTCGCCGGCGCAGCTTGCCGCGCTGCAGACGGCGGATGCGGCGTTCGGGCGCATCCTCGACGCCTGGCAGGCCGGTCCCCACCGCGACCGCCTGCACATCGCGGTCGCGTCCGACCATGGCCATGCCACCGTGTCCGGCCATGCCGATGTCGGTGCCGCGCTGGCGGGCCTGCCGGCATTCGCGGACTGCACCCTGCTGGCGGGCTCCAGCGGCGGGATCTTCGTTCCCGGCGGCGGCGCCGAGCGGAACGCCGCGTTGGCCGAATGGCTGACCCGGCAGGATTGGTGCGGCGCGATCTACGCCGCCGACGGCGCCGAGCTGCCGCCCGGGGTGCTGCCGCGCAGCGTCCTGCTCGCGGACCATCGCCGCGCCGCGCATGTGCTGTACACGCTGCGCACGAACGCCGGGCCCTCTGCCATGGGCCTGCCCGGCATCACCCTGTTCGACGGTGCGCTCGCACCGGGCGCCGGCACGCATGGCGGCCTGCTCTCGGCCGAGCTGCACACCGTACTGATGCTGGCGGGCAGCAGGATTCGCGCCGGCGCGGTGTCGGAATGGCCGGCGGGCCTCACCGACATCGCGCCGACCGCGTTGGCGCTGCTCGGCCTTGGCGGCGGCGGCGCGATGGACGGAAGGGTGCTGGCCGAGGCGTTCGTCGACGGCGCCGAGCCCGCCGATTCGCCCGCTCCCGAAAGCTGGGAGGCAGCCGGTCCCGGCTACCGCCAGCGCCTGGCGCGCACCCGGCTGGGGCCGCATGTGTACCTGGACGAGGGACAGCGCGACTGAACCGCGCCGTCCGGGGGCCCGTGCTTTAGCCGCCGGGCAGTACAGGCTATACAGCGCGGCTTCATTCTGGACTGCGCCACATCGTGACCACGCATGATCCCATCCTTGTGACCGGCGCCACGGGCTTCGTGGGCTCGGCGGTCGCGCGCGCGCTCGCCGCGCGCGGGCATGCCGTGCGCGTGCTGGTGCGGGCAGCGAGCGACCGGCGCAACCTGGCCGGCTTCGCGGCCGAGCCGATGACGGGCGACCTCACCGATGCGGCCTCATTGGCGCGCGCGGTGGCGGGATGCCGCTACGTGTTCCACGTCGCCGCCGACTACCGCATCTGGGTGCCCGACCCGGACGCCATGCTGCGCGCCAATGTGGAGGGCACGCGGGCGCTGATGCTGGCGGCGCTGGAGGCCGGCGTGGAGCGCGTCGTCTATTGCAGCAGCGTCGCCGCCCTCGGGCTGACCAAGGACGGCACGCCGGCCGACGAGACCACGCCGGTCAGCGAGGACATCGTGGTGGGCATCTACAAGAAATCGAAGTTCCGGGCCGAACATGCGGTGCTGGACCTGGTGCGCGAGCGCGGCCTGCCGGCGGTGATCGTCAATCCCACCGCGCCCGTGGGGCCGCGCGACATCCGGCCCACGCCCACCGGCAAGATGATCGCCGATGCCGCCTCCGGCCGGATGCCGGCCTATGTCGATACCGGCCTCAACGTGGTGCATGTGGACGACGTGGCGGAGGGCCACATCCTCGCCCTGGAACGCGGGCGGATCGGCGAGCGCTACATCCTCGGCTCCGAGAACCTGACCCTGGCCCGGCTGCTGGCCCTGGTGGCCGCGGAGGCCGGCCGCCGCCCGCCGCGCATCCGCCTGCCGAACGCGCTGCTGTGGCCGGTGGCGCTCGCCTGCGAGGGGCTGGCCAACCTCACCGGGATCGAGCCGCTGGTGACGCGCGACCATCTGCGCATGGCCCGCAAGACGATGTTCTTCTCCTCGGCCAAGGCGATCGCCGAGCTCGGCTACGCGCCGCGCCCGGCGCGCGAGGCGGTGGCCGACGCCATCGCCTGGTTCCGCGCCAACGGGATGGTGCCGCGATGACTGCGCTGGCGTGGCTCGCGCTGCTGGCCTGGGTCTATCTGGTGTTCCTGCACGGGCGGTTCTGGCAGGCCGGCCCGACGCTGGCGCCCGCCCGCCCGCGGCACGCGCCGCCGGTGGCAGTGGTGGTGCCGGCGCGTGACGAGGCCGACGTGATCGCGCGCAGCATCGGCTCGCTGCTGGCGCAGGACTATCCCGGCCCGTTCCGCGTCGTGCTGGTGGACGACAACAGCACCGACGGCACCGCCGCCATTGCCCGCGCCCTGCCCGGGGCCACCGGACGACTGACCGTGATCGACGGCGCCCCGCGCCCCGCCGGCTGGGCCGGCAAGCTGTGGGCCGTGCATCAGGGCGTGGCGGCGACGACGGAAGAGATGGTGCTGCTGACCGACGCCGACATCACCCACGATCCTGCCCATCTCTCCACGCTCGTGACCCAGGCAGAGCGGACCGGCGTGGACATGGCCAGCGAGATGGTGGCGCTGAACTGCGAAAGCCGCGCCGAGCGGGCGCTGGTGCCCGCTTTCGTCTATCTGTTCGCGCTGCTGTATCCGTTCGCCTGGGTGAACGACCCGCTGCGCGCCACCGCGGCGGCGGCCGGCGGCACGGTGCTGGTCCGCCGGCGGGCGCTCGATCGCATCGGCGGCATCGCGGCGATCAGCGGCGCGCTGATCGACGACGTGACGCTGGCCGGCGCGGTGAAGCGCGGCGGGCGGATCTGGCTGGGGCACAGCGCGCTGGCGCGCTCCATCCGGCCCTATCCGGGGTTCGCGGATATCTGGCGCATGGTGGCGCGCTCGGCCTATGTGCAGCTCCGCTACTCGCCGCTGCTGCTGGTGGCGACCACGCTGGGGCTGGCGCTGGTATTCCTGCTGCCGCCCTACGCGGCGCTGGCGCATCATTCACTGCCGGGGCTGGCCGCCTGGGCGTTGATGGCTGCGAGCTTCGTGCCGACGCTGTGGCGGTTCGGCCTGCCCTGGCTCTGGGCGCCGCTGCTGCCGGCGATCGCCGCCTTCTACATGGCCGCGACCATCGGCGCGGCGCTCGATCATCATCGTGGCCGCGGCGTCGTCTGGAAGCGCCGCGCCTATACGGAGACGCGCGCGTGAGTGCCACCCTCGACTCCGTCGAATCCTGGTCCGGCAAGGACCGGGGCGACGAGAATTTCCCGGTCGGCTCCGCGCTGATCAGCCCCCGGCTGCGCCGGCACGTGCACGCCTTCTACGCCTTCGCCCGCAACGCCGACGACATCGCCGACAGCGCGGTATTGGCCGCGGACGACAAGGTGGCCCGCCTGGACGTGATGGAGGACGTGCTGCTGGGCCGCCGCGGCACCGGCTCGCCCAGCGCCACCGCGTTGCGCGCGAGCCTGGCCGAGACCGGGGTCACGCCGCAGCATTCCTGCGACCTGCTGGTGGCGTTCCGCCGCGACGCCGCCAAGCTGCGCTACGCGAGCTGGGACGAGCTGCTGGACTATTGCCGGTATTCCGCCATGCCGGTCGGGCGCCACGTGCTCGACCTGCATGGCGAGGACCGCAAGACCTGGGCGCCGTCCGACGCGCTGTGCGCGGCGCTGCAGGTGCTGAACCACCTGCAGGACGTCCGCAAGGACCTGGACGCGCTGGACCGCTGCTACCTGCCCGAGGATCTGATGCAGCGTTGCGGCACCGGATTGCAGGACGTGCGGGGTGCCGCCGAGACGCCGGGCCTGCGCCGCGTGTTCGACGCGCTGCTGGATGAGTGCGACGCGCTGAACCGCACCGCCGTTGGGCTGCCGCAGGCCACGCGCGACCGGCGGCTGCGGCTGGAGACGGCTGTCATCGTGGGCCTGTCGCGCCGGCTGGCCACGCGGTTGCGGCGTGGCGATCCGATCGCCACCCGGGTGAAGCTGACCAGGGGTGACGTCCTGTCCAGCGTCGTCGCCTCGCTGCGGTTCCTGCCGTGAGCGGTTCGGCCACGACGCCGCTGGGTGCGGCGCAGGCGGATCTCGACGCGGTGGAAGCGGTGGTGCGGGCCGCCGGCACCAGCTTCTATCGCGGCATGACCGTGCTGCCGCCGGACCGGCGCCACGCCATGTACGCCGTGTATGCCTTTTGCCGCATCGTCGACGACATCGCCGACGACGGGGCGGACATCACCGAGAAGCGGCCGCGCCTGGATGCGTGGCGCGCCCGCATCGCCGCCTTGTATCGTGGCGAGACGGACGACGCCGTGACCCGCGTGCTGCTGCGTGCCGTGCAGGCGTTCGCGTTGCGCAAGGCCGATTTCGATGCGGTGATCGACGGCATGCAGACGGACGCGGAGACCACGGTGGTGGCACCGGACCTCGCCGCGCTCGACCTGTATTGCGACCGCGTCGCTTCCGCCGTCGGCCGGCTGTCGGTGCGCGCCTTCGGCGACAGTTCGGCGGAGGCGGACCGTGTGGCGCACCATCTCGGCCGCGCCCTGCAATTGACCAACATCCTGCGCGACCTGCACGAGGACGCCGGGCGCGGACGGCTGTATCTGCCGCGCGAATGGCTGGAGGCCGGGGGCGTGCCGGCCGATCCGTCGGCGGCGCTGACCCATCCCGGCTTGCCGGCCGTGTGCGCCCGCGTGGCCACGCTGGCGCACGGACATTTCCGCGAGGCGCATGCGGCGATGTGGCGCTGCGACCGCAAGGCGATGCGGCCGGCGCGGCTGATGGGGGCGACATACGCCGCCATTCTGGCGCGGCTGGAACGGCGCGGCTGGCAGCGCCTGGACCTGCCCGTGAAGCTGCCGAAATGGCAGAAGCTGTGGATCGCGCTGTGGCACGGGCTGCTGTGACCCGCGTCCACGTCATCGGCGCCGGGCTTGCCGGGCTGTCCGCCGCCATGGCCCTGGCGGAGGCCGGGCGGACCGTGACGGTGTATGAGGCCGGGCCGGCCGCCGGCGGTCGCTGCCGTTCGTATTTCGACCGCGGGCTGGGCATGCGCATCGACAACGGCAATCACCTGCTGCTGTCCGGGAACCACGCCACCATGGCGTTCCTGGACCGGATCGGCGCGCGCGCCAGCATGGCCGGGCCGGGCGTGCCGCTGTTTCCGTTCATGGACGCGGCGACTGGCGCGCGCTGGACCGTGCGGCCCAGCCCCGGCCGCATTCCCTGGTGGATCTTCCGGCACGACCGCCGCGTGCCCGGGACACATTTGCGCGATTACCTGCAGCTTCTGGCGCTGCGCAAAGCCGGCGCCGAGGCCACCGTGACTGAGGTGCTGGACCGCGACGGCGCGCTCTACCGGCGGCTGCTGGAGCCGTTGGCCGTGGCCGCGCTCAATACACGGCCCGAAGCCGGGCTGGCCCGCCTTATGGGCGCGGTGGTGAGCGAGACGCTGCTGCGCGGCGGGCAGGCCTGCATTCCGCTGTATCCGCGCGAGGGCCTGTCCGAGAGCTTCATCGACCCCGCCGTCTCCTGGCTGGAGGCGCACGGCGGCCGGCTGCTGACCGGGCGGCGGATCGCCGGCATCGGCATCGAGGACAACCGTGTGGTCGGCCTCGACACGCCGGAGGGGAAGGTGGCGGTGGCGCCGGACGAGGCAGTGGTGCTGGCGGTGCCTGCTTCGGTCGCGGCCGGCCTGCTGCCCTGGCTGGAGGCGCCGGACGCGTTCGAGGCGATCCTGAACATCCATTTCCGCGTCGCGGCCGAGCCCAAGGGCGTGCTGCGCCAGACGGGGTTCCTGAGCGTGATCGGTGGCACCGCGGAGTGGATCTTCGTCAAGAACGGCATCGTCTCCGTCACCGTCAGCGCCGCCAACCGGATCGTGGACCTGTCCGCCGAGGAGATTGCGGCGAGGGTCTGGCCCGACGTGCGCGCGGCGCTGGACCTGCCCGAGCCGATGCCGCCGGTGCGGGTGGTGAAGGAGAGACGAGCGACGTTCGCCGCCACCGCCGCCCAGGAGGCGCGCCGCCCCGGACAGCGGACCCATGTCCGCAACCTCGCTTTGGCCGGCGACTGGACCGCGACCGGCTTGCCCGCGACCATCGAAGGTGCGATCAGGGCCGGCCGTGTGGCCGCCGAATGTGTTCTTCTGGCCTGACCCGCCGCGCCCGACCCAACGGATTCATGCAATGCCTGGTGAAAGCCTCACCGCGACCAACGACATCAATTTGCCGGATGCGGCGCTCGCCGACGCCGTGAGCCGCGCTGGCGCCGCCCTGCAGCGCCGCCAGAAGCCCGACGGCCACTGGGTGTTCGAGCTGGAGGCGGACGCGACCATCCCGGCCGAATTCGTGCTGCTGCAGCATTTCCTCGACCGCACCGATGCGGAGCTGGAGCGCAAGATCGGCACCTATCTGCGCTCCATCCAGGGCGCGCATGGCGGCTGGCCGCTGTTCCACGACGGCGCCTTCGACATCTCCGCCAGCGTGAAGGCGTATTTCGCGCTCAAGGTGATCGGCGACGATCCCGATGCCCCGCATATGCGGCGCGCGCGCGAGGCGATCCTGGCCGCCGGCGGGGCAGAGCGGACCAACGTGTTCACCCGCGCGCAACTGGCGCTATACGGCGAGGTGCCCTGGCGCGGGGTGCCGGTGATGCCGGTCGAGATCATGATCCTGCCGAAGTGGTTCCCGTTCCACCTCGACAAGGTGTCGTACTGGTCGCGCACGGTGATCGTGCCGCTGCTGGTGCTGATGGCGTTGAAGCCCAGGGCGCGCAACCCGCGCGGCGTGCGCGTGCAGGAGCTGTTCCGCACCCCGCCCGAGCAGGTGCGCGACTGGATCCGGGGGCCGTACCGCTCCGGCTGGGGCAGGTTCTTCAAGCATCTGGACAGCGTCCTGCGCGTCGCCGAGCCGTTGTTCCCCGCTGCCATCCGCAGGCGCGCCGTCGCCAAGGCGGTGGATTTCATCACCGTCCGGCTGAACGGCGAGGACGGACTGGGCGGCATCTATCCGGCCATGGCCAATGCCGTGATGATGTTCGACACGCTCGGCTATGCGCCCGACCATCCGGATGCGGTGATCGCCTGGGCCTCAGTGAACAAGCTGCTGGTGGTCGAGGACGGCCGCGCCTATTGCCAGCCCTGCCTGTCGCCGGTGTGGGATACGGCTTTGGCCGGTCATGCCCTCGCCGAGACGGACGGCGCGGCGGCCCCAGCCGTGGATGCGGCCAATGGCTGGCTGCGCGGCAAGCAGATCCTGGACGTGGTGGGCGACTGGAAAGCGGCGCGGCCGCATGCCCCGCCCGGCGGCTGGGCGTTCCAGTACGAGAACCCGCACTACCCCGACGTGGACGACACCGCCGTGGTGGGCATGTTGCTGCATCGCCAGATGGAAGCGGGGCAGGGCGAGCCGGACCACGCGGGGGCCATTGCCCGGGCGCGCGACTGGATCGTGGGCATGCAAAGCCGCGACGGCGGCTGGGGCGCGTTCGACGCCGACAACGACAAGCACTACCTCAACCACATCCCGTTCGCCGACCATGGCGCGCTGCTGGATCCGCCGACCGCCGACGTGACCGCGCGTTGCGTCTCGTTCCTGGCCCAGCTCGGCCACGCGGCCGAGGAGCCGGTGATGGCCCGCGCCCTTGCCTGGCTGCGGCGCGAGCAGGAGCAGGACGGAAGCTGGTTCGGCCGCTGGGGCACCAACTACATCTACGGCACCTGGTCGGTGCTGTGCGCGTTCAACGCGGCCGGCGTCGCGTCCGACGACCCGTCGGTGCGCAAGGCCGTGGCCTTCCTGCTGGACACCCAGCGCGAGGACGGCGGCTGGGGCGAGGACAACGAGAGCTATGCGAAAGCGCCGCGCGGCCGCTACCACCGCAGCAACCCGAGCCAGACGGCCTGGGCGCTGCTGGGCCTGATGGCGGCCGGCGAGGCCGATAACCCGGCAGTGGCCCGCGGGGTGGCCTGGCTGGCGGCGCAACAGAAGGCTGACGGCGAATGGGACGAAGAGCCCTACACGGCCGTCGGCTTCCCGCGCGTGTTCTATCTGCGCTACCACGGCTACAGGCTGTTCTTCCCGCTGCTGGCGATGGCGCGCTATCGCAACCTCAAGCGGAGCAATGATCGCCGGGTGGCGTGGGGGTTCTAGGGTTGAAGGGCAGGGCTCTGCCCTGCACCCGCCAAGGGCCATTCGGCCCTTGGATCCCGCGACTCTCTTGGCTGCGTCAGCAGCCTTCAAATGATATCGGGTTTCAATTGAAGGCTGCTGACGCAGCCAAGAGAGTCGGGGATTGTCAAGGCTTCTACGCATCGCGCGAAGGCGCGCGACGGACTTGACTGGGGTCCAGGGGCAAAGCCCCTGGTCTTGTCGAGCCCGGCCAGCCAGGGAGATTTCATGCCGCTCGGGATTGTGGTTGGCCTGGCGGCGGAGGCGCGGATTGCGCGCGGGCTTGGCGACGTGGAGATCGGCGGCGGTCTGCCGGCTGGCGCCGAGGCGGCGGCGGAGCGGCTGGTGGCGCGGGGAGCGACGGCGCTGCTCAGTTTCGGGCTGGCGGGCGGGCTCGATCCCAATCTGCGGCCGGGTGCCTTGGTGGTGCCGGCGACGGTGCTGGAGGCGGGGTGCCGCTATCCGACCGATGCGGCGCTGACCCAGGCCCTGGGCGGGACCACGGCGGGGCTGCTGCTGGCGGGTGAGGCGGTGGTGGCGGATGCCGGCCGGAAGCTGCATCTGTCGCAGGCGACCTCGGCCAGTGCCGTGGACCTGGAAAGCGGCGCGGTGGCCCGCGTGGCGCGGCGTCACGGACTGCCGTTCGCGGTGTTGCGCGCGGTGTGCGATCCGGCCGAGCGGACCCTGCCGCCCGCTGCCTTGATCGCGCTCGATCAGTCCGGTGCGATCGGCCTGCTGCGCGTGCTCGGCTCGGTCGCGCGGCGGCCCTGGCAGGTTCCCGGCCTGATCCGGTTGGCGCTGGATGCGGCGCATGCCCGCCGATCGCTTGTGGGCGCGGCCGGTCTGCTGGCGCGGCGGATGCTCGGCGCCTGAGCCGAGCATCCGCTGCGCCGGTCAGGCGTCCGCGAGTTCGGCGGGGAAGCGGAAGCGCACGTCCTCGGCCACGCCGTCGAGGGTGGAGACCTCCACCTCGCCGAACCGGCGGAGCCCGTCGATCACGCCCTGCACCAGCATTTCCGGCGCCGAGGCGCCGGCGGTCAGGCCGACCGAGGCGATGCCCGCGAACCATGCCGGCTGCAGCGCCGAGGCGTCGTCGATCAGATAGGCGGGCTTGCCCAGCTCCTCGCCGATTTCGCGCAGGCGGTTGGAGTTGGAGCTGTTGCGGCTGCCGACCACCAGGATCAGGTCCACCGCCCGCGCCAGGTCGCGCACCGCCTGCTGGCGGTTCTGGGTGGCGTAGCAGATGTCACGGACATCGGGGCCGACGATGGCCGGGAAGCGCGCTTTCAGGGCGGCGATGATGCCGCGGGTGTCGTCCACCGACAGGGTTGTCTGGGTGATGTAGGACAGCCTGTCGGGCGTGCCGGGATTCAGCGTGGCCACGTCCTCGACCGTCTGGACCAGGTGCACCGTGCCGGGGATCTGGCCGATCGTTCCTTCGACTTCGGCATGCCCGGCATGGCCGACCAGCACGATCTCACGCCCCTGGCCGGCATAGCGCCTGCCTTCCGCGTGCACCTTGGCGACCAGCGGGCAGGTGGCGTCGATCACCGGCAGGCCGCGTTCCCGGGCCACTTCCTCGACCCGTTTGGCCACGCCATGGGCGCTGAAGATGGTCATCGCACCCGGCGGGATCTCGTCCAGTTCGTCCACGAAGATGGCGCCGCGGGTGCGCAGATCCTCGACCACATGGCGGTTGTGTACGATCTCGTGCCGTACGTAGATGGGCGGGCCGTATTTCTTCAGCGCCCGCTCGACGATCTCGATCGCGCGTTCGACGCCCGCGCAGAATCCGCGGGGCTGCGCCAGAACCACCCTCAGCATGCATTCCCTCCAGCTGCCGCCATCGAAACCCTCCGGGAGCCCAGCTCACGCTTGCGGAATGCCGCAACGATGTATATCCAACCAAGCCAGTCGGATATGACAGATCGCAACCCGCTCGCAATGCCCATTTGACGGCGGCCGCGAACGCGGGGGGCGGTTTGCCCGGCGACGGACCTGGCCTTCGGCCGCCGTATGGCACGAAACGGCACGGTGGAGTAGGGTCGGTTCGCATGGGGTGGTGCTGTGGACACGATGTCTGCCAGGCATGGGCCCGGTGCAGCATTGCGATTCGCGCGTTCGTCCCGGGGATGGCTCGTTGCTCCCCGCGCATCGGGCCGGGGCATCGGAATTGTGCCGCCGGCGCTGTGGCATGTCTGCAACAGCGCGCGCGACAGGTGAGGGGATCTGACCGGGAATGACATCCGAACTGGGGGCACTGCGTGACCGGGACTCCCGGTCCGCCACGATGGCGCGGATCGCCGGGGAGGTCACCTGGCTGCGGGCGCTGAAAACCGGCGGCCTGATCCAATATAGCGCAGACGCAGGCGGCGATGCTGGCGGAGCAGGCGGCTGGGCATGTGGAGAGTTTTGGTGAGTCGGCGGCGCTGCTGCGGCAGCTGGTCGCCTATGTGGTATCCCGGCGCAGCTAGGCGCCCGATGTGTCCCTTGGGGTCATCCAAATGAACGCACCCATCCTGCCCCCCGCGGCCGCCAGCAGGCCCCAAACCCCGTTGCTGGACCGGGTGCGGGTGCCGGCGGATCTGCGCAACTTCTCGGTCGAGCAGCTGAAGCAGCTGGCGGACGAGCTGCGGGCGGAGACGATCGACGCGGTGTCGACCACCGGCGGGCATCTGGGCGCCAGCCTGGGGGTGGTGGAGCTGACGGTGGCGCTCCACGCCGTGTTCGACACGCCGGTTGACCGGCTGATCTGGGATGTCGGCCACCAGTGCTATCCGCACAAGATCCTGACCGGGCGGCGCGAGCGCATCCGCACCCTGCGCCAGGGCGGCGGGCTGTCCGGCTTCACCCGGCGGGCGGAGAGCGAATACGACCCGTTCGGGGCGGCGCACAGCTCGACCTCGATCTCGTCCGGGCTGGGCATGGCGGTGGCGCGCGACCTGAAGCAGGCGCGGGGGATCGCGGACGACCGCAACGTGAT
>NZ_JAPDNT010000010.1 GCF_025989185.1 Limobrevibacterium gyesilva
GCGGCGTCGCTGCTGATCGTCGGCGCCGGCCACGTCGCCGGCATGATGGCCGACGCCTACCGCGCCGTGCGCCCGATCCGCCGCGTGCGTGTGTGGAACCTGCGCGCGCCGAAAGCGCAGGCGCTGGCAGCGGAATTGCGCGGCCGCGGATACGACGCCGAGGCCGTCACCGATCTTGAAGCCGCGGTGCGCGCGGCCGATATCGTCACCTGCGCGACGCTCGCCACCGCCCCCTTGGTGCACGGCGCGTGGCTGCGGCCGGGCACGCATCTGGACCTGATCGGCGGCTTCAAGCCGGACATGCGCGAAGCCGACGACGACGCCATCCGCCCCGCCCGCGTGTTCATCGACACGCCCGCAGCACTCGCCGAGGCCGGCGACATCACCCAGCCGCTGGCATCCGGCGCACTGGCGCAGGACGCCATCGCCGGCACCCTCGCCGCGCTGTGCCGCGGCGAGAACCCTGGCAGAACCGCCGTCGGCGAGATCACGTTGTTCAAGTCGGTCGGCAGCGCCTTGGAGGACCTGGCGGCGGCGGCCCTGGTCTACCAGGACGCCGCCGCCTGAAGCTCAGACCCGCTTCACCCCCCAGAACAGCATCAGCCCGGCTTTCACGAAGCCGGTGAGGTTGCTGCGATGGGCCGTCGGTGTGAACCACTGGCCCACCGGGTAGAATGGCACGTTCTGGAACGCCAGGCGCTGCATGTCCTCGCAGATCTTCTTCTGCGATGCGAGGTCCGGCGCCTCGAACCACTGCTCGCGCAGCGCTTCCATCCTGTCGTCCACCGGCCAGCCGAACCAGCCGCCGTTGCCGTTGCCGCGCAGCGGGAAATGGCTGCCGGGGTTGGACACGCTGAGCCCGCCCCATGTGGTGCAGAAGCTGTTCCAGCCGCCTTTGTCGGACGGTTCGTGGTTGGCGCGGCGGGTCACCAGGGTGCCCCAGTCCATGCTGGTATACTGGGAGTTCAGGCCCAACGACTTGTAGAGCGCATCGGTCACCAGCGCCATCTGCTGCAGCTGCGGCTGGTCGGACGGCGACATCAGCAGGATCGGCTCGCCCTTGGTGCCGCTCTCCGCTACCAGCCGCCTGGCCAGCGCCACGTCGCGCTTGCCGGTCAGCACCTCAAGGTCGACATCGCTCGCGTAGGGCGAGCCCGGAATGAACACGCCGGCCTTGCGGCCCAGTGTCTGCTGCTCGCCAAGCACCGCATTCAGGTAGTCCTGCTGGTCGATCGCCGGCAGCAGCGCCCGCAGCAGCTTCGGGTTGTCGAATGGCGGCTGGGTGTGGTTGACGGCGACCACACCCAGCGCCCCCAGCGGGTCCAGCACCTGCACCGTGAGGCCCGGCGCAGTGCGCAGGCTCGGCAGCAGATCGAAGACCGGATTCTCCCACCAGTCCACCTCGCCACGCTGCAGCGCCGCCGAGGCCGTGGCGGGGTCCATGATGTTCCACTCGACCCGGTCGAAATTCACCACCTTGCCGCCGGACCAGTAGCTCGGGGCCTCCTGGCGCGGCACGTATTTCTCGTTCTTCGCCCAGGCCGCGGATGCGCCGGACACCCACTCGTCCTTGAGGAATCTGAACGGCCCGCTGCCGACATATTCGGTGATCTGGGTGAACGCATCGGTGACGGCGACGCGTTCCGGCATGATGAAGCAGCCGGTGGCGCCGAGCGCATAGGGCAGCAGGGCAAACGGTTTTGTCAGGCGGATATCGAATCGCTTGTCGTCCACTGCCTTCATCTCGGCGGTCTGGCTCAACAGCCGCTGGCCGAAGCCGTCGCGCTTGCCCCAGCGCCTGATGGAGGCGATGCAGTCCACGGCGCGGACAGGCGCGCCGTCATGCCACATCAGACCGTCGCGCAGGGCGATGCGCCAGGTGAGTCCGTCCGCGGAAATCTCGTGCCCGGCGGCCATTTGCGGCCGCGGGATCAGCCCCTCGTCAATGCCGTACAGCGTGTCCCACACCATGTAGCCGTGCAGCGCAGCCACGGTCGCGGTGGTCCAGATCGGGTCGGGATTGGCCAGGTTCGCCTGCGGCACGTAGCGCAGGACCTTCGCCCCCTGCGCCACCGCAGGCCGCGCCAGCCCGGTGGCGGCGGCGGCCAGCGCGGCCCCGCCGGCAGACAGAACGCTCCGTCGCTTGATCATGAAACCCTCCCCTTGCTTGTTTGCAGCGAGCGTCTCGATCCAGGCGGATCACCGCACCGGCCGCGGTATTCCGTCGGCGTGCGGCACGGCGCATGCTAATCCAAACGCGCGTCCGGGGGGGCGCCGACGCGCGGGCTTCTCACCATATCGCGCCGCCCCTGGCAGCTTGCGAAGGGCGGATCGTCAGCGCGGCGGACGCGAGAGCGACCGGCTCACGCCGTCTCGAGCCGCGCCTTCAGGCGCTCGAGCGCGCGCTGGAACGAGCCGGGATCGTTCAGTGCCCTGGCCAATACCAGGCTCCCCTGGATCGCAGCGAGCACTTCCTCCGCGAGAGTCCGCGCGGTCTCCTCGTCCCGGCCTGCCCGCACCAGGGCGCCGCGCAGCGCGTCGTTCCAGACGGCGAAGTAGGCGTGGATCTGCGCGGCGAAACGATCGCGTGCATCACCAAGCGCGAAGGCACCGACGAGGCACACCCGCTGCCCGGACCGGAAATACGTGTCCACGGCCTCGAACATCCGGCCGATCGCGCGCCGCGGGTCGTTCTCGTCGCGCAGCGGCTTGAAGACGCTGGTCTCGAACCAGGCGCCGATCTCGCCGAGCACGGCCGACGCCATCTCCTCCTTCCCGCCGGGAAAGAAGTGATAGAGGCTGCCCTTGCCGAGATTCGTCCGCTGCCCGATCAGCGCCAGGCTGGCGCCTTCGAAGCCATGCTCGCGGAACACCTCGGTCAAGGCCGGCATCACGTCGGCGCGCTCGCTCACGACTCTCGGCACGAAGTCACATCCCGAGGTCGCTCAGGCCCGGGTGATCCGCGGGCCGCGGGCCGCTCCGATCCCAGTGGAACTTCCGCTCGGACTCCTTGATGGGAAGGTCGTTGATGGAAGCGTGGCGCCGCCGCATCAGGCCGTTCGCGTCGAACTCCCAGTTCTCGTTTCCGTAGGCGCGGAACCAGTTGCGGGCGTCGTCGCGGAACTCATAGGCGAAGCGGACCCCGATTCGGGTTGCATCGAAGGCCCAAAGCTCCTTGATGAGACGGTAGTCCAGCTCCCGCACCCATTTCCGCTTCAGGAACGCGATGATCGCGGTACGGCCCTGCACGAACTCGGCGCGATTCCGCCAATCGCTGTCTTCCGTGTAGCCGAGGGCGACGCGCTCGGGATCGCAGCTGTTCCAGGCGTCCTCCGCAGCGCGGATCTTCTGGATGGCGGTTTCGCGGGTGAATGGCGGCAACGGCGGGCGAGCGGCGGACATGGGTCTCTCCTGTGGCTGGCGTCTCGGCTGTACCGAATGGAAATGACTTGACCATTCGGTACAGTCGCGACGCCAGACTGTCAAGGCGCTTCAGGCAAGCCCCCCGTGCCGGCCGTCTGGTCCGCCGCTCCCCGCCGCCAGTCCTATAGTGCGAGCTGCACCTTCATGGCCCGCTTGCGGTCCGTCGCCAGCGTGAACGCGCGGGTGGCCTCGGCCAGCGGGACGATCTCGGTCAGCAGCGGCGCGACGTCCAACGCCCCGCTGGCCAGCATCTGCACGGCCAACTCGAACTCCGCGTGGAAGCGGAACGTGCCGCGCAGCGTCATCTCCTTCGCCACCACCACGTTCAGCGGCACCGGCGTCTCGGCCGCGCCGATCCCGACCTGCACGATCGTCGCCCGCGGCCGTGCCGCCTGCAACGCGCCGGCCAGCGCGGCACCGCTGCCCGAGGCCTCGAACACCACGTCGAAATACCCCTTGTCCGCGCCATAGGCCGCGAGCGCCTGCGCGTCCGTCGCCACGTTGATGGTCCGGTCCGCGCCGATCCGCCGCACGGTCGCCAGCGGCTCGTCCATCAGGTCGGTCGCCACGATCTCGCGGGCGCCGGCATGGCGCGCGACCATGGCGCACAATGCGCCGATCGGCCCGGCCCCGGTCACCAGCACGCGCCGGCCCATCAGCGGGCCGGCCTGACGCGCGGCATGCAGACAGACCGACAGCGGCTCGGCGAAGGCGGCGCGGTGCAGCGGCATGTCCGCCGGCACCGCCTGGCTTTCGGCGCACACCAGCACTTCGCGGAACCCGCCCTGCACATGCGGCATCCGCATGGCGCTGCCGTAGAAGCGCATGTCCAGGCAATGCTGCTGCTGCCCCTCCAGGCAGTAGCGGCAGGCGTTGCAGGGCAGGCTGGGATTCACCGCCACCGTGTCGCCGGGCCGCACCCGCGTGACCGCGCTGCCGATCTCCACCACCTCGCCGGCGACCTCGTGGCCCAGGATCATCGGTTCCTGGATGCGCACGGTGCCGAACCCGCCGTCGTGGAAATAATGCAGGTCCGAGCCGCAGATGCCGCCGTTGCGGATGCGCAGCTTCACGTCCCGGGCGCCGAGGCCGGGTGTGTCGCACTCCTCGATTCGAAGATCGTGCGGCGCATGGATGACGGCGGCCTTCATGACATTCCTCCCTGGGCATTCCGCCCACGCCGCGACAGGATACTATGGCCGGCACCCACGGCAACCGGAGGCAACCATGACCGAACCCTTCCCACTGATCGATGTCTCCGGCCCGCCGCATGAACGTGGCCGCCAATACGGCGAACAGGCGGCCGCGCGCATTCGCAAGGGCGTGGCGCATTACAGCGGCCAGCTCGCCCGCCTGGGCCTGAACGAGGACGGCATCGACGCCCTGGTGCGCGCCTATCTGCCGGTGATCGAGCGCTTCGACGCCAGCTACATCGAGGAGATGCAGGGCATCGCCGCCGGCGCCGAGATCACGTTCGCGCATGTGGCGCTGCTCAATGCCCGCACCGAGATCCTGAAGCTCGCCGAACGGCCGGACCTGCGCGCGAAGCTGCACGAGCCAGACGGCTGCACCGGCGTGGTGGCCATGCCCGCCGCCACCGCGGACGGGTGGCTGCTGCATGCCCAGAACTGGGACTGGAAGGCGGAATGCGCAGAGACCGCCGTGGTGCTGCGCATCCGCCGCGACGACGGACCGGATATCCTGACCTTCACCGAAGCCGGCGGCCTTGCGCGCTCCGGCCTCAATTCCGCGGGCATCGGCATCACCGCGAACTACCTGCAATCCGACCGCGACTACCGTGATGTCGGCGTGCCACTGGCGCTGATCCGCCGCAAGGTGCTGCAGGAGCCGCATGTGGCCCTGGCCATGAAGGCCGTGTATGCAACAGCGAAGTCGGCCAGCAACAACATGATCGTCAGTTGCAGCACCGCCCCGGCCGGCGGCGCGCCCGCCGACGGCGTCGCCATCGACTTCGAATGCGCGCCGGACGAAACCTTCCAGGTGCATCCGGAGCACGGCCTGCTGGTGCACGCCAACCATTTCGTGAGCCCGGTGGCGCTGGCAAAGCTGAAGGACACCGGCATCGCCAGCACGCCGTGCAGCCTGTACCGCGACCTGCGCGTGCGCGACCTCCTGGCGCCCGCGATCGGCGGCATCACCCTGCGCCACATCAAGGCGGCGCTGGGCGACGATTTCGGCTCGCCCTGGTCGGTCTGCCGCCCTCCGCGCCCGAGCCTGGAGAACAACCTCACCGCCACCGTCGCCATGGTGGTGATGCAGCCCGCGCGCGGCATCATGGAGGTCGCCCCCCTACCCGCCCTCGGCGCCAGGTTCACCACCTACGCCCTGGCGGCGGACCAAGCCGCCACCCGCGCCGCGGCGGAGTAGCCGGCGCGCCCCTGGAGCATGATCGGTGCAGACAGAAGCACCGACCATGCTCCAGGTCTTTGTTTTGTCGCGTGATTCGCGCCTCCGTGTGATTCCACCTGTGGCGATGACGCTCTATTTGTGCCGCGCCAGCGCCAGCCCGACTCCGGCGCCGATCAGCAGCCCGCCGGACAGCCGGTTGCGCAGCTTCCCATGCGTCGCCAGCACCCCCCTGGCGCGCCCGGCCAGCACGGCCCAGCCGCCGTCCAGGAGCACCGCCACCGCGACGAAGGTCACCGAAAGCAGCGCCAGCTGCGCCGCGAAATCGCCATCGGGCGAGATGAACTGCGGGAAGAAGGCCCCATAGAACAGCAGCGTCTTGGGATTGGTCAGCGATACCAGCAGGCCGCGCGCGAAGATCTCGCGGGTCGAACGCTTCTGCGGCCGCGCCTGCGTAAGATCGACCGGCATGGCGCGCCACTGCCGCACCCCCAGCCACACCAGATACGCGACACCGAGCCAGCGGATCCATTCGAAGGCCTGCGCCATCACGCCCATCAGCGCGGTCATGCCCAAGGCGGTCAGCGCCAGCTGCACAAGCATCGCCGTGCTGGTGCCGACAACCGTCAGCAACCCATAGCGGGTGCCATAGGCCACGCTATTGGCCACGATCAGCGCCACGTTCGGGCCAGGGATCAGCATCAGCACGCTGGTGGCCAGGATGAAGCCCAGATAGAGATTTATGTCGATCACGGGACGATCCTTCGCGGAACGGGGTGGGGCGCAGGCGTGGCCGGGAAAAAGCGAAGGCCCCGTCGGTCGCTGCCGGCGGGGCCTTTCGGTGCTTCGGTTCGCGGCGCGGGCGGAGCAGCCGGAGCTGGTCCTAGCCTGCGCGCGACCCGGGCTTGCATGCACCGGCGGCGCCGCCTTGGGGGCAACGTTGCGGTTGGCGTCCGGTGCTGCGGAATTTCGATGTCACGCGGGAACGCTAGAAGCCCGGCCGGCCGGGCGTCAAGCGCTGCCTGCGCCGAACGCGGTTGTTGACGGCTGCACGGCAAGCGGGAACTGTCCACGCAACGCCGGCACCGAGGCATGCAAGCCGCGCATCGACGAACCGGACAGGAGGAAGCCATGGCCGACCCGACCGTCTTTCCCGGAACTGTCGAATGGTCCGGGGAGAACCCCGGGATCTCCTTGAAGGAGCAGCCGGACGGCCCGTTCACCACCCTTGCCAGCTTCTTTCGCGTGGTGCTCTCGCCGCATGGCCGCGGCCACGCGCTGGTGTTGATGCAGTCCCCTGAGGACGCCGACCCGCCGGCCGAGCGGGCAAACTGGTGCCTGCACGACAACGAGGCGCTGGCCCGCTACCTCGTCGCCGACTTCGTCGCACATTTCGGCGCCTTCCGCGGCCTGCCGGGCCTGCAGGGGCTGAACTATCGCCAACTCGACGGCGTTCAGGCCTCAGGCGATCCGCGGACCAGCTACAGCGAGTCGGTGAAGGCCGGGGACCTCACGGTTCAACTCGCCTGGAGCGGCCTCGGCCAGCCCTTCTGCTTCGTGCTGCCGCCGGACAGGTCGGCGACCGGCCGGCACCACATGCCCAGCCTGTTCGTCGGCTGCCAGGATGCGACGGTGTCGGTGAACGGCCAGCTTCGCCCGGGCCGCCCGGTGCCGCGCGACATCGCCGGCCGGACGATCAGCACAGCGATGCTTGCGTTCTCGGAGACCTGGATCAAGGCGTAGGATCGGCTCTGGCCGGGCGCTTCATGGTCGACGCGTGCAGATGCGGCGGGTAAGCTGGCCCGACCTGCCCACCATCGCACCGCGCTGGAGGGTAAGCGCTTGCCGGGTGTACGACCATTCGAGTGAGGCCGAACGTGACTCCGCCACCTTCCCGACGAGGCGCCGCATGAGTGGTGTCTGGGCGCGCGCCGGGCGCCACCCTTGGTCGGCATGAACCAGATCGTCAGCCTCGTCCGTGCCGTCGACGACACGCTGTGGGCGGTGGTCGCCTCGGTCGGCCGCCACAGCCGGGTGGCCGACATCTATGCCAGCCGCGACGCGGCCCTGGCCGACCGGGCTTGGCGGGAGCAGCAGGTCAGCGCCTATGCCGCCTTCCTGCGCACCTGCCGCCAGCCGGCGCCGCGCTACAGCGTGGCCCCGGTGCGGCGGACGGACCTGCCGAAAGGCTGGAAGCCGCTGCCGGCGCTCGGCTTCCTGCGCGGCCAGTTCATCTGAGCCGGCCGGCCGAGCCACGCTGCTTGCCGGATGTGCCGGCTGCGAGGATGATGGCACCCGATGGAAACGCGCCAGAAGATCCTTGTCCTCACCGGCGCCAGCCGGGGCATCGGCCACGCCACGGCCCGCCTGTTCAGCCACGAGGGCTGGCGGGTGATCACCGTGTCGCGGCATGCCTTCTCGCCCAAATGCCCATGGTTGGCCGGGCCGCAGGACCATCTGCAGCTCGATCTCGGCGATATCGGCGCGCTGCCGCATGGCATCGCGGAGATGCAAAGCCGGCTTCCCGACGGAAAGCTGGATGCGCTGGTCAACAACGCCGCCATATCGCCCAAGGGACAAGGCGGCGCGCGGCTGGGCGTGCTGGCGACCGACCCATCCACCTGGCTGCAGGTGTTCAACGTGAACCTGTTCGCGGTGGCGCTGCTAGCGAAAGGTCTGATCGATAATATTTCGTCAGCGAACGGTTCCATCGTGAACGTCACCTCCATCGCCGGCTCGCGGGTGCATCCGTATGCCGGGGTCGCCTACGCCGCCTCCAAGGCCGGGCTGGCGGCGTTGACGCGGGAGATGGCGGCGGAGTTCGCGCCGCGGGGGGTGCGGGTGAACGCGATCTCACCGGGCGAGATCGACACCGCCATCCTGTCGCCGGGCACCGCCGCCTTCGCCGACCGCGAAGTGCCGATGCGCCGGCTGGGCCGGCCGGAGGAAGTGGCGTCCTCGATCCACTTCCTGTGCAGCGACGCCGCCAGCTATGTGAACGGCGCGGAGCTGCACATCAATGGCGGCCAGCACGTCTGACGGCGCGGCCGCCACCCGGGCGTGACCCTCAGCCGCTGGTATCCACCGGCTCGATCCGGCGTGGCAGGCCGTTGCGGTAGGTGTAGTTGCTCTGGGCCGGGTCGCCGTGCGGCACGGTGCAGCCGGCATAGGCGCCGGTCTCGTCGTGGAACAGGCGCTGGTGGTCTTCCACGCTGCCCCAGACGGCACCGGTCTGGTGATAGTGGAACTGGATGGCGCGGCGGCGCAGGTCGGATTTGTTGGGCGCCGTGAAGTGGTGCAGCAGGGAATGGAACACCAGGGCGTCCCCCGGCTGCATCTCGATGGCGATGCGCTCGCGGGCGCGGACCTTGGGCGGGATGATGCGGCAGCGGTTGAAGTCGTTCTCGTGGACATGGGGCACGGCGCCGTCGAGATGCGAGCCGGCCACCAGCTCCATGCAGCCGTTCATCTTCAGGGCCGGGTCGAGCGCGATCCAGACGCCGGCGATGAGGCCAGGATCAGTGACGCGGAAATAGGCGGCATCCTGGTGCCAGGGCTTCTCCGAGCCGATGCGGGGCGGCTTCACCAGGGCCATTTCCTGGAACAGCACCCTGCCCTGGCCAAGGATCTGGTCGAGGATGCGGTGCAGGCGCAGGCTGTTGGCGGCGGCCTTCAGCGCCGGCGCGTCCTCGACATAGTCCATGTATTTGCGGATGTGCAGCTCGCGGTCGGCAGGCGACAGGCCGGCGGGGCCCACGCCGGTCTCGAACATCAGCTGGGTCTCGCGGGCCGGCAGGCGGCCGGTGGCGAGGTCCGACAGGGCCTGGACGCAGGCCGCAATGGTGCGGGGCCCCAGCAGATTGCGGATAACGACGTAACCGTCGCGGCGGTACTGGGCGATCTCATCCACGCCGAGCAGGCCTGTGTCGCGCACGGGTGCGATGTCCATTTGTTCCCTCCTTCCCATATTTCGCATGAGTATTGCCGAAGTTGCGGACGCGCCAAAGCCTATTGGAACTTCGGGCGTTTCGTCCGTAACCTTTGGTTTCACGACGAAGGCCTGACGCATGAAAACCACCAGCCGTACCGGATCGTCGAATATTCCGCTGGCCAATGACCGCCGGAACACGCGTGCGATCGTGCTGACATCGCACCCCGGCAACGATGCCGCCCGCCTGTTGCCGATCGCCTGGGGCGCGGGCGCCGCACAGGCCCGCGGGCCCGTGGTCGGCACGCTGCACAACCCCGGCGGACGCAACGCCATCGGCACCCATGCCGGCGCCTATTCCCTGTATCGGGCGCTGGCGGTGGCGGCCGGCCAGTTGAACGCCGAGCACCGGCCGGACCTGACCAACACGGCTCCGGCCGTGCCGATCGGGCCGTTCCCGCAATGGAGCGATCCCGACCGTATCGTGAGCATGGACCCCTGGGGGCACATGACCGGCCAGGCGTTCGGCGCGCAACTGGCGCAGGGCTGGGACATCCGCCCGACCATCGCGGTGACGAAAGCGCACATCAACATGCCGGAGATCCTGGCGGCGATACGCGCCGGGCGGCTGCAGCCGGATGGCGACGTGCTGAGTGCGAACGGCGACGCGCGGGTGACGAAGGTGGCGATCGAGCCGGTGTGGTGGCTGCCGGGGGTGGCCAGGCGCTTCGGCATCTCCACCACCGACCTGCGGCGCGGGCTGTTCGAGCAGACCGGCGGGATGTTCCCGGAACTGGTGACGCGGCCGGACCTGGACGTGTTCCTGCCGCCCATCGGCGGCATGACGGTCTACCTGTTCGGCGACCCCACGACGCTCGGCCGCCCGGAGACGAAGATCGCCTGCCGCGTGCACGACGAGTGCAACGGCAGCGACGTGTTCGGCAGCGACATCTGCACCTGCCGGCCCTATCTGGCGCACGGCGTCGAGGTCTGCATCGAGACGGCGCAGGCCGGCGGCGTGGGCGTGATCGTCTACAACCGCAAGGAAGGCCGGGCGCTGGGCGAGGTGACGAAGTTCCTGGTCTACAACGCCCGCAAGCGCCAGGAGGGCGGCGACCGGGCGGAGAGCTATTTCCTGCGCACCGAATGCGTCGCCGGCGTGAATGACATGCGCTTCCAGGAGCTGATGCCGGACGTGCTGCACTGGCTGGGCATCGCCCGCATCGACCGCCTGGTGAGCATGAGCAACATGAAGTACGCGCCGATCGTGGCCAGCGGGATTGACGTGGTGGAGCGGGTTCCGATACCCGACGCCCTCATCCCCGCCGATGCCAGCGTAGAGATGGACGCGAAAAAGGCCGCCGGCTATTTCACCGACAGCGTTCCTGAAGCGGACGAATTGAAACGGGCCAAGGGCCGGGGTTTGGAAGAATGAACGTTACGGTCCTTGACCACCCGCTGATCCAGCACAAGCTGACGCTGCTGCGGGACAGGGAGACGAGCACGGCGGGATTCCGGCGCATCGCCCGCGAAATGAGCATGCTGATGGCCTATGAGGTCACCCGCGGGCTGAAGCTGGAGATGATCGAGATCGAAACGCCGCTGGAGCGGATGGAAGCGCCCCAGCTGTCGGGCAAGAAGCTGTGCTTCGTGTCGATCCTGCGAGCGGGGAACGGTATCCTTGAAGGGATGCTGGACCTGGTGCCGGGGGCGCGCGTTGGTCATATCGGGCTGTATCGCGATCCACAGACGCTGGTGCCGGTGGAATACTACCTGAAGCTGCCGGACGATATCGGCGAGCGGATGGTGATCGTGGTGGACCCGATGCTGGCGACGGGGCATTCCGCGGCGGCGGCGGTGGGGCGGCTGAAGCAGGCCGGCGCCGCGCAGATCCGCTTCGCCTGCCTGCTGGCGGCGCCCGAGGGGTTGGCGGCGCTCCAGGCCGAGCATGGAGATGTGGAGGTGTTCACCTGTGCGGTGGACCGGCAGCTGGACGACCACGGCTACATCCGGCCGGGGCTGGGCGACGCCGGGGACCGGCTGTACGGGACGAAGTAGGCCGGCGCGCCCGGGCCGTTCCGGGTGGCGAGGACGTGGCAGTACGGACCTGCTGCCACAGAAAGAAGGCTCTCCCGAGGGGAGAGCCAAGTCTTCGCGGGAAGGCGAACCGGCGCGGACCATTCGACCGTGCCACCGCCCCCCGTCTCAGCTCAGCCGCATCACGCTCCGCTTCCGGGCGAAGGCCGGGAAGCCGGGCTCACAGGAAATAGTAGACCTGCACGTTGCCGTTGGGGAGATCGGAGAGCGATGCTTCGCCGGCTCCCTGAGGAGGCGGGGCGTTGAGGAACGCCACGGCTGCGGCAGGCGTGGCGACCGTGACGGTTCGCCAGATCTTCACCGACGGAGCCACGGCCTGCGCCGCGGCAGCCGGCGCTTGCGCACGTTTCAGGAGAACCGCGTCCTCTGCTGATAGCGACATTTACGTGTCCTTTCCCAAGAGATGGGCAACCCGCTTGCTGACGCGAGGGCTGCGAGACTGTGCCCCTCGCGTGCGGGGCGTCGCGGGCATTCACCCCGGACCCGATGATCCGCCCAGGCCGTAGACCCACACATTGACCGTGGCGGCGCCAGCGGTCCCGACCGCGTCGGCGGAGATCGCGAGCCTGGTACCGGGTATCTCGTAGACGCGCGTGATCTGCGCGTGCGACGCGACCGGCAACACGTCGAGCAGGCCCACCGGTTCGGTGCCCTCGGTCATGGTCAGGCGGATGCTGGCACTGGCGCCATTGTCGGCGTGCTCCTCGGCGACCACCCGAATCCGCTCGAAGCCGTGCACGTTGATCACCCCGAGGTCGCGCGACATGCCCGGCATGATCGTCACCCCGCCAGGCGATGTCCGGAATGCGAGTGTCGTCGCCTTCGGCCCGCCTGGCGGCGGCGACGGTTGCGGTTGCGGCTGGGGCGTCACGCCGGCAAGGCTCGCCGCCAGCTTCGCGCCGTCGGGCGATCCCAGGCCGGTGCAGGCGTCCCAGCCCGGCTGCGCCTGATAGGGGCCACCCTGTCCGCTGGCGTCGTTGTTGCCGGAGACGATGTCGTGGAAGGCGCCGGCCGCGGGCGGGATGGCGTAGATCCGGGTATTGAGGAAGCCGGCATTCCCGCCGTTCATCTGGTTGATGCGCGCCGTGAGCCCGGCCCATAGCGGCGCGACGGCGCTGGTTCCGCCATAGACGAGCTGCTGACCGTCGATCAGCACCTGATACCCCGTGGCGGGGTCCGCGTTTGCGGCAACGTCGGGCACGCCGCGGCCGGCATGGCCATCGTCGCCGGCCGGGGGAATCGCGGCCGTGGCCTGGTAGTCCGGAGCGGGATAGAGACGGCTGACGCCACCGCCGGTGGCTCCGCCGCCATGATTCCAGGTGCTCTCGTCCGCAATGCCGCCGTTTGCGGACACCAGCGTGGTTCCGCCGCAGCCGGTGACCCAAGGACTTGCCGCTGGATAATCGGGGTGCAGGAGGCCGTCGTTCACGCCGTCGCTCGAACCGCTGTCACCCGATGCCGCGAACACCGATACGCCGAGCAGGGCGGCGTCCTCGAACGCCTGGTCGATGGCTTGCCGCGTCGCGGCGACCCACTCGTCCTCGGCGGCGCCCCACGAAATCGAGATGACCGATGGCGTGTTGGCCGCGTCGTGCACCGCTGACGAAACCGCGTCGATGAAGCCCTGGTCCGTATTGGGTGCGAAATAGACCACCTGGCGCGCGCCTGGCGCGACCGCACCGATCACCTCGATGTCGAGACCGACCTCGCCATCGGGGCTGGTCGGGTCGCCGGTCGGCTGGTTGCCGGCACCGTCGATCGCGACGCTGGTGACCTGCGGCCGATTGACGCCGAGCTGGGCGAAATAGGCATCGAGGTCGGCGTCGTTATAGCCGCCGCCGAATTCGAGGATGCCGATGGTCTGGCCGGAACCGTCCGTGCCGGCAGGAAAGTCGTACAGCTCGGCTATCCGCGTTGGCGCGAACGTTCCGTTCGTCGTGCCGACGCCTGCAGCCTTGCGAAAATGCGGCCGTACGACTGGGCGATCGTCGAAGCCGGCGACGGTCTGGATGATGCCGTGCAGGTGCTCCGGAACATGGAGGGGGCCGACCCGGCCGCGATGCCGGCCGCCGGCGTGCTCGACCTGGACCACCGACGTGCCGAATGCCGCGCTGAGATCGGCAATCCTGCCGCCGAGGACGATGCGGCGCTGTGCGGGCAACGTTTCGACCACGTCGATGCCGTATTTCCGCGCGTATGCCGCGACCGCATCGAGATCGGCGGCACTGGCTCCGTGGGCCGCGGCGAACTGCTCGCGGGTGAGTTGCTGCTGCGCCTGCAGGCGTTGCTGGTGGAGATCCGCATTGGCCCGGCGCACGATGACGGTCACCGTGATCCGTTCCGCTGGATCGGCAGGGCCGAGAACCTTTGCGCCAGGCAGCAGATGGCGCTCGCTGCCGGAGAGCGGCAACATCTTGACCATGGATCTTTCCCTGGTTCTCGGGCTTCGCCGTGCTCCGCGGGTGAAAGGCAGATGTCCGGCGCATCACGAAGGGCCTGGACGAGCCTTCAAACTCTCTGCGGGCACATTGCGGTATGATTTCAGCACAAGCATCCGCTGCGACGCAAATCACGTTAACGTCACGTAACCAACCAGGGCTCTCGCAAACGGGCGATGCGGGCGCCGTCCTGGCCGTTACACGAAATTGATGCAGGCGAAACCGGGCAACCTCCGAAGGCCGGGTATCGCACGGTCATGGATATGGCGTCTGATGCGCTGGGGCCGGGTCCCGATCTCGCAATGTGCGGGGCAGGATCGACGTTCCCGCTGCACGACGAGCCGCTTGCGAAGGAGGCGCGCATGAGATTTCGCCAGTTGTGGCCGGTGGCGCTGTTCGCCGCGCTGCTGTTCTTCGCCGCCGGCTGCGCACGCGGGCCCTCAGGACCGACAACGAGCGCGTTCGACGGCACCTACCAGGGAACGGCCTACAACATCGGCGATCCTGGCGGCGGTTGCGTGCTGCGCACGCCGACGAGCGTGATGACGGTGTCCCAAGGGTATGTCCAGTTCGGACAATACAGCGGGACGGTTTCGCCTTCCGGTTATGTGCAGATGCTCCACGGGTGGTTCAGCGTCTCCGGCCAGTTCGGCGGCGGCAAGTTCCAGGGTGAGGTGCGCTATCCGCAGCCGGGCTGCCTGTACCGGCTCGACATGCCGCGCATCGCGTAGGCACGCGCTGCGGCATCAGTGGTGGGCCGGGATCGCCGGACCATGATCCGGCGCCATGGCAGCGGCGGCGGGGGCGGCCGCGCGGAAGCGCGACAGCGCCCATTGGTAGAGTTCGAGATCGAGGCTGTTGGCGTCGAGCAGGCGCTGGAACAGGGCGGGGCCGAGTTCGTCGCTGGCCCGGTCCCATTCGTCGCGCTCGGAACGGAAGGCGGGGTTGGTGCTGTTGGCATGGACCTCACCGGCGAACAGGCCGGGGAAGCGCGTGCCGTAGGCGCGGTCGAACCACCGCAAGGAGTCGGCGAAGCGGCGCACGATGCCGAAGGCGGGCCAGGACCGCAGCAGGGCGCGGGCTTTGCGCAGGTCGGACGCGGTCGCGTGGGTGTGCCAGATATGGGGGGTGCGGAATGAGGCCGCGGAGAGGTGGATGACCTGGTAGTTGCGGATGACGACGCCGCCGCCATCCGGTTCATCGAGCGCCCAGGCGACGAAGCCGGCGAACGAGCGGGCGGCGGCGATGCCTGCGCCCGGCTGGGTGGGATCCTGCGCGAGGTAGCGATAGACCGAGCGGGCGCGGTCGATGGGATCACGCAGGAAGACGATCGGCGCACAGCCCCGCGCCGGCAGCGGCGGGCGTGCGAGATGGCTGGAAACGGCGCGGATGTCGGGGTGGGCGGCAAGGTACGCCGCAAGACGCCGTGCATCGACGATGTCGACCGGGGTGGCGCCTTCGAACGCGGCCCAGGACGATCCGAAATAGCCGGCCAGAAGACTGTCGACGCTCGTGCCGGCGTTCTTGAAGATGTGATAGTGGATCAGCGCCGTTCGTCGCCTGATGCGCAAGGTTGGCCATGGCCTGACGAGTTGCATGATCAATGCTCCCTCCCGGACCTGGCGGAGCACGGCCCAGGCGGGGCCGGCCGCGCCAGACGGATGGCGCCGCGGTCACGGCGGCGTTTCGTTGCGCAAATGAAGTCGATGCGAAAGACGTACTGTTACAGTATCCGTTTAATCCAGGCGACCTTGCACCGGGCTCGCCATGGCATTTCAAAATGGCAATCCGTTGCCAACGCGCCTCGTGCATGATGGCGCGCGCAACACGTTCCTGTGCGCGGCGGGTTAATCAGCGACAGACCGCCGGCCCGTGCGCTATTGCAGTGCAGCACGCTTGGCTATCGCAGCCACCTCCGCACAAGCAACGGAACACGTTCATGTTCGGCCGTCTCGTCTGGCGCAACGCGCTGCGCTGCGGCATCGTGGCATCGGCCTGCCTGTTGGCGTACGCGCCGGTAGCGGCGCGGGCAGCCGAGCCCGCCGTGCTGCGCGGCTACAACGCCGACATCGCGCAGAGTTCAATCTCAGGCATCTCCTCGGGCGCGTTCATGGCGGTGCAATTCGCCACCGCGTGGTCTTCGGTTGTCCGGGGCGTCGGGGTGATCGCGGGTGGGCCGTTCTACTGCGCCCAGGCGTCCTCGGCGGACATCATCAACGGCTATCTCCAGCCGCTGATGACGGCGACGGGGCCATGCATGCAGGGGCCGGCGCCGGACGTGGACGGGTTGGTGGCGAGCGCAGAGCAAATGGCGACGGCACGGGAGATTGACCCCACCGACAACCTGCGCCGGCAGAAGGTCTATGTGTTCCACGGCTACAACGATGCGGTGGTGGCGCGATCGGTCACCGACGCAACCGTCGCGTTCTATCGCAGCTATCTGGGCGATGCGGGGCGCGGCGATCTGTTCTACCAGACCGCGGTCGGGGCCGGGCATTCGCAGGTGATCCTGAAGCAGGCGCACGCGAACGGATTGAACGGATGCGCCGACAACACCGACCCGTATATCGACCAGTGCGGCTACGACCAGGCCGGGATCATCCTGCAGCACATCTACGGTGCGCTGAATCCGCGCGATACCGGGAAACCGGCGGGGATGCTGAAACGTTTCGACCAGACGACATACACGGCCCCATTCGGCGCTTCGGTGCTGAGCATGGGCGACACCGGATACGTGTATGTTCCCGATGCCTGCGCCCAGGGAGCGGCGTGCCGCGTGCACATCGCCCTGCACGGCTGCAAGCAGGATGCGGGGGACATCGGCACGCGCTTCGTGGAGCATGCCGGCTACAACGCCTGGGCGGACAACAATGGCATCATCGTGCTGTATCCGCAGACCACGGCCAGCTTCGGCCCGGACGTCATCGCGCCGGTGAACCCGCAAGCATGCTGGGACTGGTGGGGTTATGTGACCCACGATGCCAGCTATGTCACCAAGGGCGGGCGCCAGATTGCCGCGATCAAGGCGATGCTGGACGCGCTGACCGCCGGGGCGAAGCCGGCGCCACCGGCCGCCGGGGCGGCGGGCGTGGCCCCCGGAGGGCTGGTGGCCACCGATATCGCCGACGACGCGGCCGCGCTGGCCTGGACGGCGGTGGCGGGCGCCGACTTCTATCGCGTCTACCGGGCGGGGACGCAGGGCGAATTCCTCCCCGCCGGCAGTGTCGCAGGACCGAGCTTCGGGGATTCGGGGCTGGCGCCGGCAACAAGCTATCGTTGGCGCGTGACCGCCGTGGTGGGCGGGATCGAGGGGCCGGCCTCGGCGTCGGTTGCTGCTGCCACGCGCGCCACGCCGCCACGCTGCGATCAACCCGGGACATGCCCGGTGGCGCAGGCGGGCAATTGACGGCGCTTCCCCTCCCCTGCGCGTTCAAGACCACCGGACGGGGGCCAGCGTCGAAAAATTGGTGGGTGACACCCTGGCTCCGGGATTCTATCAGGCAGCCTGAACAACTGACGGATGCGTAGAGGTGTTCCGTTTCGTCAAACTCGCGGCTTCGGTGATTCTGCTGGCCTCGGTGGCCGGGTGCGGGCCGGATTACTCGCCGAATACCTATTCCGGCGCCGCGGTCCAGCAGGCGAACAAGGTCGACAGGGGCGTGGTGGTCGGCGTGCGGACCGTGGACGTTTCCGCAGCCGGGGCGGTGGGCGCGGTGACTGGCGGGGCCGCCGGCGGAATCGTGGGCTCACAGACCCCGGGCGGCGGGGTGGCGAGCGCGTTCGGGGCGCTGGGCGGGACCGTGCTGGGCGGGCTGGTCGGCACGACGGTCGAGCACACGGTGGCGGATACCAAGGCCTTCGAATACGTCGTGCGCAAGCCGAACGGCGACCTGCTGTCGGTCACGCAGAAGGACGCGACGCCGCTGTCGCTTGGCCAGAAGGTATTGGTGATCGCCGGGGCGCAGGCGCGGATCGTGCCGGACTACACCGTGACGGTGGAACCGGAGGCGCCGGCCGCCTCCGCCAGCGACAAGGCGGAGACGAAGGACGTCCCGGCGCCGGTGACCGCCGCGCCGCTGGAAGCGCCCGCACCGGCCGCGACCTTGCCTGCGGCCCTGCCCTCGCTTGTGCCCCATATGAGCCTGCTGGACGCGGTGCCGGGGGCAAAGCCGGCCGCCGCCGCGCCGTAGAGCAATATCGCTGGAGGTGGACTCACCGGGCGATAAAATTGCTCGTCAGAACAATAAGCTAGAGCATGATCGGTGCTTCTGTCTGCACCGATCATGCCCTGGCCAGGACGATCACCGCCAGGCGAGCAAGGCCAGCATGACCGTGCCGACGATGATGCGGTAGCAGGCGAACGGCGCGAAGCCGTGGCGGCCGACATAGGCGACCAGGCTGCGCACCACCAGCAGTGCCGCCACGAAGGCCAGGACGAACCCGATCGCGATCAGGCCGGCACCGTCGAGGGTCAGCGTGTCCCGGTTCTTGTAGAGGTCGTAGGCGGTGGCGCCAAACATGGTGGGAATGGCGAGGAAGAACGAGAACTCGGCCGCCGTCCGCCGCTCCACGCCCAGCACCAGGGCGCCCATGATGGTGGCGCCGGAGCGCGAGACGCCGGGGACCATGGCGAGGCATTGGCAGAGGCCGATGCCGAGGGCCAGGCGCGGCGTGAACGTGGCGATGGATGTGTGCCGCGGCGTCGGGCGCGTGCGCTCGATCGCAAGGATGGCGATGCCGCCGAGGATGAGGCTGACGGCGACGACCCAGGGCGAGAACAGGACCGACTTGATGAAGCCGTGGGCGAACGCGCCGATGACCGCGGCCGGCAGGAAGGCCAGCAGGATGGCCAGGATGAAGCGGCGCACCGCCGGATCGGTGGGCGCGGTGACGACGACGCGCAGCAGCGTGCGGGCATAGGCGACGCAGACCGCGAGGATGGCGCCGAGCTGGATCGCGACCTCGAACACGCGGCCGGGCGGGCCGTCGAAGCCGATGAGGTCCCCGATGAGGATCATGTGGCCGGTGGAGGAGACGGGGATGAACTCGGTGAGGCCTTCGACAATGCCGAGGAGGGCCGCTTCGAGCCAGAGCTGGTCGATCATGGGTATCCGATCAAGGGTCAGGAGCGGCAGCGACGGCCGCCGGGGTAACGGAACCGTCGGTGCAAGCGAGGTCTGCGCGCAGGGCGGCGAGGATGTGGGCGCGCAGGGCGGCGGGTGCCGCCATCGCGCGCGTGGCCAGGGCCATGCTCGCGGCAGGCGGCCATTTCGCTTCCAGCGCCGTGCGCGCCGGACCGAGGCTGAAGGAGCCGGGCGGCGGCCGGGGTCCGGCGCGCAGCGCTGCGGTGGCTTCGGCGTCGCCGGCGACACCGTATTGCGCGCGCGCCTGCTCGGCGGTCAGCAGGCCGTCTGCGACCTCGGACAGGACCAGGGCGGGGTCGCGGGTGAATGGGTCGCCGAAGCCGCCGCCGCTGGGGGTGATCATCCGCAGCACGTCGCCGCGCCGCATCTCCAGCACGTCGATCTTGCCGATATCGCGTTCCTCCGGGGTGCCGGGATTGAGGACGGCGCTGGCGGCACTGCCGCAGGCGCCGCCGGCCACGCCCCAGGGCTGGACGCGGAAGCGGTCGAGGCCGCGCACGGTGACGGTGGCGGCGAGGCCGCGATTCTCCAGCTCGATGCGCATGGCGTAGCCGCCGCGGTGCCGGCCGGGCGCGGCGCTGCCGGGCTCGAAGCGGAAGCTGCGCAGGACGAGGCTGGTCTCGACCTCCACCACCTCGGCGGGCGCGGAGCGGAGGAAGGCGACGGGCTGGTCGATGCCGTCCACGCCGTCCGCACCCTGGCGGCCACCGCTGCCGCCGATGAAGGGCTCGACGACGCTGACATGGCGGCGGCCGGTGCGGGCATCGACGGCGGCGACGGAGATGATGCCGGCCTGACCGGAGCCGGCGGCGGCGAGCCCGCCCGGGAGCGCCTGGTTGAGGCAGCCGAGCACGGCGTCATAGACGCGCATCACCGCGACCCAGCGGTTGCCCATGGCGGCGGGAAACTCGGCGTTCATCAGCGTGCCCTTGGGGGCATGGGTGCGGATCGGGCGGATGATGCCGCCGGTAACGGGGATGGTGGGCTCGACCGTCTGGATCCAGTTGATCACGGGCATGCACAGGAACGGGTGCGCCCGCTCGCCGGTGACGAAGTTCAGCGCGTAGCGGACCTGCGGGTCACTGCCGGAGAAATCGACGGCGAGGCTGTCGCCGGCGACGGTCATGCGCGCGTGCAGGAAGATATGGCCGTCGCCGTTATAGGCCTCGAGATAGTCGCTGAATTCGTAGCTGCCGTCGGTGAGCCGCGCGATCGCCTGGCGGGCCTTGAGCTCGGACAGGGCGATGACGTCGGCGATGCTGTCGCGCAGGGCGGCGGTGCCGTAGCGGGCGCACAGCTCCTGCATACGGGTGTCGAGCAGCGCGAGGCCGGCCAGCATGGCCTGCAGGTCGCCCCAGATCAGCTCGGGGATGCGGCTGTTGTCGGCGAAGAAATGCCAGAGCTGCGCGTTCAGTTCGCCTTCGCGGTAGAGCAAGGCCGGGCGGATGCGCACGCCTTCCTGGAACACCTCGTAGCTGGTGGGCGAGATGCTGCCGGGCACCGCGCCGCCGATGTCGGAGGCGTGGATGAAGGCCCAGGCGAAGGCGATGATGCGGCCGTCGCGGAACACCGGGCGCAGCAGATGGATGTCCATCGTGTGGGTGCACAGCGCATCGCCGGAGAACGGGTCGTTGGTGATGACGATGTCGCCGGGCTTCAGCGTGTCGAGGC
Source organism: Limobrevibacterium gyesilva (assembly GCF_025989185.1). Lineage (GTDB taxonomy): Bacteria > Pseudomonadota > Alphaproteobacteria > Acetobacterales > Acetobacteraceae > Limobrevibacterium > Limobrevibacterium gyesilva. Next base: position 21,069 of record NZ_JAPDNT010000010.1, read on the forward strand.
CGATCTCGTCGACGAGGCCGCGGACGTTCTGGCAGACGGACGAGGTGACGCCGGCGCGCATGGGATAGGCAAAGAACTCGCCGTCCAGGCTGGCAAGGGCGACCTGGTAGTCCTGCGTCTGCTTGACGAAGGTGGTGTAAGCGGTGCGGTAGGCGACGTTGCTGGCCTCCTCGGCGATGGCGGCGAAGCGGTTGCGCATCACTTCGGTGCGGACGGGGTCCATGCCTAGCGCTCCCGGTCCAGGACGAGATCGCCATAGGGGCCGACGGCGACGGTGAAGGCGGGCGGCACCACGACGGTTGCCGTCTCCTGCTCGATGATGGCGGGGCCGGCCGCGCGCCAGCCGACGGGCAGGTCGGCCCAGGCGAACAGGGGCGTGTCGTGCCAGGCGCCGGCGAAACGGGCGCGGCGGGTGCGGTGCGGCGGGGTGCCCTGGGCGAGCGGGCGCGCCACCGCCCCGGGGCGCGGCAGGTTGCCGCGAACACGCAGGCGCAGGGCCATGATCTCGATGTCCGCGCGCGGGCTGGCATGGCCGAACAGGCGGCCGTGCTCGGCGTGGAAGGCGGCGGCGATGGCGGCAAGGTCGCCCCGCTCGGCGGTGGACGCGTCAAGGCCGACGCTGACGTCGAAGGACTGCCCGGCGTAGCGGATATCGGCGGCGTATTCGAACGCCGGCGCGGCATCGCCGGCCTGGGCCGCCAGCCAGTCCGCCCCCTGCCCGCGCAGGCCGGCGAAGATGGCGGCGACGGCGGCGGCGTCGAGCGCCTCGCCATGCACGCTGCGGACGACGTCGTAGAGCAGGTCGGAGACAAGGCAGCCATAGGCGCAGAAGACCGAGGCGACGCGCGGGATCACCACCCGGCCGATGCCGATCTCGTCGGCAAGCAGGGGGCCGTGGATGGCGCCGGCGCCGCCGAAGATCATCAGCGTCAGCTCCGCCGGCGCCACGCCGAGGCGGGCGATGAAGGGCAAGGCGTTGGCGAGCATGTTGGCGGTCGCGACCGCGAGCACCGCTTCGGCGGCGGCGGCGCTGTCGCGCGACAGGGTCGCGGCAATCGGCGCCATCGCGGTGTCCGCAAGGGCGCGGTGCAGGTGCAGGCCGCCGGCGAGCGGCGCGTCCTCGGACAGGTAGCCGCAGAGCAGGTAGGCATCGGACACGGTGGGCAGCGTGCCGCCCCGGCCATAGCAGGCCGGGCCCGGTGCCGCGCCGGCGGAGCGCGGGCCGACTTTCAGCACCGGGCCGTCGAGCCAGGCGATGGAGCCGCCGCCGGCGCCGATCGCCTCGATGGCGGTCACCGGCATCATCAGCGGGAATTCGCCGACGCGGCCGTCATGCGAGACCATGATCCGGCCGTCGCGGATCATCGAGATGTCCGTGCTGGTGCCGCCCATGTCCATGGTCAGCAGGTTCGCCTCGCCGAGCATGGCGCCGAGTGCGGCCGAGGCGGTGACGCCGGCGGCCGGGCCGGAGAGCAGCGTATGGATGGGCATGCGCGTCGCCTCGCCGGCCGCCATGACGCCGCCATTGGACTTGGTGACCAGCAGGCGCGCCTTCGGCAGGGTCGTCGCGAGCCAGCCCTCCAGCTCGGCGATGTAGCCGGACATGGCGCGGCGGGCGTAGGCGTTCAGCAGGGCGGCGCTGGCGCGTTCGTATTCCGATTGCTGCGGCCAGACCTCGTGGGACAGGACGACATCGACATCGCCCAGGGCGGCGCGGATCGCCGCGCCGGCGGCCTGTTCATGCGCGGGGTTGCGGTAGGCGTGCAGGAAGCAGACGGCGATGGCGGCCGCCCCGCTGGCGATCGCCGCGCGCGCGGCGGCGACAACGCCGTCGGGGTCCAGGGGGCGGTCGATGCTGCCGTCGGCAAGAATGCGTTCGTCGATCTCATGCACGCGATGACGCGGGATCAGCGGCGCCGGGCGGCGGGCGAACAGGTCCACCGGCCGGTCGAGGCGCAGGCGGGCGACACCGAGGATGTCGCGGAACCCTGCGGTGACCAGCAAGGCGAGCGGCGGGCCACTGCGCTCGATCACCGCGTTGGTGCTGACCGTTGTGCCGTGCACGATCAGCATCTCCTGGTCCGCGCGGATGCGGCCCTGCGCCAGCAGGGCCTCCAGCCCGCGCTGCACGCCGGCGGCGAAATGCGGCGGCGTGGACGGCACCTTCAGCGCCGCCACCGCGGTGTAGCCGGCCGCCTCGCCGTTCCACACCGCGAAGTCGGTGAAGGTGCCGCCGATGTCGATGCCGATCCGCAGCATTGCCGTCAGCGCCGCGTCTCCAGCACGAAACGCACGCCGGCCCGGGCCAGGCCGCCGCCGGTGCCCATCGGGGTTCCGTCGGCCCGCCAGCAGGCGGCGCCGGTCATGCTGCCGTCCTCGTGGAACTGGATGGCGTTCATGCCGCCGGCGACCGTGGGCATCACCTGGATGGTATGGCCGCGCGCGGCGAGGCCGGCCTGCACCGCCTCGGGGATGCTGCCCTCCACTTCCAGTTGCACGCCCTCGGTCCAGATGCGCGGCGCCTCGACCGCCTCCTGCAGGCTCATGCCGTGGTCGATGAGGTTGACCAGGGCCTGCATGGCCGAGGGGAAGATCTTCTTCCCGCCGGGCAGGCCGAGCGCATAGACGACATTCCCGTCGCGCAGCGCCATCACCGGGCTCATCGAGGTGGTGACGCGCTTGCCCGGGGCGATGGAGAGGGCGCGGCCGGGGCGTGGGTCGAAGTTGGACATGTAGTTGTTCGGGATCATCCCGGTGCCGGGAACGATGTAGCGGGCGCCGAAGAGGTTGTTGATGGTCTGGGTGCTGGCGACCACGTTGCCCATGCCGTCCGCCACCGTCAGATGCGTGGTGTGCGTGCCTTGGCCGGGCGAGACGCCGGGGCCCCAGGCCTGGGCCTTGGCGAGGTCGATGCGGGCGCGGCGCTCGGCCGCATAGTCCTTGCTGATCAGGCGGGCGACCGGAACGGCGACGAAATCGGGATCGGCGGTGGCGGCGGCGCGGTCGGCGAAGGCGATCTTCAGCACCTCGGCCAGCAGGTGCAGCGTGTCCACGGTGCCGAAGCCCATGGCGCCGACATCGTAGCCTTCGAGGATGTTCAGCATCTGCAGGATGTGCACGCCGGAGGCCGCGGGCGGCGGCGGGCCGACGATCTCCCATCCGCGATAGGGCGCGCGCAGGGGCGCGCGTTCGACCACGCGATAGGTGGCAAGATCGGCGCGGGAAACATAGCCGCCGGTCCTGGCCATGTGCTCGGCCACCAGGTCGCCGAGCGGGCCGCCATGCAGGGCCCCCTCGCCTTGCTGGGCAATCAGCGTGAGCGCCTCGGCATAGTCGCCCTGCACCAGGCGGGTGCCCGCGGGGAGCACGCTGCCGCCGGGCATGTAGCGGGCGGCGATGAGGGGGTCCTTCACCAGGTCGGCGACGGCGGAGGTGATGCAGTCGTTCAGGTACGGCGTGACGGTGAAGCCGCGCGCGGCGAGGCGGATGGCCGGCTGCATGACGTCGGCGAGCGGCATGGTGCCGAAACGTTGCAGGGCGAGGCACCATGCGCGCAGCGAGCCGGGCGCCGCGACGGATTTCGGGCCGACCGTGTTCTCCTGGTCTGCGACATCGAACACTTCCGGGGGCGCACCGGGGATCGGGCGATACATGTCCGGGGTGCCCGCGCCGGGCACGACGCTCATGCCGTCGAGGACGGTATGGGTGCCGTCCGCGGTGCGGATATGCGCGGTGCCGCCGCCGATGAGGCCGATCATCATGGGCTCGACGACGGTGAGCGCAAACTGGGCGGCAACGGCGGCGTCGATGGCATTGCCGCCGGCGGCCAGCATCTCGGAGCCGGCCGCGGAGGCCAGGGGGTGGTTGGTGACGACCATGCCACGGCTGCCGGTGGCGGGGCGCTTCTCGGTGGTGAAGGTGGTGGCGGCGCGGGTGCGCCAGGCGCGTACGGACATGTCGTTCGAATCCCCCTCAGGTCGTCCCGGCAGGTTGGCATGGCGGCGCCGGGTGCGCCATCCGGGGCCGCCTCCGTCGCGTTTCCCGGGATTACGGCAGCGCCGCGATCCGTTCCGCCAGCAGCGCAAAGAACGCCGCCGGGTCCAGCGTTTCCAGCAGGCGGGCATTCGGCGGATCAGGCAGGCGACCCCAGCGGTCGATGACGGTGCGGCCGCGGCAGGGGCCGGGGCCGAGATCGACAGAGGCGTGAACAGCGCGGTGGGTGAACAGGCCGGGTGCGACGAGCCAGCCGACGGCGCAGGCGTCATGCTGCGGGTGGCCCTTGCCGCCCAGGCGCCTTGATGGCGGCACGGAGGACATGATCGCGTGGGCCGCGCGCAGGCAGGCGCCGCCGGGGTGGGCGCGCAGGGTGTCCAGCCAGGACGGGGTGCAGAGTGCCTGGGCCGTGAGCTCCAGGGTCGCCAGGGTGACGGGGCGGCCACAGGCTAGGACGACGGCCAGGGCCGCGGGGTCGTTCCAGGCGTTGAACTCGGCGGCGGGGGTGACGTTGCCTTCGCTCCAGGCGCCGGTCATCAGCACGATCTCGGCGACTCGGTCGGTGAGCGCGGGTTCGGTTGCGAGCGCCAGGGCAAGATTGGTGGCGGGGCCGATGCCGACGAGGGTGATTTCGTCCGGAGCGGCCTGGCGCAGCAAGGCGCGGATGGCGTCGGACGCCACGCCAGGAGCAGCCGGCGGGCCGTCCGGCAGGACGACGCCGCCGAGCCCGTTCTGGCCGTGCACGCGGGGCTCGGCGACGAAGCTGCCGAGCAAGGCGCGGTCGGCGCCGCCGATGACGGGAATGCCGGCGCCGGCCAGGCCGACCAGCGCGCGGGCGTTGGCCAGGGTGCGGTCGAGGCCGACATTGCCGCCGACGACGGTGACCAGGCGGACATCGAGCTCGGGGCTGGCAAGCGCGAGGAACAATGCGATGGCGTCGTCGGTGCCGGGATCGCAGTCGATGACGATCTTGCGGGGACTCATGCGCGGCTCCTGCGGCGGAGGCTGCCGACGATGCCGGCGGGGAGGAAATACACGATGAGGATGAACAGCACGCCCAGCCACAGCAGCCAGCGGTCCGGGTGGAACAGGGCGGGCAGCAGCGGCAGCGCCCCGGCAGCGTCGGACAGGGCCTGCAGCCCGGGCTGGAGGTAATACTGGGCCAGCACGATGACGGCGGCCCCCAGCGCCGGGCCGTACAGCGTGCCCATGCCGCCGATGACCACCATCAGCAGGACGTCGACCATGATGGCGAAGGACATGGTGGCCTCGGGGCCGTTGTAGCGCAGCAGCAGCGCCATCAGCGCGCCGGCGATGGCGGCCATGCCGGCGGACAATGCGCTGGCCAGCGTACGGTAGACGATGGTGCGGTAGCCGAGGGCCTCCGCACGGAACTCGTTCTCGCGGATGGCTTGCAGCACGCGGCCGAAGGGCGAGTTGACGATGCGCAGCATCAGCCAGAACAGCGCCAGCGAGACGGCGAAGATCAGATAATAGGTGATGAGACGGCCGTCGATGCGCACGCCCAGGACAGGGTCGGAGAGCAGGCGGAAGGCAGGGCTGAGGATTCGCGGGAGCGAGAAGGTCAGCCCGTCCTCGCCGCCGGTGATGTCGCGCCACTGGGTCGCCAGGAGCTGGGCGAGGCTGGCGACGGCGAGCGTGATCATGGAGAAGAAGATCTTCCGCACGCGCAGGCTGAGCAGGCCGATGGCCGCCGCGATGCCGGCGGCGAGAGCGGCGCCGCCGAGGCCGCCGGCCAGCACTGCGTCCCAGCCGATCCAGCCGTTGGCCAGCGGGATCGCCACGCCATAGGCGCCGATGGCGAAGAACATGGTGTGGGCGAAGGAGACGATGCCGGTATAGCCGAGCAGGATGTCATAGCTGGCGGCAAGCACGATGAAGATGCAGATGCGTGCGGCCGCGGCCACGGAGCGCGTGCCCGGGAACAGGAACGGCGCGAAGGCGAGTGCGACCAGCAGCACGAGCAGCAGGGCGGTGGCGACCGGATGGCCGGGACGGTCGCCGGAGACGATCCGCCACCTCATTGCTTCGCCACCGGGAACAGGCCGCGCGGGCGCCACAGCAGCACCGCGACCATGAGTGCGATGTTGCAGCCCAGGGCGAGCTTCGGCGACAGGTAGCCGACATAATTGGCGGTCAGCCCGACCAGGATGGCACTGGCGAAGCAGCCGGTGACGGAGCCCAGGCCGCCGATGATGATGACGATGAAGATGAGGATGGTCATCTCGTCGCCGATCGCGGGGGTCACAATCTCCTGGTAGACGCCCCACATCACGCCGCCGATGCCGGCCAGCGCCGTGCCCGCCACGAACACGCCAACGAACAGGCGGCGGATGCGATAGCCGAGGGCTTCGACCATTTCGCGGTTCTCGACGCCGGCGCGCACCAGCAGGCCGATGCGGGTGCGGTTCAGCACGAGATGCATGGCGAGGAAGATCAGCAGGCCGAGCGCGACCGCGACCATGCGGTACGCCTCGATGGCGGCACCGCCGGCGATGAAGCTGCCGCGCAGCGCCGCGGGCTTGGGGATCTGCAGCGGTTGCGGCCCCCACAGCACGATGACGAGCTGCTGGGCGACGATGAGGCCGCCCACGGTGATGAGGATCTGTTGCAGATGCGATCCGTAGACGCGGCGGATGATGACACGCTCGAACGCCCAGCCGACCGCGCCGCTGACGCAGGCGGCCACCAGCACCGCGGCGGCGAGCGCGATCAGGTTCAGCATCACGCTGTCCGCCGCACCCAGTCCCGCGAGCCGGCCGAGCACGCTGACGGCGACATAGGCGCCGAGGGTGATGAAGGCGCCATGGGCGAAGTTCAACACGTCCATCAGGCCGAAGATCAGCGTGAGGCCGGAGGCCATGAGGAACAGCATCATGCCCATCGCCGCCCCGGCCACGGTGAGGGTGAGCCAGGTGGGGAATGCCATCGCCGGCAGCGCGAGCACGGCGACGACGGGAAGCACGAGATAGGGGGCCCAATCCGGGCGGGCCTTGGCGCCGGTCATTGGTGGCTGGCCAGGCTGAGACCGAGCAGGCGCGATTGCAGCGCCTCGTCGGCGGCAAGAGCGGCCATCGTGCCGGTGTGCACCACGCGGCCGTCGTCCATCACCGCGACGTTGTCGCCGAGCGAGCGGGCCATGTGGAAATTCTGCTCGACCAGCAGGATGGTGGTGCGGGTCTGCTTCAATTGGCGGAAACCTTCGATGAGATGCTCGATGACGGCGGGGGCAAGGCCCTTGGTGGGCTCGTCGACGACCAGCAGCCGGCGTTCCTCCACGATGGCGCGGCTGATGGCGAGCATCTGCTTCTGGCCGCCGGACAGGCCGCCGGCCGCGTCGTGCCATTTCTGCTTCAGCACGGGGAACAGGGCGAACACGCCGTCGAGGCGGGCTTCGTCGAAGCGGCCGGACGTCGTCGCCAGCAGCATGTTCTCGCGCACGGTGAGCTGCGTGAAGATGCCCATGGTCTCCGGCACGTAGGCGATGCCGCGCCGGGCGATGTCCGGCGTGGCCATGGCGGTGATGTCGGCGCCGCCGAAGGTGATGCGCCCGGCGCTGGCGCGCCACAGGCCCATGATGCTGCGCAGGGTGGTGGTCTTGCCGGCGCCGTTGCGGCCGAGCAGCACGGTGAGGCGGCCCTTGGGCACCACGAGATCGACGCCGTGCAGGATGTGGTAGCGGCCGATATGCGTGTGCACGCCTTCGAGAGTCAGCAGGGCCGGCTCAGGCATTGGCCGGGCGTACGCCGAGATACGCCTCCTGCACGATGGGCGAGGCCACGACTTCGGCGGGGTCGCCATCGGCCACCAGCGCGCCCTGGTGCAGCACGATGACGCGGTCGGCGAGGCGGCGGACGACATCCATCTTGTGCTCGACGAGCAGGATGGTCTTGTCGCCCTCCTGCTTGATCGCCTCGATGAGGTCGAGGATCACGGGCACCTCGTCGACGCTCATGCCCGCCGTGGGTTCGTCGAACATGAAGATCTGCGGCTCCAGCGCCAGCAGGATGGCGACCTCGAGCTTGCGCTGGTCGCCGTGGCTGAGGGCGGCGGCGGGAACTCCGGCACGGTCGGACAGACGCACGCGGGCCAGGCAAGCCTGGGCGCGGTCGATCAGCTCCGCGTGATCCGAGGCCAGGCCCAGGAAATGCAGGCCGATGCCGGCGCGGGCTTGCACCGCGAGCCGCACATTCTCAAGCACTGACAGGTCCGGGAACAGGTTGGTGAGCTGGAAAGCGCGGCCCAGGCCACGGCGGGTGCGCAACGGTGCGGCCAGGCGGGTGACACGCTGGCCGTGCAGCAGCACCTCGCCGGCGCTGGCACGGAGCTGGCCGGAGATCAGGTTGAAATAGGTCGTTTTCCCTGCCCCGTTCGGACCGACGATCGCCGTGAGCGTGCCGGGATGAAAAGCGCAGGTGACGGCGTCCACCGCGACCTGACCGCCGAAGCGGATGGTCAGGTCGCGGGTTTCCAGGACCGGCCCGGAAGGCATCAGCGCTTGTTGGTGATGGGCAGATTCATGTCTTCGATCTTGAATTCGCGCGTCAGCACGGGGATGGCCCAGGGCGCATTCGGATCGATCTTCAGCGAGAAGCCGAACATCGACTGCAGCGCCTGATGGTCTTCGGCGCGGAATTGCACCCGGCCTTTCGGGCTGTCGAACGCCATGCCCTCCATGGCGGAAATCAGCGTGTCGGCGTCGGTGGCACCCTTGGTCTTCTCAAGCGCGGCCACCACAGCCAGGGCGGTGACCATGCCGTTGGCGGTGAAGAAATCCGGCGGCTCGTTGAAGCGCTTCATGTGCTCGGCGACCAGCCAGTCGTTCACAGGGTTCTTGGGGATATCGTAATAGTAGTAGGTGGCGCCTTGCATCCCCGCGAGGGTGGGGATCGATTTGTAGGATTTCAGCACCGGCAGAAGGTTGCCGCCGGTGGCGAGATGGATGCCCAGGCGCTGCGGATCGAGGGCAGCGATCTTGCCCATCGGATCGGCGCCGGCCCACATCACGAACAGGATCTTCTCGCCCTGCTCCTTCGCCAATGCGTCGAAGATGCGCTGCGCGGGCGCGGTGAAATCGCTGGTGGTGGGGGGTGCGAACTCCGCGTGCACCAGCTTGGCGCCTGTGGGCTTCAGCGCCTCCTGGAACGCGGCAACACCATCGCGGCCATAGGCGTAGTCCTGCGCCAGCACGGCGACGACGACACCGGGCTTGCCGATCGACAGCGCGTTGGAGATGGCGTCCTGCGACGAGTTGCGGTCGACGCGGAAGATGTAGCGGTTCCACTTGTCGCCGGTGATGCTGTCGGCGACGGCGCCGTCGACGATCAGCACCTTCTTGTAGTCCTGCGCCACCGGCAGCATGGCCAGCGCCACCGCGCTGCTGGTGCCGCCGACGGCGAGATCGGCGTCGTCGTCGCTATAGGCCTCGGCGAGCAGGTTGCGGCCGACATCGGGCTTGGTCTGGCTGTCCTTCTCGATCAGCTCGACCTTGCGGCCGGCGACGATGCCGCTGCCTTTGGTGGCGTATTCCAGGCCCATCTTGAACCCGGTGGCGAGCTGCTTGGCATAGACTTCCAGCGGGCCGGTCTTGTCGCCGATCAGGGCGACCTTCACCGGCTTGGCAGGCTGCGCATATGCCGGGACCGCGAGCCCCAGAAACAATGCGGCAGCGATCCAGGAAAGGAGTCGCATGGGATTTCCTCCTCGACGTGTCGGCAGGCGACGCAGGACCGCCAGCCGGTCGCCGACGAGGGATCCGCCTATGGCGACGAGCTGGCGCGGCGGCGTGTATAGCCGAATACCGAGTATTGCGAAACGGTAGGCCGCAATGGTTTATGGCGGGCAGCGAGGTCCGCGAGTGCCGTGGCGACACGCATGACCGGATCGGGCACGGGCGTGGTGCCTATGGCCTGGAACAGCTCCTTCTTGAGGAAGGCGCGCCAGTGCAGGGGAATGGCGGCCATCGCCTGGCCCATGGCGGCATACGCTTCCGGTGTCCAGACCGCTTCATGCGCAGTTCGCTCCGGTCCGAAGGCGAACAGGGGGTGCGGCGGGCGCCGGGCCGTGCGCAATGCCGCGGTGGCGGCTGCATCGAGTTCACCTTCGACGATGACGACGCCGTAGTCCCGTCGCGCCGCCTCGGCCGACAGGAAGCCGCGCTGCACATCCAGCAGCACGGCGTCGGGATCACGCGTGAACGGGTCGCCACGCCCGCCGCCGCCGGGCGAGACGATGCGCAGCACGTCGCCGGGATTGAGCTTGACGGTGTCGATGTTGCCGAGTTCGCGGGCGTGGTTCGTGCCGGGATTGAGCGTGAACGTGGAAGGCATGCCGGGGCCGCCGCCCAGCAGCCCCCAGGGGCGGAAGCGGCAGCGGTCGCGGTTGCGCGCGGTGACCATGCTGCCCGGATTGGCGACCGTGAACATCAGTTCGGTGGCGAGGCCGCCGCGCGTGGCCCCTGCCCCGCCGGTGTCGGGGGCGAGGCCATAGCGGAGGATGCGCACGGGGACTTCGGTTTCGGTGATCTCGACCGGCGTGTTCTTGAGATAGGCGGCGTCGGCGCCCGAGCCGTCGGTGCCGTCGCGATGCGGCATGCCGCCGGCGCCGCCGACGATCGGGTTGATCGCGGCGATCAGGCGCCGCCCGGTGCGGTCGTCCGAGGTCATGACGTTGACGATGCTGCTCGACCCGGCGGGGGCCGCCGGCATGCGTTCGGGGGCCGCGCGGCAGAAGGCGCCGAAGACGAGGCTGCGCAGGCGGGCGCAGGTGAGGCTGCGCATGCCGACGGCGGCCGGCGGCAGCGGGTTCACCACCGAGCCCTCCGGCATGATGCAGGTGAACGGGCGGGTGAGGCCGTAGTTCAGGGTGATGCCCCGGTGCAGCGTGAACAGCACGTAGTAGACGCCGACCAGGACCAGGGAATGGCGTGGCCGGCCGCCGGTGGGAACGTTCAGCGAAGCGGCGACCTGCGGGTCGGTGCCGGTGAAGTCGAGCACCGCGGAATCACCGGATATGGACAGGCGCAGAGCGAGGCGCACCGGCTCGCCGCCGGGCAGGTCCTCGTCGCAGTAATCGACGAAGTCGTAGTCGCCGTCGGGGATCGAGGCGAGCACGGCGCGTGCCTGCGCCTCCGCATAGTCCTGGAGGTCGGCAAGGCCGTCGATGAAGCCCTGCCGGCCGAAGCGCTCGATCATGCCGCGGATGCGCCGTTCGCCGGTGGCGGTGGCCCCGAGGATGGCCTTGAGGTCGCCGAGGTTCTGCTCGGGCACGCGCACATTGGTCAGCAGCACGCGCAGCAGCTCGGGGTCGATGCTGCCTTCCTTCACCAGGCGGAGCGGCGGCAGACGGATGCCTTCCTGCTGCACGTCGGTGAGCGTGCGCGACAGCGAGGCGGGCACGGCGCCGCCGACATCGGTGTTGTGGATGTGGCCGGAGGCATAGGCAACGATCTCGCCGTCGTGGAACACCGGGCGCCAGACGTGCAGGTCGGGCGCGTGGGTGGCGAGGTAGCCCGCATACGGGTCCGAGCAGGCGCAGACGTCGCCGGGACGCACGCCCTCCACCATGGCCATCGCCTCGCCGTAATCGAGGCCGGGATACCAGGTGGCGCCAAGGTCCATCGGCGTGGCGCAGGTCTTGCCGTCCCGATCCAGGATCTGGATGGTGAAGTCCTCGGTCTCCTTCACGAAGGTCGAATGGGCCGTGCGGTACAGCGTGTAGGCCATGCCCTCGGCCGCGGCGCGGCAATGGTTGGCGATGATTTGCAGCGTGACGGGATCGGTGCGCAGCGTCATAGGGTCACCAGCAGATGGCCATGGGATTGCACGACGGCCTGCGACTGCGCGGGCAGCAACACTGTGGTGTCGTCCTGTGCCACCACGGCGGGGCCGGCGATGGTGTGGCCGGCACGCAGGTCCGCACGACGATACAGCGCGACATCGCGCCACGCGCCATCGAGGAAGATGCGGGTCGGCCGCGATGGCGGCGGGCCGTCGGCCGGCAGCAGCACCGGCGAGGCGATGCCGGGCGCCCCGGCGCGGATGGACAGACGCAGGTTCACGACCTCGACCGCGGCGGCGGGATCGGCGTGATCGAACACCGCGTGGTGGCGGGCGTGGAAAGCGGCGGCCATCGCCGCGCAGGTGACGGCGGTGAGCGGGACCTCGATCTCATAGGACTGGCCGCGATAGCGCATGTCCGCGGAGACCTGCACCACGCCGGCGACGCCGGGCTCGCCGACATCGGCGAGCCAGGCCTGTGCGTCGCGCTCCAGGGCCGCGAAACCATCCTTGAAGGCATCGACCGATTCCGGCGCCAGCGGCAGCATCACGGTGCGCAGCAGGTCGTTGCGGATCTCCGCGACGAGGCCGCCCAGCGCGCAGACCACGCCGGGCGCGCGCGGCACCAGCATCCGGCGCAGGCCGAGCTCGCGCGCCAGGGCGCATCCGACCATGGGGCCGGCGCCGCCGAAGGCGATCAGCGTCATGTCCGTGAGATCGACGGCGTTGCGCGCGAACAGCTTGGAGAATTCGAGATACATGGCCGACACCGCGACCGCGGCGATGGCCTCGGCGGTCTCCTCCTCGCTGCGGCCCAGCCGCGCCGCGACCTTGCCGACGGCGACGCGCGCGGCATCGACATCCGGACGCACCGCGCCGAAGCCGAGCGCGCCATGGCCGAGCACGCCGCGCACCGCGAAGGCATCGGTCAACGTGGCCTCGGTGCCGCCGCGTCCGTAGCAGGCCGGGCCCGGCATGCTGCCGGCGCTGTCCGGGCCGACCTTGAGCAGCCCGAAGGCGTCGACCCGCGCGATGGAGCCACCGCCGGCGCCGATCGAAGACACCGCAACCGAGGGCACGAACAGCGGGAAGCCACCCACGTTCTCGCCGGCGGCGAACTGCGCCTGGCCGTCCAGCAGCAATGCCACGTCGGCGCTGGTGCCGCCGACATCGAGCGTGGCGGCGTGGCGGATGCCCGCTTCGGCCGCAACGAACGCGGCCCCCATGACGCCGCAGGCCGTGCCCGAGAGCAGCATGCCCACGCAGTCGCGCCGGCCCTGCCGTGCCGCCATGACGCCGCCGTTGGAGCGCGTGATCAGCGGGCGGGCGACGACGCCCGCCTCGGCCAGCACGGCTTCCAGGCGTTCGAGATAGAGCGCCACGCGCGGATGCACGTAGCCGTTCAGCACCGCCGTGCTGGTGCGCTCGTATTCGCGGATGGCCGGCCAGATCTCGGTGGAGCGGAACACGAACAGATCGGGCGCGCGCGCGGCGACGATGCGAGCGACCTCGATCTCATGCGCCGGATTCCGCCACGCATGCAGCAGGCAGATCACGACGCCGGCGCAGCCGCGTGCGCGCGCGCCGGCAATGGCGGCGTCGACGCTGGCGGGATCGATCGGCTGCAGTTGCGTGCCGTCGGCCAGCAGGCGGCCGGCGACGGGAAAGACGCGGTCCTTGGGCACCAGCGGGGCCGCGCGTTCGCCGAACAGGCTGTAGGCGTCGGGCATGCGCAGGCGCGCGAGTTCCAGCACGTCGGTGAAGCCGTCCGTGGCGAACAGAGCCAGGGTGGCACCCCGGCGCTGGATGATGGTGTTCACGCCGACCGTGGTGCCGTGGGTAAAGCGCGTGACCTGCGCGAGGTCCACGTCGTGCAGCCGGGCGACATCGGCGATGGCGGCGGCGACGTCGACCCCCGGCAGGTCGGGGCGCGAAAGCACTTTCAGTGTGTGGACCGCGCCCGTGGCTTCGTCATGGGCGCAGAGATCCGTGAAGGTGCCGCCGATATCGACACCGAGCCGCCAGCCCATGCCGCCTCCCTTTCATGACGGAATGGCGCAGCGTGGCAGCCGCATCCGGGTCTGTCCAGCACGGCGCCGGTTGTTTGCCGTGCCGGTCGTTTGCCGTGACGGGCGTCGCGGCAGCGGCGATCAGGCCAGCGACATCCAGCGGATGTCCTGGGCATCGCCGATCGGGCAGAACCGCACCCCGCGCACGTTCCTGGTGAACGGGCCATACCATTTGGTGTTGTAGATGAAGAGGCCGGCCGCCTCCTCGACGAGGATGCGCGACACCTCCTCGTACATCGGCTGCCGCTGCTCGCGGTCGGTGAGCAGCAGGGCCTTGTCGGTCAGCTCATCGACCCGCGCATTGCGGTAGAAGCTGGGGTTGCCTGAGCCGATGTTGCGGCTGTTGTAGATGTAGCCGGTCCAGTTGTGCGGATCGGCGAAATAGGCGCTGCGCCACAACGGAATGAGGTCATGGGTCCGGTCGGGGTCGTTGTACTTGCCCTGGATCACCGACCACGGCTCGGAGACCAGTTTGGCCTCGACGCCGATCTTGGCAAGGCCGTTCTGCAGCAGCAGCGCGGCCTGCTCGCTCTGGCCGAATCCGGCCAGCACGCCGATGCTCAGCGGCCGCAGCGGCGCCTTGACCATCGCCAGATGCTCCTTCGCCTTGGCGAGGTCGTAGGTGTAGCCTTTCAGGTCCTTCGGCGCGCCCCACATCGTGTTGGGAATGATGCCGGGATTGCGCGCGACCGATCCGCCCAGGATCTGGTTGTTGAAGGCGTCGTAGTCGAAGGCATAGCTGAGCGCCTTGCGCATGTTCACGTCGTTCAGCGGCGCGCGCTGGTTGTGGATGATGAAATACATCGTCCGCAGCGACTCCGCTTCCTCGATGCGGATGCTGTCGCTTTCGCGCAGGCGCTTGATCTGGTCGAGCGGCAGGTAGCCGTCGGTGATGTTGAAATCGCCCTTCAGCATGCCCAGCACGCGGCTGGTGGTCTCCAGCACCACGCGGAACTCGGTCTGGTCGACATGCGGCTGGTCCCAGCCCATGAAATGCCCGTCGAACCGGTCGGCCTGGAAGCCGACTGCGGGGTCGAAGCGGCGCAGGCGGAAATTGCCGGAACCGGCCTCGTTGCGGTTCAGCCAGGCGGCACCCCAGTCGCCGGACGCCTCGTTGGCGCGCACCAGCCTGGAATTCACGATCCAGAGCTCCGAGAGCACGGACATGAACACCGCGAATGGCTGGTTCAGGGTGAAGCGCACCGTGCCGGGGTCGATCGCGGCTGTCTTGCCGGGATCGATCGCCCCCTTGAACAGGCCGTAGGCGCCCTTCTTCATGCCCAGCAGGCGTTCCATCGAGAACACCACGTCATCGGCGGTGATGGGCGTGCCGTCGTGGAAGCGTGCGCCCTTGCGCAGGGTGAACGTGTAGGTCAGCCCATCCGGCGAGATGTCGACCTTTTCGGCCAGCCACAGGACCAGCTGCGGCGGATTGTCCACCCAGCGCACCAGGCAGTCGTACATGTTCAGGCGCGAGGCGATGCGGCCGATGTCGAACACAGCGTGCGGATCGAGCGTGTCGTAAGGGCTGTTGTTGGCGGTGACGATGCGCCGGATGCCCTGGGCCCGCGCCCCATTTCGGCCCGCCATAACTGCGGCCCCCGATCCAGCAATTAGCGAACGGCGGCCGAGTGTCATGGCGAGTTCCCTTATCGTTCGGAGCGCGGATCGAAGGCGTGTTGCAATCCGTCGCCCAGGAAGTTCACGGCAATCACGGTCACGAAGATCAGCAGGCCGGGATAGACGGCCAGCGCCGGCGCGGTGGTCACCAGCTCCTGCGCATTGTTCAGCATGTTGCCCCAGCTTGGCGTGGGCGGGACGATGCCGAATCCGAGGAAACTGAGAACGGATTCGAACAGGATAACCCGCCCCACTGTCAATGTGAAAGCGACGATGATGGGGGTGGCGACGTTGGGCAGGATATGCGTCGGCATGACATAGAGCGGCCCGGCGCCGCTGGCGCGCGCCGCGCGCACGAAGTCGCGTTCCTTGATCGACAGCGTCGCGGCGCGCACCAGGCGGGCGATCGCCGTCCAGTCCACGATCGCGATGATGATCACGATGCGCCAGAACCCGGCGGCGCCGGACCGCGCGAACTCGCTGGAGAAGCCGAGCTTGGTGAGGTCGACCGCGCCCAGCACGATCAGCAGCGGCAGCAGCGGCAGCGCGATCATGCCGTCGGTAAAGCGCATCAGCAGCGCGTCGACGCGCCCGCCGAAATAGCCGGCGAAGACGCCGACGACCAGGCCGAAGATGCCGCCCACGGCCGTCGCCAGCAGGCCGACCAGCAGCGACATCTGGCCGCCGACCATCAGGCGGATCAGCTCGTCGCGCCCGGCCTCGTCGGTGCCCAGCCAATGCTCGGCCGAGGGCGGATCAAACCGCGCCAGCAGGTCGGTCGCGTCCGGGTCCATGCCCAGGACGTGCTGCATGGGAATCGCGGCCAGACAGAACAGCGCCAGCAGCAGCAGCACGACCAGGCTGGCCATGCCGGCGCGGTGGCGACGGAAGCGGCGCCAGCGCAGGCGCCAGGGGCCGATCGCGGCCTCGGTGCGGGGAACGGCGGTGGCGGTGGTGGCGCTCATGTCGGTGCGCTCACGTCAGGGCGATCCGTGGATCGAGCCAGCCATACGCAAGATCGGCGACGAGGTTGCTGAGCAGCGTCACCACGGTGGCGAACAGCAGCCCGGTCAAGGCGAGGTTGAAGTCGTTGCCGAGGATTGCGTCGTAGATCATCTTGCCCATCCCCGGCTGGGCGAACATCGTCTCGGTCAGCAGCGCGCCGTTGAACAGCACGCCGAAGCTGAGCGCCATGATGGTGACGACCGGGATCAGCGCGTTGCGGAAGGCATGGACCAGCACCACGCGCCACTCGGCGGCCCCCTTGGCGCGCGCAGTGCGCACATGGTCCATGCGCAGCACCTCGATCATGCTGGCGCGCACGTATCGGGTGAAGCCGCCGGTGCTGGCCAGGGCCAGCGTGATCACCGGCATGACCAGATGCAGCGCCTGGTCGCGAAAGCCGCCGTCGCCGACGGTCGCAATGCCGCTGGCGGGAAACCAGTGCAGTTTCACGGCGAAGACCAGGATCATCATCAGCGCCAGCCAGAACACCGGCACGGAGATGCCGGCAAACGCGAACAGGCTGATCACGCCGTCGAGGATGCCGCCCGGCTTCAGCGCCGCCAGGATGCCGAGGATGAACGCCAGGATGACGCTGGCAATGAAGCTGATGATCATCAGCTTGCAGGTCTGAATAAGCGCCGGCACCAGCACGCTCAGCACCGGCAGCGAGTGGGTGCGCGAATAGCCGAACTGCCCGACCAGCGCATCCTGCAGCCAGCGCAGGTAGCGCAGCATCAACGGCTGATCCAGGCCATAGAGCTTGCGCAGATGCTCCACCACCTCGGGCGTGGCGCCCGGGTTGCTGGCCAGCATGATGTCGAGCGGGTCGCCGGGCATCAGGCCGATCAGGCTGTAGATGACGAACGACATCACCAGCAGCACGAGCAGCGCCTGGAGGATGCGACGCAGGATGTAGCGCGTCATCGGCTACTCCTTGAAATGGCAGGCGGACATGTGCGCGGCACGTCCGGGCGCGGGTTCGAGGATCGGCGCCGTGGTGCGGCAGACATCCTGCGCTTTCGGGCAGCGCGGATGGAACACGCAGCCGGGCGGCGGGTTCAACGGGCTGGGCATCTCGCCCTTGATGGTCTGGCCGCGTGCCCGCTTGCGGCCGATGCGCGGCACCGCATGCAGCAGCGCCTGGGTGTAGGGGTGCGAGGGGCGGTCGAACAGCAGCTGGCGCGGGGCCAGTTCCACGAGGCGGCCGAGATACAGCACGGCCACGCGGTCCACCAGATGGTTCACCACAGCCAGGTCGTGGCTGATGAACAGGTAGGACAGCCCCAGCCGCTCCTGCAACTCCTTCATCAGGTTCAGCACCTGGCTCTGGATCGACACGTCCAGCGCCGAAAGCGGCTCGTCGGCCACGATCAGGGCGGGATCGGGCGCCAGCGCGCGGGCGATGGCGATGCGCTGGCGTTGGCCGCCGGAGAACTCGTGCGGATAGCGGTTCAGCGCGTCCACCGGCAGGCCGACCTGCTCGACCAGCGCCGCGGTGCGGGCACGCCGCTCGGCTGGCGTGCCGATGCCCTGGATGCGCAGCGGCTCGGCGATGATGGCCGAGACGGGCATGCGTGGGTCCAGCGCGCCGAACGGATCCTGGAACACGATCTGGATGGAGCGCCGCGCCTGCGGCCAGGTCGCGCGGTCGAGCGTGCGGCCGCGGAAGCGCAGTGTGCCTGCGGTCGGCGGCTGCAGGCCGGCGACGACGTTCCCCAGCGTGCTCTTGCCGCTGCCGCTTTCGCCGACCAGTGCCAGGGTTTCGCCTTCGCCGATGGCGAAACTGACATTCTCGACGGCGCGCAGGATGCGCGGCTTGCCGCCGAGGAAGCCGCCGCCGCCGAGGTGGAAATGCACGCTGATGCCATCGAGGGCGACGAGCTCGTTCATGCGGCGGCCTTGAAGCAGGCGGCGAAGTGGCCGGGGGCGATCTCCTCCGCCGGCGGTTCGGCGGCACGGCAGCCGGCGTCGGCCAGGGCGCAGCGATCGGCGAAACGGCAGCCGCGGGCGCCGGCATCCAGGTCGGGCACCCCGCCGGGAATGACCGGCAGGCGCGCCACGCGTTGCTCGGGGTCCGGCAGAGTAGCGATCAGGCCCTGGGTATAGGGATGGCGCGGATTGGCGAACAGCGCGTCGGCGGGCGCCCGCTCGACGATGCGCCCGGCATACATGACGATGATCTCGTGCGCGATCTCCGAGACCACCGCGAGGTTGTGGCTGATGAACTGGATGGCCATGCCGATCCGGTCCTGCAGCTCGAGCATGAGGTCAAGGATCTGCGCCTGGATGGTCACGTCCAGCGCCGTGGTCGGCTCGTCGGCAACCAGCAGGGCGGGTTCGCAGGCCAGCGCCATGGCGATCATGGCGCGCTGGCGCATGCCGCCGGAAAGCTGGTGCGGATAGGCGCGGGCGCGCTCGCGCGGCGAGTTGATGCCCACCGCCTCCAGCATCGCCACCGCATTCTCCCCGGCTTCCTTCCAGCCGAGATGCTTGTGCAGCACCTGCACTTCCGCGATCTGGGCACCCACCGGCATGACCGGGTTGAGGGCGGTCATCGGTTCCTGGAAGACCATGGCGATGCGGTTGCCGCGCAATGCGCGCCATTCGGCCGCGGACTGGCCGATCAGTTCGCGCCCGTCGAAGCGGATGGAGCCCTCGGCCCGGCCGGGCGGCGGCACCAGGCCCATCAGCGCCAGCGCGGTCATGGACTTGCCGCAGCCGCTCTCGCCGACCACGCCCAGCGTTCGGCCCGGCGACAGCGCGTAGTCGATGCCGGCGACGACGTGGCGCAACCCGCCGGCGCGCGGGAAACCCACCCGCAGGCCGCGAACCTCGAGAAGCGGCGCGCTCATTCCGACCGCCAGAACTCGGACCACAGGCTGCTGTCGTCGGAATGCCCGGTGGGGGTTACGCCCTTCAGCCATTTCGGCAGCACATATGCGTCGGCACGGAAGAACAGGGGCAGCACGGGCAGGTCGTCGGCGTAGATGCGCTGGATGTCCGCCCAGGCAACCTTCTGAGCCGCCGGGTCGAGGTTGGTTTCGGCTGTCAGGATTGCTGCGTCCATGGTGGGGTTTCGATAATCCATGTAGTTGGTGCCGCCATAGTTGTTGGCTGCCGTCGGGATCTGATCGGTTGCGAGAGTCTGGCGCGGCGGATAGCTGATGCCGAAGCTCCAGGCATACATGGCGAGGCCAGTGAACACACGCTGCTTGAGCGTCTCGCCGAAGAAGGTGCGCGCCGGCTCGTTCCTGATGGTCACCTCGATGCAGGCGTTCTTCCACTGGTTCTGCAGCACCTGCTGCTGCAGTTCGCGCAAGCGATTGCCGGCGGTGGTGCCGAACGACAGCGACAGCCGCGCGCCGGCGGCATTGCGGCAGACGCCGTCGGGGCCCGGCGTCCAGCCGGCCTCGGCCAGCAATGCGCGGGCCCGCGCGGGATCGTAGGGATAGGACGTGACGCCGTCGGCATGCATGGGATCGAGCGGACTGACGAAGCTGTCGGCGACCGGCTGCATGCCTTCAAACAGCCGCTCCACCAGGGTGTTGCGGTCCAGCGCAAGCAGCAAGGCGCGGCGCACGCGAATGTCCTGCAGGATCGGATTGTCCAGGTTGAGGTCGATATGCTCGTAGGTCAGCGCCGGACGGAAGATATACGTGAACCGGTCCGGCTGCTGCTTGCGCAGTTGCAGCACCTGGTCGATCGTCAGCGAGGGCGCATCGCCGGGCGCCATGTCCACGTCGCCCGCCAGAAGGTTCGCCTGCAGCGCGGCGGTGTTCCCGATCGCTTTCAGGACGATCCGCCGGATGCCCGGCTTCGTGCCCTTCCAGTACGGGTTCGGCTCAAGGACGACGAGCTGGCCGGGCTGGTAGTCCGTGACCAGATAGGGGCCGTTATAGAGGCCCGGCGTGGTCGGGGCGCGGTTATAGGTGGTCTGGTTCCTGTAGTCGCCGGTGCCCGCCACCCGGGCAAAGACCGGACCCTCGAGATGCTCGGGCAGGATGGCCGGCAGGCGGTCGTACAGGGTGCTGATCTCGTCCAGGTGGAGCACCGCGGTGTGGTCGTCGATGACGTCCACGCTGGCGACGCGCCCCCACACGCGGGTGTTGGCGAAGCCGGAGGTCGGGTCGCGGCCGACTCTTGCGGTGAAGGCAAGATCGGCGGCCGTGACGGGGCGGCCATCACCCCACAGGATGTCATCGCGCAGCTTGACGGTGACGGCCATGCCCTTGCCGCCGCCGGCGCGATCCTCGATCCGCACCAGGCCGTTCTGCAGCGTCGGCAGCGCGGTGCAGAGCATGCAGGTGTTGATACCGTCCTTGTCGAACGCGGCGATCGGACGCAGCGCGAAGGACAGCGTGTAGCTCTTGATGACCTCGGGGTCGATGTTCGGATGCATGCTGGAGGGGAACTGCGACACGCCGATCGTCAGAACGTCCTTCGCATACGCAGCAGCGCCACCAACCAGAAGCGCCACGACGCATAGACACAGCCGCAGTGTCACGACACCGCCACCCCCACTGCCTTCCGGCCGATTTATGCAAGCCCTGCGCCATGCGTGAAAGCAAAAACTGGCTGCAAAGACAAAACCGGCGGGAACGGCCATGTGCCGTCCCCGCCAGTGGGTTCGTGCCAGCCGGTTCAGGCCGGAACGCTCAGGCCGATCCGTTCAGCCCGGGTGCCAGTTCTCGGACCAAAGGATGCTGGCGTCGCTATGGCCGGTCGGCGTGTAGCCCTTCAGCCATTTCGGCACCACATGCGGCTCGGCACGGAAGAACAGCGGCAGCACCCGAACCTGCTCGGCGTAGATCCGCTGCATGTTCGTCCAGATCTGCTTCTGCTTGACCGGATCCAGCTCGGTTTCCGCCTTGGCGATGTCGGCGTCCAGCTGCGGGTCACTCATGGCGATGGCGTTGGAGCCGCCCCAGTTGTTCGCCGCCGTGGGGATGTTGTCGGTGCCCAGCGTGCGGCGCGGGGATTCGCCGACGCCGCTGGACCAGCCATACATGATCATCCCCGTGTACTGGCGCTTCTTCAGCGTCTCGCCGAACAGGGTGCGGGCCGGCTCGTTGCGGATCGTGACGTCGATGCAGGCGGCCTTCCACTGGTTCTGGAGCACCTGCTCTGTCAGCTCGCGCAGGCGATTGCCGGCGGTGGTGTTGATCTCCAGCGACAGCCGCTCGCCCTTGCCGTTGCGGCAGATGCCGTCGCTGCCGGGCTTCCAGCCGGCCTCGGCCAGCAGCGCCTTGGCGCGCGCCAGATCATACGGATAGGTCGGGACATCCTTCGCGTAGTTGGGATCGAGCGGATTCACCCAGGTGTCCGCCACCGGCTGCATGCCCTCGAACAGCCGCTGCACGATGGTCTTGCGGTCCATGGCGTACAGCAGCGCGCGCCGCACGCGCACATCCGCGAGGATCGGGTTCTCGATCTTCAGGTCGATATGCTCGTACGTCAGGCTCGGCTTGAAGATGTACTCGAACTTGTCCGGGTTCTGCTTGCGCAGCGCGATCACCTGATCGATGGTCAGGCCGACGCCTTCGCCGGGGACCATGTCCACGTCGCCCGACAGCAGGTTGGCCTGCAGGGCGGCAGTGTTCTCGATCAGCTTCAGAACGATACGCTTGAAGCCGGGCTTGGTCCCGGACCAATAGGGGTTCGGCTCCAGCACGATCTGCACGCCGGACTGGTAGTCCGCGACGCGGTACGGTCCGTCATAAAGGCCGGGCGTGGTGGGCGCACGGTTATAGGCGGTCTGCTTGACGTATTCGTCGGCATTGCCGGCCTTCGCATAGATCGGGCTTTCGACATGCTCGGGCAGGATCTGGTCCCACTGGTTGTAGTCGACCCGCACCTTGTCGAGATGCAGCACCACGGTGCGCTCGTCGACGATGTCGAGCGACGTGGCGCGGCCCCAGGAGTGGCTGTTGCTGAAGCCCGAGGCCGGATCGCGGCCGAGCTTCCAGGTGAACGCCACGTCCTTCGAGGTCACCGGCGTGCCGTCGCCCCATTTCAGGTCGGGCTTCAGCGTGATGGTGACCGCCATGCCCTTGCTGCCATCCGGCCGGTCCTCGAACTTCGCCAGCCCGTTCTCCAGCGTGGGCAACTCGGTGCAGAGCAGGCAGGAGTTCTTCCAGTCCTTGTCGAACGCGGTGATCGGGCGCAGGACGAAGCCCAGCACATAGGCCTTGATCACCAAGGCATCGATGTTCGGATGCAAACTTGAGGGAAACTGCGCGATCCCGATCACGAGATCGTCCTTCGCCTGTGCCGGCGAATTCAGCAGCGGCAGCGCCATCATCACGATGGCGGCAAGCGCGGCGCGGAGTTTCATGTGTCCAGACCCTGGCGAGATTGTGTGGAAGATGTCGGCGTGGCGATGAAAGAAGACAATGCTGCCTTCTGTCAACGACGGCAGTCAGTAACTGTCAAGACTGCAAAGCAGCTTGCTCCGCCGCGCCGACTGTCGCAGGGCAGCCTGCCGCAACCGATGGGGTGCCGCAAAACCAGGAACGGCGGTTCGTCGTGGCCCGCCCGTTCGCTGGCGGCGGTTTCTGCTCGACCCGAATGGCCGCCATGCGGCCCATCCACGCCCCGACATGGCAACGGCCTTCCCGGCCGTGTGCGTCGCCGGCGGGCCGCGTTTCGCCAATCGTCAAGAATTGTTGCGGCGGTTATCGCAAGGCGCGCTTACAGTTCGTAGCAATTTTCCTGCACCTGCTCCGCCGGATGTTTTGTGCTGGCCGAGCGTGGGTGTGCAGGGCTGCCCATCAGGAGGCATCCAGCCCGGTCACATTCTCCGGCTGGGCCGGCACCTCGCCGCGCTCGACTCGCTTGACCATTGCGGTCAGGGCCGCGTGCGCGCCGGCGGGGCGGCCGATCTCCGTCCCCTTGGCGGCGATGAAGCCGTTCATGAAGTCGATCTCGGTGCGCCGCCCCTTCAGCATGTCCTGGCCCATCGACGGGCGCTGCAGCTCGCTGCGGACGCCGCTGTTGGTGCCGGCCAGCATGATCGCCTCGACCTCTTCCAGCGCCTTGGCATCGCCCTCGGATGCACGGGCCAGGCGTTCCGGGTCCAGCTTGCCGATGTGTTCGAGTTCGTAGCCCAGCGCCTGACCGATGCGCACCGCCTCGCCGCCCAGGCGGATGCAGAAGCGGCGGATAGCGTCGTCGCGGTCGACCGCGTTGCCGGGCAGGCCGGTCGCGGCGGAAACCCCGTTGCGCATGCCGTTCAGGCACAGCTTCGACCAGCGCTCACCCCACAGATTGGTCGTGACCTTCACGCTGTCGATCGGCGCGATCATGGCGGCCAATTCCTCGGCGCGCCGGGTCACGCGGCCGTGCACCTCGCCCACGCGGAAGACCGTGTGCGACGCCCCGCCCTTCGGGACCGTGCGGCGGATATGGCCGGGCTCGTACAGGTCGACGGAAATCGCCGCGGCGATGCAGCCGACCACCCGGCCCCAACCGACGATGCCGGCGATGCGCTCCTCGTTGATACAATTCTGCAAGGACACCACGTAGCCGCCGGGCGACAGATATTGCCGCACCATCATGGTCGCCCACTCGGTGTCGTAGGATTTCACGGAGACGATGGCGATATCGATGGGCCGCTGCCGGGCAATGGATTGCAACTCGGTCAGGTGCATCGTGGGCACCCGCACGGTGCAGCGCTCCTCCGCGGTCAGGCCGTACAGGTTCAGGCCGTTGGCCCGGATCGCCTCGACATGCTCGGGCCACGGATCGACCAGCGTGACATCGAGGCCCAGCCGGGCGAGATGCCCGCCGACATAGCCGCCGACCGCGCCGGCGCCGATCACCGCGATGCGTGAATCCATGAACCCGTCTCCCCCTCGACCTTGTTATCGGTCACAGTAGACCGGCAATTCCACAGGGAGAACAACACACCATGAGCTTCACCGACCGGCGGCAGCGCTTCCGCGCCATCCTGGCAGGCACAAGGTGCGTGCATCCCGGTTCGGTGTTCGATCCGATCTCGGCCCGGATCGCCGAGGACCTGGGCTTCGAGGTCGGCATGTTCGCCGGCTCGATCGCCTCGTTCACGGTGCTGGGGGCGCCCGATATCGTGGTGCTGACGCTGACCGAGTTCGCCGACCAGATCCGCCGCATCACCCGCGCCGGCGCCCTGCCCCTGCTGGTCGATGCCGACCATGGCTACGGCAACGCGCTGAACGTGATGCGCACGGTGCAGGAGCTGGAAGCCGCGGGCGTTGCCGCCATGACCATCGAGGACACGCTGCTGCCGCGCGCCTATGGCGACGGGCGCACGCAGCTTCTGTCGATCGAGGAAGGGCTCGGCAAAGTCCGCGCCGCACTGGCCGCGCGCACCGATCCGGCGCTGACCATCGTCGCGCGCACCAGTGCCGTGGCTGTCACCGGGCTGGACGATGCGGTCGAGCGCGCGCGCGCCTACACCAGGGCGGGTGCGGACGCGCTGTTCTTCACCGGCATCGGCACGCCGGAGCAGTTGCGGGCGATCCGGGCGGAAACCCCTCTGCCGATCATCCTCGGCGGCACCGACGGCGACCTCGGCGGGCGCGACGGCATGGGCGCGCTGGGCGTGCGCGTGGCGCTGCAGGGCCATCAGCCGTTCATGGCCGCGGTGAAGGCGGTGCACGACACGCTGAAAGCGCTGCGCGAGGGCACGGCGCCGAAGGATCTCGCCGGCCAGCCTTCGGGCGAGCTGATGAAGCACGTGACCCGTGACGCCAGCTACGCCGAGGCAATCCGCAGCTTCATGGGCGGCAAGTAAGCCGCGCCGGCCGCTGCCAGTACGGCTGCCAGCCGCCCCAGCGCCTGGCCGGCGGGCCGCTGGTGGCGCGGCGCCCGGGGCACAGGCGTGGCGGCCGGCGCGGCCGACCCGGATACCTCGTCGATCGCCTTGCGCACGCGCCCGCGCGCCCGGTGCAGCAGCACGCGCTGGTTCTCGGCACTGATCTGCAGCAGCGCGCAGGCCTCTTCGGCGCTGTGCCCTTCGATGTCCCGCAGGATGATCACGGCCCGTTGCCCGGCCGGCAGGTGCTCGATCACGTCGCGGACATGCCGCCATAGCTCGCGGCCGCCCACCACGCGCTCGGGGTCCAGCTCATCCCATAGCCTCGGCGCCTCGCGCCAATGCCCGTCGACCACGAAATGCGTATGGTCGACGGCGCGTTCCTCGCCATGGAAGCCCTCCAGGACCGTGGGCAGGGACACCAGGCGCCGCTCGCGCGTCGCCCGGGTGCGGGCGCGGTTCAACACGATCGTGAACACCCAGCTGGCCAGGCTCGATCGCCCCTCGAACCGGGCGATTCCGGAGAAGACCGCCAGCCAGGCGTCCTGCACCACCTCCTCAGCCTGCGCCCTGCTGCCGATGATGGCGCTGGCGACGCCCACCAGGGAGCCATGGAACCGCCGGATCAGCCGCCGGTAGGCGTGCTCGTCGCCGCTGCGCAGCAGCGCCAGGAACTCCGGCTTGTCGAACTCGGCATGGCTCATGGCAGAGGGCATCCGGTTGCGCGATGGGGACGAATCTAGCGGATCATGCGGATTGGCGTAATGCTCTGCTTGATGACGAGTCTCATTTAACGGACGCCATTGCCGCCCGAGACCGCGGAGGAACGCCGTGCTGACGTGCCGTGATGTGACCGAACTGGCAACCGACTACATGGAGGGCCACCTGTCGCCGGGAGCGCGGCTGCGGGTGCGGCTGCATCTGTTCCTGTGCAGCATGTGCCGCGCCTATATCGACCAGCTGCAGAAGACCAGGCGGCTGCTGCGGGGCCTGCCCTTGTCCACACCGCCGGCCGATCTGGAGGCGCGTCTGATCGAGACGGCCGTGGCGCTCCCGCCCGACCGGCCCGGATGACCGCAATCCCTTGGTATCGTAGCATCGCCCAGTAAGGCTGCCGCCCCGGGGCGCGCGGCCATCGGGGGGTGGCAAGATGCAGATCACGACGGTGCGACTGCGTCGCCTGCGCGGCACGATGCGGACCGATGGCCCGATGTGGGAGGAGCGCCTGGTGCGCCCCATCGACATCTATGCCGAATACCGTGGCAGGCCCGATTTCGAAGGCGGCGTCCAGCTGGACACCGGCCGGTTCCGCATCGAGGCCTGTTTCGTGGAGATCGACACCGACGAGGGTGTGAGCGGCATCGGCGGCCCGCTGCCCGAGAGCGTGGCCGCCATCATCGCCTGGAAGCTGCGGCCGATCCTGCTGGGGCGCGACCCCATCGCCACCGAGACGCTGTGGGACCAGATGCACCGCATCATGGTGCATGGCCGGCAAGGCGAGACGATGCTCGCCATCAGCGCCGTCGATTGCGCGTTGTGGGACCTGAAGGGGCGCTGGCTCGGCCAGCCCGTGCACCGGCTGATCGGCGGGCCCACCCGCGACGCCATCCCCGCCTATGCCAGCATGCTCGGCTTCGACGTGCTCGACCCAGGCCGGGTGCGGGCGCGGGCGCAGGCGTTCAAGGCGGCCGGCTACACCGCACAGAAATGGTTCTTCCGCCATGGGCCGATGAGCGGGCCGGAGGGAATGGGCAAGAATGTCGAGCTGGTGCGCACCCTGCGCGACGCGCTGGGGCCGGACGACGACATCATGCTGGATTGCTGGCAGGCGATGGACGTGCCGTATGTCATCGAGTTGGCTCGGCGCATCGCCGAGTACCGGCCGCGCTGGCTGGAGGAGTGCGTCATGCCCGACCGCGTCGACAGCTACCGGCGCATCAAGGACAAGATCTCCATCCCTCTCGCCGGTGCCGAGCACGAATACACACGCTGGGGCTTCAAGCGCTTCATCGACGCCGGTGCACTCGATGTGCTGCAGCCGGACATCTACTGGTGCGGCGGCTTCTCGGAGACGTTGAAGATCGCGGCCCTCGCGACCACGCATGACCTGATCGTGATCCCGCACGGGCATTCCACGAATGCGGGCATCCATTTCTCGGTCACGCAGTCGCCGATCCACACGCCATGGCAGGAATACCTGGTGAAGTGGAACGACATCCACCAGTACTTCCTCGCGCATCCCGTGCGGCCGGTTGGCGGCATGCTGGCGCCGCACGACCTGCCGGGGATGGCCATGCAGCTCGATCCCGCGAAGATCGAGGAGGAAGCCGAGATCTTCTCCTGATACCGACTGCCCTTGACGATGACCCTTCCATCGTCAAGGGCCGTTGGTATCGCGCGCCGGGTTGGTGGGCGGTGGCGCGCAAAATAACGACTCATACCAGCGGTCATTCTTCATGGCCGCTGGTATGACCCCCTCCCCGCCGATCGTCAGGCCGGCGTGAAGCAGGGCACCGGCGGCCCGCCTTCGGTGGGCATCAGCACCAGCTTCACCGCCTGGCCGATCTTCAGCGCATCGAAGTCGCACTGCACCAAGTTGGTCAGCATCGTCGTGCCTTCGTCCAGCGTCACATAGGCGATGGCGTAGGGCTCGGCGGCGCGGCGCATCACGCTGTAGCTGTAGATCCGGCCGGTGCCCTTGGACTCCACCCATTCGGTCTTGTCGCTCATGCAGAACGGGCAGATGGCGCGCGGATACCAATGCGGCTTGCCGCAGGCGGTGCAGCGGCGGACCAGGAACGTTCCGTCGGCCGTCGCCTTCCAGAACGCCTCGGTCTCGGGGGTGGGGGTCGGAGCCGGGATCTTGCGCTGTACGTTCGCCATGTCGGTCACTCCCGCTCCATGATCAGGGTGGCACTGCCGTGCCGCGTGCCCAGCAGCCCGCCGGTGCCGTGGGCCAGCGCCACGTCGCAGTTCCTGACCTGCACCGCCGGATGCGCCTCGCCGCGAAGCTGCCGCACGGCCTCGATCACCTTGGTGATGCCGCCACGATTGGCCGGGTGGTTGTTGCACAGGCCGCCGCCATCGGTATTGAACGGCAGCTTGCCGACGCCGGAAATCAGGTTGCCGTCGGCGACGAACTTGCCGCCCTCGCCCTTGGCGCAGAAGCCCAGATCCTCAAGCTGCATCAGCACGGTGATGGTGAAGCTGTCGTAGATCGAGGCGTATTTGATGTCGGACGGCTTCACCCCAGCTTCGGCAAAGGCCGCGGCGCCGGAATAGCGGGCGCCGGAATAGGTCAGATCGACCGCGCCGCCCAGCTGGCCCTTCGGCGCCTCGCCGGCGCCGATCACCTTCACCAGCGGCCGCTTCAGGCTTTTGGCGACCTCGGGCGCCACCACCAGCAGCGCGCCGCCGCCGTCGCTGATGACGCAGCAATCCAGCCGGTGCAACGGATCGGCGACCATCGGCGAATTCACCACGTCTGCCACGGTGACGACGTCGCGCAGCATCGCATGCGGGTTGTGCTGGGCGTGATGCGACGCCGCCACCTTGATCCAGGCCAGCTGCTCGCTGGTGGTGCCGAACTCGTGCATGTGGCGCATCGCCACCATGGCGTAGGCGTTGGCGACGGTGACGCCGTAGGGATACTCGAACTGCACGTCCGGCTGCGCCAGGTTGCCGGCGCGCGGCTGGGTACCGGTGGCCATGCCTTCGCTGCGCGGGCGGCCGGCCAGCGTGATCAGGGCCACGCGACACTTGCCGGCGGCGATCGCCTCGGCCGCGTGCGCCACGTGCAGCAGATAGGACGAGCCGCCGACATCGGTGGAATCGACGTGCCGGACCCGCAGGTTCAGATAGTCGACCATCGAGAGGGGCCCCATGCCCGGCGCGTCGCCGGCACAGAAATACCCGTCCACATCGTCCTTGGTCAGGCCGGCATCCGCCAGCGCCCCGATGGCCACTTCCGCGTGCAGTTGCGCGAGCGACTTGTCGGGCGCCTTGCGCGTGGGATGCTCGTACGCGCCGGCGATATATGCCTTGCCCTTGATCGTCATCGTCTCCCCTTCATACCGATCGAATCAGACTTCGACGACGATGTAATCCTGCTCGACCGATACGGCAAACGTCTCGGCCACGAACGGGCCGCGGGCCACGGCCTCGCCGGGCTCGACGCTCACCTTGTAGAGGCGCACCTTCACGTCATCGGGATCGCACCACGATTGTCCGGTGCGGACATCGTATTCCCAGCCGTGCCAGGGGCATTTCAGCATCTCGCCGCGGCGGCTGTAGTCGAAACGGCCGGGCTCGCGAGAGGTGACGAGGCCGACAAGCGGCCCCTTGCACAGCGCGCCGCCCTGGTGCGGGCAGCGATTGAGCAGCGCGAAATATTCGCCACCGATATTGAATACGCCGATCTCGCGGCCGGCGACGGTCAGCAGCTTGCGCGCGCCGGGCGGGATCTCGGTGACGGTTGCCACCACATGGCGCGCCATGCTCAGGCCAGCCCGTACACCGCGCGCGCGTTGCCGCTATAGACCATGCGCCGTTCGGCATCGGTCATCCGGCATTTGAACGCGAATTCCGGATTGTCCATATCCCAATGCGGGTAATCGGTGGCGAACAGCACGCGGTCCCAGCCCAGCCAATCCAGCACGGCACGCAGATCCTCGGGGCGCTCGGGCTCATCCACCGGCTGGGTGGTGAACCACAGATTCTTGCGGATGTATTCGGACGGCGGCCGCGTCAGATGCGGCACTTCCTCGCGCATGCGCGCCCATTGCCGATCGAGGCGCCACGCCACCGACGGCACCCAGGCGAAGCCGGCCTCGACGATCACGACCTTGAGGCTGGGGAAAAGCTCGAACACGCCTTCGCACACCAGGCTGATCACGACTGCCTGTTGCGACAATGCCACCTCGTGCTGCTCCTCCACATAGTACGACGGCCAGCCGGCGCCGCTGATGGCGTGGCCGTTGAAGCCCGATGTGTGCAACCCGACCGGCAGGCCGTGGCGCGACGCAGCCTCGTAGATCGGCCAGTAGCGGCGGCGGCCCAACGGCTCGATGGTGTGGGTGACCATCGAGATCTGCACGAAATCCGGGTTGCCTGCCCAGTGCTCGATTTCCGCCACCGCCGCCTCGGCATCCTCGCCGGGAACCACGATCGCGGCCTTCAGGCGCCGTTCCTTCTGCGTCCAGTTCTCGTATTGCCACTCGTTGACGGCGCGGCAGATGGCGGTGCCGAATTCCTGGTTGCGCTGATCCATGCCTTGCGGCGTCAGCAGATGCAGCATGCCGTATTCGATGTTGTAGCGGTCGAGCAACTGCGCGCGCAGGAACGCGAGATCCGAGCCGGGCGGCCCGCCATCGGGCGGCCAGGAATCGGTGCGCGACAGCGCCGGTGCCACTTTGGGATAGGGCGACGAGCCCACGAACGGCACGGGATGCCGGTGGCCGTAGGTATCGAGGTGCTCACGCCAGCGGCGCGACAAGTACGGATGCAGGTCTTTCGGCGATCGCAACGCATGATGCACGTCGCAATCGATGACCCTCAGCCTGGAGCGCGACTGCCGCTCCAGCACCGGCGCGCCAACCGCACGGCCGCCATCGGGGCTCATTGACCGTTCCTCATTGAAGCGTCTCCTTCAATCGCGGATAGGTTGCCAGCGGGTTGTCCACGAGCACGCGCTGCTTCAGCCCGGCCGGGAACCCGGCGGGAAACGCCTTCATGCCCTCGAAATGCCAATGCGGGTAATCGGTCGAGAACAGCAGCATCCGGTCCGAACCGATCTGGTCGATGACCTTCTCCAGGCTGGCCGCGTCGGGCGGCGCGTCGGTCGGCTGCAGGGTCACGCGCACATGGTCGCGAATGAGCTCGGCCGGCGGGCGGTCCACCCACGGCACTTCCGCCCGCACACCGCGCCAGGTCTTGTTGGCACGCCACATGAAGCCGGGCAGCCAGGTGAAGCCGGATTCGATCAGCACCACGGTCAGGCCGGGGTATTTGACGAACACCCCTTCGTGCACGAGGCTCAGAAGCTGCGCCTGGAAGGCCTGCGCCTGGGCGGCATAATCCTCGATGTAGTATGAGGGCCAGCCATTTCCGGTGGTCGCGTGGTGCGCGGTGCTGCCGGCATGAATGCCGATCGGCAGGCCATGCCGCTCGGCCGCCGCATAGATCGGCCAGTGCACGCGCTTGCCCAGCAGCGTCTCGCCCATGGCCAGCAGCAGCACCTGCACGAAGCGGCGGTCGCTGGCGCGGCGGTCGATCTCCGCCACCGCCTGCTCGGGATCCTGCGGGGCGATGACGATGGAGGCACGCAGGCGCGGTTCGCGGTCCAGCCACTCGGCGGCCATCCAGTCGTTCATGGCCCGCGCGAGCGCGGTGGCGAAATGCGGGTTGTGGAGCGCCTGCACACCATAGAGCGGGTTGCAGATGGCCGCTTTGGTGCCGAACGCACCCAGCGCCTGGGCCCGCAGCATTTCGAGGTCGCCACCCGGCAGGCCCTTGGGTGGCCGCCAGTCGGCGCGCCCGTTCGCCGCGATGCCGGGGGGAAAGGAGGCAAGGCCGAGGCCATCGATCCCTCGCGTGACGACCTGCTCGCGCCAGTAGTCATCGAGATACGGCAACAGCGCAGCCATTCCAGGTACGGCCGGGTGGACGTCGCAGTCGATGCCGCCGGGGGTTACCCCCTTCATGGCCACACGCCTCCCTCGCGATTCCGTCCCGTCGTTGCGCCAAAGGCTACACCCCCCACACCGGCCCGTCCACCGATGTGCGGCTTTGACAGGACAAGCTCCGCCGCCCGATGCTCGGCTCCGGAAAGATCAACGCGACGGAGGCCTGCGCATGGCGTCACCCGGCCCGATGGGCTTATCGAGGCTGAGCGGACAGCCGGCCGTGGTCACCGGGGCTGCCGGCGGCATCGGGCGCGCCATCGCGCTGCGCCTGGCCCGCGAGGGTGCGCCGGTGCTGGCGGTCGACGTGAAGGCCGAGGACCTTGCCGCCACCGCCGCGCTGGCGCAGGCCCAGGGCACGCCGGTCGAGACCATGGTCGCCGATGTCGCTTCGGCCGACTCCCCCGCGGCCATCCTGGACCATGCCATCGCCCGGCATGGCAGCGTGCGGGTGCTGGTCAACAATGCGGGAATCGGCGGATCGCACCGCGCCGGAGACACCGACGACGCCGAGCTCGACCGGTTCCTGGACATGAACCTGCGCAGCGTGTTCAGGATGTCGCGCGCCGCGGTCCTGCGCATGCCGGCCGGCGGCGCCATCGTCAACATCGCCTCGATCTTCGGCATGACCGGGTTTCCCGGCAGCGCCGCCTATGCCGCCGCCAAGGCCGGCGTGATCGGCATCACCCGGCAGATGGCCGCCGATTACGGGCCCGCAGGCATTCGCGTCAACGCAATCTCGCCCGGCCTGATCGAGACCGGCATGACGCGCCGGCGCATCGAGAGCAGTGCCTGGTTCCGCAGCCAGATGACCGACATGACCCCGCTGGGCCGCAACGGCCAGCCCGAGGACATCGCGGCGGCGGCCGCGTTCCTGTGCTCGGACGACGCCGGCTTCATCACCGGCCAGGTATTGGTGGTGGATGGCGGCTGGCTGGCCACACGCTATCGCGACGGGATGGACGCTCCACCCGTGTTGCGCTGACACGTTCCACGACAACCAGGAGACCCGGCATGGCCGATCTGTTCGTCTGCCTCACCTTCGATCACGACAACACCTCCTCCGCCATCGCGCGCAACAATGTGACGCCTACGGCGATTTCGCGCGGCGATTTCGGCATCGCCGCCACCAGGCGAATCCTTGCGCTGCTGAATGCCGAGCGCATTCCCACCACCTGGTTCATCCCGGGCCACACCATCGACAGCTACCCATCCTGCGTCGCCGCCGTGTATGCGGCCGGGCACGAGATCGGCAACCATGGCTGGACGCACCGCGTTCCCTCCACGCTCGGCGCCGAGGGCGAGGAGCAGGAGCTGGTGCGCGGCAACGAGTCGATCATCCGGCTGACGGGACGGGCGCCGCGCGGCTACCGCTCGCCGGCCTGGGACCTCAGTCCGCACAGCATCGACCTGCTGCTGAAGCACGGCTTCGTCTATGACAGCAGCATGATGGGGCATGACTACATCCCCTATCAGGCGCGCAACGGGGACAAGATCACGCTGCTGGAGCCGCTGGTCTTCGGGGCGGACACCAAGCTGGTGGAAATGCCGATCAGCTGGTCGCTCGATGACTACCCGCATTTCGAATACACGCGCTCGGACGCCGGCATCCTGCCGGGGAACATGAACGCGCGCATGGTGATCGAGAACTTCATCAACGAATTCCGTTACATGAAGAAGCACAATGACTGGGGCATCCTGACCTATACGTTCCACCCGCACGTGATCGGGCGCGGGCACCGGATGCTGATGCTCGAACACATGATCGAGACACTGCGCCGCGAGGGCGCCACCTTTGTGACCATGGAGACCGCGGTGGACGAATATCGCCGCAAGTTCCCTGAAGGAGTCAGCCTGCGCGGCGGCTGAACCGGCCCGGGGCGGCGCAGCGGGCCTGCTTCAGCCTGCCACCACGCGCTCGCTGTGCACGCCCCGGCAGTCCATTTCATATTCCAGGTCCACCACTGGCGGGCGATGGAACTGCCAGGTCACGCCATGGCGCGCGGCGCCGCGGCGGACCAGCGCGTCGGGCAGGAACGGGGCGATGTCGTGCACGGTGTAGACCTGCACGCCCGTCGTGTCGGCCCAGCCGAAGCCCAGGGCGGCCATGCGCCGTTCCATCTCGCCCAGCACCCAGTCGGCCTTCATGCGGATCCCTGCCGGCGAGATGTCACCGAGCGCCACGGTGAAATCGCGATAGTTGCCCCTGCCCTCCTCCACCTCGCCGCTGCCGGCGATGACGAAGGACGGCGCGGCGGCGGCATCGGGCACGGTGTATGAGAACGCGTGGAAGCCCGGGGTCGCCGGCGGGTCGATCGCCGGGCAGACATTGGCGCGGGCCACGGGATTGTCACCGCGGGCGAGCAGGCCCCACTCGCTCAGTACACCCGCGTACGCCTTGTTGAAGTCGAGGAAGCCCTGCTCGGTGAACGGTGCGGGAGAACGAAGCTCGCAGGCGCAGAAGGCGGCCAGCGGTCGGCCGGCGGCGCGCAACGTCTCGGCAATGCGGGCGAAGCCCTGCAGCAGCGGGACGGGATTGGCGAAGCGCACGCGCTCGACGCGATAGCCCGGCAGGGCCGCGACACCGGCGGAATACTGGAACACGCCCTTGATGAAGCGGTAGCCGCCCTGCGGCGCGTCGATGATCTCGGCCATGCTGTCCTCCCGTTCTGCAGTGCAAATGCTAGCGGCAGGACGGCGCCCTGCCCATGGTCGCACGCGGGTAGGAGGCTACCCGCGCGGGCGCAGCGTCGCGTGCCGGGCGAGCCACCCCATGTCGGCATCAGGCTCGGCATCCGTGGTCGGCAGGTACGGCTTGATGTCGAGCAGCGGCGTGCCATCAAGGCAATCGAGGTAGCGGACGCGCAGCCGCCCGGGTGCGTCGAAGCCGTCGAAGGCAACGACCGACAGGCCGATCGGATTCGGCCGGCGCGGCGCACGGGTGGCGAATACGCCGCGCGGCTGGGTATCGAAGGGCGGCGTGAACACCAGTTCGGCTTCGCGCGCGTGATCCATCCAGTAGAGCAGGATCAGGTGGCTGAAACCGTCCAGTCCTTGCAGGCCGGGAATGAACTCATCGAACACCGTTGCGTGGCAGAGCGGCGGCGGATCCGGTTGCCGCCCGTTGCGCGGACACGCCGCGACGCTGCGCCAGGGGGTGGACAGCACGCCGATCGGACGCAGCCGGATCGCGGCCTCGGTGGCGTCGGTCGGCATGGTCAGCACTCCTTTCGCCATCACAGGTGGCAGTCTGCCCGAAAGCCGGCCGTGGAGCAGCCACACCCGCCCCAGCTTGACACGCGTTCGCCGCGGCTCCCACCGTTCCCGCCGCAGCGATGCGGACGCACCTTGGACCTTCTGGAAGTGGGACGCAGCACGCCATGCCCGACGCAAGCCAGGCCACAAAGCGCCCGCCGCCGCTCGCCGGTGTGCGCGTCATCGACCTCACGCAGGTCTATAACGGCCCCTACGCCACGTTCATGATGGCGCGCAACGGCGCCGAGGTGATCAAGATCGAGCCGCCCGGCGGCGAGCATCTCCGCCGTCGCGCCAGTGGCTCCGACCTGCCCTTCGCCATGCTGAACGGCAACAAGCGCAGCGTGGTGCTGGACCTGAAGACGCCGGAGGGTGTGGCCACTGTGCTGAAGCTGGCGGACAGCGCCGATGTGCTGGTGGAGAATTTCACGCCCGGCGTCATGGCCCGCCTCGGCCTCGGCTGGGACGTGCTGCGCGAACGCAACCCGCGCCTGATCTACGCCTGCAGCTCCGGCTATGGCATCGACGGACCATACCGCGACTATCCCGCCATGGACCTCAGCGTGCAGGCGATGTCAGGGATCCTGGGGATCACAGGCTTTGCGGACCAGCCGCCGGTCAAGACGGGTGCGACCCTGTGCGACTTCCTCGCCGGCACGCACGTCTACGCCGCGGTGGTGACGGCGCTGTTCGAACGCACCCGCTCCGGCCTCGGCCAGATGGTCGAGATCGCCATGCTGGAGGCGGCCTATTTCTCCCTGACGTCCAATCTCGGCACGTTGTTCCGCGCGGGCGGCGGCGAGGTTGGCCGCACCGGAAATCGCCATGGCGGCCTGTCGATCTGCCCGTACAACGTCTATCCCGCCAAGGACGGCTTCGTTGCCATCCTGTGCAGCAACGACAAGCATTTCGCTTCGCTGACGAAGGCACTGGACATGCCGGAACTCGGCAACGACCCGCGCTATGGCACCAACAAGGGCCGTGTCGCCGCCATGGAGGCGATCGACGCCTGTATCGGCGCGCGCATGTCCACGCTCACGAAGGCGGAAGCGTTCGCGCGGCTGATGCGCCACCACGTGCCCTCCGCCCCCGTGCGCACGTTGCGCGAGGTCGTCGACGACCCGCATCTGCACGCCCGCGGCGCGCTGCGCTGGATCGACCATCCGCAGCACGGTCGCCTGGTGATCGCGGAGTCTCCCTTGCGCCTGCATGGCTGCGAGCGCGCGGACGACGCCCCCAGTGTCCCGCTGGGGCAGGACACCGAGGCCGTCCTCCGGTCGATCGCCTAGCCGAGCTTCGGCCGCTTGTCCGCCCAGGGCAGCACCTTCTCGAACGCCGCCGAGGCCTGGAACACGCCGAGGTCGTCGAAGCGCTTGCCGACGATCTGCAGCCCCACCGGCAGCCCTTCCGCCGTGAAGCCACAGGGCACGGTGGCCGCGGGATTCCAGGACATGTTGAACGGATAGGAGAACTCCGCCCAGCTCAGCCAGTCCCATGGGTGTTCGGGCCAGTGCGCGGGCTGCAGCCGCTCCGCCGGGAAGGCGGCCACGGACACGGTGGGGGTGACCAGGAAATCCCAGTCCTCGAAGAACATCTGGATGTCCGCGATATACGCCATCTTGCGCTCGCGCAGCGCCTGATAGCCGGACATCGTGACGTCGGCCCCCTCACGGATGCAGGCCACCAGGCCCGGGTCCATCTTGTCCGCCCACTCCGGCAGATAGCGTTGCAGGCGCGTCATGTGCGCCGACCAGAACCCGCGGGCGAGTTCCGGCCCCTTCGGCCCCCAATGCGGCGTCACCTCCTCCATGACAGCGCCGGACGCGGCAGCGAAACGCTCGGCGGCACTGCGCACCAGTGCGGCGACGTCGGGATCGACGCGTGCATGGCCGAGATCGGGGCTGAAGGCGATCCGGCGCCCGGCGATGCCGTCGTGCAGCCGGCCCAGATAGTCCGCCGGCCACGTTTCGCATGTCGTGTGGTCCAGCGGATGCGGTCCGGCCATCACCGCCATCATCAGCGCCGAGTCCGCCACCGTGCGCGTCATCGGCCCGATATGGGAGGTGTAGTCGCCGGCGCCCACGGGATGGTACGGCACCCGGCCAAAGGTCGGCTTCAGCCCGTAGATGCCGCAGAAATGCGAGGGCATGCGCACCGACCCCGCACCATCACTGCCCTGGTGCAATGGCCCGTAGCCGGCCGCCGACGCCGCCCCCGCGCCGGCCGAGGAAGCGCCGGCGTTGTAGCCGAATTTCCACGGGTTATGCGTGATCCCCGTCAGCGGGCAGCGGCTGA
The DNA here is from genome assembly GCF_025989185.1 of Limobrevibacterium gyesilva. GTDB lineage: Bacteria > Pseudomonadota > Alphaproteobacteria > Acetobacterales > Acetobacteraceae > Limobrevibacterium > Limobrevibacterium gyesilva. Next base: position 58,579 of record NZ_JAPDNT010000010.1, read on the forward strand.
CGCCGGTCCAGCCGAACTCCGACGTGGTGGTCTTGCCCAGCACGACGCCACCGGCATCCTGCAAGCGAGTCACCACCGGCGTGTCGATCGGCGGGCGATTGCCCTGCATGATCCGGCTGCCGGACTGGGTCGGCATGTCCTTCGTCCAGGCCAGGTCCTTGATGGTGACGGGCACGCCGTGCAGCGGTCCGATCGGCCCCCCGCTCATCAGCGCCGCCTCGGCCTTGCGGGCCGCATCCATCGCCTGATCGCCGGCCAGGAAAGCAAAAGCGTTGACCTTCGGCTCCAGCCGCTCGATGCGCGCCAGGATGGTCGAGACGACCTCCACCGGCGAGATCTTCTTCTGCCGGATCATCGGCGCAAGTTCGGTCGCGGGCAGGAAGCCCAGATCCTCGTCGTTCATGTCGTTTCCTTCAGGCGGGCAGTTCGTTCTCGGCGCGCAGCATGCGGATGGACTCGCGGAAGGCGGCAACGGTGTCCGCGATGTCCGAGGCCTGATGGGCCGCCGAGGTGAAGCCGCCCAGGCGCGGATTCAGGTCCACCCCGTTCACCAGCATCGCCAGCCGCATGCGCGCGGAGAGCTGCGCCGGCTGGGCCTTCAACTCGTCCATGCTGGCGGCATGCGGGTCGAACGTCGCCGGCGTGATGTCGCGGCCCTGCGGGTTCATGAACAGATGGAAGCCGGAGGTGGTGCCGTACACCGCCCAGGGCACCCGCTCCTGCGTCAGCACCTCGTTGAGCCCGGCGCGCAGTTCCGCGGCGCGGGCCGAAGCGACATCGTTCGCATCGGTCTCGGCCAGGATCGTCAGCGCCGCGATGCCGGCTGCGGCCGACACCGGGTTGGCGTTGAACGTGCCGGGATGGCCGATCTTCTCGCGCCCGGCAGCGGCCGCGGCGGCGAAGTCCAGCAGGTCCAGGATGTCCTTGCGCCCCGCCACCGCCGCACCGGGCATGCCGCCGGCGACGATTTTCGCGAAACTGGAAAGATCCGGCCGGATGCCGAACGCCACCTGGGCGCCACCACGCGACGTGCGGAAGCCGGTCACCACCTCATCGAAGATCAGCAACGCCCCGTGCGCCTGGGTCAGCGCGCGCAGGCCATGCAGGAACTCCGGCTTCAGCGGCACCTGGCCGAACGACGAGCCCGTGGGCTCCAGGATGATCGCGGCGATGTCCGGGTTGGTCTTCAATACCGCCGCCACCGCATCGATGTCGCCGGGGCTCACCAGCACTGTCTTGTCGGCGATCCCTTGCAGCACGCCGGGAGTCGGCGAGCCGTCGAAATGGTTCGAGTAGCCGCTGGTCATGTGATCGTGCCAGCCGTGGAAATGGCCCTTGAAGCGCAGCAGCGTCGATCGCCCGGTGAAGGCGCGCGCCAGGCGCACGGCCATCAGCGTGGCCTCGGTGCCCGAATTGGTGAAACGCACCCGCTCGGCCGAGGGGATCAGCCGCTGGATCGCCCGCGCCCAGCCGATCTCGCGGGGGTGGCTGGCGCCGAACTGCGAGCCCTCCGCGGCCGCTTCGGCGATGGCGGCGGCCACCGTCGGGTGGCCATGGCCGAGGATCAGCGCGCCATGTCCGCCGAAGAAATCGACGTAGCGGTTGCCGTCCACGTCCCATTTATGCGGCCCCTGGGCGCGGGCCACGTAGATGCCGTACGGGTCGACATGGCGGGCATCGTGCGTGATGCCGCTCGGCAGCAGGTCCGCGGCCTGGCGCGCCAGGTCGGCCGAGCCGGGCGTGCGCTGGCGATATGCCGTAACGATGCGGGAATTGATGCGGGGGTCGTCAAGGACCATTGCCGTTGACATCGGCGCCTCCTGAGCATGAAGCGGCCAGTGTGCGACGGTCCGCGCCGCTTGGGGAGGGGTTGCGTAAATCTTTCCGTCCGCCGACCATCGGCGGACGCAAAAGACGCAAGGATGGAGGCGGCCGGATGTTCGATCTCGTGTTGCAAGGCGGTCGTGTGATCGACCCGGCGCAGAACCTGAACGAGGCGCTCGATGTCGCGTTCGCCGGCGGCAAGGTGGCCGCGATCGGCAAGGACCTCGGCCCCGCCGCCGAGACCCGCGACGTGTCGGGCAAGATGGTGGTGCCCGGGCTGATCGACCTGCACACCCATGTCTATTGGGGCGGCACCTCGCTCGGCGTGGACCCCGACGACTACGCGCGCTTCAGCGGCTGCACCACGCTGGTGGACGCCGGCTCGGCCGGCCCGGGCAACATCCACGGGTTCCGCAAGCACGTCATCGAGCGGTCGGACGTGCGCATCCTGCCGTTCCTGAATATCGCGTTCCCCGGCATCTTCGGCCTGCACTGGGAGGTGAGCTTCGGCGAGTGCAGCGACCTGCGGCTGGTCAACTCCCGCGTCTGCCTGGCCGTGGCCAAGGAGCAGGCCGACCTCATCGTCGGCATCAAGGTGCGTGTGGGCGGCGGCACCTCCGGCGCGCTCGGCATCGTCCCCATGCAGATGGCGCTGGAAGTGGCCGAGCATATGGGCCTGCCGCTGATGAGCCATCTGGACGCGCCGCCGCCGCCCCGCAGCGAGGTGATGAAGCTGATGCGCGGCGGCGACATCCTGACGCATTGCTTCCGCCCCTTCCCCAACGCCCCCGCCGCCGCCGACGGCAGCGTGGAACAGGACGTGCTGGACGCCCGCGCCCGCGGCGTGATCTTCGACATCGGCCATGGCCGCGGCTCGTTCGGGTTCGAGACCGCCATGGCCATGCTGAAGAACGGCTTCCTGCCGGACGTGATCTCGTCCGACGTGCACCTGACCTCGATCGGCGGGCCCGCCTACAACATGCTGGTCACCATGTCGAAGTTCCTGCGCATGGGCGTGCCGTTGAACGAAGTGATCCGCGCCAGCACCATCAACGCCGCCAGCGCGGTGCGAGTGCAGGACCGCGGCACGCTGAAGCCCGGGCTGCTGGGCGACGCCACCATCCTGGAGATGGAACGGGGAAAGTTCACCTTCATGGACGTGGTGGGCGAGACGCTGGACAGCGACGAGCAGTTGGCCTGCCGCGGCATCGTGCTTGGCGGCAAGTGGTGGCACGGCTGAGCCCTGCGGCTCAGCCGATCTCCCGCAGCCGCTTCTCCTGCCGGGCCAGCAGGAACTCCACCTCGGCGATGTCGCGCGCCGTCAGCGTCACCCGCGGCGCGCGCTGCGCAGCGGACGGAATCGCGCCGCGCCTGGCCAGCACGAATTTGCGCACCGCCAGCCCCGGTCCCGGCTGCTGCTCGTAGCGCGCCAGCGGCAGATAGGCGTCGAAGATGTCGGCGGCTCGGCCGGGGTCGCCGGCTTCGTGCGCGGCCACGACGCCTGCCATCATTTCGGGAAACGCGAACCCGGTCATCGCCCCGTCGGCGCCGCGGCGCAGTTCCTCGGGCAGGAACAGCCCGCCATTGCCCACCAGGATGCTGATGCGGCGCATGTCCGGCACGTCGCGCAGCGCCGAGATCTTGGCCAGCCCGGGCCAGTCCTCGTGCTTCAGCATCACGCAGGTCGGCAGCGCATCGACCACGCGGCGGATCACGCCCGGTGCGATCTGCACGCCATTGGCCTGCGGAAAGTCCTGCAGCACCCAGGGGATATCGCCCAGCGTCTCCGCCACCTGGCGGAAATAGCCGAAGATGGCATCGTCCGTGCGCAGATTGGGTTGCGGCGCCACCATCACCCCGGCCGCGCCCCCCTCCATCACCGCCGTCGAGAGGTCTCGCATCGCCGCGAAGCCCGGGCTGGACACGCCGACCACCACTGGCACACGGCCGGCCACGCGCTGCACGACACGCCGCGTGAAAACCAACGCCTCCGCGCCGGACAACTTTGGCGCCTCGCCCATCATGCCCAGGATGGTCAGGCCGGTGGCGCCACGCTCCAGATAGAACTCCACCAGCCCATCCGTGCCCGCCAGGTCGAGCGCGCCGTCGTCGCGGAACGGCGTCACGGCAATGATGAAAACGCCGCGCGCGGTCTCGTCCAGCCGGTTCATGCCGTTCCGCCTTTTGCCTTGTCCCGAGCCGCCGCCTTAAACGGTTTTGTGCGTGCCGTCGCAGAGCGGCCGGTGGCCGCTGTGCTTGCAGGCGCAGAACCACACGTCGCCATCCTTCTCGGCCTTGTAATGCACGGGCGTGAACGGCCCGCCTTTATGGGAGCCGTCGCAGAAGGGCTGTGTGCCGCTCTTGCCGCAAGCGCACCAATAATACGACTTCCCGGCCTCCACGGTGACCTTGATGGGTGCCCTTGCGGCAATCACGGGTGATTCGGACATGCTTCTGCTTCCTGCCTGCTGGCCACGCATGGGCCGCACACGACATCGTAACGCCCGCCTCGCCCGGCTGCCAACTCGTCCGCCCGCCCCTGTGCGCCTGGCGTTTTTCGCCGCAATCCCGGCATCGCTGGCCCGGGACATGTCCGGCGCCACGATTCCACGCTCCGCGGCAAATCCATGCTATTTGTTTGAACGGCCAGTCGACGGAGAACCAGCATGCGCCGCCTGCACTACGCTGCCGCCCTTGCCATGTGCCTCGCCCAGCCCGCGTTCGCCCAGCCCGCGGCGGCCCCGCAGGCGGCCATGGTCGGGACTGTCATTGCCGCCAAGCAGGACGTGACCAAGGGCCTGGACTTCGTCGGCCGGGTGGAGGCCATCCAGCGCGTCGACATCCACGCCCGCGTCACCGGATTCCTGGAAGCCGTCCTGTTCACGGAAGGTTCGACCGTGAAAGAGGGCGATAAATTGTATCAGATCGAGCGGCCGCCGTTCGAGGCCGCCGTGCTGCAGGCCCGCGGCAACCTGGTCCAGGCGCAGGCGCAGTATGCGAATGCCACCCTGGAGCGCCAGCGCGCCGAAGAACTGGTCAAGACCAGCGCCGTATCCGTTGCGATCCGCGACCAGCGCGTGGCGGCCGAACAAAGCGCGCAGGGCCAGGTCATCGTCGCGGAAGCCGCCCTGCAAACCGCTACGATCAATCTCGGCTACACCGCCATCACTGCCCCGATCACCGGCAAGATCGGCCGCACCCTCGTCACCAAGGGCAACGTCGTGGGGCCGGACAGCGGCACCCTCGCCCAGATTGTCAGCGAGGACCCGATGTACGTGACCTTCCCGGTCAGCAACCGGGAGTTCCTGCGCATGCGCCAGGCTGGCGGCCAGGTGGATGTCAACGCGATAGAGGCTGTCATCCGCTTCGCCGATGGCTCGACCTATGACCAGCGCGGCCGCATCACGTTCGTCAATGTCAGCGTCGACAAGGCCACCGATACGCTGCTGGTGCGTGCCAGCGTGCCCAATCCCACCGGCGTCCTCGTGGACGGGGAGTTCGTCCGCGTTCTGGTCCAGGGCGACAAGCCGGAACAGATGGTGGTCGTGCCGCAGGCGGCCCTGATCGCGGACCAGGAAGGCATTTATGTCTTCATCGTCGAGGGCGGCAAGGCCGTGGTCAGGCGCATCAGGACCGGCGGCGAGACCGGCCGCGATGTCATCGTCAACGACGGCCTCAAAGGCGGCGAGCAGGTGGTCGTGCAAGGCCTGCAGAGCCTGCGGCCCGGCGCCGCGGTCATCGCCACGCCGCTGGCTCCGGCGGCGGGAGGTTAGCCCGTGATCTCCTCGGTCTTCGTCGACCGGCCCAGGCTGGCCATCGTCATCGCCATCGTCACGACGATCGCCGGCCTGTTGTCGCTGTTCGTCATCCCCATCGCGCAGTACCCGGACATCGTGCCGCCGCAGGTATCCGTGACGACCAGCTACCCCGGTGCCTCCGCCGCCGTCGTCGAGGCCACGATCGCCCAGCCGATCGAGGCGCAGGTCGTCGGCGTCGACAAGATGATCTACATGAAGAGCGTGTCCGGCAACGACGGCAGCTATTCGCTCACCGTCTCGTTCGAGCTCGGAACCAACCCCGACATCAACACCGTGAACGTCAACAACCGTGTGCAGACTGCGCTGGCGAAACTGCCATCGGATGTCCGCCAGCAGGGTGTCACGGTGAAGAAGCAGAACTCGGCGCTGCTGGGGGTGATCTCCGTCTATTCGCCGAAGGGAACGAAGGACTCGCTGTTCGTCTCCAACTACGTCACGATCAACCTGCTGGACCGGATCAGGAGCACGCCAGGGGTCGGTGACGCCACCCTGTTCGGCCCGCAGGACTACGCCATGCGGGTCTGGATCCAGACCGACCGCCTCACCGGCCTCGGGCTCAGCGTCAACGACATCATCCAGGCCATCCAGAGCCAGAACGTCCAGGCCGCGGTCGGCCGCATCGGCGCCCGCCCGATCAGCAATGACCAGCAACTCCAGCTCAATATCCAGACCAAGGGACGCCTGACCACGGCCGATGAATTCGGCCAGATCGTCATCCGGACCAATCCGGACGGTTCCGTGCTGCGCCTGCGCGACGTGGCGCGGCTGGAACTCGGCGCGGCCAACATGGACCGCGATACCAGGCTGAACGGCAAGGCCGCCACCATCATCGGCGTCTATCAGTCGCCAGGCGCGAACGCGATCACGACACTGGCGGCCATCCGCGGCAACCTCGCCGAGTTGGAGCGCGGCTTCCCCGAAGACCTCGCCTGGAAGGTCACCTACGACCCCACCACCTTCGTCACCGCCACCATCCACGAGGTGCAGAAGACACTGGTCGAAGCCTTCGTGCTGGTCGTGCTCGTGGTCTACCTGTTCCTCGGCAGCTTCCGCGCCACCCTGATTCCCACCGTGGCCGTGCCGGTCAGCCTGATCGGCGCCTTCATCGTGATGAACGCCATCGGCTACTCGGCCAACACGGTCTCGCTGCTCGCGGTGGTGCTGGCCATCGGCATCGTGGTGGACGACGCCATCGTCGTGGTGGAAGCAGTCGAGCACAAATTGGAACTGCATCCAGAGATGTCGCCGGCGGACGCGACGAAGGAGGCGATGCGCGAGATCACGGCCCCCATCATCGCCATCACGCTCGTCCTGTTGTCCGTGTTCGTGCCGATCGGCTTCATCTCCGGCATCTCCGGCGAGTTGTTCCGCCAGTTCGCCGTGATGGTATCGGTGTCGATGTTCCTGTCCGCCATCAATGCGCTGACACTCTCGCCGGCGCTGTGCGCCATCCTGCTGAAGGCGCATCACGGGCCGCGCCGTGGACCGATCGGCATCGTGATGCGCTTCATCGATCGCGTGCGCGACGGCTATGGCGCCATTGTCGCCCGCCTCGTGCATTTTGCCATCATCAGCGTCCCGGTCGTGGCGCTCGCCTTCGCGGGTGTGATCGGCCTCGGCAAGATCACGCCGACCGGCTTCGTGCCGCAGGAAGACCAGGGCGCATTCTTCGTGGTGATGCAACTCCCTGACGGCGCCTCGGTTGGCCGCACGCTGGACGTGGTCAAGCAGGTCGAGGGCATCCTCGCCAAGGAAGACGCGGTCGCCGATTACACCGCGGTGGCCGGCCTCAACTTCATCGACAACTATTCGCAACCCAACGCCGGATTCTTCATCGTGAGCCTCAAGCCGTTCGAAGAGCGGCCGGGACCGCAAAACGGCGCGGACGCAATCATTGCCCGCCTTGCCCAACAGTTCCGCTCGATCCGCGACGGCAGCGTGGTGCCCATCGCCCCGCCGCCGATCCTCGGCCTGGGTACCGGTGGCGGCTTCACCTACGTGCTGCAGGACGTCACCGGAGGCGACCCGAAGGCCATGGCGCAAGTGCTGCGCGGGCTGATCATCGCGGCGAACCAGGACAAACAGCTCAACCGCGTCTACAGCACGTTCACCGCCTCCGCCCCCTCGATCTTCCTCGACATCGATCGCGACAAGGCGCAGGTGCTGGGCATTCCGCTGACGTCGCTGTTCCAGGCGCTGCAGACCAACCTGGGCGGCTACTACGTCAACGACTTCAATCTTTTCGGCCGCACCTGGCAGGTCCAGGTGCAGGCCGAGGCCGAGGACCGCGCCTCGATCAACGACATCAACCGCATCAACGTGCGCAGCAGCACGGGCGAGATGGTCCCCTTGCGCAGCCTGGTCGAGCCGCGCGTCGTGCTCGGTCCGCAGGCGCTGATCCGCTTCAACAATCTGCGCGCCGTGACCATCCAGGGCGAACCCGCGCCGGGCGTTTCCTCCGGCGAGGCACTGGCAGCGATGGAGGCGGTGGCCGCGCGCACGCTGCCGCCGGGCTTCCGCGGCACCTGGACCGACACCGCCTTCCAGGAAAAGCGCGCCAGCGGCCAGACCAGCATCATCCTGGCTTTCGCCGTGCTGTTCGCCTACCTGTTCCTCGTGGCGCTGTACGAGAGCTGGACCATTCCGGTGCCGGTCCTGCTATCGGTCTCGGTGGGCATCCTCGGCTCATTCGTAGGCATCGTGCTGTTGGGCCTGACGCTTGACCTCTACGGCCAGATCGGCCTGGTGGTGCTGATCGGGCTTGCGGCCAAGAACGGCATCCTGATCGTGGAGTTCGCCAAGGAGGCGCGCGAAAAGGGCCAGCCGCTGCTGCAAGCGGCCGCAGAGGGGGCCCGGGCGCGGTTCCGCGCGGTGATGATGACCAGCTTCGCCTTCATCCTCGGGCTATTGCCGCTGGTCGTCGCCACCGGCCCCAGCATGCTGGCGCGGCGCAATGTCGGAACACCCGTCTTCGCCGGCATGATCGCGGCGAGTTTTCTGGGAATCTTCGTCATCCCGCTTCTGTACGTGGTCTTCCAAGGCATCCGCGAGCGGATCAAGGGCAAAGGCCGGGCGGTGGCGCCGGCAATGTCAACGCCCGAAAAGCAGCCGTCGACCGCTGCCAAGTGAGCGGTCGGCACCGGAAGGAAACCGCATATGACCGCATCGGCCGTGCTGGCGGTATCGCGCATCGCACGGGTGCCGAGGTCGTTCTTCCGGTCATGCGCCGAGCCAATGGTCTGGCCTGCCTCACGCTTGCCTTGGTGTTGGCGGCCTGCGCCGCCTCGCCGCCGGCGGCGCGCTGTGCCGGTATGCGCGGCGACCCCGCGATCACCGTCCAGCTTCTGTTCGGGCGCTCGTTGCGCGGGGGCGGCAAAGTGGGCGACGTGGCATGGCGGGATTTCCTGGCCGCCGCCGTCACGCCCCGCTTTCCCGATGGGCTGACCGTGCTGGACGGCTATGGCCAGTGGCGCCAGCGCGCTACCGGGCGCGTGATCTCCGAGCCGTCAACGGTGGTGGAAATCGTCACCGAAGCATCGCCCGACACCTTCCAGCGGCTCGATGCCATTCGCACGGAATACAAGGCGCAGTTTGTCCAGGACTCCGTCGGGCTCGTCGTCAGCGAGGCATGCGCCTCATTCTGATGCCCGGTCGGGCCCCAATGCCCGCAGGTCGGCGACCGAAGCGCGCAATTGGTCGCGCTCCGCCACGATCTCGGCGAGCCGGACGCGCGCCGCGTCCAGATGCGGGACGCTAAGACGGTCGATCTCGCCCACCACAAGGCCCAAGGGGTCGAATACGGACCGCAACTCCGCCTCGCCGCCATCGATCGCGCCTTGCGCCGCCTGCCACAGCGCGAGCGACAGCGCCCCGGCCGTGGCCACGACACCAGCCGGCTGCCCGGCATGCCGCCGGACGTCGAATGTCCGCAGTGCCGGCGCCAGATGGCCCTCGATCGCAGCGGCCACGCTCTCCGGCGGGTTCGGCCAGGTCAGTTGCAATCCCGCCGCAATCCGCGCCACCGTGCCGCGCCAATCCGCCAGCAATCCCTCGAAGCTGGTCCATACGCGTGGGAAATCGCGGCTGAACGCCTCTGCCCCGAGCAGGTCGCGCACATACAGCAGTTCGCTGGTCCGCGGATCGGTGCCATCGCGATGGCCCAGCGAACCCACCACCTCGGCGGGATGGCGCAGCGGCAGCACACCACGTGGCGCGATCCCCAACTGCTGCAAGGCGCGCCGGTAGATCGGCATGAGCCGGCATAGCCGGGGGTCCTTGATCACCAGCAGCTTCGCGTCGCCATAATCCTGCGCAATGCGTTCCGCCACGCGCTCGGCGAACTCAGCCGCCTGCGGACCGTCAAACCAGGCCGGCGGAATGGCGATCGGGTCCCACCAGGTTGCGCCGTGGGACCGCAGAATCTCGTCGTTGAGTTGGAGCAGCCGGAGCGGCTCGAAATGGCCGCGCTCGTTTCCCCGCCCGGGCCCCAGAAGCTCCTCCGGCAGCGCCACGCCGAGCAGATTGAGCACGCGTGTGAGGGCGGAACTGCCGGAGCGGCTTACGCCGATGACCAGTATCGCAACCCGTGCTGCCGGTCCCGTGCCTGCGGTCACGACGGCCGCGCTCAGCCGACGTTCTTCCAGAAGTACACGGTATCGCCGAGGGTACCGTCGGCATTCACGGCGAAGCCTGGAATGCGTCCCGCCTCCTGCCACCCCATGCCGCGATACAACGGCTCTGCCGCGTCGCCGGCGCGTGTGTCCAGCACCAGCAGGCGGCGCCCTTCGTCGCGTGCCTCCTGTTCGATGCGTTCCATCAGCAGCCGGCCCACGCCGCGGCGGCGGATGCCGGGCCGCACGAGCAGCTTCTGCAGGTCGGCGCGGTGCGGCTGGTTCTCCGGCATGTCGAGGTCAAGCATCACGATCCCGGCCAGCAGTCCGTCCACCCACGCCGCCAGCAGAACGCGCCTGCCGCCGGCCACGTCTGCGGCCATGCGGCGCCAGAACGCCGCCGCCTTGTCGAGCACCAGCGGCGGCAGGAACGACACGGAGGCGTCGTTATCGACACATTCTTTCAAAATCAATGCCAGGCAGCCCTCGGCTGAGGCCGCTCCGGCGGCATCCAGCCGCTCCACGTGCACGCCGGCCAGCGGCTTCGTGTAAGCGAATTCAATGGAGTTCGACTTGTCGTTCAGTGCCCGGATCGGGCCGGAGCGCACATAGCTGCGCTTCTCGTAGAAACGATGGGCCCGGTCGAAGCGGGTATCCGTCCACAGCTTCATCCGCTGTGCGCCCTGGGTGCGGGCATGCGCCTCCGCCGCCTCGATCAGGGCATGCGCGAGGCCGCCGCCGCGCATCTCCCGGGCGGCGTACATCTTGCAGATTTCCCACGATTCTTCGCCGTCGCGCAGCGGCCGGGTCGCGACCATGCCGACCACCCGGCCAGCAACCTCGGCGGCCCACAACGCCCCGTCCTGCCCGGCGTAGTAGCTGGCGAGCGCCCGCAGTTCCGGCACTTCGCCGTCCAGGTCCATCACGCAGCCGGGATATTCGGCCCAGCAGGCGTCGATCAGGGCGATGAAACCCTCCGCGTCGTCATCCCGCCCGGCCCGCAGGATGGCGGCCGAAGTCACCTGAACCCTCCCACGAAGGCGGCGATGCGCTTCACCGCCTCGGCCAGGCTGGCATCGTCGGTGGCGTAGCTGATGCGCAGATAGGGGCTCATGCCGAACGCGGCGCCATGCACCAGCGCCACATGGCCCTCGTCCAGCAGCGCGAGGGCGAAATCCTCGTCGGTTTCGATCTTCTTGCCGCCGGCGGTGGTGCGGCCGAGGCAGCCGGCGATGTTCGGGTAGACGTAGAACGCGCCTTCCGGCCGGTGGCAGGAAATCCCGGGAATGGCGTTCAGCCCGTCCACCACCAGGTCGCGGCGGGTGCGATAGATGGCGGCCCGCTCGGCCACCAGCTCCTGCGGCCCGTCCAGCGCCGCGGCGGCGGCGGCCTGGCCAACGGTGGACACGCCCGCGGTGGCCTGCCCCTGCATGTTTACCATGGCCCGGATCAGGTCCTTCGGCCCGGCGCAGAAGCCGATGCGCCAGCCGGTCATGGCATAGGTCTTGGACACGCCGCTGACCGTCAGCACCCGGTCGCGCAGGCGCGGCTCTACCGCCACCAGGGTGTCGTAGTCGAAGTCGCCGTAGACCAGGTGCTCATACATGTCGTCGCACATGATCCAGACATGCGGATGCTTCAGCAGCACCTCGGCGATCGCCTTCAGCTCCGCGCGCGAGCAGGCCGCCCCCGTCGGGTTGTTCGGCGAGTTCAGCATCAGCCACTTGGTCTTCGGCGTGATCGCCGCTTCGAGGTCCTCGGGCCGCAGCTTGAAGCCGTTGTTCTGCGGGCAGGTCACGAACACCGGCTCGCCGCCCACCAGGCTCGCCATCAGCGGATAGGCGCCCCAGTACGGCGCCGGAATCACCACCTCGTCGCCCTCGTCCACGGTGGCCATCAGCGCGTCGAACAGGACCTGCTTGCCGCCATTGGCGACCATGATCTCGTCGAGCGCATAGTCCAGCCCGCTGTCGCGCCGGAATTTCCGCTGCACCGCCTCCTTCAGCCGCTTCGTGCCGTCCTGCGGGGGGTATTTCGTGTCCCCCGCCAGGGCCGCCTGGTGCGCGGCCTCGATCGCGTGCGGCGGCGAGTCGAAATCCGGCTCGCCGATGGTCAGCTGGATCACGTTGACCCCGGCCTCGCGCAACTTGCGGGCCTTGATGGTCATGGCGACGGTCGCGGCAACCTTGACCCGCGACAGGCGGCTGGCGAGTGCGGGCATGGCGTCAGTGCAGTCCTTCGCAGAAACGCTGGATGCGCGTGCAGGCCTCGCGCAGGCTTTCCGTGTCGGTGGCGTAGCTGATGCGGAAATGGCCGGGATACATGAACGCCGCACCGTGCACGGCGGCCACCCCTTCCTCCTCCAGCAGCGCGATCACGAAGCTCTCGTCGTCGGTGATCCGGGCGCCGCCCCTGCTGGTCTTGCCGATGCAGCCATGCACCGAGGGGAACACGTAGAACGCCCCCTCGGGCCGGTGGCAGGTGAGGCCCGGCGCCTTGTTCAGCATGTCCACCACCATGTTGCGGCGCTGGCGGTAGACCTCGACCATCTCGCCGATGAATTCCTGCGGCCCGGTCAGGCCCTCGACGGCGGCGGCCTGGGAGATGCTGCTGGTGTTGCTGGTGGACTGGCTCTGCAGCTTGTCCAGCGCCTTGATCAGCGGCAGCGGCCCGCCGGCGAAGCCGATGCGCCAGCCGGTCATGGCATAGGCCTTGCTGCACCCGTTCATGGTCAGCGTGCGGTCCTTCAGGCGCGGCTCCACCTCCACGATGGTGGCCGGCTTGAAGCCGTCATAGGCGAGCTTCTCGTAGATATCGTCGGTGAAGATCCAGACATCCGGGTGCTTCAGCAGCACGTCGCAGATCGCCCGCAGCTCGTCCTTGGAATAGGCCGCCCCGGTGGGGTTGCAGGGGTTGTTGAGGAAGAACCACTTCGTCTTCGGCGTGATCGCGGCCTCGAGGTCCTCGGCGCGCAGCTTGAAGCCGTTGTTCTGGCCGCAGGGCACGAATACCGGCGTGCCGTCGGCCAGGGAGACGATGTCGGGATAGCTGACCCAGCACGGCGTCGGGATGATCGCCTCGTCACCCTTGTTCATGGTGGCGATCATGGCGTTGAAGATCACCTGCTTGCCGCCGGTGGAGACGATGATCTCCTCGGGCTTGTAGTCCAGGCCGCTGTCGCGCTTGAACTTCTCCGCCACCGCCTTGCGCAGCGCCAGGGTGCCGGCGACATCGGTGTATTTCGTCTCGCCCGCCTGGATGGCGCGGATGGCCGCATCCTTCACATTCTGCGGCGTATCGAAATCCGGCTCGCCGGCGGACAGGCTGATCACGTCGCGCCCAGTGGCCTTGAGCGCGCGTGCCTTGGTCGAGATGGCGATGGTCTGGCTCGGGCTGATCCGGTCCAGGCGTTCGGCGGTGAGCTGCATGTGCGTGTTCTCGGCCTCTGATCGAAGTCGGTGACCCTAATGCGGCGCCTCCGCCCGGGCAACCGGGGCAAGGCGCCCCTGCCAGATGAAAAGCGGCGATGAGGGCGGGCTCCGGGCCGCACCGTCCACGACCCAGGCCCGAACCGCGCCCGTGCCCCCTCCGACGCGCCGTCGTCCGCGGGCACCTTCGATGGCTCCAATGGGCCATGCCACCGATGGCTCCTTCGCGGGAAGCGGGCCCCCTTGCGGGTGCGTCACGATGCGGCTGCCAAGGAGGAGACGAAGCATGAGCGAATCAAGCCCGCGCATCAGCGTCGCCGCGCTGAAGCAGGCGATCGAAGGACGCGACGCCGAGGCGTTGTTGCGCCTTTATGCCGACGACGCGAAGATGGTCATCATCGACCGGCAGCACCCGCCCAGCGCGCCCCTGGAAATCGACGGCCGCGCGGCCATCGGCGCGTACTGGCACGATGTGTGCGGCCGCGCGATGACCCACCGCATCGAGGCGGGCCTCGCCGACGACACCCACCTCGCCTTCACCGAATCCTGTGCCTATCCGGACGGCACCCGCGTGTTCTGCTCGGCCATGCTCGACATCGCCGGTGGGCGTATCACCCGGCAGGTCACGCTGCAGGAGTGGGACGGCTGAGCGGCCACACAGACATATCGTAAAGGAGAGCGCCCATGCTGATCGCCCGCTGGCAGATCGACGCGCGCTTCGGCCACAAGCAGAAGGTCATCGACATGCTGCGCGACTGGACTTCCACCATCGCGCCGCAGGCGGGCCTCACCAGGGGCCAGATCCTGACCGGCTCGATCGGCGCGCTGGAAGCGACCGTGGAGCACAACTGGCAGGTCGACGACCTTGCCGAGTTGGAGCGCGCCTGGGCGAAGCTCGGAACCATCGCGGCGCATGCGCAATGGGGCAAGGACCTCGAGCCGTTCGTGGTGTCCGGCACGGCGAAGTGGAATGTCTACCGCATGCTCTGAGCTGTGGCGTGCGCGCCGCGGGCGTCCGTGGCGATCTCGGTGATCAGCTTACGCAGGATCGCGTCGGCAAACCTGTCATAGCTGTCGATGGCGATGACAAAGGCGCCGGGGCCGCCGATCACCTGGTCGCGGTAATGGATGTCGAGGTCGGGCTCGATGGTCAGGATCGGCAGGCCGTTGATCGTCACGCCGCGGCGCACCGCGTCGTCACGGGCATCCTCGGCGGGCCGGCCGATATTGTTGGCGCCGTCGCCGGAGATGTCGATCACCCGCCGCTCACCCGCAAACCCGCCGCGCTGGAACAGCGCGACGCCATAGTCGATCATGCCGCTGATCGAGGTGCCGCCGCCGAACAGCCGCCGCGGCGCGGCCTCGATCGCGGCGGCGACGGCCTCGGCGGAGCGTTCGTCGCGAATCGCCATCCAATCCACCACCAGCACATGCAGTGCCGGGCCGGTCCATTGCACCATGGCCACCGCGATCGCCTGCGTTGGCCCCGACCGGATCGCCTGCAGCACCAGTGGATTGCGGAATGCCGCGACATAACCACGCTTCTGCAGCTCGAACCGCGCCTGGTTGACGCTGCCGGACGCGTCGACGCCCAGGACCAGCTGCAGATCGACCGGCTGCTGCGCCGCCGCCCCGGCAGCAAGGCCCAGCAGCAGCGCAGCGATGCCGGCCACCTGCGCTGCGATCCGGCGACACACGGAAAGGCGGCCTGGCATCGATCCGAGCCTCTCGGCTGTGGAGTGCGGCCAGGAGGTTGGCGCGCCGGCTGCTTATCGTCCAGCAGAATGCAGGGCCCGGTACCCATGCCAATGCCTCACGTGGCGTCAAAACAAGAACCGAAGCGCGATCGGTGCCGATAGACGCACCGATCGTGCTTCAGTGATCCAGCGCGTGCCCGACCGCATACAGCGCGCAGCCGGCGCCATTCCTGTTGCAGTTCCGCAACGCCGTTTGTTTCGCCTCGTCCGCCGTCCGGGCCGTGTACGCCCAGCCGCAGGCCCCGTCCGGATTGACCGCGAACGCCTTGGCTTCGGTACGCGCGGTCACATAGTCCGCGAAGCCGGCACGACAGGTTGCACCCCGCACGAACGGCGGGGCCGGCAGATCGGGCAGTGGCGGCAGGTCAACGACGACTTTCGTGGGCAGTAGCAGCGAAGCCAGGAATGGCTCGACGGCGGGCCACCACAGCGTCGCGTGGCCAGCGGCCAGCAGCGTGTGGCCGTCTGCCCTGAACGGCGGCAGCATCTCCAGCCGCGCCGGCGCGCCGCCGGCCACATAGGCGTCGAACATCCGCCGTGCCAGCGCAGGGCCAAAGAAATGGTCATTCTCGGCATAAATCCACAACGCCGGTGCGCGAGCGGAGCGACCAAACGCCCCGGCCGCCTGCACCAGCCGCTCGGCATCGCAAACCTGGTCCGGGGCAGCGGAGCCGCGGCCGCCGGCAAAGGCGATCACGCCCAGTACGCCCGGCGGGTTGGCGGCCCCGGCGGCGGTGACCGCGAAGCCGCCGGTGGACAGTCCCAAAAGCACCACCCGGTCCGGGTCGGCCCAGGGCTCCTGCCGCAGCGCCGCCGCCGCACCCGTGACATCCTCGGCCGATATCCGGGCGACGCGCAGGTAGTCGCGATTATTGCATGGTCCCGCGCCGCCCTCGGCATAGGGCCCGTCGGACTTGCCGAAGCCGCGGCGCAGGATGGCGACCGCCGCGTAGCCGCGCTGGGCAAAGGCAACGGCGGCGGTGTTGAAGCTCGCGGGCGACGTGCGCGCGATCGCCGCGGCGAATTCCGCGCCGGTTCCGCGCGGCGTCCCGTGCACCATTACCACCACAGGAAACCGCCCGGGCCGGTCGGGACGAATGACCAGCCCTTCCAGCGCCGCCTTCCCGCCGCCGGGCAGCGCGACGTGTACCGCGAGCGGGGCGCGGACCAATCCCGGCAGCATCGTGGGCTCCGCGGCCCCCGCGTCTGCGGCGAGCACGACGAACAGGCTGAGGAAGCAGAGAATGAGTCGCACTGGCCAGTCCCCCCGAGATGGCGCGCCGGCGGCGCCGCCCTGGCGATTGCGGCCGCCCGACATTCTCAGCCAGAGGCGAATTTCGCCGACAGGTAGCCCAGATACGGCTCCGGCGACAGGCCGCTGCCGGTGGCGCGCCGGAGGATCTCGTCGCGGCCGAAGCGGCGCCCGTGCTGCCATACCTGCGCACGCAGCCAGTCGCGCAGCGGGGCATAGTCGCCCCGCGCGAGCGCGTCGTCCAGTCCGGCCACCTGCCCGCGCGCCGCCGCGAACAGTTGCGCCGCCATGACGTTGCCGATGGTGTAGCTGCAGAACGACCCGATCATCCCCGATGACCAGTGGATGTCCTGCAGGCAGCCGCTGCGGTCGTCCGGCACCTCCAGCCCCAGCTGCTCGCGCATCGCCGCCGCCCAGGCCCCCGGGATGTCGGCCACCGCGATGTCTCCGGCGATCAGCGACGCCTCCAGTTCCACGCGCAGCATGATATGGAAGTCGTAGGTCAGCTCGTCCGCCTCGGTGCGGATCAGGCCGGGCGACGCGGCGTTCACCGCGGCGTGGAACGTGCTCGCGTCGACGTCGCCCAGCGCGTCCGGGAAGACGTTCCGCACCTCGGCGAAATGCAGGCGCCAGAAGCTTCGGCTGCGCCCGACATGATTCTCCCACAGGCGGGACTGGGACTCATGCACACCGAAGCTGGTGCCGCCGACGGCGTAGAGGCCCATCAGGTCCGTCGCCAGCGCCGTGCGGGTGTAGGCGGGATCGATGTTCTGCTCATACAGCGCGTGGCCGGTCTCGTGCATCGCGCCGAACAGCGCCGGCGCCAGCGCGTCGGGGCGATAGCGCGTGGTGATGCGCACATCCTCGCGGGTGAACGACACCTCGAACGGATGCACGGTGGTGTCGAGCCGGCCACGCGCGAAATCGTAGCCGAGGCGCTGCGCGAAGCTGCGCGCGACCGCGCGCTGGCCCTCCTCGGCGAAGCCGCGATGGAGGAAGTCGGTGCGGGGGGTGCGGGCGCGCGCAGCCTGCAGGATGGGCGCGAGCCCGTCCCGCAGCCGGGCGAACAGGCGGCGCAGGCTCGTGATCGACTCGCCCGGCTCGTAGAGCTGCAGCAGCGCGTCGTACGGATGGTCCTGCCAGCCGGCGGCGTCGGCGAATTCCCGCGCCAGCGCGAGAGTGGCCTCCAGATGGGGCGTGAACAGGGCGAAATCGTTGGTGGCGCGCGCCTGTACCCAGGCGGCATTGGCCAGCCCCCGCACCGCCGCGCGGCGCGCCACGAGCGCCGCAGGGATGCGGCTGTGGAATGCCACCGCCTCGCGCACCGCCGCCACCGACCGGCGATCCGGATGGTCCTCCGGCAGCCCGGCCACCGCCCGCTCGGCACCGTCGAGCGCCCGGCGCGTGTCGTCGGCGATCAGCAGGTCGCGCGCCAGGCCGGTCAGGGTCGCGATCTGGTGGCTGCGGCTGGCTGCACCGCCAGCGGGCATCATGGTGCGGGAGTCCCAGACCAGCACCGAGCTGGCACACAGCACGTCGTTGACGGCAGCGATCCTGGCGTTGAGGTCGGCGAGGCTCATGGCGTGCTCCTGGCGGCAGGACTGGGCTTCTAGCGCAGGGGTGTGCGGCCACAAAGACCCGCACGTGACCGGTTCATTCCCGGGCACGCACGAATTAACGGTCTCCGCCCCATGCGGAAACGCGATTTTCACGATTTCGTGAGCGACCGTCGCCTACGGTCGTACCCGAGTTGGGCGGCGCAGGCCGGCGCGAACCCGAACCGTCGGAGCCTTCGGACGATCGCGCCAGCATGCTGTTCAATTCGTACGCCTTCATCTTCGGCTTCCTTCCCGTCACCCTCCTGGGCTTCTTCCTGCTCGGCCGGCGTTCGGCGCTTGCGGCCGCAACCTGGCTCGCTCTGGCGTCCGTCGTGTTCTATGCGTGGTGGGACTGGCATTTCAGCTTCGTGCTGCTGGCCTCGATCCTGCTCAACTACGCCGCCGGCCGGATCCTGGCCGCGCGCGCGGCAGCCGGCAGCGAGGTGCGGTGGCCGCTCCTGCTGGCGGTCGGCGCCAACCTGCTGGCGCTCGGCTACTACAAATACATGGGCTTCTTCGCGGTCGCGGCGGCGGAGCTGCTGCGGCTCGACCTGCCGGTGGCCCAGGTGGCGCTGCCGATCGGCATCTCGTTCTTCACCTTCACCCAGATCGCGTTCCTGGTGGACGCAGCGCGCGGCCGGGTCAGCGAGCCGAGCTTCGTGCACTACCTGCTGTTCGTGACCTATTTCCCGCATCTGATCGCAGGTCCGGTGCTGCACCACGCCGAGATGATTCCGCAGTTCCGCCGCAAGGAGGCCTATGCCCCGCGCGAGGAGGCCATCGCCGTCGGGCTCACGGTGTTCCTGTTGGGACTGTTCAAGAAGGTGGTGCTGGCCGACGAGGTTGCCGTCTACGCCAATGCCGCCTTCGCGCCCGGGCACGCGCCGTCGCTGGGCTGCGTCGAGGCCTGGGGCGGCACGCTCGCCTACACGTTGCAGATCTATTTCGACTTTTCCGCCTATTCCGACATGGCCGTGGGATTGTCGCGGCTGTTCAACATCCGCCTGCCCGCGAATTTCGAATCGCCCTACCAGGCGTGCTCCGTCATTGATTTCTGGCGCCGCTGGCACATCACGCTGTCGCGCTTCCTGCGCGACTATCTCTACATCCCGCTCGGCGGCAACCGGCGCGGCAGGCTGCGGCGCCACGCCAACCTGATGGCGACGATGGTGCTGGGCGGCCTGTGGCACGGCGCCGGCTGGACCTTCCTGATCTGGGGCGCGCTGCACGGGTTTTACCTCATGCTGAACCACGCATGGCGGCATGCCTGCAGCAAGGTGGGCATCGCGCCTGGCGATTCGATTGCCGGCAGGATTGCCGGCTGGGCCGTTACGTTCCTCGCGGTGATGATGGCCTGGGTGTTCTTCCGCGCGCCCGACCTGCAGACGGCCTTCACCGTGCTGCGCGCGATGGCGGGGTTGCAAGGGATCGCGCCGCCGGTGGCAATGGACGCACGCGAAATACTGCTGCTGACGGCGCTGTCGGCGATCGCGCTGCTGGCGCCGAACATCCGTCAGATCATGGGCCGCAACGACCTCGTGCTTGGCCCCGTGCCCGCCACGCGGCCGGACCGGCGTCTGCAATGGCGGCCCGGCGTGGCCTGGGCGACCGCCTGCTTCGGCATGTTCGTCGTCTCGCTGCTGCAGATGACGCGGGTCAGCCAGTTTCTCTATTTCCAGTTCTAGGCATGGCGCGTCGTGATGTACCGCCTCCATAACCGCATCCTGGTCGGGCTGTGTGCGCTGGCAGCCTGCGTCGTGCTCGGCACCGCGTTGTGGCTCGAGCCGCTGACCGGCGACCTGACGCGGCTTGGCGGCTATGCCGAGAACAGCTTCGGCTGGAACGGTGTGGAGGACGTCTTCGCACCCCCGCTCGCGCAGCACGGCAGGCAGGGGACACATTACGACATCGTGGTCATCGGCGACTCGTTTTCTTCGCGCACCAGCCGCGACCGGCAAACCCGCGAGGGCGGATTCTGGACCGACTTCCTTGCCGCCGAGACCGGCCTGTCGGTCGGCGTGTTCGATGTCGCTGCGATGCCGCTCGAGCAGCGGCTGGATAGCGTGGCCGCCACCGCCGAGCCGCCGCTGCTGGTGATCCTCGAACTTGCCGAGCGCACATTGCGCGCCCGCCTCGGTGGGGGTGCGGGGATCTGCGCCAGCGGGGCGGCTGACCTCGTTGCGGCGCCCGACCTGGCGCCTTTGCCGGCCCTTCCGGCCCCGGTGCGGCGCAACGGCCGGACCCTGCTGCACCCGGTCTCAGCAGACCAGGCGGCGGATCACCTCAAGAAGACGCTCATCCGCGCGGTGCTTGGCGTGGATAGCACGCCGGTCGTGCGGCTGGACCTGTCACGCGACGACCTGTTCACCAGCCGGCGTGCGGACTCCCTGCTGGTCTACCGTGAGGATTTCGACAAGCGACGCTGGACCGGGGATGACTGGGATGCGATCCGCTGCCGTCTCGCCGCCGCGCAGCGCCATATCGAGGCCGATGGCCGGATCGGGTTCCTGTTCCTGATGGCACCTGACAAATCGTCGGCCTACGCGGAGTACCTGCGGACGCCTTACGCGCAAGTCGATACAATGTCGCAACTCCGGCGAGAGCTCACCGGACCGCGCATGCCGAGGCTCGATCTGGCGCTGCGCGCGGCCATTGCCCGTGGCGGGCGGGACATCTACCTGCCCAACGACACGCATTGGGGCAGCGCGGGATCGCGCATCGCGGCGCAGGTGGTAATCGACGACCTGCGCCGGACCTACGCCGCCCTACCGCCCACCGACTGACGCGATACTGGCGTGACCCCGGCGGCGATCCGCGCCAGACTTCGCATCGTCGCGGCAGGACGGGGACGGCTTCGATGACCGGCGGGCCTGACCGGAAAACGCGCCCGGCGCTCAGGGATCGATGCGGGCGGTGGCCGTGCCGCTCATGACTTCCTTGCCGTCCTGGTTCACGGTCGAGACGGTCAGGTCGGCGAACAGCTTGCCGTCCTCCTCGCGGATGGCCGCAACCGTGGCCGTGGCATCAAGCGTGTCGCCCGGCCACACCTGGTTGGTGAAGCGGACACCGAACCTGTTCAGCCGCCCGGCGCCGACATAGTTGGTCAGTACCTTGCCGGTGAGACCCATTGTCAGCATGCCGTGGGCGAACACGCTTCTGTAGCCGGCGACCTGGGTCGTATAGACCTCGTCGGTGTGCAGCGGGTTGTAGTCGCCGGAAGCGCCGGCATATTGCACGATCTGCGTGCGCGAGAGGTTGTCGACCACGCGCTCCACATGGGTGTCGCCAACCTTGAGGGTGGATGCCTTGAGAGCCATGCCTGCCGCCCTCACCCTTCGCTGACGGGACGTTCGGGGGTCACGGCCACGCTGCGCGCGGTGACCACCAGTTCGCCGGTCTTGTCGCGGTATTCGACGATGCGTTCACGGAACGTCAGCTTGCCCGCGCGCCTGCTTTCCTTCTCCCAGGTCTTCCCCGGCCTGATCTCGACCGTCAGCACGTCGCCGGGGCGCAAGGGGCGGTGGTACTCGAAATGCTGTTCGGCATGCAGGGCCCCGCTGGTTGCGGGCTGGCCTTCGATTCCGCTGGGCGTACGGCCGGAGCCGAACCAGGGTTGGCCGGGCTTCGGGCGCAGGTGGTAGTCGGGATCGAACTGGGCGACGGCCTGCGGGAAGGTCGGGGGGGCGATGACGCCCCCGACTTCGGATTGCGCCGCCGCCGCGGCGTCGTGGTAGACGGGATTGGCATCCCCGATGGCGCGCGCGAACATCATGATATGCGTCGCCTCGACGGGAAACGTGAGCTTCGTCAACAGCATCCTCCAATTCTCGGCACGGCGTCGCGGGCCAGGCCCGATGGTCTCGCCAGGATAGCCGATCCGCTCGCGAAGGCGACCCGCCCTCCCGCGCGTCCGGCCGGTGCGGCTAGCCCTTCAGCGCCTCGTCGATGTCCTGGCCGTAGAAGCTGGCGTAGCTGTTGCCCTCCAGCGCCAGACCGACGATCTCGACCATCTCGGCAAGCTGTTCCTCGGTCGCACCCTTCTTCTTGGCCAGGGCGGTGTGCGAGGCGCTGCAATAGTGGCACCCATTGGCGATGCTGACCGCGAGGTAGATGAGCTCTTTGGTCGGCGCATCGAGCGCGCCCGGCTGCATCACCGCCTTCGCCCGCTCCCAGAACCGCCGCATGACCGCCGGGTGGCGTGCCATGGCCTTCCAGGCATTGTTGACGTCGGGCACGCCGCGCGCCGCCTTGATGTCATCCATCACCGCCCGCGCCTCCGGCGCCGCCTCCGCATACTCGATCAGCTTGCCGTAGCTCACGCCGTCCTCCCCCACAGATCTCCCCGCGACTGTTGCATGGATGGGACACGACGGAAACGCGGCCCCGGGCCGGTTCTTGATGCGCGCCGCGGTCTGGACAACAAAGAGAACCGCACCGGCCACTGCCGGGAATGGGAGCGCGAGCCGATGGACGGGACGGTGACGGCGGTGAGCCGCGACGCGGCGCATATGTTCAGCAAGCCGACGCAGGACAGCATCCGGCTCCTGGCCGGGCTGGGTGTGGAAGGCGACGCGCATCTCGGCGTTACCGTGAAGCACCGCTCGCGGGTGGCTCGTGACCCCAGCCAGCCCAATCTGCGCCAGGTCCACCTGATCCATGCCGAGTTGCATGACGCGTTGCAGGCTGCCGGTTTCGACGTTGCGGCCGGGCAGATGGGCGAGAACATCACGACGCGCGGCCTCGACCTGCTCGGCCTGCCCACCGGCGCAAGGCTGCATCTCGGCGACACGGCCGTGGTGGAGATTACCGGCCTGCGCAACCCGTGCGCCCAGCTCGACCACTTCCGGCCAGGCCTGATGGCGGCAGTGCTGGGCCGCGACGCCGACGGCAGGCTCATTCTCAAGGCCGGCGTGATGGGTGTCGTGCTGGCCGGCGGCGACGTGCGACCCGGCGATCCGATCCGCATCACGCTGCCGCCGGAACCACACACCCCGCTCGAACGGGTCTGATGCCGATCGTCAGGCCGGCAGCTTGATGGCGTGCTGCGGGTGCCGTCAGCGCGCCGGATCCTGGCGGGTCATCCCCGTTGCCCAGCACAGCCCGACGACGCCGCCTTTCAGGGGCGGCAACAGCAGCAGGCTCATCAACGCGGTCAGCGGCAGCCAGACCGCGAACTGCAGCCACATCGCCGGCTCGTAGGCATGATCCACCCACATGAACAACGGCACGATCACGTGCCCCACCACGACGATCGTCAGATACGGCGGCATGTCATCCGAGGGATAGACGGTATTGTCCGTGCCACACGCCTCGCAGGGCTGGCGCACCTTCAGGAATCCGCTGAAGAGGCGGCCTTGGCCGCAGGCCGGGCAGCGACGGGCCAGCCCTCGCCGGATGCCGGTCCAGATCGAATTGGTCTGCATCGTTCCTTCTCCGCCTCTGCCTGCCTGTCTCTGCCGTGCCCGGACCGCCGAAAGGCATTGTGATATTGCCGCCGATATTGTATGGAAACATTATCCATACAAAATCTGACATGCATGCTATTTGTATGGCACCTTCGCAGTCAATATCCAGGCATGATGTCATGCAATTTTGGCAGCCCGAGATCGACCCGACTCAGGGGCCCCTTTACCTCGCGATCGCCGATGCCATCGGGCAGGACATCGCGCGCGGCGCCTTGAAACCGGGCGACCGCCTTCCCCCGCAACGGCGCCTGGCCGAGGGCCTGCGCGTCGATCTCACCACCGTCACCCGCGCCTATGCGGAGGCGCGGCGACGGGGATTGCTGGATGCGACCGTCGGGCGGGGAACCTATGTGCGGGCCGATCCCCCGCCACCCACGGCCGGGGCGGAGCGTGCGGTCGTCGACCTGAGCATGAACTTGCCGCCGCAGCCGCCGGAACCGTCCTTGCGTGCCCTGCTGCAGGACGGCATTGCCGGCCTGTTGCGGCATGCGGACATGGCCACGTTGATGGCCTACCAGTCGGGCGCCGGCACCAGCCAGGACCGCGAAGCCGCGGCAGCCTGGCTGCGGCCGGTGATGGGCGAGACGGACCCCGGCCGCATCCTGGTCTGCGCCGGCGCCCAGAGCGCGTTGACCGCCCTGCTGACCCTGCTGGCCCGGCCGGGCGACACGATTCTCACGGAGCCGCTGACCTATCCCGGTCTACGGGCGATGGCCGCGCATCTCGGCATCCGCCTGCTCGGCGTTGCCGTGGACGCAGAGGGCTTGTTGCCGGATGCCGTGGCGCGCGCCTGTCGGGAGGCGCAGCCGAAAGCGCTCTATTGCATCCCGACCATCCAGAACCCCACCACGGCGACGATGCCGCCGCAGCGGCGGCAGGCCCTGGCGGAGGTGGCGCTCCGGCACGGGATCATCATCATCGAGGACGACGCATACGGCCTGCTGCCGACGGTCCCCTCCCCCGCCATCGCCACCATGGCCCCCGACGTCACTTATTATATCGGCACGCTCTCGAAATGCCTTTCACCCGGGCTGCGCACCGCGTTCGTCGCGGCGTCGGGGCCCGCACAGGCGCGATGCCTGGCGGCCGCGGTGCGGGCCACGTCGCTTATGGCGGCGCCGGTGATGACGAGCCTGGTCACGGCCTGGATCCGCGACGGCAGCGCCGAGGCCTTCCGCGGCGCGATCCGGCAGGAAATGACCGCCCGACAACAGATCGCGCGGGAAATGCTGCCCGCGTCCAGCCTGAACGCCCATCCCGAGGGGCTGCACGCCTGGCTGACCCTGCCGCCGCATTGGAATCGCATCGACTTCAGCGCCCATGCCCGCATGCAGGGCCTCGCGCTGGTGCCCAGCGATGCGTTCGTGGTGGGCCCCGAGGCGCCGAACAGCGTGCGCATCTGCCTTGGTGCGGCGGAGAGCCGGGCGGCCCTGCGCACTGCGCTGCAATCCGTCGCCGACGCGATGATCGCAGACGTACCGATACGTTTCACCGACGTCGTGTGAGCCCCCCGGAGCGCCGGCGACGGCGCGGCCGCCTTCGCGTACGTCATCCGCTGCCCTGGCGCAGATGCGCGAGCATCAGCCGCGCCGGAACCGGCAGGGCGGCCGCCTCGCGTACACAGATCATGAGCCGCCGCTCGACCCAGTCCTCGTCCAGCTTCACGCCGCACACGCCGACAGCTCGGGTGAAGGCCCCAAGCACCGTGCTGGGCGCCACGCTGATGCCGAGCCCCGCGCCCACCATCCGGCACACGGCGTCGAAGCTGGACAGGCGGAAGCGCAGCTTCACGGTCCGGCCAAGCCTGGCCGCCGCCGCGCTCAGCACCGCATCCCAGGCACTGCCGGCCTGCAGGCCGACAAAATCGTCGTCCAGCATGTCCGCGAGCCGCACCGCGGGCCTGCCGGCGAGGGCATGCCCTTGCGGCGCGATCATGACCAAACGGTCGGACCGGTAATCGAACACGTCCAGCCTTGGCGGCACCGGCACGCCCGTGGTGAACACGCCGATGTCGCTGCGCCCCTCAGCCACCGCCTTCAGAATGGCGGGGCTGTTGTCTTCCTCCAGGGCGATCTTGATGTCCGGGTAGCGCTGCACGAAGGCGTGCAGGTCCTCGGGCAGGAACTCGATGATCGAGGACTTGTTCGCCATCATGCGGACATGCCCTTTCGCGCCGCGCGCATAGTCGCCTAGCTCGTCCGCCAGCCGCTCCACGTTTCCCAGGATCGCGGCGGCGTGGTGCAGCAGGGCCTGGCCCGCCGGCGTCGGCTCGACGCCGCGCGGCAGGCGGTAGAGCAGAGGGACGCCAAGCGACGCCTCCAGTTCGGCGATGCGCTTGCTCACGGCCGAGACGGCGATGTGCTCGTGCGCGGCCGCGCGCGTCAGGTTCTTCAGCCGGGCGATCGCGACGAAAAGCCGCAAGGTCGTCAGGTCGAGGGGCGGGTGCATCGCGCCGGGCTCCTCTCATCCAATGGACAGTCTGGTGTGGAGCCTAACCGGATGGTTCTGCGTTCGCTATCCGCGAACGCAGACATGGCGAACGGTGGATGGATTCGCCCTTCTCTCCTGGCCTATTCAGGCGCCCGGTCCAGGGGGAAGCACCAGTGAGCATGACAGCGGTCGAGAAGATCTTCGCGGCCCATGCCGGCAAGGCCGGCACCGCCGCCGGCGAGATCGTGACGGCGCGGATCGATCGCATTCTTCTGCACGACATCACTGGCGCCCTTGCCATCGACCTGCTCGCGGCCATGGGCGCAGACCGCGTGGTCGAGCCGGACCGGGTGGTCCTGGTGGGCGACCACTACTCGCCGCCTCCCGACCCGACGGCGGCGGGCCTGCTGTCGCTGATGGAGCGGTTCGCCGCCGAGAAAGGCATCCGGCATCTGTTCACCACCGGCGAAGGCATCGAGCACACGCTGCTGCCCGAGCAAGGGTTGCTGCGCCCGGGCGACCTGGTCATCGGCACCGACTCGCACACCTGCACGGCCGGGGCCTTCGGCGCCGTCGGCACCGGCATGGGCTCGTCCGACATCGCCGCTGCGATGGCGCTGGGCGAGCTCTGGTTCAAGGTGCCCGAGACCATCCGCGTCACCATGACCGGCGCGCGCCGCCGCTACGTGACCGGAAAGGACCTCATCCTGCAGGTGCTGGGCGCCATCACCGCGGACGGCGCCACGTATAAGTGCCTGGAGTTCCAGGGCGACACGATCGAGGGGTTGAATCTCGACGAGCGCATGGCGCTCTGCAACATGGCGGTCGAGGCCGGCGCCAAGACCGCATTCGTGCCACCAGACGACAAGACCCGCCATTGGGCGCGGGAGAAGCACGGGGACGGCGGCATGGCGCAGGCCGTGTGGTCGGACCCCGACGCCACGTTCCAGACATCGCTCGATTTCGATGCCGGTGCCGTCGAGCCGCTCTGCGCCCGACCCTACGCGCCGGACAATGTCGCGCCGGTGGCGGCCACGGCCGGCGTCCGGCTGAACCAGGTCTATATCGGCAATTGCGCCAACGGCACGCTCACCGACCTGCGCCAGGCGGCGGAGATCCTGGCGGGACGCAGGGTTGCCAAGGGCGTGCGCTGCATCGTGGTCCCGGCGACCCGGCAGATCTATCGCGACGCCATGCGCGAAGGCGTGCTGGAGATCCTCGCCGCCGCCGGCGCGATCATCGGCCCCTCCACCTGCGGCGCCTGCGCCGGCCTGCACATGGGCGTGCTGGCTGAGGACCAGGTCGCCGTCGCCACCACCAATCGCAACTACCGCGGCCGCATGGGCGCGCACTCCTCGCAGGTCTATCTCGCCAACGCCTATGTCGCCGCGGCCAGCGCGGTGGCCGGCGAACTCATCCATCCCGCGGAGGTAACGGGCGCATGATCATCCAGGCAACCATCCGCAAGTTCGGCGATGACATCGACACCGACGTGATCATCCCCGCGCGCCACCTCACCTCCCGCGACCCGGCGGTGCTCGGGCGGACCTGCATGCAGGCGCTCGATCCGAACTTCGCCGAGCGGATCAACAAGGGCGACGTGATGGTGGCCGGCCGCAATTTCGGCTGCGGCTCCTCGCGCGAACATGCGGTGCTGGCGCTGCGCGGCGCCGGGATTTCCTGCGTTATCGCGCGCGGCTTCGCCCGGATCTTCTTCCGCAACGCCATCAACCAGGGCATGCCGCTGCTGACGTGCCCGGAGGCGGTGGACGCCGCGCAGGACGGCGCGCCCATCACCGTCGATGTGGCCAATGGCGTGATCGAGACCGCCGGCGCGCGGTTCACCGCACAGAAGCTGCCCGATTTCCTGCGTGGCGTGGTCGCGACCGGCGGATTGCTTCCCTATGTGCGGCAGCGGCTGGGCGCGGCCGGCGGAAGGCGGCCCTGACGGCATCAATCACGCATCGAGACTGCGCAACAATCGTTATTTCGGGCGATCGGGATCAGACCTCAGGAAGACATCCCGGTCGGCGGCGGAGTCGATATGCGTGGCGAGCTGGCGCCATAGTTCCGCTGCCGATCCGCTCTTCTCGGCCGCGCGCCTGACCAGGATCCGCGCCATCGGCCCGACAAAGTGCCGCAGCGCGCGCTCGGCACGCTCGATCTCCTCGGCCGGGATCTGCGTGCGCGCCGGCTCCGGGCTGGCCGTGCGATCCACCTGCGTGCGCCCGCCCTCCATGGTGGCGCCGCCCAGCACCTCCCGCATGAATTGCGCCCGCGCATCCGCCGGCTCGATGCTCTGCACCAGTGAGCCGCAGAGGTCCTCGATCGACCCGGCACGCCGAAGCGCGCTCTGCACGAGATAGTGCGCGATCGGGCCGACATGGCGGGCCAGCTTGCGCTCGATGTCGCTCAAGGCCGACTCGCCGAAGCCGGTGGTGGTGGCGCGGCCCGTCGCGGCAGGCGGCCGTGGGCGCAGGAGCTCGGTGCGGTCGCTATCGGCGGGCGAGGCTGCCGGCCAGCGCAACGCCGCGCGCAGCGTCTCGGCCATCTCCGCGGCCGATGCGAAGCGCTCCCGGGGATCCTTCGCCAGGGCCCTCTGCAGAACCGAACTCAATCCAGGCGGTGCGTCCGGGCGCCGGACTGTGAGGTCGGCGGGCACCTGGTTGAGCAGCCGGTACGTGATCTCGGCGAAGTTGCGGCCCGGGAACGGCCGCTCGCCGGCGAGCAACTCATAGAGCACCACGCCTGCCGAGAACAGGTCGCTGCGCAGGTCGATCGTGTCGCCGCGGCACTGCTCGGGTGACATGTAGCTCGGCGTGCCGACCATCGCGCCGCTTTGGGTCAGTTCCGAGCCGCTGAGGCGCGAGATGCCGAAATCGGCCACTTTCACGCGCCCATCCGGCAGCAGCAGGACGTTGGCGGGCTTGATGTCGCGGTGCACGATGCCCAGGCCGTGCGCGCAGCCGAGTGCCGCGAACACCTGCAGCAGCACGTCCACCGCCGCGCTCGGGCTGAAGCTGGGGCCATCCGCGATCACCCGATCCAGGCTCACGCCTTCGACGAACTCCATTACGAAGAACGGGTTGCCCTCATGCGTGGCGAAGTCGTGGACGGCCACGATGTTCGGGTGCACGCAGCGTCCGGCCGCCTGCGCCTCGCGCTGGAACCGCGCGAGGATGTCGGCGCGGTCCATGCCCTCCAGCAGGTCGGTGCGCACCAGCTTGATGGCCACCGGCCGGTCGATCACCGGATCATGCGCACGATAGATCACGCCCATCGCACCGCGGCCGACGAGCCGCTCCACGCGGTAGCGGCCGATCTGCTCTGGGAGCGCGGGAGCGTTCGGGATCACTGGCCTTCCAGCAGTTTCATCGCGTTCGCCAGGCTGCGCCGCATCCGGTTGAAGGATTCCGCGAGCGAGGCAATCTCGTCACGTCCCTTCACCTGGACTTCCGCTCCGCTCATGTTGCCCAGGCTGACCTCGCGCGCAATGGTGGAGATGCGGCGCACCGGCTTCACGATCACGAAATGCAGCAGCAGGTTCAGCAGCAGGATCGTCACCAGGAATGCGATCGCGAGTCCCAGCAGGGAGATGCGAAACGCCTCGTTGGCGCGATCGAACGCCACGTGCGTCGGCACGGAGACGATCTGCGCCCCGATCACGTCGTTGAGTTGCCAACCGAAGCCGTTCGCACTGCCATAGAGGTCGATCATGCTGGGCGGTGCCGCGGCGGGCGTCGAGTGGCATGTCAGGCAGGCCGGGTCGGTAATGCGGATCGGCGTGGACGTGGACAGGATCGGGCCGACCGGGCTGTCGCGCATGCTGACGAACTGCTTCAGCGAGGGATCGCGCTTGAAGGCGGAGATGATGTCGGTCTCCCAGTCGGTGGCCCGATCGGCCGGATTGGTCGGGTTGAGCGCCGCCTCCTTGTAAGTGTAATCGCGAAACTGCCGCTGCAGCGTCCGTAGATTGGTCTGCGCCGCCCAGGACGGCACGGTGTGCGGCAGGAACCGGGTCTTGCTCTGCTCGGTCAGCAGAGGCTCGATCTCCTTGGACGTGTAGTCGCGGATCGCGCTCGCAGCGGCGGTGATGATCGCCGCCTCCTGCAGCACCTCGCGCTGCGCATTCTCGTGCAAGGCCCGGTAAGAGAGGGCGGCGGCGATCGACAGGCCGATCAGCAGGGCCACCAGCATCACCAGGTTGAACTTCGCCTTCAGCCCCATCCGCGCGCTCCCTTGCCACTGTCTTGCGCCGGACGTGTCAGCGCTTCGCAACCAGGCGGTTGGCCTCCTCGGCCGTCAGGCGCCCGGTCATCTCGGCGCCGATCTCATGCTGGAAGCGCCGTATCGCCGCACGGGTCTCCGGGCCGAAGACTCCGTCCACGCGGCCGGCATAGTAGCCGAGGCGGACCAGCGCGTCCTGCACTCGTTGCCGATTCGCCTCGGTCATGCCGGCCTCGTCGGGTATCGTTGCCGCCAAGATCGCCGGCGCAACGGCTGGCAGCGCCGCCGGGGGCACAACCGCGGGGCTGCCGGGCTGCGCGGGCGGGAGTGGCGGTGGCGGGGCACCGGCGAGATAACCGGTGGCGACCGGCGGCCGGAACAGGCCGACCGCGGTCCCGCCCACACCCGTAAGCTGCTGTTGCACGGCCGCAAGCAGCGGGCCGGACTGCACGGTCGGCCCGGCGAGTGCCGCAGTGAGGGCAGTCGCGAGTGGCGTGACATCCGCGCCGTTCGGCGTCCCTGTCACCGCGATCGCGCCCACGCCATCCGGCGCCGGCACCTCGGCCAGCGTCTCGGTGCCGATGGGAACCGAGGCGTCGCCGACGGGCACGATGTCGATCGCCACGATACCGACCCGTGTATTGCCGCGCACCAACACGTCGAACAGCGCCTTTGCCAGCACACCCTGCGTCAGGGCGTCGGAAGGCCGCGTGATCGTGGCCGAGGCCGGCAGCACGAAAGGCCGGCCGTTGAACCCCATGGCGTGGCCGCAAAAATACATGACAACAGGACCACCGGGCTTGTCCGCGAGCCGCTTGGCAAGAGCGGCAATGGCCGCGTCGACGCCGCCACTCGACGCGTCGGTCCGCTCGATGACATCGAAGCCGAGAGTACCGAGCGCCGCCGCGACAGCGTGTGCAGACACCGGGCAGGCCGGCACGGCCGGCAGCGACGCGTAGGTGCCATTGCCGATCACCAGGGCCGTGCCGGCCGGCTGGGCCGTTGCGGCACCAGACCCCGCGGACAGGAGCGCAATGCAGGCGAGCGCGAAGGCAGCCGGGCCACACATCCTGTTCGGCGTCATGAAAGGTTGCTCCTCGGCCGCTGTTGCCGGATCATTCTAGAGCAGTATCGCTGGAGACGGAATGACCTGGGGATAGAATTTCTCGCCAAAACAATAACCTAGAGCATGATCGGTGCTTTTGTCTGCATCGATCATGCTCTAGGTCGCGAGCCCACCGGAGCCCTGAAGCCGCCGCTCAAGCAGCCGCGCGCACGACGACAGCGGGAAGCATAGTGCGAAATAGATGAGCGCGACGACGCCGTAGACGGTGAAAGGCTCGAACGTGGCGTTGTTGATGACATTGGCGGTTTTCAGGAGTTCGTCGAAGCCGATGATCGATGTCAGGGCCGTGCTTTTGACGAGCTGCACGAAAAACCCCACGGTGGGCGCGACCGCGATGCGCAGCGCCTGCGGGAGGATGACCAGCCGAAGCTGCTGGAGCCGATGCAGCCCAAGGCTGGCGGCGGCGTCCCATTGGCCGAGCGGGATCGCCTCCACGCAACCGCGCCAGATCTCCGTGAGGTAGGCGCTGGCGGAAAGCGTCAGCGCCAGGCCGGCGACGAGCCAGGGTTCCACGTCCACACCGACCAGCGGCAGGCCGAAGAACACCAGGAACAACTGCATCAGCAGCGGTGTGCCCTGGAAGACCTCGACATGCAGCGCCACCGCCGTTCGCAACACCCGGTTCGGCCCGACGCGCAGCATCAGCAGCAGAACGCCAAGGCTTCCGCCGCAGACGAAGCCGACTATGGACAGCAGCACGGTCCAGCGCGCCGCCAGCAGGAGGTTGCGCAGGATGTCCCACAGGGTGAACGCCATCAACCCACCCCCTTGCCAAGCAGGCCGCGCCCGATGGTCCTGAGGGTGCGGCGCAGCGCGACCGACAGGGCGAGGTAGATGAAAGTGATCAGCAGATAGGTTTCGAAGGCGCGGAAGGTCCGCGACTGGATCAGGTCCGCCTCGTAGGTCAGGTCGCGCACCGCGATCTGCGACACGACGGCGGATTCCAGCATGGTGATGACGATCTGGCTGGCCAGCGCCGGGAAGATGTTCCGCAGCGCCTGCGGCAAGACGATCAGCAGGAAGATCGATGCCCCGTGCATGCCCAGCGCACGCCCCGCCTCGCGCTGCCCGGGCGGCACGGCGTCGAGGCCGGCGCGCATGATCTCGGTGCCGTAGGCGCCGAGATTGACGGTCATCGCCAGCACCGCCGCCGCGAGCGCGTTGAACCGGATGCCCAGGCTGGGCAGACCGAAGAAGATGAAGAACATCTGCACGATGAACGGCGTGTTGCGGATGAGCTCCACGTATCCCGCCACGAGGCCGCGCAGCCAGGCGCGGCCGCTGCGCCGGCCCGCGGCACCCAGGATGCTCACCCCGATTCCGAGGATCGCGGTGGCCACGGTGAGCCCGACCGTGATCACCACGCCATTCGCGATCGCCACAAGGGAGTCGGCGAGCCAGCCGAATTCCAGGTGGTATTCCACCAGGATTTAGAGGTCCTTTGGGTCGAGCGGCTTCAGCAGCCACTTCAGCGAGATGTCGTTCAACGATCCGTCCCGCAGCATCCGCGCGATCTCCTGGTTCAGGACCTGCTTCAGCTGGGGCTCGCCCTTGTTGAGGGCGATGTGGTCCGGCGAGCTCAACAGCTCGAATTTCTGCTCGGGCTCTATGGCGGGGTGGCGCGCCAGTACCGAGGCGCCGACGTCGTTGCCGACGGCCATGAGCTGCACCTGGCCCGACAGGAAGGCCGCGATCACGCCGTTGTAGTTGTCGAACCGCTTGACGTCCGCCGTCGGCGGGGCGGCGGCAGTCAGCGACGTGTCCTCAAGCGTTCCGCGGTTCACCGCGATCGACTTGCCCGCGAGGTCGGCCGGCCCCTTGACCTGCAGCGATTTCGGCCCGAGCACGGCGATATAGTACGGGGCGTAGGCATCGGTGAAGTCGATGACCTTCTCGCGCTCGGGGCTGTGGCCGACGCTGAGCAGGATGTCCACGCGATGCTCGGTCAAATAGGGGATGCGGTTCTGCCCGGTGACGCCGACGAGCTTGAGCCTGACGCCGAGATCCTTCGCGATGGCGTTCGCCACGTCGATGTCATATCCGTGCAGGCTCATGTCCGAGCCGACAGAGGCGAAGGGCGGGAAGTCCTCGAAGACGCCGACCGCGATCACGCCAGCCTTCTTGATGTCGGCGAGCGCATCGGCCCGGGCCGGGGCGGTCGCCGCAGCGCAGCACAACAGCATCGCGGCCGTGAGGACGGCGCGGAGTGGCATCGGGACCTTCATCGTTGCCTCCTTTCCAATTGTTGCGGGCCGGACTTCAAGGACGGGGATCGGCGGACCAGAGCGGGACGCCATCGTCTGCATTGATGCTGGCGACGGTGATCGCGCTGGGACTGCGGCCGGGAAGGTCGGGCAGGCATCGTGGCCACGGTCGGGATCAGGCCGCGATCCGTCTCGAACCCCAGCCAGCCGCCATCAGATGCGGCAGGACCCGTGCGCCGGGGCCGTCGCGCAGCCGACGGCGCGTAACGTTCGACCACCTGGAGGCCTCCTTGGCCGCGTGGGAGTCCGTCCCTCTCCAGCACGGCCGCAGGGCAGTGCGATCCCGGACCACGCCGCAAGGTATAGCGGGCCCGCGGCAGCCGATCTCAACGCCGTGGCATCAAATAATGGTTTGGCGTGGCGCGGTGGCGGAGCCCGCTCGTGGTGGCGACCGGCAGGACGGAGGCTACGGCCGCCCCGATGCCTCACGGCCTCCGGCGCCCTAACCCAGCTCGATATCGTCCTCGACCACATGGCTGAGGTTCACCGCATCAATCTGGAGCGTCATCCTGGCGCGCAGTTTCGTGCCGGCCTGGATGTGCCCGGCCTTCTCCGCCTCGCGGACGGCGTTCTCCATCTCGCGCTGCGACGTGACGCCGACGACCTTGAGGAATTTGCGGACTGACATGTTGAACTTGTCTTCGTCCATGCCGGCTTTCTCCCTGAATTGGCGCTGCAGGAGGCTCTGAACGACCTGAAGGCGCGCAGAAGCCGCCGCCCTGGTCGCCGTCAGCCCCGATGCTACCCGCCGGCGCCCCTCGGGGCCATAGCGGGGCCCGCCTTCCGGTCGAATCAGGGGCTTGGCTGATCGTCGCGATCCCACGATATGATCGGAGCCGAGGAGTCGCCAGGAGTAACCATGAACAATAATATCGTCGCCCAACTGCAACGTTCCCGCCATCCCGGGTCCGGCGTTGCCCGTGCCAGGCCAACGCCGAAGGGGCGATTCGTCGATCCCCGGGCACGCGAGGAGATCGAGACGCTGTTGGGCGACAGGCCGCGCCGGCCCGACCTTCTGGTGGAACATCTTCACCTCGTTCAGGACACGTACGGACAGATATCCGCCGCCCATCTCGCCGCACTGGCGGATCTCATGCGCCTCGCCTTCGCCGAGGTCTACGAGGTCGCGACGTTCTATGCGCATTTCGATGTGGTGAAGGAAGGCGACGCGCCGATGCCGCCGCTGACCGTCCGTGTCTGCGACAGCATCGTCTGCGCGATGCACGGATCCGAAAGCCTCCTGGCGGATCTCCAGGACCGGCTCGGCGCGGATGTGCGCGTCATCCGCGCGCCCTGCGTCGGCCTCTGCGACCAGGCTCCGGCCGTGGAAGTTGGCCACCACTTCGTGCACCACGCCGAAGTGGACAACGTCACGCAAGCGGTGCACGGCGGCCGCACGCATCCGGAGATCCCGGCCTATATCGATAACGATGCCTATGTCGCGAGCGGCGGCTACAGCCTGCTTCAGCGGATACGTTCCGGCGCGCTGCCGGTGGAGGCGGTGCTGCAAGCGCTCGAAAGCGGCGGACTGCGCGGTCTCGGCGGCGCCGGCTTTCCGACCGGGCGAAAATGGCGATCGGTTCTCGGCCAGCCCGGCCCCCGCCTCATGGCGGTGAACGCCGACGAAGGCGAGCCTGGCACCTTCAAGGACCGCCATTTCCTCTACAGCGATCCGCATCGTGCCCTCGAAGGCATGCTGATCGGCGCCCATGTCGTCGATGCCTCGGACGTCTATATCTACCTGCGCGACGAATACCCCATCGGCCACGCGATCCTGCGGCAGGAGATCGCGAAGCTGCCGCCGGGCGGCCCACGCATCCATTTGCGCCGCGGCGGCGGCGCCTATATCTGCGGCGAGGAATCCGCCATGCTGGAAAGCATCGAGGGCAAGCGTGGCCTGCCGCGGCAGAAACCGCCCTACCCGTTCCAGGCAGGACTGTTCGGCCGCCCGACCTTGATCAACAACGTCGAGACGCTGTTCTGGGTGCGTGACATCCTGGAGAACGGACCGGCCTGGTGGGCGAGCGAAGGACGCCACGGAGCGAAGGGCCTGCGCAGCTATTCGGTATCCGGCCGCGTCCGCGAGCCAGGCGTGAAGATCGCGCCCGCCGGCGTCACCGCCCGGGAGCTGATCGAGGAATTCTGCGGCGGCATGCAGGATGGGCATCGCTTCGCGGCCTATCTGCCCGGGGGCGCGTCCGGCGGCATCCTGCCCGCCTCCATGGCAGACATTCCGCTTGATTTCGGCACACTGGAAAAGCACGGCTGCCTGATCGGATCCGCGGCTGTCGTGGTCCTGTCCGACCAGGACGATGTGAAAGAGGCAGCGCGCAACCTGATGCGCTTCTTTGAGGACGAGAGCTGCGGCCAATGCACGCCATGCCGCGTCGGCACGCAGAAGGCGCGGATGCTGATGGAACAGTCGGTATGGGATCGCGCACTGCTCGGCGAACTTTCCGAGGTCATGCGCGACGCCTCGATTTGCGGGCTCGGCCAGGCGGCGCCCAATCCGGTGGACTGCGTGATCCGATACTTCCCCGAGGTCTTTGCAACCGAGAGGGCTCCGGCATGAGCAACGCCATCCTGTTCGAGCTCGATGGGCAGCCGGTCGAGGCCGAGCCCAGCGAGACGATCTGGCAGGTCGCCCACCGCCTTGGCACCGAGATCCCGCATCTCTGCCACGCGCCGGAGCCCGGCTACCGTCCGGATGGGAATTGCCGCGCCTGCATGGTGGAGATCGACGGCGAACGCGTGCTCGCCCCTTCCTGCACCCGCGCGCCCGTCGCCGGCATGAAGGTGCGCAGCGCCACCGAACGGGCCCGCAAGGCGCGCAGGATGGTAATGGAGCTGCTGGTTGCGGATCAGCCTGCGCGGCAGACATCGCACGATCCCACGTCAAGGTTCTGGGCCTGGGCGGACCGGCAGGGGGTGACCGACAGCCGCTTCCCGCACACCGACCGCTGGGCGCCCGATCCGAGCCACCCCGCGATGCGCGTCAACCTGGACGCGTGCATCCAGTGCAACCTGTGCGTCCGCGCCTGCCGCGAGGTGCAGGTGAACGACGTGATCGGCATGGCGCAGCGCGGCGCGCGCGCCAAGATCGTGTTCGACTTCGATGATCCGATGGGCAGCTCCACATGCGTCGGCTGCGGCGAATGCGTGCAGGCCTGCCCGACCGGCGCGCTCATGCCCGCCGCCTATCTGGACGACCGTCAGACGCGTGTCGCCTGGCCGGACCGGATGGTCGACAGTCTGTGCCCCTATTGTGGGGTCGGCTGCCAGGTGCGCTACCATGTCAAGGACGAGCAGGTGGTCTATGCCGAAGGGCGCGATGGCCCGGCCAACCAGCAGCGCCTTTGCGTCAAGGGGCGTTTCGGCTTCGACTACATCCATCACCCGCACCGGCTGCTGAAGCCGCTGATCCGCAAGGACGGCGTGCCCAAGCACGCGGCGGACATGGTGGACCCGGCAAATCCCTTCACGCATTTCCGCGAGGCGACGTGGGACGAGGCCCTGGACCGCGCGGCTGACGGGCTGAAGCGGATCCGCGACGCGCACGGCCCCGCGGGGCTTGCCGGCTTCGGCTGCGCCAAGGGCTCGAACGAAGAGGCCTACCTGTTCCAGAAGCTGGTGCGAACCGGCTTCGGCTCCAACAACGTCGACCACTGCACGCGACTTTGCCACGCCTCGTCCGTTGCAGCGCTGGTCGAGGGGCTGAATTCCGGCGCGGTCACGGCACCCGTTTCCGCCGCGCTCGACGCCGACGTGATCCTGGTGGTGGGTGCCAACCCGACGGTCAATCACCCCGTCGCGGCCACATTCATCAAGAACGCAGTGAAGCAGAACGGCGCGAAGCTGGTCGTGATCGACCCGCGCCACCAGTCGCTGTCGCGCCACGCGCTGCACCACCTGGCATTCAAGCCCGGAACCGATGTGGCGCTGCTCAACGCGCTGCTGCACACGATCATCGAGGAAGGACTGACCGACGAGCAGTACATCGCCGCCTGGACCGAGGACTTCGACCAACTGAAGCAGCGGGTGAAGGATTTCCCGCCGGAGCGGATGGCGGAAGTTTGCGGCATCCCGGCGCAAACGCTGCGGGAGGTGGCGCGGCTCTATGCGCGCGCCCGATCCGCAATCATTTTCTGGGGCATGGGCATCAGCCAGCACGTGCACGGCACGGACAACGCGCGCTGCCTGATCGCACTGGCGCTGATCACCGGCCACATCGGACGCCCGGGCACCGGCCTGCATCCTCTGCGCGGGCAGAACAACGTGCAGGGCGCATCGGATGCCGGGCTGGTCCCGATGTTCTACCCCGACTACCAGCGCGTGACGGACGTGGCCGTGCGCCAGGCTTTCGAAAAGCGCTGGCACATGCCACTTGATCCCGAGGCGGGCCTGACCGTCGTGGAGATCATGCAGGCGATTCACGCCGGCACGATCCGCGGAATGTACATCGAGGGCGAGAATCCCGCGATGTCCGATCCTGATCTGCATCACGCGCGCCAGGCGCTTGCGCGTCTTGAACACCTCGTCGTGCAGGAT
The DNA here is from genome assembly GCF_025989185.1 of Limobrevibacterium gyesilva. Lineage (GTDB taxonomy): Bacteria > Pseudomonadota > Alphaproteobacteria > Acetobacterales > Acetobacteraceae > Limobrevibacterium > Limobrevibacterium gyesilva. The sequence goes on from NZ_JAPDNT010000010.1 coordinate 96,926, forward strand.
CTGTTCCTCACGGAAACCGCCTTCTACGCGGATGTGGTGCTGCCAGCCTCGGCATTCGCCGAAAAGACGGGCACCTTCACCAACACGGATCGTCGTGTGCAACTCGCGCGCCCCGTGATCGCATCGCCCGGTGAGGCACGGCAGGACTGGTGGATCATCCAGGAGATCGCCCGCCGCATCGGGCTCGATTGGCGCTATACGGGGCCGGCGGACATCTTCGCCGAGATGGCTGCCGCCATGCCCTCGTTCAACAACATCACCTGGGACCGGCTGGAACGCGAGGGCGCCGTGACCTACCCGGTGGATGCGCCGGACAGGCCAGGCAACGAGATCCTCTTCTCCGCCGGATTCCCGACGAAGACCGGCCGTGGGAAGATCGTGCCCGCCAATGTCCTGCCGCCAGACGAGGTGCCGGATGCCCGCTACCCCATGGTGCTTTCGACCGGACGGGTGCTGGAGCACTGGCACACCGGCGCCATGACCCGCCGCGCCGGCGTTCTGGACGCGATCGAGCCGGAAGCGATCGCGCTCATGTCTCCCCGCGACCTGTCGCGGATGGGGTTGGAACCCGGTGCCACGGTTCGCCTTGACACCCGCCGGGGCGCCGTCGAGACCCGGGTGCGGGTGGACCGCGACGTGCCGGACGGCATGGTGTTCATGCCCTTCTGCTACGCGGAGGCGGCCGCCAACCTGCTCACCAATCCGGCTCTCGACCCATGGGGCAAGATCCCGGAGTTCAAGGTCTGCGCCGTGCGGGTCACCCCGGCCGGGTGACCCACGGATTCACGGCCGCGCGACCGGGCGGGAACGGCTCCGCGGTGGTGCGCTGCCCGGGGGCGGCGGGATGCCGGCGTTCGCGCGGAAAATACAGGCGCCGGCCCCAGCCTCAATTCCCTTGATCCGCTCATGCGATGAGCCAATTGCACCATCGATGCGCTTTCCCGGACCCAAAGCTCGAACAGAAAGACAACTTGGCGGGACCGGCGTAGCTGTGTAGAGTTCGGTACTGCAACTCGCTGAAGTTGGCGGGCGTCGGGTGGGACTTGTGTCACCTCTGGCGTCGCGACTGCTCAGGCGAGCGACGGCGGCGACACGACCAGGACGGGTATGATGTCAGCCATCGATGCAAGGATGAGCCGCGCGTACCAAGGTGTCCGCAGGATCTGTCCGGCGGCGGTGAGCGAGGGCGCGGCTGCAGCACCGAGTCCTCTCGGTGGAAACCGGATGGCCTCCTGCCCGAGAGCCGGTCCGAAACCCGATTGCGCAACCTCTCGATCAGTCAAAATAACATACGATATTTATTCTTCCTTCAACCACATACCCGGCCGCCTTTACTTCGGAGGCGAATGAAGGATGGTTATCGCCCTTATCTTCGCATTGATCGTAATATTCTCGATTCTCTTTCATTTCTTGAGCCCGTGGTGGTTCACGCCGATCGCTTCAAATTGGCGTTACATCGACGACACCATCATCATCACGTTCTGGATCACAGGAGTGGTGTTCACCGCCGTCGTTCTGTTCATGTCCTATTGCGTCTACCGCTTCCGTCACCAGGAAGGCCGGCAGGCGGCCTACGAGCCGGAGAACAGGAAGCTGGAGTGGTGGCTTGCCATCGTGACCGCGTTTGGCGTCGCGGCCATGCTGACCCCGGGCCTGTTCGTATGGAGCCAATTCGTCACAGTCCCACGCGAAGCCACGGAGTTCGAGGTCGTGGGTCAGCAATGGCAATGGAGCTTCCGCTTGCCGGGCAAGGAGGGCCAACTCGGCACGTCCGACGCCCGGTTTGTCAGCCCCGACAACCCTTTGGGCTTGAATCCGGACGACCCCAGCGGGCAGGACAATATCGTCATCATCGGCGATGACTTGCACCTGCCGGTTGGCAAGCCGGTCAAGGTGTTGCTCCGCTCGATAGACGTTGTACACGATTTCTACGTGCCCGAGTTCCGCGCCAAGATGGATCTGATGCCGGGCCTGGTGACCCATTTCTGGTTCACCCCTACGAGAACAGGAACATTCGAGATTCTCTGTGCCGGATTCTGCGGCATCGGGCACCCGCAGATGCGCGGGAATGTCGTGGTCGACAACGAAGCGGACTACCAGGCGTGGCTGCAGAAGCAGCAGACCTTCGCGCAGCTATCGGCCCCTAAGAAGCAGTAGCTCCGGCCCTGGGTCTGGGGGGCGCGTCGCAGCAGGTGAGGATCTGCACGATGAGCCTCGAACGCATCGAGCCTCATCAGAACGTAGCGAGGAGGGATTTCTGATGACCGACGTCACCGTTCGTGCAGACGACGCAATCCCCGCCGCGGAAGTCGAGGACGTCGAGCTTTACCATCCGAAGAGCTGGGTGACGAAATACGTCTACTGCCAGGACGCCAAAGTCATCGCGATCCAGTACTCCCTCACCGCTATGGCGATCGGGTTGGTCGCCCTGGTGTTGTCGTGGTTGATGCGGCTGCAACTGGCGTTTCCCGGCAGCTTCTCGTTCATTGCCCCGACCGACTACTACCAGTTCATCACCATGCACGGCATGATCATGGTGATCTACCTGCTCACGGCGCTGTTCCTCGGCGGCTTCGGCAACTACCTCATCCCGCTGATGGTGGGCGCCCGTGACATGGTGTTCCCCTATGTGAACATGCTGAGCTACTGGATCTACCTGCTCGCGGTGCTGGTCCTGGTGGCGAGCTTCTTCGCGCCGGGCGGGCCGACCGGCGCCGGCTGGACCCTGTATCCGCCCCAGGCCATCCTCTCCGGCACCCCGGGACGGGATTGGGGCATCATCCTGATGCTCGCTTCCCTGATCCTGTTCATCATCGGCTTCACCATGGGCGGGTTGAACTACGTGGTGACGGTGCTGCAGGCCCGCACGCGGGGGATGACGCTGATGCGCATGCCGCTGACGGTATGGGGGATCTTCACCGCCACCGTCATGGCGCTGCTGGCCTTCCCGGCCCTGTTCGCCGCCTGCGTGATGATGCTGTTCGACAGGCTTCTGGGGACTAGCTTCTTCATGCCGAGCGTCGTCGAGCTTGGGTCATATCTGCAATACGGCGGCGGCAGCCCGATCTTGTGGCAGCATCTGTTCTGGTTCTTCGGCCATCCCGAGGTCTACATCGTCGCCTTGCCGGCCTTCGGCATCGTCTCCGACCTGATCAGCACGCATGCGCGAAAGAACATCTTCGGCTATCGCATGATGGTGTGGGCGATCGTCGCCATCGGCGCGCTCAGCTTCGTCGTATGGGCGCACCACATGTATGTCAGCGGCATGGACCCGAATTTCGGATTCTTCTTTGCCACCACAACGCTCATCATCGCCGTGCCGACCGCGATCAAGGTCTATAATTGGGTACTGACCCTCTGGCGTGGTGACATTCACCTGACTGTCCCGATGCTGTTCGCCCTCGGCTTCATCGTGACATTCGTGAACGGTGGGCTCACCGGCCTGTTCCTCGGCAACGTCGTCGTCGATGTCCCGCTTTCGGCCACCATGTTCGTCGTCGCCCACTTCCACATGGTGATGGGTGTGGCGCCCCTGCTCGTGATTTTCGGAGGAATCTACCACTGGTACCCGAAGATCACGGGGCGCATGCTGAACGATCGGTTGGGCAAGTTCCATTTCTGGATCACGTTCCTCGGCGCCTACGCGATCTTCTTTCCGATGCACTATCTGGGCCTGCTGGGCGTGCCGCGCCGGTATTACGAGCTGGGTGAGATGGCGTTCATTCCACCGTCGGCGGCGACCCTGAACATCTTCATCACCGCGGCCGCCCTGACCGTGGGCGCCGCCCAGCTGGTGTTCTTCTTCAACCTGGCGTGGAGCCTGTTCCGTGGCAAACTTGCCGGCAGCAACCCATGGCATGCCACCACGCTGGAGTGGCAGACACCCCAGACCCCGCCGGCGCACGGCAACTGGGGCAAGGAACTGCCGATTGTCTATCGCTGGGCCTACGACTACAGCGTGCCCGGCGCCGCCCAGGACTTCGTGCCGCAGAACCAGCCTGCGGCTACGGGAGCGGCGGCGTGAGCGCCATATTGATTTTCCTGGCTGTCATCGCGGGCATCGTCTTCTGGTGGCTGTCGCAGCAAAGGCTGATGGCGAAACCCTGGCTTGAGGAGGGCCCTACTGGCGGCTTCCCCGCGACGGCCCCCTCTTCGCTGCCGGCAGCGAAGATCGGATTGGGGGTGTTCCTGGCCGTCGTCGGCTCCCTCTTCTCGCTGTTGATCAGCGCCTATTTCATGCGCCTGAGCATCGCGCAATTGACCAGGACGGACACGGGGCTTCTCCCCACGCCGAATCTGCTATGGCTCAACACGGGCGTACTGGTCTTGAGCAGTGTCGCGCTGCACTGGGCACAGGTCGCCGCCCGCCGTGGCGAGATGGACAACGTACGGGCCGGCCTGCTGCTCGGCGGCGTGTCTGCCTTCACGTTCCTGGCAGGCCAGCTCATGGTCTGGCAGCAGTTGAGCGCCGCGGGCTATTTCCTGGCAAGCAACCCGGCCAACTCCTTCTTCTACCTGATCACCGGCGTGCACGGCCTGCACGTCGCCGGCGGCTTGGTGGCGCTGGGCAGGACCGGCGCCAAGGCCTGGCGCGGGATCGCGGCCGTCCGACTGCGCCTCAGCGTGGAGCTGTGCGCCATGTACTGGCACTTCCTGCTCCTGGTCTGGTTGATTCTGTTCAGCCTTCTGACGGGATGGGCGGGCGATTTCGTCGACGTCTGCCGCGCATTGCTGACCTAAGACGAGGACCCACAGCACATGGCAGAACCAGCGCTGACAAATACGGGAGAAGCCCTCACGCGGCCTGCAGGCTGGCAACAGATCGCCGCCGATTGGTCCTCGGACCAGCGCGCGTTCAAGAATGTGTCGTGGGGGAAGGTCATGATGTGGATCTTCCTGCTGAGCGACACGTTCATCTTCAGCTGCTTCCTGCTGTCATACATGACAGTGCGGATGTCCACGACCGTGCCGTGGCCAAACCCCAGTGAAGTCTTCGCCCTGACGATCGGCGGCAAGTCCATTCCGCTCATCCTGATCGCCATCATGACCTTCATCCTGATCAGCAGCAGCGGGACGATGGCGATGGCGGTGAACTTCGGCTATCGCCGCGACCGCGCCAGAACCGCTGCCCTGATGCTCGCGACCGCGGCATTCGGCGCAACGTTCGTGGGAATGCAGGCATTCGAGTGGACGAAGCTGATCACCGAAGGCGTCCGGCCCTGGGGCAACCCATGGGGTGCCGTTCAGTTCGGCTCGTCTTTCTTCATGATCACGGGTTTCCACGGCACGCACGTGACCATCGGCGTTATTTTCCTGATCATCATGGCGCGGAAGGTCTGGCGCGGCGATTTCGACCAGGAAAGGCGAGGCTTTTTCACCAGCAGGAAAGGAAACTACGAGGTCGTCGAGATCATGGGCCTTTATTGGCACTTCGTCGATCTCGTGTGGGTGTTCATCTTCGCGCTTTTCTATCTCTGGTGAGGGCGGGACATGGCACAGGCAAGCGTGCACGTCGCAGGACAGCAACACCCGATCAAGCTTTACCTCGTCGTCTGGGGGTGGCTTTTCGTCCTGAGCACATGTTCCTATCTCGTCGATTACTTCGACATTCATGGCTACCTCAGGTGGTTTCTCATCCTCCTGTTCATGGTCCTCAAGGCCGGATTGATCGTCGCCGTGTTCATGCACATGGCGTGGGAACGCCTGGCCCTCATGTATGCCATCCTGGTTCCGCCGGTGCTGGTATTGGTGTTCGTGGGCATCATGGTGTTCGAATCCGACTACACGCACGTCACCCGGCTGACCTTCTTCGGCATGGGCCCGTAGCGACGCGCGACGTCAGGCACAACCGCCCTGCGCGGGCAGGCTGAGGATCACCGCGAAGCCCTCGTCGGACCGGCTGCGAAAGCTCAGCGAGCCACGATGCGCGCGCATCACCTCCTCGGCGATCGCCAGGCCAAGGCCGGCGCCCAGGCGGTCGTCGGCGCGGCCGTGGAAAGCCTGCCGCACATGGTGCCAGCGCCCAGGCGGGATGCCCGGCCCGTCGTCGAGCACCTCGATGCTGGCCATTCCGTCCCGGCACAGCACGCTGAGTGTGACCGTCCGGCGCGCGCCGTGGCGCAGGGCGTTGTGGACGACGTTCGACAGCGCCTCTCGCAGGCTGACACGATCGCCGGCGGCGATCACCGGCCCTTCGGGTGCGTCGAAAGCAAGCACGATCGCGCCGGCGAGCGGCGCCAACGCCAGCAGGACCTGGCGGGAGAGGTCGACGATGTCGACCGGCTCGAACCGCACCACGCCGGCGCGATGGACCACCATGGCGTGGTCGAACAATTGCGCGGCCAGCCGTCCGAGTTGCGCCGCACGGTCCTGCACCCGTACGAGATATTGCCGACGTGCCTCCTCGGTCGGGGCGACGGCCATCAGGTCGAGTTGTGCGGCCAATGCGGCCAGCGGCGTGCGGACCTGGTGAGCGGCGTCGCCGATGAGGCGCTGCATCTGCCGCACATGTGCGTCCAATCGCGCCATGAAGGCGTTGATGGATGCCAGCAGCGTGTGGATTTCCGGCGGCGCCTCCAGCTCCAGCGGCCGCAGGTCCTGCGGGTCGCGCGCCGCGATCGCCTTCTCGACGCGCGCCAAGGGGATCAGCGCCAGCTTCACCGCGATCAGCGTGGCCCCGAGCCCGAGCACGCTCATGCCCAGGATCCCCACCATCGCCTTGCCCGTCAGGCTTTCCGCCAGCGCCTCGCGGGCGCGGAGGGTCTGCGCCAGCGTGACGCTGGCCCAGCCGCCCTGGATCAGCCGGAACGTGGTCGCGGCGCGGTAGGCATGGTGCATCAGCTCCACATCGCCCAGCACCGTCGCGGCGTGCGGCCCGCCGGGCGAGGGAAGATCCGGATTGCCGGCGACGACGACGCCGCGCGCGTCCACCACCTTGTAGGCAACCAGATCACGCGCCGACAGGCCGGCGATCACCGCGATCGGTGGCTCGACCGTCAGCACCCCGCCCTGCACGTACATGTTCTCGGCGATCTGCGCGGCGCCCGACACCAGCAGCGCATCATGCGCCTGGTCCGCCGTCAGCCGCGCGTAGTACCAGGCCGCGGTGGCAAAGCCGCCGGCGACCAGCGCGAATACCACGGACATCAGCAGGACGATGCGGGCGTGCAGCGAACGGGTCGGCATCAGCGCGTCACGATCTGGTAGCCGAGGCCGCGCAACGTCCGGATCTCGGCCGTCGAGGCGGCCAGCTTGCGGCGCAGCCGGGCGACGTATTGCTCGACCGCGTTGGCGCTGGCGGCGTCCTCCAGCCCGAACAGCCGGTCCACCAGCTGCTCCTTCGGCACGATGCGCCCCGGCCGGCTGGCCAGCGCCTCCAGCACCGCGAACTCCCGCCGCGTCAGCTCGACTGGCGTTCCGGCAACGGTGACGGTACGCCCTTCCATGTCGATGGTGATGTCGCCGCAGACGACCTGATTGGTCGCATTGCCGCTGCCGCGGCGTAACAGGGCGCGCACCCGCGCCTCCAGCTCACGGAAGTCGAAGGGCTTGGTCAGGTAGTCGTCGGCGCCCAGATCGAGCGCCGTCACCCGGTCGTCCACCTGCGAGCGAGCGGTCAGCATCAGCACCGGGGTCGTGGCGCGGCGGTGCCGCAGCCGGCGCAGGATCTGCATGCCGTCCACACGGCCCGGCAGCATCACGTCGAGGATGACGAGGTCGTAGCCCTGCAGCTCCAGCCGCTCCAGCGCCGGCGGGCCGTCGCGTTCCCAGTCGACCATGTGGCCAAGCCGGCCCAGCCGCGCCAAGACGGCCTCGCCGATGTCCTTGGTGTCCTCGACCAGCAGGACGCGCATGCCTCGACCCCGTGCTGCGGGAGGGGAACAAAAATTCGTGCAGGATGTCAGCCTGGTGACAGCTTCACAGGATAGAGACGCTGCCAAGGCCGCGCCAGTGATCGGCGCAAACGGACAACAGGAGGGAGGACGGATGGCCGAAGCCAGCCCGGGCGTGACGTCGCCCTTGCTGCGGGTCCAGGGCGTGACACTGCAGTACAAGACCACGGACTATGTCGTCACCGCCACCCATCGCGTCGATTTCGATGTCTACCCGTCGGACCGCTATGTGCTGCTCGGCCCCTCCGGCTGCGGCAAATCGACGCTGCTGAAGGCGATCGGCGGATACCTGACGCCGTCCGAGGGCAGCATCAGCCTGAAGGGGCGCCCGGTGCGCGCGCCTGGACCCGACCGGATGATGGTGTTCCAGGAATTCGACCAGCTCCTGCCATGGAAGACAGTGCAGGAGAATGTCACCTTCGCGCTCACCGCGTCCGGGAAGCTAGGGGCGGCCGAAGCCCGCGACCGTGCAGGTTATTATATCGAGAAGGTCGGGCTGCAGAAATTCGCCGGCAACTACCCGCACATGCTGTCCGGCGGCATGAAGCAGCGCGTCGCCATCGCCCGCGGCATGGCGATGGAGCCCGATGTCCTGCTCATGGACGAGCCTTACGCGGCACTCGACGCCCTCACCCGCCGCCGCATGCAGGAGGAATTGCTCACCCTGTGGGACGACACGCGCTTCACCGTGCTGTTCGTGACCCATTCCATCGAGGAAGCGATCCGTATCGGCACCCGCATCCTGCTGCTGTCGCCGCATCCCGGCCAGGTCAAGGCGGAGCTGAACAGCATCCCGCCCGAGGCGTTGGGCACCGCCGCCCAGGCGGAGCTGGAGACGCGCATCAACGACATGCTGTTCACGCATTGATGGAGCCCGCCCCATGACCACGATGCTGAACGCCTCCCCGACGGCCGCACGGCCGGAGATCATCCGCGAACCCACACGCGCAGGCACCGGCGCGATCCAGACGCCGATCTCCGCCTGGGAATCGGTCTACCGCATCGGCTTCCTGCGCAAGGGATTCATCCTCCTGGTGCTGGCGCTGATCTGGGAGGTGTACGGCCGCTGGCTCGACAATCCGCTGCTGTTCCCGGCCTTTTCCGAGACCGCCGGCGCATTGGTCGCCAACATCCTCAATGGCGTCATCCCCGAGCGTGCGGCGATATCGCTCCGCACGCTCGCCATCGGCTACACGATCGGCGTGTCGCTCGCCGCTCTTCTGACCATCGTCGCCATCGGCTCGCGCATCGGCACCGACCTGCTGGAAACGCTGACCGCCATGTTCAATCCGCTGCCGGCGATCGCGTTGCTGCCGCTCGCGTTGATCTGGTTCGGTCTCGGCACCGGCAGCGTCGTGTTCGTGCTGGTGCATTCGGTGCTCTGGGCCACCGCATTGAACACGCATGCGGGGTTCCGTTCCGTCTCCAATACGCTGCGCATGGTCGGGATGAACTATGGCCTGCGCAATTTCGGCCTGGTGTGGCACATCCTCGTCCCCGCCGCCTTCCCCAGCATCCTGACCGGCCTGAAGGTCGGCTGGGCCTTTGCCTGGCGCACGCTGATCGCGGCGGAGCTGGTGTTCGGCGTGTCGTCCGGCTCCGGCGGCCTCGGCTGGTTCATCTTCGAGAACCGCAACCAGCTGGAGACGGCGAACGTCTTCGCCGGCCTGTTCTTCGTCATCCTCATCGGCCTGTTCGTGGAGAACGTCATCTTCGCGACTGTCGAGAAGCGCACGATCCGGCGCTGGGGCATGCAGCACTGAATTTCCGACGGGAGAGAAGATCCATGAAACGACGTCACCTTATCGGCACGACCGCCGCACTCGGCATGGCCGGCGCCCTCGGCTTCAACATCCGCCCGGCGCGTGCCGAGGTGAGCAAGCTGCGCATCTCGCACGGCTACGGCATCCTGTATCTGCCGCTGATCGTCATGCGCGACCAGAAGATGCTGGAGCGCCAGGCCGAGAAAGCGGGCCTCGGCAGTATCGAGGTCACCTGGCAGACCCTGGACGGCGGCAACGTCATCAACGACGCGATGCTGGCCGGCTCGCTCGACATCGCCGGCACCGGCTCGCCGGGCTTCGTGACATTGTGGGCCAAGGCGCGCGGCATTCCGAAGGCCGAGATCATCGGTGTTTCGGGCATGAGCACCTGCGCCCTGGTGCTGAACGCCAACCGGCCGCACCTGAAGGCGCTGGCGGACTTCACGGCCAGCGACAAGATTGCGCTGCCGGGCATCAAGACCTCGCTCGCCGCGGTGGTGCTGCAGATGCTGGTGGCGAAGCAGTTCGGCCAGGCGAACTATGCGCGGCTGGATCCGATGACCGTCGGCATCCCGCACCCCGAGGCGGCGCAGGCGCTGATCAGCGGCAAGACCGAGATCGCGGCGCATTTCGCATCGCCGCCCTTCTCGATCATCGAGCTGGCAAGCCCCAACATCCACAAGGTGATCGCCGCAAGCGACGTGCTCGGCGATTCGACGCTGGACGTGATCTTCGCGCCGAAGCGCTTCGTGGACGCCAATCCGCGCATGATGGGGGCGTTCCTCGCCGCACAGGACGAGGCCAACGCCTTCATCGCGAAAGACCCGCTGGCCGCCGCGCAGGCCTTCAACCGGATCACCCGCACCACGGCGACCGACCAGGACGTCGTGAAGATGATCACCGACCCCGATACCCACTTCTCCGCCACCCCGCACGGCGTGATGGAATATGCCCGCTTCATGCATGCAGTGGGCTCGATCCGCGCGAAGCCGGATGGGTGGAAGGATCTGTTCATGCCGGAACTGCACGACCGCCAGGGCTCCTGAACCGCCATCGGCCAGATCATCTTCGCCGGCCTGATGAAGCTGCCTGGCGAACCCGTCGGGAGGCGACGCTTGAAGGGCGAATCCGCGTTCTTCAAGCGAGGCTCTCTCCTCCGGCTCCGCCTGATGCACCAGTGCAGACGCATGCGCGTGATTGAACGCCTGCGGTCCCGAGAATGCGGCCTGCCGCCTTCGTCAGCCGATTTGCCCGACGGCATCGGGTTTGATCCGATCCATGCCGGTCGCTCGAGCCATCGGACGCTCGCAGCAACGTTTCATCAGCTTATCCCTTCTCTGGATTCTTACCGCGACCTTCCTACATTCAGTGGGCATTCGGTCCTCGGCGATCTTCAGGAGCAGTCGCAATGGACGATGAGCTCGCTACGGTCGCGATCTTTGTGGTGCCGTTGGTGATCGGTGTCGTGGGCGGCCTTCTTGGCTGGTACGCCCGTCAGTATGCGGCGAAACATCGGAAGGCCATTCGCAAAAGGCACGAGGTCTCCGCTCCGCATATGTGAGGTTGCGTAGCTTTTCTGCGCCCGATCTCGCTTTTTTCGACCAGCGATGATGCTTTGCCAGCCACCGCAAGGACCTTGAACATCGCTCGTCCGGCCAAAAGCCGGCCCCAGGGCGCCCGTTCATTGCCCGTAGGGACGCGAGGAATCACCAGCAAGGTCCTGCCACATGCCAGGCAGGAGCGGCAGGATCAGGACGCCAATTTTTCGAAGCAGCCGCCCTTGAGGAGCGGGTCGTTCCTGTCATCGACCCATCTCTGAGAAAACCGCGTACATGCGTCCATCGTCGTGAACGATGGGCGTTCACCATCGGGAATTGGCGTACAAGTGTGTCCGTCATCATCTGCCGCGTTGCAGCGGAACCCCCGGAAATCGAAGACGTGACCGGGGATTTCCGTAGCCGCCTTTGCACCCGGCGTGGACGCTGCCGGCACGCCGTACGACAGGCCAATTCCGATCACCACTCCGGCGAGGAGAGGAGCATAGCTGAACAATGCAGCACGAGTCTTGTTCATTCTTGTGGCATCCATCCCCAGACACAGACAGTGAGTTCTTAACGGAACTTTAACTCAAGTCAATGCCACAAAAACAGGGAATTATCTAATTTTTATTACTTTGCGCCCGCTGCCGCCTGAAATTCATGGAATGCCCATCGTCCCTTGATGCCGCGGCGGTGATCTTGCGCGACCGAAAATTGCGACTTCGGTTGACCAGAGCAGATAAAATCGTCGACCTGAAAATAAAGGCGGGCCGATACCGACGTCATAGGAGGCTGTTGGATCAAGTCACTACTTATATAGACATGGCGAATATTTGGACCATCTGGCAGCGCCGCATTGCCGCCGCCCTGGGGCGTCTCGGTTGGGAGGGCGAATGAGCGAACGACACTCCGCCCACCTGGGCGACATCCAATCCAGAATCCCCCTGATTCACCCGACTCAAAACGGTCCTGGCGCGCCGGAGGTGGACGCAGCCATCGTCACTCCTGACGCGTGAAGCGCACCATCTGCTGGTTGCGTGGATGCGCCCAGTTGCCGATCACGGACATCCGCCAACCGATCGCGCACGACGCAATGTCGTGCAGCTCGGAGAGCGTCGTATGGAATGGATCGCGGTTCGGCGAGGTGACGATTCCCCCAGGCAACTGGGTGAACGTCTTGTTTGCTGCCTCCTGCGGAGCAAGGAATACCGTTACGTAGAGCTGCCCGCCAAGCCGGAAATGCGGCGCGACCGATGACAAACAGGCGCCCAGCCGCGCCATCGGTATGTGCGTAAACACCGACTGCGCCATACCAAAATCGAACATGCGCCGGAAGCCGGAGACATCGAAAGCGGCATTCGAGGTGAAGTTCCGGCGCGGAAAACGGCCGGCCAGCTGTGAATAAGCGCCGAACCGGAATCCCGCCGAAATTCGATCTACGACGTTGAGAATGCGCGGAAAAAACAATGCGACGGTGGGGTCCCGATCGGCGCCGATCGGGACCCCACCCGTTCGCAAATTATGACAGCGAATTCAGTATGTTGCACCGCTTTCCGGAGGGGTCCCTATTGGCCGATTATTCACAGGCAGCTCCCCTAAACAACAGCCTGCCGGTGAATCCGTGCCGAGCAAACCCGCCTTTCGCCTCAGTGTTTTTCCACGGTATCCTTGAGTTCCGCACAGGCGGTAGTGGGGGGGAGGCCGCTCGAAGAAAGCTGCGGCCCGCTTTTTGCCGTCAGATTGGCATGCCCGGTGGCGGTGGCAGGGTGCCAGGCTGCCGGAATCTGTCGGGTGCTTTGGCGAAGGTGCTGATCGTCTCCAGGGCCGCCTGGCGATGGGCTCGGGTCACCGGATCGTGCCCGCCATCGGCCAATCCTGGCACCAGGGCGGTACGTAATTCCTCGACCACATCGCGCACGATGGCCCGCACCAGCGGCGAAGCCTCCTCACTCGCGGCGAGGGCCAGAAGGTGGCGCAGGGCGACATGTTCCACCCGCAGCTTCGTCGCCTGGGCAAGGCCGGTTTCGGCCGGCGCGTACCAGGTGGCGTCCAGCGCCGCCTGCAACACCTCGTGCAGCCCCGGCAGGGAAGCGTCGCGCTGGTGATATTCCACCAACCTTCCCGCACGGTGTGGGTGGAACAGCAGGGCAAAGCTATGCGTCGCCGCACCCTTCGCTGCCCCGAGCGGATCGAAGGTCAGGCCGGTATGGCCGCGGAAGGAATCGCGAGTACGACCGTATTCGGGCGGGCGCGGCGGCAATTTCCGCAACAAGTCCTCGCTGAGGGTCAGGGTGGCTGGAGCGACCGTGGCTAGCACTGCCCGCAGGCCGCGCCACTGGTCCTCGCCCGGCACTATTTTGGTCACGAGCTGGCCGTCGCCCCGCATGGCATAACGGAATTCCAACCCGCCTACGAGCTTCACCGCCGCTTCCGTTTGGTAGCGGTGCAGCAGATAGAGGGGCACCAGCATATCGGCCAGCAACGCCATGGGGCGGCCTGGCTTGATGGCCTTCTCGCTGAAGCGAGCAAGTGCCGCCTCACGGATCGCGAGCAGGCGCAGCAATTCATCGGCCGGGTCTTCCCCGGTATCCCAGTTATGACCCTTCGGATGCACGCCGCTATCGGGCACCGCATCCTGCTGCGCAAGCGTGTAGAGGCCCTGACGCTCGGCATCCTCGAGGATGCGGTTCAGCCCGGCAGTTTCTTCCTCCGGCGTGGTGCCGGGCGGGAACTGATGATAGCCCCAGGTGATGGAAATTTCGTCCCAGCGGCCGATATGGTCTCCATAGGCATCCGCGAGGTCGACCTTGCCGTCGGCGTCCAGCTTCAGCAGCGGAGCCGGATAGTCGCAGACGGACATGTCCTGACCAAAGGTGCTGGCGACGTGGTTGTGGTCCAGCCCGAGCGTATGCCCGACCTCATGCGCCGAGAGTTGCCGCAGGCGCGCCATCATCAGGTCGTTCACCTCGGGGCATGGCGTCCCGTTCTCATAGGGCGAGAGCAGCGCCTCGGCGATGCCCCGGAGATGCCGGTCGCGCAGGGCCGTCAGCATCACCTCCCCCTTCAGGATCTCGCCGGTGCGCGGGTCCCAGATCATCGTGCCGGTGGAGAAGCCCCGCGTGGCGCGCGGAACCCAGGTGATCATGTTGTAGCGGATGTCGATCGGGTCGGCATGCTCCGGCAGCAGTTCCACCTGGAAGGCGTTGCGGAAGCCTGCCGCCTCAAAGGCCTTGTTCCACCAGCGCGCACCTTCCAGCAGCGCCGTGCGTATCGGCTCCGGCGCGCCGCGATCGACATAGTAGACAATCGGCTTCACGGGATCGCTGATCGCGGCGGTTGGGTCCTGCTTCTCCAGCCGGTGGCGGATCGCGTAATGCACATCGCCCGGCTCTTCCAGCGAGCGGGCGAAATCGTGGAAGATGACGCTGCTGAAGAACGATGAACGCGGATCGAAGACCCGGGGCTTGTAGCCATCGTCGGGCAATCGGATGAAGCAGTTGCGCAACCGCAGGGTGATGGAACGCGGGTCGGGTGTCAGCGCCGCCAGGCCTTCGCGCCGCCCATTGCCGTGCCAGAACGGAAGCTGGCTGGCATACGGGTTGGCGAAGGTGAGGATGCTTTCGACCTGGGTATTCAATGGGAAGGCGCCCGTGCCTTCCTCGGCGACGGCGCAGCGCGACGGGTCCAGTGTGTAGGTGCCCTCGCCCGCGCGACTCAACTGGCCCGCGATGTCGCGGGCGTCGCGCAGGAAGAACGCCGTGCCATCCACCAGCAGCTCGCCGTCTTCTTCCGCCAGGATGTCGAAGGCCCAGAGGACGGATTCGGGGAAGGCCTGCCGGACCGCCAACCGCTGCGGCGCCTCAAGCGAAGAGGAACGCCAGGCATAATTCACCGCGACAAGAAACAGCCGCGTCCCACGTCGCTCGAACCGCACGACATTCGGACGGGAGAGGCCGCCCCGTTCCAACCGGAAATCGCCGACAGCATGGGACAGGCGGTCGACATAAAGCAATTCCTCGCCGACCCGGCGGATCATCATGTAGAGCCGCCCGGCCATCTTGTCCCACAGTAGCGGAACGAAACCGTCCAGCCGTTGGCACTGGGCCGTTTTCACGCCCATGGGCGACGCCTCATCCCTCACGTCCGCATCTCGTTCCGGCGCCCGCCGGACGGGAGACGCAGCTTTGTCGATTCGATCATAAACAGGATGCGATGATGTCATGTTGCGGAGAAGTTTCACGCCTCGGCCGGCCACGTCAATACCGCTTCTGCGCCACCGCTTCTGCACCGTCCGCGGCTTCGATTTGCTGCACCGTCGCACGCAACAGCCGGTCCAGAACCAGGGCGCGCTCGATCTGCGCGATTCGGGTGAGCGATCACCATGGTATCCTGGACGATGGAAATCGGCGCTGGCGCGCTGCTCCCCGCCGCTTCCCGCATCTCATCCCACCGCAGCTAGGCACGCACCAGCCGATCCGGCAGCCCTGGCCCGGTGCTACCGCAAACGACGGGCGCGGTTGTGCAGCTCGTCAACGGCGAGTGTGCGGCGATCAACGCTCTGCCGGCCGCCGCGCCGGCGGCCAGGACGCCTGTGCCCGTGGTCGCTGCGCCTCCTGTTGCCGCCGCGCCCGCTTCGACGCCCCCATCTACCGCGGCCGCGCCGCCGCATAGCTAACCGCGGCAGCGAACCACCCACGGGCGCTCGCGGGGCTCCGCAGAGCTGCAGCAACACGACGGCCGCCGGGGAGACCTCGGCGGCCGTTCTAGCACTACTTTGGCAGAACGTGGGGTGGCACCTTAGGTTTGGGATTCCCGAATCGGCGTTTGAGTGATTCATGAGAGGTCGGCATTCTGGAGGCCGACGATGGGACGAGCGGACTTGGATTGGCGCGGGGAGCTTGAGCGCTGGCGGAAGCCGTTCCTGGCTGGTCTTGGCAACAAGACGCGGCGACGGATGTGTCCGCTCTATTTTGGGGGCTGATCGGTCCCGGGGATGGCAAAAGTGTTCAGCCGATGGCGGCCCGGCTTGCGCCAGGCGATTACGACAGGCTGCATTACTTCGTGGCGGCCGGCGTCCGGGATGCGGCACCGCTGGAGGCGGAACTGCTCATTCAGGCGGATCGGCTCGTCGGCGGCCGCGACGCGGTGCTGGTGATCGACGACACGGGCTACCCAAAAAGGGCAACCATTCCGTCGGTGTCGCCCCGCAATATGCCTCTGCCCTGGGCAAGAACGCCAACTGCCAGACCTTGGTCTCGGCGACGCTGGCGCGCGGCGAGGTGCCAGTGACCATGGGCCTGCGGTTATTCCTCCCGGAAGGCTGGACGAGCGATCTTGCCCGTATGAAGCGGGCGCGGGTGCCCGCTGACCGCCGGGCGTTCCGCAGCAAACCTGAGATCGCGATCGACGAGATCGACCGCGTTAAAGCCGCGGGCGTTCGCTTCGGATGCGTGCTGGCTGATGCCGGCTACGGCCTGAGCGCGCCGTTCCGGCAGGCGCTCAGTGAGCGTGGTCTGAAGTGGGCCGTCGGCTTCGCGCGCCATCAGAAAGTCTATCCGGCCGACGTGTCGCTGGTCTTTCCCGTCGCAGGCCGTGGCCGCCCGCGCCAGCGACACATCCCCGACACCAAATCGATCGCGGCAGAGGCCATGCTCACCGACGTGGCCTGGCGGTCGGTCAGCTGGCGCCGAGGCACCAAGGGCCGGCTGACCGCGCGGTTCGCCGCTGCGCGTGTGCGCGTCGCCGACAGGCCGACGCAGCGCATCCGGGACATGGGTGGCCAGCACACGCCTGGCGAAGAGGCTTGGCTGATCGGCGAACGTCGTTCGAGCGGCGAGCGCAAATACTACCTCTCGAACCTGCCCGCCGACACGCCGATCAAGACGCTCGCCGGCACGATCAAGGCGCGTTGGATCTGTGAGCAGGCACACCAGCAGTTGAAAGAAGAACTCGGCCTTGATCACTTCGAGGGACGTTCATGGACGGGTCTGCTGGCACAGACAGTATGCGTGGTCGTGAGCGCGTCGGATAGGAAGCAACTGGAAGCGGTCACGGCGGATCGGAACCGACAGCGCAAGCACGCGGAACGAGCGCAGGTCGTGCTCGCATCGGCGGATGGCGGACCGGTGCAGCAGATCGCAGCGAGGCTTGGCGTCAGCCGTCCAATGGTCTGGCGCTGGCAGCAGCGCTTTGCGGAGGCTGGCGTGGGTGGGCTGTTGCGAGACAAGACCCGCAAGCCTGGCAAGCCGCCGATCGCGGCCGATACCGTGGCGCGAATCGTGGCGCTGACCTGTAGCGATCCGCCGAACGAGGCGACGCATTGGACCGGACGCGCGATGGCAAAGGCCGCCGGCATTTCCCTGCGGTCGGTGCAGCGCATCTGGGAAGCGCACAAGCTGCAGCCGCACCGTATCCGCACCTTCAAGCGCTCGCGCGATCCGCAATTCGCCATCAAGCTGGCCGACGTTGTTGGGCTCTACGTCGATCCACCGGCGCATGCCGTGGTGCTGTCGATCGACGAGAAGAGATCCCATGGGGTGACAGCGATCCGCTCGCTCAAAGTGAGGTCGCAACCACTCGCATTGGAGCATCGTCATGTCACCGACAGATTGCCGCCCACCGTGGAGACCGCCGTCCGAACGGATCTCGGAGCGATTTTCGTATCGATGGAACTGAGCCGCTCGAGCTGGCTGCTCACGTCGCTATCGCCAGGTGGCGGGGAAAAGATGTCGAAACATTCGCTGCGCAGCGGCGATGTCGCCGGGCTCCGGGCCCGGCTCTCGCAGCTCAAGGACAAGGTGCGGGTCCGGACAGGGAAGATCGTTCCGATTATCGCGATCCAAGAGGCCGGCCTGGACGGCTTTTGGATCCACCGCTCGCTTCAGAACGACGGAATCGAAAGCTACATCGTGGATCCCGCCTCGATTGCGACCCCCCGCCGACGCCGGCGGGCGAAGACTGACAAGATAGACGGCGAGGCCTTGGTGCGCGCGCTGCTGGCGTATATGCGAGGCGAGCCGCGGGTGTGCGCCATGGTTCGAGCGCCGACCCCGCACGAGGAGGACCGCCGCCGGATCTGCCGTGAGCGCAAGACGCTGACTGCCGAGCGGGTCAAACATATCAATCGGATCAAGGGGCTGCTCTTCGCTCAAGGGATCTCCGACTATGAACCCTTGCAGCGCAAGCGACGTGAGCGGCTCGAGGAGCTCAGAACGGGCGATGGCCGCCGCTGCCCCAGCAACTGAAGGCCCAGATTGGCCGCGAACTCGATCGGCTCGAACTGATCCTGCAGCAGATCGGGTCCGTGGAGAGTGAACGTGACGCCTTGTTCAGCCCGTCGGCCGAAGGGCACACCGGCGCCAACGGCAATATTGAAAGGCTTGAAGGGGATCGGCCCGGAATTCGCGGGTGTCCTGTGGTCGGAGGGCCTATTCCGCAGCTTTTCGAACCGACGACAGGTCACCGCTTATGCCCGATTGGCGCCGACGCCCTGGCAGAGCGGATCCGTCGCTCACGAACAGGGTGTCTCCAAAGCCGGGAACCCGCGGTTGCGAACAACCATGATCTAGCTCGCCTGGTTGTGGGTGCGACATCAGCCACATTCGATACTGACCCTGTGGTTCCATCGAAGGATCCAGCTGAACGGCGGTCGCATCAGGAAGGTGCTGATCGCTGCACTGGCGCGGAAGCTATTGGTCGCCTTCTGGAAGTACGTGACCGCCGGAGTCGTGCTTGAAGGAGCCGAGACCACGGCGGCCTGAGCGCCAGCGGAGAACATCTCCTTCACTCTTCCGGGGCTGATCAGTCCCGGCGGATCCAGGCGAGCGGACCGAGATCTGGTTTGGCCTAACAAGCCGAAGAAAAGAATGGTCCCGCTCTCCTGGGCCCTCGCCCGACGCAAGCGGGATATGGGTGCAGCCGAAAAGCCGAAAAGCGGCGACCGGATGTGAGTTTGAAGCGGCATCGGAAACGGGCCGGGTCATGCAAACGGGTTCAGATCCTGGAGACGAAGCGGCAACCGGAGATTTGCTATGAGCACCTGATCCGAAAATCTTGACCCGCAAAACCCATGTGAGCCAGATCCAGGCGCTCGATCGCACCCAGCCAGGCTTGCCGCTCAAACCCGGCCGCTGCGCCACCATGACGCACGATTACAAGCGGAATGGCACCACCACGCTGTTCGCAGCGCTCAACGTGCTCGATGGCACCGTGATCGGCCGCTGCATGCAGCGGCACCGCCACGAGGAGTTCATCCGCTTCCTCAACGACGTCGAGCGCGCTGTCCCACCCGGCAAACTGATCGAAGCCGTGGTCGACAACTACGCCACGCACAAGCACCCGAAGGTCCGGCAGTGGCTCGCCCGTCACCCGCGCTGGACCTTCCACTTCACCCCGACGTCCGGCTCATGGCTGAATGCGGTCGAGACCTTCTTCTCGGCGCTGACCCGCAAGCGGATTCCCCGCGGCACCTTCCTCTCGATCGTCGATCTGCAAGCCGCCATCCAACGATACCTCGAAGAACACAACGCCGAACCCAAGCCGTTCGTCTGGACCGCGTCCGTCGCCTCCATCCTGGCAAAGCTCGACAAATTGCCTGCACCATCTCAATGAGTCAGAGCACTAGTACTACAGTTGCGTTTTATGGGCTCGGTAGTGGACCTCACCCGCACCGAACTGATGGCGTTGTCGCCAGGCGGACCACGCCAGGACGAACGGCGAGCGCAGGGCCGATCGTAACAACAGCTTTGCAATCAGACCTCGGATTTCTGGGACGCTGGGCAAGCCGAGGCGGATGGCGGTTACGCGGCGAGCGGCGGACTCGTTCTGTTCGGTTTACCGAACGCGGCGCGGCGAAGCGCGGCCTGCAACCTGGCCAGAAACGCGGCTGCCGCCACGCACAACGTCATATGGCGGTGCCAGCCATGCCAGGATCTGGCTTCGCAGTGATCCAGACCAAGCTCCTCCTTGGCGCGCTGGAAACACTCTTCGATTGTCCAGCGCAGGCCGGCGGCGCCGGCCAGTTCCGCCAGTGTTGTTCCGCTGCGCGTGAAGACCAGATAGTAGGCGCGCTCTGCGGCATCGCGCCGGCTGCGACGGATCAGCAGCCAGCGTTCGAAGCCTGTGTTAACCGTCCACGGCAGCGCGATCCGCGCCCAGTCATACAGTCGTGGACCTTTCGACCCCTCACCGGCGGCGTGCTGCGCCCAGGCCTCGGGCGGCACCGCATCGGCCAGCGTCAGGGGATCGGTCTGCTCCAGGCCTTCGTTCGTCAGCAGGCGCAGCGTATGATTGGATCGGGTCGCCAGCACGTAGGGCTGCTGGCGCGCCTCCAGCATGCGACGGATGCGGGAGTCTGCCCCGTAGAGCGCATCCGCCAGCACGAACGCACAAGGTGCGCCGGCGTCGAGCGCCGCGGCGATCATCTCAGCCGCGATCGCGGGTTTGGTCTGAAAGACAACGGTCTCTGGCACGGCGGCACCTCGCCGGCGCGTGGCATCGCTTGCCCACGCTTCCGGCAAATAAAGGCGTCGATCGATCAGCGCCTGGCCAAACCGGCTTGCGTAGGCGACGAACAGTAAGCGTCCGCCTAAGGCGCGGGCATATTGCATGACGTCAGCTAGGCAGCGAGCCGCTGGTCCAGCCTTGCGCGGATCCCGTCGACGTTCCAGGGCAGCAGTTCTGCGATGCGGTTGACGGGATGATCGGCGACGCGCTCGATGACATGGCGCAGATAGGCTTCGGGATCGAGGCCGTTCACCTTGGCAGTCTCGATCAGGCTGTAAATCGCCGCTGCGCGCTCGCCGCCGGCGTCCGATCCGGCAAAGCTCCAATTGCGCCTGCCGAGGGCGATCGGGCGCATGGCACGCTCGGCAGCCGAGTTGTCGATGCAGGCGCGGCCATCGCGCAGGATCAGCGTCAACGCGTCCCAGCGTTTCAGGCTGTAGCGGATCGCCGCGGCCATGTCGCTGCGGCCGGAGATGCGGCTGCAGGTCGTTTCCAACCAGGCGTGCATGTCCGCCATCAGCGGCGCCATTCGCTCGGCGCGGACGCGCAGACGCTGACCGGAAGGAAGTCCTCGAACGCTATCCTCGATCTTGTAGAGGGCGGCGATTCTCTCCAATGCCTCGCGGCTGAGCGCAGACCTGGTCTTCTCGTGCACATCCCAGAACTTGCGCCGGGCGTGCGCCATGCAAGCGGCCTCCACCACCCCGCCGTCTCGGTAGATCTCGCCGTAGCCGGCATAGCCATCGGCCTGCAGGATGCCTTTGAAGTCGCGCAGATGCTCCTGCGGATGGATCCCTTTCCGGTCCGGCGAATAGCGGTAGAGCACCGCCGGCGGGTCGGCACACCCATAGGGCCGGCCATCGCGCACATACTGAGATGGACGGTCCCCGCTACTGATAGGCTCCGTCACTTCAGCAAGAAGGAGGAGACACCGCTCATGTCCATGTCGGTATACGGACTCGACATCTCGAAGAGCTGGTTTCAGGTGCATG
>NZ_JAPDNT010000011.1 GCF_025989185.1 Limobrevibacterium gyesilva
GGCGGGCGGCGCGGGGCGCATCAGCAGGGCTCGTACGCGCAACGTGTCGCCGGTCGCCACGGCCACCTCGTCGCCGGCGCGCAGCCGCACCCGTACCGCGCGCGGCAAGGCCGCGCCGCCGTCCAGCGACGGCTGCTCCAGCAGCACGCGCCGCCCCTGCGGCAGCTGTTCCACCATGCGCACCGTGCCGGTGACGATGGCGGCCCGCGACGGCACCTCCACCAGAGGCGGCGCGCGCGCGGTGGCGAGCTGGGCCGAGCCGAACCCGAGCGCCACCGCCGCGGCCGCCCAGCACGGCGCGCGCAGCCAGGGCCGGTACCCGGCCAGCCCGCCCAAGCCCAGGCACAGCACCAGCGCCACGGCACTGGCCCAGGCCGGCGGCTCGACCGTCAGGGTGAAATAGCCGGCCACGCCCGCCGCCATCAGCACCGGCAGCCACAGCGCGAAACGGCCACGCTCGGCCGCCGCCCAGGCGGCCACCCGCGCCGTCGCCGCCTGCGCCCGAAGCTGCCAGGCGGCGGGTGCGGTCGCGATCTGCTGCTGCATGGCCGTTACGCTACCCTGGCAGACCTCTCGCCGTCATGGTCCGTCATGCTAGAAGCCGCGCCTTCCCTGAGAGCATAGAGCATGACCGTCCGCACCCGTTTCGCCCCCAGCCCCACCGGCCTGCTGCATATCGGCGGCGCCCGGACCGCCCTGTTCAACTACCTGTTCAGCCGCCACCACGGCGGCCAGTTCCTGCTGCGCATCGAGGACACCGACCGGGAACGCAGCACCGCGCAGGCCACGCAGGTGATCCTGGACGGCCTTGCCTGGCTCGGCCTGACCCCGGACGAGCCGCCGGTCTACCAGTCCACGCGCCAGGCCCGGCACGCCGAGGTGGCGATGCAGATGCTGGAATCGGGCCACGCCTATCGCTGCTACTGCACGCCGGATGAGCTGAAGCAGATGCGCGAGCAGGCATTGGCCGAGGGCCGGCCGCCCCGCTACGACGGGCGCTGGCGCGACCGCGACCCCAAGGACGCGCCCCCCGGCGTGAAGCCCGCGATCCGCCTGAAAGCCCCGCGTGACGGCGAGACCGTGGTCGCCGACCTGGTGCAGGGCGACGTGCGCGTCGGCAACACGGAACTCGACGACATGATCATCCTGCGCAGCGACGGCACGCCGACCTACCTGCACGCGGTGGTGGTCGACGATCACGACATGGGCATCACCCATGTGGTCCGCGGCGACGACCACCTGACCAACACCTTCCGCCAGGTGCAGGTCTACGACGCAATGGGCTGGGACAAGCCGCATTTCGCCCACATCCCGCTGATCCATGGCGCCGACGGCGCCAAGCTGTCCAAGCGCCACGGCGCGGTGTCGGTGCTGGAGTTCCGCGAGGAGGGCTATCTGCCGGAGGCGCTGTGCAACTACCTGCTGCGCCTGGGCTGGGGCCATGGCGACGCCGAGATCCTGTCGCGCGAGGAGGCGATTGCGCTGTTCGACCTCGGCGGCGTCGGCCGCGCCGCCAGCCGCATGGACTACGCCAAGCTGACCCATGTGAACGGCATCTGGCTGCGCCGGGCCGATGACGACCGGCTGACCCAGGAGGTGCTGCAGCGGCTGGCCCACCGGCCGGAGCTGGCGCTGGGCACGGTCGCGGCGCACCGCATCCGCACCCTCATGCCTGGCCTGAAGGAGCGTGCGAAGACACTCGTGGACCTCGCGGATTCCGCGGCTTTCCTGGCGCACCCGCTGCCGCTGCCCATGGAGCCGAAGGCCGCCGCGCTTCTGACCGCCGAGAACCGGCTGATGCTGCGTGAGCTGGCGGCCGCCCTGGCCGGGACGGACTTCGGCCCGGAACGCATCGACGCCGCTTTGCGCGCGTTTGCCGAGACGCATGGCAGGAAGCTCGGCCAGGTGGCGCAGCCGCTGCGCGCCGCCGTCGCCGGCAGCACCGTGAGCCCGGGGATCGACATGACCCTGGCAGCGCTTGGCCGCGAAGAGGCGCTGGCCCGGATCGCTGCGGTATCGACCTGAGGGGTGCTGGCGGCGCGTCCACACCGCCGCTAAGGTCCGGCCCCGGACAGCCCCGGGACTCGGACCTTTGCACCACCGCAACCGCCATCTGCTGCAGATCGAGGGCATGCACCCGCCCCAGATCGACGCCATGCTCGACCTGGCCGAGAGCTATGTGCTGCTCAACCGGTCCGGCAAGACTCAGCGCGACCTGCTGCGCGGCCGCACCCTGATCAATTTGTTCTTCGAGGACAGCACCCGCACCCGCACCAGCTTCGAACTGGCAGGCAAGCGGCTGGGGGCGGACGTGATCAACATGTCCGTCTCCACCAGCAGCGTGAACAAGGGCGAGACGCTGCTCGACACCGCGGCCACGCTGAACGCGATGAACTGTGACCTGCTGGTGGTGCGCCACGACCAGTCCGGCGCACCCGCGCTGCTGGCACAGAAAGTGGACGCGGCGGTGATCAACGCCGGCGACGGCACCCACGAGCATCCCACCCAGGCATTGCTGGACGCGCTGACCATCCGCCGCCGCAAGGGGCGCTTGCAGGGGCTGACCATCGCCATCTGCGGCGACGTGCTGCACAGCCGCGTGGCCCGCAGCAACATCCACCTGCTGACGGCCATGGGCAGCCGGGTGCGCGTGGTCGGCCCGCCGACGCTGCTGCCGTCCAACGCCGAGAGGCTGGGCGTGGACGTGTTCCACGACATGAAATCCGGCCTGGACGGCGCCGATATCGTGATGATGCTGCGCCTGCAGCGGGAGCGGATGAACCGCAGCCTGATCCCCAGCTTTCGAGAATATTTCCGCTTCTATGGCCTTGATTCCGAAAAATTCGCCTATGCGAAGCCGGATGCCCTGGTGATGCATCCCGGCCCGATGAACCGCGGCGTGGAGATCGACAGCGCGGTGGCGGATCACCCTGAGCGCAGCGTCATCAAGGAGCAGGTGGAGATGGGCGTCGCGGTTCGCATGGCCGTGCTCGATATCCTGTCCCGGGCGAACCATCGCAATGACTGACCTCCTGTTCCGCAATGTCCGCCTGATCGACCCCGCCGCCGGCCTCGACCAGCCCGGGGAGTTGCTGGTGCGCGACGGGAAGATCGCCGATCTCGGCCCGTCGCTGGGCCAGCCGGACGGGGCCACGCTCATCGAGGGCGACGGCGCCGTGCTCTGCCCCGGCCTTGTCGACATGCGCGCCGAACTGGGCGAGCCCGGCGGCGAATACCGGGAAACCATCACATCGGCCGCCGAGGCCGCAGCGGCCGGCGGCATCACCACCCTGGCCGCACTGCCCGACACCCGCCCTACGATCGATGACCCGGCGCTGGTACGCCTGCTGCGGACCCGCGGCGAGGAGACGGGCAGCCTGACCATCCTGCCTTACGCCGCCGCCACGCGCGGCTGCCGCGGCGAGGAGATGGCCGAGATCGGCCTGCTGCACGAGGCCGGCGCGGTGGCCTTCACCGACGGCGCGCGGGCGATCGGCTCGGCGCGGATGATGCGGCTGATCCTGTCCTATGCCAGCGGCTTCGGCGCGCGCGTCGTCCAGCATCCCGAGGAGCCGAGCCTGGCCGAGGGGGGTGCCGCCACCCAGGGCGAGCTGGCGACGCGGCTGGGGCTGCCGGCGATTCCCGCCGCCGCCGAGGCGATCCTGGTGGCGCGCGATATCAGGCTGGCGCAGATGACCGGCGGCACCGTGCATTTCGCGCATGTCTCCACCGCCGAGGCGCTGGAGCTGATCCGCCGCGCCAAGGCGGACGGGCTGGCCGTCACCTGCGACACGGCGCCGCCCTATTTCGACCTGAACGAGACGGCGATCGGCAATTTCCGCACCTACGCCAAGCTGTCGCCGCCGCTGCGCCGCGAGGCCGACCGCCTCGCCGTCGCCGCGGCGCTGGCCGACGGCACCATCGACGCCATCGCCAGCGACCATCAGCCGCGCGACGCCGACGACAAGCGCCTGCCGTTCGCCCAGGCGGCGGCCGGCGGCGCCGGGCTCGCGACGTTGCTGGCGGTGACGCTGGTGCAGGTGCATGGCGGCACGCTGCCGCTGATCCAGGCGCTCGGCCTGCTGACCGTCCGCCCGGCGCGGCTGCTGGGCAGCGCGGCCGGCACCCTGGGCAAAGGCGTCGCCGCCGATCTGTGCCTGTTCCAGCCGGACCGCGCCTGGCAGGTGGAAGCCGGCGCCCTGCCCGGCAAGGCGCAGAACACGCCGTTCGATGGGCGCGCCCTGGAAGGCCGGGTCGTCGGCACCTGGAAGGCCGGACGCCGGGTGTTCGGCGCATGACGGGCATGGACCTCTCGACCTCGCTGGTGCTCGTGGCCGCCGCCGCCTACCTGATCGGCGCCATCCCGTTCGGCCTGCTGCTGACGCGCGCGGCCGGGCTGGGCGACATCCGCAAGGTGGGCTCGGGCAATATCGGCGCCACCAATGTGCTGCGGACCGGGCGCAAGGGCCTCGCCGCCGCGACGGTGCTGCTGGACGGCGCGAAAGGGGCCGCCGCCGTGCTGCTGGGCCAGGCGATCGCCGGGGTTCCCGGCGTGTTCGTGGCCGGGCTCGCCGCAGTCATCGGCCATCTGTTCCCGGTCTGGCTGCGCTTCCGCGGGGGCAAGGGGGTGGCCACCGGGTTCGGCGTGCTGATCGCCGCCAGCCCCCTGGTCGGCCTGCTGTCGGGTGCGGTCTGGATCGCCACCGCCGCCGTCACCCGCATCTCCTCGGCCAGTGCCCTGGCCGCCTTCGCCGCGGCGCCGATCCTGGCGTTTGCGCTGCATGCCCAGCAGCCCGTGCTGGGCCTCGCCTTGGCCGTGGCTGCCATGGTCTATCTGCGCCACCGCACCAACATCGAACGGTTGATCTCCGGGACCGAGCCCCGGATCGGCGCGGGGAAATAAGGCGCCGCCAAATGAGGGTCGACCCGGAACGCGACATGATCGACCGGTTGCGCCTCGCGCGCACGGACGGTGTCGGGCCGGTCGCCTATCGCCGCCTGCTGCGCCGCTTCGGCAGCGCCGCGGCCGCACTCGACGCCCTGCCCGGCCTCGCCCGCGCCGGCGGCCGGGCCACGCCGCCGGAAATCCCGCCGCCCGCTGTGGCGCTGCGCGAGATCGAGCGGGTGCGCAAGCTTGGCGCCCGGCTGCTGTTCCTGGACCGTTCAGACTACCCGCCGTTGCTGGCACTGCTGGACGACGCGCCGCCGGTGATCGCGGTGCTGGGCGACGCGTCGGC
The DNA here is from genome assembly GCF_025989185.1 of Limobrevibacterium gyesilva. GTDB lineage: Bacteria > Pseudomonadota > Alphaproteobacteria > Acetobacterales > Acetobacteraceae > Limobrevibacterium > Limobrevibacterium gyesilva. The sequence goes on from NZ_JAPDNT010000011.1 coordinate 5,238, forward strand.
AACGGCGGCGCGATCGGTGGCGGTGGTGGGCAGCCGCAATGCGTCCGCCAATGGGCAGCGCATCGCCGAGAGCATGGCCGAGGAACTGGCCGCCGCCGGGTTGGTCGTCGTCTCCGGGCTCGCCCGCGGCATCGACGCCGCCGCCCATGCCGGCGCGCTGCACGCCGGCCGCACCGTCGCCTGCGTGGCCGGCGGCATCGATGTCGTCTACCCGTCCGAGAACGCCGCCCTGCAGGCCCGCATCGCCGCCGGCGGCGCCGTCGTCGCCGAGGCGCCGCCCGGCACCGCCCCGCAGGCGCGCCATTTCCCGCGCCGCAACCGCATCATCGCCGGCCTGTCGCTGGGCGTGGTGGTGGTGGAGGCGGCGCCCCGCTCCGGCAGCCTGATCACCGCGCGCCTCGCCGTCGAGGCCAACCGGGACGTGTTCGCAGTCCCCGGCTCGCCGCTGGATCCGCGCTGCCGCGGCTCCAACGGCCTGTTGCGCGAGGGCGCGGTGCTGGCCGAGACCGCGGCGGACGTGCTGGAACATTTGCGTGAGGGCATCTCGCGCTCGCCGCTGTTCGCCCGCGACGCGCCCCAGGGCCCGCCGCGCGGGCTTCGCGAGCCGCTCGCAGCCATCGATGAGCAGCCGGATATGGCGCCCGAAGAGCTCCTGCAGGCCCGGTCCGAGGTGCTGGGCCTGCTGGGCCCGGCACCCACAGCGGTTGACGATCTTATCCGGCGCTGCCAGTTCTCTGCGGCCGCCGTCATGTCCGTCCTGCTGGACCTGGAGATCGCGGGGCGAGTGGAGGCGTTGCCGGGCAACCGGGTTGCGCTGCTCGGAGAACCGGGGGTCTAGCCCCCACCCAATAGGATCAAATGTCGGACGTCGTTGTCGTCGAATCCCCCGCCAAGGCCAAGACAATCAACAAATATCTGGGCAGCGGTTATACCGTGCTGGCCAGCTTCGGGCATGTGCGCGACCTGCCGCCCAAGGATGGCAGCGTGCGGCCCGAACAGGATTTCGAGATGGACTGGGCCGCGGACGACCGTGGCAGCCGCCAGATCGCGGCCATCGCCAAGGCGCTGAAAGGGGCGAAAACCCTCTATCTCGCCACCGACCCGGATCGCGAGGGCGAGGCCATCTCGTGGCATGTGCGGGCCATGCTGGCTGACAGGCACGCGCTGAAGGGGGTGGATGTCCGCCGCATCACCTTCAACGAGATCACCCGCAACGCCGTCCGCTACGCCATCGCCCACCCCCGTGACCTCGATCAGCCGCTGATCGAGGCCTACATGGCCCGCCGCGCGCTGGACTACCTGGTCGGCTTCACCCTCTCGCCGGTGCTGTGGCGCAAGCTGCCGGGCAGCCGCAGCGCCGGGCGCGTGCAATCGGTGGCGCTGCGCCTGATCTGCGAGCGCGAGGCGGAGATCGAGGCGTTCCGGCCGCGCGAGTACTGGACCGTCGAGGCGCAGTTCACCACCCCCGCCGGCGCCCCGTTCACGGCGCGGCTGACGCATCTGGACGGGAAGAAGCTCGACCAGTTCGACCTCAACACCGCCGAACTGGCCAACCGCGCCAAGGCCGCCGTCGAGGCCGGCACCTTCACGGTGGCCGGCGTCGAGCGCCGCCGCGTCAAGCGCAACCCGCCGGCGCCGTTCACCACCTCCACCGTGCAGCAGGAAGCCTCGCGCAAGCTCGGCTTCGGCGCGCAGCAGACCATGCGCCTGGCGCAGGGGCTGTACGAAGGCGTGGACATCGACGGCGACACCGTCGGCCTGATCACCTACATGCGCACCGACGGCGTGCAGATGGCGCGCGAGGCGATTTCCGCCATCCGCGACCACGTGAAGGCCGAATACGGCACGCCCTACCTGCCCGGCGCCCCGCGCGAATACAGCAGCAAGGCCAAGAACGCCCAGGAGGCGCACGAGGCGATCCGTCCCACCGACGTGGCGCTGACCCCCGAGCGCGTCGCCCGCTACCTGAACCCGGACCAGCGCCGCCTCTACGAGCTGATCTGGAAGCGCGCCGTCGCCAGCCAGATGCAGTCGGCCGAGCTGGACCAGGTGACGGTGGAGATCGCCGATCCCGCGCGCCCCAAGGGCCCGCGCCTGCGCGCCACCGGCTCCATCCTCGCCTTCGACGGCTTCCTGAAGCTGTACCGCGAGGACAAGGACGACACCGCCGAGGGCGAGGCCGAGGACGAGAACCGCATGCTGCCACCGATGGCCGAGCGCGACCCGCTGCGCCGCGGCGAGGTGCTGGCCGACCAGCATTTCACCCAGCCGCCGCCGCGCTACTCGGAAGCCAGCCTGGTGAAGAAGATGGAGGAGCTGGGCATCGGCCGCCCCTCCACCTACGCCTCGATCCTGTCGGTGCTGCAGGACCGCAAATACGTGAAGCTGGACAAGCGCCGCTTCATGCCGGAGGACCGCGGCCGCCTGGTCACGGCGTTCCTGACCAGCTTCTTCGAACGCTATGTCGATACCGGCTTCACCGCCTCGCTGGAGGAGCAGCTCGACGACATCTCCGGCGGGCGGGCCGACTGGCGCGCGGTGATGCGGGCCTTCTGGGAGGAGTTCTCCCGCGCCGTCGACCAGACCAAGGACCTGAAGATCAGCGACGTGATCTCGGCACTCGACCAGGATCTCGGTCCGCACTTCTTCCCGCCGCGCGACGACGGCTCCGATCCGCGCAGCTGCCCGGCCTGCGGCAAGGGGCGGCTGGGGCTGAAGCTCGGCCGGCACGGCAGCTTCGTCGGCTGCTCGAACTACCCGAACTGCCAGTACACCCGCCGTCTCGGCATGGACGGGGGCGAGGAGGCGGGCGAGACGCTGAAGGAGGGCATGCGCGAGCTGGGCCACCATCCCGACACCGGCGAGCCCATCACCGTGCGCCGCGGCCCCTACGGCGTGTACGCCCAGCAGGGCGAGCAGGTGCCGGACAGCAAGACCAAGCCGCGCCGCACCAGCCTGCCGCGCGGCGTGGACGGCGACACGCTGACTCTGGAGCAGGCCCTGGGCCTGCTGTCGCTGCCGCGCAACGTCGGCACCCATCCGGAGACGAAAGAGCCGATCGAGGCCGGCATCGGCCGCTTCGGCCCCTATGTGAAGATGGGCGGCGTGTTCGCCTCGCTCGACAAGGACGACGACGTGCTGTCGGTCGGCCTCAACCGCGCCGTCGATGTGCTGGCCCGGAAGCTCGCAAGCGTCCGAACGCTGGGGCCGCACCCCGCCGACAAGGAGCCGGTGCTGGTGCGCAAGGGCCGGTTCGGCCCGTATGTGCAGCACGCCAACACGGTCGCCAACGTGCCGCGCGACGTGATGATGGACGACATCACCATCGCTCAGGCGGTGGCGCTGCTGGCCGAGAAGGGCAAGCAGCTGAAGCCGCGCGGCGGGCGCAAGGCTACGGCCAAGGCCGCGAAGGCCGCTCCGAAGACCGCGACCGAGACGGCGCCGAATAAGGCGGCCGCGCCGAAGAAGGCGCCGGCCAGGAAGGCGACGGCCGGCAAGGCCGCGCCGAAGAAGGCCGCGCCAACGAAGGCGGCGGCCAGGAAGCCGGCGGCGAAAAAACCCGCCGCGAAGAAGCCGGCCGCAAGAAAGTCTGCGGCCCCGGGGGCTTCCGACAAGGCAGCCGGATAGAATGCCGCGCAAGCGCCGCCCGGAAACCCCCTCCGGCGGACTGCCTGGGCGCGACGAGATTCGCCGTTTCATCCGCGACGCCCCGGGACGTGTGGGCAAGCGCGAGATCAGCCGGCATTTCGGCCTCGGCCCCGAGCATCGGGTCGCCCTGCGCGCCCTGCTGAAGGAACTGGCCGGCGACGGCCACGTGGCGCCGGCCGGCCATCGCCGCTTCGCCGCCCCGGGCCGCCTGCCCGACGCCATGGTGGTGCAAGTGACTGGCACCGACCCTGATGGTGACGCCGTGGCCCGCCCTGTGGGCTGGGAGGGCGAGGGTCCGCCGCCCACCGTCTTCATGGCGCCCGAGCCGCGCGGCCGCCCCGCCCTCGCCCCGGGCGAACGGGTGCTGGCGCGGCTGCGCCCGATCGGCGCCGGGAAATACGAAGGGCGCACGCTCAAGCGCCTGTCGGAGGCGCCCGGACGCATTCTCGGCGTGTACCGCCCCGGCCCGGGCGGCGACAGGCTGGTGCCCACCGACAAGCGGGCCAAGGCGGAATGGGTCATCCCGCCCGGCGAGGCCGACGGCGCCGAGGCCGGCGAGATCGTGCTCGCCGCCCCCCTGCCCTCCACCGGCTACGGCCTGAAACAGGCGCGCATCGTCGAGCGCCTGGGCAACATGGGCGACGCCCGCTCGGTCTCGCTGGTGGTGATCCACACCCACGACATCCCCACCGTGTTCACCGACGCCGCGTTGCAGGAGGCGCAGCGGGCGCGCGGCGTCGCCGTGCAGGGCCGCACCGACCTGCGCCAGCTCCCGCTGGTCACCATCGACGGCGAGGACGCGCGCGATTTCGACGACGCCGTGTACGCCGAGCCCGACGCCAGCGGCACCAACCCCGGCGGCTTCCGCCTGTACGTCGCCATCGCCGACGTTTCGCATTATGTCCGCCCCGGCTCGGCGCTGGACCGTGCCTCCTGGACCCGCGGCAACTCCTGCTACTTCCCCGACCGCGTCGTGCCGATGCTGCCGGAAGCCCTGTCCAATGGCTGGTGCAGCCTGCGCCCGGACGAGGACCGGGGCTGCCTGTTCGTGGAAATGACCATCGGCGCCGATGGCCGAAAGCTGGCGCACCGTTTCGGCCGCGGGCTGATGCGCAGCGCCGCGCGGCTGACCTACGAGCAGGTGCAGGCCGCCGAGGACCGCGGCGACGGCCTGGACCTGCCGCTGCCGGCACTCTACGCCGCCTTTCGTGCCCTGCTGGCCGCCCGCAACGCGCGCGGCACGCTCGACCTCGACCTGCCGGAACGCAAGGTGGTGCTGGACGACGAAGGGCGCGTCGCCGCCGTCGCCCCGCGCCCGCGCCTGGACAGCCACCGGCTGATCGAGGAGTTCATGGTGCTGGCCAATGTCTGCGCCGCCGAGGAGCTGGAGCGGCTGCGCCAGCCTTGCGTCTATCGCGTCCACGCCCCGCCCTCCGAGGAGAAGCTCGAGAACCTGCGCATGTTCCTGCGCGGCTTCGACATCAGCCTGCCGCCCGGCAACCAGATCCATCCGCGCGACCTCGACCGCGTGCTGAAGCAGGTGGCCGGGACCGAGGAGGCGATCCTGGTGAACGAGGTGGTGCTGCGCAGCCAGATGCAGGCCGCCTACGACATCGAGAACATCGGTCATTTCGGCCTCGCACTGTCCCGCTACGCGCATTTCACCAGCCCGATCCGCCGCTACGCCGATCTGCTGGTGCACCGCGCGCTCATCGCCGGCCTGCGACTCGGCGCCGGCGCGCTGGCGGAGGAGGAGGTTTCCCGCCTTCCCGACACCTGCGAGCACATCACGGCGACGGAACGGCGGGCTGCGCTGGCCGAACGCGACGCGATCGACCGCTATCTTGCGGTGTTTATGGCCGACAAGGTCGGTTCCAGCTTCGCCGCACGCATTTCCGGCGTGACCCGCTTCGGACTTTTCGTCACAGTCGCGGGCAGCGGAGCCAGCGGACTCGTGCCTGTGTCGACACTTCCCGATGATTTCTGGATGCATGACGAAGCGTCGCAGACGCTGTCCGGACGCCGCACCCGCCTGACATTCCGCCTGGCGCAGGAAGTGGAGGTACGGTTGGCCGAGGCGAGCCCCGTGACCGGGGGCCTCGTGTTCCACATCATGCAGGGCATTCCGGGCCGTCCGCCCCGCGCGGCTTCCGGCGCGCCACGCGTTCAAGTACGGGGGCGCTCGCGCCAGAGGTGAGAAAAGCCGGCCTCCTGCTGCTGCTCATCCTCGCCGTGCCGGTCAACGCCTCGCCGTTCCTGATCGACATCGCCTGGGCCGATCCGCCCACCTTGGCCCGCCCGCTGCTGAACCAGCCGCTGGTGGCGCAGGTGACCGCGACGGCGCTCGTCTTCATGGCCCCACGCACGCTGGAGGAGGTCCCAGTGCCGCAAATGGCGCTGTGGGGCCTGCGCGGTGTCGCCGCGCTCGATCCGCGGCTGCTCGCCGACCTGAAAGGCGGCGGCAAGTCCGATGGCACGCTGGTGCTCAGCGGGCCGTCCGGGCGCGTGCTGCTGTCGCGTCCGGCGCCGCCCGCGACCGACGCCACCGCCTGGGGCGAGGCCATCGCCCAGGTCATACGCGCCGCCTGGGACGCCTCCGACCAGGTGCGCCACGCCGGCACCCAGGGCATCATCCGCAGCTTCTTCGATGAGCTGTTCAACCACATGGACCCGTATTCCCGCTATTCCCCGCCCAGGGAGGCGGAAGCGGACCGGGTTCGCCGCGCCGGCCGCGCCGGCGTCGGGCTGGACGTCGCCTATCGCGGCGGCGGCTTCGTGGTGGCCGGCGTCCAGGCCGGCAGCCCCGCCGCCCAGGCCGGCATCCGGCCGGGCGAGCGCCTGCTGGCGGTGGACGGCGCGTCCACCCAGGGGGCGGATCTTCAGGCCGTCGCCGCGCTGCTGGCCGGACCCGAGCGCACGCATGTAATCCTGACCCTGCGCGGCCGCGACGACCGCACCCGCAGCGTGGAGCTGGAGCGCAGCCTGATCCCGCCGGAGACCGTGTTCGTCCAGCGCGCCGGCGACCTGCTGGTGCTGCGGATCACCGGTTTCAGCCGCAACACCGGCTCCCGCCTGGCGCAGGAGCTGATTCGCGGCGTCTCCGACCCGTCGCCGCCACGCGGGGTCGTGATCGATCTGCGCGGCAACCGCGGCGGCGTGCTGCAGCAGGCCGTGGCCGCCGCTGCCATGCTGCAGGCCGATGGCGTCGTGGCGGTGACGGCGGGGCGCGATCCCGATGCGGCGCATGTGTTCCTGGCCGACGGCAAGGACCTTGCCCGCTTCCTGCCGGTAGTGGTGCTGGTCGATGGCGGCTCGGCCAGCGCGGCGGAGATCCTTGCCGCATCGCTGGCCGACCAGCGCCGCGCGGTGGTCGTGGGCAGCGCCACGCTGGGCAAGGGGCTGGTGCAGACCATCACCGCCCTGCCCGACGGCGGCGAGCTGCTGGTGACCTGGAGCCGCGTGCTGGCGCCGCTGGGCTGGCCGCTGCAGAGCCTGGGCGTGCTGCCGCAGGTATGCACCAGCCTGGGGCAGGAGGTGCTGAACCGCCAGCTCGCCACCCTGGCCCGCGGCATCCAGCCGATGGCCGCCGCCCTCGCCCGCCATCGTGCCGCCCGCCCGCCATTGCCGCCCGCCGAGGCCCTGGAGATCCGCGCCGCCTGCCCGGCCGCCCTGGGCGGCGAGGCGGACCTGGCCGCTGCCCGCACCCTGATCGACAGCCCGGCGGCGTATGCCGCGGCCCTGCTGGCGCTGCCGCCGGGCGGCCCTGCGCGGCTGCCGGCACCGCAAAGCTTGACGCCGACGGCCCCGGTGAGCAATTAAGCCGCTCTGCCGGCTGCGCATCCGCAGCCTCATGCCTGCCTTATGCTCCCCGGGAACCAATCATGGCCAAGTCGAACACCATCCAGATCAAGCTCGTGTCCACCGCGGACACCGGGTATTTCTACGTGACCAAGAAGAACGCCCGCGCCCAGACCGGCAAGCTGGAGCTGCAGAAATACGACCCCGTCGCGCGCAAGCACGTGACGTTCAAGGAAGCCAAGATCAAGTAGGCGCCCGCCCGGGCCTCCCGGGCGGCACATTCGCCGCTTTTGCTTCGGCTTACCTTCGTCGCCGCGCCGTCAGGGCGCGGCGATTTCGCTTCGGTTTCGCCCCGCCCGTTTCGCCTGGTACAGCGCCTGGTCGGCCGCGTGCAGAAGCTGCTCGGCCGTGACCGGTTCGCCATTGCTGCACGACACGCCGATGCTCACGCTCAGCGCGTGGGCGATACCCGGCTCGGGCGCGAAAGGCAGCTCCGCGATGGCGCTGCGCAGCCGCTCTGCCGCAATGGCTGCTTCCTGCGGGCCGGTCCCCGGCATCACCACCACGAACTCCTCGCCGCCGTAGCGGGCGATCGAGTCGAACACGCGGATGCGCCGGCGCAACGCCTCGGCGATGCTGCGCAGCGCCTGGTCGCCGACGGGGTGGCCCCAGCGATCATTGACCGACTTGAAATTGTCCACGTCGATCATCATCACCGCGATCCCGTTCGGCTGCCCGGCGCCGATCAGGCTGCGCAAATGGCGCATCAGATAGCGCTGGTTGTAGAAGCCGGTCAGCGGATCGGTCAGCGCCATCTCCAGCGCATGGCCCAGGTCGGCGCGCAGCCGGTCCTGGTAGAACTTGCGGCGGATCTGGTTGCGCGCGCGGACGCGCAATTCGTTCTCGTCCACCGGGCGCACCAGCCAGTCATTGGCTCCGAGGTCGAAGCCGCGGAGGATTCGGCTCTTCTGCTCGGGATCGGCGATCAGCAGCATGGGAATGTTATGGGTCTCGTCGGCCGCGCGCAGACGCGAGGCGAGCCGAAGCGGATCCTCGGCGGTCAGCGACAGGCTTAGCACCACCAGGTCGAACGGCATTGCCGCGGTCAGTTGCAGCGCCGCGCTCTCGCTGCCGGCGCGCCCGCTCACGATGCCTTCGCGCGCTAGGGCATCCTGCGCCTGTTGCAGCCCGGACTCCCGGTCATCCACCAGCAGGGCGCGGGCGCCGGCCACCGAGGGCGGGCTGAACGTTTCGCCGGTCAGGCCCAGGGCGCGGGCGGTCTCGCCGCGCATGCGCCACTCGTCGAGCAGCCGCTTCAGCCGCACCAGCGACTTCACCCGTGCCAGCAGGGTGTCGTAGTCCACCGGCTTGGTCAGGAAATCGTCCGCCCCGACCTCCAGCCCACGCACGCGTTCGCCAGGCTCGCTGAGTGCCGTGATCATCACCACGGGGATGTGGAGGGTCTTCGGATCCTCCTTCAGGCGCCGGCAGGTCTCGTAGCCGTCGAGCTCCGGCATCATCACGTCCAGCAGGACGAGGTCCGGCTGCCAGCTTGCGGCCAGGTGGAGCGCCTGGAACCCGTCATGGGCCACCGACACCTGGTAGTACTCGGCCCCCAGCTTCGCTTCCAGCAGGCGGGTGTTGGCGGGAACATCGTCAACGATGAGGATTCGGGCGGTCATCGGCGCCTGATCATGCCTTCCAGGTATTGGTCCAGACGCAAGCCTCGCAGGCATGCCGCAGCGGCACAGCCGGCTCAGGAACACGATACCGTGTGCGGGCGTGCCGCGAAAGCACGGCGCAGCAACGGGTTTTGCGCCGCACCCGCCTTTCCCATGTGCTGGCTTTGCGCTAGCAACATCGGTGGCAGAGGCACACTATTCGCAAGCACAAGTGACAGAAATATGACAAACGCGATGAATACACGCCGGCGAAATGCAGAACCCGCGAGCATCGATAGTCGGCCGGATACATCCGATCCCTGGATGTTCTTCCGCAAATGGATCGCGAACCCGCTGCAGATGGGGTCGGTCGTGCCGTCGTCTCCGGCGCTGTGCCGCCGTGTCGTGGCCCAGTCGCGTTGCGGGGGCGACGAGGCGGTGATCGAGCTGGGCGCCGGCACCGGCGTGATCTCGCGGGCACTGCTCGAGGCCGGCCTTGAGCCCGAGCGCCTGTTCGTCGTGGAGATCGTGCCGGACATGGCCGCCCATCTGCGCCGCGTGCTGCCGGGCGCCAACGTGATCGAGGGCGACGCGCGCCGCCTGCCCGAGCTGCTGCCGTCCCGCTGGCACGGCCGTATCGGCACGGTGGTGTGCGGCATACCGCTGGTGCTGCTGCCGCTGACCCAGCAGCGCCGCTTCATCGACGCCATTGAGGCGGTGGCGCCGGGCCGGGGCTTCCTGCACTACAGCTATTGCGCCACCTCGCCGCTGCCGTGGCGCAAGCACCGGCTGACGGCGCGGCGCGAGGCCTGGACGCCCCTGAACCTCCCGCCGGCAAGTGTCTGGCGCTACACCCCGGCCGCCGCATAGCCCTCTATCGGATTCCTATGCCGCACGAGGGCGTTGCCCGTCGCATTCCTATGGGCCCTGCACGAATTCTCCAGCGCCACTTCGGCGAGGAAAATCATGCTGGAGACCCTGATCCTGACGGCCGACATCGCAGCCGCCGCCCTGTTCCTCGCCTGCGCCGACACCAGGCGGCGCAGGCGCCTGGTGCGCCTGTTCGGGCGCCGGTGACGGCCATGGCGCCGTAATCCGGAACATCCTGGAAAAGGAGGCTCATGATGGAACGGCACAACACCCCCGTGCTGCGCTGGGTGGTCATCGTGTCGGCCATCTGGATCGGCGTGGCGGTGGTGCGGGGGGTGACCTATGCCCTCACCACCGCCGCCGGATCGCCGGCGCAATTGGTGGAGCGCTAGCGTGCGGCGAACTGCGTCTTGCCGAACAGCACCTCGCGTTCGGCATCGGTCATCGAGCCACGACGCTGGTTCTCGCTGAGCACGGCGACCCCGCGCTGCACCGCCGGGCGGGCGTCGACCATGTCGAACCAGCGCTTCAGGTTCGGATACTCGGCCATGTCGATGTTGCGGCGCTCCGGGAAGCGCAGCCAGGGATAGGTGATGATGTCGGCGATCGAATACGCATCGCCGGCCAGGTACTCGACCTGCGACAGCCGCTTGTCCAGCACGCCGTGCAGGCGCCTGACTTCGTTCTGGTAGCGTTCGATCGCGTACGGGATCTTCTCCGGCGCGTAGTTGGCGAAATGGCCGAACTGGCCGAACATCGGGCCGATGCCGCCCATCTGGAACATCAGCCATTCCAGGCATTTGTAGCGCGCATGCGCATCCTTGGGGATCAGCTTGCCGGCCTTCTCCGCCAGGTAGATCAGGATCGCGCCGGACTCGAACAGGGTGATCTGCTTGCCGCCAGGTCCGTCGGGATCGACGATGGCGGGAATGCGGTGGTTCGGCGTGATGGCCAGGAACTCGGGCTTGAACTGGTCGCCCTTGCCGATGTCCACGGGAACGACCGTGTAGGGCAGCCCCAGCTCCTCCAGCGCGATGTGCACCTTGTGTCCGTTGGGGGTGGGCCAGCTATAGGCCTTGATCATCGCGCTCTCCCTCTTGCTCGCGTGCCGCCTATGTGGGGTGTCAGGCGTTTCCCGCCAGGTAGTCGATCGCCGCCTGCGCGCCGCCCGCACGGTGCGGCACACCGGCGGCGCGCAGCCCCATCTCGATGCCGCCCAGGGTTCCGATCAGCTGCAGGTCGGAGAGATCGCCGAGATGGCCGATGCGGAACACCCGGTCCTTCAACTGGCCCAGGCCGTTGCCCAGGCTCATGTTGTATTTCTCCAGGATCACCGCGCGCAGCCTGTCCGCACTATGCCCCTCCGGCACCCGCACCGCGGTGAGCGACGAGGAATAGTGGCGCGGATCGGCGCATTGCACCTCCAGCCCCCAGGCGCGCACGGCGCGGCGCGTGGCCTCGGCGTGGCGGTCGTGGCGGGCGAACACGTTCACCAGCCCCTCCTCCAGCAGCATCTTCACCGCGGCGTCGAGGCCGTAGAGCAGGTTCGTTCCGGGGGTGTAGGGAAAATATCCGGTCTCGTTCGCCGCCAGCATCGGCCGCCAGTCCCAGTAGCTGCGCGGCAGCTTCGCCGACTCCGCGGCCTTCAGGGCCTTGGCGCTGACGGCGTTGAAGCTCAGCCCGGGCGGCAGCATCAGCCCCTTCTGCGATCCCGCCACGGTCACGTCCACACCCCAGGCATCATGGCGGTAGTCGATGCTGGCGAGCGAAGAGATCGTATCGACCAGCAGCAGCGCCGGATGCCGCGCCGCGTCCATGGCCGCGCGCACCTCGTCGATGCGGCTGGTGCAGCCGGTGGAGGTCTCGTTGTGCACCACGCACACCGCCTTGATGCGGTGCGCCGTATCCTTCGCCAGCGCCGCGCCGATCGCGTCCACATCGGCGCCGCGGCGCCAGTCGGTGTCGATGAACTGCGGCACCAGTTGCAGCCGCACGGCCATCTCCTGCCAGAGGCTCGCGAACCAGCCGGTGCGGCACATCAGCACGGCGTCGCCGGGCGACAGCGTGTTGGTCAGCGCCGCCTCCCACGCGCCGGTGCCGGAGGCTGGGTAGATCACCACGGGGCCCTCGGTCTGGAACACGCGGCGCAGATTGGCCAGGATCTCCAGGCCCAGCCGGCCGAAATCGGGGCCGCGATGGTCCATGGTCGGGTTGTCCATGGCGCGCAGCACCCGGTCGGGCACGTTGGTGGGCCCGGGGATCTGCAGGAAATGGCGGCCGGGTGCACGCGACGTCTCGTAATAGGCCATGGGGTCCTCCTGTCCGGCCGGACAATGCCCCGGCCCGGACGGGCTTGCCAATGAATTGGCCTTCTCCGATCAAGCACGAGAATCAATCGGACAGGCCCGCCCCCCTTGCCTATCCTGCGGCGGCGGCGGAGAGGACACCCATGAACGTGCATGTCGATATCGGCGACTCCGGTCTCGCAGCCCGGTTGCGGCGGGAGATCGAGGGCGAGGTTCTGTTCGGCCGCGCCGACCGCGGCCGTTACGCCACCGACGCGTCGATCTACCAAATGGAGCCCATCGGCGTGATCGTGCCGCGGCGGATCGAGGACGTGATGGCCGCCCTGTCCGTCTGCCGCGAGGCCGGCGTGCCCGTGCTGCCACGCGGCGGCGGCACCAGCCAGTGCGGCCAGACCGTCAACCGCGCGCTGGTGATCGACTGCACGAAGCACCTGCGCAACGTCATCGAGGTCGACGGCAACCGCGCGCTGGTGCAGCCCGGCATCGTGCTCGGGCACCTGAATGCCGCGATCCGCCCGCGCGGCGTCTTCTTCCCCGTCGATCCCTCGACGCATGCGCGCTGCACCATCGGCGGCATGGCCGGCAACAATTCCTGCGGCTCCAAGTCCATCCGCTACGGGCTGATGGCCGACAACGTCACCGCCATCGACGCCATCCTCGCCGATGGCACGCAGCATCGTTTCGGCGCCCTGCCCGACAACCTCGGCGCCGACGTTCCTGGCAACATCGCCGCGCTGATCCAGCACTTGCGCACCCTGGGCGCCACGGAGGCCGAGGAGATCGCGGCCCGCTTCCCCACGCAGCTCCGCCGCGTCGGCGGCTACAACATCGACGTGCTGACCCCGGCCGCGCGCGCGGCCGGACGGGAGAACCTGGCTCGCCTGCTGGTGGGATCGGAAGGCACGCTGGCCTTCTCGGCGGCGATCGAACTCACGCTGCATCCGATCAAGCCGCGCAAGGTCCTGGGCATCTGCCAGTTCCCCACCTTCCGCGCGGCGATGGCGGCATCGCAGCATCTGGTGACGCTCGACCCCGAGGCGGTGGAGCTGGTGGACCGCACCATGATCGAGCTTGGCCGCGCCATCCCGATCTACCGCAACACCATCGACCGCATGCTCATCGGCGAGCCCGACAGCGTGCTGATCGTGGAGTTCCACGGCCACGAGGACGCGCCGCTGTTCGCGAAACTCGCCGAGCTCGACACGATGATGGCCGATCTCGGCCATCCCGGCGCGGTGGTGCGCGCGACCGACGCCGCCTTCCAGGCCGACATCGCCGAAGTGCGCGAGGCCGGGCTGAACATCATGATGTCCATGAAGGGCGACGGGAAGCCGGTGTCGTTCATCGAGGACTGCGCGGTGGCACTGCCGGACCTCGCCGACTACACCGAGCGCCTCAACGACGTGTTCGCGAAACACGGCACCAAGGGCACCTGGTATGCCCACGCCTCCGTCGGCTGCCTGCATGTCCGCCCGGTGCTGAACATGAAGGACCCGGCCGACGTCGCCACCATGCGCGCCGTCGCGGAAGAATGTTTCGCCCTCGTGCGTGCCTACAAGGGCAGCCATTCCGGCGAGCACGGCGACGGCATCGTGCGCAGCGAGTTCCACGCGGAGATGTTCGGCCCGCGCATCGTCCGCGCCTTCGAGCAGGTGAAGGATGCGTTCGACCCCGCCGGGCTGCTGAACCCGAACCGCATCGTGCGCGCGCCGCGCATGGACGACCGCAGCCTGTTCCGCTACCGGCCCGGCTATGCCGACGCCCCCGGCTTCACGCCGAAGCTCGACTGGTCCGCCTATCCCGGCCCGCTCGGCGGGATGCTCGGCGCGGTCGAGATGTGCAACAACAACGGCACCTGCCGGAAGTTCGACGCCGGCGTGATGTGCCCGAGCTTCCGCGCCACCGCCGACGAGGCGCATCTGACGCGCGGGCGCGCCAACACGCTGCGCCTGGCGCTGACCGGCCAGCTCGGCCCCGACGCCATGGCCGGCGCGGAGCTCGCCGAAAGCATGAAACTCTGCGTCTCCTGCAAGGCCTGCCGCCGCGAATGCCCCACCGGCGTGGACATGGCCAAGATGAAGATCGAGGTGCTGGCGGCCCAGGCCGAGCGCCACGGCGTGGCCCTGCGCGAACGCCTCGTCGCCGAACTGCCGCGCCTCGCCCCGTTCGCTTCAAGGCTGCCCGGCCTTGCCAATCTGCGCAACCGCGTCCCTGCCCTGCGCCGGCTGGGCGCGCGCATCGGCTTCGCCGCCGAGCGCAGCCTGCCGGAATGGCGCGGCGATGCCTTCCGCGACGCCGAGGCCGACGCGACGCCGGCCACGCGCGACGTGTTCCTGCTGGCCGACACCTTCAACCGCTATTTCGAGCCGGAGAATCTGCGCGCCGCCTTGCGCGTGCTGCGCGCCGCCGGCGTGCGCGCGATCCTGCCCAAGGCCGCTGGCCGCCCGCTGTGCTGCGGCCGCACCTACCTCTCCGCGGGCCTGGTCGATCGCGCCCGCGCCGAGGCCGCGCGAACCTTGCAGGCGCTGGCTGGCGACATCCCGGTGATCGGCCTGGAACCGTCCTGCCTGTTCACGCTGAAGGACGAATTCGCCTCGCTGCTGCCGGGCGCAGACTCGCGCGCGCTGGCCGACCGCGCCATGCTGCTCGGCGAATTCCTGGCGAAAGAAAAGCCCGCCTGGGCGCTGAAGCCTTTGCCGGCTACGGCACATGTGCACGGCCACTGCCACCAGAAGAGCTTCGGCGCCTTCCCCGCCGCACTCGCCGCACTCCGGCAGGTGCCGGAGCTGCAGGTGAAGCCGATCGCGTCGTCCTGCTGCGGCATGGCCGGCGCGTTCGGCTACCAGAGCGAAACGCTGGAGGTGTCGAAGGCGATGGCGGAAGCCGGCCTGCTGCCGGCGGTGCGCGCCGCCGCCGCCGACGACATCATCGTTGCCGACGGCACCAGCTGCCGCCATCAGATCCGCGACCTGTCGGGGCGCGTTGCCGTACATTCCGTCCGCATCATGGAGCGCGCCCTGTGACGACCGACGACGTGCTGGATTTCTGGTTCCAGGGCGAGCCCAACCTGTTCCGCCGCGACCCCTGGTTCACGAAGAACGAGGATTTCGACGCACAGTGCCGCACCCGTTTCGCCGTCACCGCCGAGGCCGCGCTGGACGGAACGCTGGACCCATGGGCGGACACGCCCGCCGGGACGCTGGCGCTGCTGATCGCGCTGGACCAGTTCCCGCGCAACATCCATCGCGGCACCTACATGGCCTTTGCCGGCGATGCCCATGCCCGCCGCATCGCCCGCGGCGCCGTGGCCGGCGGCGTGGATGCGCGCCTGACGCCCGTTCAGCGCGTGTTCCTCTATCTGCCCTTCGAGCATTCCGAGGACCTGGCCGACCAGGATTTGTCGGTGCGCCTGTTCGAGCAGCTGGACGGCGAGGCGCAACTGGCCGGGTGCATCGACTATGCCCACCGCCACCGCGACGTCGTCCGCCGCTTCGGCCGCTTTCCGCACCGCAATGCCGCACTTGGCCGGGCCAGTACGGCCGAGGAGGAAGCGTACCTCGCCGAACCCGGCAGCGGGTTCTAGGACAAAGGGACCGGACCGTGCCGCATGAAGGCGTCGCCCTGCGCATCCGGCGCATGCCGCTCGACACCGGGCGCGAGAACATCGCCGTGCTCCCGGCCTCCTCGCACGCGCTGCGCCCCGACCTGTTCCGCGGCTTCAGCCGGGTCGAGGTCCGCGCGCCCGGCGCCGCCCACCCCAACGGCGCGATCATCGCCTCGCTGCTGACCTCCGACCAGCCCGGCCTGCCCGGGCCGGACGAGATCGGCCTCGCCGAGCCGGCCTTCCGCCGCTTCGGCCTGCCCGAAGGGACCGAAGTGCGTGTCGCGCCGGCGATCCCGCCGGAGAGCCTCGATGCCGTGCGCCGCAAGATCGCGGGGCAGACGCTCGGCACCGACGAGATCACGGCGATCGTCCGCGACCTCGCCGCCTATCGCTACGCCGACATCGAAGTCACCGCCTTCCTCGTCGGCGCCGCCAGCTTCCTGTCCACCGAGGAACTGCTCGCCCTCACCCGCGCCATGGCCGATGCCGGCACGCGCCTCACCTGGAACCACGCGCCGATCGTGGACAAGCACTGCATCGGCGGCATCCCCGGCAACCGCACCTCGATGATCGTGGTCCCCATCGTCGCCGCGCATGGGCTGGTGATGCCGAAGACCTCCTCGCGCGCCATCACCTCGCCCGCGGGCACCGCCGACACCATGGAGGTGCTGGCGCGCGTGGACCTCACCACCGAGGAGATGCGCCGCGTCGTCGAGACCTGTTCGGGCTGCCTGGTCTGGGGCGGCCATGTCCGCCTGTCGCCGGCCGACGACGTGCTGATCGGCGTGGAGCGGCCGCTGGGCATCGACACCCGCGAGCTGATGGTCGCCTCCATCCTGTCGAAGAAGCTCGCCGCCGGCTCCACGCATCTGCTGATCGACATTCCCGTGGGCCCGCATGCCAAGGTGCATGACGGCAACGAGGCGCAGCGCCTGCGCAAGCTGTTCGAGCTGCTGGGCGACCGGCTGGGCATGGTCACCGAAGTGGCCCTGACCGACGGAAGCCAGCCGATCGGCAATGGCATCGGCCCGGTGCTGGAGGCGCGCGACGTCATGGCGGTGCTCGGCCGCGATCCCGCCGCCCCCGCCGACCTGCGCGAGAAGTCGCTGCGCCTGGCCGGCCGCATCCTGGAGAACGATCCGCAGTTGCGCGGCGGCGCCGGCTACGGCCGCGCCGTCTCCCTGCTCGACAGCGGCGCGGCACTGGCGGCCATGCAACGCATCATCGACGCCCAGGGCCCACCGCCGGCCCGCAGCGAGCTGTGCCGCCTGACCGTGGAGATCCCCGCCGACCGCGACGGCACGATCACGGCGATCGACAACCTGCGCATGAACCGGCTCGCCCGGCTGGCCGGCGCGCCGATCGCGAAAGGGGCCGGCATCGCCGTCTTCCGCAAGATCGGCGAGCGCGTGCAGCAGGGCCAGCCGCTGTACCGCATCCATGCCAGCGAGCCGTTCGAGTTCGACTTCGCGCTGTCCGCCGCCCAGGCCGATAGCGGCTACCGGATCGCGGGCTGATGCCGGCGACCCTGTCCGATGACTGCTTTGGGGGGAGCCGAGCGGACGTAGGGAGTTGGCCCTGTCGAGGTCAGGTATGCGCCCACATCAGCCATTCAGCCGACCCCGACCGTTTCTCCGATGCGGACATGCGAGCGGGATAGGCTCGTGACGGACATGGGTGGTTTTCTGCCAGTCGGCTTCCGGACAGCAATGGGCATAAGTCGACACTTAAGCACACGGCACCATATGCCCAGAAGCCGCCCGGCCAGTTCTGTCAGTGTCGGGTACCCCCTGATCTCTCGTTGGATAGACTGTGCAGGAGCCTTTAGGGGGCATTCTGCGACCACCGGCTATGGGCAATTGCGGCCGGGCAAATTGGGGTTATTGGAGCGGCAAGCAGACAGTGCGATAACCGAACGGTTGCTTACGGACGCGAAGGGGTGAGAACATGGCCAAACAAACGATGAAGGGACATGCGCGGCTCGCACTGACTCTTCGAAACCTGCTGAAATCCCATTACCTCGCGGACGACTTTCCACCGACCATTACGACTGGCAGATTTGCCGACTATTGCATGCATCATCATGCGTCATTCGAGTCATTGGAAACAATGCTGAAGCGCACGACCGTCTACGGGCGATTCTCGGCGCCGAGGACGATAACAACGCGACGAGTGCTGGCGCTCCCTCATCCTGCCAACCAGCTCGCGCTCTCTCTGATTCTTGCGAAGGAGCAAGCGGACATCCGTAAGACCATTAAGAAATCGCCATTAACTCTTTATCGAACAGTACCTTCGAGTGAACGTTCTCGAGCATTCAAGGGCCTCGATTTCCGCGCCCGCACTAAACGCGAGACAGAAATATTGGCTCGCTATCCTGTCGTCCTCATTACTGACATTGCAAATTTCTTCCACACGATATACTCGCACTCTCTACCCTGGGCCGTCCTAAAGAAAGAACGGGTAAAGGCCGCCATTGAGAAGAAGGGCGAGGAATACAATAAGTTAGAGCAGCACTGGAGTAACCGCTTGGACAAGGCGCTCCAGCGCGGGAACTCGCGAGAGACATTTGGTATACCAGTGGGACCTGACACTTCGAGAATCATTGCGGAAATACTGCTTTCTGGGGTTCATGATGATGCTTATTTCAGCTCCAGTATTAAGGATAGCTCAGGCTATCGTCTCGTAGATGACTTCTTCATCGGTTTCAAGACTGAAGACGCTGCCCGCAGGTGCCTCGATGCGCTGAGGAGAGTTCTCTGGGAGTACAATCTTCATCTAAACGAAGGCAAGACGCGCATCGTCCGCTCAAGCTTAATTTTCGGAGAGGAGTGGCGGCACGAAATGGAGAATTTCGTCGTCGAATCGGGGTCTCGATCAAGACAGCAGACTTCTATTGAGCGCTTTTTGGATGTTACTTTGCGCCTCTGCAATACAAGGCAGGATGCTCAGGCTGCGGCGTTTTTCTGTCGGCGGCTGCTCACTATCGACATAGCCTCCCAGAACCTCCCTTTGATTAGAGATTGCCTTCTGCGGATGGGACGAGATTTTACGACTTGCCTTAAATTCGTATTCCAATTCGTGATCTCAAATCTTTCGTTCTGCCAGACGTCTGGATCAAAGAAGCTCTTTGCAGCATGGATCCAGCAGATTCTGGAAACTCATTCCTCTCGCGGTCATGATCTCGAAGTTTCCTGGATGCTGATTCTCTGCGGCGTTCTTGGCATTAGGGTCGATCAAAATTTTATGGCTCTCAATGATCGGACTGTCTCACCCGTTGTTCTCTCAATGCTGGGCCTTTTGAGCGCAGATGGCCTATTGGCCGAGCGGTGGGATGACTGGCAACCAACTGACCACGGAACGGCTTCCGTAGAAAATGGACGGAACTGGCTGCCTTATTATGAGGCTGTTCGGCGAAACTGGACAACAAACACCGAAATTATTTCCCCAATAAGGGGCGATCCGCTCTTTTCAAAATTGTTGAAATGGGATGTTACCTTTCTCGACAATGTGGACTTCTTCAGTCAGACGAGCGCGAGATCCAAGCCAGCGCGGCCGCCCCGGCCATCAGGAGGCACACGTAACCTGCCCTCTAGGCTTCGACGTTTTTTATCAGGCGAGGACTATGAGTGAGAACCAATCGCCTGCTGCGTGGCGGGCGGGGTCCCCTTCCCTGCCTTGGCCTCGAAGCGCGCGATGTGATGGGTGCGTGCACCCTCGGCCATCTTCAAAGAACGCGCGATCCGCGAAGATATTGTCCCCCATGCCTCGTAGGGTGGCGGAAACGATTTCTCCAACTCGAATTTCTCTATGCACACCTGGGCAAGTTTTAGGCTCTTGTCCGCGTGATGCAGGATCATGTTGAAGATACTCACCGGGAGTTGGCCTTCGCGCTCCCACCAGCCTTTCACGAAGTCACCAAGGGCGTGCAACGAGTCATAGAAACTGACAAGCGCAACTGCTTCGTCTCCCGGCAGGTCGCGAAACTGCTGTGCATTGGGATACAGAACCGGCCAGTATGGAATGAAATCGTCCTGTAGATCGTTCGGCTTCACACCGTTTTCTGCGGATGCACAGGTGAAATTTGGGATCGCCCGTTCGTGGATATAAAGCACTCTCTCAATCGTGCGGTAAAGTTCCAGCGCAAGATATTTTCGGGCGTCATTCTGTAGCTGCTTTAACCTTGCGGCTTGAGAGCTTCTATTGTGCAGCTCAGTGATCCACGCGCCTAGCAAGGATGCACCGGCGCCGAACAGGGCGCCGGCAAGCGGCGGAAAATGGCCGACGGTGATCGCACCCACGCAGAACAGGCCAACGGAAAGCCCCATCTGCGGATTGCGTTGAACGTAGCGGAATGCGCGCTCCGCACGTTCGCGATGATGCTGGGGCACAAACCGATCAAAGGTCATGGTGCGGGTGCCGGCGGGTTAGGTGTTTCACCGACAACTCTTTTGCATCGATCTCGCTGCGCCATTCCGCAGGAAATTCCGCCTCGGGCTTGTATCCGCCGACTTGGCGAACAACCAGCATCTTGTTGCCCTCGAACGTGTCGTTCTCGATGATTTTCTCCGTGCCATAGATCGACGACGAGATTTCGCCTTGCACGTTCTTGCAGGAAAACACAACATGATAGTGGTAGTATCGAAAATTGCCGTCGTCCCGGAAAACGCCTGTGCTGCCTGACTTGTAGTAAGGTCCGTCCACGGTCAGGTCGGCCAGCCGAACGGACTTGCTCCACGATAACGAAGCGCCTGGCTCCAGCGCATCCGCTATGTGAATGTTGGCAATCTCGTGAGTCGGCTGCGGCCTGCTGCTCTGGAAGTGGTAGATGTCCAGCCTGATATCCCTTGCCAGGACAAGACCGACCTTACGAAGCGTCCCCGAGATCAGCAATTCGAGTTTGCTCTCTATGTTCCTAAACCCGACAGCGCCAAGGTTTTCATGCTCGGCCAGGTCGGCAAAATCAAAAAGCAAAACCGGCGTTCGGTCTATCCTGCGTTGCCGGCGCGAGAAAAGATAGAAGACGGATGATCCGACCGCAGCGGCAATCGCCGCGGTTATCACTGGCGGAATGATGGTCGCCAAGATATCCGTCATGGTGCTAGCCTCGACATCGTCGCCTGGCTGGCATTGTGGCTGCGCACGATGCTGCGTTGCGTCTCGCCTGCCGCTACCCGCGCCTGTGCTTCTCGCTTTCGGTGTTCGGTCAGCTTCGGCTTGTCCTTGCGCCGCATCTCGCGGGCGATAACCAGCAAGTCGATCGTGTCACGCGAGAGCCGGTCAACAACAGAAATGATAACAGCATCGCCGGGCGCAAGCATGGCGATGAGCTTGCGAAGCTGCAGGCGGTCAGCGGTTGTGCCGGTGATCTTCTCGCGCAAGATTTTCTTGCATCCCGCCGCCTTGAGTTCGGCGACGCGGGGGGCGAGGTCTTGAGCAGTGGCCGGGACTCGGGCGTAGCCGTATATCATGCATCGGATTTGGTATCTGAATTTTGCATCAGAAAAGCCCAAGAGATTCAGAACCCTAGGTTTGATGCGAATATCTTGATTTTCGTTCCGATCGGAATGTCGGCTATCGGGATCTGACGCCGCTTCGCCGGGCGTCTTACTTGGGTCGGCAGCAGCCGAAGCGCCTGCACGATGCGGCGTCCGCTTTGCCGCTTCGCGCGGCTGGAAGCGGACGGGCTGCTTCCGGCCAGCTCTGGCCATTGCCAAACGGCTGCTGAGTGTCGGGGTTGGGCCGAGAGCGGTCATCCAATTGGGCCGCTGTCACGAGGCATCGTCCGCAATGCAGGGATAGCCTGATCCTCGACATCGCCGCACGCCCGGACGCGCGGGAGGCCTGAGCGCGGGCAGCGTCAGGCCATGCCGTCGGCGCCGATCTCGGTTTCGAAGGCCGCGAGGAAATCGGCCACCACCCGCGAACGCTCCGCGGCCAGCCGCGCGCCCGTTGCGGTCTGGAAACCGTCCTGCAGCTTCAGCAGCTTGGCGCGAAAATGGTCGAGCGCGTAGGCCGCGTCATCGAGTGGCCGATCCCGCCCCGCCGGATCGGTCGGGTGATACAGCGCCGAGCCCATACGTCCGCCGGTATAGAAGCAGCGGGCGATGCCGACGCAACCGATCGCGTCCAGCCGGTCGGCGTCCTGCAACACCTTCGCCTCGATCGTTTTCGGCGCGATCCCGGCCGAGAAGCTGTGCGCGGCGATGGCGTGCGCCACGCGCCTGGTCCGGGCGACCGCCCAGCCGCGCCCGCTCAGGATGTCCGCCGCCCGCGCCGCGGCGAGGCGCGAGGCCTGGGCGCGCAGCGGCGAGCTTTTCTCCACATGAACGCAGTCATGCAGCAGCACGGCGGCCGTGAGGATCTCGCCGTCCCCGCCCTCCGCCGCGGCGATGCGGCGCGCATTGGCCCAGACGCGCAGGACATGGGCGAGGTCATGCGCGCCGTCGCTGCCCGAAGGCAGCAAGGCCAGAAGCTCCTCGGCCAGCGCCGCGTGCGGAACGAAAACGTCGTTCATGTGCGCCGGCGCAGTTCCAGCAGCGCCGTCAGGAACGCGTCGCGCCGCTGCGCCAACTCCGCCACGCTCTTGCCGTCCAGCTCCGCCCGCACGCCGGCGATGAGCTGTTGCTGCAACGCCGGCGTGACGTCGGGATTGCCGAGCGTGGCCCACCAGCCCTGCATCGCCGGCAGCAGATGGTGCATGAAATGCGCCATGCCGCCCTCGCCGCCGGCGAGGTGGAAGGTCGCGTGCGGGCCCATCAGCGCCCAGCGCAGGCCGGGCCCCTCGCTGATGGCGGCATCCACGTCGGCCACGCTGGCGACACCCTCGGCCACCAGGTGCACCGCCTCGCGCCACAACGCCGCCTGCAGCCGGTTGGCCAGATGCCCCGGCACCTCCTTGCGGATCTCGATCGGGTGCTTGCCGATGGCGCGGTAGAACCCCATGGCCGCGTCCACCGCCGCGCGCGATGCGCCCGGCCCGCCGACCACCTCGACCAGCGGCACCAGATGCGGCGGGTTGAAGGGATGGCCGATCAGGCAACGGCCGGGGAAGCGGCAGCCCTCCGACAGCCGGCTGATCAAAAGGCCCGAGGACGAGGAGGCGATCACCACCTCCTCCGGCAGCACCGCGGCGATGCGCGGCAGCAGCGCCTGCTTCACCTCGTAGCGCTCCGGCGCGCTTTCCTGCACGAACTGCGCGCCCTCTACCGCCCGCACGGGGTCGGGCTCGAAGCGCCAGCGCGCCGGGTCGGCATCCTCTGTGGCGCCCAACCGCTGCAGCACCGGCCAGGCGGAGTCGATCATGCGGCGGATCATGTCGGGGGCCCCGGGCGAAGGGTCGCTCGCCACGACTTCCAGACCCCGGCTGAGAAAATACGCGGCCCAGCTCGCGCCGATCGTGCCGGCGCCGATCACCGCCACGCGGCGGATCGGGGTGGTTTCGGACATGGCTTGCTCCTCGCAGATCGTGCCCGATGATGCGGCGGGCGCGACGCGCTGGCCAGCCCGCCACCGGGCCCCGTCACCACGCCATGACGCGGTTCGCCCGGCGGGCCGCGCGGGACTGCCGCAGCGAGTTGAACGCCTGCCACTCCGTCACCGGCATGTAGCGCGGCGCCAGGAACTGATAGGTGCGCCCGATCAGGCCCCAGGCCAGCTCGTCCATGACCGTGGGGGCGAAGTCCCATTCCTTCAGGATCGGCGACCAGGCGCGCTGGCAGCGATACAGCCAGTCGCGGTTGGAGCGGATGAAGGCCTGCTGGCTCTCGGCGTTGCGCAGCGCCGCCAGCACCTCCCCGGTCTGGGCATCGACCTCATCGAACCGCCCGCCGATCTGCTTCAGGCCGATGGCGGTAAGCCGCTGCACCTGCGTCAGCGTCTCCAGCCGTGGCATGTCGCCGCGCCAGCCGCGCCCCAGCCGCTCCAGCCGGGCGGCGACGATCTGGACGCGACGATACAGCCCGTCGCGCAGCGCCTCGATATAAGACAGCTCGTCGGCCAGTGCCTCGACCAGCCGCACCACGTCCTCGGGCGAGGGCAGGTCCAGCGAACGCGCGGCCTGGGCGAAGGCCGCCTGGACCTGCTGGCGCATCGCCGGATCCTCGTCGAGCCGCTGCAAGGCGGCGGCATCCGCGCCGGCTTCCAGCGCCTGCGGGTCCAGCCACGCCACCAGTTGCAGGCGCAGCCGGCTGGCAACGAGGCGGCGATGCCGTGCGTCCGGCTCCCAGCTCGCCTTGCCGGTGAGGACCTCGCTGGGCAGCTTGTCGCCCAGATGCAGCCCGGTCACGTAGTCCAGGCTTTCGGCGATCAGGCCGAGCATGCGCCCGTCCGGGCTGTCATCGTCGATGGCGAACTCGCGCTGCAGCGCCCGCAGCGGCACGCTGGCCTCGCGCTCGCCCAGCAGCACCACCATCACCGGGGTTCCGTCCGTGCTGGCGCGCCGGAACGTCACCTCGCCCATCGCCATGAACACATGATGCTGGAGCAGGCAGCGATCGGGGGCCGTATCGTGCGGTTGATCCATGGCATTCCACGAAATGTGACGTTTCCTGATATTCGGGTCGTTTCCTTAATAATCACCAACATGTGCGTGCCTTGTTCGCCGCCGCGCGCCATCGGCGCGCTGCTTAAGGTTCGCGTAAGGTTTGTCTCGGAAATCTGGATACAGGCACCTGCACGAGACGCCCCATGCTTGCGAGTCACCGCCACCCCATGCCGCAACCGGCCCTGCACCCGGACGAGCCGTTCCCGCCGCCGGCCTCCAGGCCCGCTCCGCACGGCGAAGCCCGGCTGCCGCGTGACCTGCAGCGCGACCTGCTCGCGGCCATCGCCAATGACGAGCTGGCGCTCCACTACCAGCCGCGCGCCACGCTGCTGGATGGAATCCCCACCGGCGCCGAGGCGGTGGTCCGGTGGCCGCATCGCCGCCGCGGCCTGGTGTCCCCGAACATGTTCCAGACCCTGGCCGACCATGCCGGCGTGGCCGCCGCCCTCGGCGGCTGGACCCTCCGCCATGCCTGCGCGGAGGCCGTAGGCTGGCCGCAGGGCAGCATTGCCGTCGCCGTCTCGGCCCGGCAGCTTCTCGACCAGGCCCTGGCCGGCCAGATCGCCGAAGCGCTCGAAATCTCGCTGCTGCCGCCCGAGCGGCTGGCGCTCGCACTGCCCGAATCCGCGCTGGCCGATACCGGGATCGACGAACTGCTCACTCTCTCGGCATTGCGCGACCTCGGTGTCGGCCTGGTGCTGGACGATTTCGGCGCCGCCATCGGCAGCCTGACGCAGCTGCGCCGCCTGCCGCTGACGGCGCTGAAGCTCGCCAGCCCCCTGGTGCGCAACCTGCCTGCCGACCGCGAGGATGCCGCCATCGTGCGCGCGGTCACGACCACCGCCCACGCCCTCGGCCTGACGGTGATCGCCGACGGCGTGGAAACCGAGCGGCAACGCGCCTTCCTCACCGCTTGCGGCTGCGACGAGGGCCAGGGCGCGCTGTTCGGCCTGCCGCAGCGCGGCGGGACCCTGCGCCGGGCCCGCTGAAACCCTGCGGCGTCGCAACCGCGCTTGCATAAGCGGCCCTGTCGCGCACATAGAGCCGCGTGAGCGAACAGACCCTGATCGAGGCGCAGATCCTCCGCCTCACCGCAGCAAGCGGCCCCGGCACGTCGATCTGCCCGTCCGACGTGGCGCGCGCGGTTTCGCCGCCGGAGGGCGATGTGTGGCGCCAGAAGCTGACCGCCGTGCGGCGCGCCGCCATCCGTCTGGCCCAGGCCGGCCGCATCGACATCCTGCGCAAGGGCAAGCCGGTCGCCGCCGATGCGCTGGCCGACGGGGTGAAGGGCGTGATCCGCCTGCGCATCCGCCCGCAAGCCGGCCCGCCGGCGCCGGAATGACGCGCCTGCTGCCCCTCCTGCTCGGCCTGCTGCTGCCCGCCTGTTCCGGCCATGGCGCCGAGGGGCTGCCGGTTCCGCCGCCGATGGACATGACCCGCATCGAGCGCCCCGCGACCCCGAACACCGCGCTCGCCGCCCCCGCCGGCTTCACGCCGGCGCCCGACATCGCCACCCGCCGCTACGACGTCCCGCCGGCGCGCCTTTACGCCGCCATCCGCGCCGTTGCCGCGGCCCAGCCGCGCACCTTCGCCCACGCGGCCTATGACGACCGGCTGCAGGCGCATTACGTTGCCCGCAGCGCCCTGCTCAACTTCCCGGACCTGATCGCCGTGCAGGTCACCCCCGAGTCCGGCCTGATCCTGTGGTCGCGCAGCGTCTACGGGCGGTCCGATTTCGGCGTGAACCGCAGACGCGTTGCAACCTGGCTGGCCGCGCTCGACGCCGCCCTGGCCGCCAACTGACAGTCGGAGAGCCCCACGATGCGCGGCCTAGGCCCGTTCCTGAGGGATGCCTGGCATCTCTCCAGACCCTACTTCTTCTCCGAGGAGAAATGGTCCGCGCGCGGCCTGCTGGCAGCGATCGTGTTCCTGAACCTCTCGCTGGTCGGGATGACAGTGATCCTGAACTTCTGGAACCGCGCCTTCTACAACGCTTTGCAGGACAAGGACTGGCAGAGCTTCATGGACCTGCTGCTGTTCTACAAGCGTACCGACACCGGCATCATGCCCGGTTTCTGCCTGATCGCTGCCGTCTACATCCTCGTCGCCGTCTACCGCACCTACCTCAACCAGTGGCTGCGCATTCGCTGGCGCCGCTGGATGACCCAGCGGTTCCTGCAGCGCTGGCTCGCCGACCGCGCCTATTACCGCATCAGCCTGACGGCGGCGGCCGGCGCCAACGGCTACGGCACCGACAACCCGGACCAGCGCATCGCCGACGACCTCAACAGCTTCGTCACCGAAACCCTGTCCCTCAGCCTCGACCTGCTGTCCAACGTGGTCACGCTGTTCAGCTTCCTGACCATCCTGTGGACGCTGTCCGGGCCGATGACCCTGCTCGGCGTCGACATCCCCGGCTACATGGTCTGGGCTGCGCTGATCTATTCCGCCATCGGCACCTGGCTCACCCACATGGTCGGCTGGCCACTGGCCGCGCTGAACTTCCGCCAGCAGCGGGTGGAGGCGGATTTCCGCTTCGCGCTGGTGCGGCTTCGCGAGAACGTCGAGGGGATCGCGCTGCATCGCGGCGAGGCCGAGGAGCAGCACGGCCTGCGCGGGCGCTTCGAGGCGGTGATCCTGAACTGGTGGGCGATCATGCTCCGCACCAAGCAGCTGAACGCGCTCGTCGCCGGCTATTCGCAGGCGGCCGTGATCTTCCCCATCGTCGTCGCCGCGCCCCGCTTCTTCTCCGGCACGATGTCGCTGGGCGGCCTCACCCAGACCGCCGACGCGTTCGGCCAGGTGCAGGGCGCGATGTCCTGGTTCGTGAACTCCTATGCCGCGCTGGCGGGGTGGCGGGCCACCGTGGATCGCCTCGTCACCTTCCACCGCTCCATCGAGGCCGCGCGCGCCGCCGCCGACCAGGGCGTGACCGCGGTTCCCGGCGAGACCTACGCGCTCGACAACGCCACGCTCGCCTTGCCCACGGGGCAGGCGCTGCTGGACCACACCTCGTTCGCGTTTGAGCCCGGGCAGTCGGTGGTGATCTCCGGGCGGTCCGGATCGGGCAAGTCCACGCTGTTCCGCGCGCTCGCAGGCATCTGGCCGTTCGGCGCTGGGCATGTGCGCCAGCCCCGGGCCAGCAGCCTGTTCCTGCCCCAGCGCCCGTACATCCCCCTCGGCACGCTGCGCCACGCCGTCGCCTACCCCGCGCCCGTCGATGCCTATTCCGACGACGAGATCCGCGCCGCCCTTGCCGACGCCCAGCTGTCCCATCTGGAGCCGCGCCTGGACGACGAGGACAACTGGCCCCAGCGCCTGTCCGGCGGCGAGCAGCAGCGCCTCGCCCTCGCCCGCGCCCTGCTGGCCAAGCCCGACTGGCTGTTCCTCGACGAGGCCACCGCCAGCCTGGACCCCGAGGCCGAGGCCGCGCTGTACGCCACGCTGCGCCGGCGCCTGCCGGGCACCACACTCATCTCGATCGCTCACCGCCCGGCCGTGGCCGCCTTCCACGACCGGCACCTGGTGTTCGACCGCCCTGCCGACGGCCCCGGCCGGCTGGTGGAGGCAGTGCGGTCGGCAGCGTAACATTCGCGTTGCCGCGGCGCCGGGCGCGGGCATAGGCTGCCTCACCCAGATGTGAGGCAAGCCATGCTCGTCGTCACCACCGAGACTGTCGCGGGCCACCGGGTCCGCGAGACCAAGGGCGATTGCTACGGCGTGGTGGTGCGCAGCCGCGGCATCGGCGGCAACATCATGGCCAGCCTGCGCAGCATCGTCGGCGGCGAGATCAAGGAATACACCGAACTGCTGGAGCAGGCCCGCGGCCACGCGATCGAACGCATGATCGCCAAGGCCACGGCGATGGGCGCCAATGCAGTCATCATGATGCGCTTCGATTCGTCGGAGATCGGCCAGACCATGAGCGAGATCGTGGCCTACGGGACCGCGGTGGTGCTGGAACCGTACGCGGGCTGAATTTCCCGCGATCTCATACCAGCGGCCATGAAGAATGACCGCTGGTACGAGTCGTTATTTTGCGCTCCGCCGCCCACCAACCCGGCGCGCGATACCAACCGCCCTTGGTTCTGTGGACAGTTACCTGATCCGGAGGACGGTAGCAGCGATGGCGACGGCGAGGTAGTTTCTGGAGAGGCGGGGCGCCGGAAGCGCCCGCCCGCCAGTAAGTCCTTGGCAGATATGGTGAGCCCGGTGGGACTCGAACCCACGGCCCCAAGATTAAAAGTCTCGTGCTCTACCATCTGAGCTACGGGCTCACGCGCGTGCCTTGAACGACACGGCGCGCGTCAGGTCAAGAGCGGGAAACGGGCGCCCGGGTCCCGGCGCCCACCCTGACGCCTATTCCTTGACGTCGGCCGCAACGCGGACGCGGACGATCTTGTCGGGGTTCGTGACCATGCCGCTGCCGCCGCTGCCGCGCTTGATGTGGTCCACGTGGTCCATGCCGCTGATCACCTGTCCCCAGATGGTGTACTGACCGTCGAGGTTCGGCGCCGGGGCGAACATGATGAAGAACTGGCTGTCCGCGCTGTTGGGGTCCTGGGTGCGCGCGGCGCCCACGGTGCCGCGCAGGAAGCGCTTCTGACGGGTGAACTCGGCCGGCAGGTTGCCCAGGCCGCTGCCGCCAGTGCCCGTGCCTGTGGGGTCGCCGCCCTGCGCCATGAAGCCCTCGATGACCCGGTGGAACACGATGCCGTCATAGAAGCCCTTGCGGGCAAGCAGCTTCACCCGCTCGACGTGCTTCGGCGCGAGGTCGGGCAGCAGCTGGATGACCACCCGGCCATCCTTCAGGTCCATGTACAGGGTGTTCTCGGGGTCGGCAGGCGCCGCGGTGGCTTCGCTCATCGTCATTCCAATAACGGGGGTTGCAACAAGGCTGGCTATCAGGGTGCGTCGGCGCATGAGGGGTTCTCCAGGAAAGGCAAGCCGGGGGAAGCAGGCCAGAGCCGGCGGGCCCCAGCCGGCAGGCCGGGTCCGCCGTCAGGCGGGACGAGCGCGGGCCGGAGCGGCGGCGGGCCGGCCGACGCGGGCCATGGTCCGTTCCAGCGTCAACGGCGAGACGAAAGACGAGATATCGCCGCCGAGAATCGCGATCTCCTTCACGAATCGCGACGAGATGAAATGCTGCCCCTCGCTGGCCGGCAGGAACACCGTCTCCACGTTGCGGTCGAGCCGGGCGTTCATCCCGGCCATCTGGAACTCGTAGTCGAAGTCCGACACCGCCCGCAACCCACGCACGATCAGCCCTGCCCCCACCTGCTGGGCCAGGGTCACCAGCAGCGTGTCGAAGGCATGCACCTCGATCGGCGTTCCGGTCCGCCGGGCGATGATGTCGCATTCTTCGCGCACGAGCTCCAGGCGCTCCTCCAGCGGGAACAGCGGGCCCTTGCCGATGTTCGTGGCGACACCGATGACAAGCCGGTCCACGATGCGCGCGGCGCGGCTGATGATGTCGATATGGCCGTTGTGGATCGGGTCGAACGTGCCGGGGTACAGGCCCGTGCGCGGCGGCTTGGCTTGCCTGGGGCCCACTGTCGCGGGCCTCGCCGTGTCAGACATCGTCACCCTCCCCGGGATCGTCGGTATTGCTGCCGGCGGGCCCTTCCTCGCCGGTTGCGGTATCGCCGTTGGCGGAACCGTTGGCGCCCTCGTCGGTTCCGTCTTCCATCACCGGGAACACACTGGTGACGCGCTCGTCGGAATCCAGCCGGAACAGGGTGACGCCCATGGAGGCGCGGCCGGTGATGCGCATCTGGTCGGCGGGCAGGCGAATCAGGCGGCCGGCGTCGGTGACCAGCATCACGTCGTCACCGGGGCGCACCGGGAAGGTGGCGGCGACCGCGGCGCCGGTGCGCGGGCTGAGCGTGATGTTGGCGATGCCCTGCCCGCCGCGGCCGGAGACGCGGTACTCGTAGGCGCTGCTGCGCTTGCCGAAGCCGGCGTCGGTGACGGTGAGCAGGAACTCCTCGGCCGCTTCCAGCTCAGCGACGCGCTCGGGCGTCAGGGCCACGTCGGCCACGACCTCCTCGGCATCGGCGTGCGTCTCGGCCTCGTCGTCGCCGTTGCTGCGGCGGCGCGCGGCGGCGAGCTTGAGATAGGCCACCCGGTCCTCGGTCGTGGCCTCCACGTGGCGCAGCACGGACATGCTGATGACCTCGTCGCGGCGCTTGCCCTCGGCCAGCTTGATGCCACGCACGCCGGAGCTGTCGCGCCCGGCGAAGACGCGCAGCGTGTCGTCGGTGATCTGGAAGCGGATGCAGCGGCCCAGGCGGGTGGCGAGCAGCACGTCGTCGCCCTCGTGGCAGGTGGCCACACCGATCAGGCGGTCGCCCTCGTCCAGCTTCATGGCGATGAGGCCGGACGCGCGGACGTTGCGGAAGTCCGACAGGCGGTTGCGCCGGACATGGCCGCTGCTGGTGGCGAAGACCAGGTGCAGGCTGTCCCACAGCGCCTCGTCGACCGGCAGCGGCAGCACGGCGGTGATGGTGTCGCTGCCGAGCTCGGGCAGCAGGTTCACCAGGGCACGCCCCTTGCCGGTGGGCCCGCCTTCCGGCAGGCGCCAGACCTTCTCGCGATAGGCCTTGCCGCCGGAGGAGAAGAACAGCACCCATTGATGCGTATGCGCATTGAAGCTGCGGGTGACGATGTCGTCGCCGCGGGTGCCGGCGGCGCTGCGGCCGCGGCCGCCGCGGTTCTGCTGGCGGAACGTCTCCAGCGGGGTGCGCTTGATGAAGCCGTCGCGGGTGATCGTCACCACCATCTGGCCGGGCTCGATCAGGCTCTCGTCGTCCTGGTCGGCGACGCCGTCGACGATGTCGGTCATGCGCGGATTGGCGATCTCGGCGCGCACTTCCAGCAGCTCGGCCCGCATGACCTCCATGCGGCGTGGGCGGCTGGCGATGATGTCCAGAAGCTCCGCGATCCTGGCGGCGACCTCGCTCATCTCGTTGTGGATCTTCTCGCGCTCCAGGCCGGTCAGGCGCTGCAGGCGGAGTTCGAGGATGCCGCGGGCCTGCTCTTCGGTCAGGCGGACGGTGTTGCCCGGGCTGACCACATTGCGCTCGTCCTCGATCAGGTCGAGCAGCGGCACCACGTCCGCGGCCGGCCAGTCGCGCGCCATCAGGGCGGCACGGGCGGAAGCGGTGTCGGGGCTGGCGCGGATCAGGCGGATCACCTCGTCGATATTGGCCACCGCGATGGCGAGGCCCACCAGCAGATGGGCGCGCTCGCGGGCCTTGGCGAGGTCGTGGCGGCTGCGGCGGAGGATCACCTCCTCGCGGAAGCGGATGAAGGTCGCCAGCGCGTCCTTCAGGCCCATCAGCCGCGGGCGGCCGCCGTCGAGGGCCAGGAAGTTCACGCCGAAGCTGGTCTGCAGCTGGGTGTAGCGGAACAGGTGGTTGAGCACGACCTCGGGGGTCGCCTCGCGCTTCAGCTCGACGACGATGCGCATGCCCGAGCGGTCGCTCTCGTCGCGCAGGTCGCTGATGCCCTCGACCTGCTTGGACCGCACGAGGTCAGCGATGCGCTCGATCAGGGTGGCCTTGTTCACCTGATAGGGGATCTCGGTGACGACGATGGCGTTGCGGTCCTTGCGGATCTCCTCGATCTCGGCGCGGGCGCGGATGACGATGCTGCCGCGCCCGGTCTCGAACGCCGAGCGGATGCCGGCGCGGCCGAGGATGAGGCCGCCGGTCGGGAAGTCCGGCCCCGGCACGATCTTCATCAGCGCGTCGAGGTCGATGGCGGGGTCGGCGATCACTGCCAGCGTGGCATCGATGATCTCGGTCGGATTATGGGTGGGAATATTGGTGGCCATGCCGACGGCGATGCCGCCGGCGCCGTTGATCAGCAGGTTCGGAAAGCTGGCCGGCAGCACCTTCGGCTCTTCGCCGCTTTCGTCGTAGTTCGGCTGGAAGTCGATGGTGTCGCGGTCGATGTCGGCCAGCATGTAGCCGGACGAGCGGGCCATGCGCACTTCGGTGTAGCGCATCGCCGCCGGCGGGTCGCCGTCCACCGAGCCGAAATTGCCCTGGCCGTCGATCAGGCGCACGCGCATGGAGAAGTCCTGGGCCATGCGGACCAGGGCGTCGTAGATCGAGGCGTCGCCATGCGGATGGTATTTGCCCATGACGTCGCCGACCACGCGGGCGGATTTGCGGTACGGCTTGTCGTGCGTGTAGCCGGCCTCCTGCATCGCATACAGGATGCGCCGGTGCACCGGCTTCAGGCCGTCGCGCGCGTCCGGCAGGGCGCGGCTGACGATCACCGACATGGCGTAGTCGAGGTAGGAGCGGCGCATCTCCTCCTCGAGCACCACCGGATGCATGTCGGACGGTGAGCCGGACCCCCGCGTGGGATCCTCGGGCGTGGTGTCGCTCAAGTCAGTCTCGATTCAGGTTGTTGGGTCGCAGTCGCCGACGGGTGCTGGCCCAAGGGGGGCCTACTCGTCAGAACGGGATCTCGTCGTCCAGGTCGCCGCCGCCTTTCGGGGCATCCCAGGACGGGTTGCCGCCGCGCGGGGCGGCGCTGCGGGCGGCCGGGGCGCGCTCGCGCTGGTAGCCGCCACCGCCGCCTTCGGACGCGCCGCCCTCGCCGCCGCTGCGGCCGTCCAGCATGGTCAGCTCGCCCTTGAAGCGCCCGATCACCACTTCGGTGGTGTATTTCTCCTGGCCGGACTGGTCGGTCCATTTGCGGGTCTGCAGGCTGCCCTCGACATAGACCTTGCTGCCCTTGCGGACATATTTCTCGACCACATCGGCGATGCGGTCGTTGAACACCACCACGCGGTGCCACTCCGTGCGCTCCTTGCGTTCGCCGGAGGCGCGGTCGTTCCAGGTCTCGCTTGTGGCCAGCGAGAAATTCACGATCTTGGTGCCGTCCTGGCTGGTCCGCACCTCGGGGTCCTTGCCGAGATTGCCGACCAGAATCACCTTGTTCACACTGCCAGCCATGACGGATCTTCCTGCTGTCTGCTCTTGTTCCTGCGGCGCAGCATAGCGCCTGCCACGAGCGGCGGCCAGATCAGCCCAGTCCCGCATCGGGACGGGCTTCCCAAGCTGCCTGTTTGGGGCCATATAGGTGGAACAACTCAAGAACACAATCCGATTCCCCGGGGTATCCTGCATGGCCGGCTCCATCCACGTGCGCGGCGCGCGCGAGCACAACCTCAAGAACGTGGATGTCGAGATTCCCCGGGACAGCCTGGTGGTGATCACCGGGCTGTCGGGGTCCGGCAAGTCCTCGCTGGCGTTCGACACCATCTATGCCGAGGGGCAGCGGCGCTATGTCGAGAGCCTGTCGGCCTATGCCCGGCAATTCCTGGAGCTGATGGGCAAGCCGGACGTCGATTCGATCGAGGGGCTGTCGCCGGCGATCTCCATCGAGCAGAAGACGACCAGCCGCAACCCGCGCTCCACCGTGGGCACGGTGACGGAAATCCACGACTACATGCGCCTGCTGTGGGCGCGCGTGGGGGTGCCCTATTCGCCCGCGACCGGCCTGCCGATCGAGGCGCAGACGGTCAGCCAGATGGTGGACCGGGTGCTGGCCATGCCCGAGGGCACGCGGCTGCTGCTGCTGGCCCCCGTGGTGCGCGACCGCAAGGGCGAGTACCGCAAGGAACTGGCCGAGCTGCAGCGGCGCGGCTTCACCCGGGTGAAGGTGGACGGGAAGCTCTACGAGATCGGCGAGGTGCCGGCGCTGAACCGCAAGGTGAAGCACGAGATCGAGGCGGTGGTCGACCGGGTGGTGGTGCGCGAGGGCATTGGCGCGCGCCTGGCCGACAGTTTCGAGACCGCCCTGGGGCTGTCCGACGGCGTGGTCTACGCCGAGAACGCCGATTCCGGCGAGCGCACCGTGTTCAGCAGCCGTTTCGCCTGCCCCGTGAGCGGCTTCACTATTGAGGAGATCGAGCCGCGGCTGTTCAGCTTCAACAGCCCGCACGGCGCCTGCCCGGCCTGCGACGGCCTGGGCACCGAGACTTTCTTCGACCCCGCTTTGGTGATCCCGGACGAACGGCGCAACCTCGCCGAGGGCGCGGTGGCGCCCTGGACCGGGGCGCAAAGCCCGTATTACGACCAGACGCTGCAGAGCCTGGCGAAGCACTTCAAGGTCAGCACCCGCACCCCCTGGCACGACCTGCCGGAGCACGTGCGCGCGGCGATCCTGCACGGCACCGGCGAGACCCCGGTCGCGTTCACCTACAAGGACGGGGTGCGGCAGTACACCGTCACCAAGCCGTTCGAGGGCGTGATCAGCAACCTGCAGCGGCGCTGGCAGGAGACGGACAGCGCCTGGGTGCGCGAGGAAATGAGCCGCTACCAGGCGGAGAAGCCCTGCTCCACCTGCCACGGCGCCCGGCTGAAGCCGGAGGCGCTGGCGGTGAAGGTGGCCGCAAGCAACATCGCCGAGGCTTCGGAGCTGTCGATCCGCCATGCGCTCACGTGGTTCCAGGGGGTGATGGACACGCTGACGCCGCAGCGCCAGGAGATCGCGCGGCGCATC
Organism: Limobrevibacterium gyesilva; assembly: GCF_025989185.1. GTDB lineage: Bacteria > Pseudomonadota > Alphaproteobacteria > Acetobacterales > Acetobacteraceae > Limobrevibacterium > Limobrevibacterium gyesilva. The sequence continues at coordinate 40,191 of NZ_JAPDNT010000011.1, forward strand.
CTGCGCGAGATCGTGGAGCGGCTGCAGTTCCTGGTGGATGTCGGGCTCGACTACCTGACGCTGGCACGCGGCTCGGCCACGCTGTCCGGCGGGGAGAGCCAGCGCATCCGGCTGGCCAGCCAGATCGGCTCGGGCCTGACCGGGGTGCTGTACGTGCTCGACGAACCCTCGATCGGCCTGCACCAGCGCGACAACGAGCGGCTGCTGGGCACGCTGCGGCGGCTGAAATCGCTGGGCAACACCGTGCTGGTGGTCGAGCACGACGAGGACGCGATCCGGGCGGCCGACTACCTGATCGACATGGGCCCGGCGGCCGGGATCAATGGCGGGCATGTGGTGGCCCGCGGCGCGCCCGCCGAAGTGGCGGCCAATCCGGCCTCGCTGACCGGCGACTACCTGTCCGGGCGCAAACGGATCGAGGTGCCGCCGATGCGGCGCCCGATGCAGAAGGACCGGGTGGTCCGCGTGGTCGGCGCCAAAGGCAACAACCTCAAGGACGTGACGGCGGCGTTCCCGCTGGGCACGTTCACCTGCGTCACCGGCGTGTCCGGCGGCGGCAAGTCCACGCTGGTGGTCGACACGCTGTACAAGGCGGCGAGCCGCCGGCTGATGAGCTCGGGCGAGGTGCCGGCGGCGCATGCGCGCATCGACGGGCTGGAGCTGCTGGACAAGATCATCGACATCAACCAGTCGCCGATCGGGCGCACGCCGCGCAGCAATCCCGCGACCTATACCGACCTGTTCGCGCCGATCCGGGAGTGGTTCGCCGAGCTGCCGGAAAGCCGGGCGCGCGGCTACAAGCCCGGCCGGTTCAGCTTCAACGTGAAGGGCGGGCGCTGCGAGGCGTGCCAGGGCGACGGCGTGCTGAAGATCGAGATGCACTTCCTGCCGGACGTGTTCGTGACCTGCGATACCTGCAAGGGAAAGCGCTACAACCGCGAGACGCTGGACGTGAAGTTCCGCGACAAGTCGATCGCCGAGGTGCTGGAGATGACGGTGGACGAGGCGGTGCCGTATTTCTCCGCCGCCACGCGCATCCACGACCGGCTGAAGATCCTGCAGCAGGTGGGCCTCGGCTATATCGCGCTCGGCCAGCAGGCCACCACGCTGTCCGGCGGCGAGGCGCAGCGGATCAAGCTGTCGAAGGAGCTGGCGCGGCGCGCCACCGGGCGGACGTTGTACATCCTCGACGAGCCGACGACCGGCCTGCACTTCGAGGATGTGCGCAAGCTGCTGGAAGTGCTGCACGCGCTGGTCGACCAGGGCAACACCGTGGTGGTGATCGAGCACAACCTGGAAGTAATCAAGACCGCCGACTGGATCCTGGACCTGGGGCCGGAAGGCGGCGACGGCGGCGGCCGGATCGTGGCGGAGGGCACGCCCGAGGACGTTGCGGCCAATCCGGAGGGCCATACCGGGCGGTTCCTGGCGCCGCTGCTGGCGCCGGCGCCGGCGGTGAAGCAGAAGCTGCGCCGGCGGGCTTAACTACGCACAAATTCAACATGAAAATATATACACGAATCGATATCGCATAATTTAACTTGACCACGCATTCCTATCGTCTTTTATCCTGGCGATGGTCCGACTCAGACCACGGAGACACCCAATGCCACAGCTGCACCAGGGGACGACGACACGGACGACGACACGGTATCGCGGCCGAATGCAAAGCTGCCCCGCCTGTTGCCGGATCACCGGCTGATCCGTTCCCGCATTGTCCCGAATTTCGAGTCGAGAGGCACCGGGCCTGTGCCGCCCGGTGAAGGCATCCCCATGCTCCAGTCCCATGTCATCGACGTCGACGGCGTGTTCGTCGGCGCCGCCGTGCGCCTGCACAATGGCTACCGCTTCGTCGCCGTGGACCTCCGCCTGGAGGACATCGACGGTAGCCTGTGGCCGACGCGCGAGGACGTGCAGCGCGTGGCCCGGCAGATGGTCTTGACCGGCCGCCTCCCCACCCCGGCCAAGCCGCGCACGCCGCAGGCCTGACGGTGTTCCTGCGGCCGCGGCAACGCTAGAGTGCCGCGACCGCAGGAGGCAGGCCGATGCAGGTTTCGCCGTTCGAGATCCGGATCCCGGCTGCCGAGCTGGAGGACCTGAAGGCGCGGCTGGCACGGACCCGCTGGCCGGACGAGGTGAACGACGCCGACTGGTCCTACGGCACGCGGCTCGATTTCCTGCACCGCCTGGTCGGCTACTGGCAGGACGGGTTCGACTGGCGGGCGCAGGAAGCGCGGCTCAACGCGCTGCCGCAGTTCATTGCCGATATCGACGGGCTGCCGATCCATTTCGTGCATGCGCGCGGCGCCGGCCCGCGGCCGTTCCCGCTGGTGATCACGCATGGCTGGCCCGGCTCGTTCGCGGAGATGGAAGACATCGTCCCGATGCTGGCCGACCCCGCGCAGCATGGCGCGGACGAGGCCGATGCGTTCGATGTGGTGGTCCCGTCCCTGCCCGGCTACGGCTTCTCCGGCCATTCGCAAGCGCCGGGATTCGGCCCGCCGCAGGTCGCGGAGCTGTGGGCGAAGCTCATGACCGGCCTGGGCTATGGGCGGTTCGGCGTGCAGGGCGGCGACTGGGGGGCCAGCGTGTCGAGCTGGCTTGCCGCCACACGGCCGGACCTGGTGGCAGCCATCCATCTGAACTTCACCCTCGGCGCCTTCCTGCCGGGTCCCGAAGGACCGCAGCCGCCGCTGTCGGCGGCCGAACGGACGTTCCTGGCGCAGGTTGCGGCTTGGCGCGATGCCGAAGGCGGCTACAACCACATCCAGGGCACGAAGCCGCAGACCCTGGCCTACGGCCTGAACGATTCGCCGGCAGGCCTGGCCGCGTGGATCGGCGAAAAATTCCACAGCTGGAGCGATTGCGACGGCGACATCGAGCGCGCCTTTTCGCTCGACGCGGTGCTGACCAACATTTCCATCTACTGGTTCACGCAGACGATCGCCTCGTCGGTGCGGATCTACAAGGAAAGCCGGCGCACCCCGCTCAACTTCGCAGGCGGCCTGCGCATTACGCCGCCGCTGGGATTCGCGGCGTTCCCGAAAGAGATCGTAACGCCGCCGCGCGACTATGTGGCGCGGGTGTTCGACGTGCAGCGCTGGACATCGATGCCACGCGGCGGCCATTTCGCGGCCATGGAGCAGCCGGCACTGCTGGCACAGGATATCCGGGCGTTCTTCCGGCCGTTTCGGGGGTAGGGCCCCCTCACCCCAGCCCTCTCCCGCAACGGGAGAAGGGGGCAATGCCGCCCCCTTGCGGAGGGGTCCGGCCGCGCGACTCAGGTCGAGGCAACCCCGGCCGCAGCGGCGAGCACGGCCAGACGGTCGCCCAGGCCACGTGGGGCCAGCGGTTGGCCGATGCGCCGCAGGTCGCGCCGGCCCAGCACTGCGGGCAAAGAGGCGGCGCGGACAGCGGCCGGAACGCGCCCGCGCCCGGCCGCCAGGAACCGGCGCCCCTCTTCGGCCAGGGCCTGCAACACGGGCGCCAGTCCAGGCGCATCCGGGGCGGCGATGACGGCGTGGATGGTCAGGCCATGCGCGCCCAGCACGTCTTCGGGCAGCAGGCAGCGGCCCTGCCGGGCCAGGGCGGGCACGCTGCGAAGCTGGCCGGCGACGCCATACGCCGCCCCGAGGGCACGCAGCCGGTCCAGCACCTGGGGTTCGGCGCCCAGCACCCGGCCGGCGGCCACCGCCAGCCCTCCGGCGGTGGCGGCCAGATAGGCCCGCCAGGCCGCGAGGCTGGGCACCGACGGCTCGGCCTCCGCTTCTCGCCCCTCGATCATGGTCAGCAGATCGTCGCGGTCCAGCACGCCCGCGTCGAGCGCCTCGCCGAGCGGTCCCGCGACCTCGTGGCGGCGGCGCTCGCCTTCCACCACCTCGCGCCACCATTGCAGGCGGATCAGCGCCAGCATGGGCTCGCTGGCGACTTCCCGGGCGCGCGCAAGCTCGTGGTTGAAGGCGTAGAGCAGGAACAGCGCCTCGCGCCGCGCCGGCGGGGCGAACAGGGCGGTCAGGAACCGGTCGGGATCATGGCGGCGCACCAACGTGGCAAGAGGGGAGAGTTCCGGGGAGGGCTTGGTCGGCATGGGGCGGAGGTGGCGCGGAACGGCCGGGCGTGCAAGCTTGACCTCGCCGGCCGCCGGTCATAACTGACCAGTGTCTTTGCGCCCGTGAAACTCCAACAGCCGGAGAACGCTTCCATGGCCTTTGAACTCCCCTCCCTCCCCTATTCGCACACCGCGCTGGCCGAGCGCGGCATGTGCCAGGAGACGCTGGAGCTGCATCACGGCAAGCACCATCAGGCCTATGTGACGGCGCTGAACGGCTTCGTCGAGAAGAACGCGACCCTGCAGGGCAAGTCGCTGGAAGAGATCGTGAAGCTCGCCCATGGCGATGCGTCGCTGGCGGGCGTGTTCAACAATGCCGGCCAGCATTGGAACCACATCCTGTTCTGGCAGAACATGTCGCCCACCGGCGGCGGCATTCCGGGCAAGCTGGAGGCCAAGATCGTCGCCGATTTCGGCAGCGTCGCCGCGTTCAAGGACGCGTTCAAGGCCGCGGCGACCACGCAGTTCGGCTCCGGTTGGGCCTGGCTGGTGCAGGGCAGCGACGGCAAGCTGAAATGCACGAAGACGCCGAACGGCTCCAACCCGCTGGCCACCGGCGAGGGCAAGGCGCTGCTGGGCTGCGACGTGTGGGAGCACAGCTACTACCTGGACTTCCGCAACCGCCGTCCGGACTATGTGCAGAACTGGCTCGACAAGCTGGCCAACTACGAATACGCGCTCAGCCAGCTTGGCTGAGTCCGCGGCCGCCCCGCTCTGCGGCGTTCCGGGATAGCGAAAGGGCCCCTTGGGGGCCCTTTCTCATCCAGGCGGGTCTTTCCGTCAGGCCTTGGCAGGCTTGGCGTCGTTGGCGGGCGTCGGGTTCACGACCGTGCTGATGGTCTCGCGCAGCACGGTCACCCGGACATTCGGCGCGATCTCGACCTCGATCTCGTTGTCCTTGGTCTTCTGCACCACGCCGACGATGCCGCCGCCGGTCACCACGCGGTCGCCGCGCTTCAGGGCGGCGAGCATCGACTTCATCTCCTTCTGCCGCTGCTGTTGCGGGCGGATCAGCAGGAAGTAGAAGACCGCGAAGATCAGGACCAGCGGCAGGAACTGGCCGGCGCTGCCGACGAGGCCGGAGAGGTCCTGCGCGTAGGCGGGAGAAATGAGCATCTGGGGTTTCCGGGTTGCGATGTGTCGGCCGGGACCATAGTTTCCGCCCCTCGCACGTCAAGCTTTCCGCGAAAGACCGCCCCCCATGGACCAGCACCTTCCCGACTCCGACCGACGCGCCGCCGAGGCATTGCTCGCGGCCGTCACACGCGTCGCCGAGGCGCTGGAACGGCTGGCGCCATCGCCACCGCGGAAGGTCGATCTCGGCGCCGCCGACGCCTTCGTGTGGCACCCTTCCCCCGCCCACCTGACGCCGGTGCCCGCGGTATCGCGCGTCGACATCTCGCTGCTGAGGGGGGTGGAGCGGCAGAAGGCGATCATCCTCGAGAACACGCTGCGCTTCGCCCGCGGCCTGCCGGCCAACAACGCGATGCTGTGGGGCGCGCGCGGCATGGGCAAGTCGTCGCTGGTGAAGGCCGCGCACGCCCAGGCCAATGCCGAGGTTCCCGGCAGCCTGGTGCTGATCGAGATCCACCGCGAGGACATCGCCACCCTGCCCGAACTGCTGCGGCGGTTGCGCGGCGAGACGCGGCGCTGCCTGATCTTCTGCGACGACCTGAGCTTCGAGCGCGAGGATGCCGACTACAAGGCGCTGAAATCGGTCCTGGACGGCGGCATCGAGGGCCGGCCGGACAACGTGCTGTTCTATGCCACCTCGAACCGCCGGCACCTGATGCCGCGCGACATGATCGAGAACGAGCGCAGCACCGCCATCAACCCGTCCGAGGCGACCGAAGAGAAAGTGTCGCTGTCCGACCGGTTCGGGCTGTGGATCGGCTTCCACAATTGCGACCAGGACACGTTCTTCGCAATGATCGATGGCTATGCGGCGGCGATGGCGCTACCGATCACCGCCGAGGCGCTGCGGACGGCGGCGGTGGAGTGGTCGGTGACGCGCGGCGGGCGCTCCGGGCGGGTGGCATGGCAGTTCATCCAGGACCTGGCCGGGCGGCTGGGCGTGCGGGTCTGACCTTCCGATTCCAGGCCGGGCCGCTCCCCGACCTGTTGCGACTCACGCCGGCGCTGCCTGCATCGGGACACGTTGCGCCCGAGCCTGCGCTTCCAGGGCGAGCCGGCAGACCGTGAAGACATGCGCTTGCGGCATGGCGGTTTCGGTGCGGTTGGCAACGTCGGCGGCGAAGGCGCGGAAATAGCTCAGCGGCAGTCCTTCGCAGCCGATATGCCGCGTGCCCTTGCCGTCGGCCAGGAACAGATGGTCGGTGCCCGGCCGGCCTTCGAGGTCGAGGTATTTGCGCAGCTCGATCGTGCCCTCGGTGCCCAGGATGGTCAGGCGGCCGTCGCCCCAGGCAGGCATGCCGTCGGGGGTGAACCAGTCCACGCGCAGGTAGCCGGTGGCGCGCTCGCTGCGCAGCAGGATCTCGCCGAAATCCTCGAAGCCGTCGCCCACGGCGTAGCTGCCGACGCTGGCCGCGGCGACCTCGGGCCGTTGCGAGTCCGTGAAGACGATGAACTGGTCGATCTGATGGCTGGCGATGTCCACGAGGATGCCGCCAGCGGCGTCGCGCTGCCAGAACCAGGCGGGGCGGATGGCGCGGTTCAGCCGGTGCGGCCCCAGGCCCACGGTCTGGATCACAGGCCCGATGGCGCCGTCGCGCACCAGCTTCAGCGCCATTTCCGTCGATGGCGTCAGGAAGCGCTCGGAGAAGCAGACCGAGAAGATGCGCCCGGTCTCGGCGACGACCTTCTCCACCTCGGCCAGTTGCGCGGGCGTGGTGACGCCGGGCTTGTCGGCCATGACGTCCTTGCCGCGGCGCATCGCGGCGATGGCCAGGGCGGCGCGGTCGCACGGCACGGCGGCGGTGACGATGACCTGGATGGCGGGGTCATCGAGCAGGCGGTCCTTGTCGGCGACTTCGGGAATATGCGGGAAACGCTTGCGGAAGCCTTCGAGCACGCGCGGATCGGTGGTGACCGGCCAGTAGCCGGCGCATGCCATTCCGGCTTCGGTCAGCTGCTCCGTAAGGTCGTAGACGTGGCGATGATCGAGCCCGATGACGGCGAAGCGCTGTTGCATCCCCTCCCTCCCGAACGCATCGCCGGACGCCGCGTCACGCCGCTGCGATGCGCTCCAGCCCGCCCATGTACGGCCACAGCACCGGCGGCACCAGGATCGATCCGTCCGCCTGCTGGTAGTTCTCCATCACCGCGATCAGCGCCCGGCCCACCGCCACGCCGGAGCCGTTCAGCGTGTGCACGTGGGCGACCGTCTTGCCGTCGTTGTTGCGGAAGCGTGCGTTCATGCGCCGCGCCTGGAAGTCGCGCGTGTTGGAGCAGGAGCTGATCTCCCGCCACGCCTGCTGGCCTGGCAGCCAGACCTCCAGGTCGAAGGTCTTGGCCGCGCCGAAGCCGGTGTCGCCGGCAGACAGGACCACGCGGCGATAGGGAATCTGCAGCAGCTCCAGCACCCGCTCGGCGGACTGGGTCATGCGTTCGTGCTCGGCGTCGCTGTGCTCGGGATGGGTGATCGACACCAGCTCGACCTTGCGGAACTGGTGCTGGCGCAGCATGCCGCGGGTGTCGCGGCCGGCCGAGCCGGCCTCGCTGCGGAAGCAGTCGGTCAACGCCGTCAGGCGGATCGGCAGCCGCTTCTCCACGATGATGTCGCCGGAGACGGTGTTGGTCAGCGGGATCTCGGAGGTGGCGATCAGCCAGCGGTCGTCGGTGGTGCGGAAGCTGTCCTCGGCGAACTTGGGCAGCTGGTTGGTGCCGAACATGGCGGCACCGTTCACCAGCAGCGGCACGATCGTCTCCTCGTAGCCGTGCGACTGGGTGTGCAGGTCGATCATGAACTGGCCCAGCGCCCGCTCCAGCCGCGCCAGCTTGCCGCGCAGCAGGGTGAAGCGGCTGCCGGCGATCTTCGCTGCCGTCTCGAAATCCATCATTCCCAGCGCCTCGCCCAGCTCGAAATGCTGGCGGGGCTGGAAGCCGAGGTCACGCGGCTCGCCGACCTGCTTCAGCACGACATTGGCGGACTCGTCTGGGCCGTCGGGCACGTCGGGGTCGAGGATATTGGGCAGGCTGGCCAGGATGTCGCGGATCTCGGCGTCAAGCGCGGCGACGGCCTGCTCCAGCGCCTCCATCTCGGTGCGCAGGGCAGTGGCCTCGGCTTCCAGCGTCGCGGTGTCCTCGCCCTTGCGGCGCCCCTCGCCTACCTGTTTGGCCAGGGTATTGCGGCGGGCCTGCTTGTCCTGCAGCGCGGTCTGCGCGGCGCGGCGCGCCGTATCCTTCTCCAGGATCACGGCGGATTGCGGCGGTAGGAAGCGGCGTGCCATGGCAGCGTCGAAGGCGGCGCCGTCGGCGCGGATGGTGCGGATGTCGTGCATCGGTCAGTCCTCGGCAGGCTTGGGCTCGACCATCCGCGCGGCGAGGATCGAGATTTCGTAGAGGCCGATCAGCGGGATCGCCAGGCCGCACTGGGTGATCACGTCGGGCGGGGCCAGGATGGCGGCGATGACGAACATGCCGACATAGGCGTAGCGACGGTATTTCTTCAGGCTGGCCGACGTGATGATGCCCACCTTGGCCATTAGCGACAGCGCCACCGGAAGCTGGAAGGCTATGCCGAAGGCGAAGATCAGCTTCATCACGAGGTCGAGATATTCGCCGACTCGTGCTTCCAGCTGGATCGGCACGCCGCCGCCGCCCGTGGGCGTCTCGAAGCTGAGGAAGAAGGCCCAGGCGAAGGGGAACACGAAGTAGTAGGCCAGTGCCGCGCCCAGCACGAACAGGACGGGTGTCGCAATCAGGAACGGCGCGAAGGCGCGCTTCTCGCTGCGGTACAGGCCCGGCGCGATGAACAGCCAGAGCTGCGAGGCGATCACCGGGAAGGATATGAAGGCGGCGCCGAAGAAGGCCACCTTCAGGTAGGTGAAGAAACCCTCGGTGAGCGACGTGAAGATCATCCGCCGGTCGGTACCACGGCTCTCCAGAATCTTGGCGAGCGGCTCGGCCAGGAAGGAATAGATCTCGCCCGAAAAATGGTAGCAGACGAAGAAGGCGATCAGCAGCGCCCCCATCGACCACATCAGGCGGCGGCGAAGCTCGATCAGGTGATCGAGCAGCGGCATCGGCTTGTCGTTGATCGTGTCTTCTTCTTCGGGAATGGCCACGGGAGTCCTGTCGGCTTCTCAGCTGCGGAGGGCGCCGGGGTAGTCGACCCCGGGCGGAATGAAGGCCGGCGGCTCCGGCCGGTTGGCGATCTCCGGCGGAATGAAGGCCGGCGGCTCGGGCCTCGCCGCGGCCTCGGCGGGTTGCGCAGAATCGGCGCCCTCAAGGGCGGTGATCGTGTGGGCGGGCAGTTCCGCCACCGCCGTGTCGCCGGCCGGCGCATCGGTGGCCGGCAGGGTCCAGCCCGGCTCCAGCGGGTTGCTGGCGAAGGTGCTGCGGATCGAGCCGTCGGCATCCACCGCCTTCTCGATCTCGCCCTTGATGTCGAAGTTGCGGATCTCGTTGATCTGGCTGCGGACCTCGTCGAGATTCGCCTCGCGGACCATCTCGTCCACATGGGTCTGGAACTCGCCGGCCATCCGGCGCGCCTTCTTGACCATCGCCGCGACCGTCTTCATCGCCACCGGCAGGTCTTTCGGACCGATGGCAATCAGGGCGACCACGCCGATCAGGGCGATCTCGGACCAGGCAAAGTCGAACATGCGGGCAGCGGACCCCGGGGGACGATGAACTTTGACGCGATGTACTTGGCCGCGGTTGCTAGCAGGAAATCCGCGGTTGGGGAAACCTGCGGCAAACCTCAGGCGTCACGCGTCTGCCGGGCGCGCGGTTCCCTCCTCGGCCACGCGCTCCGGGACGGTTTCGGGCACCGCCTCGGGCGCCTCCCCGCCTATCGAGGTGGGCGATGGCGGTTCCACCAGCAAGTCCTCGCGGCGCGGCAGATCGCGCAGATCGTGCAGGCCGAACTGGGCGAGGAAGGCGGGCGTGGTGGCCCACATGGTCGGGCGGCCGGGGGTTTCCTTGCGGCCCTTGGGCATGATCAGGCCGGCATCGAGCAGCGAGTCCAGCGTGGTCTGCGACAGCGAGGCGCCGCGGATCTCCTCGATCTCCGGACGGGTGACCGGCTGGTGGTAGGCGACGATGGCCAGCGTCTCCATGGCCGCGCGCGGCAGGCGGCGGGGCACCTGGATCACGCGCTTCAGCCGTGGGGCAAGGTCGGCGGCGGTGCGGAACTGCAGGCCGCCGGCGATTTCCACCAGTTCCACGCCGCGGCCGGCGTAGCGTTCGCGTAGGGCGGCGACGACCGCGTCCACGTCGGCGCCGTTGGCCAGCAGCTGGGTGAGCGCGCGCGGCGTGACCGGGGCGGCACTCGCGAACAGCAGCGCCTCCGCCAGGCGGACCTGGGAGTCGAGCTCTTCCGCGCGCGACTCCGCAGGGGTTCCGGCCGGCCGGGCTTCGGGCACGGGAATCTCCGGCGGCGGGATTTCCGGCGGCAGCTCGGGCGTCGGGATCGCCGGACCCGGAGGCTCGGGCGTGGGAAATTCAGGCGTTGGGATTGCGGGCGCCGGCACGTCCGGCGCCGGAATTTCGGGCACCGGAATCGCGGCCACCGCGGCCTCGGCGGGCGACTTGTCGGTCGGGTCAGACATCGGAGACCTCTTGTTCAGTGTCCGGGCCGGACTCGGTTTCGTCGGGCGGCAGGCCCTCGGACGCGCGCACCAGTATAGGGCCGAACGCCTCCTCCTGGCGCAGATGCACAGTACCGCCGCGCGCCATCTCCAGCCCGGCGATCAGGGTGCTGGCCAGGGCGGCGCGCCGCTCCAGCGGGCCGGCCAGGGACTCCGGCAGGAACTGGTCCAGCGCGGCCCAGTCCGGCAGGCTGCCCACCAGCGTGGCGAGCCGCGACAGCGCGTCCTTGACGCTCCACAGCGAAACCTGGGCGGGGCGGTACTGGCGATGGCGCGTGCCGCGCCGCAAGGCGGCGAGATAGGCGCGCATCAGGCTGGATACGTCCAGCGCGAGGCGGCTGCGGTCGGTTTCGGTCAGTTCCTCGGGGGCACCACGGGCGAACACGTCCTGGCCAAGCTGCGGGCGGGCGGTCATCCAGACCGCGGCGGCGCGGATCGCCTGCAGGTCGCGCAGGCGGGCGGCCAGCACCTCGGCCGCCGCCTCGCCCTCGTCGGCGGCGAGGCTGCCGCTGGGCAGCAGCAGGCGGGATTTCAGCCAGGTCAGCCAGGCCGCCATCACCAGCCAGTCGGCCGCCAGTTCCAGGCGGACGCGGCGGGCGCCCTCGATCACCGCCAGGTATTGCTCGACCAGCGACAGGATGGAGATGCGGGCGAGATCGACCTTCTGGCTGCGGGCCAGTTCCAGCAGCAGGTCGAGCGGGCCTTCGAAGCCGTCCAGATGCAGCAGCAGCGCGTCGATGACGATCGGCGCCTCCCTGGCGGCGGCCTCGGGGGCGGCGACCCCAGGGGTGGGCGCAGCCTCAGTCACCGAATGCTTCCTGCACGATCAGCACGCCCGCCTCCGGGTCGCCGGCGAGGGCGACCAGCAGGCGGAAGGCGGGGCGGGCGACGTTGATCAGCAGCTCGTTCACCGGATTGAAGCGGATGCCGAAGAACTCCTGCAGCGCCTGGGGCAGCAGGAACACGATCAGCAGGACGATCAGGATGCCGGCGCCCTCCAGCCGCGCCAGCGCGCGTGCGGGCGCCTCCGGCAGCAGGCCGACGGCGATACGCCCGCCGTCCAGCGGCGGGATGGGCAGCAGGTTGAACAGCCCCAGAACCAGGTTCGCCAGCATGAAATACAGCGCGAACACGATCAGCAGGTCGCCGGTTTCGATGGACAGCAGCGGCACGGCGTGCAGCGACAGCGCCCCGAGCCAGCCGAGGAAGAAGTTCATGGCCGGGCCCGCGGCGGCCACCACCATCATGCCCTGGCGGGGGTTGCGGAAGCGCCAGGCCGCCACCGGCACCGGCTTGGCCCAGCCGAACAGGAACGACACGTGATGCGTGGTCAGCAACTGCCCGAGCAGCAGCACGCCGGGCACCAGGATGGTGCCGACGCGGTCCACATGCGCCAGCGGGTTCAGCGACAGCCGGCCCATGCGCTTGGCGGTGTCGTCGCCCATCGCCAGCGCGGCATAGCCGTGCGCGGCCTCGTGCAGCGTGATCGCCAGCACGGCAGCCAGCAGTCCCAGGATGATCTCGGTCAAAGCCCCAATCCGTCCCGCTCGTTCAGCAATGCGCGGGGGTCTAGCGCCAAACGGCGGTGCTGCGCGAGGGCCCGCGCGGATTCCAGGCGCGCCGCCGCTTCCGGCGTCAGCGGCGGCGCGGTCCGCAGCACCGCTTCGGTACCTTCCGGGTCGCCGGGGCAATAGAGCGCGATGTCGCACCCCGCCGCCAGCGCCCGGGCGGCGCGGTCGGCGGGGGCGCCGGCCAGGGCCTGCATGGCAAGGTCGTCGGAAATCAGCACGCCGCCAAAGCCGATGCGGCCGCGGATCACCTGGCCGATGACCGCTGGCGACAGGGTGGCGGGGGTGTCGGGATCCCAGGCGCGGTAGACGATATGGGCCGTCATCATCCACGGCAGGTCGGCATTGCGGGCGAACGGCAGCAGGTCGGCGGCGAGGTCGTTGTCCATCACCACCGGCAGGTCCGTGTGGCTGTCGGCGCGGGCGCGGCCGTGGCCCGGGGCGTGCTTGCCCACCGGCTGCACGCAAGCGGCCAGCAGCCCGGCGGCGGCGGCGCGGCCGAGGCGGGCAACGTCAGCGGGCGCCTCGCCGTAGGCGCGATCGCCGATCACGTCGTGGGCCCCGGGCAGACGCAGGTCCAGCACGGGGGCGCAGGCGACGTCGAACCCGGCGGCGTGGCAATCGAGCCCGATCAGCGCCCCGGTCAGCCAGGCGGCGCGCAGGCCGGCGGCGGGGTCGGCGGCGAACAGGCGGCCGATGGCGGCGGCCGGGGGATGGACCTGCCAGTGCGGCGGGCGCAGGCGGGCAACGCGCCCGCCCTCCTGATCGATCAGCAGCACGGCGTGCGGCGGCAGGACCCGGCGCAGTGCGGCGGTCAGGGCGCGGAGTTGGGGCGGGTCCTGGATGTTGCGGGCAAACAGGATCACGCCGGCGGGGGCATGGGCGCGCAACAGGGCGGCTTCGGCCGCGGTCAGTTCCGGCCCGGCGATGCCCACGATCGCGGCCGTCATGGCGGGGTTCAGCATCGCCGGAAGCTAGGGGGCTCCGGCCGCTTCGTCCACCCGCGGCGGATCAGATGAAGTTGCCGGCGGTGAGCGTGGCGGTGTTGAGGAAGGTGATCTGGGTGCCGTCGGACAACGCGACGATGGTGTTGCCGCCGGCATGCGTGGCGTTGGCCAGCGCAATGGCGGCCTCGCCCGCCGCATAACCGGCCAGCGCGACGGAATGATGGGTGGGGTCCCAGTCGGCGATCACGTCGCTGCCGCCGCTGCGGCCGTTGATGAAGGCGAACAGCGTCAGGCCGCTGCCCCCCTGCAACGTGTCCGCGCCCTCGCCGGCCACCAGGATGGAGGTGCCGGCACCACCGATCATCAGGTCGGACCCCGTGCCGCCCAGGAATACGCCGCCGCCGGCGCCGCCGAACAACGTCGCTGCTCCGGTACCGCCCACCACGGTGGCGGCGCCGTCGCCATTGATGAAGTTCAATTGTCCGGTGCCGACAAAGGTCAGAACGCCGCCGGAACCGGCCGTGATGGTGGCTGCGCCGCCGCCGCCCACGATCGTGTCGGCGCCGTTCGAGGCGACCTGCGCGTCGCCCGCGCCCAGGAAGACGATGCTTTGGCCGGTGCCGGTCCGGACATCGGTGGGGCCGGTGCCGGCGACAAGGGTCGCCTCGCCCACCGACGCCGCGCTGCTGAGCGTCTCCGCGCCGCTGCCGCCGAAGATGACGCCGCTGGCGCCGGTGCCGAGTGCCAGAACGTCGCCCGCGCCGCCGCCGACAATCGTGGCGGCGCCGCCCGTGGCACCGACGCTGTTGCCACCGGAGGTACCTGCCAGGAACAGGCCGCCACCGCCGGTGACGGTCATGCTCCCTTCACCCGCTGCAACCGTATTCGGCCCGCCGCTGCTCAGCCCCGTGAAGTTGATGCGCGCGCCCGCCCCGTTGCCCAGGATGGTGTTCTGGCCATGACTCGACGTAACCGTCAGCGCCGCGTCGGTGGTGGCGAGCACGCTGCCGCCGGAGGCGTCGATGCTGGCAGTGCCGGCGCCGGCGAAGATCGTACTGATGCCGGCGGCGGCGTTGAAAGCCAGGTTCCCGCTGAATCCGCCCGCCTGCACATTGCCGACGGCGATGACGGTGGCGCTGCCGCTGCCGCCCAGGACGGTGTCGGTGGCGTCAGTGTCGGAGCCATGCGTGACCACGAAGTTGCTGCCGGCGCCGAGGAAGATCAGCTTGCCGCCGGCATTGCCGTCGATGATGTTGTCTCCGTCCATGGCCCAGACGGTGTCGGCGCCGTTGCCGAGCAGGAACACCTGATTTCCGGCCCCGGCAAGCGCTGCCAGCCCGTTGTCGCCGCCGCCGGCGATGACCGTGCCGGAGCCGGCCCCGGCCATGTATGTCAGCCCACCATTGCCGGCCACGACGAGTTGGCCGCTATCGGTGCCGCCGGTGACGGTCACCCGGTCGGGCGCATCCGTCGCGAAAATGGAATAGCCGGCCGGGACAGTAACGGCGCCGCCCGCGTGCAGCACGATCTCGCCGCCGCTTCCGGCCGCGAGCGCGGGGATGGTGGCGCCGGGCGTCGCCACGAACGGCACGACAGAGCCGGAGCCGACCGCCGCGTTCGTTCCGGACAGGGCCGCCTGGGCGGCCCCCCGATAGGCCGTGCTGGCGAAGGGGATCACGAATTCGCCGCCGGTCGCGCCGGTCACGCTCACCACGGCCGACACCGTGATGTTGGTTCCACCGTTGCCATCGGGGGTCAGGAAGAAGGCAGAGCCGCTGTAGTCCTGCGGATTGGGGAGCCGCAGTTGCAGCGTCACGGAACCTGCGGCGGTCGGGATGCTCAGCACTTTGAAGAAGGGGTCGAACGCGCCGAAGGCGGCCGTTGCAGAGAGGGCGGCAAGGTCGATCGTGTCGCCGGGCACGAAGCCGTTGATGACGTTCTGCGGCACGACGGTGCCGTCGATACGCAGGACGCCGTGATCTGCGGCGAAACTGATCTGCCCCGTGCCGGCCGCGGCGGCGTTGCCGAGTTCGAGGGTGCCGTAGATCATCGTGGTGCTGGCGTAGCTGTTCACGCCGTTCAGCACCACCGTGCCGCCAGCAGGCGGCAGGGCCGGCACGGGGGCGACGTACGGATCGACGAAGCCGTTCGGGCCTTGCCACTGAATGGGCCACGAGTACACCGTCGTAGCCGTTACCGACGAATCGTACGCCCCGCCGGATGTCGTCGTGGCCGTCGTCGCGTTCTCCCCCGGCACCGGCGTATCGGCGATGACACCGTCGATCACGAGAGTCTGGCCGGCTGCAGGCTTGAGTGCGAAGGACTGGTTGCCGGACAGGAAGATGCTGGAGCCCAGGGCTTGGCCGTCGCCGCCGCCGTCATGCCCACTGCCGCCGGCCACCGTGCTGCTGCCGATGGTGCCGGACTGGATGATCAGCGATCCGCCGGCATGCACGAAGATGTTGCCGCCGGCACCCAGGCCGCCGCCGCCCCCGGCGCCATTGGCACCGCTGCCACCGGAACCGGCGCCGAAGCCCCCGGCACCGCCGGTCGCACCACCACCGCCGCCGCCGCCGAAGCCGCCGCCACCGCCGATGCCGCCGCCGGCACCGCCGTCACCGAACCCGCCGCTCACACCGGTATCGCTGCCCGCGCCTGCGCCGCCGGGATTCACCGCCGCGCCGCCGTCGCCGCCGATCGCCTGGTTGTAGGCGAAAGCGACGACGCTGAGCGTCACGGTGCCCGATTGCGCGATGAACAGCGCCCCGCCAAGGCCGGCCCCACCGCCGCCGGCATCGACGCCGCTGACCCCCATGCCGCCCTTCGCGACCGCACTGGCGATGGTGATGTTCTCGATCGTTACATTGCCGGCGTACACATAAAAGCCGCGGGCGACGCCGGCCCCGTTCAGCAGGCCGCCCTGGCCGTCGATGGTCAGCGTATCGCCGGTTGCAAGGTTGATTGCCGGCAGGTTGGCGCTCAGTGACAGATAACCGGACGGATCGAGGCTGGTATCAAGCGTGATGGTGTAGGCCGTGTCCGCGACCGAGTTCGCGCCGCCGAGATTGATGTCGAGGATGGCGGCCGTCAGCTCCGCCTCGGTCGATACGGTGTAGGCGGTCTGCATCGGGCCGGCTCCGTGCGGGAGACGGCAGGAAGCCAGGGCTCGGCTCCCGTCCGATCGCCCGGTCCCGACCTAACAGGAATAAGAACGGTTGCTCAATGTTTTTTTCCTGCAACGCAGGGTTTCAGCGGACTGCGCCCGCGGGCGGGCGTGCAACATGAACCCTCCCCCTTGCCCCGCGTGGCGGGACGAGGGATCGGGTCAGAAACTGGCCACCGAGCAGCTCGCGCCCTTTGCCTTGATCTTCGCGCAGAAGCTGGAGGCTTCGGTGGCGTCGGCGAAGCCGCCGGTGCGCAGGCGCCAGAAAGTCTTGCCCTCGTGCTCCACCTTCATGACCGCCGGCTTCCGGCCGCCGAGCACGTCCGGCATCTTCTTTTCCAGCCGCTGCCATTCGCTCAGCGCCGCCTGTTCGGAAACCAGCGCCGCAAGCTGCACTTGCGCGCCGCGGCCCGCGGGGGCGGCGGAGGGAGCGGGGGTGGGGGCGGCCTTCGCCACAGCGGCAGGTTTCGGCGCGGGCGGCTTCGTGTCCGGCAGGGGCGAAACCAGGGCGGTGCCGGGGGTCGCCGGCGCGGCGGGGCTCAGCGACACGGTCTGGGCGGCGGGCACGGGGTTGGCCGCCACCGGCGGCGCTGCGGGCGCCGGAGCGGCGGCGAGGCGTTCCTGGGCCTTCAGGGCCTGCGGCGCTGGTGCTTCCGGCGGCGGCGCCAGCGCGGCGGTGTCGTCGGACTTGCCGGACAGGATGGCCTCGTCCGAGCCCGCCACCTGCAATCCGCCGGGATTCTCGGGCTTCACCCGCAGCGGCCGGCTGTCCGCCTCGACCACGGGGATGCCGCTATGGCGGCGGCCGGTCAACGACCAGGCGCCGACGAGCACCAGCAGCGCGCCGCCGATGCCGGCGGCGATCAGGACCAGGCGCCTGGTATTGGGATCCATCCCCTCGCGACGGCGGGGCACACGGTAGCTGGGGCCCATAGCGGGCATCGGGATGTCCAGTTCATCACGCACGGCGCCAATCTCCCCGCGCTGGTATGTGGCTAACGCATCTCCTCGACCGGGGTGACGCCCATGACCGCCAGACCGGAGCGAATCACCACCGCCGTCGCGGCCACCAAGGCCACGCGGGCGAGGGTCTCGTCCCGGTTCTCGGGCTGCAGGAACCGCAGTGCAGCATCGTCCCGACCTCGGTTCCACAGCATATGAAAGTCGGCCGCTAGATCATAGAGGAAAAACGCGATTCGGTGCGGCTCCCTTGCCAAAGCCGCGGCTTCCACCATGCGCGGCCAGGACAGCAGGCGGCGAATCACGGCCAGTTCGGCCTCGTTTTCCAGGCTTGCCAGCCGCACATCGGCCAGCGCCGAGTCGGACACCGCGTCGGCGCCGAACATCTCCGCGGCGGCGCGCAGCACGCTGCGGCAGCGGGCATGCGCGTATTGCACGTAGAACACCGGATTCTCGCGTGTCTGGGCGACGGCGGCGGCGATGTCGAACTCCATCTGCGCGTCGGACTTGCGCGTCAGCATGGTGAAGCGCACCGCGTCGCGGCCGACCTCGTCGAGCAGGTCGCGCAGGGTGATGAACGTGCCGGCGCGCTTGGACATGCGCACGGGCTCGCCGTCCTTCAGCACGTGCACGATCTGGCACAGCACCACGTCCAGGTTGCCGCCCAGCGCCTTCACCGCGGATTTCATGCGCGAGACATAGCCGCCATGGTCGGCGCCCCAGACGTCGATCAGCACCTCGAACCCGCGCGCGATCTTGTCCGCGTGGTAGGCGATGTCGTTGGCGAAATACGTGTTGCTGCCGTCGGATTTGCGCAGCGGACGATCGACGTCGTCACCGAACAGGGTGGCGCGGAACAGGGTCTGCTGGCGCGGCTCCCAGTCATCCGGCAGCTTGCCCTTGGGCGGCTCCAGCGTGCCTTCGTAGATCAGGTCGGCGGCGCGCAGGCGCTCGATTACCGCGTCCGTCGCACCCGCCGCCGCCAGCGCGCGTTCGGAGGTGAACACGTCCTGCCGGACGCCCAGGGCGGCGAGGTCCTCGCGGATCGATTCCATCATCCGCTCGAGAGTGAAGTCGCGCACGGTATCGAGCCACAGATGCGGCGCGGCGATGCCGCCATCCGGCTCGGCGAGCGATTTGCCGTAGGTCTCCGCCAGCGCCTGGCCGACCGGGATCAGGTAGTCGCCGCGATATTGCAGGCCGCCCGGCACTTCCTCGGTGAATTCGGCCTCGTCGATGGGCGAGCCGATGGCCTGCAGGTAGCGCCAGTAGGCAGCCCAGGCCAGCGCCGTGACCTGCGCGCCGGCGTCGTTGATGTAGAACTCCTTGGTGACGTCGTAGCCGCCCTTGGCCAGCAGGTTGGCGAGCGCGTCACCGACCACGGCGCCGCGGCAATGGCCGATATGCATGGGCCCCGTGGGGTTGGCGGAGACGTATTCCACGTTCGCCCGCCCCCCCTGCCCGACCGTGCTCTCGCCATAGGCCTCGCCGCTGCGCAGCACGTCCGGCAGCAAGGCGCGCCAGGATTCGGGCTTCAGCCGCAGGTTGACGAAGCCCGGCCCGGCCGCCGCGGCCTCGGCCACCAGCGGATCGGTGGCGAGTGCGGACACGATCTGCGCCGCCAGCTCGGCCGGTTTGCGCCGGGCGGCCTTGGCGGCAACCATCGCGGCGTTGGTGGCCATGTCGCCATGCGCGGGGTCCTTCGCCGCCGTCACCTCGACGCGCGCCCCTACCTCGGCAGGCAGGTCGGGCGCCGCCGCCTGCAGGGCGTCGAGCACGCGGGAACGCATTTCGGCGTAGATGTTGTCGGTCATAACGATCCTGGAAGGTCAGCCGGAGACGGAGATGTCGGTGAGGCGCAGGTGCTCGTCCATCGCGAACCGGTCGGTCATGCCGGCGATGTAGTCGGCGACCATGGTGGCCCCGCGTTGCGTGCCCGGGCTTTCGCCGGCACGCGCGCGCCAGTCGTCCGGCAGCAGGCCGGGGTTGTCGTGCAGCAGGCCGAACAGCTCCGCGGTGATGCGGCGGGCCTTGTAGTGCATGCGGTTCTGCCGCCAGTGGCGGTACATGTGGGCGTAGAGGAATTCCTTGATCACCCGGTTGGCTTCGGCCATCGCCGGGCTGAACGCCACCACCGGCGCCCTGGCGCGCCGGATCGCATCCGCGTCGACGGGGTCGAGGGCGGCAATGCGCCGGCGGGTCTCCTCGATCACGTCGGTGACCAGCACGTTGATGACGCGGCGGATGGTCTCGTGGCGCAGCCGCGGCGGCGGCACATCGAGGCTGGCGCGGCCGGCGGCGGCCAGGGCGTCGCCCACCACCGGCAGATGGCGGATGTCCTCGGTGCCGAACATGCGCGCGCGCAGCCCGTCGTCGAGATCGTGGCTGTGATAGGCGATGTCGTCGGCCAGGGCCGCCACCTGGGCCTCGACGGAGGCGTGAGTGGCGAGGTCGAGCGGGTGGCGCTCATCGTATTCGGCGACATAAGGCGGCGGCTTGCGCAGCGGGCCGTTGTGCTTGGCCAGGCCCTCCAGCGTCTCCCAGGTCAGGTTCAGGCCGTCGAAGGCGGCGTAGCGGCTTTCCAGCAGGGTGACCACGCGCAAGGACTGGGCGTTGTGGTCGAAGCCGCCGAACGGCTTCATGGCAGCCGCAAGTGCGTCCTCGCCGGCATGGCCGAAAGGCGGGTGGCCAAGGTCGTGGGCCAGCGCCAGCGCTTCCGCAAGGTCCTCGTCAAGCCGCAGCTCGCGGGCGATGGAGCGGGCGATCTGCGCCACCTCGATGCTGTGGGTCAGGCGGGTGCGGTAGAAATCGCCCTCATGGTTGACGAAGACCTGGGTCTTGTATTGCAACTTGCGAAAGGCGGAGCTGTGGATGATGCGGTCGCGGTCGCGCTGGTAGGGGCTGCGCGTCGGCGCTTCCGGCTCCGGATGGAGCCGGCCGCGGGATGTTTCCGGTCTGACGGCCCATTGTGCACGGTTCATGGCCTGCGGCGCATACACCCTGGGGACCGGCCCTTCAATCCGCCGCCGGTTCCGCCTATGTTGCACGCATGGACAGCACCACGGATTCCGTCTCCCTCGCCCCGTTCCGGCTGACCGACCGCGCGGCCGAGCGGATCGCCGAGATCGTCTCCGCCCAGGGCGGCGACGCGGCCCTGCGCGTGGAAGTGCTGGCCGGCGGCTGCAGCGGCTTCCAGTACCGCTTCGACCTGGATCGCACCCAGGCGGAGGACGACCTGGTGATCGAGCACAACGGCGCGCGCGTGTTCATCGACCCCGCAAGCCTGGACCTGCTGGCCGGCGCGGAGCTGGATTACGCCGACGCGCTGATGGGCAGCCATTTCGCCGTGCGCAACCCCAATGCCAGCTCGTCCTGCGGCTGCGGCACCAGCTTCGCTGTGGCCTGACAGCGCGTGAAGCTCGCCACCTGGAACGTCAATTCGATCCGCCAGCGCGAGGGGCATGTCCGCCGCTGGCTGGAGCAGGTGCAGCCGGACATTCTCGTGCTGCAGGAGATCAAGTGCGAGACCGCGGCCTTCCCCGCCCTGGGCTTCCAGGCGCTGGGATACCGCGCCGAGGCGGTGGGACAAAAGGCCTATAACGGCGTCGCCGTGCTGTCGCGCGTGCCGTTCGAGGTGACGCATCGCGCCCTGCCGGGATTGCCGGAGGACGATGCGCAGGCGCGGTATATCGAGCTGGCCGCGGACGGCGTGACGGTGATCGGCATCTATCTGCCCAACGGCAATTCCGGCGGCGATGCGGGATATGCCTACAAGCTGTCCTGGATGGACCTGCTGCGCCGGCGTGCGGCGGCGTTGCTGGACGTGGATGCGCCGCTGGCGATCCTGGGCGACTTCAACGTCTGCCCCACCGATGCCGACCTGGCGCCGGGCGCGCTGCCGCCCACCGACGCGCTGGTGCGGCCGGAGACGCGGGCGAAGTTCCGGGCGATGCTCTGGCTGGGGCTGACCGATGCGGTGCGGGCGTTGCAGCCGACCGGGCCGGCCTGGACGTTCTGGGACTACCAGGCCGCCGCCTGGCCACGCGACCAGGGGCTGCGCATCGACCATGCGCTGCTGTCGCCCACGCTGGCCGAGCGGCTGACGGCCGCCAGCCCGGACCGCCGCGAGCGTGGCGAGGACCAGCCTTCCGACCATGTGCCGGTGGTGGTGGAACTGGCCTGAACGCCCCGGCCGCGTCAGCGCGGCAGCACGCGCGGGTTGATCGGCGGGTCTGGCTGGACGAGCGGGTCCGGCTTCGGCGGTGCGTCGAAATGGCCGGGCACGAACGTGACGAGGCCGCCCCCGCCCTCGAAATTCCCCTTCACATAGCGGTAGGACCAGGGCCGGTGCTGGCGGTAACGGCCGTGCACCCAGTTGTATTGATACCCGTTCCAGCTCCAATAGCCCGGCACCCAGTCATAGCCGCGGCCCGGCGCGGGGGGAACCAGTTCGGGGCGGGGCGGCGGGCGGATACTGGGATCGTAAAGGCCGGCGGGCTGTGCCTGGGCGCCCCCGGACAGGGCCACGAGCGACAGCATCGCGAGGATCAGGGATCGAAGCAGGGCGCGCATGAACGGCAGCCTAGACCGTCTGCGCGAGAGGTGAAACGGTTCCGTGCGTTCACGTCTGGCGGATTGGGCGCATCGGGTGGCGCCCATCGGGCCGGTCGCCGCCTCAGTCGCACCCGCCGGGCCGGCGGAACACGCATATCGCGGGATCATCAGGGCTGCCCGCGCCGAAGCAGGCTGTGGTTTCAAACCCTGGCAGGCGGTCCCCTGGCCGCCCGATCAAGAAATTGAACCGCCCGCTGTTTCTGGCGAGTTGCTCGTTCGGATATTGCGGCACCGGCTGCCCGTTCAACACCAACCGCAGTCGCAACCGGAATGGCAAGGTCTCCAGTTGCTGAACGGCTTCGAAGGTCTCGAAATAGATAGGCACGTCGCGGTGCAGGTAGGTGTAGCCGCCGCTGCGATAGACCGACAGCGTCCGTACCCCCAGCCCGCATAGATTCGGCTCCGAGCGGGCGGCATCGAACGCCTGGACAACGGAACGGTCGCGGTGCCAGGCATTGGCCGGATAGGCCCGCGTAGCGGTCGCCGTGGCCACCGCACCGGCAATGACGACCGCCACCGCGATCGCCGTTGGAACGGTCGCGGCCCGGCGCAGGCGTATCACGCTTTGCAGCATCGACGCAGTGCCGAGTCCGATCAGTACTGGCATGGCTGCGGATGCCAGAAAAATGAACCGCATCTCCTTGTGTGGCGTCATCGAGTGCAGCGCCACGGTCGCCACCGCTGCGAATGCCAGGGCAGGCATTCGCGTCGCACCAAGCACCATGAGCCCCAACAGCAATGGTGCAACAATGTTCCACGCCACCGAGAAATAGGCAGGGAAATAGTACCAGGGCTCGACACCCAACGCGGCGCCCACGCCTTGCACCGCGTTACGGCTGAAGTTCAGCCATACCGACTGGAATGGCGCACCCCAGGTAAGCGTGTCGAGCAAGCCGCCGGTCAATGCCAAGGCCGCAAGGGTGCCCACGAGGACGGTGCCGAGGCGGGTATGGTCGCGGCCATGTTGCCACAACGCCGCGAGCGCCAGTGCCGGCGCATACTGGTAGCGCAAGCAACACGCCAGCCCGAACAATGCTCCAGCCAGCATGAGACGGCGCCGCGAGGGGCTACCGCCCGCTTGGACATCGCCCAGCCAGATGGCCCAGAACGCGGCATAGGTCGCCATCACCTCGGTCAGCACGGCCGGAGCGAAGTAGACGAGATCGAACCAGAAGGCGCAGAGCAGGCCGACAGCCACGGCGCCAGGCAAAGCGCAGCGCTGCTCTGCCATTCGGAACCCGACATACGGCACGCTGAGCGACGCGGCGATGACGCAGATCCGGACCACGAGCACATATGTCGACGGATCCGGGCTGACCAACGCGGTCAGCCGCATAACAAGGGCGATCATGCCGGGCAGCAGCCAGGACCGAATGCCGTCGATGAACTCCCACGGCACGACGCCGCTGCCAAAAGCGAGGCGGTGCGCCTGCTCCAGATACTGGAACGTTTCGTCTTGGAAGATGATATAGGTGTGCGTCAGTACCACCCATAGCCGTAACCCGAGCGCGACACCGAGCACTGTCGCGAGGGCAAGGTTGCGGCCGCTTCGCGCCTGCGGAATGTGGGATTTACATCGCACGAGGTCGGGCGCACCCCAAACCTTCGCAGGAAGCTCCGCGGCGGGCCCGGTGGGTGCGTCCCTCATGGCGGTGGAAGCGCAGGCCAGCGATGTGGCCGGTGATGAACTTGCAGCGTCCATGCCGCAGTTCAACGATGCCGCGCGTTAAGCCGGTATCAAGGTGACGCGGCGGTGGCGGGGACGGCGCGGTCAATGGCCACATCACCGGCGCGCGGGGGCGAGGCCACCGACCCGTCGCGAATACCGGTCCCGTTGCCCTTCATCCCGCCGCTCTCGCCCATGGGAACAGGAGGCGATCCGGCGCCGGCGGGCGCCACCTTCCCTCGCTTACGCAATCCGCTGCAACGCCGCATCCAGCCGCGCCATTTCGTTGTGCGCGGCCTGCAGCCGGTCGCGGTTTTCCTCCACCACATCCTCGGGAGCACGGGCGACGAAATCGGCGTTGCCGAGCTTCTTCGCGATCTTCTCGGCCTCGCCGGCGGCCTTGGCGCGCTCCTTCTGCAGGCGGGCGCGTTCGGCGGCAAGATCGATGACGCCGGCGAGCGGCAGCACCACGGTCGCTTCGTCCACCACGGCCTGGGCGGCGCCCTTGGGCAGTTCGCCGTCCAGCGGGCCGAGGCTGGAGGCGCGCGCCATGCGGGAAATCGCCTCCATCCAGCTTGCGGCGCGGGCCAGCGTGTCCGGGCGCGCATCCTTCAGCAGGATCGGGCTGAGTTGCGACGGCGGCACGTTCATCTCCGCGCGCACGGTGCGCACTTCGCTGATCAGGCGCACGACCCAGTCGAGCTCGGCGCGGGCCTCGGCGGCGCCGGGCACGCTGAAGGGCTCGGGCCAGGGCGCGCGGATCAGGCTGCATTCGGGACCGTAGCCGAAGCGGTCCCACAACTCCTCCGTCACGAACGGCGTGGCGGGGTGCAGCAGGCGCAGGATCTGGCCAAGCACGTAGGCGGCGGTGCGCTTCACCTCGGCGGCTTCGGCGCCGGCAGCGTTGCTCAGCGCCGGCTTGGCGAATTCCAGGAACCAGTCGCAGAACGTGTTCCAGGTGAAGCGGTAGCAGGCGGCGGCGTAGTCGTTGAAGCGGTAGGCCTCCAGCGCCCCGGTCGCCTCGGTGATGGCGTCGGACAGCGCGGCGAGGATCCAGCGGGTGAGCGGCAGCGTCGCTTGCGCGGGCTCGAAGGTCGGGTCCGGCGCGATGCCGTTCATTTCGCAGAAGCGGGCGGCGTTCCACAGCTTGGTGACGAAGCTGCGATAGCTCTCCACGCGGGCGGGCCCGAGCTTCACATCGCGGCCGGGTCCCGTGAGCGCGCAGATGGTGAAGCGCAGCGCGTCGGCGCCGTAGCGGTCGATCAGCTCCAGCGGGTCGATGACGTTGCCCTTCGACTTGCTCATCTTCTGGCCGCGCTCGTCGCGCACCAGGCCGTGGATATGCACGGCGCGGAACGGCACGTCCTTCATGAAGTGCAGGCCCATCATCATCATCCGGGCGACCCAGAAGAAGATGATGTCGAAGCCGGTCACCAGCACGTCGCCGGGGTAGTAGCGCGCCAGTTCCTTGGTCTGCTCCGGCCAGCCGAGGGTGGAGAACGGCCACAGCGCCGAGCTGAACCAGGTGTCCAGCACGTCCTCGTCGCGGGCGAGCGGCCGGTCGTCGCCGTAATGGGCACGGGCGGCGGCGATGACCTCTTCCTCGCTGCGCTCGACGAACACATGGCCATCCGGGCCGTACCAGGCGGGAATGCGGTGGCCCCACCAGAGCTGGCGGCTGATGCACCAGGGCTGGATGTCGCGCATCCAAGCGAAGAACGTGTTCTCCCATTGCTGCGGCACGAACTTCGTGCGGCCCTGCTCCACCGCCTCGATGGCGGGCTTCGCCAGCACCCCGGCGTTGCAGTACCACTGCACGGTCATCAGCGGCTCGATCGGCACGCCGGAGCGGTCGCCGTGTGGCACCTGGTGGGTGTGCGGCTCGGTCTTCTCCAGCAGCTCCAGGCGCTCCAGCTCGGCAACGATGGCCTTGCGGGCGGCGAAGCGGTCCTGCCCTTCCAGGCTGCGCACGAAATCGGGGGCGGCCACGCCGGGAACGGCGGCGAGCGCGGCGCTGATGTCGGCCAGGGTGACGCGGGCTTCCTTGTCCAGGATCGACGGCATCGGCAGTTGGTGGCGCTGGCCGACCGCGAAATCGTTGAAGTCGTGCGCGGGGGTGATCTTCACCGCGCCGGTGCCTTTCTCGGGGTCGGAGTATTCGTCGGCCACGATCGGGATGCGCCGGCCGACCAGCGGCAGGATGGCATGCTTGCCGATCAGGTCGCGATAGCGCGGGTCCTCGGGATGCACGGCCACCGCAGTATCGCCCAGCATCGTCTCGGGCCGGGTGGTGGCCACGGTGATGAAGCGGCCCGGTTCCTCGGCGACGGGATAACGGATGTGCCAGAGATGGCCGCGCACCTCCTTGTTCTCGACTTCGAGGTCGGAGATGGCGGACTGGAATTTCGGGTCCCAGTTCACCAGCCGCCGGTCGCGGTAGATCAGGCCCTCGCGGTGCAGGGTGACGAACACCTCCAGCACCGCCTTGGACAGGCCCTCGTCCATGGTGAAGCGCTCGCGCGGCCAGTCGAGCGAGGCGCCGAGGCGGCGGAGCTGGCGGGTGATGGTGCCGCCGGATTCGGCCTTCCACTGCCACACCCGCTCGATGAACGCCTCGCGGCCGAGTTCCTTGCGGCTGGCGCCCTGCCCGGCCAGCAGCCGCTCCACCACCATCTGGGTGGCGATGCCGGCGTGGTCGGTGCCGGGCTGCCACAGCACGTCGCGGCCCTGCATGCGCCGCCAGCGGACCAGCGTGTCCTGGACGGTGAAGGTGAGCGCGTGCCCCATGTGCAGGCTGCCGGTGACGTTCGGCGGCGGGATCATGATGGTGAACGGCTGGGCGTTGCTGTCGGGCGCGCAGGCGAAGGCGCCGGACGACTCCCAGCCCTCATACAGGCGGGGCTCGATCTCGGCAGGGGAATAGGTCTTGTTCAGCATGGGTCCGTGCTCGTTCGGTGCTGCCGCACCCGGCAGGGCCGAATGCTGGCCGGAAGGAAAAAGGGTCAGGAGACGGCGCGGCCGACGACGCGCTCGATCTCGGTGCGTACCAGCCGTTCGACCAGGACGGGAAGGTTGGTGTCCAGCCACTGCTTCAGCAGCGGGCGGATCTCCTCGCGCACCAGGTCCTCGATGGTGGGGCCGCCGCGATGCACGGCGATCTGTTCACGCTCGGCGATCAGGGTGCGCAGCAGCGCGCCGACCGACGCGGCAGCGGCGGCGGCTGCTTCGGGCGCCACCAGGGCCGCGGGAGTGGGGGCAGCAGACGGCGCCGGCGCGGGATCGGCCGGCGTCTCGGCGGCCGACGTGGCCGCGGCGGGCGGAGGGCCCGCAATCGTCGGCCGCTCGTCGCCGACGATCATCGAGGCATCCAAAGCCAGCACGTCGCCAGCGACCGGCCGATGCGATCCGTCCTGCGGCGCGGGTGTTTGCCCCCCCGCAAGCGGGGCGGCAGGATCGTCCTCGCTGAGGATGCGGCGTATGGAGGCGAGAATGTCCTCCATCGACGGGTCCGCGGCGCCGGCCGCCGGGGATGCGGCGGGGCCGCCGGATTGGGGCGGGTGCGATGCGCTCATGATGCTGCCGTTCGTCCCTGCGCCCGACCGCTCAGCGGCCGGGCTGGTCGGTGGCGTAGTCGCCGGTGCCGATCCACTTGTTGCGCACTGCCTTGTAGTAGGCCGTCTCGTCGTACAGCGGCACGTTCAGGCTGAGGTCGCGGGCGTTGAGGCGCCCGACCGCGGCCCCCACCTGATAGGAGGCGTTGACCAGGGCGGCCAGGTTCTGCACCAGGGTGACGCGGGTGTTGAGCAGCAGCTGCTCGGCGTTCAGCACGTCAAGCGTGGTGCGGCTGCCGACGATGGCCTCGCGCTGCACGCCTTCCAGGGCGATCTCGTTGGAGCGCACCTGCTGGCGGGTGCTCTCGATCGTGGCCTTGGCGGCGAAATAGGTCTCCCAGGCGCTGACGATCTGCTGCTGGGTGGTGCGGCGGGCGTCGTCGACCCGCTGGCGGGTCTGCTGCTGCTGTTGACGGGCCTGGCGGATGGCCGCGTATTCGGAGCCACCCTGGTAGATGGGCACAGTGAGGGCAGCCACGATCTGCGCCGTCTTCGTCGTCTGGTTCTGGGTCTGCGTGTCCTCGGCGCGGGCCAGCAGGCCCTGCAGGCTGAGATTGGGCATCAGCTTGCTGTATTGCAGGTCGAAATTGTCCTTGGCGGAGGCGTCGTCGAACAGGGCGGCGATCACTGCGGGATTGTTGCCGTTGGCCAGCTGCTTGGCCTCCTCCAGCGTTTTCGTGGGCAAGCGCAGCGGCTGCGGCTCGATCAGTTTGCCCGGCAGTTCGCCCACGACCTGTTGGAACTGGGCGCGCGCGGTCGCCAGGTTGCCCTCGGCGGTCTCGCGCGTGGCGGTGGCGCCGGCCAAGGCGGCCTCGGCCTGGGCCACGTCGGTGCGCGTGATCTCGCCAACGCGGAAGCGGTCGTTGGTGGCCTGCAGCTGGCGGGTCAGCACCTGTTCGTTGTTGACGTTCAGGGCCAGCACCTGCTCGGCCTGGATGACGTTCACGTAGGCGGTGACCACGGCGCCGAAGGTGGTCTGCTCCTGCACGATCAGACGGGCACGCTCGGCGATCACCTGGTTCTCGGCGCGGTTGGTGCTGGCGCGGGTCTGGCCGCCGCGATACAGCGGCTGCGTGACCGTGAGCTGCTGCGTGTTGGTGCCGCGCAGGGCGTTGTTCCGCGTGTTTATGGGCGTGGGCAGCGGGACGTTGTTGACCTGGGTGATGTGGTTGATGGTGGTGCCGTCGGCATAGCCGGCATTGGCGCTGATCGACACCTGCGGCCGCCACCCCGACAGCGCCGCCGGCACATTCTCGTCTGTCGCGCGCAGATTGGCGCGCTCGGCCAGCAATGTCGGATTGGTGGAATACGCGAGCGCCAGGGCATCCTGCAGGGTACGAATGTCGGCCCGTGCGGAACCAGGCACCCCGGCAGCGACCACCACGACCGCCGCAAGTCCGATGCCCAGAACCCCGATCCCTTGGCTGCTCCGCCGCATCATCCGCTCAACTCCGTCGTCCGTTCCGTGGGGCCCGCGCATGACCCCGGCCACCATTCCGCCGGGATCGTCGCATGGCATGACAAGATGTGCCACAGCCCCGTCTCCGGCGCCATGGTTTTGCGGTGCAGCAGGGGTTTGGCCTGTGCAGAGGGCGCCGGGCCGTCAGCCCGGCCGGTCGCCGTTCAGAAGACGAATCCGGGGGCGCGGCGCATCGCCGGCAGCACCGGGGTGGCGCAGTCGAACAGCGGCTGGACGGAAAGGCCGCCCTGGGTGGGCTCGGCCAGCACCGCCAGGCCGAGGCCCCCGACCATGGCGCGCACCGTGAGAAGCCGGCCGCCGTCGCGCTTGACCTGGGCGGCGATGGCGGGCGGAATTTCCTCGACCGCGCCCTCGATCAGCACGATGTCGTAGGGCGCGCCCCCGGGCCAGCCAGCCACGATCGGTCCGGACACGATGGCGGCGCTCGGCGCCATCTCCGGCAGCACCGAGCGGGCCAGCCCCAGCAGCGCCGGATCCTCCTCCAGCGCGGTCACCTGGGCGCCGCAGGCGGCCAGCAGGGCGGCGCCGTAGCCGCTGCCCGCCGCGACCACCAGGGCGCGGTCGCCCTGCCGCGCCGCCGCGGCCTGCACCAGGCGGGCGATGACCATCGGCTCCATCAGGAAGCGGCCGTTGCCGAGGTTCACGTCATCATCGGAATAGGCCAGCGGCGCCAGCCGGGCGGGCACGAAGCGCTCGCGTGGAAGCGCGCGCATGGCGTCGACGATACGCCGGTCGGTCACCTTGTTCGGGCGCACCTGCCCGTCGACCATCAGGTTGCGGGCGGCTTGGGTGTCGGCAGCGGAGTGATCCATGCGGGCGGGTCTCTGACAGGCTGGGGCGGTTGCGCGGCGGGCGATCTTATACGGGCGTGGCGGACGGATCGCAAAGCCGCCGAGACGCCCCCCCTTGACCGGATGCGGCTGGCGGCCCAATAACCCTGCCGCCGTCAGCGACGGTCCGGTGGCAGAGTGGTGATGCAGCGGACTGCAAATCCGCGAATGTGGGTTCGATTCCCGCCCGGACCTCCAACGGTTCAGCAACATCCTGAACAATTCGAGGGTTCGCGGCGCGAATGCCCCCGCGCCGCGTCACGCCGTGCCGGACAAGCCGCCCGGCACGGCGCGCAGCAGCGGGCGGGCCAGCAGGCGTTCAAGGCGTTCGTCCAGGATGGCGATATTGTACGGCTTGCGCAGAATGCTCTCCGCCCCGATCGCCTCGCCCGCCTGCAGCTCGGCATGGCCGGTGATCATCAGCGTGCGCAGGCCCGGGCGGATGGCGTGGGCGGCCTGGATCAGTGCCACGCCGTTCATGCCGGGCATGACATAGTCCACCAGCAAGGCATCGAATCCGCCGTCGCGCGCAAGGATCGCCAGCGCCTCCTCGCCACCCGAGGCCAGTTCGACGGCATAGCCGCGCTCGGACAGCATCTCGCCGGTCATCTGGCGCACGTCGCTGTCGTCGTCCACCACCAGGATGCGGGCGCGGCGGCGCGGGCCGGCGCGGCCCGACAGCGGATCCGGGCGGGGCATGGCCGGCATGGCCTTGGCCCGCGGCAGCAGCAGGGTGACCGTCGTGCCCTCGCCCGGCTTGCTCTCGATACGCACGTCGCCGCCGGATTGCATGGCGAGGCCATGCACCTGCGACAAGCCGAGGCCGGAGCCGCGGCCGGGCTCCTTGGTGGTGAAGAACGGCTCGAACACGCGGGCCATCACCTCGGGCGCCATGCCGGTGCCGGTGTCGGACACGCGGACCGCGACGTAGTCGCCAGGCGCGACGTTGCCGCCCACGCCCAGGGTCACGTTGCGCGTGGCAATGGTCAGCACGCCGCCATCGGGCATGGCGTCGCGCGCGTTGATGGCGAGGTTGATGATCACCGCCTCGATCTGGCTGGGATCGACCATCGCCGGCCACAAATCCTGCACCAGGTCGGTCTGGATGCGGATGGAGCGGCCCAGCGTGCTGCCCAGGAGGTTCGACAGCGCCACCACGGTCATATTGAGGTCGGACGGCACCGGCAGCAGCCGCTGGCGGCGCGAGAAGGCCAGCAGCTGGCCGGTCAGCTTGCCGCCGCGCTCGGCCGATAGCAGCGCATTGTCGACCAGCCGCACCAAACTCTCCTGCCCAGCCGGCAGGCGGCCGCGCAGCAGGTCGAGCGCGCCGACGATCGCGGTCAGCAGATTGTTGAAATCATGCGCGATACCCCCGGCGAGCTGGCCCACGGCCTGGAGTTTCTGCGCCTGGCGCAGCGTCGCTTCGGTGTTCTCGCGCTCGGCCATCTCGACCTGCAGGCGGTTGCGGCTCTCGCTGAGGTCGCGGGTGCGCTCCTCCACCCGGGCCTCCAGCGTCGCGTTCAGGTTCTGCAGCTCGGCGCGCTGCTGGCCGAGCGCCGCGGCCATGTCGTTGAACGCCAGCGCGAGACTGCCGAACTCCGAGCCGGGCGGCTCGTCCAGCCTGGCGCGCGCTGACAGGTCGCCGGACGACCACCGGCGGGCAGCGGCCAGCAGGGTCGCGGTGGGGCGGCGGACGAAACGCTGGCCGAACACCAGCGCCAGCAGCAGCGAGATCAGCCCGCCGACGGCGATCAGCACGGTGCCGCGCATGGTCTCGCGATCGAGTTCCGCCAGTATGCCCGGCAGGTACATGCCGATGCTGACGAACATGTGCACCGGCCCATCGCTGGCCGGAACGAAGCCGACCAGCCGCTCCTTGCCGTCATAGCCCATCACCACTGCGTTGCCGCGCCTGGGCGCACTGAACAGCGGCCGCACCGGCGGCGGGAACGGCTTGCCCACGAACTTGTCGTGGTCGGGGAAGCGGGCGATCGTGGTGCCGTCGCGGTCGGCGATGCCGATGGTGCTCTCGGGCGGGCGCTTGAGGTCGCCGAGATGCGCGCCCAGCCAGTCGAGGCTGAGGCCGACGACCACCACGGCATGCCGGCCGGATTTGAGCGTGAACGGCATGCAGAACGGCAATAGCGCCCGGCGCGTCGGCGTGGCCGGGGTATACGTGCCGGTCTCGAATTTGCCGTGGCCGATGACGTCGCGCACATGCGCGATGGCAGCGGCGCCGGCGAACGGGCCGGCACCGCTGTCGGTGGTGCAGATGATCTGCCCATCGTCGGCGATCACGCTCAGCACCTCGTAGCTCGGCAGGTCGGCGCGCAGCCCCTCCAGGCTGCGGCGGCAGGCGGGGTCGCCGTTGCGCACCGTGGCGAAATGGGTGATGGCGAGGCTGAGCTGGCGCGCGCCCTCGACGACGTTGGACATGTCCGCGTCCAGCAGCTCGGCCTGGCGCAAGGCCTCCTCGGCAATGCGCTGGCGGCCCTCGTTGCGCAGGCTCTGCTGCATATACGCCATGACCAGCATGGGCGGAATCGTTGCGACGACAATAAGGATCAGCAGACGGGTCAGCAGATTGGTCCGAGCGACGACTGTTCCCATCTCTCCGCCTGCACGTTCGCGCTGCCGGAATCGGCCGCGCATCAAGGTGTCCAGCGGCATAGGCCGCATGATGCCTTCGCAACGGAAATCAAGACTAGGCGAGCTTTGTTAAGGCAATTGCAAGATTTTTGCGTAAATATGACGAGGGCGGCACGCAGGTGCGACGTCGGCGGGGGGGCGAGGAAGAGACCTGGGGAGCGTGCGCCGGCAGTGGTGCGAGAGGGGGGATTCGAACCCCCATGGCTCGCGCCGGTCGATTTTGAGTCGACTGCGTCTACCGTTCCGCCACTCTCGCCCACGCCAAGCCCACCGGCGGGGGTGCCGCCGGCGGCCGGAACATACAGGAATGCCGTTGCCTTGCCAGCGCAAACATCGGCCGCGCGGGGCCTGCGGGAAAGTTTCGCGGCGGTGCCAGATCCGGGTTTGCATCCGGGGCAAGGCTTCGCTATATCGGCGCCCGCGCTGATCCCGGATAGCTCAGTTGGTAGAGCAAGCGGCTGTTAACCGCTGGGTCGCAGGTTCGAGTCCTGCTCCGGGAGCCAGTGCGCCCTCACCCTGTCTGCCGGCCCTGGCCCTCGGGCGCGGGAAGTACCCGTGGCTGGCCGCCTTCGCCGACCGCGACGAAGGTGAATTCGGCCTGGGTCACCTTGATCCGCTCGCCCAGGCCACCGCGCAGCACCCAGACCTCCACCGCATAGGTGATCGACGTGCGCCCTGTCTGCACTTCGCGCGTGTAGCAGCACACGGAGTCGCCGACATGCACGGGCTGCAGGAAGTGGATGTTGCTGACACCGGCCGTGACCACGGGACCGTCGGCCCGCCTGACCGCGCTCATCACGGCGGATGCGTCCATGAGCGCCATGATCCAGCCGCCGAAGATGTGCCCCCACGGATTCGTGTCGGCGGGCATCGCGAGCTGACGCGACGCCAACTCGCCGGTCGGGCCGGCCATCTCGGCCTCGGGCAGGATTGCGTGCGGCATGGCGGACCTCCTTCCATCCAGAGCGAAAATGCAGCTTCGGTGGACGCGTCTCCTCCGCCGTCACGCCTGTATGTTGCGCTGCAGCATGGCCGATCAAGGGCGCACGCGAAAGCGTGAGCGCGCCCTTGGGCACCGGCCGCCTGGTCAGCCGGACGGCGACAGCCGGTGCCAGCCTTCCCGTCCGAGCTGCGCCATCCGCCCGTGAGCGATGGTTGCGACGAGCCGCGGAGCTCCGGCATCGGCCGCCACCAGCACGAGATCCGCGCGCCGGCCGGGCGCGATCGTGCCGCGGTCGTCGAGGCCCGTGGCCGCGGCCGGATTCGCCGAGACCAGGTTCCAGGCCGCCGGCAGGTCCAGAACGCCGCGGCGCGCCAGAATGAAGGGCGCGCGCAGCAGGCAGGGGTAGAAATAATCGCTGGAAAGCACGCTGCAGATGCCCGCCTCGGCCAGCCTTGCCGCCGACGCCCAGCCCAGATGCGACCTGCCGCGGACCACGTTGGGGCTGCCCATCACCACGTGGTCGCCGGCGGCGCGGGCCGCTTGCCCCACCGACTCGGCCATCGGGAACTCGCAGATGCGGGCACCGTGGGCGCGGAAGGCGTCGCGGGCCGCGACGGTGTCGTCGTCGTGGCTCGCCATCGGCAGGCCGGCGCTGCGGGCGGCCTCGGCCAGGCGGTGCAGCGCAGGCTCGACCTCGGCGGCGCGGGCGCCGACCCGCTCGGCAAG
Source organism: Limobrevibacterium gyesilva (assembly GCF_025989185.1). Lineage (GTDB taxonomy): Bacteria > Pseudomonadota > Alphaproteobacteria > Acetobacterales > Acetobacteraceae > Limobrevibacterium > Limobrevibacterium gyesilva. The sequence continues at coordinate 74,229 of NZ_JAPDNT010000011.1, forward strand.
CGTGCGGAACGCCGTGAGGTCCATGCCGGCGCGGTCGCTGTACTTGGCCGCGGTGACGGGGTCGCCGAGCTTCTTCAGGATCGACGGCGTGTGATCGTTGAAGGCCAGCAGATGTACCCGCCGGGCGGCGATGTCGGCCAGGGCGGTGTCGAGCGCATCGAGGTTGAACGCCTCCCAGCGCATGTGCACCCGCATGTCGCAGGCCCAGTCGCGCGCATGCAACGCATCCAGCAACCCCCGCCACGTCTCCAGGCTGCGCAGGCCGGGCTCCCAGGACAGGGTGACGCCGTGGAAGGCGGTGGTGATGCCGTTGGCGAGCAGTTGCCGCTCGGTGTCCTCCAGCGCGAGGTCGAAGGGGAAGCCGACGCCGGGCCGCGGCTGCACCTGGCGCTCGAAGGCGTCGCCGTGGATGTCCACGATGCCCGGCAGCACCAGCAGGCCGCGCGCGTCCAGGGTGCGCGCGGCCTGCGCCGTCGTGCCGACCTCCGCAATATGCCCGTCCACCAGCAGCAGGTCGGCCTCGGCCAGCCCTCCGCCCGCGAGCACCTGCCCGCCGGCGATTCGTAAAGGTTGCATGTATTTCCTCAGGGTTCGAAGACGATCTGCACGCGCGGGGTGGGATAGCGCGACACCCCGAATTCGACCACCGCGCCGTTCTGGTCGACATTGACGTTCTCGGTGATCAGCAGCGGCCGGTTGCGCGGGGTGCGCAGCAGTTCGGCCTCGTTGGGCTGCGGCAGGCGGGCGGTGACGCGGGTCACCTGGCGACGGTAGTCGGATACGCCGGCCCGGGCCAGCGCCTCGGTGATGGTGACGGCGGACTGCAACGCCGCCAGCAGGCCAGGGAAGCGGGCGGCCGGGAAATGGTGGGTGCCGAGGCTGACCGGGCGGCCATCGGCCATGCCCAGCCGCTCCAGCCGGATCACCCGCGCGCCGGTGCGGATGCCCAACCCGGCGGCGACGGTGGCGTCGGCGGCGATCTCGCGCAGATCGAGGATGCGGCCCGAAGGCTCCTTGTTGTGGCGGCGGATCCACTCGGAGAAGCGGGTGCGCGGCGCCACCGCGTAGTCCAGCACGTCCTCGGCGACGAAGCTGCCGCGGCCCTGCTCCACGCGCACCAGGCCGCTGCGCGACAACTCCTCCAGCGCGCGGCGGACGGTGTGGCGGTTGACGCCGAAGCGGGCGGAAAATTGCGCCTCGGTGGGCAGCTTTGCGCCGGGGGGGTGGGTACCGTCGGTGATCTCCGCTTCGATGACGTGGACGATCCGGCGCCACAGGGCCACGCCAGGCTCGGCTCGGATCAGCTCGGCTCCGGCGCTGCGATCGGGCGTTGTCATGGCAAATTCATCCATCCGGCGGCTGCGGTCGTGCGACACGGCTTGACGGTAGCGGGCTTGGGGTCTAGCTGTCTAGACATCTAAACCAATACGGGTCGCGCCTGCATGAAAACCGACGACACCGCCGCCCGCCGGCACTGGATGTCCGTGCTGGCCCGCGCCAGCGCCGACGACATGCGCCGGTGCCTGGCGGACTGCCCGCCTTTGCCCGACCACGTCACGCTGCGCGGGCCGGAGACCGGGCTGGTGATGACGCGTGGCCGCGCCGGCGGCGGGGGGGCGGCGTTCAACCTGGGCGAGATGACGGTGACGCGCTGCACCGTGCGCAGCGGCGGCCAGATCGGTCACGCCTATGTCGCCGGGCGCGACGGCGGGCACGCCGAGCTGGCGGCGCGCATCGATGCCGCCCTGCAGGACCCGGCGCTGCACGACGCCTTGCACCGCAACGTGGTCGCGAGGCTCGCACAGGAGCAGGCCGCCGCCCGTGCGGAGGCCGCACGCCGTGCAGCGGCCACCCGGGTGCAGTTCTTCACCATGGCAACCATGCGCTGACAGGGGGCGACCCGGATGAGCATCGACCTTCCCGGCTTCGCCGACCCGGTCCTCGGCGCCCAGTCCTGCTTCCGTGCGGTGCTGGACGCGATGGCCCGCCCCGGCAGCCGCCATGCGGCCGGCGCAGGGCTGACCCCGCCGGCGCCGCTCGATCCCGCCACCGCCGCGGTGCTGCTGACGCTCGTGGATGTCGAGACGCCGCTCTGGTTCGACCCCGGCTGCGCCGCGGCGCAGGACTGGATCGCGTTCCATTGCGGCGCCGCCACGGTGCCTGACATCGGCGCGGCCGCCTTCGTGCTGGCGCTGGAGCTGCCGGACCTCGCGCATCTCAATGCCGGCAGCGACGACGGCCCGGAGGAATCCGCCACGCTGATCCTGCAAGTGCGCGGCTTCGGCGCCGGCACCGCGCTGCACCTCGCCGGCCCCGGGCTGCGTGCGCCAGCGACGCTGGCCGTGGACGGCCTGCCCGCCGGCTTCGCCGCCGCCTGGGCGGACAACCACGCGCTGTTCCCGCGCGGCGTCGACCTGATCCTGTGCGCCGGCACCACCATCGCCGCGCTGCCGCGCAGCGTGCGCATCGCGGAGGGCTGAACCCATGGCTTATGTGGCCGTCAAAGGCGGCGAGCGTGCCATCGACAATGCCCATGCCTGGCTCGCCGAGGACCGGCGCGGCGATCCCGCCGTCGCCGAGATCGGCACCGACCAGATCGCCGAACAGCTCGGCCGCGCCGTGGACCGGGTGATGGCGGAAGGCTCGCTGTACGACCGCGAGCTCGCGGCGTTGGCGATCAAGCAGGCGCAGGGCGACCTGATCGAGGCCGCGTTCCTGCTGCGGGCCTATCGCACCACCCTGCCCCGCTTCGCCTATTCGCGGCCGGTGGATACCGCGGCAATGCAGATCCGCCGCCGCATCTCGGCCGTGTTCAAGGACCTGCCGGGCGGCCAGGTGCTCGGCCCGACCTACGACTACACGCACCGGCTGCTGGATTTCGCGCTCGCCGCCGGCGGCCAGCCGCCGCCCGCGCCCGAAGCGCCGGCCGACGACATGCGCATGCCGCGGGTGAGCGATATCCTCGGCCATGAGGGCCTGATCGAGCGCGACGGGGCACCCGACGGCGAGCCCGGCGACCTCACGCGCGAGCCGCTGGCCTTTCCCGCCGGGCGCGACCTGCGGCTGCAGGCGCTGGCGCGTGGCGACGAAGGGTTCCTGCTGGCACTCGGCTACTCCACCCAGCGCGGCTGGGGCGGCACCCATCCGTTCGTGGGCGAGATCCGCCTGGGCGAGGTGTCCGTGGAGATCGAGCCGCCGGAGCTGGGCTTTGCCATCGACATCGGCGACATGACGCTGACCGAGTGCCAGATGGTCAACCAGTTCGCGGGATCGAAAACCGTGCCGCCGCAATTCACCCGCGGCTACGGCCTCGCCTTCGGCCACGCCGAGCGCAAGGCCATGGCCATGGCGCTGGTGGACCGCGCCATGCGCGCCGAGGAGCTGGGCGAGGACGTGAAGGCGCCGGCGCAGAACATCGAGTTCGTGCTGTACCACTCCGACAACATCGAGGCGACCGGCTTCGTCGAGCATCTGAAGCTGCCGCACTACGTCGATTTCCAGAGCGAGCTGGAGACGGTCCGCCGCATGCGGGCGGATGCCATGCGGATGCAGGAGGCCGCGGAATGAACGCGCTGTCGGGCTACAACTTCGCCTATCTCGACGAGCAGACGAAGCGGATGATCCGCCGCGCCATCCTCAAGGCGGTGGCCATTCCCGGTCATCAGGTGCCGTTCGGCAGCCGCGAGATGCCCCTGCCTTATGGCTGGGGCACCGGCGGCATCCAGGTGACCGCCGCTGTGCTCGGCCCGTCCGACGTGCTGAAGGTGATCGATCAGGGTGCGGACGACACCACCAACGCCGTGTCCATCCGCCGCTTCTTCGGCCGCACCGCCGGCGTGCGCACCACCACCGCCACCGCCGAGGCGACGCTGATCCAGACCCGCCACCGCATTCCCGAGACGGCGCTGCGCGAGGACCAGATCATCGTCTACCAGGTGCCGCAGCCGGAGCCGCTGTCGAAGCTGGAACCGTCGCGGGCGGAGACGCGGCGCATGCACGGTCTCGCCGAATACGGGCTGATGCATGTGAAGCTGTACGAGGACATCACCCGCTTCGGCCATGTCTCGATCAGCTACGACTACCCGGTGCTGGTCAATTCCCGCTACCTGATGGCGCCGAGCCCGATTCCGGCGTTCGACAATCCGAAGATGCACATGATGCCGGCGCTGCAGTTGTTCGGCGCCGGGCGCGAGAAGCGCATCTACGCCGTCCCGCCCTACACGGCAGTGAAAAGCCTGGATTTCGACGACCATCCGTTCCGCACCACCCGCGCGCCGCATGCGTGCGGGCTGTGCGGCGCCACCGACAGCTATCTGGACGAGGTCGTCACCGACGACCGCGGCGGGCGGCTGTTCGTGTGCTCGGACACCGATCATTGCGAGACGCGGCGCGCGGCCGGCCATGTCGGCGCCGAAGCACCCACTGCGGATGAACTGGCCGCGGAGTAAGGCGATGACCAACGAAACCCTGTTGTCCGCGCGCGGATTGTCGCTGTCCTTCGGCGCCATTCCGGCGCTGGTGGATGTGGACGCGGATCTGTGGCCGGGCGAGGTGCTGGCCGTGGTCGGCGAATCCGGCTCCGGCAAATCGACATTGCTCAACGTGCTGTCCGGGCGCCTGCGCCAGCAGGACGGGGTGGTGTGGTACCGCGATCCCGAGGGGCGGCTGCACGACGTGCACGCCATGCCGCAGCCGGCGCTGCGGGCGCTGCACCGCTCCGACTGGGGCTTCGTGCACCAGAATCCGCGCGAGAACCTGCGCATGTCCGTCTCCGCCGGCGGCAATGTCGGCGAGCGGCTGATGGCGCAAGGCAGCCGCCATTACGGCAACATCCGCGAAGCGGCGATCGACTGGCTGCGGCAGGTGGAGATCGACGCCGATCGGGTGGACGACCTGCCGCGCACCTTCTCCGGCGGCATGCTGCAGCGCCTGCAGATCGCGCGCACGCTGGTGACGCATCCGCGGCTGGTGTTCATGGACGAACCGACCGGCGGCCTCGACGTCTCCGTGCAGGCGCGGCTGCTCGACCTGATCCGCAGCCTGGTGCGCCGGCTCGACATCGCCGTGGTGCTGGTGACGCACGACCTGTCGGTGGCGCGGCTGCTGGCGCACCGCATCATGGTGATGCAGCGTGGCCGGGTGGTGGAAAGCGGGCTGACCGATCAGGTGCTCGACGATCCGCACCACGCCTACACGCAGCTTCTCGTCAGCTCGGTGCTGCAGGCATGAGCGCGATGCTGCAGACCCGCAACCTCGGCAAGCAGTTCGTGCTGCACCTGCAGGGCGGCCTGCGCATCCCCGTGCTGGAGCATGTGGACCTGGAGGTGCATGCCGGCAGCTGCGTCGTCCTGGTCGGGCCGTCCGGCGCCGGCAAGTCCACGCTGCTGCGCAGCCTGTATGGCAACTACCGCGCCGATGGCGGCCAGATCCTGGTGCGCCACGACGGCGAAACCGTCGACATCGCCACCGCCCCGCCGCGCACGGTGGTGCAGGTGCGCGCACGCACGCTGGGCTATGTCAGCCAGTTCCTGCGCGTGGTGCCGCGCGTGCCGGCGCTGGACATCGTGGCGGAGGCGGCGCGCGGCCTGTCGCCCGAAGCGGCCCGGGCGCGCGCCGCCGAACTGCTGCTGCGGCTGAACATCCCGCCGCGGCTGCACGCGCTGCCGCCGGCCACCTTCTCGGGCGGCGAGCAGCAGCGTATAAACCTCGCGCGCGGCTTCATCGGCGGCCATCCGATCCTGCTGCTGGACGAGCCCACGGCGTCGCTGGACAATGCCAACCGCGACATCGTCATCGCCATGATCCGCGAGGCCAAGGCCGCCGGCACCGCGATCGTCGGCATCGTCCACGACACCGCGGTGCGCGATGCCGTCGCCGACCGCCTCTATCACGTAAGCCCCCTGCAGGACGCCGCATGACCGAGACCATCCTGACCAACGCCATCCTGGTGCTGCGCGACCGGCTGCTGGCCGGCACCGTGGTGCTGCGCGGCGCCAACATCGTGGGCGTGCAGGCCGGCCGCTCCGCCGCACCCGGCGCGATCGACCTGGACGGCGACTACCTGATGCCCGGCGTGGTCGATGTGCACACCGACAACCTGGAGCGGCAGGTGCTGCCGCGGCTGAACGCCCGCTGGCCGTCGCGCTCGGCGATGCTGGCGCATGACGCGCAATGCGCCGCCGCTGGCGTGACCACGGTACTGGACGCGCTGTGCCTGGGCGATCTGGGCTTCGACAAGGACCGCATGCAGACCTTCCGCGACGGCGTGGTGGACCTGGATGCGCTGGCCGGCACCGGCCTGCTCAAGAGCGAGCATTTCCTGCATCTGCGCTGCGAGATGCCGGCGGCGGACGTGATGGAGATGGTCGATCCCGTGGCCGACCACCCGCGCGTGCGCATGGTCAGCCTGATGGACCACAGCCCCGGCGTGGGCCAGTACGCCAATCTCGACCGCTACCGCGCCATGCGCCGCAAGGACGGCGCCAGCGAGGACTATATCGAACGGCGCATCCGCGAGCTGACCGAGCAGCGCGAGCGCCTGCGCACCCCCAACCGCCGCGCTTTGCTGGCCCGCGTCGCCGGCCTGGACGTCACCCTGGCGAGCCACGACGACCGCACCGTGGAGGAGATCGAGGAGAACCTGGCGGACGGCATCCGCATCAGCGAATTCCCGGTCAGCATGGAAGCGGCCCAGGCGGCCCGCGTGCGCGGCATGCAGGTGATCGCGGGGGCGCCGAACATCGTGCGCGGCGGCAGCCATTCCGGCAACGTGAACGCGGCCGAGCTGGTGCGCGCCGGCGCGGTCGATGCCTTCGCGTCCGATTACGTGCCGGCGAGCCTGGTGGAGGCCGCGTTCATCTGCGCCGAGACCACCGCCATCACCCTGCCGGAGGCGGTGGCGATGCTGACCGACAACCCCGCGCAGATGGCGCGCCTTCCCGACCGCGGCCGCATCGAGGCGGGCCTGCGCGGCGACCTGGTGCGCGTGCGCGTGCATGAGGGGATGCCCGTCGTGCGACAGGTGTGGCGGACCGGCGAGCGCGTGGCCTGATGCGGCCCGGCGCACGTGTGGCGCTGTATTACGCGCCGCAGGCGGACGACCCGCTCTGGCATCTCGCCGCCGACTGGCTGGGCCGCGACCCGGCGACCGGTGCGCCGCGCCCGCAGCCCGAACTGCCCGACATCGCTGACGTCACCGCCGACCCGCGGACCTACGGCTTCCACGCCACGCTGAAGCCGCCGATGCGGCTGGTGGAGGGTGCGGCCTGGACCGACGTGCTGGACGCGGCGGCCGAGGTGGCGGCGGGGATTCCGGCGTTCGACCTGCCCGGCCTCTCGGTGCAGAATCTCGATGGCTTCCTCGCCTTGCGCGAAACCACCCCGAGCCCCGAACTGCAGGCCCTGGCCGATGCCTGCGTGATCGGGCTGGACGCCCTGCGCGCCCCGCCCGGCGAGGCCGAACTGGCGCGGCGGCGCCGCAACGGGCTGCGGCCGGCGCAGGAGGCGATGCTGGCGCGCTGGGGATATCCCTACGTGTTCGCCACCTGGTTCTTCCACATGACGCTGACCCGCCGCCTGACGCCGGCGGAGCACGCGGTCTATCGCCCAGAGGCCGAGGCGTTCTTCGCAACGGCCCTGACGCGGCCGCGGCGCGTGGACGACATCAGCCTGTTCGTGCAGGACCAGACGGGCGCACCGTTCACGCTGGCCGAGCGGATTCCGTTGCGCGGGTGAGCGCGGCCAGAACGCGGCCCGCCCCCTCCTCCACCGTGCCGTCGTTCATGACGGTGACGACATCGACGCCCTGCGGCAACGACACGCTGCGCCGCAGCCGTGCCGCAACGTCTTGCGCGTCCTCGCGCCCGCGCGCGGCCAGCCGGCGCGCCAGCACCTCGGGCGGAGCGGTGATCTCCAGCACGCGCACGGGGAATCGCCGCGCCGCGTCGGCGATGACCGCGCGCGAAACGTTGGCCACCACCACGCGCCCGGCCGCGAGGGCGTCGGCGATGTCGGCGGGAATGCCGTAGCCCAGCCCGTGCGCCTCCCAGCTCAGCGCATACGCGCCGGCGGCGCGGCGGCGGGCGAAGCCGGCGGCATCGACGGGAACATGGTCCTCGCCGCCGGCCTCGCGCGGGCGAGTGATCTCGCGGCGGACGAAACGGAATCGCGCGTCGCCGGCGAGGCGCCGGCGCGCGGCCTCCATCAACGTGTCCTTGCCCGCGCCAGATGGTCCAACCACGAGAATCAACATTGCAGCGTCCGGTTTTGACTTGGCGGTGCTTGGCGCTAGTTTGCACAGCTTGCAAGACCAACTTTCATGATCGGGGACACCCAAGATGTTCACCACACGGCCTGAGATCGCCGGCACGTTCGGCGTGGTCGCCACCACGCATTGGCTGGCGAGCCAGGTGGGCATGGCCGTGCTGGAGCGCGGCGGCAACGCCTTCGACGCCGCCGCGGCGGCCGGCTTCACCCTGCAGGTGGCCGAGCCGCATCTGAACGGCCCCGGCGGCGACGCGCCCATCATCATCCACGACGCCCGCGCCGCCGCTCAGCACGTGATCTGCGGCCAGGGCGTCGCGCCCGACGCCGCGACCGCCGATCGTTTCGCTTCCCTCGGGCTCGACCTCGTGCCCGGTACCGGGCTGCTGCCCGCCGTCGTCCCCGGGGCGTTCGACGCCTGGGCGCTGATGCTGCGCGACTGGGGCACGTGGGAGTTGCCGGAGGTCCTGGCCTACGCCATCGGCTATGCCCGCAACGGCATCCACATCGTGCCGCGCATCAGCACCACCATCGAGACGATGCGCCCGCTGTTCGAGGAAGAGTGGCACAGCAGCGCCGAGGTGTTCCTGCCCGGCGGCAAGGTGCCGGGGCCCGGCACGCTGTTCGCGCGCCCCGCACTGGCCGACACTTGGCAGCGCGTGCTGCGCGAGGCCATGGGCTCCTCCCGCGAGGCGCGGATCGATGCCGCGCGCAACGCCTGGTATCGCGGCTTCGTCGCCGAGGCGATCGGCAAATACTACCGCAACAACGAGATTCTCGACTCCTCCGGCCGCCGCCATCGCGGCCTGCTGACCACCGACGACATGGCGCGCTGGGCGGCGTCGGTCGAGGATCCCGTCAGCTTCGACTATCACGGCCATACGCTGCTGAAGGTCGGCCCCTGGAGCCAGGGCCCCACCTTCCTGCAGCAACTCGCTTTGCTGCGCGGCATCGACATCGGCGCGATGGATCCGTTGGGGCCCGAATTCGTGCACACGGTGGTCGAGGCCGCGAAACTCGCCTTCGCCGATCGCGAAGCCTATTACGGCGACCCGGATTTCGTGCAGGTGCCGCTGAACGAACTGCTGTCGCCGGCCTACAACGATACGCGCCGCGCGCTGATCACCGAAAAAGCCAGCCTGGAACTGCGGCCCGGCCAGATCCCCGGCTTCAATCCGCAGGTGGACCATACGGCGTCGGAGCGGGTCGCGCTGCTGAACCGCGCGCCCGGCGTCGACGAGCCGACGGTGGCACGCCTCGGCGCGGTCGGCGGCGACACCTGCCATGTCGACGTGATCGACCGCTGGGGCAACATGGTGAGCGCCACCCCCTCGGGCGGGTGGCTGCAATCCTCGCCGGTGGTCCCCGAACTCGGCTTCTGCATCACCACGCGCGGGCAGATGTTCTGGACCAAGCCGGGACACCCCAACAGCGTCGCGCCGCGCAAGCGCCCGCGCACCACGCTGTCGCCCAGCATGGTGCTGCGCCAGGGCAAGCCGTGGATGTCGTTCGGCACGCCGGGCGGCGAGCAGCAGGACCAGTGGCAGCCGATCATGTTCCTGCGCATGGTCCATCACAACATGACCATCCAGCAGGCCATCGACGCGCCGAGCTTCCACACCGAGCACTGGCCGAGCAGCTTCTGGCCGCGCGTCGCCCGTCCCGGCAAGGTGGTGCTGGAAGGCCGCTACGACGCCGCCGTGCTGGCAGACCTCAAGGCGCGCGGGCACCTCGCCGAGATGGGCGACCCGTGGAGCGAGGGCCGGCTGTCCGCCGCCCGCATCGAGGCGGACGGGCAGATGTTCGCCGGCGCCAATCCGCGCGGCATGCAGGGCTACGCAGTCGGGCGCTGAGGCGGAACGCGAGTCGGCCAGTGCGGACGCGGCAACCGCCGCAAAAGCACTGGCATCGACCGTGCGCAGGGCTGCCATGCGGCCGGCGACCGGTCGTTGCCTGCACGGATACCGTATCGGATCGGCCGCGCGCATGTGCTAATCTGCGCCCATGATGAAACCAGGCCCGCGCCTCCCGTCCAAGGGGACCGAACGAATCAGGCCCGCGACCCCGTGCGGCTGTGTCGCCCGCGATCCCGCCGCTTCCCTGCTGCTGGCCGGCATGGCCGGGGGCGTCGCGCTGGCGGCCGCCGGCCTTACCGGAGTCGCCGGCAGGATGATCGACTTCGCCTGGGTGGCATCGCCGCGGGCGGCGGCGATGGGCGGGCGGGTGGCCGGCGCGGCCATACGGATGATCGCCCAGGGCGGGCTGCCGCTGGTGCTGTCAGCCTGTGCCGTGGTGCTGGGCGTGGGGGCCGTCAGCTTCGCCCTGCGCGCACGCAGCGTGCCGCCCCGCACCTGACGGGTCCCTGGCGCGCACCGGCCGATCGGGTACAGTCGCCCCCGAGGAGACCGATGCATGACCGATGAGACCGAAGCCGCCGGCGCCTGGCGCGTGACGCCGCATGCCTACGCCGAACGGCGCCCGCCCACATTCCCGGCCTCGCCCCCGGCATCCTGCTACGTGACCATGCGCGACGGCGTGCGGCTGGCGGTGGATGTGCATCTGCCCGAAGGCGCCGGACCGGTGCCGGCGATCCTGATCCTGACGCCCTATTACCGCCGCTTCCGCCTCGCCCTCGGCGCGCCCCCGGACACCGAGGCCGCACCGGGGGCCGCGAAGTTCCGCGACCTGTTCGTGCCGCGCGGCTACGCGCTGGTGGTGGTCGATGTGCGCGGCACCGGCGCCAGCTTCGGCACGCGGGATTCGTTCCGATCCCCGCGCGAACGCGACGACCATGCGGAGATCGCCGACTGGGTGGTGCGCCAGCCCTGGTCGAACGGCGCGATCGGCGCCACCGGCATCTCCTATGTCGGCGCCGCCGCGGATTTCCTGGCAAGCACCGGCCATCCCGCGGTGCGCGCCATCGCACCGTTGTTTTCGGTCTGGGACACCTGGTCGAATCATTACTATCCCGGCGGCCTGCTGCTGAACCGGCTGGCCGAGACCTATGACGCGCTGATGGTCGGGCTGGACCACGACCGGCGCGACCTGCTGGCCGCCACTGCCTATTTCGGCAACCCGCATTTCCAGGGCCCGATGCCCGTGGACGGCGACAATGGCGCAATGGCGCAGCAGGCGGTGGCGGAGCATCTCGGCAATTTCCGCATGGTGGACTTCATCCGCGAATTCCCCTGCCGCGACGACGCCCTGCCCTACAACCCCGGCTTCACCGGCACGAGCTTCAGCCCGTTCGCCTATGCCGCCAATCTGCGGTCGGATGTGGCGGTGTATTGCGTCTCCGGCTGGATGGATGGCGCGGGGTTCAGCAACGGCGCCATCAGCCGCTTCCTCAGCCTGCCCAACCCGAACAAGCATCTGCTGCTGGGCCCGTGGGACCATGGCGCGCGCAGCAATGTCAGCCCGTGGCGGCGCACGGTGGTGCCGGAATTTCCGTGGACGACGGAGATCCTGCGCTTCTTCGATCACTACCTGATGGGCCACGACACCGGGCTGCAGCATGAAAGCCCCGTGCACAGCTACACGATCGGCGCCGAATCCTGGCACGAGGCGCAGTCCTGGCCACCCCAGGTGGCGCCCACGGTGATGCCGCTCGACGGCGGCACATACCAGGCCGACTTCGCCATCGGCACCGGGGCCAACACCCGCTATGGCCGCCTCGCCGCGTTCGACGTGCGCGACTACTACGCCGACTGGCACGGCCGCGACGCGAAGATGCTGTGCAGCACCGGCGAAAAGCTGGCGCGCGACACCGTGCTGACGGGCCATCCCGTGCTGACGCTGCACCTGTCCTGCAGCGAGCCCGATGCCGCCATCCACGCCTATCTGGAGGACGTGGCGCCGGACGGCACCTGCCGCTACGTCACCGAAGGCATGCTGCGGGCGCTGCATCGCCAGGAGAGTGCCGCCCCCGCGCTGCACCAGGTGGTCGGGCCGCGGCACAGCTTCGCCCGCGCCGACGCGAAGCCGCTGGTCCCCGGCGAGGTGACCGAGCTGCGCGTCGCGCTACTGCCGACCTCGTGGATGTTCCGCGCCGGGCATCGCATCCGGGTCGCCATCGCCGCCGCCGACAGCGACAATTTCGGCCAGGTGCCGCACGGGCGGCCGCCGGTGCTGACCATCGCGGGCGGCCGTTCGCGCATCGAACTGCCGTTGACCCGATGATTCGGGCCGCGGGAATGTCGGGGGAGAAACCATGAGCGCCACGACCCGGATCGACCGCGTGTTGCAGGACGCGGCAGGCAAGGTGCCGGGCCTCGTGGCCCTGGCGACCACCGGCACCGAGACGATCTACGAAGGCGCGTTCGGCCGGCGCGACGTGTCGGCCGAGGCGCCGATGACCGTCGATACCGTGTTCTGGCTGGCCTCCATGACCAAGGCCGTGGTCTCGGCCGCGGCGATGCAACTGGTCGAGCAGAACCGGCTCGCGCTCGATACGCCGATTGCCCAGACCCTGCCCGCCCTCGCCGCCCCCAAGGTGCTCGCAGGCTTCGACGCCGCCGGCGCGCCGGTCCTGCGCGACGCCGCCGGCCCGATCACGCTGCGCCAGTTGCTCTCGCACAGCGCCGGCTATGGCTACACCATGTGGAACGCCGAGCTCGGGCGCTACCTGCGGCACGCGGACCTGCCGCGCGTGCCCACCAACTGGGAGGAGTTGCAGCGCACACCTCTGCTGTTCGATCCCGGCACGCGCTGGAACTACGGCATCAACACCGACCTCGTGGGCAAGGTGGTCGAGGCCGCGAGTGGGCAGCTGCTCGACGAATACCTGCGCGACCACGTGCTGGGACCGCTGGGCATGCACGACACCGGCGTGACCCTCTCGTCCGCGCAACGGGCGCGCCAGGCACGCATGCACGCGCGGCAAGAGGGCGGATCGCTGACGCCTATGGAATTCCCGGTCGGCCAGGGCCCGTCCTTCTTCATGGGCGGCGGCGCGCTGTGCGGCACGGGACGCGATTATCTTCGCTTCCTGCGCATGATGCTGAACGGCGGCACGCTGGATGGGACCCGCCTGCTGTCACCGCGCACGGTCGCGGAGATGGCGCGCAACCAGATCGGCGACATCTCCGTCGTGCCCATGCGCAGCGCCACCCCCGCCACCACCAACGACGCCGATTTCTTCCCGGGCATGGAGAAGAAATGGGGCCTGGGCTTCCTGATCAACACGCAACAGGCGCCGACCGGACGCAGCGCCGGCAGCCTCGCCTGGGCGGGGCTGGGCAACACCTATTACTGGATCGATCCGACCGCCGGCGTGGCCGGCGTGATCCTGATGCAGATGCTGCCCTTCGCCGACGAACAGGCGCTTGACGTGTTCGCCGGCTTCGAGCGCGCGGTCTACGCGGCCATCGGAGGGTAGCGCCCCACCCACTATCGCTTCTTGGCCGGCTTCGGCGCCGTCCGCGCCGAGGGCTTGGGATGCTTCGCCGCCTCCGCACGCTTCGGCTTTGCGGCAGGCTTCGGTGACGCCGCCGCGCGCATCTGCGTGATCGTGGAGCGGCTGGTGATCTGGTCGGGGTTCATGCGCAGCTCGATCACCGCGGGCTTGCCGCTTTCCACCGCGCGGCGGAAGGCGGGCGCGAACTCGGCCGTCTCGCTCACCACCTCGCCATGGCCGCCGAACGCCTCGATGAACTTCGCGAAATCGGGGTTGGTGAGCGCGGTGCCGGAGACGCGGCCGGGATAGCTGCGTTCCTGGTACATGCGGATGGTGCCGTACATCTGGTTGTTGAACACCAGCACGATCGGTGCCACGCCGTGATGGAAAGCGGTGGCGATCTCCTGGCCCGTCATCAGGAAGCCGCCATCGCCCACGAAGCACACCACCTGGCGGTCGGGATGCGCGATCTTGGCGCCGACCGCGGCTGGCACGGCGTAGCCCATGGCGCCATTGGTGGGGCCGATGAAGCGCTGGCCGTCCTTGAAGTTCATGAAGCGCGGCGGCCAGGTGGCGAAGTTTCCGGCGTCGCAGGTCATGATGGCGTCGTCTTCCAGCAGCTCCTGCAACGCGTGCATCGCCTGCGCGAGATTCAGCGTGCCCTCGTATTGCGGCGCGGCGCAGCCCTGCAGGCGCAGCGCGCGCAGCTCGCGCGTCCAGTCACGCCACGCCACCCGCTTCGGCGCGGGCAGCTTCGCCGCCGCGTCGGCAAATGCGTTCACGTCCGACACGATGCCGAGTGCGGGGCGGAACACGCGGCCGATCTCGCCGGGTTCGGGGTACACATGCACGATCGGCACGCCGCCGGCCGGCTCGAACAGGGTGTAGCCCTGCGTCACCGGCTCGCCCAGCCGGGTGCCGATGGCCAGGATCAGGTCGGCCTCCCTGGCCTTCGCCACCAGCGCGGGATCGGAGCCAACGCCGAGGTCGCCGGCGAAATTGTCCAGCGTGCCGTCATACAACGCCTGGCGACGGAAGCCGACCGTCACCGGCACCTCATGCGCCACCAGGAAGTCGCGGATCGCCGCCCGTCCCGCCTCGCTCCAGCGCGAGCCGCCGAGGATGGCCAGCGGCTTGCTGGACTTCGCCAGCAGCGCCTGCATCTTCGCGATCGCCGCCGGATCGGGATTCGCCGGCGCGACGTCGGCGCGGCCGATATCCGGCACCTCGACCAGCTTCTTCTGCATCTCCTCGGACAGTGCGATCACCACCGGCCCGGGGCGGCCGGACATGGCCACGTCGACGGCGTGGGCGACGATCTCGGGGATGCGCGCGGCGTCGTCGATCTGCGTCACCCATTTCGCCAGCGGCTGGAACATCCGGCGGTAGTCAACTTCCTGGAAGCTCTCGCGGTCGGTTTCCTCGAACGGGATCTGGCCGACGAACAGCAGCAGCGGCGTGGAATCCTGGAAGGCGATGTGCACGCCGATGGCGCCGTGGCAGGCGCCGGGGCCGCGGGTGACGAAGGCCGCGGCCGGGCGGCCGTTCAGCTTGCCGTAGGCCTCGGCCATGTTCACCGCCCCCGCCTCAAATCGGCAGGTCACCAGCTTCAGCTTCTGGCGGACGGCATACAGCCCGTCCAGCACGTCCAGGTAGCTTTCGCCGGGCACCGCGAACACGTGGTCCACGCCCTGCGCCACCAGCGCATCCGCCAGCACGCGTCCGCCGGTGCGTGCGGCCGGTTTCACGCTTCGCGCCTTCGCGAGTTCCATGGGTCGAGTCTCCTGCGATGACCTTTGCCGCAAGATAGTGCGTGTGTTGGCGTCGCGTCGACCACCCGCGCCGCGCGCAGGTTCAGGCCGGCAATTCCGGCACGCGCGCGTGCCAGGCGGTGATGGACTGGTAGGCCATGCCGAGGCGCAGGATCTCCGCCTCGGCGAAGGGCGCGCCCACAAGCTGGAAGCCCACGGGCATACCGGCGGAATCGGGGCCGCAGGGCAGCGACAGCGACGGCAGGCCGAGAAAGTTGAACGGCCGGGTCAGCCGCACGAGCGGGCCGTGGATGCGGCCCACGTCCTCGGCCGTCTCGGTGCGGCTTTCGGCGCGGGTCGGCACCGGCACCGCCACCGTCGGCGCGAACAGCGCGTTGCAGCGAGAGAACACCGAGGCGCGCACCTTTTCGAGCAGCAGCCCGCGCATGCGCAGCGCGTGCAGGTACAGCACCGCCGGAGTCGCCAGCCCGGCCTGCATGCGGGTGAACAAGTCGGGTGCGTAGCCGCTGGGTTGGGCGCGCATCTGCTGCAGATGGATCGACGCCGCCTCGGTGGTGGAGATGACGCCGCCGAGATCGAAGATCGCGGCGAGTTCGGGGATCGCCACCTCGCGCAGCTCCACGCCCAGGTCGCCCAGCACCGCCAGCGCGGTGTCGAGCGCCGGGCGCAGCGACGGGTCGGCGGCTTGCAGCATCGACGCCTCGACGCCGATGACCGTGCCGGCCAGCGTGTCCGCGAGCCTGCCCGCCCGCCCGTCCGCGACGGCCGGCATGGCAAAGCCGGGCGCTTCCGCCGTGCTGGCGTCCTGCGGGTCGGGCCCGGCGATGGCGGCGAGGATCAGGGCGCAATCCTGCGCCGTGCGCGCCAGCGGCCCCACCGCGTCCAGCGTCCAGGCCCGCGGCATGGCGCCGTGGCGGCTGACCGCGCCATAGGTGGGCTTCAGCCCGGTCACGCCGCACATCGACGCGGGCAGCCGGATGGAACCGCCGGTGTCCGATCCAAGGGAGCCGAACGCCAGCCGCGCCGCCACCGCCGCCCCGGAGCCGGAGGACGACCCGCCGGTGACGCGGTCGGGGTTCCAGGGATTGCGGGCGTCGCCGAACCAGATGTTGTGGCCGGTGGCCCCGCCCGCCCATTCCGCCATGTTCAGCGTGCCCAGGTCGATGGCGCCCGCGGCATCCAGCCGGCGCAGCACGGTGGCCGTGCCCGTGGCATGCCACTCCCGCCGCAGCGTGCTGCCGCAGGTGCTGACCCGGCCTTCGCGATAGTACATGTCCTTATGCGCCAGCGGGATGCCATGCAGCGGCGAGCATGGGCCGCCGGCGGCGATGGCGCGATCCGCCGCGTCGGCCGCGGCACGGGCGGCGTCGGCGCGCAGATCGATGAAAGCGTTGATGCGGGGCTGCCACTGCGCGATGCGGGCGAGACAGGCCTCCACCAGTTCGCGGCTCGACACCTGCCGCGCGGCGATGGCTGCGGACGCTTCCGCCAGCGTCCACAGCGCAAGGTCGTTCACCGCTGCGCCTTGCGGAAGTCGGCGGGCTCGTCCTCGAAACCCGGCTGCACCGGGGAGGCCAGGACGCGCTCCGCGAGCTTCACGAGATCGGCCGCGATCGCGCCGGCACGGTCCATTGGCAGCGACATGCCGAGCAGCGCCGCGCTGCCTGCGACATCCACATCCTTGCCGCGCGAAGGACGGATGGGCCCGCCGCAATCGTCAGGGTCGTTCTCGTCTTGCCGCGAGGGCGTGGGCGTGCCGTTCATGGGCTGGGGTCCAGGCCGTGATGGACCCCGATCATGCCGTGCCGCCGCCGGAACACAATCCCGGCGGCGGCGGTGTGTCAGGCCGCCAGGGCGACCTCGTCGGCTTCGTAGCCCGGCGTGGCCAGCAGCGGCGCGTCGCGCACCTCGACGATGCGGGCGCGGTCGAAGCCGTTGAACGCCGTGCGCAGGCAGGCGCCATAGGCGCCGAGCTGGCCGATCTCGATCCAGTCGCCCTCGCGCATATCCGCGGGCAGCAGGAACGGCCCGCGCATGCGGTCGGCACTGTCGCAGGTCGGGCCGAACAGCTCGAAGCCGACCTTGTCCGCCACCGCCGCGCCATCCGGCCGGATCAGCCGCACCGGGAAACGAAACCCCGGCGCGCCGGCATCGGACAGGCTGCCATAGACGCCGTCGTTCACGTACAGCGCGTCGCCGCGGCGGAGCTGCACCTGCACCACCACCGAGGTGCCGGCGGCCACCAGCGCGCGGCCCGGCTCAGCCCACAGGCGGGTGCCGACGGGCAGGCCGAGCGCGTCGAACGCCGCTCCGATCTCCGCAAGATACGCACCCAGCGACGGCGGCGTGATGTCCGGGTAGCTGACCGGGAAGCCGCCGCCGACATCGACCACCTCCACCGGCACGCCGGCGAGGCGGATCGCAGCACCCACCCGTTGCAGCGCCTGGCGATAGGCCACCGGGTCCAGGCATTGCGAGCCGACATGGAACGACACGCCGAGCCGTGCGGCATGCGGCCGCGCAGCGCGCAGCAGGGCCGCCGCTTCCTCCAGCGACGCGCCGAACTTGCCGGACAGGTCGTACATTGCCCCGCCGGCCGGCAGTGCCAAGCGGACGACCAGGCCGAGATCGGTGCCGCCGGTTTCCGCCAGGATCTTCGCCAGTTCGTCGGCGCTGTCGAGCACGAAGTCGCGCACGCCGTGGCACGCATAGGCATCGCGAATCGCCGGGCGCGCCTTCACCGGATGCATGAAATGGATGCCGGCATCGGGGAACATCTGCCGCACCAGCGCCACTTCGCCGGCCGACGCACAGTCGAAATGCCGCACCCCACCCTCCCACAACGCACGCAGCACGGCGGGCTCCGGGTTGCACTTCACCGCATACAGCACGTCGCCGGGGAAGGCCGCGACGAAACGCGCCGCCGCCGCCGCGACGGTGGCCGGGCGCAGGCAATGCATGGGCTCGGCGGGCCGCTCGACGGCCACGAGCGCATCGACCGTCGGCAGCGCGGCGGCGACCTCGAGCGCTCGACGGAGGGGAGAAACGGCGGCACGTGAACGAAGCTGGCTCATCGTGGGATCCTCGCGGGGTCTGGGCATGCGCACGGGCGCATCGGGGCGGACCTTGCACGCCTGCCGGATCGGCAGCGCGTGGGGGGCCTGGACATGACAAACGGGGCCGGGGCGCTGGCGCGCCGCGGGGCCGGTCTCAGTGCGTGCGAGGTCTGGACATCGCCGCTTCGCCAACATCAAACATATCCGTTCCCTTTGGGGGATACCGGCCCACGACTGGCCGGCTCGACCGAAAAGGACGCGTTACGTCGTTGCTGTGCCCGCTTGCGGGCTCGCGGCACGTGCGATTGCGTCAGCGAAACCGGGCTGCGTATCCGTGCAATCCGGGCGGCGGGTTCTAGCGGCAATTACGGCCAGGAGTACTGCAAAGCACCCCGGCCTGATCCGCCGGCACGGCATGGCGGGTTCACCTACCGACCAGAGCGAGATACTCCCATGCCACGGTGGCCGCAGCCAGCGCGGTGATCTCGGCCACATCGTGGGCAGGCGCCACCTCTACCACATCCATGCCGACAAAATCGAGCCCGCCCAGGCGGCGCAGAATCGCCTGCGCCTGCCAACTCGCCAACCCGCCGATCTCCGGCGTGCCGGTGCCGGGCGCGAACGCCGGGTCAAGCGCATCGATGTCGAAGCTCAGATAGGCGGGGCCGCCGCCGATGACGTCGCGGATGCGCGCGGCGGTGGCGGCGGCGCCGGCACCGTGCACCGCCTCGGCCTCCAGGATCGTAACGCCCTGCCCCACGGTCCAGTCCCACACCGCGCGCTGCACCGGCGAGCGGATGCCGACCTGGATCATCCGCCGCGGATCGACCAGGCCCTCGTTCAGCGCGTGGAAGAACACCGAGCCATGGCCGAGGGCCTGGCCGAAACTGTCCGGCCAGGTGTCCACATGCGCGTCGAAATGCACGAGCCCGACGGGCCGGCCCAGCCGCAGGGCAAGCGCGCGCAGCAGCGGCAGCGTGATGCCGTGCTCGCCGCCCAGCGCCAGCAGATGGCCCATCCCCGCCGCCTGCCGCTCGATCAGATCCAGGCTCGCGCGGATATCGCCGAGCGCGATGGCGAAATCGCCGATATCGGCGAGGTCGAGGGCAGCCGGTTCGATCCAGGCGCGCGGGTGGTCGCCGTCCACCAGCATGCGGCTGGCCGCACGGATCGCCTGCGGACCGGACCGCGCGCCGGCACGGTTGGTGGTGCCGACATCCAGCGGCACGCCGGCGACCACGAAGCGGGCGTCGCGATGGCGCCGGCTCACACCGAGGAAGCTGGGCGGGATGGCGAAAGTGGGCGTGCCGGCCATGGGGGCTTCCCTGTGCTGCGCGAAGGCAGCCCGCGTACGCAGGCCCGGCCGGCGCGTCAACCGCGCATGGCTCGCTGTGCAGAAGCGGCCGCGCCGTGGCATCCTGCGCCCGACAGCCGAGAGGGACGTGCAATGCGGGCGATATTCGTGATGATCAAGTGCGAGATGGGCCACTCCTACAAAGTGGCGCAGCTCGCCGCCGACACGATCGAGGAGTTGTCGGAGCTGCACTCCACCTCCGGCCAGTACGACCTGCTCGGCAAGTTCTACCTGGAGTCCGACCAGGACACCGGCCTGTTCGTCACCGAGAAGCTGCAGACGATCCCGGGCGTGAAGGACACCTACACGCTGATCACCTTCAACGCCTTCGTCAGCTCGCGCGGCTGAGCCGGGCAATCAGGGCGTGATGCCCGCGGCGCTCAGGCCCGCCGCACGTCGTAGAATTGCGGGAAGCCGATGCGCATGCCCGTGAACGCCTTGTTCCAGGCGCCGGGCTGATAGTACACGCCCAGCGGAATGAACGGCACGTCCTGCCAGACCTGAAGCTGGATCCGCTCGCAGACCTGCTTCTGCGCCGCCAGGTCGGGCGCGGCGAACCAGGCGTTGCGCAGCTCTTCCAGCTTCGGCATGTCGGGCCAACCGAACCAGGCATCCTTGCCGTTGCCACGGATGCCCAGCTGCCCGGCCGGATCGAAATTGTTGGTGCCGTTCAGGTAGGTGAAGAACACGTTCCACCCGCCCTTGTCCGGCGGCTGCCGGCTGGCGCGGCGCTGCACCACCGTGCCCCAGTCGATGGCCTGGAAATCGACGTTCATGCCCACGCGCTTCAGCACGTCGGCCGCCACCAGCGCCAGCGCGTTGGTGCCGGGATAGTCCGAGGCGCCCAGCAGCACCACCGGCTCGCCCTTGTAGCCGGCGGCGATCAGGTCGCGCCTGACCTTGTCGAGGTCGCGCTTCCCGCTCAGCACCTCGATTCCGGCCTCATTGGCCATCGGCGTGCCCGGGCTGAACACGCCCACGCGGTCCTTCCACAGCTCCGGGTCCGGCCCCGCGACCGCGGTCATGAAATCCGCCTGGTCGATCGCCCCCAGCAGCGCCCTGCGGATGGCCGGGTTGTCGAAGGGCGGATAGAGGAAGTTGAAGCGCATCACGCCGATGCCGCCGGCGGGATCGACGTTCTGGATGACGATCCTGCCGCCCCGGCGCAGCATATCCAGCAGATCGGGCGTGGGCGTCTGCCACCAGTCCACCTCGCCGTTGCGCAGCGCGCTCGCGGCGGTGGAGGAGTCGGGGATCGTGATCCACTCGATGCGGTCGAAATGCACCCGCTTCGGCCCCGCGGTGAAGGTGGCGGGCCCGTCGGCGCGGGGCACGTAGCCGTCGAACCGCTCATAGACCACGCGCGAGCCGGGCACGCGCTCGTCCGCCTTGAAGCGGAACGGGCCGCTGCCGACCATCTCCGTCACGTGCTTGTTCGGATCGGTCTTCGCCAGCCGCTCCGGCATGATGCAGGGCATCGGCGTGCCGGTCTTGCCCAGCGCGTTCGGCAGCAGCGGGAACGGGCGCTTCAGGCGGAACCGGAACGCCTTGTCATCGACCGCCGACAGCTCGTCGGTCGCGTCCATCAGCGCCTGCCCGAACGCGTCGCGGGCGGCGAAGCGGCGGATGCTCGCCACCGCATCCACCGCGCGCACCGGCTCGCCGTCGTGGAATTTCAGCCCGTCGCGCAGCGTGATCGTCCACTGCCTGCCGTCGTTCTCGATGACATGCCCGGCCACCATCTGCGGCCGCATGACGTAGTCCGCATCCTGGCCATACAGCGTGTCGAACACGAGGTAGCCGTGGTTGCGCGCATTCGTTGCCGTGGTCCAGACCGGGTCCAGCACCGGCAGGTCGCCCTCGGGGATGAATTTCAGCACGTTCGCCCCCGCGCCCCGGGCGAGGCTAGGCGCCGCCAGGACGGCAGCGGTGGCCTGGAGGAACGTGCGTCGTTTCATGCCGGGGCGTCCTGTGCGAGAGGAGACGCCCCAGCATAGGCGATTCAGCCGAAGCCGAGGAACCCCGGCATTCCGCTGATCGGGGATGCGGCCTTGAGCTTCGCGATATCCGGCACCGGCCGCGCCGTGCGCGGATCGCCCGCCAGCAGCCGCTCCAATTCGGCCGCCACCGACAGCACGAACGCGTCGCCGCCGCGCGGGCCCACGATCTGCAGGCCGAACGGCATGCCGTTGCGATCCAAACCCACCGGCAGGCTCACCGCCGGATGCCCGGCCAGCGTCACCGCATAGGCCAGCGACAGCCAGTGGAAATAGGTGCGCGTCGGCTTGCCGTCGATCTCCGCGGGATACAGCTCGGTCCAGGGCCGCGGGCTGATGGTGATGGACGGGGTGATGACCACGTCATGCGTGGCGAAGAAATCCTGCCAGCGCCGGTACAGCGCGGTCTGCAGCACGCATCCGCGCGCCACGTCCGCGGCCGTGTATTTCAGCCCCTCCTCCACGTTCGCGCGCACGTTCGGGCCCACGTCCTGTGGCCGCGTGCGCACCCGCTCCAGATGCGAGGCCAGGAAGTTCGTGGCGCGCAGGATCTCGAACGCCTCGTCGGCCCCGGCGCAGTCGGGCGTCGTGTCTTCGGCGCGGCCGAACACATGGCGGAACAGGCCGGTCTTCTCGGCGAACACCTCGGCGATGTGGCGCTCGGTCGGTGCGAAGCCGAAATCCGGCGTCAGCGCCACGCGCAGCCGCGACAGGTCCACCTGCGCTGGCGGATGGAAGTCGCCGGGCCTGCGGATCTGCTGGCCGTGCACCGTGGTGGCCAGCGGGTCGCGGCTGTCGTCGGACACCATGGCCGACAGCAGCAGGCACGTATCCGGCACCGTGCGCGCCATCGGCCCCTGCACGCTCAGCCCGGACCAGCCGAGGCCGCGGGTTTCGCTGGGCACCAGCCCCGGCGTCGGGCGGAAGCCGACGATGCCGCAGAACGCTGCCGGGTTGCGCAACGATCCGCCCATGTCGCTGCCGCTGGCGATCGGCACCATGTTGGTGGCCAGCACCACCGCCGACCCGCCGGACGACCCGGCCGCCGACCTGGTGGTATCGAACGGGTTGCCGGTCGCGCCATACACGGCGTTGCGCGTATTGGCCCCTGCTCCCCATTCCGGCGTGTTGGTCTTGCCCACCACGATCGCGCCCGCGGCGCGGAGGTTGGCCACCATGGCCTCGTCCTGATCCGGCACATGGTCAGCGAAGATCGGGCTGCCCCAGGTGGTGCGCAGGCCCTTGGTGGCGGTGAGGTCCTTGATGCCGATGGGCAGGCCATGCAACGCCGGCAACTCGTCGCCGCGCATCACCGCGGCCTCCGCCTGCTTCGCCGCCGCACGCGCCGCGGCATCGTCGCGGGCCACCATCGCATTCACCGCGGGATCGACCGCGTCGATGCGGGCAATGCAGCTTTCCAGCAATTCCACGGGCGACAGCTGCTTCCGGCCGATCAGGGCGCGCGCTTCCAGCGCGGTCAGATCGCAAGGCTCGGTCATTTGGATTCCTCCCTTGGTGACAGGAAGGCCAGGGCTCTGCCCTGGACCCGCCAAAGGCCGGGGGCCTTTGGAAACCCATCACTCTCTCAGCCGTGGCTCCTGCCTTCAGGTGATACCAACCGAAGGCCGCTGATGCAGCCGAGAGCGTCCGGGATTGCAAAGGCTCCGCCTTTGCCAGGGTCCAGGGGCAGCGCCCCTGGCCTTGTCTTTCAGTACCCCAGCGCCAACCCATCCTTGCGCGGATCGGACCCACCAACCAGCACGCCGCGCTTGCGGTCGATGAAGATCGCCTGGCCGCCGCCATGCGGCTTGTCGACGTGCTCGACGGCGTGGCCCATCCGGTTCAACCGGTCGATCACGTCGGCGGGGATGCCGCGTTCGGCCTGTACCTTGCCCTTGAACGGGAAGATGCGGGCGAGGTCGATGGCCTCCTGGATATCCAGGCCGTAGTCGAAATGGTTGGTCAGGAACAGGGAGTGGCCCATCGGCTGGAAGTGCCCGCCCATCACGCCGTAGGGCATCACCGCTTCGCCGTCCTGCGTCACCATGCCCGGGATGATCGTGTGCATCGGCCGCTTGTTCGGCGCGATGCAGTTCGGATGGCCGCGCTCCAGCCGGAAGCCGAAGCCGCGGTTCTGCAGCATCACGCCGGACTTCTCGGCGAGGATGCCGGAGCCGAAGCCCTCGAACAGCGAGTTGATGAAGCTGCAGGCGTTGCCGTCGCGATCGACGACGCAGAGATAGACGGTGTCGGCATGCACGGGCAACGCGCTCTCGCCGGCCGCCGGCATGTGCTTCATCGCCGCATCGTCGCGGATCATGCGACGCAGCTCTT
Organism: Limobrevibacterium gyesilva; assembly: GCF_025989185.1. Taxonomy (GTDB): domain Bacteria; phylum Pseudomonadota; class Alphaproteobacteria; order Acetobacterales; family Acetobacteraceae; genus Limobrevibacterium; species Limobrevibacterium gyesilva. Next base: position 98,399 of record NZ_JAPDNT010000011.1, read on the forward strand.
CGAGATAGGAGCGGTCGAGCAGCTTGCCCACGGGCACTTCGACCTGGCCGGGATCGGCCAGGAAGGCGTCGCGGTCGCGGAAGGCCAAGCGGCAGGCCTCGATATGCCGGTGCAGGCGTGTGGTGCCCAACGCACCGTCCGGTGCCGGGCCGTAGCCCTCCAGCATGCCGAGGATCATCAGCACCAGCAGGCCCTGGCCGTTGGGCGGGCACTGCCAGACCTGACGGCCCTGCCAGTCGATGGTGATCGGATCGACGAACTGGGCAGCGGTGCGGCCGGCGGCGAAATCGGCCTCGGTATGCAGCCCGCCGCGCGCGCGCAGGGCGGCAACCATATCGGCGGCGATCGGGCCTTCGTAGAACGCCTTCGAGCCGTGCTTCGCGATCGCCTTCAGCGTGGCCGCCAGCTCGGCCTGCACGAACATGTCGCCCATCTTCGGCGCGCCGCCATTGGGCAGGAACTTGTGGGTGCCGTTCTTCTGCAGCTTCGGGATCGCGCCGATCCAGTCATTGGCGACGCGCGAATGGATGGGATGGCCCTGCTCGGCATAGGCGATGGCCGGCTGCAGCAGCTCGTCGAGTCCCTTGGTGCCGTGCGCGGCCAGCAGCGTCTCCCAGGCCGAGATCGCGCCGGGGACCGTCACCGCGTGCGCCGACGTGTTCTCGAGTGCCGCGATGCCGTGCTTCTCGTACCAGTCGATCGTGGCCGCCGCGGGGGCGCGGCCCGAGCCGTTCAGCGCCACGACCTTCTTCTGCCCGGCGGGTGCGTACAGGCAGAAGCAGTCGCCGCCGATGCCGGTCGAGGCCGGCTCGACCACGCACAGCACGGCGACGGCAGCCACCGCCGCGTCCAGGGCGTTACCGCCGGCGCGCAGCACGTCGAGGGCCGCCAGCGTGGCCGCGGGCATGGAGGTTGCGGCCATGCCGTGCGTGGCAAGCACGGGGCTTCGGCCCGGGAAGTGGAAATCGCGCAAGGGTCGTCTCCTGTTCGAGTCAGCCTGATGGTCTGTGTTGATGCGGTCTATTGGGCAGTCCAGCCGCCGTCCACCCGCAGCGATGTGCCGGTGACCATTGCGGCGGCGGACGAGGCCAGGAACACCACCGCGCCGGCGACATCCTGCACCTCGCCGCCGCGGCCGAGCGGGATGCGCGACAGCACGTCGGTTGCAAAGGCAGGGTCGTCGAGGAAAGGGCGGGTCAGCTCGGTGGCGATGAAAGTGGGGGCAACGGCGTTCACCCGGATGCCGTAGGGCGCCAGCTCCAGCGCCATCGCCTTGGTGAAGCCCTCGACCGCATGCTTGGTGCCGCAATAGGCAACGCGGCGCGGGCCGCCGACATGGCCCATCTGCGAGGACATGTTGATGATGCTGCCGCGGGTCTCGGTCTCGACCATGCGTCGCGCCACGGCCTGCGCCACCACGAAGGCCGCGCGCACGTTCACCTCGAACAGCAGGTCGAAGGTGGCGAGGTCGATGTCCAGGAAGGGTTGCAGCCGGTTGATGCCGGCATTGTTGAACAGGATGTCGAACGGAGCGGCCCGGGCGGTCGCCGCCTGTACTTCGGCGGCGTCGGTCACGTCCAGCCCCAGGCTCTCGGCGGCGAGCCCCCTCGCCGTCAGCCCGGCCACCGCCGCATCCAGCAGCGCCGTCCGCCGCGCCGCGAGCACAACATGCGCGCCGGCCTCCGCCATCGCCTGCGCCGCGGCCAGCCCGATTCCTGCGCTGGCACCGGTGACCAGTGCGCGCATCCCGTCAAGCCGGAAATCCATTCCCGCCCCTCCCACCCGGACGCTGGCACCTGTCCCCCCCATTGGCAACCGGCTGCCGAGCGGGGATCATATGGGTTCAATGCATGACGGACAGGCCGGTGGCAACGATTGAGGATTTCGACGGGCTGGACATACGGGTGGGCACGATCGTCGACGTGCAGACCTTCCCGGAAGCGCGAAAGCCGGCCTTCAAGCTGTGGATCGATTTCGGGGACGCAATCGGGATCAAACGCTCGTCCGCGCAGATCACCGTGCATTACAAGCTGGACCAGCTGATCGGCCGGCAGGTGCTGGCCGTGGTGAACTTCCCGCCGCGCCAGATCGGCCCTTTCCTCAGCGAGGTGCTGACCCTGGGCGTGCCGGACGAGGACGGCGCGGTCGTGCTGCTGCGGCCCGACTTCAAGGTGCCCGACGGCGGGCGCATGTTCTGATGGCCGCACATTATTACACCGTCACCTGGGACCAGCTGCACCGCGACGCCCGCGCCCTGGCTTGGCGGCTGATCACGCGAGGACCGTTCCGCGGCGTGGTCGCGATCACCCGCGGCGGGCTGATTCCCGCGGCCATCATCGCCCGCGAGCTGGACATCCGCCTGGTCGAGAGCGTCTCGGTGGTCACCTACGACGAGGAGGACAAGGGCCAGCCGGTCGTCACCAAGCACCCGGCCGCCGCCGGGGACGGCACCGGCTTCCTGATCGTGGACGACCTGGTGGACACCGGCTCCACGGCGCGGGTGGTGCGCGGCCTGCTGCCGAAGGCGCATTTCGCCGCCGTCTACGCCAAACCGGCCGGCAAGGTACTGGTGGACAGCTTCGTCACCGAAGTGAGCCAGGACACCTGGATCCTGTTCCCCTGGGACACCGAGCCGCAGTTCTCGGTGCCGCTGGCCAAACGGGAGCGGAGCGCCTAGTGCCCTGCCCCCGAAGTTCGCCGCGTCTTGCGGCGGACGCCGGGGTCAGCAGGCCACTGAAAACAAAGGGCTCGTGTCCCGAATCTGAAGTTCGCCACCTGTGCGAACTTCAGATTCGGGACACCGGCGCCAGGCAGGCCCTCAAGGCTGCCGGAAGGCTCAGTTGACCGTGAGCCGGCTGCCCCGCACGCAGAAATGTCTGCACCAAATCAAGGGAATGTGCCAAAGATTGCACAGCAACCGCCGCGTTCGCCCGGTATGGCTGCGCCGGAGATGCGCGACACGGCCCAGAACGGGAGCGTGTTCATGCCTGGCAGGAAAACGCTGTTCACCGGACTGATGGCGGTCGGGCTGGCCTATGCCTCTGCCCCGTACGTGACGATGTGGCGGCTCTACCAGGCCCTGCATGAGCAGGACGCCGCCACCCTGTCCGAGATCGTCGACTGGGACGCGGTTCGCCAGGGCCTCAAGAACGATATCGCCGAGGGCATCATCGGCATGCCCGCCCAGGAGATGGAGTCCAGCAACAGCCTGCCGCCGTTCGGGTCGAGCTTCCTCAACGGCATTGCCGGCAGCCTGGTGGACCAGGAGATCACGCCGCAACGCGTGGTGCTGGTGGTGCATTCCATGCAGACCGACGAGGCGGTGCCAGCCAGTTCCGAATGGGCCGCGATCTTCGATCTCGGCTGCATCGAGCGGGCCTTCTTCGACAGCCCGACCAGCTTCACCCTGCGCGTGCGGACGGCCGGGCAGGAACCCGACGAGCCGCCGTTGCGCGTGCGGCTTGAGCTGCGCGGCCCGTCCTGGCGCCATGGCCTGTCGTGGAAGCTGGTGCGCGCCTGGGTGCCGCAGGACCTGATGGACCGGGCGAATCTGCGGACCTGACTACCCCTCCGCCAGCGGCTCGCGGGCGGCGCGCACGCGGTCGACGCGGCGCCCGTCCATCTGCGCCACCTCGAACAGCCAGCCGCCGAACACGATCCGGTCGCCGGCATGCGGCACCCGGCGCAGCAGCGCCAGGATCAGCCCGCCGAGCGTGTGATAACTGCCCTCGGCCGGCAGGTCGGGCAGATTGAGCCGCGCCTTCAGCTCGTCCACGGGCATCGAGCCGTCGAGCTGCAGGGTGCCCTCCACTTCCTCCACCCCCTCGCCGTCCTTGGGCTCCGCGCTCTCGGCATCGCCCACGATCGCCTGCAATACGTCAGCAGCGGTGACCACGCCTTCGAAGCTGCCGTACTCGTCCAGCACGAGGGCAAGGCCGAGCGGGTCGGATTTCATCCGCTCCAGCGCATCGAGGGCGGTGACGGTATCGGGAATCACGATCGGCTGGCGCAGCGCGGCGCCGATCGACAGGTCCTTGCCGTCCAGGATCAGGTCCAGGATGTCCTTGGCCTGCACCACGCCCACGACGTTGTCGATGGAACCGTCGCACACCACGAAGCGCGAGTGCGGCGCCGATTTCAACGTCTGGGCGATGTCCCGCGGCGGGTCGGTGCGGTCGATCCAGGCGATTTCCGTGCGCGGCGTCATGATCGCGCGCACCGGCTTGTCCGCGAGCCGGAGCACGCGCTCGATCATGTCGCGCTCCTCGCTCTCCAGCACGCCGGTCTCTTCGCCCTCGGCGAGCAGCGCCTTCAGCTCCTCCTCCGTCACCGTCTGCGGTGCGGCCCGGTGCGCGCCGAACAGCCGCAACACCAGCGCCGAGGAGGCGCTGAGCACCCACACCATCGGCAGCGTGATCCGCGCCAGCGCGGCCAGCGGCCGGGCGACGGCCGCAGCCACCCGCTCCGGGTGGCGCAGGGCCAGTTGCTTCGGCACCAGCTCGCCCACCACCAGGGTCAGGTAGGTGATGAGCACCACCACGATCGCCAGCGACAAAGTCCCCGCAAACGGGCGCAGGAAGGCCACCTGCTCCAGCATCGGGGTGATGACGGCCGCGATATGCGCGCCGCCGAACACGCCGGCGAGGATGCTGACCAGGGTGATGCCGACCTGCACCGCCGGCAGGAAGCGCTGCGGGTCCTCCGCCAGCAGCCGCGCCAGGGTCGCCCCCGGAACGCCCTTGCGTTCGAGCACCGCGAGCCGCGCACGGTTCGAGGAGACCAGCGCCAGTTCGCTCATCGCGAACACCCCGTTGAGGATGATCAGCACCAGCAATACGGCAATGTCCAAGGCGATACCCATGCGTCCGTCCCGGCAGTCGATTCGGCCGCCCACGCGGCAACCCGCCCCCTCCAGACGCCACGAGCGGCATCCGGGGCAACCGGCAAGATAGCGGCCTTGGGCCCGATAGGCACGCGCGCCACCTCGGCGCGCCAGCCGATGCGTGGCGGGAATAAGTGCCGTGCGGGTGTAACGCTTGCGGACGCCGCCGGTCGCACAGCAAAACGCGGAACGATCCCGGCGCGGCAGATCGCGGTGCGCCTGGCCGATGCCTTCCTTCCGACATAGTGCCGCCAGCGCGATGCCATGGCGTGCAGGCATTCAACAGGCTGACGCGGACCCGCCGCACCGTTCGGGATAACGACCATGACACGCACTGTTCCCGCTGACGCCGCCATCCGGCCGGTCGCCACAACCGATGCGCCCGCCGATGCGCCCTCGGCCGGCCGCGCCTCGGCCTTCCTGCACCCCGCCACGCTGCTGGCGGTGCTGCTGTGCGCCTGCCTCGCGATGCTGGCCTGGGCCGGCGTCAACCGCCCGGCCGCCGTGCCCGATTTCCACGGGCGCGTCGCCGGCCTCGCCTTCTCCCCGTTCCAGCGCGGCCAGAGCCCGGAGGATGGCAGCTTTCCCACGACCGAGGAGATCCGCCGCGATCTCGCGACCGCGGCTGGGATCACCGACCGGATCCGCACCTACACGGTGCAGGGGCGGATGGCGGACATCCCGCGACTCGCGGCGGGGATGAATTTGCACGTCACGCTGGGCGCCTGGCTGTCGCGCGATGCCGCGGCCAACCGGCAGGAACTCGACCGGCTGATCGAGACCGCCCGCGGGGCGCACAATGTCGAGCGCGCGATGGTCGGCAACGAGACGGTGCTGCGCGGCGACCTCACCGTCGGCGAGCTCGTCAACTACCTCAACCAGGCGCGGCAATCTCTTGATATTCCAGTATCTACTGCCGAGCCCTGGCATGTCTGGTTGAAGCATCCCGAGCTGGCTCAGGCGGTCGACTTCATCACCATCCATCTGCTGCCCTATTGGGAAGGCCTGCCCGTCGACGACGCGCAGCGGTTCCTGCTGGAGAAGCTCGCGGCGGTGCACGCGGCCTTCCCCGGCAAGCGCATCGTCATCGGCGAGGTCGGCTGGCCGTCGGACGGCGTGGCGCAGGGGGCGGCGCATGCCAGCCGGGTGAACCAGGCGCTGTTCCTGCGCCGCTTCTTCGCCGACGCGCAGGCCCACGGCCTCGACTATTTCGTCATGGAGGCGTTCGACCAGCCCTGGAAGACCAGCTTCGAGGGCCGTGCCGCCGGCTACTGGGGGATGCTGGACCTGGACCGGCAGGCCAAGTGGGCGATGGTCGGACCGGTTGAGGAAACCCCCTCCTGGCCGCTCTGGGCCGCGCCGAGCGCCGGGCTCGCCGCGGTGATCGCCTGGCTGCTGCTGTCGCGTCGGCCCGATATCCGCCTGCCCGGCAAGCTGCTGCTGGCGGGACTGGCCCAGGGCTTCGCCGCCACCCTCGCCTGCGTGCTGCTGGCCATGGCCGGCAAGTACCTGTCGGCGTGGGCCGGCGTCGTCTGGGGCCTGCTCGCCGCCGGGCAGGCGCTGCTGCTGGTGCTGCTGCTGGCCGACAGCTTCGAACTGGCGGAGACCATCTGGGGCCGCGTCTGGCGCCGCCGCCCGGCCATCCTGCCGGCGCCCATGGACGCGCCCCTGCCCAAGGTCTCCATCCACGTGCCCATCTGCAACGAGCCGCCGCACATGGTCCGCCGCACGCTGGATGCGCTCGCCGAGCTCGACTACCCGGATTTCGAGGTGCTGGTGGTGGACAACAACACCACCGACCCCGGTCTGTGGGAGCCGGTGGCCGAGCACTGCTCCCGCCTGGGGCCACGGTTCCGCTTCTTCACGCTGGGACGCTGGCCGGGCTTCAAGGCGGGGGCGCTGAACTTCGCCCTGCGTGAGACCGCCGCGGACGCGGACGTGGTGGCAGTGCTGGACAGCGACTATGCGGTGTCGCCGGACTGGCTGCGCTGCATGGTGCCGCAGTTCGCCAATCCCGCGGTGGGCTTCGTGCAGTCTCCGCAGGATTATCGCGACAGCGGAGAAACCTTCTTCAAGCGTTTGATGTTCTGGGAATATGCCGGGTTCTTCCACCTTGGCATGGTCACCCGCAACGAGCGCAACGCCATCATCCAGCACGGCACCATGACGCTGATCCGCAAGCAGGCGCTGGTGGCGCTGGACGGCTGGGCGGAGTGGTGCATCTGCGAGGATGCCGAACTCGGCCTGCGGCTGTTCCGCCAGGGCTGGCAGGCGGTCTATTCCAGCCGCAGCTTCGGCCGCGGCGTGATGCCCGACGATTTCGCCGCCTATCGCAAGCAGCGGTTCCGCTGGGCCTACGGCGCCATGCAGATCTGCCGCCGGCATTGGGCGGCACTGCTGAACCCGTTCAACCGTGACCTGACGCTGGGCCAGCGCTGGCATTTCGTGACCGGCTGGCTGCCCTGGGTGGGCGATGCGCTGGGGCTGGTGTTCCTGCTGCTCGGCCTTGGCTGGTCGGTGGGGCTGATCCTGGCGCCGCAACGCTTCGAGTTCCCGATCGTGCTGTTCATGCTGCCGTCGGTGGGGCTGTTCGTGTTCAAGCTGGTACAGATACTTATGCTGTATCGCAATCGTGTTCCCTGCGGCCTGGCCGACCGGGCCGGGGCCGCCGTCGCCGGGCTCGCTTTGTCGCATGCCATCGGCAAGGCGGTGTGGAAGGGCCTGGTGGTCCGCAGCGCGCCGTTCCTGCGCACGCCGAAGATGAAGGACGCGCCCGCCCTGGTGCAGGGGCTGGTCATGGCGCGCGAGGAAGCGGTTCTGCTGCTGCTGACGTTGGCGGCCCTGGTTGGCGTGGCCGTCGCGCACCGCTTCGCCACCTGGGAGGCGGTGCTGTGGAGCCTGGTGCTGCTGACACAGGCGCTGCCCTATGCCGCCTCGGTGTTCGTCTCGATCGCGGCCAGCCGGCCGGCCCGGCGCCTGGTGCCGGCGTTGCGCCCGGCCGCTTCCCCGCAACCGGCGCTGCCTCAGGGCGCGGAATGGTCGCATAGCGCCGCCGGCGATTGAGTTTCTTTGACGCGGGCGCGCGGCCGGTCCCCTCGCCCGGGGCCGGCCGAGCGTCTATACAAACCGGATGCAACTGCGCCTGCCCCCTTTCGCGCTGGTCCTCGGGATTGCCGGGCTGATTCCTTTCATCGTCTGCGGCATCGTGGCGCTGTCGGTGCCGGACGAGCGGGCAGCGCAGTACCTGACGGCGCTGATGGCCTATGGCGCGGTGGTACTGGCCTTTCTCGGCGGTGTACATTGGGGCTTCGTGCTGGGGTCGCCGGAGGACCGCAGCGTCCGTCCGCGTCTGGCGCTGGGCGTCGTGCCGTCGCTGATCGGCTGGCTCGCGCTGCTGTCGCCGCTGGCGGTGCCGGCGGAATTCGGGCTGGCGCTGCTGATTCTGGGCTATGTCGGCACCGTGTTGGGCGAGGCGCGGCTCTACCGGCAGGGGCTGGTGCCGTCCGGCTATATGTGGATGCGCTGGGGGCTGAGCCTGGTCGTGGTGGCGACGCTGGTGACGGTCCTGACCTTGCGGCTGCTCGGCGCGAAAATCATTTTTTAACTTTCTGCTCTATTTTTGCGCGTTTCCATGTTTTGTTAACGAACCCTCAAGGGTTGGAGCAGAACCATGGACGAGCGCCGCTCTGCCGAGATCATCGCCTTCCCGCAGCGTGTGCCGGTGCTGTCCGAGGATCCGCGCACGCGCCTGCAGCAGGCCCTGGCCGCGTTGGACACGGCCCTGGCGGCACAACGGACGGCGGTGGCGACGTGGCGCGGCGCCATCGGCGCGTTGCAGGACTCGATGCAGGGCCTGGGAGGCTCGCTGCGCGGCTACCAGAAGCAGCTGGGCGCGCTGGACAGCCGGGTCGGCACGCTGAACAGTGCCGCGAAGCGCCTGGAAGCCTGGGCGGGCAATGCGGCGGGCGACACCCTCCCGCGGGGCTGACGCGCCTCGGCAAACTCGCTGTCCCGCGGCTTGTGTGCCATATGTCGGCCGTCGGCATGCCGACTGGGCCGCTTACCGGCCGTGAATGACCTGCGCCGGAGTTGCCGCCGATGCCTTTGCTGCGTCTGAAACGGCGCTTTCCCGTGCTCGGCCGCATCCGCCGCCGGCTTCGCGCCTTGCCGGTCCTGAATGGCGGGCGCCACATGCTGGTTTCCACCTGCACCCTGTTCTTCTCCTATTTCCGCCTGCACGTTGCAATCGACACCGCCGCCGTGTTCGGCCCGCGCGTCCTGCTGTCGCGCGCGGAACCCTCGGCCCGGGTGCTGTTCGGCGGGGCCGCGCCGATGCAGAAGGCCGCATGCCGCAAGCTGCCGGGCGGCGGCTACGACATCTTCGTGGAGGCGCTGGTTGACCCCGCGCGCTTCCCCGGCGACGGGGTGCTGGAGCTGACGCTGGGGAGCCGGATGGTGCAGACCCCGGTTACCGAGCTGCTGCGGCTGGCGGCGGCCGAGCACATGCACTCGCTGTTCCCCGCGTTCAAGCAGCACATCGCCGGCTGGATCGCGGTGCACGGATCGGCGCGGCCGACCCTGCTGGACATCGGCGGACGCGCGCGCAGCCAGGTTCAGCGCAGCGAGCATTATCCGGAATGCGATGTCACCACCTTCGACATCGTGCCCGCCCCCGGCGTGGACGTGGTCGGCGACGCGCACGCGCTGAGCCGCCATTTCCCGCCGGAGCGTTTCGATTTCGCCCAGAGCATTTCGGTGTTCGAGCACCTGGCGATGCCCTGGAAGGTGGCGGTGGAGATGAACCGGGTTCTGAAGCCCGGCGGCATGGCGCTGATCTTCAGCCACCAGACAATCGGCATGCACGACGTGCCCTGGGATTTCTTCCGTTTCTCCGATGAAAGCTGGAACGGCCTGTTCAACCGCCGAACCGGCTTCGAGATCGTGCGGACCGACCTGTCCAGCCTGATGCACATCATCCCGCGCGCCTGGAGCGAGCATTACCGGCAAGCGGAGAACACCGGCGGCTATGAGGCTTCGGCGGTGATCGTGCGCAAGATCGGCGCGGCGACGGTGGACTGGGACGTGCAGGTGCCGGAGATCCTGCAGACCGCCTATCCGCGCACAACCGCGGGCCCGGGGGGCTGACCCTTTCCCCGGTTGCGGCCGCCGTGCCAGTCTCGTACCAGCGGCCATGAAGAATGACCGCTGGTATGAGTCGTTATTTTGCGCGCCGCCGCCCACCAACCCGGCGCGCGATACCAACGGCCCTTGACGATGGAAGGGTCATCGGCAAGGGCCGTTGGTATCAGACGCCAAGGAGACGCCGATGAACGACAATACCCTGATCGCGCAGCTGCGCGGCGCCCGTGTGGTGCCGGTGGTGCGCACCAGCTCCGCCAGCATCGCCGCGACCGGCGTGAAGTGGCTGCACGATGCCGGGCTGCGCGTGTTCGAGATCACCATGACCATTCCGGACGCGCCGGCGCTGATCCGCGAGCTTGCCGGCGATGCGAACCTGCTGGTGGGCGCGGGCACCGTGCCGGACGTGCGCACCGCGCGCGCCTGCCTGGACGCGGGCGCCCGCTTCATCGTCGCGCCCTGGGTGGACCCCGCGCTCGCCGAGCCCTGCCAGGATGCCGGCGCGGTGCTGATGTTGGGTGCGCTGACACCCTCCGAAGTGCGCGCGGCCCTGCATGCCGGGGCCGACGTGGTGAAGGTCTTCCCCGCCGCCTCGGCCGGCGGGCCTGGCCATGTGAAGGCGCTGGCGAGCGTGTTCCCCGGCGTCGCCTTCTGCCCCACCGGCGGGGTGGAGCCGGGCAACGTCGCCGCCTATCTCGCTGCCGGCGCCGCCTTCGTGGGCATGGGCGGGGCGCTGGTGGACGAAAAGCGCATTGCCGCCGGCGACCGCGCGGCGATCACGGCGGCCGCTCAGGCGATCCTGTCGTGACCGTCGACCTCGTGTGCATGGGCGAGCCGATGCTGGAGTTCAACCAGCAGCCGGCGACGCCGGATGGGCGGCGGCTGTACCTGGAAGGCCCTGGCGGCGACAGCTCCAACGCCGCCGTGGCCGCGGCGCGGCAGGGTGCGCGCGTGGCCTACGTGACCGCGCTGGGCCGCGATCCCGCGGGCGACCGGTTCATCGAGCTGTGGCAGGCCGAGGGCGTGGACAGCTCCGCCGTGCTGCGCTCCGCCGAGCGGCCGACCGCGGTGTATTTCGTGACGCATGGCCGCAACGGCCATGAATTCCTCTATTACCGCCGCGACTCCGCCGCCGCCGCGATCGGTCCCGCCGACGTGCCGGAGGCGGTGATCGCGCGGGCGAAGATCTTCTTTGCCTCCGGCATCAGCCAGGGCATTTCCGCCAGCGCGGCGGATGCGGTGTTCCACGCCATCGCCGTGGCGCGGCGCAACGGCGTGCGCGTGGCCTATGACACCAACTATCGCCGGCGGCTGTGGCCGCCGGCGCGCGCGGCCGCAGTGATCCATGCCGCGGTGGCGCAGGCCGATATCGCGCTGCCCAGCCTGGAGGACGCGCAGACCCTGACCGGGCTGCAGGACGCCGATGCCATCGCCGATTTCTATCTGCGCCTGGGCCCCACGATCGTGGCGCTGAAGATGGGCGCCGCCGGCGCCCTGTTGGCGACGCCGGACGGGCGCGTGCGCATTCCGCCGTTTCCCTGCACGCCCATCGACGGCACCGGCGCGGGCGACACGTTCTGCGGCAGCTTCCTGGCCCGCCTGATCGCCGGCGACGCGCCCGAGCCCGCGGCCCGCTACGCCGCCGCCGCGGCGGCGCTGAAGACCCAGGGTTATGGCGCGGTGACGCCGATCCCGCGCGCGGCCGACGTGCGGGCCGCCCTGGGCGGCTGAACCGATGCTGACCACCGCACGCCTGGTGCTGCGCCACTGGCGCGAGGACGATCTGGATGCGGTGGCGGCCATGACCGCCGACCCGGTGGTGATGCGCTACTTCCTGCACGCGCGCAGCCGCGCCCAGTCCGACGCCTGGGTCGCGGGCGTGCGGGCGCATTTCGACCGCACCGGCTTCGGCATCTGGGCGGTGGAGGCGCCGGGCGTGGCGGCGTTCATCGGCTTCGTCGGGCTCAGCCAGGTGCCTGCGGACATGCCCAGTGCGCCCTCCGTCGAGGCGGTCTGGACCCTGGACCGCCCGTACTGGAATCGCGGTTATGCCAGCGAAGCCGCTCGGGCGGCGATGGCGGACGGCTTCACCCGGCTGGGACTGGACGAGATCGTGGCCTTCACCACCGTGGTCAACACGCCGTCGCGCGCGGTGATGGAACGCCTGGGCATGGTGCGCGACCCCACCGAGGATTTCGACCACCCGCGCGTGCCGGCGGGGCACCGGCTGGCCCGCCACGTGCTGTATCGGAAAAAGCGCGACGCCTGATCCGACTCGCCTGCGCCCGACTGAGAAGAAGGGAAGTGGACACGGAGAATACAGAGGACCACAGAGGGCACGGAGAAGGATTGCTTGCGCGCGCAGCGCGCCATTTCATCTGCTGCCACGGCGTACGATGCCGCCTTCGCTCCGCACCCCTCCGTGTCCTCCGCGGTCCTCTGTGTTCTCCGTGTCCCCTTCCCTTTATCGCTGCGCCCCTCAACTCACCGCGCGGTTGTCCATCGGCCGCAGCCGCAGCCCCTTGCGCAAGTTCTTGAACGGCAGCCCCGCCGGATCGGCCACGACCGGGCCGGGCGCCTCCGCCACGATCACCGCCTCGGAGATCGGCTGGAAGTCGGCGCGGAAATGCACGGACGATTTCAGCACCAGGATTTTGCACGCGCCCGGCTCGATGCCGACATGACGCACCAGCGCCTGGTCCAGCGCCTGCATCTTGCGGGTCACCACGATCACGCGGATGTCCGGCGCCACCTCGATCAATGCGCTGGGGCCGAGATCGGCGGGATTGCCTTTGGCCATCGGGCCGGTGCCGACGAACTTGCCGTCGGTCAGCTTCAGCACGGTGGCGGTCACTTGCAGCGGCGCGCCATCGGACTTGCCGCCCAGCATCAGCGCAATGCGTGCACCCTCGCCGGCGCGATGGCAGGCGGCGGCGCTCTCGTCGTCGTTGATCAGCGCCATCACCGCGCCCTTCGCACCCTGGCGCACCAGCTCGGCCAGCAGGCCGGTGGTGTCGCCGTGGCCGCCGCCGCCCGGGTTGTCCTGGGTGTCGGCGATCACCACCGGCTTCGCGGCGGTGGCGGCGATGCGGATCGCCTCGGCCACCGCCTGCGCGGCGGGGACCACGTTCAGGCGGAACGTGGCCTCGCGTGCGTCGATGAAGGCCAGGAAGGCATCGGCGGCGGCATCGGCCTTGTCCTGGGTGTCGGCATAGACGGCAAGCGCCGCGCCGCAATCGGCGAAATCGGCGTAGGGGAAGCCGAAGCAGAAGGCGAGCTCGGCGACGCCGCTGCGGGCGGCCAGCGCCGCGCGCTCCTCCATCACCGGCAGCATCGGCTCCACCAGCGTGCATTGCGTCGTCAGCGGCAGGAAGAAGTTCACCTGCCGGAACGCCCGCGCCAAAGGCGTGCCGCGCCGGATGCGCTCGATCAGCAGCGCCATGGCCTGGCTGCCCGCCGCGGTCATGTCCACGTGCGGATAAGTGCGGAACGGCACCAGCACGTCGACGAGATCGACCATGCGCCGGGTGAGGTTGCAGTGCGGATCGAGGCTGATGGTCAGCGGAATGGCGCCGACGATGGCGCGCACGCGGCGCAGCAGCTCGCCTTCCATGTCCGGGAAACTGTCGGCGACGGCGGCACCGTGCAGGTCCAGGTAGACGCCGTCCAGCGGGCCAGCGTCGAGCGCCTTGGACAGTTCGGCGCAGATCAGCGCGGAGATGCGCTCGAAGGCTTCGTCCTGCACCGGGCCGGCGGGATTGGCGAAACCCCAGGCCAGCGGGACGAGATCGGCCCCGGCCGCGGCACCCGCGGTGATGGCGCCGGCCAGCGGCACGCTGGTGCCGCGCACGGCGTCGAACAGGCCGGCGCCGGCGGTCAGCTTCGGGAAGCCGCCGGGCTGCACGAAGTCGACGTAGCGCGTGGGGCGCGGGGCGAAGGAGTGGCTTTCGTGCATGAAGCCACCGACGGCGATGCGCATGAACTGTCCTCGTGGAATGCTGCGTTCACGCCAGCATACGCTGCATCAGCACGAGGTCGAGCCACCGGTCGAATTTCCGCCCGACCTGCAGCAGTCTTCCGGTCTCGACGAAGCCGAGGCCGGCGTGGAGCCGCAAGGATGCGGTGTTGCTGGCCTCGACTCCGGCGATCATGACGTGCTTGCCTTGCGCCGCCGCGCGCGACAGCAGGGCGGCGACGAGCGCGCGGCCGAGACCGCGGCCGCGCGCCGATTCGGCGATGTAGATCGAGCTTTCCACGGTGTGCAGATAGCCGTCCGAGGGGCGAAACGGCCCGTAGCTGGCGAAGCCCAGCACCGTATCGCCTTCAGCGGCCACCAGGACCGGGAAGCCGCCGGCGACACGTTCCGTCCACCACGCCGTGCGCACCTCGAGCGTGGTGGGGGCGTAGGTCCAGATCGCAGTCGTGTTCGCGATCGCATCGTTGGTGATGGCGAGGATGGCTGGCAGGTCGGCTTCGGCGGCGTCGCGGATCATGGCATGGCTCCTGGCAGGCATCATGGCGGGGCGACCATGAATCCACGACCGGTCTGTCGTGGCCATGCTGCGCTGTCGGCGCCAGGCGGATGGACAACCCCCCTGCCCCTTCCTAGCGTGACAGCCACGAAGACGGAGATGACCGCATGAAAGCCTTCTGGAACCCGGTGCAGGCACGTCACGCGCCGCAATTCTTCCTGCAGCGCGGCACGGTGAAGCGCAATTTCGAGGTTCCCGCCCGCGCCGAGGCGCTGCTGGCGGCCTGCCGGGACATGCGGATGGACGTGACGGCCCCGCCGGCGGCCGACCGGCTGGCGCTGGGGGCGGTGCATCCCGCCGACTACCTGGATTTCCTGCGCGACGGCCCGGCCGCCTGGGAGGCGCTGCCGGAGAAAGGGCCCGAACTCGTGCCCAACATCCACCCGAGCCCGGAAATGCTGGCCAACGGCGCGCGCCCGTCCGGCACCATCGTGGGCCAGGTGGGCTGGTACACCGCCGACACCTCCTGCCCCATCGCCGCGGCCACCTGGCCGGCGGCCGAGGCCGCGGCCGCCGGCGCCATCGCCGCCGCCGACGAGGCCGCGGCGGGGCGGCACGCCTATGCGCTGGCCCGGCCGCCCGGACACCACGCCTAGG
>NZ_JAPDNT010000012.1 GCF_025989185.1 Limobrevibacterium gyesilva
GCCGCGGGACGGCCGCAGCCTGCATTTCGGTGGCCGGTGCCGGCGTCCGAGCGGCCGGGGGTGGAACCGGATTGGCGGGCGGCGGGCTGGGCGTGAGATCAGGCGCCGGCACCGGCGGATCCACGCGGGGGACCGCCCGCGTCGACGCGGTAGGCTCATGCGGTTCCGGCACAACGCCCCCGGATGCGACGGCACGCGGCATCGCAGCGCTGGCGGGCGCCTGGGTCGCGACCGCGACCGCCTCTACGGGCTGCCTGGCCACGCGGTTCCAGGCGTACCATCCAACGCCGGCGACGATAATCGAGCCTGCGCCGAGCAATCCGATGCGGCTCCAGCCGCTCCGGGTCGCCTTCGCCAGCGCAGCCGGGTCCGGCAGCACGCGGTAGATCGGCACCGGGTCGACGATGTTCTTGACCTTCCGGTCGCCGAGGGACTGGTAGCCACAAACCAGCTTGTATCTGATCTGCTCGTACACCCCGCCCGAGATGTAGATGTTGCCGGGCTCGGCGAGCTGCTCCAGCCGCTCCGCGACGTTGACGCCCTCGCCAAAGACATCGTCGGGCTCGACGATGACGTCCCCAAGATTGACCCCGATGCGGAAGCGTATCCACTGCGCGCTGGGCAGCTCGAGATTGCGGCCGACCATGCTCTGCTGGATCACGATCGCGCAACGCACCGCCTCGACCGGACTGTCGAACACGGCAAGAAACCCGTCGCCGATCGTCTTGACCAGCCGCCCGCGATGCTCGGCAATCGTCGGCTCGATCAACTCGCGAAAAAGCCGCTGCACCCGCAGATGGGTGCCTTTCTCGTCGGCTCCCATCAAGCGTGTATAGCCTGCAATATCGGCCTTGATAATGGCGGCGAGTCTCCGCGTGCTTTCGCCCGACATGAAACGCCTCATCAGACCACACACCATTATAGCGAAGGCCTTGGATACGCAGCAATGAATCGCGCGCCGGCCGCCTCCGGACGAGGATCGCGCATCGGTGCAGGAAGGCGTCTCGCCGCAAGCCGCACCGCGTCGTGGCCGGACCCAGGCTCTCGGCCCCAATACTAAAGCGATTGCTTATCTGTCCGCGCCATGATACTAAAGCACATGCTTAACCAATCATCCCCGCTCGACCTGACCTTCCAGGCCCTCGCCGATCCCACGCGACGGGCCATGATGGAGCGGCTGTCGCGCAGTCCGGCCTCGGTCAGCGAACTGGCGCGCCCGCTCGCCATGTCCCTCCCGGCCGTGATGCAGCATCTGGCCGTCCTGGAGGGCTCGGGTCTGGTGGTCTCCGAAAAGATCGGGCGCGTCAGAACCTGCCGGATCGAACGTCGGGCGCTGAGCCTGGCGGAAGAATGGATCAACGCCCGCCGCACCGAGTGGGAGCGCAAGCTCGACCGGCTGGGTGGCTATCTCAACGAACTGAAAGACAAAGGAGGCGGCGATGACTCACACGAATGACACGAAGACCGGCTCGAAGCCCGCACCCCTGGTGATCTCCCGCACGTTTGCCGCCCCGCGCGCGCTGGTGTTCAAGGCCTGGAGCAGCGCCGAGCATATGAAGCGCTGGTTCAGCCCCGAAGGCTACACCGTGCCTGCGGCCGAGATCGACTTCCGGCCCGGCGGTGTCTGCGCCATCTGCATGCGCTCGCCCGAAGGGCAGGACATCTGGTCCAAGGGCGTCTACATCGAGATCTCGCCACCGGATCGGCTGGTGTTCACGTCCGGGGTCGCGATTGGCGACTCGCCGAAGTTCACCGCCCGCACCACCGTCACGTTCGAGGACGACGGGGCCGGGACCCGCATGACCGTTCATCAGGCATACGATATTCACGACGAGAGCTTCCTCGCCGCCGTCGCGGGCGCCCCGGAAGGCTGGCGCACCACCCTGGATAAGCTGGAGCAGGAGGTAGCGCGGATCCAGGCCCCCGAGCGCCGTTCCGTCGTTCACGCCAGCTTCTCTCTGGAGCGCACCTACGACGCCGCGCCGGCGGTGGTGTTCCACGCCCTCTCGGACAGGGCGGCCAAGGCCCGCTGGTTCGAGGGCGGCGACGGCTATGCCTTGCTCGAGCGCGAAATGGATGTCCGCCCCGGCGGGCGCGAGCGCGTGAGCGGGCGCTGGACCAGCGGCACGGTCTCGACCTTCGATGCGGTCTACTACGACGTCGTGCCGAACGAACGGCTTGTCTACGCCTACGAAATGCACCTCGACGATCGCAAGATCTCGGTCTCCCTGGCCACCGTGGAGCTTACGCCGGCGGGCACGGGCACCCGGCTTGTGGTCACCGAACAGGGCGCCTTCCTCGACGGCTACGACGACGCCGGCTCACGCGAGCACGGCACCGGCTTCCTGTTGGATCGACTGGGCGCGTCGCTCCAGGGATGAAGGGCACACGCGCTGTCGCCTGCGCGCCACGACACCAAACCCGCGCTGGCAGCAGGCGGCCGCGTCCGGAAGCCTTCCGGTCCATGCAGCGTAAAGCTGTCCTGGCAGCTGGAGGGGGGCACGCCACCGTCACCCCTGGCGCGTGAAGCGCACCATCTGCTGGTTGCGTGGATGCGCCCAGTTACCGATCACGGACATCTGCCAACCGCTCGCCTGCGACGCAATGCCCTGCAGGTCGTGCAGCGTCGTATGGAACGGATCGCGGTCCGGCGAGGTGGCGACTCCCCCGGGCCACTGGGTGAACGCCTTGTCCGCCACCCCCGGCGGCGCCAGGAACACCGTGACGAAGAGCTGCCCGCCAGGGCGGAAATGCGGCGCCACCGACGACAAACAGGCGCCCAGCCGTGCGATCGGCATGTGCGTGAACACCGACTGCGCTATCCCGAAATCGAACATGCACCGGAAGCCGGAGACGTCGAAAACGGCATTGGCGGCGAAGTTCCCGCGCGGGAAACGGCCGGCCAGCCCGGCTGGCTCGATCTCGCGCACATAGCCCGCCTCAAGCAGCGCTGCCTGCAGGTCGATGGCGTAGTAGTTGCCGGAATCAAGATACGGAACCAGCTTCACCCCCGCGCGAAGACTGCCCGCACCGATATCGATCAGGGTGTGCTGCGGCCGCAACCCGTTCGCCTTCAGGAAATCCGCCTGGAGGGCACCGAGTTCGTCCCACAGCCCACCGATCACGTCACGGTGGTTGCCGCCGGCTACGTGCTTGTTGATCAGTTCCGTATCGTCGTAGGGACTGAAAGCCTGAGCGGATGTATCCGACATGAAGTCTGCCCTCGCCCGATGCCGGGCTTCATTACGCCTGACATCCGAAAGGCTGCACGGGTGCACTGCGATACTCGGACGATCAGCACGGGATGAGCGCCTGTCAAGGCTGCACCCGTGAACGGCTCAGAGGCGCTGGACCAGCGGCACGGTCTCGACCTTCGACGCGGTCTGCGACGACGGGGTGCCGAACGAACGGCTTGTCTACGCCTACGAGATGCACTCCGTCCGCCTTCGCCAGAGGACCGGCCTGCCGTTTAAGGTTCGGCAGAACCCGCTCGGCTGTCGCATGCGCTTGAAGCACTTGCGGCTCGCCTTTGACAATCATCACGCGCGATCAGTGGGCCTGGTGCAGCACAATAGAAGTGGTAACCCGCCGCCGTTGGCGTCCCACACCGTGCTCTTGGGTCGCAGGTTCTTCGGCGAAGCCTGCCACGGGCATCAGGCCGCGACTACGTAGAGGATCGCGTTCAGCACCTCACGCACGTTAACCGCGCACCGAAGGACGAGGAAGCAGGCCGCAGCCTGGCTGGCCCACCAGCCGCCGCCGACCGCATATTGCAACGATCGCACGCTGGCCGAGGAGCCTCCCCCGGCCGCGGCAAGCTCCCCCGCTATGTCATCACGCCGTCTTCTTGACGTTCCAGAACAGCGGGAAGGGCGCCTTCACGATGCCCTCGATATTGCTGCGCCGTGCCAGCGGCTGGAACGCCTGGCCGAGCGGGTAGAACGGCACCTCTTCCCATGTCAGCAGCTGGATCTGCTCGGCGACCTTCTTCTGCGTGGCCAGATCCGGCGCGTCAAACCAGGCGCTGCGCAGATCTTCCATCCTCTGGCTGGAATACCAGCCGAACCAGCCCTTCTCACCCTGCCCCCCGATCGGGGCATGCGCGCCGGGATCGGCCAGGTTGAGCCCTTCCCAGGACGTGCAGAACGCGCTCCACCCGCCGTTGTCGACGGTTCCCTTGTTGTTGCGGCGGTTGATCATGGTGCCCCAGTCGGACGCCTGGAAATCGACATTGAGGCCCACTTTGCGCAGCAGGTCGGCGCCGACCTGGCAATACGCAAACAGCACCGGATAGTCGGTGGGCGCGAGGAACACCACGCGCTCGCCTTTGTAGCCGCTTTCGGCCACCAGACGCTTGGCCTTGTTCAGATCGCGCGGCCCGGTCAGCACATCCAGCCCAGCGGTATTGGCCAGCGGCGAGCCCGGGGTGAACACACCCACGCCCGTCGCAAACAGTTCGGTCTCGCTGCCGATGGCGGCGGCCATGAAATCGTCCTGCACGATCGCCGGCAGGATGGCGCGGCGCAGTTTCACGTTGTCGAACGGCGGATGCAGCATATTGAAGCGCATCACCGCCATGGTGCCGAACTTGTCCAGCAGATCGACGTTCACGCCGCGCGCCTTGCGCAGCAGCGCCAGCAGATCGGGGCTTGGCGTCTGCCACCAATCGGCCTCGCCGTTCTGCATCGCCCCGGCCGCGGTTGCCGGGTCCGGCATCACCTTCCACTCGATGCGGTCGAAATTCGCAACCTTGCCGCCGGCGACGAAGCTGGGAGCCTCCTGGCGCGGCACATAGGCTTCGTTGCGCGCGAACGTCGCCAGCGCGCCGGGCACCCATTGCTCGCGCAGGAAGCGATAGGGGCCCGAGCCGGTGTACTCGTCGATCTGCTTGTAGGCGTCGGTCGTGGCCATCCGCTCCGGCATGATGAAGCAGACATTGGCCGTGGGCTTGCCCAGGGCCAACGCCAGAAGCGGGAACGGCTTCTTCAGCTTGAACTCGAAGGCGCGGTCGTCGATGGCGCGGATCTCGTTCAGCGCAGCCTCCAGCCGCTGGCCAAAGCCGTCGCGCTTCATCCAGCGCTTCACCGAAGCAATGCAGTCGGCCGAGCGCACCGGCGTGTTGTCGTGAAACGTCAGGCCGTCGCGAAGCCGCATGCGCCAGGTCAGGCCGGCATCGCCGACCTCATACGCCTCGACCATCTGCGGCGTCGGCGCCATCGCCTCGTTCACGCCGAACAGCGTGTCCCAGACCATGTAGCCGAAGTTGCGGGCAACCGTGGTGGTGGCCCAGATCGGGTCGGGGTTCTGCAGGTTGCCTTCGGGAATGAAGCGCAAGGTCCGTGCCGCCGTCTGCGCGATGGCCGGGCGCGGCAGGCCCGAAGTGGACAAGGTCGCGGCAGCGGCAGCCCCTGCCAGTAGTTGGCGACGCAACATGAAGGTTCTCCGTTGGGAATTAGTCGGCGTGTCCGAGACTGCGCCCGGCCGACGGTCGCGATTGATCTTGTTTCTTCTTCCGCCTGCTCAACCGAATGCGGCGAATTCCAGCAATGTCGAGGGTAGGCCAAGTACTCAGGCTCCGCAACCGCGACGCCAGACCGGCTTGTTGTGTAATGAACAACGTCATCAGGCAGGCGCAGATCGCCTGCCCGATGTCACTTGCCCTACCGCCGCAGGCGAAGGTCCAGTCCCCTCGCGATCCAGGGTGCTTCAATGGCGTCCAGGTCGATGAGTCCCGCCGGATCGGCCTTGCTTGGCGCGTGCTTCAGGCCGGGCGCGCGATCGCGGCGCCAAATCGCCAGCAGGCGCTTCAACTCCGGCAGCGGCTCCGCGTGATCATCGACACGGATGCTCAGGTCGGGAAAATCCTCGGTCGTGGTCAGCACCATCGCCGCCGACTGCCGGCCGCGCCGGTCCCCGCCCGCGGCCTCACCGGCCAGCATCCCTTCCATCAGGCGTTCGGGCACCGGCAGGCCCGCGCCGGCGGTGAAGGCGGCGAGCGACGCCGGCACGACAGCGTCGTTCGCCAGCATGTTGCCGGCGACGCTGACCGCATCGCCGGCCGCGCTGCCGCACCACGTCACGCAATTATCCCCGGTCCAGGCCGAACTGCGTCCATGACGGTCCACCGCGTGCACCTGGCGCAACCCGCGACCGGCATCCCCGGCAATGGCACTCGCAATGGCAGCATCGGGGGCAAGCCCGCGCGCCATCGCGTCCAGAATCGCCGGGCCAAGATAGCGGTTGGTAATGGATTGCGTGGCCACTGCGCCCACGCCGGCGCGCACATGCGGCACGGTGGCGCCGACGGCGAAGTTCTTGGTGGCGACTGCGATTGCGAAGGCGCCGGTGGCACGGTCGTAGGTGACGATCGACCAGGTCATGAGCCTCTCCATTTCCGATGTCCAACCGCTACCGCACGCGGCAGCGCCTTGCCAGCCCCCCGGATGGCAGGCGAGCGTCCTACGCGGCGATGTTGCGCCCGGGCCCGTCGCGTCGGGCCGCCACAAGCAGGAACGGCGGGCGCTGACGCTCGTCGGCCAGGCTGGGCCGCGACGCGATCTGCTGCTCGGCCGGGCCCCACTCCTCGACATGGGAGATGGCGAAGCCAACGCGCAGCAGCATGTTGACATAAGCCGCGAGGGTCCGGTGCTGCTTGATCACGCCCTTGGTCAGCCAGTCCGTGGAACGGGGGCCTTCGTCCAGGTAGCTGCCGACCGGCCAGGTCTTGCGCCCCGCCCCTCACCCGATCCAGGCTTCCTCCAGCAGTATCCCCGAATTCCCCGTCAGTGCCCCCGGTAACGTGCCGAAGCCCTGTACGGATTTCGCCATACCATACGCCTGCGCCCGCCATGCTAGGCTCACGTACGGTGCCTGCTGCAGGAACACCTGTTCCACGCGCGCATAGATCGCGCGCCGCTTCGCCGTGTCGTATTCGGCCCGCCCCTCCGCGAACAGCTTGTGCAGTTCGGGTGTCGCCAGCCCCGCACTGCGGCTGTAGACCGGCGACAACTCGCCATCGGTGACGGCAGCCAACCCGTCCGGATCGTTGCTGTCCGCGGTGGTGACGAACACGGCGAATTCGTATTGCCCGCGATTGCCCAGCGCCACGCGCTGCCCCCATTCGGGCAGCGACAGCTGCACGCGGATGCCGATCTCGCCCAGATGCTGCTGCACGATCTGCCCGGTATCGCGGTGCATGCCGTATTGCGATGTCGCCAGCAGCGTGCAGTCGAACCCGTTGGGCACGCCGGCCTCCGCCAGCAGCTTGCGCGCCCGGTCGGGATCGTAGTGCCAGGCATTCGGCGGATTGGGGTCGTAATAGGCCGAGCCCGGCGCGATCGGCAGGCTGCCGAGCGGCGCGCCATGGCCGAAGAACACCGCTTTGACGATCTCCTCGCGCCGGATGGCGAATGCGGTGGCCAGGCGCAGGCGCGGGTCCTTGAACGGTCCGCTGCGCCCGTTGAACAGCAGATTCATGAACGGGCCCATGGTGCTGTCCAGCTTCAGCGCCGGGCTCGCCTGCACCGCGTCAAAGGACTGCCACGGCACGTATTCGATGATGTCCACATCGCCGCTGGTCAATGCCGCCAGCCGCAGGTTCTCGTCGGGATAGGCGATCATGCGGATGGTTTTCGTCTT
Source organism: Limobrevibacterium gyesilva (assembly GCF_025989185.1). Taxonomy (GTDB): domain Bacteria; phylum Pseudomonadota; class Alphaproteobacteria; order Acetobacterales; family Acetobacteraceae; genus Limobrevibacterium; species Limobrevibacterium gyesilva. The sequence goes on from NZ_JAPDNT010000012.1 coordinate 7,639, forward strand.
CGGCAGTCCGGGACGATAGAATTTCCCCGACGCGGTGAGCTCCAGCGACACCCCGCGCTCCTGCGCGGTCAGCGTGTACGGCCCCGCGCCGATCGGCTGCTCGATCGAGCCCTGGGCGATGATCGGCATATGCGGGCTGGCCAGCCATTCCGGCAGCGTCGCGGTCGGCTCGGCCATGACGATGCGCACCGTGCGCGCATCCGGCGTATCGATCTGCTTCACGCCGGCCAGCGCGCTGCGCAGATAGGCAGTGGACCGTTCGGCCACCACCTGCTCCAGCGTGTAGCGCACATCGGCCGATGTCACCGGCGCGCCATTGTGGAAGCCTGCCTCGCGCAGGCGGAACAGCCAGCCGGTGGCGCCATCGGGCTGCCAGCTCTCCGCCAGCTCGCCGCGCAGCGTGCCGGTGCGATCGTACGACATCAGACCGCGATACATCAGCAGCTTCACCGTGGCCGCGGCCGCACCGGTATTGGCGAACGGCAGCAGGCTGGGTGGAAATGCGGACAGTCCGAATATGATCCGGTCCGGCGTCGGCGCGGCGCGCACGGGCCGGGCCAGCAACGGCAGAAGGGCTGCAGACAAGGCAGCGCGGCGGGACAGCTGCATGGGCGACCCCTTGAGGGCGTTGAAACCCGAGCCTACCATCCCGGCGACACATCGCAACGGCAAGGTCCCAATGGTCGCAGGCACGTCCCCGAAAGTTCGAATGAGCGAGATTACCGGCGGCGAGGCCCGCGAGCTCTACGCGCGCCGGCCGGTGGTCCTGCTGCCGATGGGCAGCCAGGAAGACCAGGGGCCGCACGCGCCCATGGGCGACTACCTCTCCGCCGACAAGATCGCCGAGCACATCGCCCGCCGCGCCACCGCGCGCGGCACCGAAACGGTGGTGGCGCCGGTGGTGCCGTTCGGCGGCGCCGATTATTTCGGCTCCATGCCCGGCGGCATCGCCCTGCAGCAGGCCACGCTGCGCGCGGTGATCACGGACATGCTCGCCTGCCTGCTGCGCCACGGCCTGTCGCGCATCGTCGTCATCAACGGCCATGGCGGCAACGTGCAGGCCATCCACGAGGCGACGCACGCGGTCTATCTGCGCGACCGCATCCTCATTCCCAGCCTATATCTGTGGAAGGTCGGCTATTCGCTGCTGCCGGGCATCCTCGGCGAGGCGAAGGCCAAGCAGGCCGCGGGCCATGGCGCCGACCCGCTGACCAGTGTCGCCATGCACCTGTTCCCCGACCTGATGCGCCCCGACCTCGTTCCCGCCCCGACGCCGCTGCAGGACGTGCTGGGCATGCCGGCGGCCGCTTTCGGCGTCGCCCGGTTCGAAGGCGCGGAAATCGCCGTCCCCGTCGAGTACCACGAAATCGCCCCGGACGGCGTGCGCGGCGGCGATGCGCGGTTGTGCTCGGAAGCGACGGGCGCCGCCCTGGTCGAACAGCTCACCGAACTGGGCGCCCGCTTCGTCGCCCACTACGCCGCGCGCACCTGACGCAGTTGCGACCGGCAGCCGCGCGGCGGGTCACCCTCCGCGCGGCTTCTCCCCGCGTGCCATCCGCGCCTCGATCGCATCGATGGCGCCCGGCAGGTCGGCGATGCTGTCGATCACCAGGTCGGCGCCCGCCGCTTGCATCTCCTGCGTCGCCCGCGCCCGCATCTGCGCGCGCTCGCCATCCGTCGCGGCGGCCAGTTCCGCGGCGGACAGGCCGGCGATGTTGCCGGTCAGCGCCAGTCCCACCGTCCAGGTGCCGGCGTTCAGCCCCTCGCCGATGCCCGGCGGCGTGTCGTCCACTTTCACCACCGTTGCCGCCGGCCACACGCCCATCTGCGCCATGGCATGCCACATCATCAGCGGGCTCGGCCGCCCCTGCGGCAGGTCGCCGGCGCAGACCACGATCTCCGGCGCATAGCCCGCGGCGGCCGCGATCGGCATCAGTTCCGCCATGATCGGCCGCGTGTAGCCGGTGGTGGAGCCGATGCGCAGCCCACGCCGCCGCAACTCCGCCAGCGCGTCGAGCGCACCCGGAATCAGATCGGCGTGGTCCTTCACCGCGGCGACGTTCATCGGCTCGAACACCGCGAACAGCGCGTCGATATCGGCCTCGTTGAAATCGCGCCCGTGCCGCGCCCGCCACGCCGCCGCCACCGCGGGCGCCTGCCCGACCATGCGGATATGGTCGCGCTTGGCCATGCCCATTGGCCCGCGCGCGTCGGCGATGCTGATGGCCACGCCGAACTGCGCGAAGGCGCGCACGAAGGCGCCCATCGGCGCGCGGCTGCCGTGGTCGAGCACGGTGCCGGCCCAGTCCAGGATCACGGCTTGCAGCTTCATGGCCAGGCCTCCTCAGGCCGCATGCGGCGGCGGCGCCAGGCCGAGCAGGTCGGCCATCGTCTCTTCGGCGATCGCGAAGGCGGTGCTCGCACCGGTGCCGCTGGTCACCATCACCAGCCGCACGCCGTCCATCGGCGCCTCAGTGAAGGCCACGTCGGGGCCGCTGGGATAGACGCCGGTCCAGCGCTCGATCACCTCGGGCGCGGGACGCCCGAGCACCAGCTCCAGTTCCGCAAGGATACGGTCGTCCACGGCGCGCGGCTGGAACGGATCGGGCGTATCCGCATAGTGGTGGCTGTCGCCCACTACCATCGTTCCGTCCGCATCCTGCACCACGATCAGATGGATGCCGTCGGCCAGCCACGCCGCCTGCTCCGCCTCCAGCCGCGCCCGCAGCGCCGGCAATGAGGGTGCCACGCCGTAGCCGAGATAGCGCACCAGTCCCAGGTCGCTCATCACCGCCGCCGGCAGCCGCCAGCCCGGATCGGCCAGGCGCAGCATGTGCAGCTTGCACAGCGTGATGCCGCGCCGCCGCGTGATCTCCGGGAACAGCGTCACCAAGTCGGTGCCGGGACACACCACCACGTGGTCGGCCGTCAGAACGCCGCCGGGCGTCACCACCCGGCCGGGCTCCACCGCCAGCGCCGCCATGCGCGGCAGGAAGGTGACGCCATGCGCCGCCGCCAGCCATGCCGCCAGTTGCGGCACGGCATGGCGGCTTTCCACCCGCAACTCGTGCGGGCTGTGCAGCGCGCCCTGCAACTCCCCCGCCAGCATCGGCGCCGCCTGCACCAGCGCATCGCCGCGCAGGATGCGGCAGTCGCGGCCCATGTCGCTGGCCGCGAACGCCTCCAGCACCGTCATCGCCTCGGGCCGGCGCGCGCACATCAGCAGGCCGCGCTGATGCACCGCGATCCCCGCCGGCTCGGCCACCTCCGCCCACACGTCGCGGCTGCGCATGGCACGGCGCCAGGTGATGCCCTGCTCCTGCCCGGTCACCGTCACGAAACCGAAATTGCGCACCGACGCACCGGCGGCCCGCGCGTCGCGGTCGATCACCGCGGTGCGCAACCCGTGCCGGCTCGCCGCCAGCGCATGCGCCAGCCCGACAATGCCATGGCCGACGATCACGCAGTCGAATTGCAGATTGCGATGCATGCCCCGCCGTAGACGACCGGCCGTTGCGGGGCAAGCCTTCGCATGCTTCGTTGATCTTGCTTCAGCGTTATGACATTTTAAGCTTGAAGCAATCAGCCACTCTGGCGGGGGCGCATGACGGCGGAACTGGCGCTGCTGCTGGCACAGGACGGGGTGGCAAACGGCGCGATCTATGTGCTGGCCGCACTCGGCATCGTGCTGGTGTTCCTGGTCACCCGCGTCGTCTTCGTCCCCTTCGGCGACCTCATCGCCTATGCCTCGTTGACGCTGGCGGCCCTGCAGGAAGGCAGGCGCCCCGGCATCGTGTGGCTGGTGCTGCTGCTTGCCGGCCTCGCCTTGCTGTTCGAGCTTGCCGGGCGGCAGCGCAAATGGGGGCGTGCCCTGCTGGCCTATGGCGTGCTGCCCTGCCTGCCGGTGGCGGCGGCGTTCCTGCTGGCCGGGCGGGCGTTGCCACCGCTGGTGGAGATGGCGTTGACGATCGGGCTGATCCTTCCGATCGCGCCGTTGCTGTATCGCATCGCCTTCCGCCCGATCGCCGATGCGTCGGTGCTGGTGCTGCTGATCGTGGCGGTGGTGCTGCATTTCGCCATCTCCGGCATCGCGCTGATGGTGTTCGGGCCGGAAGGCGCGCGGCCACGTCTGCTCACCACGGCGAGTTTCGAGATCGGCGGCCTGTTCTTCCCCGGGCAGATGCTGCTGATGCTGGCCGCCTCGGCGCTGGCGACGCTGCTGCTGGCGTTGTTCTTCGGCTTCACCCTCTCCGGCAAGGCGCTGCGGGCGACCGCGGTGAACCGCGTGGGGGCGCGGCTGGTGGGCATCCGGCCAGGTGCGGCGGGGGCCACCGCCTTCCTGCTGGCCTCGGCGCTGGCAGCGGCCTCCGGCATCCTGATCGGGCCGGTGACGACGCTGTTCTACGATTCCGGCTTCGTCATTGGGCTGAAGGCGTTCGTGGGCGCGATCATCGGCGGGCTGGTGAGCTATCCCGGCGCGGTGCTGGGGGCGCTGTTCGTGGGCCTGCTCGAAAGCTTCACGGCGTTCTGGAACAGCGCGCTGAAGGAAGTGGTGGTGTTCGCGGTGCTGGTGCCCGTGCTGATCCTGCGCTCGGCGCTGCAGCGCCACGGCGCGGAGGAAGAGCCGGAAGAGGACGGGCTGTGAGCCGGATGCAGGAGCGCGCCCTGCTGCTGCTGGCCGTGGCGGCGCTGGCCGGCCTGCCGCTGGCGGCCAGCAATTATTTCGTGACGCTGATGAACTATATCGGCATCGGCGCGCTGGCGGCGCTGGGGCTGGTGCTGCTGACTGGGGTGGGCGGGCTTACCTCGTTCGGGCAGGCGGCGTTCGTGGGCATCGGCGCCTATGCCACGGCGTGGTGGACCACGGTGCAGGGCGGCTCGCCCTGGGTCGGGCTGGTACTGGCGGTGGCCTTCACCTTCGCGGTCGCGATCGTGCTGGGGGCGGCGACGCTGCGGCTGGGCGGGCATCTGCTGCCGCTGTCCACCATCGCCTGGGGGCTCGCGATCTTCTTCCTGTTCGGCAATATCGAAGGGCTGGGGCGGCACAATGGCATTTCCGCCATCCCGCCAGTGACATTGGGCGGGCTGTCGTTCCAGTCCGGCACGGCCGGCTACTACCTGGTGTGGGCGACGCTGGGCGCGGTGATGTGGCTGTGCGCCAACCTGCTGGGCTCGCGCCAGGGAAGGGCCATCCGCAGCCTGCGCGGCGGCACGGCGATGGCCGAAAGCCTGGGCATCGACACGTTCCGCATCCGCCTCGCGGTGTTCGTGCTGGCCGGCGTGCTGGCGGGGCTGTCCGGCTGGCTGTTCGCGCATGTTCAGCGCTTCATCAGCCCGACGGCGTTCGATGTCGGGCCGGGCATGGAATACCTGTTCATGGCCATGCTCGGGGGTGCCGGGCATATCGGCGGCGCGGTGCTGGGCTCGGCGCTGGTGACGCTGGCCAAGGACGCGCTGCAGGACCTGCTGCCGGCGCTGATAAAGGAGTCCGGCCAGCTTGAGGTGGTGGTGTTCGGGGCGCTGTTCATCCTGGTGCTGCAGCACGCCCGCGGCGGCCTGATCCCGTCGCTGCAGCGCCTGCTGCCGCGCGCCACGCCGCCGGTGCCGCCCGACGCCCCACCTTTGCCCCGCCGCGCGCCGCCGGCAGCGGGCGGCGAGGTGCTGGTGGTCGACGGCGTGGTGAAGCGCTTCGGCGGGCTGGTGGCAGTGAACCAGGTGGGGTTCGAACTGCGCGCCGGCGAGATCCTCGGGCTGATCGGGCCGAACGGCGCGGGCAAGAGCACGCTGTTCAACCTGGTCTGCGGCACCGCCACCGCGGATGCCGGGCGCATCCGCTTTCTCGGCCAGGACATCGCGGGACTGCCGGCCCGGCGCATCGCCGCCCGCGGCATCGCGCGCACGTTCCAGCATGTGCGGCTGCGGCCGACCATGACGCTGCTGGAGAACGTGATGCTGGGCGCGCATCTGCGGGCGCGGGCCGGGCTGCTGCGCGGCGCGCTGCGGCTCGATCGTGCCGAGGAACGGGCGATCCGGGCGGAGGCCATGCGGCAGTTGCGCCGGGTGGGGCTGGACCCAAACCCGCATGAGCTCGCGGGCAACCTGCCGCTGGGTCAGCAGCGCATCCTGGAAGTGGCCCGCGCGCTGGCGGCCGACCCGCTGCTGATCATCCTCGACGAGCCCGCGGCCGGGCTGCGGCGGCTGGAGAAGCAGAAGTTGGCCGAACTGTTGCGGGCATTGCGGGCGGAGGGGATGACGATCCTGCTGGTCGAGCACGACATGGAATTCGTCATGGGGCTGGTGGATCGGATCGTGGTGATGGAGTTCGGCACCAGGATCGCCGAGGGCCCACCCGCGTCGATCCGGGCGGATGCGCGGGTGCAGGAAGCCTATCTCGGAGGGGTGGCGTGACCGCCCTGCTGCAGGCCGACGACGTGCATGTGGCCTATGGGCGCATCGAGGCGGTGCGCGGCGTGTCGCTGTCGCTGCAGGCCGGGCAGATCGTGACCGTGATCGGGCCGAACGGCGCCGGCAAGACCACGCTGCTGGCCGCGCTGATGGGCCTGCTCCCGGCACGCGGGCGCATCGCCTATGACGGCGCCGACCTGGCCGGGCTGGACGTGGAGGCGCGGGTCGAGCGCGGGTTGTGCCTGGTGCCGGAGCGGCGCGAGCTGTTCACGGAGATGTCGGTCGCCGACAACTTGGTGCTGGGGGCGTATGCGCATCGCCGCGACCGCGCCGGGCTGCGGGCGCGGCTGGACGAGGTGTACGGGCTGTTCCCCCGCCTGGCCGAACGGCGCGGGCAATCCGCCGGCACGCTGTCGGGCGGCGAGCGGCAGATGCTGGCGCTGGGCCGCGCGCTGATGGGACGCCCCCGGCTGCTGCTGCTGGACGAGCCGAGCCTGGGACTGGCGCCGCTGATCGTGCGCGAGATCTTCCGGATCATCACCGGGCTGCGGGCGACCGGTGTGTCGATCCTGCTGGTCGAGCAGAATGCCCGGGCGGCGCTGGAAAGCGCCGATTACGGCTATGTGCTGGAAACCGGCCAGATCGGGCTGCACGGGCCCGCCGGCGCGCTGCTGGGCGATCCGCGGCTGTCGGCGCTGTACCTTGGCGGGGAGACCGGTTAGGCCCCCTCACCCCGGCCCTTATATGCCCCGCTCGATCCCGTTTGGCGTTAAACTGAGCGCTGCGCTGAACGGCGAGGCAGCCGCATAGCTGCGCGATGCCGTCCGCTCCTATCTGCGGTGAGGCACTGGCCATGAGCGAGTCCGCCTTCGAGGTTCCGCTCCCCGTCCACACGCATTTCTTCCTGGGCGGCGGCCACCAGCGCAACGAGCGCCAGACCTGGGTGGTGATCTGGCTGTGCGCGGCCATGATGGCCGCCGAGATCGCCGGCGGCCTGATGTTCGGGTCCGTCGCCCTGGTGGCCGACGGGCTGCACATGTCCACGCATGCCGGGGCGCTGCTGCTGGCCGCGCTGGCGTACGCCTACGCCCGCCGGCACGCCCAGGACCCGCGCTTCAGCTTCGGCACCGGCAAGCTGGGCGACCTCGCGGGCTTCACCAGCGCGATCGTGCTGGCGATGATCGCGCTGCTGATCGGCTACGAAGCGGTCACGCGCCTGTTCGAACCGGTGCCGATCGACTACCGGGAGGCGATCGCGATTGCCGTGCTCGGCCTTGGGGTGAACGGCGCCAGCGCGTGGCTGCTGGGCGGCGATCATGACCACCACCACGGGCATGACCACGGGCATGACCATGATCACGACCATGATCACGACCACGGCCACGGCCACGGCCACCACGCGACGCACCATGGGGCGCATCGCGACAACAACATGCGCGCCGCCTTCATCCATGTGATGGCGGATGCCGCAGTGTCGGTGTTGGTAATCAGCGGCCTGACGCTGGCCTGGGCGTTCGGCTGGGTGTGGATGGACCCGGTGGCGGGCCTGATCGGTGCCGTGGTGATCGCCAACTGGTCGTACGGGCTGGTGCGCGACACCGGCCGCATCCTGCTGGACATGACCCCGGATCAGCTTGCGGTGGACCGCATCCGCCAGACCATCGAAGCCGACGGCGACCGGATCGCCGATCTGCATGTGTGGCGGCTCGGCCCGGGGCACCTCGGCGCGATCCTGTCGGTCGTGACGCGCGCGCCACGCGATCCCGAGCACTATCGGGCGCGGCTGGCGCATGTGCGCGAGCTGTCGCATGTCACCGTCGAGATCCACGCGCAAGGAAGCGCAGGCGCCCCCGGCATCACTTGATCGCCGCCACGGAGCGGAAGATAAGGAGCCGATGAGGCGGTTCCGCCCGGTTCTCGCGCGTGTTCTCGCCGCTCTGTTGTTGCTGCAATGGGGCGGTGGGCCTGCACATTGCCTGGCGATGGCGGCCGTGCAGGCCTATCCGCACACGGAGCTGTGCCTCGCGCCGGGCAGCTCGCTCGGCGATCCCGGGCCGCGGGACCGGACACACCAGGCTTCGGACCACACCTGCCCCGCATGCCATGCGCTGGGCCATGCCGTGGTGCCGCCGCAGACCACGACGGTGCCGCAGCGCATTGCGTGGTCCGTGACGCTGCCGCCGGCGCCCCAGCCGGCGCTGGGTCCCGCGGCGCCACGCGCGCCGCCGCTGCAGCCACGCGCACCCCCTGCCCTGTCCTGATCCGATCGGAAGCCGGCGGCCCTGCCTGAACGGGGGCCGCATTTGCCTTCATCTGCTCTGACAGGAAGCGGTTCGATGAACCAACTGACCTTGCCACGCGCGGCCTGTGCGGCCGTCTGGCTGCTCGGCCTCGCCCACGCAACCCGCGCCGACGCGCACGGCATCGCCGGGGCGCGCGTCTTCGTGACGACACTGACCGTCGACGATCCGGCGGTCGCCGATGAAGCGTCCCTGCCGACATTCAGCTGGATGCTGCAAGGCGCCGATGGCGGCCCGGGCCAGACCAACGAGTACAATCTCAACGTCGAATGGGACAAGCGGATCACCGAGCATTTCGGACTGGGCTTCAACTCCGGCTTCACGGCGTTGCAGACCCTGAACGACAAGACCCGCTATGGCTGGCAGGACCTTGTGGTCACCGCGAAGTACCAGGCCTATGTGAGCGCCGCGCACGAATTCATGCTGTCGGTCGGCGTGGTACGCGAGTTCGGGCGGACGGGTACGGCCTCGATCGGCGCCGACCAGTATGGCTTCACCCAGCCGACCGTCTATTTCGGCAAGGGGCTGGGCGACCTGCCGATCGGCTGGCTGCGCCCGTTGGCCATCACCGGCGAGCTGGGTTTCGCGGCGGCCGATGTCGCGCTGAAGCAGAACCCGGATGGGTCGTTCAACAACGGCTATGCCAACCGCTGGGTCGGCGGGATGTCGATCCAGTACAGCATCCCCTACCTGCAATCGCAGGTGAAGGATCTGGGCCTGCCCGGCTGGCTCGGACGCATGACGCCGCTGGTGGAGATCACCTGGTCGTCGCCGACGCAGCGGCCGAACAACCTGCCGATGCAGCTGCTGTTCGCGCCCGGCGTGGTCTATTCGGGCGACACCTGGCAGTTCGGCATCGAGGCGCTGATTCCCGGCAACAGCAACACCGGGAAGCATGTCGGCGTGATCGCGCAGTACCATCTGTTCTTCGACGACCTGTTCCCGCACAGCCTGGGCAAGCCGGTCGTCGACTGGTTCCGCTGAGCCGATGGGCCGGGCCCGTTCGCGCGGACCGGCCCACACCCCGCCTGAGGAGAGGACAGCGATGCGCCCCGTTTCCCTGGCCGTCCTGACCGCGATCGCCTGCCTGTCCGCGGCGCCGGCGTTCGCGCATGCCTTGCTTCGGCGTTCGGTGCCGCCCGTGGGCGCCACGGTGCAAACGCCGCCGGCGGCCGTCACGATCACCTTCACCGAGGCAGTGGAGCCGCGCTTCAGCAGCATCACGGTGCAGGACGCCGCCGGCAACCGGGTGGATGCCGGCGACACGCACGCCGATCCCGCCGACGCGAAGCAGCTCAGCGTCAGCCTGACTCCGCTGCCGCCCGGAACCTACACGATCACCTGGCATGTCACCTCGGTGGACACGCACAGGACCGAAGGCAGCTTCACCGTCACGGTGGCGCCCAGGGGGACGCCGTGAGTCCGGGTTCGCCCTGACCGTGGCGACGATCGACATCGCAGCATCGGTTTTGCGCGCGATGCATCTGCTGGCGCTGCTGTCGCTGTTCGGCACGCTGGCCAGCCTCGCGGTGGTCGCACCCCCGGCGCTGGCGGCAGGAGGGGCGGCCGGCGCGGCCGCGCACCGCCGGCTGGTGGGCCTGGCACGCGGCAGCGCCGTGCTGGCGCTGGTCGGCGGCATCTTGTGGCTGGGCGCGGCAACCGCCGTGATCGCCGGCGCCGACACGCTGGCGGCAACCATCGCCGTGCTGCCGACCGTGGCGCTGCGCACCCGCTTCGGCCAGTTGCTGCTGCTGCGCCTGCTGCTGCTGGTCGTGGCCTTCCCGCTGCTGCGGGTGCGCCGCGGCGTCCTGCCCGTGCCGTTGGTCCTGGCGGGGGTCGCCCTGGCCTTGCAGGGGGCGCTGGGGCACGCCGGCGCGGTCGGCGGCAGCACCGGCGCGGGGCTGCTGGGCTCGGAACTGCTGCACCTGCTGGCGGCCGGCGCCTGGCTTGGCGGCCTGGCGCCGCTGCTGGTGCTGACCGCCACCCTGCCGGCGCCGGCCGTGGCGATGGCGCTGCGGCGTTTCTCGCCGCTCGGCGTGTCCGCCGTGCTGGTGCTGGCAGGCACGGCGCTGGCGCAGGCGAGCGCGTTCATCGGCGGCCTGTCGGGCCTGCTCGGCACGGGATACGGCCACATCGCCACGCTGAAGCTGTCGCTGTTCCTGCTGCTGGTGATGGTGGCGGCCGTCAACCGGTTCGTGCTCACCGAGCGGCTCGCGGGGATTCGCCCCGCCCGCATGCGTCCCGCGCGGGCCCGCCTGTTGCTGCTGCTGGCGCTGGCCTGCGAAGTGACCGCGGGGGCATCGGTCGTGGCTGCGGCGGCCTTCCTCGCCGCGTCGATGCCGGCGACGCATCAGCAACCGATCTGGCCATTCGCCTGGCGCCCGAGCCTGACGGCGCTGGCCGATCCCGCGCTTCGGCGCGCGGTAATCGCGGCGGCGCTGGCTTGCGGCGTGGCGGGCGCGCTGGCGGCGATGGGGCTCGCGTGGCGGCGGGTCCGCTGGCCGGCCCTTGCTGCGTCCGCGGTCGTCCTGGCGCTGGCGGTGCCGCATCTGCAGCCGCTGCTGATCCCGGCCTACCCGTCCAGCTTCTACACCTCGCCCACCGAATTCGCCGATAGCGCCATCGTGCGCGGTGCCCGGCTGTTCGAGCGGAACTGCGCGGTCTGCCATGGAGCCTCCGGCCACGGCGACGGCCCGGCCGCTCGCGCGTCGCCGGTGCCGCCGGCCGACCTGACGGCGGAGCATTTGTGGGCGCACACCGATGGCGAGTTGTTCTGGTACCTCTCCCACGGCATCGACCGCCCGGATGGCAGCCAGACAATGCCCGGCTTCGCCGGCCGGCTGTCGAGCGAGGCACGCTGGCAATTGATCGACTTCCTGCGCGCCCATAATGCCGGGGAAAACATGCGGGTCTTCGGCACGTGGCCGCACCCGCTGCCGGTGCCCCAGTTCGACGCGGATTGCGCGGACGGGCGGGCCATCAACATGGATGACCTGCGCCGACGGGTGCTGCGCTTCGTCGCCGCGCCCACTGCCAGGATGCCGCCGGTCGTGGATATCGAGGTCACGACGATCCTCCTTGCCGGGAAGCGGCCAATCGAGCCGGACCCCGCCGCGTGCGTGGCCAATGCGGCGGAGACCTGGGCGGCCTTCGCCATCATTGCCGGCGTGCCGCAGGAGGGTCTGGCGGGGGCGCAGTTCGTGGCGGACCGGAATGGCTGGCTGCGGGCGCTGTGGCGGCCGGGCGAGCCGATGACGCTGGCGGAGGTGATCCGTGACATTGCCGCGCATCCGTTGCCGCTCAGTGCCGGGGGGGTGCAGGGGCACCGGCATTGACACGGTGCGGTGGCTTACCCCTCACCCCAGCCCTCTCCCGCAAGGGGAGAGGGGGTTTTTACCGTCGCGCTACTTCACTTCGACGAGGGCGACGCGGTTCACGCCGCTTTCGGCCAGGACGAGGTTGCCGTCGCGGGTGGTCATCATGTTGCGCACCACGCCGCCGCCGGCGGGGATCTTCCAGGTCTGGAATGTCCGCGCCGCGAGGTCGAAGCGCACCAGGGCATTGGGGCTCACGCCGGTCTCGACATACCACACCGCACCCTTCAGCACGGCGATGGCATAGGGCTGGGAGTTGGGGCCGCCAGGCAATGCGAATTCGCGCGCGGCACCCGTTGCCGGATCGAAGCGGCCGAGCTGGCCGCGGGCGTAGTCGGTGTACCAGATGATGTCGTCGGGTGTGATGGCGATGCGGCGCGGGCGGGTGCCGGGGTTGGGCAGGACATGCTCGGTCACGTGCATCGTGACGGGGTCGATGCTGCCGAGGCGATTGGTGCCGAACTCGTCGAAGAACGGGATGCCCTTCGAGGTGAACACCAGGCCGTACGGCAGCGCGCGCGGCGTGGGGACGGTGACGAGGCGGATGGCGCCGGTGCCGGGATCGAGGCGGCCGATCATGTTGCCGCCCTGCACGGTGAACCACAGGGTACCGTTGCGGTCGAATAGCGGCGTGTGCGGGTCGCGCGCCTTCGGGTCCGGCAGGCGGTATTCCGTGAATTTGCCGGTGCGCGGGTCGAGCCGGCCGATCAGGCCGGAGAAGTTGCCAGTATACCAGATGTCGCCCTGGGCGTCGGCGACCAGGCCGTGCGGACCGGCATTCGGCGTGGGCGTCTGGAATTCCTGGATGTGGCCGGTCGCGGGATCGACCCGGCCGAGCAGGTTGGCCATATGGCCGGAATACCAGATGGCGCCATCGGCGGTGGCAAGCGGGTCGTGCGGGCGCGCGCCGGGCGTGGGCACGACCCATTCGCGAAAGGACACCTGGGTGCTGCCTTCAAGGGCGACGGCGGCGGGCCGGACTTTCGGCGGGAAATGGGCGATGAGGTAATCGGTGATGGTGGCGACCTGCTCCGGCGCGATCGGGGCACCGACATTGCGCATCATGGCGACGACTTTGCGCCAGTCCTGCGGGCTGTAGCCGGAGGCCGTCAGGCGACGGACCTCGTGGCAGCCGGTGCAGGCGGCTTCCACTTCCACCTTGCCGGGACCGTCGGGCAGCTGGTTCTGGGCGAGGGCCGGGGCTGCCGCGCCGAGCAGCAGGGCGAACGGGATCGCTATGCGGGCCGGGTGCGGCATCATTCCTCCGTTCGGGAAGACATTGCGCTGTGGTAGCGGGGAGCATAGCAGGATCGTGGCGTGGGCGGCACCTTGCCACTGCGGTTGCCGCGCCCGCAGAGTCGCCGCCCCGCACGATGCACGAGGACGCCTGCCGATGCCGAACGCCGCCGCGGAGCGGATCCCGCCGCTGGAGAGGACCCTCCCTGCCCTGCTGGTGCGGCAGGCGGCGCTGTACGGGGACCGCATCCTGTTCCGCGCTGGTGACGTGGCCTGGCGCTATGCGGACATGCCCGGCGTCGCGGCGCGGTCGGCGGGGCGATTGCTGGCGGCGGGCGTCGCGGCGGGTGATCGCGTGGCGATCATGAGCGGCAACCGGGCGGAGTTCCTGGAGCTGTTCCTGGGCTGCGCCTGGATGGGCGCGATCGCGGTGCCGGTGAACGTCGCCTCACGCGGGCCGCAGTTGCAGCACGTGCTGGACAATTCCGGGGCACGGCTGCTGGTGGTCGAGCCGGGGCTGGCGGCGGCGCTGGCGACGGTGGATCTGGGCGCGCTGACGGTCTGGCGGATCGAGGCGCTGCCGCCGGCAGGCGGGAACGTGCCGCCTGTCGCCGCCGGGCCGGGCGATACGGTGGCGATCCTCTACACCAGCGGCACCACCGGGCCGTCGAAGGGCGTGTGCTGCCCGCAGGCGCAGATGTTGTGGTGGGGGTTCAACACCGCGGCGCTGCTGGGCGTCGGGCCGGGCGACGTGCTGTGCACGACGCTGCCGCTGTTTCATACCAACGCGCTCAACACCTTCTACCAGGCGCTGCTGCACGGGGCGACGATGGTGGTGGAGCGGCGGTTCTCGGCGTCGCGGTTCTGGCAGGCGATGGCGCAGAGCGGGGCCAGCGTGACCTATCTGCTGGGGGCGATGGTGCCGATCCTGCTGTCGCGGCCGGTGGCGGCGGAGGAACGTGCGCATCGCGTGCGCATCGCGCTGGCGCCGGGGGTTCCGGCGCAGTTCCATGAGGCGTTCACCGAGCGCACGGGGGTGCGGCTGCTGGACGGGTATGGCTCCACCGAGACCAATTTCGTGATCGGCACCACCATCGAGCACCAGCGGCCGGGAACGATGGGGCCGGTGGCGCCGGGGTTCGAGGCGCAGGTGGTGGACGCGCTGGACAACCCGTTGCCGGACGGGACGCCGGGCGAGCTGGTGCTGCGGGCGGAGGCGCCGTTCGCCTTCGCCACGGGGTATTGGGGCATGCCCGAGAAGACGGTGGAGGCGTGGCGCAACCTGCGCTTCCATACCGGCGACCGGGTGGTGCGCGATGCCGACGGGTATTTCCGCTTCGTCGACCGCATGAAGGATGCGATCCGCAGGCGGGGGGAGAACATCTCCGCCTACGAGGTGGAGCAGGTGCTGCTGGCGCATCCGCAAGTGGCGAATGCCGCGGTGTTTCCGGTGCGTGCGGACATGGCCGAGGACGAGGTGATGGCGGCCGTGGTGCCGGCCGAGGGCGGCGCGCCGGCACCGGAGGAGCTGATCGCGCACTGCACGCGGCTGCTGCCGTATTTCGCGGTGCCGCGCTATCTGGAGTTCGCCGATGCGTTGCCGGTGACCGAGAACGGCAAGGTGCGCAAATACGTGCTGATCGAACGGGGCGTGACTGCGGCGACCTGGGACCGGACCCGGGGCTTATAAGCCCGCTGTAACGCCCCCATTTCTGGCGGGTCAGCCGAGTGCCGCTGATGCACCGGAAGGCTTGCGATTGCCCATGCATGCCCGCGTCCCCGCGCCGCCGCCCCGCGACACGCGCCTCGATGTGGTGCGCGGCTGGTTGCAGCTGACGATCTTCTTCAGCCATGCGTTCGGCTCGTTCGCCGGCGATTGGCTGGTCTACGGGTCGTGGGGGCTGTCGGACAGTTCGGAGCAGTTCGTGTTCCTGTCCGGGCTGGTACTGGGCAGCGTGTTCGCCCGCATCGCCGCGCGGGACGGCGTTGCGGCGGCGACGCGGGACATGATGCGGCGGACGCTGCGGCTTTATCGCACGCATCTGCTGGTGTTCGCGCTGTTCGGCGCCATGGTGGTGGCGGCCGGCGCGGTGCTGCCGGGCGAGGCGCAGGGCATGGGGTGGGGCTTCATGCTGCGCCGTCCGCTGCCGGCGGCGGCGGCGGCGCTGACGCTGCTGTACCAGCCGGCGTTCATGGGCATCCTGCCGATCTTCATCTGGTGCATGCTCGCCCTGCCCGCTTTCGACGCGTTGCAGCGCCGCGTCGGCGAGGCGGCGCTGGCCGCGCCGGTGGGGCTGTACCTGCTGGTCCGCATGACCGGCCTGAACGTGCCCAGCCTGGGGCCGGATACCGGCATCGCCTTCGATCCGTTCGCCTGGCAGGTGGTGTTCATGCTGGGCGCCTGGGTCGGCCGGCGGCGGCTGCTGCGCGGCCACGGCCTGCCGCGGCATGACGGCGTGACCGTGGCGGCGGTGCTGGTGCTGGCAGTGGGGTTGGCGGCGCGGCTGGCCTGGGCGGGGATCACGCCGTGGCCGCATCTGGACCCGTCGGCCTGGGTGGGCAAGGAGGAACTGGTGCCGCCGCGGCTGCTGCATGCGCTGGCGCTGGCCTGGCTGGTGGCCCGCTTCGTGCCCGCCGAGGCGCGCTGGATGCACACCGCGCCGTTCCGCGTGCTGGCGGCGATCGGGCGGCACAGCCTGCAGGTGTTCTGCGTCGGCCTGTTCCTGTCCTGGGGCGTGACGGCGGCGTTGCGGCTGTGGCCGGGGCATGCCTGGATCGATCCGGCGCTGATCGCGCTCGGCAGCGCGGTGATGGCCGGGGTGGCGTGGCGGCTGGACGGCGCGTTGCGGCGGCGGCGGGCGGAGGAGCGGCGTAACACGCCGCCGGGGCCAGAGTCCTCGCTGGGAAGGCCGATCTATCCGCACGGCACGGGAGCCACGCGATGACGCATCTGGGGCCGCAGCGAGCGGCAGCGGGCCGGACCGACCGCTTCGGCATGGCGCATGCGGGCGGATCGCGACCGGCGCTGAAGGCATTCGCGGACGCCGTGCGGGGTCTCGCGGCTTATCGGCCGGAAGCTCCGGCAGCGCTCATCCAAGCGATCGAGGCGGCCCCGGGGCTGACCGCGGCGCACGCGCTGCGGGGAATGACCGAGGTGCTGCGGTCGCTGCCGGTGGCGGTTGACGCCGCGCGCCTGGCACGGGAGGCGGCCTGCGCCACGCTGTCAGAGGCATCGACCGCCGACGAGACGGCGTTGTGCGAGGCGCTGGACGCGGCGCTGGAGGGGCGGTTGCTGGCCGCTGCGGACGTGCTGGACGCGCAACTGGTGCGTCGCCCCGGCGTGCTGCTGTTCGTGAAGCTGGCGACCATGCTGCGCTTCGTGGCCGGCGACGGCGCCGGCATGCGCCAGACCACGGCCCGGGTGCTGCCGGCGTGGTCGCCGGTGCAGCCCGGCTACGGGTTTGTCCTGGGCTGCCATGCCTTCGGGCTGGAGGAGACCGGCGCCTACGTGGCGGCCGAGCGCGCCGGCCGCCGGGCGGTGGAGCATGAGCCGCAGGACGCCTGGGGCATCCATGCCGTCGCCCATGTCTACGAGATGACCGCACAGCCGCTGGCGGGGATTGCCTGGCTGGAGCGCTGCCGCCCGGCCTGGAGCGGTTGCAACAACTTCGCCTTCCACCTGGCCTGGCACCTGGCCCTGTTCCACCTGGAGCAGGGCCGGCACGACCGCGTGCTGGAGCTTTATGACCGCGAGGTGCGCCCGACGGAGTCCGAGGAGTATCGCGACGTCGCCAATGCGGCGTCGCTGTTGTGGCGGCTGCGCCAGGAGGGTGTCGATGTCGGCAACCGCTGGGCGGAGCTGGCGGGGATCGCGCGGCGGCGGCGGCATGAGACGGTGCTGATCTTCGCCACGCTGCACCGGTTGCTGGCGCTGGTGGCGGTGGGCGACCGGGCGGCGGCGGCGGAGACGCTGGCGGCGATCGCGGCGGCCGGGCGCGGCGGCGGCGACCAGGCGCATGTGGCGGCGACGGTCGGCTTGCCGCTGGCCCGCGCCGTGGCGGGCCGGGACGAGGACGCCGGGCCCCTGCCCCGGATCGCCTGGGCGCTGGATGCGCTGGGCGGCAGCGCGGCGCAGCGCGACGTGTTCATGCGCACGCTCGCGGCGCTGGCCGTGGCCCGGCGGGACCCGGCCGCAAGCAGCGAGATCCTGGCGCTGCGGCGCCGGCTGCGGCGCGACGACCGCTTCCTGGCAGTGCTTGGTGCGGGCGACGAATAGGTCCGCGGCTCAGGGCGCGGGGTTGTCGGCGAGCGCGCGGTAGCCGGCGAGCGCCCGGCTGGCGTCCGCGGCGCTCATTTCCTCGCGCAGCACCTTGTCGGCTTCGCCGGTGCGGCCGGAGAGCGCGAGGGCCAGGGCCAGGTTGTCGCGCGCACGGCGGTCGGCGTTGCCGTCACGGGCGAGCTGGCCGAGCATCGTGGCGCCCTCCTCCGGCTTGCCCGAGACGCTGAGCGAGAGGCCGAGATTGGTTCGCGCGGAGGTGAGGTCGGGCGCAAGCGCCAGGGCCTGCAGATAGGCGTCCTGCGCCTGCGCATGGCGGCCCTGCAGGTCGCGGGCGACGCCGAGGTTGTTGAGTATGGCCGGGTTCTTGGCGTCGCGCGCGAGCGCCTGTTCGAACAGCTTCTCCGCCTGGGCGGCGTTGGAGGCGAGCAGGATCCGGCCCAGGCCGACCTGCGCTTCGGTCAGGCGGCCGTCGACGGCCAGCGCCCGGCGGTAGCTTGCCTCGGCGGCGCTGCTGTTGCCGAGCATCATGTTGGCCCGGGCATGGCGCAGCAGCGCGTCGGTGTTGCGGGGGTTGGTGGCCAGCATGCCCTCAAGCGCCTGCAGCGCCACGGCGGGCGTCCCCGAGGCGATGGCCGCATCGGCGATGCGCAGGCCGGGCGCCGTGCCGGAACCGGACTGGGATGCCGTGGCGCCGCAGCCGGCAAGACCGATCAACAGGACGACGATCGACAGGCGACGCATGTCACGACCTCAATGCTTGAACAACCTGACGGCCTGCAGCATCGCCGGTCCACCCACCACCATGAACAGGCTGGGCAGGATGAACAAGATCATCGGCAGGGTCAGCAGCACGGGCAGCCTAGCGGCCCTCTCTTCGAATCGCGTTAAGATCTCCTGGCGCAGTTCGGCCGACAGCACGCGCAGCGCTTCCGCGAGCGGCGTGCCGTATTGCAGCGTCTGCGCCAGCGTGGCGACCACGCGCTTGACCTCCGCAAGTCCGGTGCGCTCGCCGAGGCTGTAGAGCACTGCCGAGCTGTCCGAGCTGATCTGGAATTCGCTCGATGTGATCAGCAATTCGGTGCCGACCGCCGGGTGGGCCGACTGGATTTCGGTGCCGACGCGCTGGATCGCGGGTTCGAGGCTGAGGCCGGATTCCGCGCACATCACCAGCATGTCCAACGCGTCCGGCAGGCCGTCGGCGATCGCCGCCTGGTAGCGCTTGCGCAGCGCGCTCACGACATAGTCCGGCGCCAGCAACCCGCCGACCGCGGCACCGGCCAGCAGCACGTTGCGCATGATCGGGTTGGCGATGGCGTTGTGCAGCAGCAGGAAGACCGCGACCGGGAGCACCACAGCCAGCACGATCTTGGCGGCGACGAACACGGCGACCGCATTGCCGCCGCGGATGCCGGCCCGATACAGGCTCTGCTGCAGCGAATCGACGGTCTGGCTCGACAGGATGCCGCTGCGCAGGATGCCCTGGCCCATGCCGGCGATCATCTTCAAGGCCTGGCGCGGGCTGGCCACGGTGGCGGTGGACGCCGCGGCGCCGATGTGGCCGGCGCGTGCCTGTTCCAGGCGGGCGTCCACGCGTCGCTGGCGCGCCGCATACCGCATCAGCAGGGCACCGGCCCCGAGCATCACCAGCGATGCGCCGACGCCCAGGCTGACGACGAATTGCGGGATCATGCCAGGCTCTTCTCGATGATGGTCCGCATGATGAACGCGCCGATCCCGAGCGACGTGAAGGCGGAGGCCAGGATCAGGCGGCCGGTCGGGTCGAAGAACAGGACGCCCATATAGGCCGGGTTGATCAGATAGAGCCCGCCCATCGCCAGCACCGGCAGACCGCCCAGGATCATGGCGGTGGTGCGCGCCTCCGAAGCCAGTGCCCGGCCGCGCGACTTCAGCGCCATGCGCTTGCGCACGATATTTGCGAGATTGTCGAGCGTCTCGCCCAGGCGTCCGCCGGTCTGACTTTGCAGCGTCAGCGCGGTCGCGAAGAAGCGGAACTCGGTGATGTCATTGCGATCAGCCATCGATTTCAGCGCGTCCGCGATCGGGGTGCCGATCGACAGATCGCCGGCGACGCGCCCGAACTCGCCGGCCGACGGCTGCTGGCTTTCGCGCGCGACGATGCGGATGGCTTCGGTGAGCGGCACGCCGGCGCGCACCGAGCGGACGATCATGGCCAGGCAGTCCGGGAACTGCGCGTACAGCTTCTGCCGGCGGCGCAGCATCATCATGTTGAAGATGGCGCGGCTGGAGAGGACCCAGACCGCCGGCAGCGATACCCAGGCGATCGGCCCGAGCAGCTCCACCAGCAGGCCGGCGAGCAGGCGCGCGGCCACCAGCGTGGTCAACAGCAGCACCCACCATTTCACCGGATACTGCTCGGACTGCGCGACGTTGAAGCCGAACAGGCTGGCCGCCCGCTCGATCAGCGAATCGGGCTTGGCGGCCGGCTTGTTGCGCACCAGCCGGGGCGCCTCGACGCGCCGGATGCGCATATGCGGGGCGGTCGCGGCCTCGAAGCGCTGGCGGATCTTTTCCTGCCGGGCCTGCCCGTTCACGACCAGCAGGCCGGTGAAGCCGAGGCCGGTCAGGCCGACGAATGCCAGCAGCAACAGGACCAGCAGATTGCCATGCATTACTCGTCGGCCCCTTCCATGGCGGCGGTCCAGGCGCGTTCGAGGCCGAAATAGGCCAGGCGCGGCTGGAAGAACGGGCGGCTGCGCACCGCCTTGTAATGGCCGCGCAGCCGGCCGTCCGAACCCTCGCTGTCGATCTGGAAGCGGAAGATGTCGTTCAGCAACACGATCTCGCCTTCCATGCCGCAGATCTCCGTGACCTGGGTGACGCGGCGGCCACCGTCGCGCTGGCGCTCGACCTGGATGATGATGTCGACCGCGCTGACGATCTGGGTGCGGATGGCGCTGAGCGGCAGGCCCATGCTGCCCATCTGCACCATGTTCTCGATACGGGTGACGGCGTCGCGGGTGTTGTTGGCGTGGATGGTGGACATGCTGCCGTCATGGCCGGTGTTCATGGCCTGCAGCATGTCGAAGGCCTCGCTGCCGCGGACCTCGCCGATGATGATGCGGTCGGGGCGCATGCGCAGCGCATTGCGCACGAGGTCGCGCTGCGACACCTCGCCGCGGCCTTCGAGGTTGGCGGGCCGCGTCTCCATCCGCACGACATGCGGCTGCTGCAGCTGCAGCTCGGCCGCGTCCTCGACGGTGATGATGCGCTCGCCGTGGTCGATCAGGCGCGACATCGCGTTCAGCAGCGTGGTCTTTCCCGAGCCGGTGCCGCCGGAGATGATGACGTTGAGGCGGATCTGCGATGCGATCTCGAGCACGCGGGCGACCGGGCGCGTCATCGCGCCGAATTCGATCAGCTTGTTGAAGTCGATCGTCTTCTTGCCGAACTTGCGGATCGAGACATAGGGTCCGTCGAGGGCCAGGGGCGGCAGCACGATGTTGACGCGTGAGCCGTCCTTCAGGCGCGCATCGACCATCGGGCTCGATTCGTCGACACGCCGTCCGACCGCGGCGGCGATGCGCTGGCAGACATTGATGAGATGCGCGGTGTCGCGGAACCGCACCGGAGCGTTGAACACCTTGCCACGGCGCTCGACGAATACCGTGGTCGGGCCGTTGACCATGATGTCGTTGATGGTCTCGTCCTCGAGCAGCGGCTCCAGCGGCCCGAGGCCGAGCATGTCGTCGACCAACTCGGTGGCGAGCTGGCGCTGCTCGCGGCCGTTGAGCTGGATGCGCCTCTCGGTCGCGATCTCGCTGATCAGCAGCTCGACTTCCGGGATCAGCAGCTCGGGCGGCGAGTTGGAGATCGAGGTGGGATCGAGCTTGGCCAGGCACAGCGCGCGCAGTTCGCTCAGCAGCGTGTCGGGCGACGCCTTGGAGGCCGGCTCCGGTGCGGGCGGCGGCTCCGCGACCGGCGGCGGCACGAGCGGCGCCGGACCTGCCTCGGCCAGTCCGTGCTGCGTGCGGCCGCGGCGCCCGAAGACCGGGGACGTGACATGCATGGCTACCGCCCGCCGAACAGGCGCCAGCGGCGCCTGGCCTTGGGCCCGTCGGTATCCTCGCCGGACTTGGAGGCGTCGAGCAGGCGCACGAAGGCCGTAAGCCGGGCGAGCTCGACGATGCCACGGCGAAACCCGTTGCGGTTGGAGGCAATCGCCTGGCCCAGGGTGGCCGCGTTCTCGACCGCGCGCGGCAGGTCGGGGACGACGATGTCGACCTTGGTCTTCAGCGCTTCCTCGACCTTGCGGCGAGTGAGCGAGCCCTTCAGGCCGAGGCGGTTGAGCACGATGATGGGCCGGCGGGTCTGGCCGCTGCCGGCCGGCAGCGACAACAGCCGCAGGGCGTCGCGCACGCAGGCCAGCGTCGGCTCCATCACCAGGACCCGCTGCTGGGAGATGTCGAGCAGGTCGCGATACAGCGGGTGCGGCGCGAACGGGACGTCGCAGACGACGAAGTTGTAGCGCCGGCTGAGCGCCTGGATCAGCGCCTGGGCGGCATTGGGGGCGTAGCCGGGCTGCTCGGCCAGCTTGACCTCGCCGGCCAGCACATGCAGGCGATCCGAGACCGGCTGGGCCGAGCGCTCGACGAACAGTTCGTCGATGCGTTCAGGGTTCTCAAGGGCCATGCGCAGCCCCGGGCCGGCCGGGCAATCGAGCAGCATGGCCGCGGTGCCCAGATGCAGGTCGGGATCGAGCAGTACGGTGTGGCGGTCGGCGGTGACGCCGAAATGGTAGGCGAGATTGACCGCGATGGTGGTGGCGCCGACGCCGCCGCGCACGCCGGTAATGGAGACCACGCGCCCGCCCGGCCCGGTCTCCTCCGCCGGCGCGCGGCCGACGACCAGCGGGGCGAAATGCCGGCTGATCATGTCGCGCGTCACCGGCTTGGTGAGGTATTCGAGCGCGCCCAGGCCGCGCGTGACTTCGCGGTAGAAGTCGAGATTGTTGAGCTCGCCGATCACCAGCACGCGCACGTCGGGTTCGGAGACGAAGGACAGGTCGTGCAGCGCCGTCAGCGGCTGTTCGACGCCGGTGACATCGACGATCAGGACGCGCGGGGTCGCGGCCTTGCGCAATGCGTGGATGGCCGCCTTGATGCCGCCGCGACGGATGTCGAGGTCGGTGTGCGCGACGTCGGCAAGGCCTTCGCGCAACGCGGCCTCGGTGGCGGCGTCCTCGACGAAGGCGACCAGAGCGGGACGGTCGTGGCGGCCGGCCTGGGCGGGCAGGTCCGACGCCGACTGGCGCTGCAGGGCCAGGGTATCGCCATCGGCCATGGCGTTACGACCCGCCGCCGGACGAGCCGCCGCTGGATCCGACGCTGGAGATGCTGCTCTGCGGCAATGGCTTGACCTTGTCGTTGCGCAGGCGCTCGATCGCCTTGGCCGCGCTGTCGCCGTCGGCCTCGACGGTGCCGCGGCCCTGCACGAGGTCGGCGGGGCGCGCCACCTGCAGTTCGAGGTTCAGGGCGTTCGCCCCCATCGGGCGCCAGGTGCCGGGCCGCTTGTACGGATCGACCATCGATTCGCCGATCGAACAGCCGCCGAGGGTCAGGACGGAGAGCGCAATGAGCGGCAGGGCGAGGCGGAGGCGGAACATGCTGCACCCTTTCATTCGACGACGAACCCGGCCTGGCTGGGGACGCGCTGCGCCATCCCCGTCGCCGAGCGGGCGGTTTGGCGCAGCAGCAGCAGGCGCTCGATGTCGTTCGGCGGCTGGAACCCGTCGGTCGGCAGCTTCAGCGCCGAGGGATCGTTGACGGGCCGGACGATGTAGGGCGTGACGATGATCACCAGCTCGGTCTCGTTGCGCTGGAAACTGTCGGAGCGGAACAGCGCGCCCAGGATCGGCATGTCGCCGATGCCGGGAATGGCGCTGGTCACCTGGGTCGTCTGATCCTGCAGCAGCCCGGCGATGGCAAAGCTCTGGCCGCTGCCGAGTTCGATCGTGGTATCGGCGCGGCGGACCGTGAGCGAGGGGATGGACAGGACCGCGCCGCCGCTGCTCACCTGCACGCTGTTCTGGCTGGAGAGCTGGCTGACCTCGGGGCGGACATGCAGCCGGATGCGCTCCTCGCCGAGCACGGTCGGCACGAAAGCGAGCGCCACGCCGAACTGCTTGAACTCCACGGTGGTGGAGCCGTTCTGCTGCGAGATCGGGATCGGGAACTCGCCGCCGACGAGGAAGCTCGCGGTCTCGCCGCTGATGGCGGTGAGGTTCGGCTCGGCCAGAACATGGACGAGATTGTCCGCGGCGAGCGCGTCGATCAGTCCGTTGACGCTCGCACCCTGCGGGCAGCGGCCGGCGGGGAAGACCTTCCACGGCAGGCAGGCGACGGCGGCGGCGGCGTTCGCGTTCAGCGTGAGTGCCGGCAACGCGCCGATGCTGCCGATGGTGCCCAGCGCCTGCCAGTTGACGCCCATGGCGCGCGACACGCTGCGCGACATCTCGGCGATGCGCACATGCAGGCCGACCTGGATCTGCGAGCCGACGCGAAGCTGGTTGTCCACCGCCTGGCCTTCCGCGGCGAAGGCGGCGGCAGCGGCGGCGGCGGATTGCGAGTCGGCAGCGCTGGCGACCTTGCCGGTGACGGCCACGCGGCGCGGCTGCGCCTCGACCCTCACGTTGCCGCCGGGGGTGGTACGGGCGATGGTGCCGGTTGCCTCGGTGGCGCCGAAGGCGGAGGGGCGGACGGTCACTTCGTATTGCCGCACGGTCTGGCCCGCGGCATCGAGGGCGGCGACCGTGGTGCGGCCGGCGGCGACGCCGAACAGGAACAGGCTGGTCGGGCTGGCGGGGCGGACTTCCACGACCTTCGGGTCGGAGACGAACACGTTGGCGACGGGCGCCGGCAGGGTGACGACGCGGCCGGACCCGGATTCGACGATAAGGCTGGCCTGGGTTGCGGCGACGGCCTGAGTGGGGGTGGCGGCCGGACGCGCGGCCATCGTCGCGGCGGGGGCCATCAACAGGACGGCCGCGACGGCAGCGAGGATGGGGTTGCGCATCAGAAATGGTACTCCTGGCCGTCGCCACTGCCGCGATAGACCTTGACCACGCTCGGGGCCGGCTTGGGGACCGCATCGGCGCTGAGAGCGGGGGAGACGTCGCCGGCCCAGGTGATGCCGGGCGTGGCATCCGCCACCCGCTCGTCCTCGCCGGGGCGGGCGGCGCGGACGACGAGCGAGAGGCGGCCAAGGCGCGTGGCGACCGAGACGCGCTCGGATTGCACGGAGGTGACTTCGAGCGTGACGGTGGCGGCCGGCTTCGCTTCCGTCGATCCCGGCGCGGCGCCCTGGACCAGCTGCTGGTCGATGGCGATGACGCGCACGTTGCTGAGCACGGTCTCGGCGGCCACGCGGCGCGAGGCCGGGCGCTCGGGATCGTCGATCTGGTGCGTCAGCATGACGTCGACACGGTCGCCGGGCCAGATCAGGCCGGCGGTGCCGGTGATCGCGTCCACGCCGATGGTGACGGCGCGCATGCCGGCGCCCAGGACCGCGGCGAGGAAGCCGTGGTCGCCCGGCCGCAGCAGGTCGCGCGGCAGCAGCGATTCGTTGGCGGCCAGGCGGCGGCGGACCATGGAGCCGATGAGCTGCTGGCGCGCGGCCGGGGTGTCGACGCTGGCGCCTTCGGGAATCTTGGGGCGGGGCATCTGCACGGTGCCGAGATCGTCCGGCTTCAGCAGCGCGCCGGCGGCCACGTCGCGGGCGGCGACCAGGACGTTGTCCTGGGGTGTGACGGGCGCGCCGCCCGGACCGACCGATGCCTCCGCCGGCGGCGGCTGCATGCTGATCCAGGCGACCGTGCCGAAGCCCAGCAGGCCCAGGGACATCATGACGAAAACGACGATGCGGAGGGCCATGGTGCGTCAGCCTGCCACGATGACGAAAAGGGTGCCGGCGGCGATGGCCGAGGCATAGGGCAGCGGGCAGCCGCGCAGGATGCGCCAACGCTCGGCGCGCAGGATGCGTGCCAGCAGGCTGCTGGGCCGCGGCCGGGGCTGTGCGGCCAGGCGCCGCAGCACGAATCGCCAGCCCAGGTAGAACAGGCCGACGACGCCGCCGGCCAGGGTGATGGCGACGAGCATGTTGCCGACATCGGCAGGCGGCACGAAAATCGCGGCGGCAGCAAGCAGCTTCACGTCGCCGCCGCCCATCCACCCCCGGGTCCAGCAGAACGTGGCAACGAGGAAGACGACGACGCCGAGCGCGAGGCCCGCGAGAAGCTGCCCGTCCGCGCCGCGCAGGACCAGGCCGAGAACGGCGAGGCCGAGACATGTCCAGTTGGGAATGGTGCGCGCGGCCACATCGTGCAGGGCCGCCACGATCAGGAGGGCCGCGCCGATCGTGAGCGTTATCTGGCCAGCCAGATAGATTGCATCATGGGTCATCATGCATCCCTCGCTGCGTCACGTCGCAAGCGGCATCCCCCCAGCGTGCGGCACGGCG
Organism: Limobrevibacterium gyesilva; assembly: GCF_025989185.1. Taxonomy (GTDB): domain Bacteria; phylum Pseudomonadota; class Alphaproteobacteria; order Acetobacterales; family Acetobacteraceae; genus Limobrevibacterium; species Limobrevibacterium gyesilva. Next base: position 33,729 of record NZ_JAPDNT010000012.1, read on the forward strand.
GGCCAGCAATTCGAAGCCGCGCCGGCCGACCGCTGCGGGAAACGCAGACGAATTACAGAGTACCGGCCTTGGTCGTCAGCGTGGAGCCGATGTTGGTGAAGATGTCGGTGAGGCCGTTGCCGAGAGTCCCCACCGCGGCGACCAGAACGCCGCCGATCACGGCCGCGATCAGGCCATATTCGAGCGCCGTCACGCCGCGACGGTCACCCTGCATCAACTGCTGAACTTTCATCATCATCAGGCCGAACATGTCTTAGCTCCTGTTGTCATGCGCATGGAATCCGCGCCCTTCGGTGCCATCCTGGAAGCGGACGCCTGTGGGTGATCCAGCAGGCACGGGTAGAACACCATCCGTGCCGTTAAGCCCATGTTAATGAACCTGGGAAAAGTGAAGCCGCGCCGGGCACCGGTCCCGCCTAAAAACACCAGGCACTGCGACTGGTACGGCGCGAATAATTCGCAGATCATTTCTACGTCTGTGAAATTCGTTTCTATCTACGCCGGGCCGTGAGCGCGCGGCGCCGCGCGTTCAGCTGCGCGGCGTGATGATCCGGGGCAGCCGCGCCGCTGGCCGTGGCCGGCGCTGTGCCGAGACCGTCTGGAGCCGCGCGGACGCTGACAGGGATGCGGCCGGGGTCCAGACCCGCACGCCGTTGATTTGCACCGCATTCCACACCAGCGGCGTTGCGGCGCGGGCAGCCCGGCTGGCGGGTGCCGCCTGCGCCGCCGGCAGGATGCGCAAGCCGCCGTCGCTCCAATCCGCCAGCACCTTGTTGCGATACGATTCGCCGATGCCCGGAGTCGCCGAATGGTACCAGGCCACCGCCGTCTCCCACGAGCCGGTGCGGTCGTGCAGCTCGCTGAGGAAGCGGGCGGCATAGCTGGCGTTCAGGCGGGCGTCGAACGCCTCATCCAGCGACGCGAAGGCGCGCGGGTGGAACGCCATGTTGATCTGGAAACAGCCGACATCGATCGAGCGCACGCCGCGCATCTGCAGCGCCTGCACGGCGGCGATCGCATCGGCGCGAGTGTCGAAATAGGCGCCCTGCCCGTTGGCGTTGATGGTCCAGGGCCAGGCCACCACCTGCCCGGACCCGGTATCGACCCGGCCGCTCTCCATCCGCCCGATCGCGGCCAGCAGTCCGGATGGAATGCTCCAGGCGCGTTCAGCCTCCGCGCCAGCGGCATGGCAGGAGATGTCGAGCCCCGCGCCCGGCCACGGCGCTGCCGCGGCACCCGGCGCCAGGCGCAAGGTCAGCGCCACGGCAATCAGCACAGGACGCACCATCGACGGGATCGGCATGATCCGGAAAACCGCTGCTCTCTCTGGTCGGGGTGCGACGAGGCGCGGGGCGCGCATCGCCGGCAGCGGGCACGCTGGAAGTGGCGGCGGCGCTGCGCCCTGGACGTTACGCGACGGTGTTGTTGGCGGTCAGTTCAGCTTTTGTCAGGAATTGTCGACCCGCGCGGCCAGCAGATCCTTGTCGGTGGCGATCGCATAGCCGGCGCCGCGGATCGAGACGATGACGCTGTGCGCATTGTCGTCGTGGAACAGCTTGCGGCGCAGATTGAGGATCAGCTGATCGACGCCGCGATCCTCGGCATGGAACGGGCGGCGCAGCGCGAGCCGGCACAGCGTCTCGCGCGAGACAGGCTGTGGCGCGGACTCGATCAGGGCTTCCAGGGCGACGAACTCGGCCGCGGTCAGATGGATCTGCTCGTCGTCGCGGCCGGTCACGGTGCGCCGCTTCATGTCGACGCGCGCGCTGCCCAATGCGATCTGGCTCGGCGGGGCCGGGCCCGCGCCCTGGCCCGGGGCGACCAATGCGGCGTCGGCCGCGGTGGCCGCCGGCCGCGTGGTGCGGCGGTGCACCGCACGGATGCGCGCCACCAGCTCGCGCATCGGCACCGGCTTGGTCACGTAGTCGTCGGCGCCGAGTTCGATGCCGACGATCCGCTCGACCTCCTCGCCGCGGCCGGAGACGACGATGATGCCGCAGTCGCGCCTGGCGGCCAGCCAGGAGATCAGCGACACGCCGTTCATGTCCGGCAGCTCGAGGTCGACCAGGACGATGTCGGGGCGGAAGCTTTCCTTCAGCCGGACCGCCTCGGCGCCGGTGCGGGCCCAGCTGGTCTTCATCCCGGCCCGTTCGATGAACCGGCGGATGGTCTGGGCCACGTCGTGGTCGTCTTCCACGAGCAGCACCGAAGGGTCGGGTTGCAGCCCGAGACCGGCAGGCTGCGGCTGGTTGAACTCTTCAAGCTGCATGAGCCGAACCATATCACCGGAACGTGAGGCTTGTAAAATGGACTATAACGTCATTTTGTCCAGAATTTTTCGGGCCTTGCGGGCCGGTTTTCAGAAATGACTCGGACTATGATGCGCCGCCGCATCACCCAGCCGGCCGCCTGCCGCCCGATTGCGGGCCGCCCGGTCATTTCGCCCTTGCGCGGTCGAGCCGGGTGCGGACCATGGCGGCGAGACTGGCGCGGCGGAACGGCTTGAGCAGCAGATTGGTCTGCGGGTCGAGCTGCGACTGGTGGGCGTCGACGTTCTCGACATAGCCGGACATGTAAAGCACGGGGATGCCGGGCCGCCGCCGCAGCACCTGCTCGGCCACCACCAGCCCGTCCATGCCGTTGGGCAGCAGCACGTCGGTCAGCAGCAGTTCGGGTTGCAGCCCCTTGTCGATCAGGGCCAGGGCCTCGCGCCCCTCGGCGGCGACCGTGACGTCGTAGCCGAGGCTGGCCAGGACGGACAGGGCGTAGTCGCGCACCATGTCGGAATCCTCGACGATCAGGATCCGTTCGCGCCCGCCCGGCAGGGAGGGTTCGGCGCCGCGGCTGCGCCCTGCGCCCGGCGCCGGCAGCCCGTGCTCGGCGCGCGCCTCGCCGACGCCGGGGAGGTAGAGGCGCACCGTCGTACCGCGCCCGACCTCGCTGGTCATGCGGGCATGGCCGCCGGACTGGCTCACGAAGCCGTAGACCATGGACAGCCCGAGGCCGGTGCCGCGGCCGGGCGGCTTGGTCGAGAAGAAGGGCTCGAACACCTTGGCCAGCACGTCCCTTGGGATGCCGACGCCGGTGTCGGAGACCGAGACAACCACGTAGTTGCCCGGCCGGATCTCGCCGAACTGGTCGATGTCGGGCTTGCGGACGGAAAGGTTGGCGGTCTCGATCACCAGCCGCCCGCCTTGCGGCATGGCATCGCGGGCGTTGATCGCGAGGTTGAGGATGGCGTTCTCGAGCTGGGTCGGATCGACGCGGGCCTGCCACAGCGCCGGCGGGCAGCGGATGTCGAGCGCGATCGAGGCGTCGAGGGTGCGCCGCAGCAGGCCGTCGAGGCCGAAGACGAGGCGGGCGACGTCGACATCGACGGGCGAGAGCGGCTGGCGGCGGGCGAAGGCCAGGAGCTGGTGGGTGAGCTCGGCGGCACTCTGGGCGGCACGCTTGATCTGGTCGTGCATGTCGCGCGCGTCGCCGCTCTCGGGCAGTTCGAGGTCGAGCATCTCGATATTGCCGAGGATCACGGTGAGCAGGTTGTTGAAGTCGTGCGCGATGCCGCCGGTGAGGCGGCCGATCGCGTCCATCTTGGCGGCCTGGCGCAGCTTGTCGTCGGCGGCGACCTGGCGGCTGATGTCCTGCATATAGACGACGAGGCCGGGCGCGCGCGGATAGGCATGCGCCATCAGCCACGTATCGGTGCGCAGCCATTGCAGTTCGAAGGAGACGGGATGGCGATCGCGCACGGCGCGGCGGCATTCCGCCTCGAAGGTGGAGCCGCACAGCTCGGGGAACACGTCCCAGATCGGGCGGCCCCGCAGGTCCTCGGCGTATTCGCCGAACAGCCGGTCGGCGTTGCGGTTGGAGCCGACGAAGCGCCACTCGACGTCCAGGGTGAAGGTGGCGTCGGACATCTCGAGCAGGATGGTCTCGACGGCCTGGCGTGTCTGGCCGGCGCTGTCGCGGAAGCGCTCGGCCTCGTCGGCGGCCTCGGCGACGACGGCGGCATGGCGGATCCCGGTTTCCGTGATGCTGGCCAGCACGGCGAGGAAGGCGAGGTCGGCCGGCGTGAAGCTGGTGCCGTGGCGGCGCTGGAACGCGACGGCGCCGATGCGGACGAGATCGGCCCTGGCGATCACGGGCAGCAGCGGGCGCATCACCGCCTGCTCCGGCGGCCGACGGTCCTCTCGGGGCAGAATGGCCTCGCAGGGAACCAGCTCGCGCGCGCCTTCCAGCAGCCGGCACATCAGCGCGTCGCGGTCGGTCGTCCCGTACAGCTCCGCCGCCATGGCGGCCAGGCGCTCCAGCCGGCGGGTCTCGCGCTGCTCGCATTTGCGCACGGCCAGGACCGCGAGGGCCACGAAGGCGATGACGATCAGGGCGCTGCTGCCCACCAGCAGGGTGCGCGACCACCAGGCCGCGAGCGCATCCTCCGCGGCGACGCTGACCGCGACGATGCCGCCGATCGGGCCGTCGATCCGTCGCGATTCGATGGTGCCGCCGGCGGCGGCGTCGGGCGCGGCACCGCGGGCGAGCGCTTCCCACTCCCCGGCGCGCTGCGAATCGCCCGCCGCTTCGCGGCTGTTGGTGACGCGGGCCAGAGGGCGGCCGTTCTCGTCCATCAGGGTGACGGCGCCGCGTGATCCGATGGCGAGGTCGGCAAACTGGCTCTGCAGCAGCTCCTGGCCGACCACCGCAAGGATGGCGCCGGAGAAACCGGGCTGGCGGATGCCTCTGATAACACAGAGCACCGGCACGCTGGCGCCGTCGGGGAGTGCCGCGGTGGCCGGCTTCAGAACGAACTGGTCCACCTCCGGCCGTTCGTCGCGCAGGCAGGCTGGTACCAGCGCGCCGCTGCGCAGGGTGGACGCGACGGAGCCGGACAGCACCGCCCCGCCCTCGCCCAGCACGTAAAGGCCGACCACGCGCGGCTCCACGCGGCGGCGCTGGGACAGCAGCGTGTCGAGGCGGGCGAGCTTGGCCGGGCTGGCGTCGGCGCCGGGCAGTGCTTCTTCGACGGCGTGCAGGGTGCCGTCGATGCGGGTCAGCAGGTCGGCGGCGCGTTGCCGGGCGATGTCCGCCACGTTCCGGGCGGCGAGGTCCGCCTGCTGCATGGTGCGGACGCGGTCGAGCAGGATGGCGCCGAACGAGACGCCGCCGAGCGCGACCCCGGCCAGGATCGCCACCAGGCAGAGCGGGCAGGACAGCCCGAGCGCGCCGTGGAAGCGCCGTAGGATCGCGGACAGGAAGCCGGGCAGCGCCACCGCGGTTGCGCCGGCGCTATCGGCGATGGACGATGCGGCCCCGACTGGTCGCGCGGCGCAGAAGACGTGCCATGAGGACCATCCGTGCCATGCCCACCGCCGAGACGCACCGTCAGGCGCGCGCCGCTCCCCTTTCGAAACGGGCCACCGGGGTCAGCGGAATGACATCCGCAGGCACGTCGGCCAGATCGCGCATGATGTAGCCATGGCCCCGCACGGTGTCAATCAAGGAGCCGAGGCCCCAGGCCGCCAGTTTCTTGCGCAGATTGCAGATGAACACGTCGATCACCCGGGTTTCCGGGCCGTCGAGGCCGCTGTACAGATGGTCGAGGAAGTTCTGCTTGGGAATGACACGGCCTTTCCTGAGCGCCATCAGCTCAAGGATCGAATATTCCTTGCGCGTGACGCTGAGCGGCCGGTCGTCCACGCGGACCTCGCGGCTGGCCATATCGATCTCGAGCGGCCCGACCCGCAGCACCGAGCGGGCATAGCCATTGCGCCGCCGGACCACCGCCTCGACGCGGGCGACGAACTCGTCCTCGTCATAGGGCTTGCTGAGCAGATCGTCGGCGCCCAGCCGCAGCGCATGCGCCCGGGACTTGCCGGAGGTGTAGTCCGCCAGCATCAGCACCGGGGTGGAGAAGCCCTGGGCCCGGAAGCGGCGCAGCGCGTCGCACCCTTCCCCGTCGGCGAGCGAGCGGTCAAGGACGATCATGTCGTATTCGTAGGTTTGCAGATACACGAGCGCGTCGCCGCCGGTGCGGACGTGGTCGACTACCGCGCCGGTGGCCCCGAGGATGGTGGATGCGGCTTGTGCTTCGGCGGTGTGGCCCTGGACGAGGAGAAGTCGCATGGCTGCAGTCCCCTGAGACGATCAATTCTTGAGGAGGACTAAGCCATGAACCGATCACGAAGTGGTGTTTGAAAATGTCAGGAATCAACCTGCCATCGAGAGCGCCCGTGTTGCGTCCGCAAAACAGTGTCATGAAATGTCAGAAAGCGTTTGAGCGGAGGCGGGACGGACCGGCACCGGCGCATCGGATCGGCCAGCGGACGTGGTCTCCCCTCCGATAGAGACGTCATTTAAACGGATATCATAAACATCACATTAACACGCGCCCTGGTTGGGTGAGCCGTCGCAACGCACCAGCCGCCGGACCGCTCATCCTTCATGCGCACCTGGACCCACCCCCTTCAGGCCCGGCCCACCGCCGCACCCGCAGCGCCCGCGATCGCCTGGTACGCCGTGCCGGTGGCGCAAACCCGGCCGGCCTTGACGACACATGGGCACGCGCTGCTGGCGCTGACGCTGTTGGCGTCGATCCTGCGGCTGCACGACATCGCCCTGGACGGGTTCTGGAACAACGAACTTTTCAGCATGTACTGGATCCGCAACCCGATCCATTACCTCGTCACCAAGGGGATGCTGATCGAGACCAATCCCCCTTTGCACTATATTCTGCTGAAGCTGTGGACGGCGGTGTTTGGCGCAGACGAGGTGGGCGCGCGGTCGCTCTCGGCGCTGGCGTCGATCGGTTGCGTGCCGCTGATCTACGCGTTGGGGCGGACGCTGGGCGGGCCGGCCGTGGGACTGGTTGCGGCCGGATTGCTGGCGCTCTCGCCGGTGCAGATCTATTTCGCCCACGAGGCGCGGTGCTACGCCCTGCTGCCGGTCTTCGTCATGCTGGCGCTGCTGGGGGTCTGCCGCTTCCTGGACGAACCGGCGCCGGCCGACAGGGCGGCGCACCGCTGGAGGGGCCTCGTTCTTTACGGGGCGGGCGCGGTGGCCCTGCTCTACACCCACGCGACCGCTCCCTTCGTGATCGCCGCCCTGGGCGCCACGGTGCTCTTTGCGCTCATCGACATGAAGGCGCCCGCCGCGCAGATTCGCCGGTTCCTGCTGGCCAATCTGGTGGTGGCGGTGTTGGCCGCTCCGGTTCTCGTGGCCATGGCACTGCAGGCGCGGTCGCCGAATATCGCGTGGATGCCGCCGTTCGGCCTGGACACGCTGCTGATCGTGGCCCGGTATCTGATGGTCGGGCCGATGCAGCGCGCCGACCTGGGCGATAGCGGCTCCAGAATATTGCTGTGGACGGAGATCGTGCTGGCAGCGGCGACAGCGATCGTGCTGTTCGCGCTTGCGCGCGGCACCATCCGCGACCGCCGCGCCTTCGCCCTGGTGCTGGTCTTCCCGGCGTTGTTCCTTCTGGCTGCCACCGCCGTCAGCCTGGCGCGGCCGATCCTGATTCCGCGCATCGGGATCTGGCTGTCGGTGCCCGCAAGCCTGGCCGCGGCGTTCATCCTGACCGGGCATGCGCGGCGGAAGCTGCGGCTGCTGGCGGGCGGGCTGATGGCCGCGTGCATCGGGATCGGGCTGGTGAACAACAGCCTGGCGCCGGCGGAGCACAAGCCGGACTGGCGGGCGCTGCTGCGAGACAACCCCGCCGACGCCGCCGACGGGCCGCTGCTGGTGGCCGGGCGTTATGTGGGGCCGCTCGGGATCGCCTTCTACAGCGGCGATGCCGTGCACCGGCCCTTGCGCCATTGGGTGCCGGCGCCGGACGAGACACCGACGGCAGCCGACCTCCTGAGCCGCGCGGCCTCGGGCGCCGAGCCGATCACCACGCAGCAGATCGTCGCGACGATCCGGGCCGGCCGGCATCTGCGGCTGTTCCTGAGCGACACCGACATGGTCCTGAACGAACAGGCTTTGTCCGGCCTGCCGGAATTCGCGACGACAGACCGGCAGATCTATCCGGGTCTCGTCGTTCTTTCCTGGTAGCGGCCGAGAGGAACATGTCGTGGCGCGGCACCCGCACCGTCGCCAGCAACATGCCGTCCCCTTCCCCGTGCCGCCGCGACGATCCCTATCAAGGCATCACATCCGGGTACGGCCATAGCGTATGGCGGCGCCGGAGGGCGCAATTGCAGCCATTGCGCATATAGGCCCTTCTCGCATCCGATGCTTTCTGCAACGCTGGACAATCGGCAAGGTCATCCAGCACGCGAAGACGTGCGGCGACAGGGAGAACGGCGTGGAGCTGCAAGCTACAACGCAAGGGAGTCGACCGGCGCCGTCTGCGGCCGGCGCCGTCGGGACACGGTCGGCGGCTGCTCGGCCGGTCGCGGTGGTGGTCTGGCTGTGGTCGGCGCTGCTGCTGGCGATCCTGACCTTCCTGGTGATCTATCCGACCGGGATGCTGCTGCTGGGCACGCTCACCGATTCCAATCCGGTGACCGACGGCTACCAGAACATGCACCTGTCGCTGGGCAATTTCGCGACGGTGCTGGCCAACCCGAACGTGCACGCGGCACTCGGCAACTCGTTGCTGGCCTGCACCGGCGGCACCGTGGTGGCGGTGGTGATCGGGCTCGCCTTCGCCTGGATCGTGGTGCGCACCAACACGCCGTGGAAGGGGTTCATCGCGAGTGCCGGGATGCTGCCGCTGTTCGTGCCGCCGCTGGTGGCGGGCGTGGCCTGGGCGATCCTGGGGTCGCCGAAGACCGGCCTGATCAACACGATGCTGGCGCGGATGGGCATCGAGGCGCGGGTGAACCTCTATTCCATGGCCGGCATCATCTTCGTGTTCGGCATGTACTACGCGCCCTATGTCTACATGTTCACCGCGGCGGCGCTGCGCAACATGGACCCGTCGCTGGAGGAAGCGGCCGAGATCTCCGGCGCGGGCCCGGTGCGCACGCTGCTGACCATTACGTTCCCGCTGATTGCGCCCGCCATCATTTCCGGCATGCTGCTGTCCTTCGTGGTGATGCTGGGCATCTACGGCATTCCCGCGGTGCTGGGCGCGCCGGCCGACATTCCCGTGCTCACCACCTACATCTTCGCGCTGACATCCTGGGCGCCGCCGCGCTACAGCACCGCCGCGGCCGTGGCCATGATCCTGATGGTGGTGACGGGCATCCTGGTGGTGCTGCAGCAGAAGGTGCTGTCGGGGCGCAGCTTCACCACGGTGGCCGGCAAGGCGTTCCGGCCGCGGTCGCTGAACCTTGGGCCATGGCGATTCCTGACGCTGGGGCTCGCGTTCGTCTATCTGATCATCGTGGTGGTGCTGCCGACGCTCGCCCTGCTGGTGGCGGCGTTCCGGAAGTTCCTGTTCATCCGCGACTTCGCCAGCCTGTTCGACGGCAAGCAATACGGGCTGATGCATTTCCAGCGGCTGTTCGCCAATCCGGCCACGGTGAACTCGATCATCAACACGATGAAGGTCGGCGTGATCACCGCGCTGATCGGCGGCGTGCTGGCATTCGCCATCGGCTATACCGTCAACCGCACCCAGGCGCCGGCGCGGCGGGCGATCGACGTGATCGCAACCGCCCCGGTGGCCATTCCCGGCCTGGTGATCGGTGTCGCCTATCTGTGGGCGTGGATCGGGCTGCCCGGCGGATTCTACGGCACCATCTGGATCCTCGCGCTGGCCTTCGTGGCGCGCTTCCTGCCGGACACGATTAAGGCGCTGTCGACATCGCTGATGCAGATCCATCGCGAGCTGGAAGAGGCGGCCTGGATCTGCGGACGCGGCGTGCTGAGCACGATCGTGACGATCATGCTGCCGCTGGCGCGGCCGGGCGTGGTGGCGGCGATGACGCTGCTGTTCGTGCTGGCGATCCGCGAGCTGGGCTCGTCGCTGTTCCTGTATTCCAGCAGCACGATGGTGATGGCGGTGCAGCTGCTGGGTTATTACGAAGGCGGCAATATCAGCGTCACCGCGGCGTTCAGCCTGGTGCAGATGGTGATCCTGGGGGCGCTGATCGGGGTCGCGCACTGGCTGTCGCGTGGCGCCGCCGATGGCGGCGTCGGCCGCTCGGGTTGAAACAACAAACGAAATGACAGGGGGAGTGTAGCCGTGAAGCGCATGTTGATGTCCAGGCGACAGGTGATGGCGTCGGCCGTCGGGATCGGGGCCGCGGCGATCACCCGCCGCTCGGTGGCCGCACAACCGTTCACGCCGTCGGCCGGGCTGGTGGAGGCGGCGCGCAAGGAAGGCAAGATGATCTACTACACCGCCAGCTTCACCGAGGTGGAGCAGGAGGTGATCAACGCCTTCAACAAGCGCTTCCCGTTCGTGCGCGTCGAGATGGTGCGCGCCTCCGGCGGGCAGCTGATCACGCGGGTGAAGACCGAGGCGGCGGCGGGCAAGCTGGTGGCCGATGTGGTGGACCACTCGGACCGCGGGCTGATGAAGGCGCTGGAGCACCTGTTCCAGGACTACGCGCCGCCGAACGCATCGGACTACCTGCCGTCGGCACTGGTCTCGCCCAGATTGTGGCCGCGGCTGACGCCGGGCTGGTCGATCGCCTACAACACCGAGCTGGTGAAGAATCCGCCGAAGACCTGGATGGACCTGACCAAGCCGGAATACGCCAAGGGACAGATCGGCCAGGTGATCGGCCCGTCCGGCGGCACCACCTGGACGCGCATCATGTTCGAGCGCCAGGTGTTGGCCGAGGATTACTGGAAGCGCCAGGCGGCGACCAAGCCGGCACTGTACCCGTCCGGCGCGCCGCTGTCCGATGCGCTGGTGCGCGGCGAGGTTTCGATCGCGCCGCTGATCTACAACGCGATCCTGCCGAAGAAGCGCGACGGCGCGCCGGTGGAAATCTTCTTCCCGCCGGAGGGCGTGCCGATCGTCCCCTACGCCACCGGCATTCCGAAGACCTCGGCCAACCCGAACGCAGCGCGGCTGTTCCTGGACTGGTCGCTGTCGCCCGAAGGCCAGGCCTTCACCATCAAGGACCAGGGCAACCTGACCTCGCTGAAGGAGCCGCCGTTCAATCCGGAAGGGTTCGATCCGAAAGTGGCGAAGGTGTGGGTGCCCGACTTCAAGCAGTTCGTGGAGTTGCACGACAAATGGCTGGAGGAATGGAACACCGTGTACGGATACCGCCAGTGAGCGGAGCGGTTTGAATGTCGGCAGAACTGGGGGTCGAACATCTGCGCAAGGTGTTCGCCACCGGCAAGCCGGCGGTGGACGACGTGAGCTTCACCGTGCAGGCGGGCGAGATCGTGGTGCTGCTGGGGCCCTCGGGCTGCGGCAAGACCACGACGCTGCGCTGCGTGGCCGGGCTGGAGCATCCGACCGCGGGCGCCATCCGCATCGGGGGCGAGGTGATCTCCGCCCCCGAGCAGGGGGTGCTGGTGCCGCCGCGCCGGCGCAATATCGGCATGGTGTTCCAGTCCTATGCGGTGTGGCCGCATATGACCGTGCGGCAGAACGTGGCCTATCCGCTGCGGCACCGCGGCATGACGCGCGCGGAGATGGACCGCAAGGTGGCGGAGGCGCTGGAACTGGTGGACCTCTCCAGCTATGCCGACCGTGCGGTGGTGTCGCTGTCCGGCGGGCAGATGCAGCGCGTGGCGCTGGCGCGCAGCATGGTCTATCAGCCGCGGCTGCTGTTGCTGGACGAGCCGCTGAGCAACCTCGACGCGCAGCTGCGGTTGCGGCTGCGCGACGACCTGCGGCGGATCATCAAGCGGGCCGGGCTGACGGCGCTGTACGTGACGCATGACCAGACCGAGGCGGTGGTGCTGGGCGACCGCATCGGCGTGATGCAGAACGGCAAGCTGCTGCAGATGGCGCCGCCGGACGAAGTGTACAACCGCCCGGCGGACCTGTTCGTGGCCAGCTTCACCGGGGCATCGAACTTCGTGGCCGGGCGGGTGGTCGAACGCCAGGGAGAGTTCGGCACGATCGAAGCGGGCGGCGGACAACGGCTGACGGCGTGGCTGCCGGCGGCGCTGGCGCCGGGCGCGGCGGTGACGATCGCGATCCGGCCGGAGAACATCCGGTTCGGCCATGGCGACGGGGCGAACCGCTTTGCCGCGGAGGTGCTGGCGCAGCGCTACCAGGGCGTGCAGACGATCTACGAGCTGGGGCTGTTCGGCGCGCGCATCGAGGCGCTGGAGGTCGGCACCACCATGCGGCACGAGGTGGGCAGCCGGGTGGACGTGGTGCTGCCGCCGGATTCGTGCTGGGCCTATGAAGCCGGCACCGCCGCGGATCTGGCCGCCGACTGACGCATCCGTGCGGCCGGGGATCGAAACGCCGCGCTATGCTGCCGGAGTCGCGTCGATATCGACGCTGCTGGGGTCGAAGCCCTGGTTGGAACGCAGCAATTGCTTCGTATAGGGATGCGTCACCGTGCCGCTGGCCAGCGCGTCGGCGGTGGTGAGCTCCAGCAGCTCGCCGCGGCTCATCACGCCGATGCGCTCGCAGAGATGCGCGATCACCGCGAGGTCGTGGCTTACCATCAGCATGGTCAGGCCGTGGTCGCGCCGCAGCCGCGTGAGCAGGTTCAGGATCTCCGCCTGCACCGACACGTCCAGCGCCGAGGTCGGCTCGTCCAGCAGCAGGATGCGCGGCTGCAGGATCAACGCGCGGGCGATGGCGACGCGCTGGCGTTGGCCGCCGGAGAGCTGGTGCGGATAGCGGAAGCGGTGCTCGCGCCCCAGGCCCACCTCGCGCAGGGCGGTGGCGACGCGGCGGTCGGCGTCGCCGAGGCGATGGATCGCCACGGGCATGCTGAGGATCTGGTCGACGGTCTGGTTCGGGTGCAGCGACCCGTACGGGTCCTGGAACACCATCTGCACCATCTTGCGCGTGGCCGTGCTGCGGCGGCGGCCCATCTCCTGGCCCGCCAGCACGATGCGCCCCTCGGCATGCGCGATCAGGCCGGCGACGGCGCGCAGCACCGTGGACTTGCCGGAACCGGACTCGCCGACCAGCCCGAACGCCTCGCCGGGAGTGACGTGCAGGGACACGTCGCTTGCCGCCAGCACGCGCCGGGCGCCGGTGCCATAGGCAACCGATACGTTCTCGAGCGTGATCACGGCGTTGCGTCCGTCAGGGGTGCCACGTCTTCCAACCAGGCGGGATCGCGCTGCAGTTGCGGCAGCACGAGGCGCCGGTGGCCGAGTTCGGGCAATGCGGCGAGCAGGCCGCGGGTATAGGGATGCTGCGCCTCGGACAGATGCGCGGCCTTGCAGCTTTCGACGATCTGGCCGGCATACATCACCAGCACCCGGTCGCAGAACGAGGACACGAGATGCAGGTTGTGGCTTATCAGGATCAGCCCCATGCCACGCTTGCGCACCTGTTCGTCCATGATGGCGAGGACCTGGTGCTGCACGGTGACGTCCAGCGCCGAGGTCGGCTCGTCGGCAATCAGCAGGTCGGGGCCGGCGATCAGCATCATCGCAATCATGATGCGCTGGCCCATCCCGCCGGAAACCTGGTGCGGATACTGGGTGTAGACGCGTTCGGGGTCGCGGATATGCACGGCCTCCAGCATTTCCAGCGCGGCGGCGCGGGCCTGTTTCGCCGAGCTGCGGAAGTGGTGGCGGTGGGTTTCGGCGATCTGGCGGCCGACGGTCATCACCGGGTCGAGCGAGTATTTCGGGTCCTGCAGCACCATGGCGATGCGCTTGCCGCGCAGCTTGCGGAAGCCACGCTCGTTCAGCGTACGCAAATCGGTGTCGCCCAGCCGCAGCAGGTCGGCCTCGACGCGGCCGGGTTCGGGCACCAGCCCCATGATGGCGCGCCCGGTGGTGGACTTGCCCGATCCGGACTCGCCGACAATGCCCAGCCGCTCGCGCCCCAGCGTGAAGCTGACATTGCGGACGGCGCGGAAATCACCCTCGTCGCTGGGATAGACGACGCGCAGGTTGCGCACGGTCAGCAGCGGCGCGTCGCTCATCCGGCGCGCGAGTCCGACACGTCGCGCAGGCCGTCGCCCAGCAGGTTGAAGCCGACACTGGTGATGAAGATCGCCATGCCCGGGATGGTCGCGACCCACCACTGGTCCAGCAGCACCTGCCGGCCGGAGGACACCATGGCCCCCCATTCCGGCGCTGGCGGCTGGGCGCCGAGGCCGAGAAAGCCGAGGCCGGCGGCGGTGAGGATGATGCCGGCCATGTCCAGCGTGAGACGGATGATGACCGAGGGCAGGCAGAGCGGGACGATCTGGGTCAGCAGGATGCGCAGATGCGACGCGCCCTGCAGCTCCGCGGCCTCGATGAACTCGGCGCGGCGGCGGGTGAGCGTCTCGGCGCGGGCCAGTCTTGCGTAGGGGGGCCACGTCGTCAGGGCGATGGCGATGACGGCGTTCTCGATGCCCGGACCGAGTGCCGCGGCGAAGGCGAGTGCCAGCACGAGGCGCGGGAAGGCCAGGAAGATGTCGGTGATGCGCATCAGCACGGCATCGACCATGCCGCCGAAATAGCCGGCAGGCAGGCCGATGCCGAGGCCGACGGGCACGACGATCGCGGAGACCAGGGCGACGATGGTCAGCGTGATGCGCGAGCCGAAGACGACACGGGCGTAGATGTCGCGACCCAGTTCGTCGGTGCCGAACCAGTGCTGCCAGGAGGCGGGTTCGAGGCGCTGGGTCAGCACCTGCAGCGTCGCCGCCTCGCGGTCGGCGATCAGCGGCGCGAAGATGGCGATGCCGACCAGCAGCAGCACCACGCCGAACCCGGTCATGGCGAGACCATTGCGGCGGAAGCCCAGCCAGGCGCGGTACCAGCGCCCGAGCCGCGCCTGCCAGCGGCTGCCCGGCGCCTGATCCAGCAGCCAGCCGCGCCAGTGGCCGAGATCCGCGCGAAGGGTAACGTCGCTCATGACGACTCCCGCGCGCGCGGGTCGACCAGCGGGTAGAGCAGGTCCGACAGCATGTTGAGGCCGATATAGACGACGCCCACCAGCATGGTGCCGCCGAGCACGGCGTTCAGGTCGGCGTTGAACAGCGAGTTCTTCATGTACAGTCCCAGGCCGGGCCAGGCGAAAACGGTTTCGGTGAGCACGGCGCCTTCCAGCAGGCTGCCGAAGGTCAGCGCGATCACCGTGATCAGCTGGACCCACGCATTGCCGAGCGCGTGCACCCAGACCACGCGGAAGGGCGAAAGTCCCTTGGCCAAGGCTGCCAGCACGTATTCCTGGCGCAACTGGCTGAGCATGAAGCTGCGCGTCATGCGCGCGACATAGGCGAGCGACAGGTAACCGAGGATCGACGCCGGCAGCACCAGATGGCTGAGAGCGTTGACGAACACGTCATGCTCGCCGGCGATCAGGCTGTCCACGACGATCAGGCCGGTGACGGTGGGCACGATGTCGTCGAAGCCGACATCGAGGCGCCCCGGCCCCTCGACCCAGCCGAGCTTGGCGTAGAAGGCGAGCAGGCCGACGAGACCCAGCCAGAACACCGGCATCGAGTAGCCCAGCAGCGAGCCGAAGCGGATGACCTGATCCTGCCAGCGGCCGCGATGGGTCGCGGCGATCACGCCGATGGGAACACCGAAAATCACGCCGATGATGAGGGCGAGCAGCGACAGCTCGAGCGTCGCGGGAAACACATGCAGCAGGTCGGCCAGGACTGGCTGCGAGGTGATGACGGAATTGCCGAAATCGCCATGCAGCACCTTCATGAGATAGCGCCAGTACTGCACTGGGAGCGGCAGGTCGAGGCCGATCTCGGCGCGGACCCGGGCATAGACATCGGGCGGCGCCTTGTCGCCGACGATGGCCAGCACGGGATCGATCGGGATCACGCGGCCGATCACGAAGGTGACACAGGTCAGGCCGAGGAAGGTCAGCAGGACGGAGAACAGCACCTTCAGCACGCGATGGACGGGCCCGGCGATCTGCCGGACCCATCCATGCGCCGAAGGCGTCGCAAGCGCCGCGACGTTCATGCGCGGCCGTTACTTCTTGATCGTGCGATAGAAGTTCAGGTCTTCGGTGATGCCGCCCTTGAACCCCTTCACGTTGGCGCGAGACGCAACCTCGGCCGTGTTCTGGAACATGATGATGAACGGCCCTTCGTCCGTCACCTTGCGCTGCAGGTCGGCATACATCGCCGCGCGCTTCTTGGTGTCCAGCTCCTTCGCCGCCGCCAGCATGTCCTTGGTGACATCGGGGATATACCAGTGGTTGCGCCAGGCCAGCGGCCGGACCTTCGGTGTGTCGGAGTTGTCGTCGTTATGCGCGAAGGTGTCGGCGTTGGTGTGCGGGTCGAAGTAGTCCGGCCCCCAGCTGATCAGCAGCAGCTGATGCTTGCGCGCCCGGTAGACGCCGATGACCTGCTTCAGCTCGGACGGCACGATGTTGAGCTTGATGCCGGCCTGGCCCATCGTCTGCTGCATCGACTGGGCGATCTCGGTGAACGGCGAGGTGTTCGGCGCGTCGAACTTGAGCTCGAAGCCGTTGGGATAGCCGGCCTCGGCCAGCAGCGCCTTCGCCTTGGCCACGTCCAGCTTGTAGGGGTTGTAGGCGATGGCGCTGAAGAAGCCGAGCGGCAGGAAGCTCTCCTGCACGATGAAGCGACCCTTCAGGAACGAGTTCACCATGCCGTTGTAGTCGACGAGGTATTTCATCGCCTCGCGAACCTTCGGGTTCTTGAGGTGCTCGTCGGCTGTGTTCATGGCCGCGTACCAGGTGTTGGCACCCGGGAACTGCTCGATGCGGATGGCCTTGTTCTCGGCCAGCGGGGCGAGCTGGTCGGGCGACAGGTCGCGGGCGATGTCGATGTCACCCTTCTCCAGCAGCAAGCGCTGCGACGCCGGCTCCGGCACGTGGCGGACCACCACGCGCTTCATGGCGGGCGCGCCGAGACGGAACGTGGGATTGGCTTCGAGCGTGACCGACTCGTTCGGCTTCCAGGCGACCAACCTGTAGGCGCCGGACGCGGCGGAGTGCGATTTCAGCCAGGCGTTGCCGAGGTCGCCGTTGACCTCGTTGGCCATCGCCACCTTCTTCTCGACCACCGAGGCGACGATCGAGGTCATGAGGTTCAGCACCAGCGACGGCGCGAAATCCTCGGTGATGGTGACTTGCAAGGCGTTCGGGCCGGTGGCCTTCACCAGGTCCTTCACGTTGTCCTTGGTCCAGCCGAGCTGGGTGAACAGGAAGGCCGGCGTCTTGTTCATGAGCACGACGCGCTGCAGCGAGAACGCGACGTCTTCGGCGGTGACGGGGGCGCCGCTCTGGAACTTCAGGTTGGGACGGAGCTTGAAGTTGTAGACCTTGCCGTCCGGGCTGATGGTCCAGCTTTCGGCCACGCCGCCGACCAGCTTGGTGACGTCCTCGGCCTCGTAGCGCAGCAGGCGGTCGTAGATGTTGGTCGCGATCTCGATCCCGCTGAGCTCATAGGCCTCGCCGGGATCAAGCGTGAGGATGTCGTCGATCTGCTTGGCGATGACCACGGTGTCGGCGGGCGTTGCCGCATGCGCGACCGGGCTCGCGAACGCCAAGGGAAGCGCCACCGCGAGGGTGGCGAACGACAGTCGTTTAGACATGCCAAATCTCCCTGCTTCTTCTTGGGGAACGATTAGGCCCAACGTCGGGCGTGAACGCAACTGCCAATCGAAGGGGCGCCCGAATGGATCGCGCAGCCCCCGCGACAGACACTGCCGCCGCCCCGATTGCTCTCCAGTTGCGCTATTCGATGCCAATACGTATCTAACAGCTGCCGCAAGGTGGCCATGGCGGGCGGGTATACTGTCACGGCGCGGCTGGCAGTCCCTCGATCACGTCGTAGAGCGGCTGCTGGCTGACGGTGATCAGCCCGGTCTGCGAGGTGTCGAGATCGGAGACCAGCGTGATCACGCCGGCCAGCCGGAGACCTGCAGCCATGCGAGTTGCATCGACACCTCCACTCCGACCGCTGGACCGCTCGGGCAAGGTCGGTCAGGCGAGCCTGATGATTTCGATCCAGTTGGGCTGCCCGCCGACACGCTGCGCACCGACGCGCTCCAGCGCGCCGGTGGCGCCGTCGATTGCGTAGATGCCGACCCGGCCGGACGCGAGGCCGGCACACAACAGGAAGCGGCCGGCGGGATCGATCGCGAAGCCGCGGGGCGTGGGCTCGCTGGCCACACGGGTGGCCAGGGACAGCAGCCCGGTCGCGGGATCGACCCGGAAGCCCGCAAGCGTGTTCGTCGTGCGGTCGCTGCCGTACAGGAAGCGGCCGTCGGGCGTGAGGTGGATGTCCGCCGCCGCGACCCGGCCGGTGACGCCGGGCGGCAGCATGCTGATCGACTGCAGCTCGGTCAGCGCGCCGGTTTCGGCGTCGCGGGCATAGGTGTTGATGCTGCCGTCCAACTCGTTGATCACGTACAGCAGCGCGCCGCCGCGGGCGAAGACGAAATGGCGCGGGCCGGCGTCGGGGCGGGTGGCTGCGACGGGACGCGGCGTTGTGTCCATGCGGCCGGTCGCGGCGTCGAAGGACTGGGCGAGCACCACGTCCCCGCCCAGGCAGGCGGCATAGACGAAGCGGTTGGCGGGATCGGGCCGCACGCTGTGCGCCTTGGGCGGGGTCGCCAGGACCTGCGTGGCATCGCGCGCCACGCCGTCGGCGTCGATGGCGTTCACGGCCAGTTTCGAGCCGCCATAGGAGGCGCTGAACAAGTGGCGGCCGGTGGCGTCGGTGGCCAGGTAGGCCATGCTGTCGGGAAGTGCCGCGCTGCCGAGATGGCGTAGCAGGCCGCTCACGGGGTCGATCGCGTAGCTGGAGACCGGAAACGGCGGGCTGCGCAGGGCGGCGTAGAGGAAGCGGCGATCCGCACTGAGCGCCAGCGGCAGGCTGCCGGGCGACGGCTCGTTCGTGCCGGGGACCGGCGTGCGGGCCAGTTCGCGCAAGGCGCCGGTGCCGGGGTCGAGCATCAGGACCGCGATCTCCCTGTCCTCGGCGCAGGCGACATAGACGATCGTCGGCGCGGTTCCGGCTGAGGGCATGGCGTTTCCTTCCGTCGCTTGGCGGCGCAGCGTTGCCGGCGACTATGGCAAGGACCGGCGCCGCAGGCGATGCCGCCACGCGCGCGGCTTCACGTCGCCGGGCGATTGACGGCGGGCGGGGCCGCGTGGTCCGGTACGGCCGAGTCTGAAGGAGGCCGGAATGGGCAATATCAACGCGTGTGTGGACCTGCAGCGTGACGGTGACGTGGCCGTCATCGTCATGGACAACCCGCCGGTCAATGCACTGGGGTTCGCCCTGCGCGACGGGCTGATGCAGGCCTTCGCCCGCGCCCGGGACGATGCGGGGGTGCGCCTGGTGGTGCTGACCGGCACCGAGCGCGCCTTCTCCGGCGGCGCCGACATCACCGAGTTCGGCAAGCCGCCGCGCGAGCCCAACCTGCGCCAGGTCATCACCGCCATCGAGGACTTGCCGAAGCCGGTGGTCGCGGCCATCCAGGGCGTGGCGTTGGGCGGCGGGCTGGAACTGGCGTTGGGCTGCCATTACCGGGTCGCCGCACCCAAGGCGCGGCTGGGCCTGCCGGAGATCAAGCTCGGCCTGCTGCCCGGCGCGGGCGGAACGCAGCGGCTGCCGCGGCTGATCGGGATCGAAAAGGCGCTGGAGATCATCGTCACCGGCGACCCGGTGCCGGCCCCGGCCGCGCTGGCGCTGGGCATGGTCGAGGCCATGCTGGACGGCCCCTTCCCCGCCGCCGCCGTCGCCTGGGCGCGGCAGAACGCCACCGCGCCGCGCCGGCTGCGGGAGCGGACGGACAAGCTTGAGCCCGCGCGGGCCGATGCCGGGCTGATCGACCGGGTCGCGGCGCCGCTGCTGAAGCGCGCCCGGGCCCAGCAGGCGGCACGCGCCTGCGCCGAGGCGGTACGGGCCGCGGCGGAGAAGAGCTTCGACGAGGGCGCGGCGCTGGAGCGGCAGTTCTTCATGGAACTGGTCAAGAGCGACGAATCGAAGGCGCTGCGGCACGTGTTCTTCTCCGAGCGCGAAGCCCAGAAGGTGCCGAACCTTCCGGCCGGCGTGGAGCCGCGCAAGGTGCTGCGCGCGGCCGTGATCGGCGCCGGGACGATGGGCGGCGGCATTTCCATGTGCTTCGCCAATGCCGGCATTCCCGTCACCGTGATCGAGACCAGCCAGGAAGCGCTGGACCGGGGCCTCGGCCGGGTCGAAGGGAACTACAACACCTCCGTGAAGCGCGGCAGCATCACGGCCGACGAGGCGGCGCGGCGGCGCGCGCTGCTGGAAGGCAAGCTCGACTTCGCCGCCATCGCCGACGCGGACATCGTGATCGAGGCGGTGTTCGAGGAGATGGAGCTGAAGAAGCAGATCTTCCGCGAGCTCGACCGCCACGCGAAACCGGGCGCCGTGATCGCGAGCAACACCTCGTATCTCGACATCAACGAGATGGCGGCGGTCACATCGCGGCCCGGCGACGTGCTGGGGATGCATTTCTTCAGCCCCGCCAACGTAATGCGCCTGTTGGAGGTGGTGCGGGGAGCGAAGACCTCGCCGGAGGCGCTGGCGACGGCGGTCGCGGTCGGCCGGGCCATCGGCAAGGTGCCCGTGGTGGTCGGTGTGTGCGACGGGTTCGTCGGCAACCGCATGCTGGCGCGCCGGGGCGCGCAGGGCGAGCGGCTGTTGCTGGAAGGCGCTTTGCCGCAGGAAGTGGACCGTGCGCTGACCGATTTCGGCTTCCGCATGGGCCCGTTCGCCATGGGCGACCTCGCCGGCCTCGATATCGGCTGGCGCCTGCGCCAGGCACGCGGCACCCGCGCGATCGTGGCCGACGCGCTGGTGGAGGCGGGGCGCCTGGGGCAGAAGACCGGCAAGGGCTACTACGCCTACGGTGCGGACGGCCGCACGCCGACGCCGGACCCCGAGGTGGAGAAGCTGATTACCGACGCCTCCGCCAGCCTGCAGATCCAGCGGCGGGCGATCTCGCAGCAGGAGATCCTGGAGCGGCTGCTGTTCCCGATGATCAATGAGGGCGCGCGCATCCTGGAGGAAGGGATCGCGGCGCGCGCCGGCGACATCGATGTGATCTGGCTGCACGGCTACAACTGGCCGGCCTATCGCGGCGGACCGATGTTCTATGCCGGACTCGTGGGGCTGCCCTATGTCGCCTCCCGGCTGGAGGCGTTCGCCGATGCCAGCGGGGATGCGAGCCTGCGGCCGGCGCCGTTGCTGGCGCGGCTGGCGGCGTCCGGCGAAGGGTTCGGCTCGGTCGGGACGGCGCGCGGGTGACCTGACGCCGCGGCGCCTTGTGGGGGGAAGCCGATGAAGATCACCGATGTCGAGACCATTCGCCTGGGCGAGTTCCCGAACCTGATCTGGGTCCGGGTGCGCACCGACGAAGGTCTGGTCGGACTGGGCGAGACCTTCATGGGCGCCGCGGCGGTGGAGGCGTATATCCACGAAACCGCGGCGCCGAAGCTGATCGGCAAGAACCCCCTGCAGATCGAGGCCCGGCAGGCCGACCTGCGCAACTATCTCGGCTGGCGGTCGGCCGGGGTGGAGACGCGGGGGAACTCGGCGATCGACATTGCGCTATGGGACATCTTCGCCAAGGCGGCGGGGATGCCGCTCTGCGATGCGCTGGGCGGGCGGTCGCGCGATTCGATCCGCACCTACAACACCTGCGCCGGCTACAAATACATTCGCGACGCACGGGCGCAGGCGGTGTCGAACTGGCATATCGGCGCGCAGGGTGGGCCGTACGAAGACCTCGACGGCTTCCTGCACCGCGCCGACGAGCTGGCCCTGTCGCTGCTGGACCAGGGCATCACGGGCATGAAGATCTGGCCGTTCGACATCGCGGCCGAGCGCAGCGGCGGCTACGACATCTCGCCGCAGGAGCTGACGGTCGCGCTGGAGCCGTTCGCGAAGATCCGCGGCGCCGTGGGCGATCGCATGGACATCATGGTGGAGTTCCACTCGCTGTGGAGCCTGCCGATGGCCTGCAAGCTGGCGGAGCGGCTGGCCGAGTTCGGCACCTACTGGCACGAGGACCCGTTCAGGCTCGACAACATCGCCGACCTCGCCGAATACCGCCGGCACTCGAAGGCCTGGGTGTGCGCGTCGGAAACGCTGTCCTACACCCATGCGTTCCGGGAGTACCTGGCGACCGGCGCGGCGGGCGTGGTGATGCTGGACCTGTCGTGGTGCGGCGGGCTGTCGGAGGCGCGCAAGATCGCGGGGATGGCGGAGGCCTGGCATACGCCGGTGGCGCCGCACGACTGCACCGGCCCGGTCGTCTACATGGCGTCCTGCCATTTCTCGCTGTTCGCGCAGAACGCGCTGATCCAGGAGAGCGTGCGGGCGTTCTATACCGGCTGGTACAAGGAACTCGTGACTGCCTTGCCGACGATGTCGGGCGGCATGGTCACGGTCGATCTCACCCGGCCGGGCCTGGGCACCGAACTGCTGCTCGGGATCGACCGCAGGGAAGACGCGGTCGTCCGGGCGACAAGGTCGAACGGGATCTAGGCCGCCTCGCGCAGCAGCTGCTCGGCCACTTCCAGCTTCACGACGATGGGCCGGTGATCGGAGGATTTGCGCGGCAGCACCCGCGCGCCAGTGCAGCGCAGGCCGCGCACCAGGCAGCGGTCGATGCGCAGCGGCACGATGTCGCCGGCGACATGCGTGGGCCGGCGCGGGCCGACATCGATGAACCCCGGCAGCAGCGTCGGGCCGACCAGGTTGTAGTCGCCCATGACCACGGCGTGCTCGGGCAGCACCTTGGCGATGCGGCGGAGCTGGCGGCGGTTCAGCACCTGGCCGTGGGAGAGATGCACATTCGCCACCGAGAAGGCGCCGAGGCTCACGATCTGGCAGACCCGGTCGAACAAGGTGCCGGCCTGCAGTGGCAGCACTACCGGCGCATGGGCCGGCGCCTTCGGTGTCCAGATGCCGAGGCCGTGGATTCGGCCCGGAAGCGGGCTGCGGGCGTAGTATCCGCCGATCCGCCGGGGCAGCGCGTCGATGTCCCGGGTCACTTCTTGCATCAGCAGGACGTCGGGCGCTTCGCGATGAACGAGATCGACAATTTCGTCCACCGATGCGCCGGTCAGGCGCAGTAAATTCCAACTGATGATCTTCGTCATGCACAGCCACTGCGAAAAAGGGTCGACGAAAGCCGGCGCGAACAAAACAGGATCGACCCCGGTAACATCTGTGGCGCGCGCCGATCAAACCGAATCGCCATCAAGCCGGGTGTGGCTGCCATGCACGATTGTATAGAAGGATTGATAGCCCGCCGCCCCTTAAATTCCGGCTAATTTGGGGGCCGTGCCATCGGGCGCGGGGCCGCCGCGCCCCGGCGTCATTGGACGACGGCCCCGCGGCGCCTGTAGATACCGCCGCACCATCCACTTGCAACGCGCTGGGCGCCGGCGATCCTTCGGAACGGAGGAGGCCGAAGCCCCTTCCTGCGGGACTTGCTGCCATGCTCCGGGTCACCGAACTCAGGCTTCCACTCGACCATGCGGATGGCGACCTCCGGGCGGCCGTCCTCGCGCGGCTGGACCTTCCGGACGACGAGCTGATTGGCTACGCGGTGTTCCGCCGCGCCTATGACGCGCGCCGGACGTCGGCGATCACGCTGACCTACACCGTCGATATCGAGGTCGCGGACGAAGCGGCACTGCTGGCGCGCCGCGCCGGCGACCGCAAGCTGTCGCCGGCGCCCGACACGACGTACCGCTTCGTCGCCAGGGCCGCGCGTCCGCCGCGCCTGCGGCCGGTGGTGATCGGCACCGGGCCGTGCGGGCTGTTCGCGGGCCTGCTGCTGGCGCAGATGGGGTTCCGCCCGCTGATCCTGGATCGCGGCAAGGCGGTGCGGGAGCGGACGAAGGACACCTGGGGCCTGTGGCGCCGGTCCGTGCTCGATCCCGAGTCGAACGTCCAGTTCGGCGAAGGCGGCGCCGGCACTTTCTCCGACGGCAAGCTGCACAGCCAGATCTCGGATCCGCGGCACCACGGGCGCAAGGTGCTGACGGAGTTCGTGAAAGCCGGAGCGCCGCCAGAGATCCTGTATGTCAGCAAGCCGCATATCGGGACGTTCCGGCTGGTGACGATGGTCGAGCAGCTGCGCGACACCATCGAGGGCCTGGGCGGGGAATACCGCTTCCAGAGCAAGGTCGAGGATATCGACATCGCTGAGACGCAGGCGGGCGAGCGGCGGGTGCGCGGCGTGGTTCTCGCCGGCGGCGAATACATCGCGGCCGATCACGTGGTGCTGGCCGTGGGCCACAGCGCGCGCGACACCTTCGCGATGCTGCACGCGCGCGGGGTGCATGTCGAAGCCAAGCCGTTCTCCATCGGCCTGCGGATCGAGCATCCGCAGTCGCTGATCGACCGCTGCCGCTTCGGCGACCATGCCGGGCACAAGCTGCTGGGGGCGGCGGACTACAAGCTGGTGCATCACGCGGCCAACGGGCGCGCGGTCTACAGCTTCTGCATGTGCCCGGGCGGGACGGTGGTGGCGGCGGCGTCCGAGCCTGGCCGGGTGGTGACCAACGGCATGAGCCAGTATTCGCGCAACGAGCGCAACGCCAACGCGGGCATCGTCGTCGGCATTTCGCCCGCCGATTACCCGGGGCATCCGCTGGCCGGGATCGCGTTCCAGCGGCATTGGGAGGAACGGGCCTTCGCGGCGGGCGGCGGAACCTATGCGGCGCCCGGGCAGCGCGTGGGCGATTTCCTCGCCGGCCGGCCGTCGGTGGCGCTCGGCGCGGTCGTGCCGTCCTACCGGCCCGGGGTGCATCCGACGGACCTGTCCACGTGCCTGCCGGATTACGCCGTGGCCGCGATCCGCGAGGCGCTGCCCGCGTTCGACCGGCAGATCAAGGGCTTCGCCATGGACGACGCGGTGCTGACGGGGGTGGAGACGCGCACCTCCTCGCCCATCCGCATCAGGCGCGACGAGGCCTTCCAAAGCGTCAACACCAGGGGGCTGTACCCCGCCGGCGAGGGCGCCGGCTACGCAGGCGGCATCCTGTCGGCCGGGGTGGATGGCGTGAGGGTCGCGGAGGCGGTGGCGCTGAGCATGGTCGAGGCGCCGCAAGGGGGACTATAGTCCAGCATCCGGGCGGTCCCGCGACGGACCGCCCTGGCGCCGGCCCGCATGCCTTCGCGGCGGATGGACAGCCGCGCCAAACGTGGTTCAATCCGGCCAGCTTCTGAAAGGGCCCAATGACATGCCGACGTACCGCTCCCGCACAACGACCCATGGCCGCAACATGGCCGGCGCAAGAGGCTTGTGGCGGGCGACGGGCATGAAGGACGGCGATTTCGGCAAGCCGATCATCGCCATCGCCAACTCGTTCACCCAGTTCGTGCCCGGCCACGTCCATCTGAAGGACCTCGGCCAGCTGGTCGCCCGCGAGATCGAGGGCGCCGGCGGCGTGGCCAAGGAGTTCAACACCATCGCCGTCGATGACGGCATCGCCATGGGTCATGACGGCATGCTGTACAGCCTGCCCTCGCGCGAGCTGATCGCCGACAGCGTGGAATACATGGTGAACGCGCATTGCGCCGACGCGCTGGTGTGCATCTCCAACTGCGACAAGATCACGCCGGGCATGCTGATGGCGGCGATGCGGCTGAACATCCCCACGATCTTCATCTCCGGAGGGCCGATGGAGGCCGGCAAGGTGTCGCGGCACGGCAAGGTGCAGTCGATCGACCTGATCGACGCCATGGTGGCGGCGGCCGACAGCGACGTGACGGACGCCGAAGTGCAGGTGATCGAGCGCTCGGCCTGCCCGACCTGCGGGTCCTGCTCCGGCATGTTCACCGCCAATTCGATGAACTGCCTGACCGAGGCGCTGGGCCTGGCGCTGCCGGGCAACGGCACCGTGCTGGCGACGCACGCGGACCGCAAGCAGCTGTTCCTGGAAGCCGGGCGGGTGATCGTCGACCTGGCGCAGCGCTACTACGAGCAGGACGACGCCTCGGTGCTGCCGCGCAACATCGCCGGGGTGCGTTCGTTCGAGAATGCGATGACGCTGGACATCGCCATGGGCGGGTCCACCAACACGGTGCTGCATTTGCTGGCGGCCGCGCAGGAAGGCGGCGTGGATTTCACCATCCGCGACATCGACCGGCTATCCCTGCGCGTGCCCGTGCTGTGCAAGGTGGCGCCGGCCGTGGCCGACGTGCATGTCGAGGACGTGCATCGCGCCGGCGGCGTGATGGCCATCCTGGCCGAGCTCGATCGCGCCGGGCTGATCGACCGGTCGATGTCGACCGTGCACGCGGCAACGCTGGGCGATGCGCTGGACCGCTGGGATGTCACGAAGACGCAGAGCCAGTCGGTGCGCGACCTGTTCCGCGCCGCACCCGGCGGCGTGCCCACGCAGATCGCCTTCAGCCAGTCCTCGCGCTGGGACGAGCTGGACCTGGACCGCAGCGGCGGCGTGATCCGCGACGCGGCGCACGCCTTCTCGAAGGATGGCGGGCTGGCGGTGCTGCACGGCAACCTGGCCGAGGACGGCTGCATCGTGAAGACCGCGGGCGTCGACGCCAGCGCGCTGGTCTTCGCCGGGCCGGCCCGGCTGTTCGAGAGCCAGGACGCGGCGGTCGCGGCCATCCTGGGCGGGCACATCAAGCCCGGCGACGTGGTGCTGATCCGCTACGAGGGCCCGAAAGGGGGGCCGGGCATGCAGGAGATGCTGTATCCCACCAGCTACCTGAAATCGAAGGGGCTGGGGAAGGTGTGCGCCCTGGTCACCGACGGGCGGTTCTCCGGCGGGTCGTCCGGCCTGTCGATCGGCCATATCTCGCCGGAGGCGGCGGAAGGCGGCACCATCGGACTGGTGGAGGAAGGCGACCGCATCGAGATCGACATTCCCGCGCGCCGGATCCACCTGGCGGTGAGCGACGAGGAACTGGCGCGTCGCCGCAGCGCCATGGAGGCGCGCGGCGCCGCAGCCTGGCATCCGGCCGCGCGCGACCGCAAGGTCTCGGCGGCGCTGCGGGCCTATGCGGCCCTGACCACCAGCGCATCGCGCGGCGCCGTGCGCGACGTCGATCAACTGAAGCGCCGCTGAAGGCGCCGATGGCCGCAACGGTCCGGCGCAGCGCGCCGGGCCGTCAGATCATGTAGGTGAAAGCCTCGGGCCGCGCGCTCACCGGCTGGGCGATGACGGCCGGGGCGCCGACCAGCGCGGCGAGGTGCTGGGCCAGCAACTCGCATTGGCGGCGGATATCCGGCACCGCCGTCATTTCCCAGAAGGTTCCCTTCGTCACCGGGCCGACCGCGAACAGACGGCGCGAAATGGCGCCGGAGGCATTCAGCAGCGCGCAGGTTCCGGTGACGTCGAGGCCGAGCCGCAATGCATCCGGACGCACGGTCCCGTCCAGCAACAGGCCCCGGATCAGCGTGTCGCCGATGCGCGCATAGTCGGCATCGGGTCCCGAGCAGTTGATCACGCGGGCCGCCTGCAGACACGCCATGCGGTCGCTGCCGCGGGGCCGGTAGCGTACGTCCGCCATTCCGTCATGCAGCGCGTAGCCCTGTATCCGCCCGGTGTGCAGCTGCAATTGGCCGCTTTGCCGCGCCGCGTCGATGCGGTCGGCCACCGGCCCGGCCATGCGGTGGCGATGCACGTCCCACCACGGGCGCATATGCCGCAGGAAGCGGGCACGGTCGGTCAACGACATGGCCTGCCAGACATCCTGGGTGAACGGCCGCAGCGCATCGACGACCGGCTGCCAGGTGCCGCCCTGCTCGATCGCGCGCTCCGCCTCGCGCCGGAGTGTGCGGGTCAGCGCCATCAGCCCGGTGGGGAACGGAATCGGCTCGGCCAGCGCCGCTGGAGGGCCCGCCTGATGGCGGCGCGGCAGCAGGCCACGGCGGGAGACGGCATGGATCGGTCCCGTATGGCCCTGGTCGAGCAGCGAGACCACCATGTCCACGGTGGTCAGGCCGGTGCCGATGAGCAGCACGCGGCTGGCGGGATCGAGATCGGCCAGCGCCTCGGCCGCCCACGGGTCCGGGCGGTACAGCGCGCTGTCGTAGAATGACGGGTCCGCGATCGGCGGCGGCCGCGGCGGGAAATTGCCGACGGCGAGCACCGCGAGATCGGCCTCGACCGCCTCGCCGCGATCGAGATGCAGGATGATCGGATGCCCGCTGCGATCGATGGCTTGCACGTCGCCGCGCACCAGCACCAGCCGGTCGCGCGATTCGGGCGCCCGGATCTCCTCGTTCAGCAGGCTGCGGATATAGGCGCCGAACAGATGGCGCGGCGCAAAGCTGGAAGCGTTCGGCTGCAGGCCGCCGAGTTCCTCCTCCGGCTGGCGCTGCAGCCAGTCGAGGAAGTCGTGCGGGCGGTCGTGGAAGGCGCTCATACGGCCGGCCGGCACATTGAGCAGATGGTTCGGATTGCCGGTGGAATAGGCCATGCCGCGGCCGAACCGGCGATTGCGCTCGATCAGGGTGACGCGTGTATGCGGCGGACACCGGCGCAGCAGGTGCAAGGCCAGCAACGTGCCGCTGAACCCCGCGCCGATCACGGCGATCGACGGCGTGGTCACGCGGATGCTTCCTGGTCCCGGGCTGCCTGCGCGGGGATATCGGGCGCGGTACGCGGTGCTGACATCAGCCATCCTCCAGAGTCGGTGCGAGTCCACCCAGACGCATGCCACGAACGGGGGGTTGTTTCCCTATTCGCCATGTAGGGGTTTCAGGCATGCGCCAGGGTCCGGAGTCAAACGGAAAATGGCGTCTGCCGCGGGTCTGCCGCGGCCGCTGCCCGCTTACGGCGCGCGGTGGATGGGATCGACCCAGAGCACTTCTTCGGGCTTCTCGACCGGCTCGATCTCCAGGTTCACCACCACCGCTTCGTTGTCGCTGCGCACCAGCACGCATTCCAGCGTCTCGTCGCTCGACGCGTTGATCTCCTGGTGCGGCACGTAGGGCGGCACGAAGATGAAGTCGCCGGGCCCGGCCTCGGCGACGTATTCCAGCTTGTCGCCCCAGCGCATGCGCGCCTTGCCCTTCAGCACGTAGATCACGCTCTCCAGCGCGCCGTGATGATGCGCGCCGGTCTTGGCGTTGGCGTGGATATGCACCGTGCCGGCCCAGATCTTCTGCGCGCCGACGCGCGCCAGGTTGATCGCGGCCGCGCGGTTCATCCCCGGCGTCTGCGCCGTGTTGGCGTCGAGCTGGTCGCCCGGGATCACCTTCACGCCGTGGGTTTTCCAGTCGATCGCCTGGGCATCGTCATGCGCATGGTTGTGTGCGTGGTCGTGCGGATGATCGGGATGGGTCATGGCAATGTCTCCGAATTGTCGGGATCGGGCGGTCAGCCGAGTGCCGTGTTGAAGCTGGCGCGGACATGGATATCGATAACGTGCTGCTGGTTCGCAATGACGTCGTCGCCGACCGGCGCGGTGCGTTCCTGGGGGCGAGATGACGCCGCGCGGCGCACGGAGCGGCGGGGTGAAGAGACAAGCGGCAGGACCGATTCGGACATGCGACCTCCGTCACAGGACCAGGCGGCCCGCGGGTCAGCGAGGATTGGGGGGTGAGGCTTGGCCGGCCCCGGCAAGGCCGCCCGGTGTCAGGCGCAGCGCGGCCGACAGCAGATCCGGGCGGTTTGGGTCATGGAAGGTTCGAGCATCGGCATGCGAAATCGGACTCCCTGGCACGGCCGGTCAGGTGCGGCGGCGCGGAGCCATATTTCTACTCCGTACTATGGGAGTCAATATATTCAACAGCATAAATTGTGCCCAATTCAATTACACACATATTATGCGTGATTAACCAAGCAGCGGTTTGCGTGCCGAAACACGCGGAACCTCAGGAAATCTGCGGCCTGCGGATCGCCGGCAGGTCCGCTTCCAGCGCCGCCGCCGCCGCCAGGATCGTCTCCTCCGCATGCCAGGGACCGGCGATCTGCAGGCCTACCGGCAGGCCCGCGCGCGTCACGCCGCAGGGCATCGACAGCGCGGGATGGCCCGACAGGTTCAGCGGGAAGGTGAAGGGATACCACGCGCCCCGCAGCGTGCCGGCGTCCTGGCCGGCGATGGGCACATGGCCGTGCGGGTCCAACCCGACCGGCAGCGCCGGCGCGGTGGTGACCGGGGAGACCAGCAGGTCGAAGCCGGCGAACAGGCCCTGCAGGCGGCGGAAGAAATCGCTGCGGGCGGCGGCGGCGCGTTGCAGGGCCACGGCGCTGTGGCCCAGCCCCTTCTCGATGGTGATGGCGAGGCTGGCATCCATGTCGCCGCGCCTGTCCTGCAGATAGCCGGCAAGGCGCGCGGCGAGCGCGCTCTCCAGCATCACCAGGAAGGACGGCTCCAGGCCCGCGAAATCGAACGCGACCTCCTCCACCGCCGCCCCCAGCGCCTGCAGGCGGCGTGCGGCGGCTTCTGTCAGGGCGGCCACCTGGGGGTCGATGGCGGGGCTGCCGCAGCGTGGCAGCCAGGCCACGCGCAGCCCGCGCAGGTCACGCGCCGGGTGGGCGGGCAGCGGCGCCTGCCCCCAGGGATCGGCCGCGTCAGCGCCGCGCAGGATGCGGAACGCCAGCGCCACCTCGGCCACGCTGCGCGCCATCGGGCCGACATAGGAATTGGCGCCGAACAGGTCGGGCACCTGCAGATGCGGGATCGCCCCCAGCGTCGCCTTCAGTCCGACGATGCCGCAGCAGGCGGCGGGAATGCGGATGGAGCCGCCGCCATCGCTGCCCAGCGCCAGTGGCCCCATGCCCAGCAGCGCCGCCACCGCCGCCCCGCCGCTGGAGCCGCCGCAGGTGACGGACTCGTCCCACGGGTTCAGGGTGCGGCCGAACAGCGGGGATTCCGTGAACGGCTTGTGGCCGAACTCCGGGGTGGTGGTCTTGCCGATCAGGATGCCGCCGGCCGCCTTCAGCCGCGCCACCGCCACGGCGTCCTGCGCCGGCACCGTGTCGGCGAACAGGCGCGAACCCTGGGTGGTGCGAACGCCGGCCGTCGCGGTCAGGTCCTTCACCGAGAACGGCACGCCGAACAGCGGCGGCAGGGCGCCGCCGTCTTGCCAGCGCGCCTGCATGGCCTGCGCCTCCGCCCGCGCCGCGTCGGCGCAGACCGTGATGAAGGCGTTGTACCGCCGCCCCGCCTCGATGCGCGCCAGCGCCGCCGCCACTGCCTGCGCGGGCGAGACGCGGCGCCCGCGGATCGCGTCGGCGAGCGCGACGGTGTCGAGGTCGGCGATGTCGCCGGTGATGTGTTCGCTCATAGCATCCACCTTCCGCCGTCGATCAGGATGGTCTGGCCAGTCACGAAACGTGCCTCCGGGCTGGCGAGATAGGCGACCAGGCCGGCCACGTCCTCCGGCTCGGCCACGAAGCCTGCGGGGGTCGCGGACCGCACGCGGTCGATCACCTCGGCCGGCAGGCGGTCATGCGCGCGGGTGCGCACCGCGCCGGGCGCCACCACGTTCACGGTGACGCCGTGCGGCGCCAGTTCGCGTGCGAGCGACCGGGTGAAGCCGACCAGCCCCATTTTCGCGGTCGCGTAGTCGGCCAGCCCGACATCGCCGACGAAAGCCGAATCGCTGGAGATGTTGACCACGCGGCCGAACCCGCGTTCGCGCATGCCCGGCGCCACCAGCCGCGTCAGCCGCATCGTGGTCAGCAGCGACACGTCCAGCACGAAGCGCCAGACCTCCTCGTGGGATTCCAGGAACGGGCTGCCGCGCTCGCGCGCGCTCTGGCCGACATTGTTGACCAGCACATCGACCGGGCCGAGGCGCTGCTCCGCCGCGGCGGCGAAATCGGCCAGCACGGTGGCGTCGGTGCAGTCGCCCTGCACCGCGAACACGCCGGCGATGGCGATGGGCTCGCGGTCGATCGCCGCGACCTGTGCGCCCTCGGCGATCAGCCGTGCGGCCACGCCGGCACCGATGCCGTGGGCGGCGCCGGTCACCATCGCCGTGCGGCCCTCGAACCGGCGCATCAATGAAAAGTCCGGCCGCCGTCCACGGCCAGCGCCGTGCCGGTGACGTAGCTCGACTGCGCGCCGGTCAGGAACACCGCGCAGCGCGCGATCTCCTCCGGCTCGGCGATGCGGCGCAGGGCGTAGCGATTGCGGATCATCTCAAGCTCCGCCTGCGGGTTCTCCGCCCCCTCCCAGCTCGAACGGAACAGCGCGGTGTCCACCGCGCCGGGGCACAGCGCGTTCACCCGGATGTCGCGCTCGGACAGCTCCATCGCCAGCACCTTGGCGAACATGATCAGGCCTGCCTTGGCGGCAGCATAGGCGGTACGCAGCGGCAGCGGCCGCAGCCCGGCGCCGGACGACACCAGCACCATCGTGCCGCCGCGCGCCGGGAAGTGCCGTAGCGCGGCGCGGCAGACGCGCATGGCGCCGGTCAGGTTCACGTCCAGAACGCGCTCCCACTCCGCGTCGCGCATTGCCTCCAGCGGCGCCATCAGGTCGATGCCGGCGCAGTAGATCACGCCGTCGATCCCGCCCATGTCCTGCGACGCCTGCGCCACCGCAGCGTCCACGGCCGCGGTGTCGCGCACATCCGCCACCAGGCCGCCAGGGCACTGCGAGCGGTCGATCACCGCCACCGCCGCTCCCTCGGCGTCGCACAGCGTGGCGGTGGCCGCGCCGATGCCGGCGGCGCCGCCGGCGACCAGCACGCGCCGCCCGGCCAGTTCGCCGCGCATCACACTGCCGCCTGCAGGCGCGGGCGCATGTCGTCGCTGATCTCGTCGCAGCGGCCGATCCAGATGTTGCTGTAGGACAGCGCATGCTTGATCAATCCCTCCAGCACCGTCAGGCGCGAGGGCTGGCCGATCAGTTGCGGATGCATGGCCACCATCATCATCCGGTCCTCGGCGTGCAGTACGTCGAATTCCGTCTTCCATGATTCCAGCACGGAAGAGGGCGGATGCATGGTGCGGCCGGGCAGCACGATCGAGTACTGGAAGAACGGCGCGTCATCCAGCACCCAGCGGAACGGCAACTCCACGATATCGGTGCGCGCGCCGCCGATCTCCAGCAGATAGGGCGAGTCGTCGTCGAAGAAGTTGGAGGAATAGCCGAAGCCGTATTCCTGCAGCAGGCCCAGCGTGATCGGGCTGAATTCGCCCGCCGGCGAGCGGTAGCCGCGCGGCGCCTTCCCTGTTGCACGCTCGATCGCCTCGAACCCGCGCGCCATCTCCTCGCGCTCCTGTTCGGGCGTGAGGTTGGTGATCCAGGCATGGGTGTGGCTGTGATGGGCGATCTCGTGGCCGTCCTTCAGCAGCGCCTCGATCACCTGCGGGCGCTGCTGCACCACCACGCCCGGTACGAAGAAGGTGGCGCGCACATCGTAGCGGCGCAGCAATTCGAGGAT
Source organism: Limobrevibacterium gyesilva (assembly GCF_025989185.1). GTDB lineage: Bacteria > Pseudomonadota > Alphaproteobacteria > Acetobacterales > Acetobacteraceae > Limobrevibacterium > Limobrevibacterium gyesilva. The sequence continues at coordinate 67,086 of NZ_JAPDNT010000012.1, forward strand.
GCGCGGCACCCCCACCTTCCAACCATAGGCGCCCTGCGACATCAGGATCGGGCGCTGGGCGTAGCTGGGATCACGCGCCGTCCACATCGTCTCGGCATCCAGGTCGAAAGTGAGCAGCAGCGGGAAGCCTCTGGACGTGACGGACATGGAATAGCCTCTCCTCAGATGGGGCGCGACGCCCCGGACAGCCGTTCGGACAACAGCAGCAGCAGGCCGGTGACCACGATCATCAGCGTGGACACCGCGGCGACCGAGGGATCCACGCCCTGTTCGATGGCGGTGAACATGGTCACCGGCAACGTCGCCTGCCCCGGCGGCAGCAGGAACACGGTGACGGTGAACTCGTCGAACGACGTGATGAAGGCGAACACCAGGCCCGCGATCAGCCCGGGCCGGATGGACGGCAGCACCACCAGCGCGAAGGCGCCGGCGCGAGTGGTGCCGAGCACGCGGGCCGCGTCCTCCAGCGCCGGATCGAAGCCGGCCAGGCTGCCCAGCACGGTGCGCACGATATAGGGGCTGACGATCGCCGCGTGCACCAGCACCAGGAACGGGAAACTGCCGCGCAGGCCGACCATCGCCGCGTATTGCAGCAGCGCGACGCCCACCACCACCGCGGGGAAGATCAGCGGCGACATCAGCAGGCCGGCGATCGTCTCCGCACCCGGCAGCCAGCGCTGGTGGAGGGCGTAGCAGGCCGGCAGCGCGATCACCGCCGCCAGCGCGGTGGCCGTCACCGCCAGCACGAGGCTGAAGCGGATGCTGGCGAGATAGGTTTCATCCTGCAGCACCTGCGCGAACCAGCGCAGCGTGAACCCTTGCGGCGGCACCGCGAGGTATTCGGTGTTGCTGAACGCCGCCAGCACCACCACGACCACCGGCACCAGCAGGAACAGCAGGATGACGGCGCCGGCCAGCAGCAGGACGGTGGGAATGCGCCCTTCGTTCATCGCGCCAGCGTCCAGCGCCGCGTGACCAGGCCCGCAACCGCCACGATCAGCAGCGCGATCACCGTCAGCACGAACGCGAGCGCCGCCCCGGCGGGCCATTCCAGCGTGCCCAGGAACTGGTCGTAGATCACCGTCGACATCACCCGATAGGTCGGCCCGCCCAGCAGCCGCGGCGTAACCAGGGCGCTGATGCTCAGCACGAACACCAGCACGGAGCCGGCGAACATGCCCGGCGCGGTCAACGGCAACGTGACCAGGAAGAACGTCTTGACCGGCCCGGCCCCCAGCGCCGCCGCGGCCGCCTCGGCATCGCGCGGCAGCGCGCGCAGGGCGGCGACCAGCATCAGCACCATGAAGGGCAGGAAGATATGCGTGAGCCCGACCATCACGCCGGTCAGGTTGAACATCATGCGCAACGGCGTCTCGATCAGGCCGAACTGCACCAGCGCGTTGTTGATCAGGCCGCGATTGGCGAGCAGCGAGATCCAGCCGAACGAGCGCACCACCACGTTCAGCAGCAGCGGGAACACCACCAGTATGGTCACCCACGCGGCCGCCGCTCCGCGCAGCCGCGCCAGCACGAAGGCCAGCGGATAGCCCAGCAGCAGGCACAGCACCGTCACCCCCAGGCCCAGGCCCAGGGTGCGCGCGAGCACCTCGTGGTAATAGCTGTCGGTGAACAGCGCCGTGTAGTTCTCGAGCGTCCAGCCGGGGGTGATGCCGCGGCCGGGCACGTAGCCATGCAGGCTGGTCGGCAGCATCAGCAGCACCGGCGCCACGAAAGCCAACAGCAGCACCAGGCCCAACGGCGTGATCAGCAGCAGCCCTGCCGTGCGTTCGCGAGTCATCGCCCCGGTTCGGCGATGAAGACCGCGCGCGGGTCGATGTCCACGCCCACGCGCATGCCGGGTTGCAGCGGGTACGCATCGTCGATCGTGGGCGCTTCGCTGAGCAGCTCGGTGCCGGTATCGAGTCGCACGAGCAACTGCACGCGGGCGCCGGCGAAGGCGCGCATCACCACGACGCCGGGCACCCCCTCGCCTTCGGTCACGCGCACGGCCTCGTGGCGAATGATCGCTTCGGCCTCGGCGCCGAGCGGCACGTCGCCGAGGCCGCGCAATTCCGTGCCGCCAGGCAGCTGCAGCACGATGGCGCCGCCGCCCTTCATGGCCACGCGTCCGCGCAGCCGGTTGGAGCGGCCGATGAAGCCGGCGACAAAGCCGTTGGCGGGGTTGTGATACACGTCCTCCGGCGGCCCGACCTGTTGCACGCGGCCCTGGTTCATCACGCAAACCCGATCGGACAGCGACAGCGCCTCGCCCTGGTCGTGGGTGACGAAGATGCTGGTGATGCCCAGCTCGCGCTGCAGCCGCTTGATCTCGATCTGCATCTCGTCGCGCAGCTGTGCATCCAGGTTGGACAGCGGCTCGTCCAGCAGCAGCAGCCGCGGGCGCGGGGCCACGGCGCGGGCCAGGGCCACGCGCTGCTGCTGCCCGCCGGAGAGCTGGCGCGGCATGCGCTCGGCCAGATGCGGCAGGCGCACCAGCGCCAGCGCCTCGGCCACGCGGCGCGACAATTCGGCGCCGCGCACGCCCTGGCGGCGCAGGCCGAACGCCACGTTGTCGCGCACGCTCAGATGCGGGAACAGCGCGTAGGATTGGAACACCAGGCCAAGCTGGCGCTTGTGCGGCGGCAGCAGGGTCATGTCCGCGCCGCCGATCAGCACCGATCCGCCGCTGGGCGCGATGAGGCCGGCGATCATGCGCAGCACGGTGGTCTTGCCGCAGCCGGACGGGCCGAGCAGCGAGACGAACTCGCCGGCGCCGACCTCGAGGTCGATGCCGGCGACGACGTCGTTCTCGCCGTAGCGCTTGCTCAGCCGATGCAAAGCGAGGTCAGCCATGGGCGGCGGTCAGCGCGTGACCTCGCGCTGCCAGCGCCGCTGCCACTCCGGCAGATGCGCCGCGACAGCCGCGGGGTCGGGATACCACAGGCGCTCGTAGGTCTCGCCCACCGGCACCAGCTTCGCCACCTTGTCGGACAGCTTCACCTTCGCGTTCACCGGGCCCGCGTATTTCTTCTCGGCGAAGCAGCTCTGCCCGTCGACGGAGAGCACGGTGTCGATGTATTTCAGCGCCAGATCGGCATCCTTCGCGCCCTTCGGGATCACCAGCGTCGGCTTGATGCCGACGGCACCTTCCTGCGGGTAGGCGACCGCGATCTTCAGCCCCTTGTCGGCGGCCGAGCCGGCGCGGTCCGGATACCACGGCGCGATCACCACTTCGCCGCGCTGGAACAGCGAGATGAGCTGGTCGGCCTGGGTGTACAGCGTGACCGTATTCTTCACGAGGCCCTTCAGCGCAGCCAGGCCCGGGTCCATGTTGTCGAGCGTGCCGCCGCGCATGCGGTTGACCGCGAGCAGAAAATGCAGGCCCGACGTGCCAGTGATGTCCCCCAGCGCCATGCGCCCGGCATATTTCGGATCGAACAGGTCGTTCCACGAGGTGGGCGGCGTCTTCACCACGTCCGGGTTGTAGGCGATGACGGTCGCGGCGGTCATGAAGTTGACGTAGCTGTTGCCGGGGCCCCATGCCTGCTTCGCGATGTCCGGGTAGTTGGCGAGCTTGCCGGTGTCGATCGGCGCGATCAGCCCCTCGCCGTTCAACTGGGTCGCCAGCGAGTCATCGAGATAGCCGATGTCGTAGGGCGGCGTGCCGCCGCCGGCGCGGATGGCCGCGGCGATCTGCACGGAGTTGCCGAGCTGCAGCACCACCTTTGCGCCCGTCGCCTTCTCGAACGCCTGGATGTGGCAGGATTTCGTGTCGTCGGCGAACGAGCCGCCATAGGTGGCGACGACGAGCTGCTGCGCCTGCACGGCCGGCGTGGCCAGCAGGGCCATGCCCGCCACCATCGCGGCGGCGATACGCGGTCCGATCATCCCGAAAACCTCCCGTTTGCGCCTTGGCAGGCGGGTTTGCCCGCCGGCGCGAATTCCGTTCCAATCCACCCTAGATAGCTTTAAATAATCTTTCAAGAAAGATACTTCGCAAGGATGTCACGGCACATGGCGGCACATACGGCACGCAACCGGCAGGCGGAAACGGCAGCGGTGGCGCGGGCCGGGCGTGTGGCGGCGGAGCCGGAATTCGACCTGATCGGCCGCGGTATGGCGCAATGGCGGCACGAGCGGCCGGATATCGATTGCTCCGGCAAGGCCGTGGTGGGCCGCATCCTGCATTTGCAGGACATCATCCTGCGGGCGGTGAACGCAACCCTGGCGCAGCACGGGCTGCGCTACCCGGCCTACGCCGTGCTGGCCACGCTGCGCGCATCCGGTGCTCCGTTCCGCATGTCGCCGTCGCGGCTGCAGGCAACCATGCTGTTCACCTCCGGCGGTGTGTCCAACATGCTGCGCCGGCTGGAGGCGCAGGGCCTGGTCTGCCGCGCCGCCGACCCGGCCGACGGCAGGGGCACGATCGTGGAACTCACCGCGAAAGGCCTGGCGCTGGCGGATGCCGCGATGGCCGACCATGCCGGGGTGGAACGGCGGCTGGCGGCGATGCTGAGCGGCGCCGAGCAGGACATCCTGGCCAGCCTGCTGAGCCGCATGATCCTGTTCAACGGCGCCGCGCCGATCGACCTGGGGCCGGCGGAAACAGGGACTCTCTCAGAAAAATAGGCCGGCCCCGGCGTGACCCTGCACGCTGGAACCGGCCCACTCCATTCTATCGGCCGACCGTTCCGGCCGGCGCAGGCACCCGCGTCACCCCGGCTTGCGGTCGGGGTTCGGCGCCAGCGACAGCGGCACCCAGCGCAGGCCGTCATTGGTCTGGACCAGCATGAGCACGGATTTGCGGTTGGACTTGCGCACCTTCTCCACGCGGTCTCGCACGTCGGCGGGCGTCTTCACCTCTTCCTGCTGCACTTCCACGATGATGTCGCCCGGCTTCAGGCCGCGGTCGGCGGCCGGCGTGCCGTTGTCGACATCGGTGATCAGCACGCCTTTCTGGTCCTGGCTGAGCTGGAACTTATCGCGCGTCTCCGCGGTGATCTCGGCCAGCTTGATGCCCAGGCCCGACAGCTCCAGGGACTTCGTCGGCGCGGCCTTGTCCGGCGTGGCGGCGGCCACCTTCTGGTCATCGGGCAGTTCGCCGACAGTGGCCTGCAGCGTCATTTCCTTGCCGTCGCGCCACACCACCAGCGGCACCTGCTTGCCGATATCCGTCTGCGCCACGATCAGCGGCAGGTTGCGCATCTCCTTCACGCTCTGGTCGGCGAACTTCAGGATGATGTCGCCGTTGCGCAACTTGGCCTTGTCGGCGGGCCCGCCTTCGTTCACGCCGGCCACCATGGCGCCGGCCGGCTCCTTCAGCCCCACGCTCTCGGCGATGTCGGGCGTTACCTGCTGGATGCGCACGCCCAGCCAGCCGCGGCGGGCGCGGCCGTAGTCGCGCAGCTGCGCCACCACGTTCTTGGCCATGTTGGCGGGGATGGAGAAGCCGATGCCGATCGAGCCGCCGCTGGGCGAGTAGATCGCGGTGTTGATGCCGATCACCTCGCCGTCCATGTTGAACAGCGGACCGCCGGAATTGCCCTTGTTGATGGCCGCGTCGGTCTGGATGAAGTTGTCGTAGGGCCCTTGTTCGATGTTGCGGCCGCGGGCGCTGACGATGCCGGCGGTCACCGACCCGCCCAGGCCGAACGGGTTGCCGATCGCCACCACCCAGTCGCCCACGCGCGCCTTGTCGGAATCGCCGAACGTCACCGCGGCCAGCGGCTTGTCCGAATTCACCTTCAGCACGGCGATGTCGGTGCGCTCGTCGCGGCCGATCACGGTGGCTTTCAGGTTGGTGTTGTCCTGCAGGATCACCGTTATCTCGTCGGCGCCATCGATGACGTGGTTGTTGGTCACCACGATCCCCGACGGGTCGACGATGAAGCCGGAGCCCAGGCTCTGCGCCCGGCGCGGCGCCTGCGGCGAGCGGTCGCCGCGTTGGCCGTTCGGACGGTTGCGCTCCATGAAGTCCTTGAAGAACTGCTCGAACGGCGAGCCGGGCGGGAACACGGGGAACTCCGGCCCCCTGCCCTCGCCGCGCGCCTGCAAGGTTTGGCTGGAGGAGATGTTCACCACGCCGGGCAGCAGCTTCGCCGCCAGATCGGCGAAGCTCTCAGGCGCCGACCGGGCCTCTGCCTGGGGCGCGAAGGCAGGCAGGGCGGGGACCGCGACGATGGCCGACACGGCCAGGGCGGCAGCGCGGAAGGTGCGGGTGGGAAGCAGGCGCATGGGTGGGAATCCCCTGAGTATCGGTATCAAATATGGCGGCCCGGCACGGTGGCAATAGACGGCTATTGCGCTGCCGCAGGCGCGGTCGTGGGCGCCTCGTGCAGCAGTTTAAGGAAAGAATCCCCAGGCGTCAGCACCAGGCGCGACGTCCCGGCCGCGAAGGCATCACGATACGCCTGTAGCGTCCGCCACACCTCGAAGAAATGCGGGTCGCGCTGGAATGCGTCCGCATAGGTGGCGATGGCCTGCCCTTCGCCCTCGCCGCGCAGCTTGTCGGCCGTGGCGCGGGCCTCGGCCAGCAGCACGGTACGCTCGCGCTCGGCGTCCGCGCGGATGCGGGCAGAGGCTTCGGCACCCTCGGCGCGGGCCTGGCGGGCGACGCGCTCGCGCTCGCTCTGCATGCGCGACAGGATGGCCTGCGTGTTCTCCTCGGGCAGATCGGCGCGGCGGATGCGCACGTCCTCGACGGCGACGCCGAAGCTGCGCATCTCGTCGTTCACCTGGTCGCGGATGAGGCCCATGATCCGGCCACGATTGGAGGACAGCACGTTGAGCAGCTGTTCGTTGCCGAGCACGCGGCGCAGCGAGGACGAGACGACCGAATTCAGCCGGGCGCGGATGCCGTCCTCGGTGGGGCCGACCGCCTGATAATAGCGCAGCGGGTCGGTGATGCGGAACCGGGTGAAGCTGTCCACGATCAGCCGGCGCTGGTCGCCCAGGATCACTTCCTCGGGCTGCACCTCGTAGTCCAGCAGGCGGCGGTCGAAGCTGATGGTGGTCTGCACCAGCGGGATCTTGGCGTGCAGGCCCGGCTCGGTGATCACGCGGATCGGCTGGCCGAACTGGGTGATCAGCACCTGCTCGGTCTGCTGCACGGTGAACAGCGACGAGCCGACCAGAATGGCGATGACGAAGGCCGCGGCAATGGCGGCAGTCAGGCTGCGGCTCATCGCGTCGCCCCCTTCATGGAAGCCGGTGGTGGCGGTTGGTACGCCGCCGGCGGATTCGCCTGGTAGGGCGCGGGCGGGTTCGGCTGGGCCGGCTGGGCCGGCCGCGGCGCGGGCGTGCGGCCAAGGTCGTTCAGCGGCAGGAAGGGCACCACGCCCTTCAGCTTGTCATCGACGATGACGGTGGGGGTGTGGGTCAGGATGTCCTGCATCGTCTCGATATACAGGCGCTGCATGGTCACGTCCTTGGCGACCTCGTAGGCCTTCAGCACGGAGAGGAAACGCTCGGCCTGGCCGCCGGCTTCGGCGATCGAGGTCTGGCGCGCGCCCTCCGCCTCGGCCACCAGCCGGGCCGCGTCGCCGCGGGCACGGGGAACGATGTCGTTGCGGTAGGACTCGGCCTCGTTGCGCATGCGGTCGGCGTCGGTGTTGGCGCGCTGCACGTCGCGGAAGCTGTCGATGACGGCCGCCGGCGGGTCCACCTTCTGCAGCTGCACCTGGGTGATCTCCACGCCCGACCCGTACTGGTCGAGGATCGCCTGCACGCCCTTCAGCACGCCGGCCTCGATGCGGGCGCGGGCGTCGGTCAGCGCGGGCTGGATGGGGGTGCGGCCGATCACTTCGCGCATCACGCTCTCGGCGGCCGATTTCACCGTGTAGGCGGGGCCGCGGGTGTTGAACAGGAACGCGCCGGCATCGCGGATATGCCAGAACACCGCGAAGTTGATGTCGATGATGTTCTCATCGCCCGTCAGCATCAGGCTTTCCTCGGAGACGTCGCGGGTGGCCAACTCGCGGCCGCCGCCCTGCAACTGCCCGCGCAGATCCGCGCCGCCGGAGCGGTAGCCGACCTCGACGCGGTTGACGCGGGTGACGGCGGGCTTCAGCACGCTCTCGACCGGCCAGGGCACGTGGTAGTTCAGGCCCGGCATGGTGGTGCGGTTGAAGGCGCCGAAGCGCAGCACCACGCCCTGCTCGTCCGGCTGCACGCGGTAGAAGCCGCTGGCGAGCCAGCCGCCGACCAGCACCAAGGCGATCAGCAGCGCGCCACGGCCACCGCCGAAGCCGCCGCCGCCGGGCCGGCCGCCGAAGCCGGGCGGCATCAGGCCGCGCACGAAGGTCTGGGCGCGGGCGATCAGGTCATCGAGGTCGGGCGGCGGACCGCCCATCGGGCCGCGCGGACCACCGCCCCACGGACCCTGCGGTCCGTTCGGCCGTCCGCCGCCGGGACGCTGGCCGCCGCCGCCGGGCACACCCCATGGCCCCTGCCCGCCGCCGCCAGAGCCGCCACCGGAGGATCCACCCTCGCTACCGCCCGAGCCACCGCCCGAACCACCACCCCTTGCGCCGCCGGGTCCGCCATTGTTCCAAGGCATAAGGGTGGGCTGCTCCTGTGTCTTTGCTGACGCTCGGCCGGTTTGGCGAACGGTTTGGTGGAATCGCCATTGGCATGGCGACATGAGACGCCATATCGCTCGTCATGGCAGGAATGCATATTGACCGGCTGAAGAAGGTTTTCAAGCGCATGAGCGACCCGACCCCCAATAGTCTGCGCGAGGTGCTGCGCGCCGTCGCCGATCCTGCATCCGGCAAGGACATCGTGTCCGCCGGCCTGGTCGAGACGGTGCAGGCGAAGGACGGGCTGGTGCATGTGAGCCTGCTGACCGACCGCGCCCACGCCGAGGCAATGGAGCCGGTGTGCCGCGAGGTGGAGGCGCTGCTGGCGCGGCAGGCGGGGGTGAAGAACGCGACCGTCGTGCTGACCGCGCACAAGGCGCCGGCACCGGCCCCCCACCACAGAGCCGCCGCGCAGAAGCCCGCGCTGCTGCCGGATGTGCGGGCCATCGTCGCCGTCGCCTCCGGCAAGGGTGGGGTGGGCAAGTCCACTGCCGCGGTGAACCTGGCGGTGGCGCTGGCGCAGCAGGGTCTGCGCGTGGGCCTGCTGGACGCCGACATCTACGGGCCCAGCCTGCCGCGCATGCTCGGCCTGTCGCGCAAGCCCGAGGTGCGCGGCGAGACGATGATCCCGCTGCCCGCGTGGGGCCTGAAGGCCATGTCCATCGGCTTCCTGGTCGAGGAAGAGACGCCGATGATCTGGCGCGGTCCGATGGTGATGGGCGCGCTGGAGCAGATGATGGGGCAGGTCGCCTGGGGCGCGCTCGACATCATGATCGTGGACATGCCGCCGGGCACCGGCGACGCGCAGCTGACGATGGCGCAGCGCGTGTCGCTGTCCGGCGCCGTGATCGTCTCCACGCCGCAGGATATCGCGCTGCTGGATGCGCGGCGCGGGGTGCGCATGTTCGAGCGCACGCGGGTGCCGGTGCTGGGCCTGATCGAGAACATGAGCTTCTTCTGCTGCCCCGCCTGCGGCCACCGCGCCGAAATCTTCGGCCATGGCGGCGCGCGCCGGGAGGCCGAGCGCCTCGGCACCGAATTCCTGGGCGAAGTGCCGCTGCTGCTGGACATCCGCACCGCGTCGGATGCCGGCACCCCGATCGTGGCCGCCGACCCCGACAGCCACGCCGCCCAGGCCTTCGCCGCCATCGCGCGGCGGCTGTGGACGAAGGTGGAGGCACAGCTCGGCGACAAGGCGACCGCCGCCCCGCGCATCGTGGTGAGCTGAAACCGGAACGGCCCGCGGTTCAGGCCGGCAGCGCCGCCGCGGTCTCGGCCGCCGTGGGCATGCTGCCCTGGGTGCCCTTGCGAGTGCAGCACAGCGCCGCCGCCACGTTGGCACGGCGCAACGCCGGCTGCAGCGCCATCCCGCGATCCAACGCCGCCGTCAGCACGCCGGTGAAGCAGTCGCCGGCGCCGGTGGTGTCCACCGCCGTCACGCCATGGGCCGGCAGGTGCAGCCGGCCGGTGCGCGTCGCCGCCTCCAGCCCCGCCTCGCCCAGCGTCACCACCACGTCGACGCCCAGCGCCGCGTGCAGGCCGCCGGCGCCGTCGGACACGCCGAGATGGCCGGCCAGCCACGCCGCCTCGTGCTCGTTCACCACCAGCACGTCCAGCGCCTTCAGCGCGTCGGGCGCGAGCGGGCCGGGCGGGGCCAGGTTCAGCACGATGCGGGCGCCGCGCGCCCGGGCGCGGCGGATCAGGGCCTCGATCTCCGCCGGATCGGTTTCGCGCTGGAGCAGCACGGTCGTGCCCGGCCCCAGCAGCGCGTCATCGATCTGCGCCTGGCGCGCCGCCAGGTTGGCGCCGCTGGCCACGGCGATGAGATTGCGCCCGGCCTGGTCCACGCAGATGGCGGCACAGCCGGTGGCGGTATCGGCCTGGATCACGCGGCTGACGTCCACGCCGGTACGGCGCAGCAGCACCAGCGCGTCCTCGGCCAGGGCGTCGCGGCCGACGGCGCCCGCGAACACCACCTGCGCGCCGTCGCGCGCCGCCGCCACCGCCTGGTTGGCGCCCTTGCCGCCGGGCTCGATGTGCATGTGCGGGCCGAGCACGGTCTGACCGGCGACCGGCAGCTGCGGCAGGGGAAAGATCAGGTCGAGATTGATCGAGCCGAAACAGACGATCATGCCGCCCGGCCCAGGGCCGCCATCATCTCGGCCCATTCCCGCTTGGACAATCCGCTGTCCTTCTGCTCCACCGCCTCGCCGGCCAGCAGGCGCTTCAGCACCGCCAGCATCGGCGCGGAGAAGGTGACGGCCCCCAGCCGGTAGTCGCGGAACGCGGCGTAGGCGGCGGGCACCCAGGCTTTCACCGTCTCCAGCATCGGCGCGGCATAGGCGCGGATCTCGTACTGGGCATGGGCGTCGGCGCGCAGCGACAGGAAGTGCAGCAGGTTGTGCAGGTCGATCTTCCAGTACCACTGCGTATAGGTGTTGAGCGTCAGGTTCATGCGCGCCAACTCGCGCGCCAGGCCCTGGCGGCCGGGGTCGATCGGCTGGCCGTCCGGCCCCTCGTTCAGCATGGCCACGTAGTTGTCGTGGGTGCGGGCGGCGTCGGCGCGCAGCAGGTCCAGCACGTCGGCGGCCTCCTGCCCGGTCAGAACCGCGCCGCGGCCCTGGCGGTTGGACGCGGACTGGGCTGCCAGATGCTCCGGGGCCGGGATGTAGAACTCCCGGTCCAGGATGGAATAGCGGGCGGAATACTCGTTCACGTTGGCGGTGCGGTGGCGGATCCACTGCCGCGCCACGAAGATCGGCAGCTTCACGTGGTACTTGATCTCGCACATCTCGAACGGCGTGCTGTGGCGATGGCGCATGAGGTAGCGGATCAGCCCGGCGTCTTCCGAGACCCGCTTCGTGCCGCGGCCATAGGAGACCCGCGCCGCCTGCACGATGGCGGCGTCGTCGCCCATGTAGTCGATGACCCGGACGAAGCCGTGGTCGAGCACCGGCAGGGCCTGGTACAGCAGTTCCTCCAGCGCCGGCACGGTGGCCCGCCGCGTGGCGGCGGTGCTGGCGCGGCTGGCCTCGATGTCCGCCAGCTGGTCGTCGGTCAGGCTCATGCACAAGTCCCTTTGAAGTCGGCGTCGGGGATGCCTATATTCCCGGTGCCGGCTTGCCGGCTATGGCGATAAACGATGCGTGGAATAAGCGTTGTGGACCCGGGGGCAGTGCCCGGCGCCTCCACCAATACTCCGGCGTGCCGGAGTCGCGGGGGCGAAACAGGCTCGACACGCGTGGTAAAGACCCATCTTTTGCTCGGCATGGTTCCGCCGTTATCGGGCCGTATCACAAGTGCCAACGATAACAACGTGGTGCTCGCTGCCGCTGCATAAGCGGTAAGCGCGGTTCGAGGGGGCACCGGGCAACAGAAGCCCCCTCACTGCTTGAGCGCCTCTTGGCGCGAACCTCCCGTCGTTCCGGCTTTGCCGGAACAACGCCGATGCGCGCCTATCGGCGCATCGGGGCACGAATGCGATGCTTGCCGTGTCGCACTCTCATGCCGCTCCCTCCTTCCCCCACTCTTTCCCCATCGCCCCCCAAGCGCTATGGGGACGCCATCATGCGCGAGGCCACCGATGGAAGATGACACGCAGCAGGGCCCCGAGAGCCTTTTGCCGTACGACGAATGGACCGAAGAAGCGCTGCGCCACGTGATGGTGCGCGCCCTGGAGTACGCGGCCGCCAACGGCCTGCCGGGTGAGCATCATTTCTACGTCACCTTTCGCACCGACCATCCCGGCGTATCCATCCCGGCGCGGCTGAAGGCCCAGTACCCGCAGGAAATGACCATCGTCCTGCAGCACCAGTTCTGGGACCTGATGGTGGACGAGGCCGCGGGGCTCATGAACGTGGGCCTGTCCTTCGGGGGCGTGCCGTCCACCCTGCGCATCCCGCTGAAGGCCATCACCGCCTTCGCCGACCCCTATGTGCGCCACGGCATGCGCTTCCGCAGCGACCTGGGTCCGACGGCCGCCAATGCGGCGCCCGAGGCGCCGCCGGCGCCGGAACCGGAAGCCGAGCCCGAAGCACCGCCGCCGCAGGAGCCGCAGGCCGAGGCGCCGCAGCCCGAAACCCCGCAAGTGGTGAGCCTGGACGCTTTCCGCCGCCGTACCCCGCCCAAGGAATAAAGGTCCGCCCGATGAACGCACCGATGCCGAGGCCGTCGAATTTCCAGTACGCGCCGATGTTCCCGCTGGGCGCCGATCCCACCCCGTGGAAGAAGCTCGACATCGAGGGCGTGTCCACGGCGGTCTGCGACGGGCGCAGCGTGCTGAAGATCGAGCCTCAGGTGCTGAGCGAACTGGCGTTCCAGGCGTTCCACGACGTCTCGCATCTGCTGCGCCCCGGCCATCTGGCGCAGCTCCGCAAGATCCTCGACGACCCCGAGGCCTCGGCCAACGACCGGTTCGTGGCGCTCGACCTGCTGAAGAACGCCAACATCGCCGCCGGCGGCGTGCTGCCGATGTGCCAGGACACCGGCACCGCCATCGTGCTCGGCAAGAAGGGCCAGCGCGTGTGGGTCGAAGGCGACGAGGAGGAGGCCCTCTCCTTCGGCGTGCACCGCACCTACACCGAGACCAACCTGCGCTATTCGCAGATGGCGCCGCTGTCGATGTTCGAGGAAGTGAACACCGGCAACAACCTGCCGGTGCAGTTCGACATCTACGCCAGCCCCGGCGACCACCACGCCGACGAGTTCCACCTGATGTTCGTCGCCAAGGGCGGCGGCTCGGCCAACAAGACGTTCCTGTTCCAGGAAACCCGCGCCATCCTGACGCCCGAGAAACTGGTGAAGTTCCTCGAGACGAAGATGAAGACGCTGGGCACATCGGCCTGCCCGCCCTACCACCTCGCCATCGTCATCGGCGGCACCAGCGCCGAGACGACGCTGAAGACGGTGAAGCTGGCCTCGACCAAATGGCTCGACCAGCTGCCGACCGCCGGCAGCAAGGCCGGGCACGCCTTCCGCGACCTGGAAATGGAGCAGAAGGTGCTGGAACTGAGCCGCAACATGGGCATCGGCGCGCAGTTCGGCGGCAAGTATTTCTGCCACGACGTGCGGGTGATCCGCCTGGCCCGTCACGGCGCCAGCCTGCCCGTGGGCATCGGCGTGTCCTGCAGCGCCGACCGCCAGATCAAGGCGAAGATCACGCCGGACGGTGTGTTCCTGGAGCAGCTCGAGACCGATCCGCACAAATACCTGCCGGAAGCGACCGACGACATCCTCGGCGGCGAGGTCGTCAACATCGACCTGAACCGGCCGATGGAGGAGATTCGCAAGCAGCTTTCCGCCTGTCCGGTGAAGACCCGGCTGTCGCTGACCGGCACGATGGTGGTGGCGCGCGACATCGCGCATGCCAAGCTGAAAGAGCGGCTGGACGCCGGCGGCGGGCTGCCGGACTACATCAAGAATCATCCGGTGTACTACGCGGGCCCGGCCAAGACGCCGCAGGGCTACGCCACCGGCAGCTTCGGCCCGACCACGGCCGGGCGCATGGACAGCTATGTCGCCGATTTCCAGAAGGCCGGCGGATCGTTCGTGATGCTGGCCAAGGGCAACCGCTCCAAGGCGGTGAAGGACGCCTGTAAGACCCATGGCGGCTTCTATCTCGGCAGCGTCGGCGGCCCGGCAGCGCGGCTGGCGCAGGACTGCATCCGCAAGGTCGAGGTGCTGGAATATCCGGAACTCGGCATGGAAGCGGTGTGGCGCATCGAGGTGGAGAACTTCCCCGCCTTCATCGTGATCGACGATAAGGGCAACGACTTCTACGACGGGATGGAGTGATCACCATGGTGCGTCGTTGCCCTTCGCTTCGCATGGCGTCGCTGGACCTGCGGTCCAGCTATGCCGGCAACGACTTCTACGACGGGATGGAGTGATGCGCTTCACCGTTGACCGCCTCGACCATCTGGTTCTCACCTGTGCGGACATCGAGCGCACCGCGAGCTGGTATCAGCGCGTGCTGGGAATGGAGCGCGAGGCGTTCGGCGAGCAGAAGCGCACCGCGCTGAAATTCGGCGGCCAGAAGCTGAACCTTCACCAGTCCGGCCGGGAGTTCAAGCCGCACGCCGCCGCCGCTGCCCCAGGCACGCAGGATCTGTGCTTCATCACCGCCGTGCCGTCGCAGGACGTGGTGCGGCACCTGCGGGAATGCGGGCTCACCGTCGAGGAAGGCCCGGTGCCGAAGACAGGCGCGCTGGGGCCGATGACCTCGGTCTATTGCCGCGACCCCGACGGCAACCTGATCGAGATCGCCTCCTACCTGGCCGGTTGAGTCGATGCACATTTCGAAACGGTCCGGACTCGCCGGGTTTCTCGCCTTCCTGGCCTGCATTCCAACCGCCAACTGGATGATCGGCCATGTCGGCACGGTCTGCGTGCCGCACGGACCGTGCCTGATCCCCGTGGCGCCCGGCCTGATGGCGCCGTCCGGCGTGCTGATGGTCGGATTCGCGCTGGTGTTCCGCGACATCGTGCAGCGCCTGCTCGGGCGGAGCTGGGCGTTGGTGGCGGTGCTGGTCGGCACGGCCCTGTCCGTGCTGGTGGCCGAGGGCAGCCTGGTGCTGGCGTCGGGCGTGGCCTTCCTGCTCAGCGAGCTGGCCGATTTCGCGGTCTATACGCCGCTGCAACGGCGCGGGCTGATCCTGGCGGTGCTGGCCTCGTCGCTGGCCGGGCTGGTGGTCGATTCCGTGCTGTTCCTCAGCCTCGCCTTCGGCAGCCTCGATTTCCTCGCCGGCCAGATCATGGGCAAGGTATGGGCCGTGCTGGCCAGCATTCCGCTGGTGCACGCCGTTCGCCGGCTGGTGCCCGCCCCCGCGTGACCACGCCCGAGCTTCGCGCCAGCGACTACGACTTCGCGCTGCCGCCCGACCGCATCGCCCAGCATCCCGCCCGCCCGCGCGACGCCGCGCGGCTGCTGCACGTGATGCGCGACGCGGTGGCCGACCGCGTCGTGCGCGACCTGCCGTCGCTGCTGCGCAAGGGCGACGTGCTGGTCGCCAACGACACGCGCGTGATCCCGGCGCAATTGGCGGCACGGCGTGGGGCCGCGCGCATCAGCATCACGCTGGACCGCCCGCGCGCCGACGGCGCCTGGCACGCGCTGGCCCGCAATGCGCGACGCCTGCGCCCGGGCGACACGCTGCGCTTCGACGGCGCCGAGGACCTGGTGGCCACGGTGCGCGAGCGCGACGCCGATGGCGGCGTGGCGCTGGATTTCAACCTGCACGACCACGCCTTCACCGAGGCGCTGCACCGCGCCGGCGCCCTGGCGCTGCCGCCCTATATCGCGCGCTCGGCCGGCCCCTCCATCGAGGACGCGGCCGACTACCAGACCGTGTTCGCGCGCGCGGAGGGCGCCGTCGCCGCCCCCACCGCCGGGCTGCATTTCACGCCTTCTCTGCTCGCGGCCCTCGACGATGCGGGCATCCTGCGCGTCACCGTCACGCTGCATGTCGGCGCCGGCACCTTCCTGCCGATGCGCCACGACGACGTCAGCCAGCACCGCATCCATTCCGAGCGCGGCGAGGTCACGCCGCAGGCAGCCGCCGCGATCAACGCCGCCCGCACCAACGGCGGCCGCATCGTCGCCGTCGGCACCACCAGCCTGCGCCTGCTGGAAACCGCCGCGGACGACGCCGGCCGCATCCGTCCCTTCGCCGGCGACACCGACCTGTTCATCCTGCCCGGCCACGCATTCCGCAGCGCCGACCTGCTGATGACCAATTTCCACCTGCCGCGCTCGACATTGTTCATGCTGGTCTGCGCCTTCGCGGGCACAGAGCGCATGCGCGCCGCTTACGCCCATGCCATCGAGAACGGCTACCGCTTCTATTCCTACGGCGACGCCACCCTGCTGGAACGCGCATGACCCTGAGCTGGACCCAAGCCGCCGCGGATGGCGCCGCCCGCGCCGGCGTGCTGCACACCGCGCATGGCGACGTGGAAACGCCGGTATTCATGCCCGTGGGCACCGCCGGCACGGTGAAGGCCATGACCGCGGACGCCGTGCGGTCCACCGGCGCGAAGCTGATCCTCGGCAACACCTACCACCTGATGCTGCGCCCCGGCGCCGAGCGGGTGGCGCGGCTGGGCGGGTTGCACCGGATGATGGACTGGCCCGGCCCGATCCTGACCGACTCGGGCGGCTTCCAGGTCATGTCGCTGGCCTCGCTGCGCAAGATGGACAAGGACGGCGTCACCTTCCGCTCGCATATCGACGGCACGGCGCACCGCCTCACGCCCGAACGCTCGATCGAGATCCAGCATCTGCTGGACGCCACCATCACCATGGCCTTCGACGAGTGCACGCCGTTCCCGGCCACCTTGGAGCAGGCGCGATCCTCCATGGAGCTGTCGATGCGCTGGGCCGGCCGGTCGCGTGCGGCTTTCACGCCGCGCGACGGCTACGGGCTGTTCGGCATCGTCCAGGGCAGCGTGTTCGCGGACCTGCGCGCCGCCTCCGCCGACGCACTGACGGCGATCGGCTTCGAGGGCTACGCCATCGGCGGGCTCGCGGTGGGCGAAGGCCAGGCGGCGATGTTCGAAGTGCTGGACTACACCCTGCCGCGCCTGCCCGCCGACCGCCCGCGCTATCTGATGGGCGTGGGCACGCCGGACGACCTGATCGGCTCGGTGCAGCGCGGCGTCGACATGTTCGACTGCGTAATGCCCACCCGCGCCGGCCGCACCGCGCGGGCCTATACCAGCCAGGGCGTGTTCAACATGCGCAACGCCCGGTTCGCCGACGACGCCCGCCCGCTGGACCCCGCCTGCGCCTGCCCGGCCTGCAGCCGCCACAGCCGCGCCTATCTGCATCATTTGTTCCGCTGCGAGGAGATGCTCGGCCCGATGCTGCTGACATGGCATAACATCCAGTACTACCAGGACCTGATGCGCGGCCTGCGCGCGGCGATCGGCGAAGGCCGGCTCGACGCGCACGCAGCGGCCACGCGCGCGGCCTGGCAGCGCGGCGAGGAGGCGACATGACCGAGAGCTATGCCGGCCTGACTCAGCTGGGCCAGCACGTCACCCAGCCGGCCACGCCCGAGGCGGCGAAGCTGGAGCGCGTGCCCAATCCGCACCAGGGCGCCGATTACGTGGTGCGCTTCACCTGCCCCGAATTCACCTCGCTGTGTCCGCTGACGGGCCAGCCGGATTTCGCCCATATCGTCATCGACTACATCCCCGGCGCCTGGATCGTGGAGAGCAAGTCGCTGAAGCTGTTCCTGACCTCGTTCCGCAACCACGGCGCGTTCCACGAAGCGTGCACCATGCAGATCGCGCAGCGCATCGTGGACCTGCTGGAGCCGGTGTGGCTGCGCATCGGCGCCTACTGGTATCCGCGCGGCGGCATGCCGATCGACGTGTTCTGGCAGACCGGCGCGCCGCCCGCGGGCGCCTGGATCGCGGACCAGGGCGTTGCCCCCTATCGCGGCCGCGGCTGACATCCGCGCCAAGGCGCTATCCCTCGGCTTCGACGCCGTGGGCTTCGCGCCGGCCGCGCTCGCGCCCGAAGCCCGCGACCGCCTGCAGGATTTCCTGGCCGCCGGGCTGCACGGCGAAATGGGCTGGCTCGCCGACCGCACCGAGCAGCGCAGCCATCCGCAAGCACTCTGGCCCGAGGCGCGCAGCGTCATCTGCCTCGGCCTGTCCTACGCGCCCGACACCGACGCGCTGGCCACGCTGAGCCGGCCGGATCGCGGCAACATCTCGGTCTATGCCCGCAACCGCGACTACCACGACCTGGTGAAGGGCATGCTGAAGCACCTTGCCCAGTTCATCGTCGCCCGCTTCGGGCCGGAGGTGAAAGTGTTCGTGGACACGGCGCCGGTGATGGAGAAGCCGCTGGCCGCGAATGCCGGGCTGGGCTGGCAGGGAAAGCACACCAACCTCGTCTCGCGCCGCCACGGCTCCTGGCTGTTCCTGGGCGAGATCTACACCACGCTCGACCTGCCCGCCGACGCCGCGCACGCCGATCGCTGCGGAAGCTGCACGCGCTGCCTCACTGCCTGCCCCACCGACGCCTTCCCCGCGCCGTATCGCCTGGATGCGACACGCTGCATCTCATACCTCACCATCGAGCATCACGGTCCGATTCCGCACGAGCTGCGCCCGGCCATGGGCAACCGCATCTACGGCTGCGACGACTGCCTCGCGGTGTGTCCGTGGAATCGTTTCGCCCAGGCGACGCACCAGGCGAAGCTGCAGGCGCGCGAGGAGCTCACCGCGCCGCGGCTGGCGGAGCTTGCCGCCCTGGACGACGCCGGTTTCCGCCGCCTGTTCGCGGGCTCGCCGGTCAAGCGCATCGGCCGCGATCGTTTCGTGCGCAACGTGCTGATCGCGATCGGCAACTCGGGCGACCTTTCGCTCGCGCCCGCGGCGGTCCATCTTGCCGCCGATCCGAATCCCGTCGTTGCCGAGGCCGCCGCCTGGGCGCTGGCGCGGCTGCAGGCACGTGGGGACATATGAAGCGCACGGAAACCGACTCGCTTGGCACTGTCGAGATCGACGCGAACCGCTACTGGGGCCCGCAGACCGAACGCGCCCGGCGCCTGTTCCGGATCGGCACCGAACGCTTCCCGACCGGCCTCATCCGCGCCATCGGCCTGCAGAAGCAGGCGGCGGCCGAGGCGAACCTCGCGCTGGGCGAATTGCCCCGTGCCGTCGCCGCCCCCATCGTCACCGCCGCGCGCGAAGTGGCCGAGGGCAAGCTCGACACCGAGTTCCCGCTGCCCGTCTGGCAGACCGGATCGGGCACCCAGACCAACATGAACGCCAACGAGGTGATCGCCAACCGCGCCAACGAGATGCTCGGCCAGCCGCTGGGCACGCGCAGCCCGATCCACCCGAACGACCATGTCAATCGCGGCCAGTCCTCCAACGACAGCTTCCCGACGGTGATGCACATCGCCGCCGCCGAGGCCGTGCGGTTCCTGACCATCCCCGGCCTGCGCGCCCTGGCCGACGCCCTGACGCGCCGCGCCGCCGCGTGGGAAAGCATCGTCAAGATCGGTCGCACGCACATGATGGACGCGGTGCCGATCACGCTCGGCCAGGAGTTCGCCGCCTGGGCGCGCCAGGTGACGCTGGGCATCGAACGGCTGCAGGACACCATGCCCCGTCTGCTGTCGGTGCCCCAGGGCGGCACCGCGGTGGGCACCGGCCTGAACCGCCATCCCGACTTCGACACCGTGTTCTGCGAGCGGCTGTCGGCGCTGACCGGCCTGGACTTCACGGCGAACCCAAACAAGTTCGAGGGCATGGGCGCGCATGACGTGTTCGTGGAGCTCTCGGGCATGCTGAACACCGTCGCGGTGTCGCTGAACAAGGTCGGCAACGATATCCGCCTGCTCGGCTCCGGCCCGCGCGCGGGCATCGGCGAATTGCTTGTCCCCGAGGACGGGCTGTCCTCCTCGATCATGCCCGGCAAGACCAACGCGACGCAGTCCGAGGCGCTGACCATGGTCTGCGCCCAGGTGATGGGCAACCACATGGCCGTGACGTTGGGCGGGGCGCAGAGCTTCCTGGAGCTGAACGTCTTCAAGCCGGTGATCATCCACAACGTGCTGCAATCGACGCGCCTGCTGGCCGATGCGTGCGAGAGCTTCGCGACCAACATGGTCGACCGGCTGGAGCCCAATTTCGACCGCATCGCCGAGAACCTGGCGAAATCGACCATGCTGGTGACGGCGCTCAATCCGCATATCGGCTACGACAACGCGGTGCGCATCGCCAAGACGGCACTCGCTGACAACACCACGCTGAAGGAGGCGGCGGAAAAGCTCGCGCTGGTGACGGCGGTCGATTTCGAGCGCTGGGTGCATCCGGAGAAGATGGTGCGCCCGGGCGACATGCTCGCTTCCACCTAGACCACGCTCCGTGCTGGTCAAGCGCAGCTTCACGCTGGCCGGCCACCGTACCAGCGTGGCGCTGGAGCCCGAGTTCTGGGAGGTGCTGACGCGCGCCGCCGCCGCGCGTGGCGTGACGCTCGCGGCCCTGGTGGCCGAAATCGACGCCCGGCGCGCCCCCGGCCACGCGCTTGCCTCGGCATTGCGGGTCACCGCGCTGCTGCTGCCGCGTTAACCAAGAGGTAAGCAAGCCGCGCCTCAATGGATCCATCGATCCCCGAGGCGACGAAACGCCGCCCGGGTTCGGGCCTTCGCACGACACCGTGCCGTTGCGGGAAAACCCCAAGGGAATGGACCCATGCCAGAACACGAACGCGCTTCCCCCGCTGCCTGCGCGACCAGCCCGCTGTTGATCTGCGACCGGCTGATCTCGCTTGCCCAGGCAGCCGACCGCGCCGGCTATGCCGCCACCGCCGACCACCTCGTCCGGCTCGCTCACACGATGTTCAACGAAACCGACCGGCCCGCCGCCAGACGCCGGCCGAGCTAACGCGCCGGCGGGTGCTCGGCGCGCCAGCGTATCAGACCGGCCAGCTCCGGGGTGCGGCGCAGCGCGCCGAACGGGCCGTTCAAATGCAGCCCCAGCTCCGGCGGATCGGGCACCGCCGGGCGGGCCAGCAGGTGCAGATCGGCCGTCGCCGCCGGAAGATCGGTGCCCCCGGTCAGCACGATCGTTCCGGACGGGGCCGTCACCTGGGCCTGGTCCAGCGTCATCCGGCCGAGGCCGATACGGGCCGTCGCCTCCAGCCGGTCGAACGGGGTCGAACCGCCGGCAAACGCCGCCTGCACCCCTGCCTCGGTCAGGTCGCCGGTCGCGCGCACCAGATCGACGCCGGACAGCATGCCGCCCTGCACCGCAAGCCGCAGGTTTCCGCCCAGCGTCGCCAGCAGCGCCGCCGGCGAATGTCCGGCCGCGGTCAGCGATGCCGACCCATCCAGCGTTCCGGCCGTGAGGTCCAGCGGCAGGTCGAACAACGGGCCGGACAACACCGCCCCGGTCAGCCGCGCATCGGCCGCCAGCACCGGCGGCACCGCGCGCGAATCGAGACTGGCGCTGCCGCTCAACGCGCCACCGCCCAGCTTCGCCGTCAGCCCCTCGATCCGCAGCAGGCCGTCGGATAGCGTCAGGGCCGCGGCAAACTGCTCCAGCGCCGGCAACTCGCCCAGCAGCACGCGCCCGGCCTCCAGCTTCACCGCCATCTGCCAACCGGACAACAGGCCAACCGGCAGCGGATCGGGGGAGCGCAGATAAGGCAGCGGCAACGGCAGCGCCTCTGCCGTCACGCGCCCGGTCAGGCTCGATCCGGTCTCGGTATGCTGCAAGGCGAGCGCGCCGCCGGCATGCAGCGTCGCCGCGGTGATGTCGAAACTGTCGGCGGCGATGCGCCCGCCGCCCACGGACATCTGCGCCACCAGGCTGAACGAGCCGTCGCCCAGCCAGGCCGGAGCGCCGGTGATGCCCAGCGCCTCCAGCAGGCGCGGCGCGCCGGGATGGCGCAGCGTCACCGCGCCCGTCCATTTCATGCCGGGAAGATCAAGCGTCGGCTGCGCCTCCAGCCGCAAATCGCCGATATCGGCGGTCACCTTCAGCCCGAGGGTCGCCGGCGCGCCGGACGCCAGCACCTGCACCGTCGCCGGCGCCCGCCACAGCGACGCCGTGTCGATCGCGAGGAACCCCAGCCGTTCCGGCAGCATGCCGTTCAGCCACGCGCCCAGCGGCGAATTCGGCAACGTATTGCGCGGCACCTGCGCATCGAGCCGGCCCTCGGCGATCCGCCCGCCCTCCACCAGAGTGCCCGACGCCGCCACATGGGCGCCGCTGGCGGTGGTGAAATCGAGCTTGCGCAGCGTCAGACGGCCATTCTCGGCCGCCGCATCGAGCGAGAGCGGCGACAGCGCCACCCCGCGCAGCATCGCCTGCTTCGCCTCCAGCCGCAGATCGAGGTCGAACGCAGACAGCAGCGCGGGAATGTCGGCCAGACCCGGCAGAGTCGCCGGCAGCAGCGGATCGAGATCCAGCCGGTCCACCGTCAGCCCGGCCCCGATCGCCGGGCGCCCAGCCGCCGCCTGGCCGCCTGGCCGGACGGTCAAGCCACCCGATACGGTGGTGTTGTCCAGCACGCCCGCCAGCGAATCGACGGCGATCTGTCCCGCCTCGATGACCACATGCCCGGCCAGCTGGGCACTGCGCAGAACCCCGTCGGGCAGGCGATCCATGCCCGCGAGCCCGGCGCCTTGCAGCCAGGCCAGCGTGGTGCGCAGCGAATCCGCGGTCAGTGCCACATGCCCATCGAACCGGCCCGGCTGCGGCGGCGACAGGCGCGCATCCGGCAGCGTGATCCGGCCGGCCATGCGGATCCCGGCATCGCCGGGCAGCGAGGCACGCAGCTCCCGCACTTCCACCGCACCGTCGGTCAGGTCGAATGCGCCGCGCAGCCCCCGCAGCGTGCCGCCGGCGAGTTGCCCCGCCTCGGCGGACAGATCGATCCCCGTCGGCAAGCGCGGGAACACCTCGCTGTCGCCCCGGCGCAACAGCGCCGCCAGCCAGGCATCCAGGTCCAGCCGGCTGGCGGTCAATGCCACATCGAGCCTGGGCGTCGGCGTGATCCGCAGCGCCACCGCCCCGCGCGCCGGCGACCCGCCCAGCTCCACCGTCAGCTCATCGGCCGCCGCCAGGCCCGAGGCGACGCTGACCCGCCCCTCGGCCCGGAACGGCACCGCCGGCGCCGGCAGCAGCTGCGACAGGTCCGGCCCGCGCCCGTTGATCCGGCCGACCATCGTTCCATCCGCCGCGATCTGCCCGGACAGCGACAACCCGACATCCTGGACCTTGCCCTGCCCGTCCAGCGTGACATCCAGCCCCGCCGCCCCGTCCCCGCCCGGCTGCGTCAGCCGCGTGGTGAAATGCCACGAGCGCCCCGAGAACTGCGCCGTTCCCGCCATCATGTATGTGCCGGTCGCACTGGCGGTGGTCAGCGTCGCACTGAAGCCCGTGAGCGTCACGCTGCCGATCGACAGCCGGCTGTCCTCGATGCGGGCCGACAGCGACGACAGCCAGGCCGGCGCCCGCACCATGAAGGCATCCGGCGCCGGCGGCCACGGCACCCGCATGTCGGCCCCGCGCAGCACCAGCTCCTGCGCATCGACATGACCGGACAGCAACGCCCCCAGCGCCACCCGCAGCCGCAACTCGGCCGCCGTGATGCCGATTCCGCCACCGCCCTGGCCGACCGTGACCTTCGCCGCCAGCAGCATCGGCTGCGGCAACAAAGTCAGCGAAACCGGCCCGTCGATCTGGACATGCCGCCCCAACGTGTCGGACGCCAGCGCCGCAATGTCGTCGCGGTACCGGTTCCAATCCAGCATCGACGGCAACACCCAGGCCCCCCCGACCAGGAGCCCCACCAGCAAAACCCCGACACCAACCGACCACCGAACCCCGCGCACGGTCAGGCCCTGCGCAGTGCAAGGGCGGGAGCGAAGCAAGGCCGGGGGCTCCGCCCCCGGACCCTGGGCAGGGCTCTGCCCTGCACCCGCAAAGGGGCAGAAGCCCCTTTGATCCCATTACATAAGCGGTTTGGAGATGAGGGGGCCAACATTGCCGTTGCCAACCGCTCAGTCGGCCCCCTCATCTCCAAACCGCTCAAGTCGGGGGTTCTAAGGGCTCCGCCCTTAGCGGGTGCAGGGCGGCGCCCTGCCGGGTCCAGGGCAGAGCCCTGGCCTTGCTTCGCTCCCACCCCCGCACTGCGCATGTGCTAGCCGCCGGCGGGGCCGTAGCCGCCGCCGCCGGGGGTTTCGATGGTGAAGGTATCGCCGGGGGCGAGGCTGGCGCTGTCGGTGCCGGACAGGATCTCGCGGGTGGTGTTGGCGCGGTCGACCCATTGGCGGCCCGCGGCGCCATCGCGGCCGCCGTTCAGGCCGAAGGGCGGCACGTTGCGGCGCGAGGCGACGATGACGGCGGTCATCGGCTCCAGGAAGCGGATGCGGCGGCGCGAGCCGTTGCCGCCGTGCCACTGGCCAGCGCCGCCGGAGCCGCGGCGGATCGAGAATTCCTCGAGCACGACGGGGTAGCGCAGTTCCAGGACCTCCGGATCGGTCATGCGGGTATTGGTCATGTGCGTCTGCACTGCGTCGGTACCGTCGAAGCCGGGGCCGGCGCCGGTGCCGCCGCAGATGGTCTCGTAATATTGCCGTGTCGCGTCGCCGAACAGGAAGTTGTTCATCGTTGCCTGCGCGCAGGCAACGGCGCCGAGCGCGCCGAACAGGGCGTTGCAGGTGGCTTGCGAGACTTCGGTGTTGCCGGCGACCACGGCGGCGCCGGGTTCGGGGGAGAGGAAGGTGCCGGGCGGGATGACGATCTGCAGCGGCTTGAGGCAGCCGTCGTTCAGCGGGATGTCGGTGCCGACCAGGCAGCGGAAGACGTACAGCACGGCGGCGCGGGTGACGGCCGGCGGGGCGTTGAAGTTGTCGTTGCGCTGCCGGCCGGTGCCGGTGAAGTCGATCATGGCCGCCCGGGCCTTCCGGTCCACGGACACCTTCACCTGCAGCGGCGAGCCGTCGTCCATGGTGTAGGCGAAGCTGCCGTCGCCCAGGCGGTCGATGACGCGGCGCACGCTCTCCTCGGCGTTGTCCATCACGTGCTTCATGTAGGCACGCACGGTGTCCCAGCCGTAGTGGTTCACCACACGCTGCAGTTCCTGCACGCCTTTCTCGTTGGCGGCGACCTGCGCCTTGATGTCGGCCACGTTCACGTCCGGGCTGCGCGCGGGATAGCGGGCGGAGGCGAGGAGGTCGCGGAACTCTGCTTCGCGGAAATGGCCCTGGTCCACCAGCAGGAAGTCGTCGATCACGACGCCCTCTTCCTCCAGCGTGCGCGACACCGGGGGCGTGGAGCCCGGGGTGATGCCGCCGATATCGGCGTGATGGCCGCGGCTGCCGACGAAGAACTGGATCTGCGTGCCGGCGGCGTCGAACACCGGGGTGATCACGGTCACGTCCGGCAGATGGGTGCCGCCGTTATAGGGGTTGTTCAGCGCCACCACGTCGCCGGGGCGCAGCGTATTGCCGCGGCGGCGCAGCACCGTGCGCACGCTCTCGCCCATGGCGCCGAGATGCACGGGCACGTGCGGCGCGTTGGCGACCAGCGCGCCGTCGCTGTCGAAGATGGCGCAGCTGAAATCCAGCCGCTCCTTGATGTTCACGCTCATCGACGTGTTCTGCAGAACGGCGCCGGTCTGTTCGGCCACGTTCATGAACAGGTTGTTGAACAGTTCCAGCAGCACGGGGTCGGCGCGGTCGGTGCCGCTGGCGATGCGCGTGTCGCGCGCGGCGGTGCGGCGCAACAGCATGTGATCCAGCGGCGTCATCTCGGCGGTCCAGCCGGGCTCCACCACCGTGGTCGCGTTGGCCTCGCGAATCAGCGCGGGTCCGGCGATGCGGTCGCCGGCCAGCAAAGCGGCGCGGTCGAACACGGGGGTGGCGTGCGCGCCGCCCCCGCTCCACATCGCGACCGTATCGACCGGCGCGGGGGCGCCGGCGGTGCGGGCGGGGATGGTGGCCTCGGCGATGGCCTCGCCGGCGGCGGTCGCTTCCACGGCGACGGCCTCCACCACCAGCGGCCGGCCGGGGGTGGCGAAGCCGAAGCGGGCGCGGTGCGCGGCCGTGAAGGCGGCGGTCACGGCATCGGTGTCGGCGAGGTCCACGATCAGCGCCGCCTCGGTGCCGGCGTAGCGCACGTGCAGCTTGCGCGCGACCGCCAGGCGCGAAAGTTCCGCGCCCTGCCGCTTGAGTTCGTCAGCGGCCTCGCCGGCGATGCGCTCGGCCAGGGCTTCCAGCGCCGGCAGCGCGTCTTGCGTCAGCGTCATCTCGACGGCCTGCTCGCGCATCACGGTCTGGTCGGCCAGGCCCATGCCATAGGCCGACAGCACGCCGGCATAGGGGTGGATGAACACCGTCTCCATGCCGAGTTCGTCGGCCACCAGGCAGGCGTGCTGGCCGCCGGCGCCGCCGAAGCATTGCAGCGCGAATTCGGTGGCGTCGTGGCCCTTCTGCACCGAGACCTGCTTGATGGCGTTGGCCATGTTGGCGACGGCGATGCGCAGGAAGCCCTCGGCGACGGCGCGCGGATCGCGCCGCTCACCGGTCGCGGCCTCGATCTCGTCCGCCAGCGCGGCGAATTTCGCGCGCACCACGTCGGCATCCAGCTTCTGGTCGCCGGACGGGCCGAAGATCGCCGGGAAATGCGCCGGCTGGATCTTGCCGACACAGACATTGGCGTCGGTCACGGTCAGCGGCCCGCCGCGGCGATAGCAGGCGGGGCCGGGATTGGCGCCGGCGGAATCGGGGCCGACGCGGAAGCGCGCGCCGTCGAAATGCAGGATGGAGCCGCCACCGGCCGCCACCGTGTTGATGGCCATCATCGGCGCGCGCATGCGCACCCCGGCCACCTCGGTCTCGAAGGCGCGCTCGAACGCGCCGGCATACAGCGCGACATCGGTAGAGGTGCCGCCCATGTCGAAGCCGATGATCCGGTCGAGCCCAGCCATCGCCGCGGTGCGCGCGGCGCCGACGATGCCGCCGGCGGGACCGGACAGGATCGCGTCCTTGCCCTGGAACGACCGCGCCTCGGCCAGCCCGCCATTGGACTGCATGAAATACAGCCGCACGCCGTCGAGCTCGGACGCCACCTGCTCGACATAGCGGCGCAGGATCGGCGACAGATAGGCGTCGACCACGGTGGTGTCGCCGCGCGGCACCAGCCGCAGCAGCGGGCTGGTGGCGTGGCTGGCGGAGACCTGGGTGAAGCCGGCTTCGCGGGCCAGCTCGGCCAGGCGGCGTTCATGCGCCGGATATTTCCACGCGTGCATCAATACGATGGCGACCGCGGCGATGCCCTTGGCGCGGGCAGCGGCGAAGGCGGCGCGGGCAGCGTCCTCGTCCAGCGCCTCGATCTCGGCGCCATCGACGCCGACTCGGCCGGGCACCTCAACCACGTCCTCGTACAGCAGCGTGGGCAGCACCACTTTCAGGTCGAACAGCCGGGGGCGGGCCTGGTTGCCGATGCGCAGGGCGTCGGCAAAGCCGCGGTTGACCACCAGCAAGGTGCGGTCGCCCTTGCGCTCCAGCAGCGCGTTGGTGGCAACGGTGGTGCCCATCTTCACGCAGTCCAGCAGCCCGGCGGGAATGGGCGCGTCCAGCTTCAGCCCCAGCACCGTCTTGATGCCGGCGATGGCGGCGTCGCGGTAGCGGCCGGGGTTCTCGCTGAGCAGCTTGTGGGTGGACAGCCGGCCCTGCGGATCGCGGGCGACAATGTCGGTAAAGGTGCCGCCGCGATCGATCCAGAACTGCCAGGCCGTCATCACGTAATCCTATCTGCCGGGTGGAAAATGCGGCCGGAGAATGCGTTCGGCCACCCGGCACGGCAAGCCGCGGAATGCCAAATCCCGATCCGTCCTCTCTTTTTGCGATCAGTAACCCCCACATGGTAGATGCGGGGCAGAGCAGCGACCGGAACCAAGGACCGTGTGGGGCAAGATCATCGGCGGCATGGCCGGCTTTGCCATGGGTGGCCCGTTCGGCGCCGTGGTCGGGGCCGCACTCGGTCATGCGGCGGAAACCGGCGGCTTCGGCCAGTTCTCCACCGGATTCGGCATGCATGGCCCACGGGCGTTCGGCGGGTCGTCCGGCCGTGGGGGCTGGGCGTTCGGCCAGGCGCACGAAGCGGCCCTGCTGGGCCGGCGGGACCAGTTGTTCGCGGTCGGCGTGGTCGTGCTGGCGGCCAAGCTCGCCAAATGCGACGGCCCGGTGGTGCGCGCGGAGATCGATGCCTTCAAGCGCAGCTTCCGCATTCCGCCGGACGCGGTGCGCGACATCGGCCGCCTGTTCGACCATGCCCGCGACAGCGACGAGAACCCCGACATCTACGCGGCCCAGCTTGGCGAGGCGTTCGCCGACAATCGCGGCATGCTGGAGGACGTGCTGGCCGCGCTGTTCGCGATCGCGCGCGCCGACGCGCCGGTGAACCGGCGCGAGGAAGCGTTCCTCAACATGGCCTGCCGTGGCTTCGGCCTGGGCTCGGACGCCTGGGAACGGGCCCGCGACTCCCATCCGCGCCGCCCCTACCGCGCCGCCGACGAGGAAGATCCCTACCGAGTCCTGGGCGTCGCCCGCGGCACGCCCGACGACGGCATCCGCGCCGCCTGGCGGCAACTGATGCGCGAGAACCACCCGGACAGCCTCGCCAGCCGCGGCGTCCCGCCCGAGTTCATCGCCCGCGCCGGCGACAAGGTGGCGAAGATCAATGCCGCGTGGGACCGGATCAAGCGCGAGCGCGGCCTGTGACCCTCAGCGTTCGCGAGCTGCAAAGCCCCAACCAGGACGACCGCCCGCCCGGCATGCCGATCGACACGCTGGTGCTGCACTACACCGGCATGCTCACCGCCCGGGACGCGATCGACCGGCTGCGCGACCCGGCGGCGAAGGTCTCCAGCCACTACGTGGTGGAGGAGGACGGCACGGTCTGGCGCCTGGTGAACGAGCGCCGCCGCGCCTACCACGCCGGCGTGTCCTACTGGCACGGCAACACGGGGCTGAACGACCGCTCGATCGGCATCGAGATCGTCAATCCCGGTCATGCCTATGGCTACCCGGACTTCCCGGTGCTGCAGCTTTCCGTCGTTTGCGACCTGTGCCTGGAAATCCTGTCCCGCCACGCCATCGCCCCGCGCGACATCGTCGCCCACAGCGACATCGCCCCCGATCGCAAGGAAGATCCCGGCGAGAAATTCGACTGGGAAGGGCTGGCCCGCAACGGCGTCGGCTTGTGGCCGGAAGGCGCGCCGGACCTGGGCACCGGCGACGCCGTGCGCGACACCGCCTCCTTGCGCGACGTCCGCCGGGCCCTGGCGGCCATCGGCTACCGGGTGGCGCCGGAAGGCCCGCTCGATCCGGCGCTGGCCACGGTGCTGCGCGCGTTCCAGCGGCACTGGCGGCCGGAGGCGGTGACCGGCCAGGCCGATGCCGGCACGCTCGCGCGCCTGCTGGCGGTGGCGCGGCTGTGCGCGCCGGCCCGCGCCGACACGAACCGTTGACGTGGAGCGGCCGACGGCGCATCTGACCGGCGCCAGACGGCCGGACGGCTGCTGCCGGGGGCAACCCTGGTGGAGGAAAGTCCGGGCTCCACGGGAATACGGTGCCGGCTAACCGCCGGCGGGGGCGACCCTAGGGAAAGTGCCACAGAAAACAAACCGCCCGCACGCGGCCCGTCCTCGGACGGATCACCTGCGGGCAAGGGTGAAACGGTGCGGCAAGAGCGCACCGCGCCCCTGGCAACAGGGGCGGCAGGGCAAACCCCACCGGGAGCAAGACCGAATAGGGGCGGCCGGCGGGCCGGCATTGGTCTTCGGGCCGCGCCGGTGACGCAGAGGCGTTTCCGCCTCGTCGCCCGGGTTGGTCGCGTGAGGCGCGCAGCAATGCGCGTCCCAGAGGAATGGCCGTCCCGCTTCCCGGAGTGACCCGGGGGGCGGACAGAACCCGGCTTACAGGCCGTCTGGCGTTTTTTCTTTCCGGCGCGGGCGGATAAAACCGCGCTTCAGGCCTCGTTCACGCGCGCGAACGGATCGGCCACGCGCGGCCAGAACGGGCGGGTGCGCTTGGTGAAGGGGATCGTGTCGAAGGTTGGCGGAATGGCGCCGGGCGCGGAGACGTAGCGGACCTGGCGCGCGATCGGCGCGAACGCGGCGTGGAAATGCTGCGTCGATTTCACCACCACCACCGCCTTGTCGTCGAGCGTCAGGCCAAGCCCGGTGAAGGCGTCCGGCGCGAAGGTCTGCTGGCGGATGCTGACCAGCACGATGTCGATGCCATCGGCATGCACCCAGGCGCTCGGCCCGAAACTGGCGCGCCCGCCGCTCAACCCGGCCTGCGTGTGGTCCTCGGCAACGGCGCGGACGGTGACGCGCAGATCGACGGGATCGCCCGAGGCCACGCCGCACTTGCCGCCGATCCGCAACGTGAAGCGGGCGCCCACGCCTGCCTCCAGACAGAACTGCACCGCCATGGGATCCCAGAAGCAGCCGATCACGGCGCCGGTGACGCCGCGATCGACGAGGCGCCGCAGGATGGCGGTGTTGTCGGACGGCGCGCCGCCGCCGGCATTGTCGGCGACGTCGGCGAGGACCACCGGGCCCGCGCCTTCGCCGCTTCGCTGCGGATCCGTGGCCGCGTCAATCGCCTCGTCGATGGTGTCGTGCGCGACCGTGGTGCGCTCGCGCATGTCCCAGATCTCCTGGCCGAGCCGGGCGGCCAGCGCCTCGGCCTTCGCGCGGTCGCCGTCGGCGATCACCACGACCTTCGCGCCGACCTCCTCCACGTCGCCCCAGGGGAAGCCGTGGCCGAACGAGACGGACAGGATTCCGTCCTTGCCCTCCAGCGCCTGCATGCGCGCGACGAAGGACTTCATCGGCTCGACCGGCGTGCGCCACATGCTGACCATCCGGCAGTCGTGATAGGCGATGACCGGGTTCACCCGCCCCTCGGCGGCGGCCAGGCACAGCGCGTACAACTCGTGCGCGCGCTCGGCCACGTCGACATGCGGATATTCCTTGAAGGTGATGATGGCATCGGCGCTTGCGCGCATCTGCTCGGTCAGATGGCAATGCAGGTCGAGCTCGATGCCGATCTTCGCGTTCGGTCCCACGATCTCCCGCACGCGCGCGAGCGTGTCGCCCTCGCAGTCGTCGTAACCGTCGGCGACCATGGCGCCGTGCATGAACAGCAGCACCACATCGACCGGCATCGCCGCGCGCAGGTCCGCGAGCAGGGTGTCGCGCAGGTCCTCGTAGACGTGGCGCAGGGTGGTGCCGGCGGGCTGGGCGAAGGTGCAGATGCTCTCGGCCACTTCATGCCCGTCGCCCTCGCCCAGGCGGCGCCATGCGATGAGCGGGATGTTGCCGAGCACGGGCGGATGCCGGCTGCCGTCGTTGCGGAACGACTCGCGGCCCGCGAAGCCGGCGCGGCCGGTCGGAATGGGCGAGAACGTGTTGGTTTCAGTGGCCAGCGTGGCCATGAACAGCTGCATCGGACCGCTCTCTCCCGAAGATCCCGCAATGGAGGGCCTGCGCCGCGATGGCATGGCCCTTGCGGCGGCGCGGCCTCGTGGATCAGGCGCGCCGGCCGGTCCGGCGACTATGGAAGCGGTTTGGCGGACCGGTCAATGCGACCGTATGATACGAAGATTACCTGAAATCCGCTGCCAGGCGCGGACGGCGACGGCGCCGTCCGGTGGCGCCGGCCTGCCCCGGGCGGCTTTGCTATCAGGAACAAAATAAGCACAATAACGAACATTAAGAGAACAAAAGGTTAAGCAAATAACGGGGTGACCCGGCCCGAAATCAACCCCGTAACCTGTTGACGTCACGACAAATTCAACCTGCCCGACCGCAAGTCGAAATGGGACATTCCCTTTGACGCCCATAATTCCCCATGGTATCCCATGACAGCCCAAGGAACGGCCAGGCCGTCCCATGGGCGGCGCCGGATGGGCGGAGGCAGCGGCTCCCCGCCCGTCTTCATCGAAAGCAGCCGTGTCGTGAGGCAGGCACCACCAAACAGGAAAGGGCGACCCCGGCCGGATGACCCAATTTCTGGGCACCCATGTGAACAGGCTGGACGCCAAGGGACGCGTGTCCATTCCGGCGCCATTCCGTGCTGCCCTTCGTAACGGCGGACCGAAGACCGACGACGTCCGCGACCAGAACGGCCTGCGGTTGATCCTGCGCCCTTCGCACAAGCAGCCGAGCATCGAGGGCTGGCCGGCCGCCGCCTTCGACGAGCTCGACGCCCCCATGCAGCGCCTGGACATGTTCAGCGACGACCAGGACGACCTGGCCTTTGCCCTGTACGCTGACGCCGCCGCGCTGGAGCCGGACAAGGAGGGCCGCATCGTCCTTCCCGCCGACCTCGCCGCCCATGCCGGGCTGGGTGAGGCCGTCGTGTTCGTCGGGCTCGGCCGCAAGTTCGAGATCTGGGAGCCGGCCGCCCTGGAGCGCCGCCGCGCCGAGGCGCGCGCCCGCACCAAGGCGCGCGGCCTGACCCTGCCGGGCAACCCGGCCGAGCGGGGGCAGCCATGAGCGGCCATGTCCCGGTGATGCTGCGCGAGGTGCTGGCGACGCTGGCGCCGCGCGATGGCGGGGTCTATCTCGACGGCACATTCGGCGGCGGCGGCTATGCCGCGGCAATCCTGGACCACGCGGCCTGCACCCTGTGGGCGATCGACCGCGACCCCGATGCCATCGCCCGGGGCGCTGTGCTCGCCGCGCGCCATCCCGGCCGGCTGCACCTGCTGCAGGGTGGTTTCGGAGATATGATGGCGCTGCTGGGCGAGGCAGGCGTACGCAGACTCGATGGCGTGGTGCTTGATCTCGGCGTGTCCTCGTTCCAGCTCGACGACCCCGATCGCGGTTTCAGCTTCCGCGCCGACGGCCCGCTCGACATGCGAATGGGCCGCGAAGGGCCGACCGCCGCCGACCTCGTGAACACGCTGGACGAGCGCGCGCTTGCGGACACGCTCTACGAATTCGGCGAGGAGCGCCTGTCCCGCCGGATCGCGCGCGCCATCGTCGCCGCCCGCGCCGCGGCGCCCATCACCACCACGGCCCAGCTCGCCGGCATCATCCGCGCGGTGGTGCCGCCTGACCGCTCCGGCATCGATCCCGCCACCCGCAGCTTCCAGGCGCTGCGCATCCGCGTGAACGACGAGCTTGGCCAGATCGAGCGCGCCCTCGACCAGGCGGCGCGGCTGCTGGCCCCCGCCGGGCGGCTGGTGGTGGTGTCGTTCCATTCGCTCGAAGACCGGCTGGTGAAGCGGTTCATGACCGACGCCGCCGGCCGCGCCCCCGCCCCGTCCCGCCACGACCCCGGCGGCATGGTGCGCCGGCCCCGGCCCGCATTCCGGCTGCTGACGCCCAAGGCGCTGCGGCCGGCGAGCGACGAAGCCTCCGCCAACCCGCGGGCGCGCAGCGCGCGCTTGCGGGCCATTGAACGTCTCAGTACCTCGGAAGGCGCATCGCCATGATCCGCCCCTTCACCTGCGTGTGTCTCGTGCTGGCCGCCGGCTCGGGCCTCTATCTGTACCAGACCAAGCATCGCGCCCAGATGCTCGACCGCGAGATCGCCCGCACCATGCGGGCGGTGGATACCGCGCGGCAGCGCTCCGGCCTGCTGCGCGCCGAGTATGCGCTGCTTAACGACCCCTCGCGCCTGGCCGAGTTGTCGGAGCAGCTGCTGCCGACGCTGAAGACCACCACACCCGGCCAGTTCTCCACCTGGGCGGACCTCGAACGCCGCCTGCCCGCGGTCGGCGCCCCGCCGCAGCCGCCGACCCCGCTTGAGCCCGACGCGCCCGCCGCCGAGGTGCCGGTGGCCGCCGCGAAGCCGGAACCACGTCCGGAGGCCGCACGGCCCGAATCGGCCCGGCCTGAGCCGGCGCGGGCTGCCATCGCGTCCGCGCAACCGCGCGTGCCGGCGGCGCCGGCGGCGCAGCAGGTGGCGGTACAGCAGGTGGCAGCCACGAGCGCACCGGCGCCGCGCCCGGCGCCGCGCGCCCAGTCCG
>NZ_JAPDNT010000013.1 GCF_025989185.1 Limobrevibacterium gyesilva
AGATCGCCGGGCGGGACGGTAACGCGGGTGCGCCGCAGTGCGTCGGGGAGCACGGGCCGGGCGGCGATGCGGGCCAGCGCCCGGGCCAGCAGGGCCGCCTGGTTGTAGCGGCGGGCGATCAGCCGGGCGCGATGCAGCGGCACCGGCACCAGCAGGTCGGCGTCGCGCAGCAAGGCGGCGCCGGCGCGCGCCATCATCTGCGCCAGCCCGGCCGCGAACTCGGTGCGGTCGCCATGCTTGAACGGCAGCACGATCCGGCGCGACTGGGCATCGTAGCGCAGGGCGCCGCGGGCGCGGTCCCAGGGCGGCGGCTCATCGCGACACCGCTGGCACAGCCGCTCCGGGCCGCCCTGGCCGGCATGGGCGAACGGCACGCCGCAACGCGCGCAGCAGGGCTCGGTGACGAACCCCGTCGCACGGAAGCACGCCGGGCACAGCCGGCCAGGGGCATCGACCGGCGCGTCACAGGTCAGGCACTGCGCCGGCAGCAGCAGGTCGAGCGCCAGCCGCCCGATCTGCCGCAGGCTGCCCGCCGCCATCTCAGACGCCGAACGCCACCGTGCCGTCGCGGACGATCTCGTGCACCAGGTCGATCTCCCAGGACAGATAGGCCTGCATGGCCTGCTCGATCCCGGAGTTGCGGTCGTAGGGGCGCAGGTAGAAATCGACGCAGGCTTCGTCCGGCGGATTCGTCCGGTCCTTCTCCAGCCTCTGGGCCGCGCGGACCCAGGCCGCCGTGCCGCCTTCCAGCACCCGCACGGGGGCGTGGGTCAGCGCCTTGGCCTCGGCCGCCGCCAGCCGGGCGAGCGTCCCGTCCGGCGAGGTCAGCACCACCAGCCTGGCCACTGCCAGTGTCTGGCGCAGCGTGTCCAGCCGCGTGCGGATTGCCCAATGCGCGCCGGGAATATGGCCGTCGCGGAAATCGATACTGCGGCCCAGGTCCACCACCACCGCGTCGGTCGTGGCGGCGAGCGTGTCGGCGTCGATCGTCTCCACCGGGGGGGATGGCAATGGCGGGCGGGACGGCAGGGAAGCGGCCTGCAGGCCGCCTTCCACCACGAACACGTCGCGATGGCCCATCTGCCGCAGCCAGGAGGCGGCCATGCGGGCGCGCACCCCGTGGTCGTCGATCAGCGCGATGCGGGCGCCGCGCATGCCCACCCACTGGTCGGTCGCCTGCACGAGTTGCCCGCCAGGGGCCGAGATGCTGCCGGCGAGGTGGCCGGCGGCGAATTCGGCGGGGTCGCGGACATCCAGCACATACAGCGTGCGGCCGGGGTCGCCGGCGAAGGCGGCCAGCTCGGCCGGGCCGATCACGCCCACGCCAGAAGCATCGGCGAATTTCCGCGCCCGCTCCAGCGCCAGCGCGACGGTCTTCGGCGTGCCCGGCGGGAACACCGCGGTGCCGCCACGCGCGCAGGTCAGGCCAGACAGTTCCCAGCCCATCGTGCCGTTGCGCAGGGCCACGACCTTGTTGGGAATTCCGGCCTGGCGCAGGCTCTCCGCCCCCATGATCGAGCGGGTGCGTCCGGCGCAGTTCACCACCACCAGCGTGTCCGGGTTCGGCACCAGGTCGGCGATGCGATAGGCCAGCTCGCCGCCGGGCACGCTGATGCCCGACGGGATGGACATGCGCCGGAATTCCTCCAGTGTGCGGCTGTCCAGCACCACCATGTCGCGGCCGCTGTCCAGCCATTCCTTCAGCACCGGCGCGTCGACGCTTTCCGTGCCGTAATGGTGCTCGACCCACTCGCCGAACGCCTTGCTGGGCACGTTGACGCCGCTGAACAGCACATAGCCGGCGGCTTCCCAGGCCCTGGTGCCGCCATCGAGCACCGAGACGTCGGTGCAGCCGATGCCTTCCAGGTAGTCCGCCAGCCGCTCGGCCAGGCCGCGCCCGTCATCGACGCACACCACGCGCGTGGCCAGGCACGGCAGCAGCGTGCGGGCGCGCAGCTCCCGGCGCGACAGCGGGCAGGGCACGGCCCAGAACAGATGGGAGGCGCCGAACTCGCCTTCCTCCCGTGCGTCCAGGATGGCCAGCTCGTGGCCGTCGAGGACCCAGCCGCGCAGCGTCGGCGCGTCGATGCGCTTCATGTGCGCGGGGTCGCCGAGGGCTGCATGAAGTTGACGTTGTAGGGAATGGCCGCGCCGGTCGCCATGTCATAGGCCATGCGGTTGTCGAGCT
The DNA here is from genome assembly GCF_025989185.1 of Limobrevibacterium gyesilva. Taxonomy (GTDB): domain Bacteria; phylum Pseudomonadota; class Alphaproteobacteria; order Acetobacterales; family Acetobacteraceae; genus Limobrevibacterium; species Limobrevibacterium gyesilva. Next base: position 2,189 of record NZ_JAPDNT010000013.1, read on the forward strand.
TTTCCAGCGCCAGCCCGTACATGTGCAGGTGGCGCGTCGGCACCGTGCCGGTGGTGTGGATGGAGTGGATGTCCTCGGGCATCAGCGCGATTCCGCGTCCGGGCTCCACCATCACCTCGTGGTCGATCTCCAGCCGGCCGGGCTCGGGGCGATAGACCTTGTTGAGTTCCTGCCCGTCCACGGCCACGACCACCGCCCAGGTGGTGTGGTCGTGCGGCTTGGTCTCGTTGCCGGGGTTCAGCGCGTTCATGTAGAGGGCGAAGCGGTTGTCCGCGTCTTCCTGCAGCAGATAGCGGCGGGCCCCTTTGTCGCCGTTCGGGGGTGGCGGAAACTCCGTGGAGGGGAACAGCTGCTCCTGCGCCGCGAGCGCCAGCATCTCGGCCTTGATCGCGTCCAGTGCAGCACGGGTGATGCCCTGGGCCCGCTCGATGGCGCGGATGCGCTCGATCGTGGCGGCCACGGCAGCGGTGCGGGCAGCGGATATGTCGGACGCGTTCATGACAAGCCTCCCTTGTGTCCGGCGGAGACTAGGCAGGAGACGGCCTTGGCAGCAACACGTGCAATGAACACATAAATTGCATGAACGCCGACATGACCGTCTTCGACCGCCGCGCCGTCCGCCGGCATCGCGATCGCGCCGCCGCCAGCGTGCAGGATGTGGCGGACATCCTGCACGATGCCGCGGAGCGGCTGCTGGACCGCCTGGACGACATCTCGCGCCGCTTCACCCGCGCGCTGGACGTGGGCGGGCGGGGCGTAGTGGCGCCGATGCTGCGGGCGCGGGGAATCGAAACCATATGCTGCGACCTCTCGCCGGCCATGGCGGCCCGGGCGGGTGCGCCGGCGGTGGCCGCCGACGAGGAGTTCCTGCCGTTCGCGCCGGGCAGCTTCGACCTGGTGGTGGCGAGCCTGTCGCTGCACTGGGTCAACGACCTGCCGGGGACGCTGATCCAGCTCCGCATGGCGCTGAAGCCGGACGGTGTGCTGCTGGCCAGCCTGCCGGCGCTGGGCACGCTGGCCGAGCTGCGCCGCGCGCTGACCGCGGCCGAGGCGGAGATAACCGGCGGCGCCTCGCCGCGGGTGTCGCCGTTCCCCGACCTGCGCGACTGCGCGGGGCTGCTGCAGCGCGCCGGCTTCGCCCTGCCGGTGGCCGACGCCGAGGATATCCGGCTGCTCTACGCCGACCCGCTGGCGCTGCTGCGCGACCTGCGTGCCGCCGGCGAGACCAACGCGGTGGCGCTGCGTAACCGCCGCATTCCCCCGCGCGCGTTGTTCCCGGCCGCCCTCGCCGCCCTGCCGCAGACCGATGGCCGCATCCCGGCCACGCTGCGGCTGGCCATGTTGACGGGCTGGGCCCCCGCGCCCACGCAACCGCAGCCGCTGAAGCGCGGCTCCGCCAGGATCAGCCTCGCCGACGCGTTGCGGGGGGATGCCTGAATACGGGTCGGGCCGGCCTTGCGCGCATCCGGCACAAGCAGGTCGGAATGGTCCTCGCGACCCACGCGTCAGCCATCGGGGCTATGGAAGCTCAGGCCGCCGATCATCACGAGAAAGTTATGTCAACGCCAATCAGCGGTGTCACGGCTGGAGCCGGCTGCAGACGCGCGGCCGGTGCGTTGACGGGTGGTGGCCGATTGGATTTGCTGAAGGTCAGTTCGGCAGGGATTTCAAGAGCGTCCCACCGGACGCGACTACTCGCCCGGGCGCCCGCGCCTATGACGAGAGAGGATTGCGGAATGTGCAACGAATCTTTTTCGTAACGACGGATGTTCGGATTTTGCAATACAACTATGTTGCAGATAGGACCCTCTGGCCTGGGTGCGTATCCATGAAACCTGTTGCGGCGTCGTCTGTGCGGCTTGGCCTCGATGGACCGGTGCATTGACACCGCGGGGCCGGCGCACCGGAGCTTCCGCACGCTCTTCCCGTGCCGCCCATTCCGCTGTCGCATGAAGCCGCAATCCCCAGCCGCCCGGGTATCGGGAGCAACCGCAAGCCGATGACGAATGTCCACCCCGTCGCCGGCGCACGCGACCGCGACGGCGGCGGACCGGCGTTGCTCCCTCCGGCCTGTTTCGCCAGGGGCACCGGCATTGCGACCCCGCGTGGCACCGTGCCGGTCGAGTCGCTGCGGCCGGGGGACAGTGTGCTGTCGGCCTTCGGTGGCACCCGGATCGTGCTGTGGCTGGGGTATCGCCGTGTCGATTGCCGCCGTCATCCGCTGCCCCGGGAGGTGTGGCCGATCCGCATCCGGGCCGGTGCCTTTGCCCGGGGCCAGCCGGTACGCGACCTGGTGCTGTCGCCGAATCACGGCGTGTACATGGCCGATGCCACCGGCGGACCGGGCGTCCTGATCCCGGTCCGCTGCCTCCTCAACGGGTCCACCGTGGTGCAGGAGGCGGCGGACACGATCACGTATTACCACGTGGAACTGCCTCACCACGACGTGATCCTGGCGGAAGGGTTGCCCACCGAGAGCTACCTCGATGTCGGCAATCGCGGCGCCTTCGAGAACGGCGGCGAGCCCTTGCAACTGCATCCGGCATTCACGCGCCGGGCCTCGGACGCCGAATCCTGGGAGGGGGTGGTGGTGCAGGGCCCCGCCGTGGCAGCGGCAAGGCAGCGGCTGCTGGCGCGCGAGAGCGCGCTGGGCTTCGCCACGACAGGCGACCCGGACTTGCGGCTGCAGATCCCCGGACGCCTGCTGCGAGCGGCCTGCGATGGCCAGACCTGCCGCTTCGCCCTGCCAGGCGGCACCGACGCCGGCTGGCTCGTCTCGCGCGTGTTCGTGCCGGCGGAGCGGCTGGCGGACAACGACGACCGGCGCTTGCTTGGCGTGGCGGTGACGAGGCTGGCGCTAGGCCGGCGCGAGCTCGACCTGGCGGGCCCGGCGCTGGGAGAAGGCTGGCACCCGCCCGAGCCCGGCCGGCGCTGGACGACGGGCTGCGCGGCCGTGGCGCTCGGCGGTGCGCGCACGCTGATCGTTTCCGTGGCGGGGGCGGGGCCCTATCTGCGGCCGCGACGCCGGACGGTCACGCAAGCCACTTCTCCATGAAGATCAGCGCGTCGTTCGCATAGCCCAGCCGGGCGTAGAACCCGGCCACCGCGGCGTTGTCGGCCTCGATCAGCAGGTTCACCTTGTCGCAGCCGATCGCCTTCAGCCGCTGCTCCACCTCGGCGATCAGGGCCCGCGCCAGGCCCTGGCCGCGCTGCCCGGCATCGACGGCGAGCTTGTTGATCCAGCCGCGCCGGCCGTCATAGCTGCCCATGATCGTGCCGACGATGCGTCCATCCTGCTCCGCGACCAGGAACAGCTCGGGGTCGCGCTGCTGCTTGTGCTGCAGCCGCTCAGCCGAGTCGGACCGGCTGGGATGCAGGCCGCATGTCTGCCACAACGCGATCACGGGCGCGAAATCTTCGGGCGCGTAGCTGCGGAATTGCACGTTGCCCATGTCAGGCCGCGCAGCCTTCCGCGCGCAGCAGCGCGGTCACTGCCTCCGGTGGGACATCGTTCCTGGTGAAGGCCCGGCCGATGCCGCGCGCCAGCACGAAGGTCAGCTTGCCGTCGCGCATCTTCTTGTCGCGCTGCATGTGGCCGATCAGGCGCGCGGCGGAGAAGCGGCGGTTGAGCATCGGCAGCTCCGCCGGCAGCCCCATCGCGGCCATGTGCGCCACCACGCGGTCGGCATCGGCCTGGGCGCACAGGCCGAGTGCGGCGGACAGCTTGAACGCGAGCCCGATCCCGGTCGCCACCGCCTCGCCATGCAGGATGGTGCCGTAGCCCAGTTCGGCCTCCAGCGCGTGGCCGAAGGTGTGGCCGAGATTGAGCAGCGCGCGGCCGTCATTGGGCTTTTCCTCGCGCTCGTCGTTGCCCACCACCTGCGCCTTGAAGGCGCAGGCGCGCAGCACCGCCTCGGCCTGGGCGTCGCGCTCGCCGCCGATCACGGCGGCGCCGTTGGCCTCGCACCACTCGAAGAAGGCGGCGTCGCCGATCAGCCCGGCCTTGGCGATTTCGGCATAGCCCGCGCCCAGCTCGCGCATCGGCAGGGTCGCGAGGGCGGCGGTGTCGGCCAGCACCATGCGCGGCTGGTGGAACGCGCCCAGCAGGTTCTTGCCGTGGCGCGTGTTGATGCCGGTCTTGCCGCCGACCGAGCTGTCCACCTGGGCCAGCAGCGTGGTGGGCACCTGCACGAAGGGCAGGCCGCGCAGCGTGGTTGCGGCGGCAAACCCCGCGAGGTCGCCGACCACGCCGCCGCCGAGCGCGATCACGGCGGTGCGCCGCTCCACCCCGGCATCCAGCAGCCCGTCCACGACCCGGGCGTAGGTATCGAGGTTCTTCGATGTCTCCCCCGCCGGGACGGTGATGTGCTGTGCGGCGATCGCGGTCTGCGCCAGCCCAGCCAGCAGCGTTTGCAGATGCAGCGGGCCGACATGGTCATCGGTGACCACCACGGCGCGCTTCTGCGGCAGCACCGGGGCCAGCAGGGCGCCGGCGCGGGCCAGCAGGTTCTCGCCCACCACCACGTCGTAGCTGCCGCCGGACAGCGACAGCGACAGCCGGCGCGAGGGCTGCCACGCCGTCAGCGCGTCCAGCACATGGCCGGTGGTTGTGTCAGGGCTCTCGTCGCCGCAATCGACGATGAGGTCGGCCTCGGCATAGACGGGATGGCGGGCCTGCATCAGCCGTTGCAGCACGTCGGCCGGCTCGCCGCTGTTGAGCAACGGGCGATGGACGCGTCCGGCCACCCGCCGCAGCAGCGTGGGCAGCGACGCGCGCAGCCAGATGCAGACGCCCTCCCGGCGGATGGAGGCCCGGGTTTCCGGGTCCATATAGGCGCCGCCGCCGGTGGCCAGCACCAGCGGCTCGCCGGCCAGCAGGCGCCGGATCACCCGGCGCTCGCCGTCGCGGAACTCCTTCTCGCCGAAGCGTTCGAACAGCTCGGGCACCGTGCAGCCGGCGGCCAGCTCGATCTCGGTGTCGGCGTCGCGAAACGGCATGCCCAGGCGTGCGGCCAGGCGGCGGCCGATCGAGGTCTTCCCCGCGCCCATCAGCCCGACCAGCACGATGCTGCGGCCAGTCAACTGCTCGGGCAGGGTGAAGCTTTCCTTCAGTGCGGTGTTGCGTGTCATGGTGGCGGACGGTAGCACACGCCCGGACGCCAGGGCCAAGCCGTGCCCAACTGGTTGCGATATGGAGATTCGATGCGCCGCAATTTCCTGCTCGTCGTGCTGCTCGGACTGATCCTGCTCGGGGTCGGGTTCCTGGCGTTGGGGACGTTCCCGCCGGAACCGCGCACCCAGCCGGTGCAGAAGGTGCTGCCGAACGAACGCTTCCAGCCGCGTTGACGGGGCGGGGCGTCACATGGATCGCCATGTCGAGGCGTTCCTGGAGATGCTGGCGGCCGAGCGGGGCGCCGCGCGCAACACGCTCATGGCCTACGAATCGGATCTGGCCGATTTCGCCGCCTTCCTGGCCGCGCGCGGCCACGCCGTGCCGGGCGCCGACGCCCCGGTGCTGCGGGCCTATCTCGCCAGCCTGACGGATGCCGGATTCGCGGCGCGCACGGCCGCGCGCAAGCTGTCCGCCTTGCGCCAGTTCCACCGCTTCCTGGTGCGCGAGGGTGTGCGCCAGGACGACCCGACGCAGCTTCTCGATTCGCCCCGCTTGCCGCGGGCGCTGCCGGCATACCTGACCGAGCAGGAAGTCGATGCGTTGCTGGCAGCGGCCGCCGCCCGCCCGCCGGCGCAGGCGCTGCTGATGCGGGCGGCGCTGGAGATCCTGTACGCCACCGGCCTGCGCGTCTCCGAACTGCTGGCGCTGCCGCGCACCGCGCTCGCTGGCGACGCGCAGGTTCTGATGGTGCGCGGCAAGGGCGGCAAGGAGCGGATCGTGCCGCTGTCCGACGCCGCGAAAGATGCCGCCGCCGCCCTGGTCGCGGACCGCAAGACCCCCGGAAAATGGCTGTTTTCCGGCAAGGGGGGCGTGCATGCCATCACCCGCCAGGGCTTCGCCCTGATGCTGAAGCAGGTGGCGCTGGCGGCGGGGATCGATCCGGGGCGGGTCAGCCCGCACGTCCTGCGGCACTCCTTCGCCAGCCACATGCTGGCGCATGGGGCCGATCTGCGCAGCCTGCAATTGCTGCTGGGCCATGCCGACATCGCCACCACGCAGATCTACACGCATGTCCTGGCCGAGCGGCTGCAACGATTGGTTCAGGCCCACCATCCGCTTGCGACAGAGCAACGGGGCTGACCGGCCGCCCCACAGGTGCTAAAGCCGCGCGCATGCGTCATTTCCTGGACTTCGAAAAGCCGATCGCCGAACTCGAGGGCAAGGTCGAAGAGCTCCGCAAGATGTCGGAGGCCGACGGCATCAACATCGCCGAGGAGGTGGTCCGCCTGACCGAGAAGGCGGACCGCCAGCTCCGCTCGACCTATGCCAGGCTGTCGGCATGGCAGAAGACGCAAGTGGCCCGCCATCCCGATCGTCCGAAGGCCAAGGACTACCTGGCGGGCCTGATCACCGAATACACGCCGCTGGCCGGCGACCGCGCCTTTGCCGACGACGCGGCCGTGGTGGGCGGGCTCGGCCGGTTCCGTGGCCGGTCGGTCGTGGTGCTGGGCACCGAGAAGGGCTCGGACACCGAAAGCCGGGTCGCCCATAATTTCGGCATGGCCCGCCCGGAGGGCTACCGCAAGGCCCGCCGCCTGATCGAGTTGGCTGGCCGGTTCGGCCTTCCGGTGCTGACCTTCGTGGACACGTCCGGCGCGTTCCCGGGCATCGACGCCGAGGCGCGCGGCCAGGCCGAGGCCATCGCCCGCTCGATCGAGGCGTGCCTGGAGGCGCCGGTGCCGCTGATCGCCACCATTATCGGCGAAGGCGGCTCGGGCGGCGCCATCGCGCTGGCCGCCGGCGACGCGGTGCTGATGCTGGAGCACGCGGTCTACTCCGTGATTTCGCCCGAGGGCTGCGCCGCCATCCTGTGGAAGGACGCCGCCCAGGCCCCGGCTGCCGCCGAGGCGCTGAAGCTGACCGCCGAGGACCTCAGGCGCCTGAAGCTGATCGACGCCGTCATCGCCGAGCCGCTGGGCGGCGCGCATCGCGACCCTGCGGCCGCGGTCGGCGCCGTGGGCGACGCCGTGCAGGCCGCGCTGCAACCGCTCCTGGCGCTGGACGCCGTGACGCTGAAGGCGCGGCGCCGCGACAAATACCTGGAGATGGGGCGCGAGGCGCTGAGCTAGTGCCGTCGCGCACCGATCCAGCGCCCCGCGCGGCCTGACGATGCGCGGCATGTCGCTGCTGCTGGGAAGTTGCGGCGCCGTCGCGGCTTTCCTCGTCTGGCAGCTGATCGTGCCGCTGATTCCGCCCGACGCCGCCGCCTCCAGCATGGCGGTGCGCCTCGGCACCGCCACGGCGGCACTGCTGCCCGGCAGCTTCGTCCTGGCAACCATGATCGCGGCGCAGATGGCCGTCCGCTTCGCCGCCGGCGTACTGGACCCGACCGCGGGCCGGGAGACGCGGTTCCTGCTGGTCAACCAGCGCGTGATCAGCAACACCGTCGAGCAGACCTGCCTCTTCGTCCCGGCTCTGCTGGCCCTCGCCGCCGGCATGCCGGGCGCGCAGTTGCCGGCGGCGCTGGCGCTCGGCCCGGTCTTCGCGGCCGCCAGGCTGGCGTTCTGGGTGGGATACGTCCTGGCCCCCGTCGCCCGCGCGCCAGGAATGGCTGCCACCTATGCCGTCAATGCGGCAACGCTGCTCGCCGCCGCGTGGATGTGGCTTAATTAGCCCCAGCCGCCCGGGTGGTCCGGAGCGCGGGGAGCCGAGCCGCGATGCCGTACGCCAACCAGACCACCATCGAGGCCGAGCCGGGCGAGCAGTCGTCGCGCCAGCTGTTCTTCGCCGTCTTCCCTTCGATCATGCTGCCGATGTTCCTGGCGGCGATCGACCAGACCATCGTCGCCACCGCCCTGCCGGCGATGGCCGGCGCGCTGGGCGACGTGGAGCGGATATCCTGGGTGGTCGTGTCCTATCTGGTGGCGACGACCATCGCCGCTCCGGTCTATGGCCGCCTCGGCGATATCCTCGGCCGCAGGCGCCTGCTGTTCGTGGCGCTGGCCATTTTCATTGTCGCCTCGGTGCTGTGCGCCATCGCCTCCAGCATTGCCATGCTGACCTTCGCGCGGGTGCTGCAGGGCCTGGGCGGCGGCGGGCTCATGACATTGTCCCAGGCGCTGGTGGGCGAGGCGGTGCCGCCCCGCGAGCGCGGCCGCTACCAGGGCTATCTCGCCTCGGTGTTCGTGTGCTCCTCGACCTTCGGCCCGGTGGCCGGAGGATGGCTGACCCAGCATTTCGGCTGGGAGTCGGTATTCCTGGTCAACGTGCCGGTCGGGTTCGCGGCGATCGCCATGGCATTCCGTCTGCCGCGCCGGACCGCGACCGCCGGGCGGATGCATTTCGACTTCGTCGGCCTGGTGCTGTTCACACTGTTCATCGCCCCGACCCTGCTGGCGCTGGAGCAGGTGCAGCGCTTCGACCTGCGGGCATTGCCGATGATGCTACTGCTGGTGGCCATTGCCGGCGCCTCGCTGGTGCTGCTGCTGCGCCAGGAGCGGCGGGTCGCCACCCCGCTGCTGCCGGTCACCCTGCTGCGCCAGTCCACGATCTGGCGCGCCGACGCCATGGCCGCCTGCGTCGGCGCCAGCCTGGTGTCGATGATCACCTTCCTGCCAATCTATCTGCAGGTGGTGCGCAGCACCACCCCGGGCGACACCGGCCTGCTGATGCTGCCGCTGACCGCCTTCATCGCCTTCGGTTCGCTGTTCACCGGACGGATGGTCACGAAAACCGGGCGCACGGCCCTGTTCCCCTCGCTGGGCCTGCCGGTGGTGGCGGCCGCGCTGGTGGTGCTGGCCCTGTTCGCGCCGCAAATGACGCTATACCAGCTGCCCTGGCTGTTCGCGGTGATCGCGCTGACGAACGGGACGGCGATGCCGGTGGTGCAGACCACCGTGCAGATGCTGGCCGGGCCGAAGCAGCTCGGCGCCGCGGCGGCCTCCGTCCAGTTCTCGCGCTCGATCGGGGCGGCGGTGGGCACCGCGCTGACCGGCGCCGTGCTGTTCGCGGTGCTGGCGGCGAACGACCTCGAGACCGCGCGGCTGTTCGGCCATATCGTCGAGGAAGGGCCGAAGGCGCTGGCCGGCATGTCGGCAGAGCGCATTGCCGTGGTCCAGTCCGAAATCGCCGGCGCCTTCCGCGCGGCATTCCTCACCATCGCCTGCTTCTCCGGCATCGGCGCGCTGCTGGCCTGGAGCATGCCTGTCCGGCGGATTACCTGAATTCAGGCAGCCGCGGCCTAGAGCCTGATCGGAACCGATAGGCGTTCCGATCAGGCTCTAGGTCTTTGTTTTATCGCGTGATTCACGCCTCCGTGTGATTCCACCTGGGGCGATCACGCTCTAGGCAGAAGCTGTCTCCACCGGCACCCGCGATCCGGTGCCCGGCTGCACCACGCCGCCACGCAACGCGCCGGGTGCGGCGCTGCCCCACAGCGTCTCGAACCCTTCCGGCAGGCGCCGGCTGTTCGGCACAGCCAGCCACAGCCGCAGCAACAGCCGTTCCTGGTGCGTGGTGGTGTTGTCTTCGTACGCCGTTCGCCCGTGATAGACGACATGGTTGTTGAGCAACTGGATGTCGCCGGGCACGAACGGCGAATGCAGGCAGACTTCCTCGGCAACGGCCGCGAGCATGTCGAGCGCCTCGTTCTGGGCGGCCGTCAGCCGCGGCACCCCGGCCACTTCCTGCGCCTGCTCGACATAGGTGCGGGAGTACTGGCTGGTGATCCGGCCGTCGCGCAGGCCGAACACGGGCATGGCGAAGACCTTGTCGGGCGACAGGCCGTCCTCGTCGGCCGGGCGGGCGCGCCAGTAGTCCTGGCACAGCAGTTCCAGCAGGTCAGGCCGGCGGCGCAGGATCTCGTTGTAGATGGTCACGATGCTCGCGAGCTTGCTGACGCCACCCGCCTGGGCATTGCTGACGCACATCAGCGCGATGACGTCGCAGCGGTCGGTGTGCCAGCGCAGCGGCCCGGTGGAGCGTGACCGCGCGCGCGAGGAGGCGACCTTGCCCGCCTCGACCGGGGTGAAGCTCTGCTGCGCCAGCCGCGTCTCGTCGCGCACCTCGCCCATGATCTCGCCGGTTGCGTTCTGGTAGACCGCGGTGCCGAGATGCCGGCCGAGGCCCCAGAAGATCGTCCGCAGGTCGTCCTCGCTGTAGCGGTCCACCGGCACGCCGCGCAGGCGGACCATGCCGCGCCCGTCCTCCAGCTCGGCGGCGATCGCGGCCAGCAGGTCGGCGGTGCTGTGCAGCGGGAAATCCGCGCGGCCGAAGCCGAGCGGGGAAAAGCCCTGCCGCTTCACATGCGCCAGCGCCGCGTCGATCTCGCGCCGCTGCGCGTCGTCGAGCGTGCGGATCCAGGCGCCGGAGCGGTCGAGCTCGGCGCCGTACCAGGCCGCGGGCCCGGCCAGCGGCGTCCGTGCGGTGGGGCTGCCTGCGGCTGGCATTGCGGTCGCTGACATCGCATCCTCCCAGAGCCGGCCTTGAAACATTGTTGCCGGGCGCGTGTGTGCGTGCAGGGTCCAGTGGCAGGGCCCGGCTGTCAACCGCCGATCTGCCGCCGCCCGGGGCGGCCGCTTCCGGCCGCTACATGTTGCGGCCGTGGCAGTGCTTGAACTTCTTGCCGGAACCGCACGGGCAGGGGGCGTTGCGCGGACTGTTGCGCCAGGTGGCGGGGTTGTTCGGGTCCACGGCGTCGCTGCGCAGCGGCGCCGGCGCCAGCCGCACCGGTTCGGCTCCACCCGCCATTTCGTAGGCGGGCTCGGCGCCGGAGGTGGCCATCGCGGGATCGGGGTGGCTTTCGATCATCTGCTCCGCGGCCGGGCCATGCGGCTGGAAGTCGGCGGCCGGCGGTGCGTCCGGGCCAATCTCGGCGCGGGCGAGCATCATCGTCACCCGCTCCTTCAGCTCGTCCAGCATGGCGTTGAACAGCGCGAAGGCCTCGCTCTTGTACTCGTTCAGCGGATCGCGCTGGCCGTAGGCGCGCAGCACGATGCCCTGGCGCAGATGGTCCAGGGCCAGCAGATGCTCCTTCCACACCTGGTCGAGGATCTGCAGCAGCAGGCTCTTCTCGACGAAGCGCATCAGCTCGGGGCCGAAATTGGCCGCCTTCGCCGCCATGAACATGTCCGTCGCGCGCTCGACGCGCTCGCGGATGCCGGACTCGTCGATGCCCTCCTCGCGCGCCCATTCGACGATGGGCAGGTCGAGGTTGAGCACCCGGCGCACGTCCTCGGCCAGCTCGGCGGATTCCCACTGCTCGGCGAACGCTTTCACCGGGATGCGGCGGGACACCATTCCCTCGATCACCTCGGCGCGCATGTCGGCCACGATCGCCGACACCTCGGTCGCCTTCATGAACTCGCGGCGCTGCGCATAAACCTCGCGCCGCTGGTCATTCATGACGTCGTCGTATTTCAGCACGTTCTTGCGGGTGTCGAAGTTGCGCGCCTCGACCTTCTTCTGCGCCTTCTCCAGCGCCTTGTTGATCCAGGGATGGACGATCGCCTCGCCATCCTTCAGCCCCAGGCGCGTGAGCATGCCGCCCATGCGGTCGGAGCCGAAGATGCGCATCAGGTCGTCTTCCAGCGACAGGAAGAAGCGCGATCCGCCCGGGTCGCCCTGGCGGCCGGAGCGGCCGCGCAGCTGGTTGTCGATGCGCCGGCTCTCGTGGCGTTCGGTGCCGATCACGTACAGGCCGCCGGCCGCCTGGACGAGATCGTGGTTGCGGTCGACCTCGGCGCGGATCTCGGCCTCCCTGGCCGCGCGCGCCTCGGCATCCTCGATGTCCGCCAGCTCCAGCTTCAGCCGCATGTCGATGTTGCCGCCGAGCTTGATGTCGGTGCCGCGGCCGGCCATGTTGGTGGCGATGGTGATGGCGCCGGGCGCGCCGGCCTGGCTTACGATCACCGCTTCCTGCTCGTGGAAGCGCGCGTTCAGCACCGCGTGCGGCACCTTCTTCTTCTTCAGGATCCCGCTTAGCGTCTCGCTTTTCTCGATGCTGGTCGTGCCCACCAGCACCGGCTGGCCACGCTCGCGCGCATCCGCGATCAGCTTCGCGATCGCCTCGTATTTCTCGCCGGCGCTGCGATAGACCTCGTCGTCCTCGTCCTTACGGATCACCGGAACGTTGGTCGGGATCTCCACCACTTCCAGCTTGTAGATCTCGGCGAACTCGTCGGCCTCGGTCATCGCCGTGCCGGTCATGCCCGAGAGCTTCGGATACAGCCGGAAATAGTTCTGGAAGGTGATCGAGGCCAGGGTCTGGTTCTCGGGCTGGACGGTGACGAATTCCTTCGCCTCCAGCGCCTGGTGCAGGCCCTCGGAATAGCGCCGGCCTTCCATCATGCGGCCGGTGAACTCGTCGATGATCACCACCTTGTCGTCGCGCACGATGTAGTCCACGTCGCGGGCGAACAGGGTGTTGGCGCGCAGCGACTGCTGCACGTGGTGCACGACCGAGACGTTGAAGATGTCGTAGAGGTTGCCCTCGGCGATGATGCCGGCCTCTTGCAGCATGTCCTCGACGCGCCGCGTGCCGTCCTCGGTCAGCGTGACGGTGCGGAACTTCTCGTCCTTCTCGTAGGTGTCGGGGTCCTTGACCAGCTCGGCCACCACCACGTTCACGGTGCGGTACAAATCCGACGAGTCCTCGGCCGGGCCGGAGATGATCAGCGGCGTGCGCGCCTCGTCGATCAGGATGCTGTCGACCTCGTCGACGATGGCATAGGCGAAGTCGCGCTGGACCATGTCTTCCAGGCGGTACTTCATGTTGTCGCGCAGGTAATCGAAGCCGAACTCGTTGTTGGTGCCGTAGGTGATGTCGGCGGCATAGGCCTCGCGCCGCTCCCATTCGGTCAGGCCGTGCACGATCACCCCGGTGGTCAGGCCCAGGAAGCCGTAGATCTGCCCCATCCACTCGGCGTCGCGGCGGGCCAGGTAGTCGTTCACGGTGACGACGTGAACGCCCTTGCCGGTCAGCGCGTTGAGGTAGACCGGCAGGGTGGCGACCAGCGTCTTGCCTTCGCCGGTTTTCATCTCCGCGATCTTGCCGTCATGCAGCACCATGCCGCCGATGAGCTGCACGTCGAAATGGCGCAGGCCCTGACTGCGGCGGGACGCCTCGCGCACCACCGCGAAGGCTTCCGGCAGGAGATCGTCCAGCGTGGCGCCGCCGGCCAGCCGCTGCTTGAATTCGTCGGTCTTGGCCCGCAGCGCTTCGTCGGAGAGCGCCTGCATGGCAGGCTCCAGCGCATTGATCTGCGGCACCCGGCGCTGATACGCCTTGAGCGAGCGGTCGTTGCTGGTGCCGAAAATGGCGCGGGCAATGCTGGCGAACATGGTAAGCCTTCCGGGACAGGCCGCGGCGGCTCCGGCAGGGCAGGTGGCGGCGACCGCCGCGCGAGCGGCGCCTTCCCTGGAACCCGCGTGGGGCCACTCTGGTCGAAGCCTGTCAGATAGGACCCGGGCCGCCCCGGGTCAACGACGGCTGTGCGGCAAACGGCATTGCCGGGATCGGATGGTCGCCTTGTGGGGCAATCCCGCTTCGGCCATGATCCCGCCCCCTTTGGAAGGACCCCAGATGCGGCCGATGCGCCCGACTGCCCCTGTTGCAAGCGCCTTCGCGGCGACATTCGTCGCCATGGCGGCCCTCTCCGGCGCCCCGGCACGGGCCCAGGCCCCGGCCCCGGCGCCAGCCGCAGCACCGGCCCCGGCGCCCGTGCCAGCCGCGGCGGCTCCGGCGCCGGCTCCGGCCGACCCGGTCGTGGCAAAGGTGGGCGACCAGGAAATCCACCTCAGCGACATCTCCGAGGCGGTGCGGGGCCTGCCCGAGGAATACCGCAGCATGCCGCAGAACATGCTGTTCCCGCTGCTGCTGGACCAGGCGATCGACCGCAAGGCCGTCGTCGCACTGGCCCGCAAGCAGGGCCTCGACCAGGACCCCGCGGTGCAGCGGCAGATCGTCAACGCCCAGGAGCAGGCGCTGCAGAACGCGCTGATCGCCCGCGACGTCGGGCCGATGATCAGCGAGCCGGCCATCCGGGCGCTGTACGACAAGGACGTCGCCGGCAAGGCCGGCGAGGAGGAAGTGCACGCCCGCCACATCCTGGTGGCCAACGAGGCCGATGCGGTGAAGATCATCGCCGACCTGAAGAAGGGCGGCGACTTCGCGGCCATCGCCAAGGCCCGCAGCACCGACCCCGGCGCGGCCCAGGGCGGCGACCTCGGCTTCTTCAAGAAGGGCGACATGCTGCCCGAGTTCGCCACCGCCGCCTTCGCCCTGAAGCCCGGCCAGATCTCCGACAAGCCGGTGAAGACGCAGTATGGCTGGCACGTCATCAAGGTCGAGGAACGCCGCGCCGCGCCGGCCCCGTCCTTCGAGCAGTCGCATGACGAACTGCGCCAGAAGCTGATCCAGGAAGGCGTGCAGAAGGTGCTGGCCGAGGCTCGCGCCGGCGTGAAGGTGGAGCGCTTCAACCCCGACGGCACCCCGACCCGTCCCACCGATGCCGCCGAACCCCCGCCCGCCCCCGCCAAGCCGTGACCGTTCGAGGGCCGGGGTGAAGCCCCTGGCCCTCCGCCTGCCAAGAAACGCCAACAAGGACTCGCACCATGGCGCTCGCCGTCTCCCCCCTTGCCGTTCCCCTGCCTGAGCTGCCGCCGATCGCCGGCGTTCGCCTGGGCGCCGCCGAGGCGGGGATCCGCTACAAGGGGCGAACCGACGTGGTGATGGTCGAACTGGCGGCGGGCACCACCGTGGCCGGCGTGTTCACCTCCAACAAGTGCCCGGGCGCGCCGGTGGACTGGTGCCGCGCGGCCCTGCCGTCCGGCAAGGCGCGGGCGCTGGTGGTCAACGCCGGCAACGCCAACGTGTTCACCGGCCGCGCCGGCGCCAACGCCGCCAAGGCCACCGCGGCCGCCGCATCCGACCTGGTCGGCTGCCCGCAGAAGCAGGTCTATCTGGCCTCGACGGGCGTAATCGGCGAGGTGCTGCCGCATGAACGCCTGACCGCCGCGCTGCCCGCCCTGCACGCGCGCCTGTCCGAGGATGCGTGGGAGGACGCCGCCCGCGGCATCATGACCACCGACACCTTCCCGAAGGCGGCCACCCGCACTGCGCTGATCGGCGACGCGACGGTGCGCATCACCGGCATCGCCAAGGGCAGCGGCATGATCGCCCCGGACATGGCGACGATGCTGTGCTTCGTGTTCACCGACGCCAAGATCCCCGCCGCGGCGCTGCAGGCGATGCTGCGCAAGGGCACCGACGGCAGCTTCAACTGCACCACCGTGGACAGCGACACCTCGACCTCCGACACCGTGCTGCTGTTCGCCACCGGCCAGGCGAAGCACCCGCGGGTGCCGGCCGAGGGCGGCCGCATGCTGGCCGACTTCGCCCGCCAGTTGAACGACCTGCTGCTGGACCTGGCGCTGCAGGTGATCCGCGACGGTGAGGGGGCGCAGAAGCTGGTGCGCATCGACGTCACCGGCGCCGTCTCCGGCAAGTCGGCCAAGCGGGTGGCCATGGCCATCGCCAATTCCCCGCTGGTCAAGACCGCCATCGCCGGCGAGGACGCCAACTGGGGCCGCATCGTCATGGCCGTGGGCAAGGCCGGCGAGCCCGCCGACCGCGACAGCATCTCGGTCGGCATCGGCGGCACCTGGATGGCGCGCGACGGCGGCGTGGTGCCCGGCTACGACGAGGCGCCGGTGGTGGCGCACATGAAAGGGAGCGAGATCGAAATCGCCGTCGATCTCGGCCTGGGGCGCGGCAAGGCCACCGCGTGGACCTGCGACCTGACGCACGGCTACATCGACATCAACGGCAGCTACCGAAGCTGACGCTGCCCGCTCCGGCCATCCGTCGGAGCGGGCGATTGAGCCTGTTCGCGCAAAAAGAGACGATTCGTCTGCTTCCTTAACATTTCCGTGTATGATAGCGGGAGCGCTGGTTGGCGGAACGAAATCGAATCGGGCCCTGGCACTCCGCCGGGACCGCGGGACCGCCGGGTACCGGAGACCGAGATGAAGGCCCGCCTTCCGCTGCTCGCGCTCGTCGCGGTCACCGCGCTGCCCCAGCCGTCGCAGGCTCTGGTCATCAATTTCACTCAGATCGCCGGGGACACGTTGTTGCCGGCGCAGCTCACCGCGTTCGGCACGGCGGCCCAGGCCTGGGAGAACGTGCTGACCGACCCGGTCACGGTGAACATCAGCATCGGCTTCCGCGACCTCGGCACCGTGCCCGGCGGCATCATCCTCGGCGGGGCCACGCCGACCGAGGTCTACGCGTCTTACAGCGCATTCCGCACCCTGATGGCGCTCGACGCCACCAGCGCCGCCGACGCCACCGCCGTCGCCAACCTTCCCGCTTCCGTGCCCGGCGACACCATCCACCTGACGTCGGCCAATGCCCGTGCGCTCGGCTTCACCACACCCACGGTGGCCATCGACGCCACTATCGAGTTCACCTCGAACGCCGCCATCACCTACCAGTACAGCCGCAACCCCGATGGCGGCGTCAACCCGGGCGCGTTCGACTTCCTCGGCGTCGCCGGGCACGAGATCGGCCACGCCCTCGGCTTCATCTCGAATGCCGGGGCGTTCGTCGAGGACACGACCCTCGACCTGTTCCGCTTCCAGGGCACGACACGCAGCCTGGCGACCGGCCCGGCCTTCTTCTCGATCGACGGCGGCGTCACCGACCTCGCCCCCTTTTCGGACGGCATCACCTATCAGACCAGCCATTGGGCCGACGGCACGCCCGCCCTGATGGCCCCGGCGCTGTCGCCCGGCAACGTCCAGCCCATCACGCCGTTGGACCTCAAGGCGATGGATGTCATCGGCTGGGATATCGCCGCCGTGCCCGAGCCAGCTTCATTCGCGGTCCTGGCCTTCGGCCTGGGCATCCTGGCGTTCATCCGTCGCCCGCGCGCCTGACGCCCCGGCCATCGCGGAACGGCACTTGCGGCCGGGCCGCGGTTTGGGCACTTCCTGCTCTATGCATCCACCTGGTCCGGCACGATGACCGACGCGATTCGCGCAACCGCCTTCGAGCCGCTCGCGACCGAGCGGCTGACCCTGCGCCCCTACCGTCCTGAGGATGCGGCCGATCTGCACCGGCTGATCAACGATTGGGAGGTCTGCCGCACCCTGGCGGCCGTGCCGTTCCCCTACTCCCGCACCCTGGCCGACGAGTGGATCGCCTCCACCCGCGCCACATTGGCCGACGGCAGCGCCTTCCACCTAGCCGTCACCGGCCGCGAAGGCGACAACGAGACCATCGTCGGCGGCGTCGGCCTCCGGCTGAATCGCGACGGGCGCGTGGCCCGGCTGGGCTACTGGGTCGGCCGCCGCTTCTGGGGGCACGGGGTCGCCAGCGAAGCCGCCGGGCGGCTCGCGCGCTGGGCGCTGGCCAATCTCGCCCTCGATCGGCTGGAAGCCACCGTGGCCACCGACAACCCGGGCTCGATCGCCGTGCTGCGCCGGATCGGCTTCCGCCACGTGGGCGAGGGGATGGAAAAATTCGTCGCCCGCGGCGGCGAGCACAAGGTGCTGCGCTTCCTGGCCACCCGCGGCGACCTGTTCGGCTACCCCGACACCGAGCCGCAGCCGGACGGCTCCAAGCCGCTGCTGCTGGTCGCCGCCTGCGCCCTGATCGACGCTGACGGCCGCGTGCTGCTGGCCCGCCGGCCGGAAAGCAAGAAAATGGCCGGCCTGTGGGAGTTCCCGGGCGGCAAGCTGAACCCCGGCGAAACCCCCGAAGCCGCACTGATCCGCGAGCTGAAGGAAGAACTCGGCATCGACGTCACCTCCACCTGCCTCGCGCCCTTCGCCTTCGCCTCGCACGCATACGAGCGCTTCCACCTGCTGATGCCGCTGTTCCTGTGCCGGCGCTGGCGCGGCACCCCGGAATCCCGCGAAGGCCAGGCCCTCGCCTGGGTCCGCCCCGACAAGCTCGCCGACTACCCCATGCCCGAAGCCGACCGCCCCCTGGTCCCCCTCCTGCGCGACTTCCTCTAGGCCCCCTCGGGGGTTACGGTGGCAGGGAAGGCAAGGCCAGGGGCGCCGCCCCTGGACCCCGCTAAGGGCGGAGCCCTTAGAACCCGCTACTTTGAAGGGGTTGCCGAAGAGGGGGCCTATCGTGCGGCGTCCAACCGCTCCCTAGGCCCCCTCTTCGGCAACCCCTTAAGTCCTGGGATCCAAGGGGCTTCTGCCCCTTGGCGGGTCCAGGGCAGAGCCCTGGCCTTGCCTTCCTTGCGACAGTAACGCCCCCGAGGGGGCCCGGGGAGACGTGCATGGCTGGGAATCCGACGGCTTGTTTGTTGGTCATTGGCAATGAGGTGTTGTCGGGGCGGACGCAGGACGCGAACATCCGTTATCTGGCCACGCGGCTGGGCGAGATCGGCATTCCGTTGCGGGAGGTGCGGGTGATCCCCGATGTGCCGGAGACCATCATCGGCACAGTGAACGAGGTTCGGGCCCGGTTCGACCATGTGTTCACCACCGGCGGCATCGGTCCCACGCATGACGACATCACCAGCGAGTGCGTGGCCGCGGCGTTCGGCGTGCCGTGGGAGCCGCATCCCGAGGCCTGGGCGCGGATGGAGCGGCACTACAAGCCCGGCGAGTTCAACGCCGCCCGTCAGCGCATGGCGACGATGCCGCGCGGGGCCAGGCTGATCGACAACGCCATTTCCATCGCGCCGGGTTTCACCATCGGCAATGTGCATGTCATGGCGGGGGTGCCGCGGATCATGCAGGCCATGTTCGACAGCCTGGCGCCGACGCTGGCCGGCGGGCCGCCGATCGTCTCGCGCGCCGTGCACGCGCGCGGCCTGCCGGAAGGCCGGATCGCCGAGGGCCTGGCGGCGGTGCAGGCGCGCTATGCCGGATTGGACCTGGGCAGCTACCCGTATTACCGCGGCGACGGCAATGGGGTGGCGATCGTCGCGAAGGGCAACGACGCGGTGGCGGCGGAGGCGGCGATTGCCGAGGTCACGAAGCTGATGGCCGGGCTGGGCGCCGCGCCGGTCCAGGGCGAGCCGCCCCTCTGAGCGGCGGGCAGGGGAGGGGCATGCGCAAGGCGCTTGAACAGGACATGGCTCTTGCCATATTCCGGTTGCTGCGCCGCACCATTCCCTGCGCCCCGATCGGAGGACTGCCATGCCGTTGAGCGAGCCCGTGGAGCGCGAGAGACTGCACACGCGCGCGATCCGTATCGAGGGGTTCCGCCGGTCCGATGGTTTGTATGACATCGAGGCGCATCTGACGGATACGAAGGCCTACGGGTTCTCCAGCATCGACCGCGGCTTCATCGGCCCGGGCGAACCGCTGCACGAAATGTGGGTGCGCCTGACCGTCGACGACCGGATGGTGATCGTCGCCTGCGAGGCCGCGACCGAGCACGGGCCGTTCACGATCTGCGGCGGCGGCGCTGCCAGCTATGCCAGCCTGGTGGGCCTGCGCATCAAGCCCGGCTTCCTCAAGGAGGCCAATGCGCGCATCGGCGGCACGGCGGGGTGCACGCATCTGCGCGAGCTGCTGCAGCAGATCGCCACCACGGCGTTCCAGACCATGTGGCCGGTGCGCTCGAAGCGCGAGGCGGAGGCGCGGGAGCAGGCGGCGCCGAGCGGGAAGGTGTCGGAGTCCGACGGCTCGGCGCGGCTGCTGAACACCTGCTTCGCCTATGCCAGCAGCGGCCCGGTGGTCCGGCGCCGCTGGCCGCATCTGTATACGGGCCCCGACGCCGTGCATCCGGAAGCGCCTCAGCTGGCGGCGGCGGAGTCGCGCGAGGACTGAACGGCCGGCCAGCGGTCGGCGCCCGGGGGTAAGGCGCCCGCAAGGCTGCCATGCCCGGCAACGCCGTGGCCGGGCTCGGTGGCGGCGGCACGGAAATAGGCGAGCACTTGCACGCGCACCGCGCTGGTGCGCCCGCCGGGATGGCCGCGTTGCTCGATACGCTTGACCAGTTCGCCCAGCGTCAGGCATTCGCGCCGGCAGATTTCTTCCAGCGCGTCCCACAATTCCGGCTCAAGGCGCATGCTGGTTCGGCCGCGCAGCGCGGTGACGTTGCGATTGACCAGGCGGCTCGCGTTCACCCATGACCTCCGTCGACTGACCGGACGAACATGCGGGGGAAGTCTTAACCTGCGGTTGCGTGCAGGCGGCATGTCCGCGCGAGTATCGGCAGCCTGGGCGCGGCCGAGGCGAGTGAAATCCCGGTGCGCTCCGGATTCGTGAAGCGGGCTTGGCCCTATGCCTGCTGCAGCCGCGCCTGCTCGTCGGGGGTGCGCAAGGTCAGCGTCAGCGCATGCAGACCGCCGGCGAATTCGCGATCCAGCAGCGCATGGACGGCGCGCGAGCGGGCGACGCGGGTCTGGCCATGGAACGCCTCGGCGACCATCAGCACGGTGAAATGGGTCTGCCCGCCCGGAGCCGCACCGGCATGGCCGGCGTGGCGCTGGCTGTCGTCGATGACCTGCAGCAAAGCGGGGGCGAATTCCTGCCGCAGCAGGGCGGCGATGCGGTCGGCGCGTGTGGTCATGGCGTCAGCATGCGCGGCAATGCAGGAGCCTGCAATTCCCCCCTTCCCAAACCGCCGGATCGGCCGCACATAGGCCGATCATGACCCGACGCTCCACGCGATCCCGGGCCTACGCGCCGGATCCGGGCGCGCCGGGCCGAACCTGCGACTTGCCCGGCTGTGGCACGGTCGGCGAATACCGCGCGCCGAAATCGCGCCAGGCGCTGCACGAATATTGGTGGTTCTGCCTGGAGCATGTGCGCGCGTATAATGCGGCCTGGGACTTCTACAAAGGCATGTCCCCCGGCGAGATCGAGGCGCAGCTGCGCGCCGATACATCCTGGCAACGACCCACCTGGCCGCTGGGCCGGCTGGGGGGGGCTAGGATCGATGAGGAGTTGCTGCGCGACCCGCTGCACGTGCTGGCAGCCGGTCGTGCCAACGACCGCCGCCGGCCGGCCAATGAGGCGCCGTCCGAAATGCGCGAGCCGCTGGCCGCGCTGGGCCTGTCCTGGCCGTTGACGATGGACGAGTTGAAAAGCCGCTACAAGGAACTCGCCAAGCGCCACCACCCCGATGCCAACAACGGCGATCGCGGGGCCGAGGAGCGGCTGAAGGTGATCAACCTGGCCTATGCCGCGCTGCGCGGCCGCCTTGCCGCCGACCCGCCGCTGGCCGCCGCCGGCTAAGTCTCCACCGGGCAATAATGCCCAACTCCGCTGGCTACCCATCTCCGAAAGCCGGGCGTAGAGTGACCCGGAAAACCACAGGATCGCTGGCCTATGAACAAGGTTGCCGCTCTTTCCGACGTCCGCGTATTGCCAACCTCCGCCATCGACATGCCCGACATCACGGTCGATGCCCGTGAGACGTTCGGCGTTGACACCGATCTGGAGGTGCCGGCGTTCTCGGTGCGCACGGAGCATGTGCCCGACGTCGATCCCGCGTATCGATTCGACAAGGAGACGACGCTGGCCATCCTGGCCGGCTTCTCCTTCAACCGCCGCGTGATGATTCAGGGCTATCACGGCACCGGCAAGTCGACGCATATCGAGCAGGTCGCGGCCCGGCTGAACTGGCCGTGCATCCGCGTGAACCTCGACAGCCACATCAGCCGCATCGACCTGATCGGCAAGGACGCCATCGTCCTGAAGGATGGCAAGCAGATCACCGAGTTCCGCGAGGGCATCCTGCCCTGGGCCCTGCAGCATCCCTGCGCCCTGGTGTTCGACGAATACGACGCCGGCCGTCCGGACGTGATGTTCGTGATCCAGCGCGTGCTGGAGGTCGAGGGCAAGCTGACCCTGCTCGACCAGAACAAGGTGATCCGCCCGCACCCGAGCTTCCGCCTGTTCGCGACGTCCAACACGGTCGGCCTGGGCGATACCACCGGCCTGTACCACGGCACCCAGCAGATCAATCAGGGCCAGATGGACCGCTGGAACATCGTGGCCACGCTGAACTACCTGGCGCACGGGCAGGAAACCGAGATCGTGATGGCGAAGATGGGCATCGAGCCGTCCGACAAGGCGGCGAAGAAGCGCATCGAGGCCATGGTGGCGCTGGCCGACCTGACGCGCGCGGGCTTCATCAACGGCGACATCTCCACCGTCATGTCGCCCCGCACCGTCATCACCTGGGCCGAGAACACGCGCATCTTCGGCGACGTGGGGTTCGCCTTCCGCCTGACCTTCCTCAACAAATGCGACGAGGCCGAGCGCAGCACGGTCGCGGAGTATTTCCAGCGCTGCTTCAACGAGGAAATCCCGACCGGGAACCTGATCCGCAAGAGCGCGTGAGGCGGTGATGATCGACGGCCGGGCGGGAGCGTGAGGCAGGCATGAGCGGAACCGGCAGCAAGGACAACACCCGCTCGGAGGAGTTCAAGCGGGCCACCGCCGGCGCGCTGCGCGCCATCGCGCAGAACAACGAGGTGCAGGTCGCCTTCCAGCCGGGCCCCTCGGGCCTGGCCGGCAAGCGCGCCCGGCTGCCGTTGCCTACCCGCGCCCTGCCGGCCGCTGAGATGGCCAGGCTGCGTGGCGCCGCCGACAGCCTGGCCCTGCGGCTGCGCCATCACGACGACATCGTGCACGCCGCCCGCATGCCGTCCCGGCGCGAAGCCAAGGACGTGTACGACGCGCTGGAGCAGGCGCGGGTCGAGGTCGTGGGCTCCCGCCACATGGCCGGCGTCGCCTCCAACCTGCGCGCCCGCCTGGCGGAGGAGTGCGAGGCGGAAGGCTACGACCGCATGACCCGCAAGGATCAGTTGCCGGTCGCGGCGGCCCTGTCGCTGCTGGCGCGCGAGCGCATGTCCGGCGAGGAGTCGCCCGCCGCCGCCCGGCGTGTGCTGGAGCAGTGGCGCGATACGGTGGGCGACGAAGCGCAGCAGGCGCTGTCCGATATGGCCACCGCCCAGGACGACCAGGTGGCGTTCACCCGCGCCGCCCGCAAGCTGCTGGCGGCCATGGACCTGGCCGAAGCCGAGGTCGAGGCCGAGCCGGACGAAAGCGAGGAAGGCGAGGACGGCGGCGAGGAGTCCGGCCAGCAGGACAACGCCCAGGAAGGCGAGGGGCAGTCGCAAAGCGAGACCGAATCCATGCTGGGCGCCCAGCCCGAGCAGATGGAAGGCGAGTCCGCCGACGACGACAGCACCGAACAGTCCGAGGAAGACGCCGCCGCCTCCGAGGGCGACGATCGCCCCGGCGGCCCGCAGCAGCGCCGCGAACGGCCGGCCGGCGATCATGAGGCCGCCTATCGCGCCTTTACCCGCCAGTTCGACGAGGAGATCGCGGCCGAGGATCTGTGCGACACCGAGGAGCTGTCGCGCCTGCGCCAGCAGCTCGACCAGCAGTTGCAGCATCTGCAAGGCGTGGTGGCGAAGCTCGCGAACCGGCTGCAGCGCCGCCTGCTGGCGCAGCAGACCCGCGCCTGGGACTTCGATCTGGAGGAAGGCATCCTGGATGCCGGCCGCTTGTCGCGCGTGGTCGTCAACCCGCTGCAGGCGCTGTCCTACAAGCGCGAGCGCGACACCGAGTTCCGCGACACCGTCGTCACCCTGCTGATCGACAATTCCGGCAGCATGCGCGGCCGCCCGATCACGGTGGCGGCGATGTGCGGCGACATCCTGTCGCGCACGCTGGAGCGCTGCGCCGTGAAGGTGGAGGTGCTGGGCTTCACCACCCGCGCCTGGAAAGGCGGCCAGTCGCGCGAGCGCTGGGTCGCCGACGGCAAGCCGCGCAACCCCGGCCGCCTGAACGACCTGCGCCACATCGTCTACAAGGCCGCCGACGCGCCCTGGCGGCGCAGCCGCAAGAACCTCGGCCTGATGCTGCGCGAGGGCCTGCTGAAGGAGAACATCGACGGCGAGGCGTTGCTATGGGCGTATCGCCGCCTGCTGGTCCGCCCCGAGCATCGCCGCATCCTGATGGTGATCAGCGACGGCGCGCCGGTCGATGACAGCACGCTGTCGGTGAACCCCGGAAACTATCTGGAGAAGCACCTGCGCGAGGTGATCCGCGACATCGAGGCGCGCAACAACGTGGAACTGATCGCCATCGGCATCGGCCACGACGTGACCCGCTACTACCGCCGCGCCGTGACCATCGTCGATGCCGAGGAACTGGGCGGCACCATGATGAAGAAGCTGACCGAACTCTTCGACGAGGATGCCGCCGCCGCCTGGGCGCGCGCGAGCGTGGAGCGGGCGCCCCTGGTCGCCTGAACAGCCAGAGCGGCCTCGACGCCGCGACGGATCCCGGGGCCTGCGGAGCGATCTGATCCGCAGGCCCTTTTTTCATTCCCCATACATCTCGATGGCATCCGGGGCTGCTCGGCCGCCAACGACAAGCATGGCGTGTGCAACCATTGCGTGCGAATTGTCTTGCAAATAGGATTGTATGTTAAGAATTCCTAAATATTTACTGGCATTTTGCGCACACGCACCGTAGAACCGCTCAAAGCGCACGGATTGTCGTGTTAATGAGACGTTCCTGTTGTCCGGGCGCTGCCAACCCGAGCCCACGAGGGATGAAGCCATGTTGCGGTTCTTTTGCGCCGGCACACCGGGACGAAGGGGCTCGGTGGGTATCATGTATGCCCTGTTTGCCGCGGCCCTCACGCTGGGTATCCTGGGCATGCACAAGGCCGTCGGCTCCAAGTTGATGGCCTCCCTCAACCGGCCTGCGTTGGTTCAGTAGGCCGCGGCCGCCGCGCGGCTTGCGGATTCGCTGCTGCCGCCCGGGTTTCGCGCTATCGTCGGCGCGACAGGCAAACCGGGGGGAGCGACATGCGACACATTTGTCTGGCCGCCGTGCTGCTGCTGGCGGCAATGCCGGCGCGGGGTGACATCGCGCTCTCGGCCAATGACGGGCACACGGTCCTCGATGCCGGCAACCAGGTCGCCGGCAAGCCGCCGCTGCCCGACACGGTCTCCGTCATCGACCTGGCGGGCGGTGCTCCGCGCATCGTCGCGACCATCGAGGTGCCCGGCAGCGTCGTCGGCCCGCCGATGGCTGTTGCCGTCGCCCCCGACGAAAGCTGGGCCATCGTCACCGCCGCCACGAAGCTGGATCCCCAGGACGCCAGCGGCATCGGCCCGGATAACCGGGTGTCGGTGATCGACCTCAAGGCGTCGCCGCCCAAGCTGGTGCAGTCGCTGCCGTCCGGCGCGGGGGCGACCGTGGTGCGCATCTCCCCGGACGGGAAGCTGGCGCTGGTCGCAAACCGCACCGAGGGCACGGTGTCGGTGTTCTCGGTCCAGGAGAAGCGCCTGATTCCGGCCGGCAAGGTCGAATTCGGCAATCCGAAATCCGGTCCCAGCGGGGTCGCCTTCACCAAGGACGGCAAGGCCGCCCTGGTCAGCCGCGACGGCGATCACATGGTCAGCGTGCTGCGCATCGACGGAGAGAAGGTGACCGTGGACCCGCGCCCGATCACGACCGCGATGCGCCCCTACACGCTCGACGTGAATGCCGCCGGCACGCTGGCCGCGGTCAGCAACATGGGCCGGGGCGACGGCGACGTGGACAGCGTCAGCCTGATCGACCTCACCGCCACACCGTTTCGCACCGTCGAGACGGTTTCGGTTCCCAGTTCGCCCGAAGGGCTGAAATTCTCGCCGGACGGCCGCTTCCTGGCGGTGGGCGCACAGGACGGCACGACCAAGAAGCCCGGGACCCCGTTCTACAAGGAGCACGGCACCCTGGTGCTGTTCGCGGTCAATGGCCCGGCGCTGACGCGGGTCGCGCAGGCGCCGCTCGGCCAATGGTCGCAGGGCATCGCCTTCTCGCGCGACGGGCGCACGATCCTGGTTCAGGACATGGTGGAGAAGCACATCCAGGCGTTTCGCTGGGACGGCAAGGCCCTGACCGAGGGCGAACCCTTGCCGATCAATGGCGGCCCGGCGGCGATCCGGACGTCCTGGCCGTAGGTCAGGCTACTGGATGAACCGCGCCAGCCGCACCGCCGTATGGCCGCGGCTGGGCCGCAGGCTGGGCATCACCAGCAGGCAGTCGTCATGCGGCGTGCGGATTTCCGCGGTGCCGTCCAGCGCGATCAGCGTGTTGCGGCGCGGGATGATGTCGCCGCCCCGGAACGATTGCACGAAGGCGAACCCCGCCGTCGCCGCGGTCACCGCTTGCGTCACTTCGGCGTAGCGGCTGGCCCGGGCGGGCCGGCGCGGCGGCAGGGCAGGGTGGTCGGTGGCCATGCCGACATGCCGCAACAGGCCGGCCACGCACGCCAGTGCGACCTCCACCGTCTCCGGCACCCAATGCTGGCCGGCCTCGACCAGGGCGGCCACCTCGTGGGTGGCAGGGCTCGCGAACCGGCCGTAGTCGATCAGCCGCCGCCCGCTGACATGGCCGGCATCGGCCACCACCAGGCCGGTCACCCCGATCGCCTGCGCCAGCGCGCGGCCTTTCTCCGTCGGTCCGCTGAGGGTCAGCGGGTCGGAGGGCCACAGCATGGAATGCAGGTCCAGCAGCACGTCCACCGTATCGATCAGCGGCCGCATGAGGCGGGCGCGGTCCAGCTCGCTCGACTGCCGTGGCCCGTCCAGCACGCTGGCGTCCCACAGCCGGTTCAGGTCCTCGTCCACGAAGCGGCTGGCCGTCGGGTGTTCGGGATCGAAGCGGGCGAAGGCGGCCAGGTTGGCGAAGCCCAGGGTCAGCCGGCCACGCCTGGGCCGCAGCCTTGCCCGCAGCAGCCGGTCCAGCACCATCGCGCCGGACACCTCGTTGCCATGCATCAGCGCCACCACCGCGACATGCGGCCCGGGCTCCGGCCCAATGAAGCTGCTGAAACCCGGCACGCCCGTGTTGCCCTCGATCCAGGGGGCGATATCCGGCGGTGCGATCTGCACGTCGAACCGCGGCAGCGGCGGCTGCGCCAGAGCGGCGCCGTCGCCCGCCCACATGAGCCTGGAAGCGTCGGACGGACGCGCAGGTGGCGGAGGGGGCGCCGGATCGGTCATGCGGCCAGGCGGTCAGCCAGGCGGCGGAGGAACGCGTCGCAGGCATCCAGCTGCGTCTGCTCGATCCATTCGTCGGGCTTGTGCGCCTGGGCGATGGAACCGGGGCCACAGACGATGGTGGGAATGCCGGCGGCCTCGTACAGCCCGCCCTCGGTGCCGTAGCTGACCTTGCCGGTGCTGTTCGACCCGGTAAGCTGCTTGACCAGCGTGGTCAGCGCGTGATCGGGCGCCAGCGCCAGGCCGGGAATCCAGTCCAGCACCTCGAACTCGAAGCCGCAGGCCGGGTCCACCGCCTTCATCGCCGGCTCGATCTGCGTGGCGGCGTAGCGGCGCAGCCGCTCCATCTCCGCGAAGAAATCGTCCTGGGGGATGGTCCGCCACTCCATCACGAAGCTCGCGCGCTCGGGGATGATGTTCAGGATCGTCCCGCCTTCCACCGTGCCCACATGCGGGGTGGTGTGCGGAGGGTCGAAGCCCTCGGCGAAGGGCCCCTCGGCCGCGAAGCGGCGCTGCTCCGCCGCCACGTATCCGATCGCCGCGGCCACTGCGTGCACGGCGTTCACGCCGCGCCCCGGCTCGCTGGAATGCCCGGCCTTGCCATGCGCCGTCACCCGCAGGGCCAGCCGTCCCTTATGGGCCAGGATCGGCTGCATCAGGCTCGGTTCGCCGACAATGCACATCGCCGGACGCAGGGAGCTGTCTTCGAGGTCGCCGATCAGGCGGCGCGCGCCGCCCATGTCGGTCTCCTCGTCATAGGTGATGAACAGATGCGCCGGCCGCGCCAGCCCGCGCGCCTGCAGGTCGGGCACGGCCGCCAGGCAACTCGCGATGAACCCCTTCATGTCCGCGGCACCCCGGCCATACAGCTTTCCGTCCGCGCGCCGCAGGGCGAACGGGTCGGAGCTCCAGGCCTGCCCGTCCACCGGCACCGTGTCGACATGGCCGGACAGCGCGATGCCCCCCGGCATGTGCGGCCCCACGATCGCGTGCAGGTTCGCCTTGCGCCCCGTCGGGTCGGTGCTGACCCGATAGGGCACGCCCCATCCGTCCAGATAGGCGCGGATGAAATCGATCAGCGCGAGGTTCGTGTTGCGGCTGGTGGTGTCGAAACCGACCAGCCGCTCCAGCATCTCGGCGGTGGAAAAGCGTGTGCGGGGCATCTCGTTCTTGTCCGGCATGGATCGCAGTCTATACAGGCGCGCGCAACCGGCAACCGGAGCAGTCCATGGGCACCGAATCTCCCCGCATCGCCATTCTCGGCCTGCATCTGGAGGCCAACGCCTTCGCTCCGCCCACCACGCGGGCGGATTTCGAGGCGCAATGCTGGGAGGAAGGCGAGACCATCAGCCGCCTTGCGCGCGACGTCAGCCATCTGCCTTCGGAACTGCCCGGATTCTACGCCCGGATGGACGAAACGGGGCCATGGACTCCCGCTCCGCTGATCATCATCGGGGCCCCTCCGGGAGGCCCGATCGAGCAGGCGTTATTCCTCGACTTCCTCGACCGCGTGCGCAACCGCCTCGTTGCTGCCTTGCCGGTCGATGCCGTGTATGTCGCCAGCCACGGCGCCTCTTCGGCCACCGGCGACGAGGACAGCGACGGCACGCTGCTGGCCATGGTCCGCCAGATCGTCGGGCCCGCCGTGCCGATCGTCGTCACCCACGACCTTCACTGCAATGTGTCCGAGCGCCTGGTGGAAGCGGCCGACTCGGTGATCGCCTATCGCACCAATCCGCATGTCGACCAGCGCGAGCGCGCCGCCGAGGCAGCCGACCTGCTGCGCGCCATGCTCGCCGGCCTGCGCACCGCCAAGGCATTCATCCGCATGCCCATCGCCCCGCCCAGCGTCACCCTGCTGACGGCGGACGGCCCGTATGCCGATCTGATCCGGCTGGGGCAGGAACTCACCACCGATCCTATCCTGAACATTTCCGTGACCGGCGGCTTCGTGTTCGCCGACATCCCGAAATGCGGCATGACCATCAACGTCACCAGCCGCGGCGACCAGGAGGCGGCCGACCACGCCGCACAGCAGATTGCCCGCGCCGCCTGGGCCGACCGCGCCCGCTACCGCCGCCGCCTGACCCCACTCGCCGACGCCGTCGATCTCGCCCGCCAGTCCGCCTCCGGCGCCATCAAGCCCATCATCCTGGCTGACGTCGCTGACAACCCCGGCGGCGGCGGGCGCGGCAACACCACCTGGCTGCTCGCCGCCTTGCACGAAGCAATGGTCCCGGGCTTCGTGCTGGGCGTCTTCATCGATCCCGATCTCGCCGCAGACGCACACCGGGCCGGCGCGGGCGCGCATCTCCACGCCGTGTTCAACCGCGCCGAGAGCGCGTTCTCCAAACGTTTCGAATCCGGCGCAACCATAGAAAAGCTCACCGGCGGCACCGATATCGGCCGCCGCGGCAGTTCCGCCGGCAAGCGCTTCAACATGGGCCCGTCCGCCCTGCTGCGGCTCGACGGCTCCGGCCTGCGTGTCGTCGTCGCCAGCCTGCGCCGCCAGCTCGCCGAGCCGCGCATGCTGGAAATGCACGACATCGACATCGCGCTCGCACGCTGCGTGGTGGTGAAAAGCCGCGGCCACTTCCGCGCCGGATTCGACGAATTCTTCGATGGCGACAGCATCTTCGAAGTGGATACGCCGGGGCTCACCAGCCCGGTGCTCGCAAACTTCGCCTGGAGGCGGCTGCAGCGGCCGATCTGGCCGCTCGATGAAGATGCGCGTTGGGGGTGAAGGAAGGCCAGGGCGCTGCCCTGGACCCGCCAAGGGGCAGGAGCCCCTTGGATCCCACTACTCTCTTGGCTGCGTCAGCAGCCTTCAATTGAAATCCGATATCATCTGAAGGCTAGCGACGCAGCCAAGAGGGCGATTGGATTGTCAAGGCTTCTGCCTTGACTGGGGTCGAGGGGCAAAGCCCCTCGCCTTTTCAATGCGCCGCCGTCTGCAACCGCAACGCCGCCCGCGTGCGCCCGATCAAGGGCAGCAGCGACTTGAGATCGGGCCCGTGGTCTTCCCCGGTCAGCGCCAGGCGCAGCGGCAGGAACAGGGGCTTGCCTTTGCGCCCTGTCGCCGCCTTCAGCGCCTCGGTCCAGCGCGACCAGACCGCATCGTCCCATGGCTCCGGCGGCAGCAGGTCCAGTGCCGTGTGCAGGTAGTCGCCTTCGCCTTCGATCACCGGCGGCACGATCGTGCCAGCAACCACGTCCCAGTAGCCGCGGGCCTCGCTCAGCAGGTCGAGGTTGCCGCGCACCGCGTTCCAGAAGGCCTCGGTCGCCCCGGGCGGCAGACGGTCGGCCACGTCGCGGAACGGCAGGCCGTGCAGCACGCGGCTGTTCAGCGCCAGAAGCTGGCGGATGTCGAAACGGGCGGCCGAGCCGGAGAACCGGGAGAAGTCGAAATCGGCGGCCAGCGCCTCCAGCGGCAGCGGCTCGGGATCGGCGGACGTGCCGAGCCGCGCGAGATAGGAGGTGATGGCCATCGGCTCCACGCCGTCCTGGCGCAGGCTGCGCAGCGACAGGCCGTCGAAGCGTTTGGATAGCTTGCCCCCGTCGGAATCCAGCAGCAGCGGCAGATGCGCGAAGGCGATGGCGCCGGGATTGCGCCCGAGCGCCTTGATCAGGTCGATCTGCACGCCGGTGTTGGTGACATGGTCCTCGCCGCGGATGACGTGGCTGATGCCGGTGTCGAGATCGTCCACCACCGAGGTGAAGGTGTAGAGCGGCGTGCCGTCGGCGCGGATCAGCACGGGGTCGGACACGGCCGGCAGCTTCACGCGGCGACGGCCCAGCACCAGGTCGTTCCAGCTGACTTCCTCGTTCGACAGCAGGAAGCGCCAATAGGGTCGCTTGCCGCCGGCTTCGGCCGCGGCGCGCTGCTCCGGGGTGAGCTTCAGCATGGCGCGGTCGTAAACCGGCGCCTGGCCGCGCTTGATGCGCTGGTCGCGCTTGGCCTGCAGCTCTTCCTCGCTCTCGAAGCAGGGATACAGCCGGCCGGCCTGCTTCAACTGCTCCGCCACTTCGGCGTAGCGGGCCAGGCGCGTGGTCTGGCGGAACGAGTCGTCCCAGTGCAGCCCCAGCCAGCGCATGTCCTGGCGGATCGCTTCCTCGTTCTCCTCGGTGCTGCGCGCGGTGTCGGTGTCGTCCAGGCGCAGGATGAAGCGGCCGCCCGTCTTGCGGGCGAACAGCCAGTTGGCCACGGCCTGACGCGCGTTGCCGACATGCAGCAGGCCGGTGGGGCTGGGCGCGAAGCGAACGGCCACGCCGGCCGTGTTCTGGTCGGCGGTCATGCGCCAAGGTCGCCTTCGTCGTTGCTTTCGTCGTCGCCGGTGCGGCGCGGGTCGAGCGCGCGCCAGTCGCGCTCCTCGCCCCCCGCGGGGCGTTCGGCGAAATCGGACAGCTCGGTGCCGCTGCGCCAGCCCGCTTCGCCCGCGTCCTGCACTTCGGCGTCCTCGCCATAGGCGAACCAGGCGTCCAGCACCTCGCGCGCGGTGGCGCCGGCGGCGCGGCACAGTTCCACGCTGTCGCGCACATAGCGGCGGGCGAAGGCGTTGGCCTGCATCAGCGTGGGAAACCCGCCGATTTCCTCGACGATGTTGTCCTCGGCACTGCCGGACAGGTCGAGGATGCGAACCCGCCAGCCGCCGGGCGGTGCGAACAGGTCGCTCATGCGATCAACGCCGTGAAGCCGTTGGTGATGGGATAGCGTCGGTCGCGGCCGAAGGCGCGTGGCGTGATCTTCACCCCCGGCGGCGCCTGCCGGCGCTTGTATTCGGCGCGGTCCAGCATCTTCCACACGCGCAGGATGGTGGCGCGGTCGAAGCCTTTCTCCACCAGCGCGTCCACGCTCTGCTCGCCCTCCACCAGCCCCTGCAGGATGGCGTCGAGCTCGTCATAGGGCGGCAGGCTGTCCTGGTCGGTCTGGTTCGGCTTCAGCTCGGCGCTGGGCGGCTTGGTGATGACGCGCAACGGCATCACCGGGCCATCGGGCCCCAGCGCACCCTTGGGCCGGTTGGCGTTGCGCCAGTGGCACAGCTCGAACACGGTGGTCTTGTAGACGTCCTTCAGCACCGAGTAGCCGCCGCACATGTCGCCGTAGAGCGTGGCGTAGCCCACGGACATCTCGCTCTTGTTGCCGGTGGTCAGCACCATGTGGCCGAGCTTGTTGGAGATCGCCATCAGGATCAGCCCGCGCGCGCGGGACTGGATGTTCTCTTCGGTGATATCGGCCTGGCGCCCCGCGAAGATCGGCGCCAGCGCGGCGTTGAATGCCTCCATGGCCGGGGTGATCGACACGCTGTCGCAGGGAATGCCCAGCAGACTCGCGCACGCGGCGGCGTCGTCCAGGCTGTCCTGGCCGGTATACGGGCTGGGCAGCATGAAGCTGCGCACCATGTCCGGCCCCAGCGCGTCCACCGCCACGGCAGCCGAAAGCGCGCTGTCGATGCCGCCGGACAGGCCCAGGATGACGCCGGGGAAGCGGTTCTTGCGTACGTAGTCGCTGAGGCCGAGCATCATGCAGCGATAGATGGATTCCAGCCGTTCCGGCTCGGGCGCCAAAGGCTGCGGCGTACACAGCAGCCGTTCGCCGTCGCGCCGCCATTCCGTCAGGGTCACCGCTTCCTCGAAATGCGGCATCTGCACCGCAAGCGACCGGTCGGCGTTCAGCACGAAGCTGGCGCCCTCGAACACCAGCTCGTCCTGGCCGCAGACCTGGGCGGCAAACACGAAAGGCAGGTCGGTTTCGACCACGCGGTGCACGGCGAGCGCCACCCGGTGGGTGTGCTTGTCCACCTCGTACGGGCTGCCGTTGATCGACAGCAGCAGCTCCGCCCCGCTTTCCGCCAGCGTCTCGGAGACCTCGGGGAACCACCAGTCCTCGCAGATCATCACGCCGATGCGCCAACCGCGGAACGGCACCGGGCCGGGCGAGGGGCCGGGGTCGAACACGCGCTTGTCGTCGAACACGCCATAGTTGGGCAGTTCGTGCTTGGCCCGCCGCGCGACCACCTTGCCGCCATCCAGCACGAAGGCGGCGTTGTACAGCTTGTCGCCGTCGCGCCACGGCCCGCCCACGATCAGGCCGGGCCCGCCATCGGCGGTATCGGCGGCGAGCTGCGCGATGGCGTCCTCGCAGGCCGCCACGAAGGCCGGCTTGCGCACCAGATCCTCGGGCGGATAGCCGGCGATGGAGAATTCGGGCGTCACCACCAGATCGGCCCCTTGCCGCGCACCCTCGGCGCGGGCGCGGCGGATGCCGGCCAGATTATGCACCACCTGGCCTTCATGCGGGTTGAGCTGGGCGATGGCGATCTTGAGCGTGTCGGACATGGCGGGAAGCTAGGGCCATGCGGGCGCGAGTTCAACGCGGCGCCGGGCGGGCGAAACAGCGCGGTCAGCAGGCCGCCGAAAACAAAGGGCTGCGTCAGCCGCCGTTCTTCTTGCGCGCGCCGTTCCGCCGCAGCAGGAACTCGCGCCCGACCTTCACCATCGGCACGCCGTCATATTCGACGATATCCGCGGTGGCGTAGGTCTCGGTCCAGACATCGGGAATGAAGCTGCCGGTGCCCACCACGTCCACCGGCGCGCGCGCATCGGCCATCACCCGGCACTTGTCCACGCCGAACCCCGAAGACGCCACGATCTTGACCCGCGGGAACCCGGCCGCGTCCAGCGCCTCGCGCATGCGCCAGATGGCGGCGGCGGATACGCCGGTGCCGACGAGGTAGCGCAGCTCCGTGTCGCTGCGGTAGCGGCGGATGGCGCCGGGGGCGTGGCGTTCCAGCGCGGCATAGCTCTCGGCGGGGTCCAGCCCTTCCACGAAGCGCCCGCCATGCGTATCCAGCCGCACCGACAGGTTGCCGGACGCGGCCAGCTCGGGGAACCGGCGGCAGACCGCGAGCGCGTCGGTGATCTCCCGGCCGAAATAATCCACCAGCACGGTCAGCGGCTCGTGCGGGAAGGCCTCGTGGAACATCTCGGCGGCGCGCACGGTCGATCCGGCATAGCCGATCAACGCATGCGGCATGGTGCCGCGGCCGCGCGGCGTCCCGAACCAGTGGGCGGTGCCGTCGTTGGCGTTGCCGACGAAGCCCTTCGCCCCTTCCTTGCGCGCGGCCGCGCTGCCCACCGAGGCGGCATAGGCCATCATGTCCTGCATCTCGGCACCGGCGCAGTGCCGCGCCTCCATGGCCAGGAACGACACGCCCGGCAACGCGAGGCACATCTGATAGGCGTTATGCGCCGCGACGCAGGCCGGCCCGATCTTCTGCAGGAAGATCGTCTCCAGGTCGGACAGCTGGGTCAGGCTGCCGGTGATATAGACCAGCGGCTCGCCGGCGCCGGTCCAGCTGCCTTCGGGGTGGGTGACGTCGAATTCGAAGCTGGTGCCGCGCTCGGTCGCCACGTCCTGCAGCCATTCCAGCATCAGCCGCGGGGCCGCGATCACCGGGCGGCGCAGGAACACCGCATAGGTCACGCGCTTGTCGCCGAAGCGCGCGACCACTTGCCGGGTGCGGTTGAAATAGACGTCCGTGCGGGCGGCGATGTCGCCGGCCAGGGCAGACGGCGGCACCTTGTCGTCCATTGGCCCTGCCGCCTACTGCGCCGCCACGGCCGGCGACTGCGGGCCTTCCTGGCGCCGGTTCTTCAGCTCCTCGGCCACCAGAAATGCCAGTTCCAGCGACTGCTCGGCATTCAGCCGCGGATCGCAGAACGTCTCGTAGCGCTCGGACAGGTCCACCATGCTCAGCCCGTGCGCGCCACCGATGCACTCCGTCACCTCGCGGCCGGTCATCTCCACGTGCACGCCGCCGGCCCAGGTGCCTTCGCTGGCATGGGCGTCGAAGAAACGCCGCACCTCGGTCAGGATGGCGTCGAAGCTGCGCGTCTTCAGCCCGGCATTGGTGCCGATGGTGTTGCCGTGCATCGGGTCGCACAACCACACGACATGCCGCCCTTCGCGCTTCACCGCGCGCAGCAGCGGCGGCAGCAGCCGCTCCACCTTGTCCGCCCCCATGCGGCTGATCAGCGTCAGCCGCCCGGGCTCGTTGGCGGGGTTCAGCGCGTCGATCAGGCGCAGCAGGTCGTCCGGCTCGCTGGTCGGGCCGACCTTCATGCCGATCGGATTCTTCACCCCGCGCAGGAACTCCACATGCGCGCCGTCGAGCTGGCGGGTGCGGTCGCCGATCCACAGGAAATGCGCCGAGCACGCATACCAGTCGCCGGAGGTGGAATCGACGCGGGTCAGCGCCTGCTCGTACGGCAGCAGCAGCGCCTCATGGCTGGTGTAGAAATCGGTCTCGTGGATCTGCGGCGTGGTGCCGCTGTTGATGCCGCAGGCGGACATGAATGCCAGCGTCTCGTCGATGCGGTGCGCCAGGTCCCGGTAGCGGTCGGCCAGCGGGCTGCGCGCGACGAAGCCGAGATTCCAGCGATGCACCTCGTTGAGGTCGGCATAGCCGCCGCTGGCGAAGGCGCGCAGCAGGTTGAGCGTGCCGGCCGACTGGAAATAGCCGGTCTCCATGCGCGCCGGGTCGGGGATGCGCGCGTCCGGGGTGAACTCGGGCCCGTTGATGATGTCGCCGCGATAGCTGGGCAGCGTCTCGCCATCGACGGTTTCGGTGTCGCTGCTGCGCGGCTTGGCGAACTGGCCGGCCATGCGGCCCAGCTTCACCACCGGCATGCTGGCGCCGAAGGTCAGCACCACAGCCATCTGCAGCAGCACCCGGAAGGTGTCGCGGATGATGTTGGCGGTGAAGTCGTTGAAGCTCTCGGCGCAGTCGCCGCCCTGCAGCGCGAAGGCGCGTCCCTCCGCCACCCGCGCCAGCGACGCCTTCAGCCGGCGCGCCTCGCCCGCGAACACCAGCGGCGGATAGCGGCGCAGCCGGTTCTCGGTCTCCGCCAGCCGGGCGGGGTCGGGATAGGTGGGCACCTGGCGAATCGGGCGGCTGCGCCAGGAATCGGGTGTCCATTGTGCGGTCATTGCGTCTCACTCCTGCGCCGGCCGGGTCGGTCCCGGCTCGGGCAAACGCGACAGCTTATCCACCGAAATCGCCGTGTTGGCTACTCGGCCGCCGCCTGGGCGGCCACGCCGGCCACGCGGGTGCGGGTGCGCATGGTCACGAACTCCTCGGCCGCGGTGGGATGGATGCCCACGGTGCGGTCGAAATCCGCCTTGGTGGCGCCGGTGTTGATGGCGATGGAAAGGCCCTGCATGATTTCCGGCGCATCCTCGCCCAGCATATGGGCGCCGACCACGCGCTGCGTCGCCTGGTCCACCACCAGCTTCATCAGCGTCTTGCGCGCACGTCCGCTCAGCGTGTGGCGCATGGGCGTGAAGCGGGAGAGGTAGATATCGACCGGTCCGCATTTGGCCGCCTCGGCCTCGGTCAGGCCGACGGTGGCGATCGGCGGCGAGGAGAACACGGCGGTCGCCACCGCCTCCAGCTCCCATTTGCGCGGCCCCGGGCCGAACAGCCGGTCGGCCAGCGCGTGGCCCTCGGCGATCGCCACCGGCGTCAGGTTCAGCCGGTCGGTCACGTCGCCGATGGCGAAGATATGCGGCTGGCTGGTGCGGCTCTCGCTGTCGACGGTGACGGCGCCGAACCCGTCCGTGTCCACGCCGGCCTGCTCCAGCCCCAGGCCCGCGGTGTGGGCGGCCCGCCCGATGGCGGCGAACACCAGCCCGGTCTCGATCATGGTGCCGTCGGACAGGTGCACCAGCCTGGCCGGCCCGTCCGCCTCCACCGAGGCGATGGTCTTGCCGCGCAGCAGCCGGATGCCGTTCGCCTCCAGCGCCTCGGCCAGCCCCTCGCGCAGGTCCTCGTCGAAGCCGCGCAGCGGCAGGGTCTGGCGGATGACCTGGTCCACCTGCACGCCGAGGCCGGCGAAGATGCCGGCGAACTCCACCGCGATATAGCCGCCGCCGACGATGGTGATGTGCGCCGGCAGCGCCGGCAGGTGGAACGCGTCGTCCGAGACGATGCAGTGCTCCGCCCCCGGAAACGCCGGCGGGACCGGCCGGCCTCCGGTCGCGATCACGATCCGCTCGGCGGTGACGCGCCTGCCGCCGACATCCAGCGTATGCGGATCCAGCAGCGTCGCCCGCGCGTCGAACGTGGTGCAGCCGGACATGAGCTGGCGGTAGATGCCGTTGAGCCGCGCGATTTCCGTGTCCTTGGCGGCGATCAGGGCGGCCCAGTCGTGCCGGCCGGGCGGCGTGTCCCAGCCGAAGCCGTGGCTGTCGCGCATGGCCGCGCCGTATTCCGAGGCCATCACCAGCAGCTTCTTCGGCACGCAGCCCACGTTCACACAGGTGCCGCCCCAATAGCGCTCCTCGGCCACCGCCACCCGGGCGCCGTGGCCGGCGGCGATGCGCGCGCAGCGCACCCCGCCGGAGCCGCCGCCGATGACGAAAAGGTCGAAGTCGTAGGCCGTCATGTGCCGATCCCGCCGAGCGCGAGGTACTTCACTTCCAGATATTCCTCGATGCCGAAATGCGCGCCCTCGCGGCCCAGGCCGGACATCTTCATGCCGCCGAACGGCGCGACCTCGGTGGAGATGATGCCTTCGTTGATCCCGACGATCCCGTATTCCAGCGCCTCTGCCACGCGGAAGATGCGGCCGACGTCGCGGGCGTAGAAATACGAGGCGAGCCCGAACTCGGTGTCGTTGGCGAGCTTGATCGCCTCTGCCTCGGTCTTGAACCGGAACAGCGGCGCCACCGGGCCGAACGTCTCCTCGCGGAAGATCATGGCGTCCTGCGGCACGTCGGCCAGCAGCGTCGGCTCGAAGAAATTGCCGCCGCGCGGATGCCGCTTGCCGCCGGTCACCACCCGCGCGCCGCGCTTCAGCGCGTCGGCGATGTGCTGCTCCACCTTCACCACGGCGTCGGCGTTGATCAGCGGACCCTGGGTCACGCCCGGCTCCATGCCGTCGCCCACCTTCAGCGCCTCCACCGCCGCCTTCAGCTTTGCCGCGAAGGCGTCGTAGACGCCGTCCTGCACGAGGAGGCGATTGGCGCACACGCAAGTCTGCCCGGTATTGCGGTATTTCGACGCCATGGCGCCGGCGACGGCGGCGTCCAGGTCGGCGTCGTCGAACACGATGAACGGCGCGTTGCCGCCCAGTTCCATGCTCGTGCGCTTAATCGTCGGCGCGCATTGCGCCAGCAGCTTCGCCCCCACCTCGGTGCTGCCCGTGAAGGTCAGTTTCCGGACCATCGGGTTCGACGTCAGCTCGGCCCCGGTCTCGCCGGAGGGCCCGGTGATCACGTTGCACACGCCGGCGGGCATGCCGGCCCGCTCGGCCAGCACGGCGATGGCAAGGGCGGAGAACGGTGTCTGGCTGGCCGGCCGGATCACGCCGGTGCAGCCGGCGGCCCAGCCCGGCCCGGTCTTGCGGGTGATCATGGCCGCGGGGAAGTTCCACGGCGTGATCGCCGCGAACACGCCCACCGGCTCTTTCTGCACGATGATGCGCCGGCCTTTGGCGTTCTGCGGAATGGTGTCGCCGTAGACGCGCTTGCCTTCCTCGGCGAACCACTCGATGAAGCTGGCGGCATAGGCGATCTCGCCCTTGCTCTCGGCCAGCGGCTTGCCCTGCTCGGCGGTCATGATGACGGCGAGGTCGTCGGTGTTGGCGATCATCAGCTCGAACAGCTTGCGCAGGATCACCGCGCGCTCCTTGGCGGTCAGCGCCCGCCAGGCCGGCTGGGCGCGCCAGGCCGCCTCGATGGCGCGCCGCGTCTCGGCCGCACCCAGCGCCGGCACCTCGCCGATCGCTTCCCCGGTGGCGGGGTTCTTCACGATCAGGGTCTTGCCGCTATCGGCCTCGATCCACTTGCCGTCCACGTAGTTCGCCTGCCGGAACAGGGTAGGGTCCTTGAGCGGCAGCGGCGATGCAGGGTTCAGCATGACGGTCCTCCTCGACCCACGTGTGTGGGGGAGAGATAGGGGGGATTAGGGCCGATGTCAGCTATCGGAGTTGGACGGAAAGGGGACACGGAGGGCCACGGAGGTCACGGAGAAACGGGACAGGCTTACCGCACGAAGCGGCGCAGCCCATTCTTCAGGGCCGCCGTGTTGAAATTCATCAGAAGACCGACCCGATATCCGCTCAGCCGCAGGTAGGTCAGGATCCGCGCTTCGTGGACCGGCAAGAGTTGTTCCACGGACTTGATCTCGACGATCAGCCTCCCTTCCACGACGATATCTGCACGATATCCGGACTCGAACCGTATGTCCTTGTAGATCAATGGAAAGCTGACCTGCCGGTCGGCCGCCAAGCCGCTCCTGGTCAGTTCGAAATGCAGGCATTCCTCGTAGACGCCTTCGAGCAGCCCCGGCCCGAGATGTCGGTGCACTTCGATTGCGAGCCGGATCACCCGGCTGCTCAAGGCGGTCCCGTGATCCAATATCCGGCTGTCTTCTCTGTGTTCTCCGTGGACCTCCGTGCCCTCCGTGTCCACTTGCTCCTGGGACCGCGCCTACTCGACCGTAACGGACTTCGCCAGGTTCCGCGGCTGGTCCACGTCCGTGCCCTTCAGCACCGCCACGTGATAAGCCAGCAGCTGCACGGGAATCGCATACAGGATCGGCGCCACGAACGGGTCCACCCGCGGCAGCACCACCGTCTCCACCGCGATGCCTTTCAGCTTCGCCGCCCCCGCGGCGTCGCTGAACACGATCACCTGGCCGCCGCGCGCCGCCGCCTCCTGCAGGTTGGAGGCGGTCTTCTCGAACAGCGGCCCGCTCGGCACGATGGCGATCACCGGCACGTTGC
The DNA here is from genome assembly GCF_025989185.1 of Limobrevibacterium gyesilva. Taxonomy (GTDB): domain Bacteria; phylum Pseudomonadota; class Alphaproteobacteria; order Acetobacterales; family Acetobacteraceae; genus Limobrevibacterium; species Limobrevibacterium gyesilva. The sequence goes on from NZ_JAPDNT010000013.1 coordinate 42,083, forward strand.
GGTCGATCAGCGCGATCGGGCCGTGCTTCATCTCGCCGGCGGCATAGCCCTCGGCGTGGATGTAGCTGATTTCCTTCAGCTTCAGCGCGCCTTCCATGGCGATCGGGAAGCACGACCCGCGGCCGAGGTACAGCACGTCCCGCGCCTCCGCGATGCGCGCGGCGATGCGCTGGATGTGCTCGTCATGCTCCAGCACCTCGGCCGCCCGGCTCGGCACCTCCAGCAGCGAGGCGGTCATCGCCGCCTCCTGCGCTGCCGAAATCGAGCCGCGCGCCCGGCCGGCCGCCAGCGCCAGGCAGGCCATCACCGCAAGCTGCGCGGTGAACGCCTTGGTGCTGGCGACCCCGATCTCCGGCCCCGCCACCGTCTCCAGCACCACATCGCTCTCGCGCGCCATGCTGCTTTCCGGCACGTTCAGCACCGACAGCACGTGCTGCCTTTGCTCGCGCATGTAGCGCAGCGCGGCCAGCGTATCCGCGGTCTCCCCGGACTGGCTCACCAGCAGGGCGAGCCCGCCCTCGGGCAGCGGCGGCGTGCGGTAGCGGAACTCGCTGGCCACGTCCCCGTCCGCCGGGATGCGCGCCACCTGCTCGAACCAGGTCCGCGCCACCATGCCGGCATAGAACGCCGACCCGCAGGCGCTGATCGTCACCCGCGGCACGCCGGCGAGGTCGAACGGCAGCGGCGGCAGCGCCACCGCCCGGCTGGAGGGGCTGATCATGCGCCGCAGCGTGTCACCCAGCACCGCCGGGTGCTCGTGCAGCTCCTTCTCCATGAAATGGCGGAAATTGCCCTTGCCCACCGCGGCGCCGGACAGCGCCGTCTGCTTGACCGCACGCTGCACTTCCTCGCCCGCGGCGTCGAAGAAACGCGCCGAGCTGCGGCTGACCACCGCCCAGTCGCCGTCTTCGAGATAGGCGATCCGCCGGGTGAGCGGCGCCAACGCCAGCGCGTCCGAGCCCAGGAACATCTCGTCGTCCCCGAACCCCACGGCCAGCGGCGCGCCGTGCCGCGCCCCGATCATCAGCTCCGGATGCCCCGCGAACACCATCGCCAGCGCATACGCGCCCTGCAGCCGCCCGAACGCCGCCCCCGCCGCCTCGACCGGCGTCATGCCCCGCTTCAGGTGCAGATCCACCAGCTGCGCCACCGTCTCGGTGTCGGTCTCGGTGGAGAATTCCTGGCCTTCGCGCTCCAGCTCCGCGCGCAATTCGGCATGGTTCTCGATGATGCCGTTGTGCACGACCGACACCAGCGCGGTGCCGTGAGGATGCGCGTTGCTCTCGGTCGGCGCGCCATGCGTGGCCCAGCGCGTGTGGCCGATGCCGGTGGTGCCGGGCAGCGGCGACGTCCGCAGCACCTCGGCGAGGTTGCCGAGCTTGCCCGCCGCCCGCCGCCGGTCGATACGCCCGTTCACCAGGGTCGCGATCCCGGCGCTGTCATAGCCGCGATATTCCAGACGCCGCAGCGCCTCCAGCAGGACCGGCGCCGCTTCGCGCGCGCCGATCACGCCCACGATTCCGCACATCAGCGAGGCTCCTTCCTGCGGGCGGCCCGGAATTGCGCGGCCCGTCCGGGTTTCTCCTCCTGGCGCGCCCGGCCGAATGCCATGGCGTCCGCCGGCACGTCGCGGGTGATCACGCTGCCCGCGGTGATGAACGCGCCGTCGCCCACCGACACCGGCGCCACCAGCACGGAATCCGAGCCGACGAACACGCCCTTGCCGATCTCGGTGCGGTGCTTGGCGAAGCCGTCGTAGTTGCAGGTGATGGTGCCGGCCCCGATATTGCTGCCGGCCCCGATCGCGGCGTCGCCGAGATAGCTGAGGTGGTTGGCCTTCGCCCCGTCGCCCAGGTTCACGGCCTTCAGCTCGACGAAATTGCCGACATGGGCCGCGGCACCCACCACAGTGCCCGGCCGCAGCCGCGCGAACGGGCCGATCACGGCCCCCGACCGCACCGTGCAGCCCTCCAGGTGGCAGAACGCCCGGATCTCCACCCCGCTCTCCACGGTCACGCCGGGGCCGAACACCACGCTGGGGCCGACCGACACGTCCGCCGCCAGCCTGGTGTCCATGGACAGGAACACCGTCTCGGGCGCGGTCATGGTCACGCCTGCTTCCATGGCGGCCACGCGCAGCCGGTCCTGCACCACCGCCTCGGCCCGCGCCAGCTCGACCCGGGAGTTGATGCCCAGCAGCTCGTCCGCCGGCGCCTCCACCGCGGCCACCAGCTCGTCTTCGGCCCGGGCCAGCGTCACCACGTCGGTCAGGTAGAACTCGCCCTGCGCGTTGCCGTTGCGCACGGCCCGCAGCCAGCCGCGCATCCGCCCGGCGTCGCCGCAGAGCACGCCGGCATTGCACAGCCCCACGGCCCGCTCGCTGGCGGTAGCGTCGCGGAACTCCACGATACGCTCGACGAAGCCGTCATCGCCGATCACCCGGCCATAGAATCCGGGATCGGCCAGCCGCATGGCCAGCAGCGCCAGCCCCACATCGCCGGCCCGCCGGCGCTCCAGCAGCCGGTGCAGCGTGGCCGGCGTAATCAGCGGGTTGTCGGCGTACAGCACCGCCACGTCGCCATCGCCGAACAGCGCTTCCGCCTGCAGCGCCGCATGCGCGGTGCCCAGCCGCTCGTGCTGCACCACCGACACATGGGGCTTGGCCGCCTCCGCCACGGCAGCCGTCTCCGGCCCCACCACCACCACGATCCGGTCGAACACCTCCGCGCAACTGTCCAGCAGATGCCGCAGCATCGGCTTGCCCGCGATCGGATGCAGGGTTTTCGGCACCGCCGACTTCATGCGAGTCCCGAAGCCGGCGGCGAGAATGACGGCGGTAGCTGGCATGACGTCTCCGGAGTAGCGGCGCGGGCTGCGCCGTGTCAAAGGGGTGGGGATCACTCTTCATTTCGTCGTGAAACTGTCGAAAGCTGGCCGATGTCCCGCACCCTGATCTTGGACCTGGACGGCACTCTGGTCGATTCCGTACCGGACCTCGCCGCCGCCCTCAACCGCCTCATGGCCGCCCGCGCGCTGCCGCCCTTCGGCATCGAACAGGTGACCGCCATGGTCGGCGACGGCGCCCGCGCCCTGGTCGAGCGCGCCTTCGCCGCCCATGGCCTGGACCCCGACGCGCCCGCGCTCGCCGAATTCCTGGCTGATTACGCGGCCAACGCCGCCAGGGAAACCCGTCCCTATCCCGGCGTGGAAACCACCCTGCAGACGCTCGCCGCCCGCGGCTGGCGCCTGGCCATCTGCACCAACAAGCCCGAGGCGCCGGCCCGAACCCTGCTCGCCGCCCTGGGCCTGGATGGCTTCTTCACCGCCGTCGGCGGCGGCGACAGCTTCCCCGTGCGCAAGCCCAACCCCGCGCACCTGCTGGCGACCCTGCACGCCGCGGGCGGCACGCCGTCCCGCACGGTGATGGCCGGCGACCACCACAACGACATCGCCGCGGCGACCGGCGCCGGCATCCCCAGCATCTTCGCCGCCTGGGGCTACGGGACTCCGGCCATGTCGTCGGGGGCAGCGGTGACGGCCTATCGGTTCCCGGAACTGGCGCGGATCGTGGAGCGGCTGGTGGCGGCATAACGCGTGGCCGAACGTTTCACCCCCGGCCTCTGACCGAGGCGCCGGCGCGCGCTGCTCCCGGTTCCGGCCGGAACAACCCGCCCTCGACCACCGAAAGGGCGGCGCGTGGCGATGGCAAGGCGCCGCGATTGGTACTGCGGAAGCAACGATTCAGCCAACTTGCTCCGGGCACGCGCGGTGCGTAGAACGCCAGCTCCGACGACGGGCAACGGGGCTGATGGACGCCATGGCGCATTGGGCATCACTCGACCATGGCGGCCCGGCGACGCGCCCCTTCTCCAGCTTTCCCGATGCGCCGGTGCAGGACACTCTGCCCGCCCGGTTCAACGCCGTCCTTGCCGGCCATGCCGATCGTCTGGCCGTCGCGGATGCGAACCGCAAACTGACCTATGCGGCGCTTGCCACGCTCGCGCGCAGGGTCGCCACCGCCCTTCCACCGCGTGCGGGCATGCCTGCGCCGGTCGGGATTCTGCTGGAGCACGAAGCCCGTTTCCCGGCCGCGATGCTTGGCGTGCTGATGGCCGGCCATGCCTATGTGCCGCTCGATGCCAGCTATCCCGCCGCGCGCCTCGCGGCCATCGCGGCGCATGCCGGCGTGGTGGCCATGGTGGCCGCCGGACCGCTTGGCGCGCAGGCACGCTCCCTGGTTTCCGCGGACGTTCCCGTCATCGATCTCGATTCGCTGCCGTTCTCCGAGGGACGGACGACACTGGCGAGCGCCTCGGACATCGCTTCCATCGCCTACACGTCCGGCACCACCGGAGCGCCGAAGGGCGTGTTCCAGAACCATCGCGGCATGCTGCATGACGTGGCGCAGTACGTAAGCGCCATCCAGCTGGACGCCGGGGATCGGCTGACGTCGCTCTATTCGCCCAGCACCGTCGGAGCGGTCCGTGACATCTGGGCCGCGCTGCTCACCGGCGCTTGCCTGCATGTGCAACCGCCCCGCCACGGCGCCGCCGCCCTGGCGGCGTTCCTGCGCGCGGCGAAGCCCACCATCTATCATTCCGTGCCGGTGCTGCTGCGCCATCTGGCGGCCGCAGAACCCGGAAGCTTTCCGGGGGTACGGCTCGGTTACATCGCCGGCGACAGGATGGACGCCGGCGATGTACGGGCGTTCTTCCGGCTGTTTCCCGACGCCCTGCTCTATACCGGGTTGGGGGCGACCGAGGCCTCGACGATCTACGTTCATCGCTTCCTGACCCGTGCCATGCCGCTCGACGAGACCCGCGTGCCGGTGGGCCATGCGATACCGGACCGGCTCGCCCTCCTGCTTGACGAGGCAGGCTGCGCGGTGCCGCCGGGCGAGATCGGCGAGATCTGGGTCTCCAGCCCCTATATCGCCCAGGGCTACTGGCGCGCCCCGGAGCTGACCGCGGAACGCTTCAGCGACGATCCCGATCGCCCGGGATGGCGCCGCTTCCGCACCGGCGATCTGGGCCGCTGGCGGCCGGACGGGTTGCTGGAGCATCTCGGCCGGGCCGATCAGATGGTGAAGCTGGGCGGCCAGCGCGTGGAGCTGCCGGCCGTCGAGGCGGCGCTGAAGGCGCAGCCTGGCGTATCCGAGGCCGTGGCACTGGTCCGGCCTGGCGCGGGGGCGGCGAGTCAACCCCGGCTCGTGGCGCATTTCGTTCCCGATCCTGCTGGCCCGGACGTCACCGAGGGCGGACTGCTGGCCGCCCTGCGGCGGATGTTGCCGCCCGCGATGGTCCCGGCGGCGCTGGTGCGGTGCGTGGCGCTGCCGTTGCTGCCCAACTTCAAGGTCGACCGCGCCGCCGCCGCGCGTCTGGACGCGCAACACTCCGATGCGCCCACGGCCGCGTGGGACGCCCCGGAGCTCGTGTCCGCGCGCGTGGTTGCCGAGGCGGTCCGGACGGTGCTCGGCCTGGCCGTGCTGCCAGGCCCCGACCAGGACCTGCTTCTCCTCGGCGCCGATTCCCTGATGCTGGTGGAACTGGCCGTGGAGCTGGAGCGGCGCGTGCGCCGAACGGTGCCGCTGGATGCGGTGATGGCCGCGCGCACGCCGCGCAGCCTGGGCCGGTGGATCGATGCCTCGGCCCCCGACGCGCCGCACGACTCCGCGGCGCTGGTCACGTTCAGGGTCGGTCCCGGCGCCGCGGCGCCGCTGCTGTGGCCGCACGATGTCGGCGGCAGCTGGCACAAGGTGCCCGAGCTGCTCGGCCTTGTCCCGGCCGACCGGAGCTGGCTCGGTCTGCGCGATCCCGCCAGCTACGATCCGTCGGGCGTGGTCGACAGCATCGAGGCGCAGGCGACGCTGATGGTGGCGGCGCTGCAGGCGGCCGGCATTGCGAAGCAACCGGGCGTCATCCCGATCGGCTGGTCATTTGCCGGTCGGCAGGCCTGGGAAATCGGCGCCCAGATGCAGGCCGCGGGATGGCACATCCCCGCCGTCGTGGTGATCGACGCCCCGCCGGGTCCGGTCGGGGCGGGTCTGGAGCCGGGCGATCCATCGGCGCCATGGCGCCGCGCCGCCGTACACCGCTATCGCATGGCCGCGCAGTACCATGCGCCCCGCGCCCCGCTGGACCTCGTGCTGATCCGCAGCAACGGCCATTCGCCGCATCTGAGCGGCTTGCCGGACGATCTGGGGTGGCGCGCGCTCGCCCGGCGGGTCACGATCGTGCAGGTGCCGGGGGATCATCTTTCGATGTGGGACGGCGAGGGACTGGTGGGAACCGCCGCCGCCCTGCGAAAGATCCTGGACGCGCTTGGCGCCCCGGCGCAACCGGAATGACCGGACGTATGCGGCGAATCTGAGTATCCGTTCAGATCCGCAAACCGCTTCCCCGCCGCCACCATTTCCTGCAGCAGCGGCGCCGGTTCCCACCCCGGCCCGTCGGCCTCGTACATGCGCGCCACCCGTTCCAGCACCACCGGCAGCCCGATCCGGTCGGCCTCGTGCATGGGCCCGCCGCGCCACGCCGGATAGCCGTAGCCGTTGACCAGCACCACGTCGATGTCCGAAGGCCGTTGTGCGATTCCTTCGGCCAGGATCTTCGCCGCTTCGTTCACCGTGGCGGCGTGCACGCGTTGGATGAGCTCCACTGCCGATCACGCGCTCGAGAACGTATCACGCGTCGCCGCGAACAACCTCCCACATTCCTACGATGCATTCGAGCGGTCGCGCGAAATCTGGAATCTTCGTGGGGAACTGCCTAAAGTTGCCGGGTGAAGCGACCGAGACCGCTTTATATTGGTTATTAGGGCAGACCCATTCCTGAACCGTTTTTATCCGACCGCTCAAATGTGCCTTGTCGGGGAACTCGTCTACCAGCGCACAAAAGAATCGTCGGGAATTCGGCGCGCGGCTTGCATTTTGAGCCAGCTTATCGAGGTCACGAACATAGCCTGTTTCTGTGTCGCGGATTTTGAATTCGATCAGAGCAGCTGATGTTGTTCCGCCGTGTGCTACCTCGAACATCAGATCGACCCGCGCGGTGCCTTCAAAGCTCGATTCCCAACTACTCCGGACTTCAGAGCTTTGGAAGATTTCGCCTTGATCCTTAACGAGCCGCCGCCAGAGCAAGTGGACGAGCGCCAACTCTGGGATTTCGAGCGCGCTCTTGCGAGCCTTGCTCTGCATGTATTGCTCTTGAGAAAACACCTCCTCCGCAATGGACTGATACAATCTACCAGCGTCAGTCTGATGCGCCATCGATGAACCCCCCTTTAATCATCGTGATCACTCTTACATGCCAATGAATGGCTGTCGATATGATAAGGAAATGTTGGGTTGAGGATTTTGAGGTGACTGTGTCGCGTGTCGGCATATTCTGGCGCATCGGGGCCACTGGAGCCGCCCCGGAATTGCTGGTCGATTGCGTTCCCGTGGCACACGCGGAATCCTATGGCGACTTCTTGACCCATGGCGGTCATTACGAATTCTGGTGCGCACTTTCACGGCTCAGCGCGTCTGAGTTGCGTCAGCGCAATGTCCCTGATGTGGTGTTGTGGTCCGAGTATGAGGAATGGCCGCGCGGCCGGGTTGTATTCCACGTGCCCAGCGATCGCTTCATCATCTACGCGGATCGGAAGCTGCAGGGCTCCGCGACGATCGACCGGATCGTGCAGCGGTTTCGACTGACACGAGATCGCGTCGATATACTCGGCGACCCGCATTACATCAGCCTTCGCTGACTCGGACCAACCCCTTCAGTGCGTCCAGGGCCGAGCTCTGGTCAGGGGTCCGGGGGTGAAACCCCCGGCCTTTCTTCCTATCCGTTCAGATCCGCAAACCGCTTTCCCGCCGCCACCATTTCCTGCAGCAGTGGCGCCGGTTCCCACCCCGGCCCGTCAGCCTCGTACATGCGCGCCACCCGCTCCAGCACCACCGGCAGCCCGATCCGGTCCGCCTCGTGCATGGGCCCGCCACGCCACGCCGGGTAGCCGTAGCCGTTGACCAGCACCACGTCGATGTCCGAAGGCCGTTGCGCGATCCCTTCGGCCAGGACCCTGGCCGCCTCGTTCACCATGGCGGCGTGCACGCGGGACTGGATCTCCGCGGCCGGCACCTTGCGCCGGGTGATCTGCCGGGCGGCGGAGGCGCGTTCCACCAGCTCGTTCACCAGCGGGTCCACCTGGCGCTTGCCGTCCTTGTGCAGGTAATAGCCGGCGCCGGTCTTCTGGCCGAAGCGGCCCAGCTCGCACAGCCAGTCGGCGATGGGCACGTAGCGGGCGCGCGGGTCGCGCGTCGCCGCGGCGCGCTTGCGCCCGGCCCAGCCGATGTCCAGGCCGGCGAGGTCGGCCACGGCATAGGGCCCCATGGCGAAGCCGTAGGCTTCGAGGGCGGCATCGACGTCCTGTGGATAGGCGCCGTCCTCCAGCATGTAGTCCGCCTGCTGGCGCCATCTGGACAGGATGCGGTTGCCGATGAAGCCGTCGCACACGCCGGCGATCACCGCCTGCTTGCCGATCCGCCGCGCCAGCGCCAGCGCGGTGGACAGCACTTCCGCCAGCGTGCGGTCGGCGCGCACGATCTCCAGCAGCCGCATCACGTGGGCGGGGCTGAAGAAATGCAGGCCCAGCACCCGCTCCGGCGCATCGACCACGCCGGCGATCCGGTTGACGTCCAGGCGCGAGGTGTTGCTGGCCAGGATGCAGTCGCGCCGGACGATGGCGGACAGGTGGCGGAACACGTCCTGCTTCGTCGGCAGGTCCTCGATCACCGCCTCCACCACCAGATCGCAGTCGGACAGGCGCGACAGATGGGTGGAGAAGGTGATGCGGTCCATGCGCTCGTCGCGCACCGCGGCGGGGATGCGGCCGCTCTTCACGTGGCGGTCATAGACGGCGCGGATCCGGCTCTTGGCGGACTTCACCATCTCGTCCGACATCTCCACCAGCGTCACCTCCAGCCCGGCATCGGCGAAGGTGATGGCGATGCCCGAGCCCATGGTGCCGCCGCCGACCACGCCGGCATGCTTCACCGGCCAGGGCGCGGGCACGTGCCCGTTGGTGCCGGGCATGCGCGCGGCCACGCGCTCGGCGTGGAACAGATGGCGCAGCGCCTTGCTCTGCGGCCCGCCGCGCAGCGCCAGCGAGGCGGCGCGCTCGCGCGCGACAGCCTCGTCGAACGGCAGGTCGAGCGCCCAGCCGATTGCCTCCGCCGCCGCCACCGGCGCCAGCGCGCCGCGCGCACGCTTGCGCACCTGGGCCACGACGGCGTCGAACGCGGCGCGGTCGCAGGGCGGCACGGCGAGGTCGCGCACCCGTGGCCAGTGCCCGGCATCGGCGAGGGCGCGGGCGCGCAGGATGGCTTCCTTGCGCAGGTCGGTGGCGATCTCGTCCGCCAGCCCCAGCTTCATCGCTTCGTGGGCGGGCACGTGGCGGCCGGTGGTCACCATGTCCAGCGCCGCCATGGCGCCGGCCAGCCGCGGCGCGCGCTGGGTGCCGCCGGCGCCAGGGATCAGCCCGATCCGGCTTTCCGGCAGCCCCACCCGCGCGTCCGGCGCCATGATGCGCGCGTGGCAGCCCAACGCCAGCTCGAACCCGCCGCCGAGCGCGGTGCCGTGCAGGGCGGCCACCACGGGCTTCGGCGCGTCATCGAGCGCCCGACAGATATCGCCGGTGGTGACCTCGCCGGGCGGTCCGTCGAATTCGCGGATATCGGCGCCGGCGACGAAGGTCTTGCCGGCGCAGGCTAGCACGGCGGCGCGCACGGCAGGGTCTTTCATCACCCCCTGCACCGCCTTGAGAATCTCCTGGCGCAGCCCGTTCGACAGGGCATTCACCGGCGGGTTGTCGATCTCGATCATCGCCACGTCGGCGTGCCGCACAACCTGCACCTGGGACTTCATCGTCACGTTTCCTTCCGGCGCCACTCCGCAAGTCCGGGGCCGCTATCTGGCGACCTCGACGTCGTAGAACTTCATGTTCCAGCGCGTCCGCGCCCAGCGATAGCCGGTCTTGTCGGCGCGGTAGGCAACGGTGTTCACCTGCTCGTGCAGCGGCACCCACACCGCGCTGTCCATGATCCGCTTCTGCGCCTCGCCGTACAGCGTGTCGCGCTGGGCGGGGTTGGCGGCGCCGGCGGCGCGTTCCAGCAGCGAGTCCAGCTCCTTGTCGTTCAGGTGGGCGTAGTTGAACTTGCCGAAGCCCGGAGCCGGGATGTTGCGGCTGTGGAACATCACCTCCAGGCAGCTCGGGTCGCCGGAGATCCAGCGCAGCGGCTGAATCTCGTCCTGGTTGTTCATGATCAGGTCCTCGCGCTTGGCGAAGGTGATGATCTCGATCCTGATGTCGAAGCCGATGCGCTTGAGCTCGGCCTGGACCGCGACCGCGGTATCGGGCTCCAGCGGCGCGGCCGGCTGGTACATCGCGGTCAGGCGCTGGCCGTTCTTCACCCGCACGCCGTCGGGGCCGGGCTTCCAGCCGGCCTCGTCCAGCAGGGCGGCGGCCTTCTTGGGGTCGTAGGGGTAGTATTTCTCCACTCCCGGCCAGTACGCGGGCGTCGCTTTCGACAGCGGGCCGTAGACCGGCTTCACCAGGCCGAAGAACAGGTCGTCGGACAGGCCGGCGCGGTCGATGCCCATGATGAAGGCCTTGCGGACATTCGGGTCCTGCAGGATCCCGTGGCTGGTGTTCAGCATCAGCCCGAACGGCAGCCCGGTCGCCTCGCCGACCATCACCTTGTATTTCGGATTGGCCTGCAGCCGCTGCAGGTCCAGGATCGGCGTCAGGTCGGACATGTCGATCTCGCCCGATTCCAGCGCCGCCACGCGGGTCGAGGCATCGGGGATGAAGCGGTTGACCACGCGGGCCACCTGCGACGGACCCTTGCGGCGCATGAATTCCGGCGCCCAGTTATAGGCGTCGTTGCGCTCCAGCACGACCTGGCGGCCGCGCTCCCACGAGACGAAACGGAACGGCCCGGTGCCCACCGGGGCGGCCGCGAACGCGGCATCGCCCAGCTTCTTCACCGCCGCCGGCGAGACCATGGACAGCTCGGCCTGGCTCAGATTGGGCGCGGCGGCGCCGAACGGGCGCTTGTAGTTGATGCGCACCTCATAGGGGCCGAGGATGTCGGTGCTGGCATAGGGGCCGAGGATATCGACCGCCCCCTGGCTGCCCAGCTTCGGGTCCACGATGGAATCGAAGGTGAACTTCACCGCCTCGGCGTCGAACGGCGTGCCGTCGTGGAAGGTCACGCCCTGGCGCAATTTCAGCGTGATGCTGCGCCCGTCCTCGGCCACGTCCCAGCTGGTGGCCAGGCCGGGATGCAGCTTGCTGTCCTCGTCGCTGGCGATCAGCGTGTCGAACACGTTGACGATGATCTGCGTCTCGTGGCGCGACTGCGTCACCCGCGGGTCGTAGGTGCGGGCCGAGTTGTCGTCCTCGCCCCAGGTGACAGTGAGATTCTGGGCCGCGGCCGGCAGCATGCCAGCCAGCAGCAGGACCGAAGCGAGCAATGTCGCGCGACGCATTGGTAACCCCCTTTGTGCCGGGGCGAGTATGCGGGCGGCGAACATGGCCGGCTAGGGCCTCCGCGCCCGCACGTCAATCAGGGCATATGATTCCCTGGCCGATCATTGCAAGCCACTGGCATCAGAAGCCGAACATGTGATCCAGCGAGAACCGGCCGTGATCGTCCATCAGGCCGTGATAGCCGAACAGCCGGCAGGTCACGTCGCGGATCAGCACATAGCCGCGCGGCCCGGCCGCGGCCAGGGCGGCGGCGGCGAACACCTTGTGCGGGAACACCAGCGCCGAGCCCGAGCAGGCGATGGCGAGCTTCGCTTCGGCGATCACCCGTCCGTCGCCGTCATGCAGCAGCAGGGTCGTGTCGGAGTGTGGATGCCATGCCGCCGAACTCGGGTAGATCAGCGCGGTGAAGCTGCGCTGTGCAGCGTCGCCCAGCTTCAGGAACAGCCGCGTGGACAGGCCGGGCGGCGGGCCGGCGTAGGATTGCGGCTCGTCGCGATAGGTCATCGGCGTGTTGTAGATATGCGCGCCGAAACTGCTCTCCGCCACGTGGCCGCTGGTGCGGTCCTCGGCGCGGACCAGCGTGTGCAGCCAGCCGTCGCCGCTGCCGCCGTCACGGAAGTCGTAGACCAGATCGACATGCCCGCCTTCGGCCAGGGCGCCGTCGGGCAGCAGCGTATCGACGTCCACGGCCACGTCGTGGGCGCGCGGCAGGCAGCCGAGGAAGCGTTCGGCGAGCTTCCGCCCCTCGGGGTCGAACACGTCGAGCCGGACCGGCAGCGTGGTCTGGCTGACCGCCATGGGGGTGGGCTGGATCAGCGTGCGGAACCGCCCGCGCGGCAGCACCGGCACCGGCAGCAGGAAGCCGCGGCCCAGCGGCGTGGGCAGGGCGGGCAGGTTCGGGTCCGGCTGCAGGTCGGCGCGTTCCACGTTCGCGTGCGCGATCCGGGTGCGTCCGCCGCGGACCACCTCGTAGCGCGGCCGGACGAAATGGCGGCCGGCGCGTACCTCGATCTGCGCCGGCCAGCGCAGGCCGGGCAGCAGCTCCGCCACGTCCAGCGCCACCGTGGCATAGGGGGCCACCGGGCGGGGCATGGCCACCGGCGTCTCGGCACCCATGCGGTCGAGCGCGATGCCGCCGGCGGGGATCGGGACGGCGTGGCTGTTCTGCACCCACAGCACCACCCGCTCGCCGTCCGCCGGCGCCGGCACCCCGGCATAGCGGTCGGACGGCCAGGCATTGGCGTCGTGGGTGCAGGACAGGCTGGCGTCGTTGCCGCTGCCATAGGTGTCGAGCGCGTATTTCACCACGTCATGCCCGGCCGCGCCCACGGCATGCACGAACAGCTGCCCGGTGAACTCCGGCAGGCCGAAGCGGGCGCGCACCGCGGCGCTGTCGATGGCGAGGCCGCCGGGGCCGGAGGGCACCGCCTCCTCCCAGGTCGCCAGCACGCGGCCGTCGCGGTCGAACAGCCGCAGCCACAGCCGCACCGCGCCGGCGCCATAGCCGGCCCAGTAGTTGGCGGTGACCAGGCGCGTGGACAGGCCGCCTTCCTCGCGGAAGAAGGCGTAGTTGGTGGCGAAGTTCAGCCGGTCCAGGTAGCGGCGGGGATTGGTGAGCAGCGCCGATGGCAGCCGCGCGTCGTCCAGCGTCGCCACCTCGGCCCCCGGCGGCAGCAAATGGCGGATGCGGGCGACGATGCGCTCGGCGTCGAAGGCGGCGACCAGCACGCTGCGCGCGCCGCAGCCCGGCAGGTCGGTCAGCGGCCGCCCTGGCAGGCCCGCGCGCATCCGCCCGATCGCCTGCACGTCCTGCACGAACAATGTGGACACGCCCGGCGCGTCCGGGTGCATCGTGAACAGCGCCTCGATCACGTCGTCGGGGTCGAACACGGCGACTGGGCCGGATGCGCTGAGGCGGGCATACAGTGCCGCGATCGCCTCGGCGGCCAGCGGATGCGCCAGTGCCTTGTAGAGCACGTTGCCGCCCTGTCGCGCGTCGAAGGTCCGGATGTTCAGCATGCTTATGTCCTATAACCAAACCGGCGGCACATCTCCGCCGCCACCGCCGCGGTGTCGTCGAGCGGCGCCGTCGGCCACAGCTCCAGGCGCCCGTGATAGGGCCGGACGCGGCCGTCGTCGATCAGGCCGCGCATGAAAAGACCGATCCGGTGCGACCGGCCGGGCAGGGGGACCAGCAGCACCGGCGCGCTGGTGGCCACCGCCTCGGACACCATGGAGACGCTGTCGCCGGTCACCACGATGGCGTCGGCCAGCGCCAGCATGCCGAAATACGGATTGTCGCCGGTCATGTCCCAGACCTCGGCGCCCAGAGGCCGCAGCGTCCGCTCCAGCGCCGCGCGCACCTGCGGGTCGGTGCGGCGCGACGGGGTGACGGCCAGCCCCACCCGGTCGCGCTGCATCATCTCGGCGAGTTGGGCCGCCAGCCGCTCGCCCACCGGCGCGTCCAGCCGGAAGCGGCCGTTGCTGCCGCCGACCAGCACCGCCACCAGCGGCCGCGGCAGATGCGCGAGCCGGGGCGCCCATTCCGCCGCCGCCGCCGCCAGACGGTCCGGCGTGACCCGGTGAATGGCGGTGCGGGTGACGAGCACGTTGGCGCCGGTCAGCGAATCGTGGCGCCCGGCCACCACCAGGTCGAACCGCCTGATGTCCATGCGCGGGTGCTGCACGATCACCGTGCGGGCCTTGCGGCGCAGGGCCGCCAGCACCGCCGCCGCCTTGCCGCCGCAGCCGATGACGAGCTCGGGCCAGGGCGGGGCCAGGGCGGCGGGCTCGATCGCCGACAGCGGCGCCGGCCACCACGCGGCCGGCACATGCCGCCACACCCCGCGTGGCGTCAGCACGCGCGCCTCCGCCGCCAGCCCCGCCGCCTCGGCCAGGCCGATCGCCTGGGACTGCAGGCCGGCCAGCCCCTCGGCCACCGTCCACGTATGGGTCGGGTTCATGCCGCGGTTTTCGGCACCGCGGCGCACGCCGTCAATCCACATACGGCGGCTTGTGCGGTTGCGGTCGGTAGCTACGATCGGCCGACGTCCCGACCCGGAGAAGACGATGCACCAACTGACCGGCTACTGCGACCGCTGGAGTGTGAAGCCCGGCGGCACCATCCGCTTCATGGTGGGCAGCGCCGGCGGGCGTCCGTTCGATCTGCGGTTCGTGCGCCATGTCTGCGCCGACCCGAACCCCGACGGCCCCGGCTATGCCGAGATCGCCATGCCGACCGGGCTGGACGGCGGGCGCGCCGGGCTTGAGCAGCACGCATATCCCGGCAGCTTCGGCCACGTGCCCGCGCTGGCCGCCGACCTGCGCGGCGGCTTCACCATCACCGCGACGGTGTGGCCGACCACGCCGGAGAAGGGGCGGCAGGGGATCGTGGCGCTGGCGATCGGCGGCTGGCGGCTGGCGCTGGGGATCGGCCCGGGCGGCGGCGCGATGGTCGAGGCCTGCGCCCCCGGCGGCGCGCCGGTCCGGGCCGAGGTGGGGCGGCGCCTGCTGGCGCGCCGATGGTACGACCTCACCGCCGCGATCGACGCCGATGGGCGCCTGCACGTGGCGCAGCGTCCGCATCAGCCGCTGGCCGATGCCGGCGAGGCCGTGGCCGACGGCGGGCCGGTGCCGCCCGACGGTGCGGCGTCGGTGTTCCTGGCGGCCATGCCGCCGGCGGGCGCGGGGCCGGCGAGTGCGTATTTCAACGGCAAGCTGGAGGGCCCGTCGCTGCACGCGGCCACCGGAGGGTTTCTGGCGGCGTGGGATTTCGCCATCGGCATTCCCACCCAGACCGCCGCCGACACCGGCCCTCTGGCGGCGCATGCGCGGCTGGTGAACCTGCCCACGCGCGCCATGACCGGCGCGAACTGGACCGGCGCGGTGCATGACTGGAAATCCGACCCCGCCCGGTACGGCGCCATCCATTTCCACGACGACGACCAGGGCGACCTCGGCTGGGCGGAGAGCTTCGCCCTGACCGTGCCCGACGGCTGGCCGAGCGGCTTCTACGCCGCGCATCTCCGCAACGAGGCGGGCGAGGACTACATCCCGTTCTTCGTCCGCCCGGCGAAGCCGTCCGCCGACGTGGCCTTCCTGGTGCCGACCTTCAGCTATCAGGTCTATGGCTGCTACGTCCGGCCCGGGCGCGGCGCCGAGATCGCCGGGCGGGCGGCGCGCTGGGGTGCGCTGGCCGAGACGCCGGACATGAACCCGCAATTCGGCCTGTCCACCTACAACTATCATTCCGATGGATCCGGCGTTTCCATCACCAGCATGCGCCGGCCGATGCTGGACACGCGGCCGCGGCAGATGTCACTGATGGACCCCGTGCCGGGCGGCTCCGGAACCGGGAGGATCTGTGCCGACAGCTACATCGTGCAGTGGCTCACCGCGCTGGGCCAGGCGCACGACATCGTCACCGACCACGACCTGCACGCGGAAGGCGTGGCCGCGCTGGCGCCCTATCGCGTGGTGATCGCCGGGCAGCACCCGGAATACCATTCCGAGCGGATGATGCAGGGGCTGGAGGACTACCTCGCCGGCGGCGGCCGGCTGATGTATCTCGGCGGCAACGGCTTCTACTGGCGCGCCGAGCCCTCCGAGGCCGCGCCGCATGCGATCGAGGTGCGCCGCGCCGAAGGCGGCATCCGCGTGTGGGAGACCATGCCCGGCGAGAGCTACCACGCCTTCGGCGGCGGCTATGGCGGGCTGTGGCGGCGCATCGGGCGGTCCGGCCACCGGCTGGTGGGCATCAGCTTCTCTACCCAGGGCCGGCATCTCGGCTTTCCCTACATGTTCGTGGACGGCATTCGCGACCCGCGCGTGGCGTTCATGACCGAAGGGCTGGAGGCCAGGCCGGGCGCACCGTTCGGCGATGCCGGCTACATGGGCGGCGGCGCCGCGGGCTTCGAGCTGGACAGCGTCAACCCGAAATACGGCACGCCGCCGCATGCGCTGGTGGTGGCCAAGGGCATCGTCATCCACGAGGACTATGGCTGGGTGAACGAGGACATGCTGACCCATCGCCACCCGCTGCCGCAGGAGGACTGGTCCTGCGCGGACATGACCTTCTTCGAGACGCACGCCGGCGGCGCGGTGTTCTCGGTGGGCTCGATGACCTATGCCGGCAGCCTGCCGGTGGCTGGCGGGCAGAGCACGCTGGGGCGGCTGACCGCCAACGTGCTGCGCCGCTTCGTGGACCCCGCGCCGTTCGCGCTGCCCGCCTGCCTCGCGACACGTTCCTGAGATGCGGGGGACGTGGCTGCTCCGGCGTCTGCTGGGGATCATCCCGACGCTGCTGCTGACCTGGAGCGTGGTGTTCGCCGCCCTGCAGATGGTGCCGGGCGATCCGGTGTCGCTGATGCTCGGCGGCACCCCGGCGAGCCAGGAGGTGATCCAGGCCGAGCGCCATCGCCTCGGCCTCGATCAGCCGGTGCACCTGCAGTACCTGAACTTCCTGCGCCACGCCGTCACCGGCGATTTCGGCGCCAGCTTCACGACGCGCCAGCCGGTGCTGTCGATGATCGGCGAGCAGCTGCCGTTCACCCTGTCGCTGGCGGCCGGGGGGCTGCTGGTCGGCGCGGTGCTCGGCACGTTGCTCGGCGTGCTGGCCGGGCTGCGGCCGAACGGCTGGACCGATGCCGGGGTGATGACGATGGCGCTGGCCGGGCTGTCGCTGCCCAGCTTCTGGATCGGCATGGTGCTGATCCACGTCTTCGCCACGCTGCTGGGCTGGGTGCCGGTGATCGGCACCGGGCCGGTGTCGCTGATCCTGCCCAGCATCACCGTGGGCCTGTTCCTGGCCGGCGGGCTGGCCCGGCTGATCCGCGCCAGCATCATCGAGGTGCAGGGCCAGGACTACATTCGTACCGCCCACGCCAAGGGCCTGCCGCCGCTGCTGGTGGTGGGCAAGCACATCGCCCGCAACGCGGTGATCCCGCCGCTGACCCTGCTGGGCGTGCAGTTCGCCTTGCTGATCGGCGGCGCCGTGGTCACCGAGCGCGTGTTCGCCCGCCCGGGCATCGGGGCCATGCTGGTCGATGCCGTGCTCAGCAAGGACTATCCCCTGGTGCAGGGGATCGTGGTGGTGACGACCGGGGCCTATATCGTCATCAACCTCGCGATCGACCTGGTCTACGGCCTGATCGACCCGCGGATTTCCCGGCAATGAGCGGCGCCGCGCCTGCGCCGGCCCGGCGCGTGCTGCGCCGCGTGCTGTCGGCCCCCGGCGCGCTGGCGGGCGCGCTGATCCTGGCGGTGCTGATCGCCGGCGCGATTCTCGCCCCGCTGGTGGTTCCCTACGACTGGAACGAGACCCGCGTCTGCGCCCGCCTGGCCGCGCCGTCCGCCACGCACTGGTTCGGCTGCGACCTCTACGGCCGGGACATCTTCAGCCGCGTGCTGTATGGCGGCCGCTACTCGCTGTCGGTCGGCATCGCGACGGTGGCGGTCAGCCTGATCTTCGGCGGGCTGTTCGGCACCGTGATCGGCTATGCCGGCGGGCGCATCGACGCCCTCGGCACCCGCGCGATCGACGTGATGCTGGGTTTCCCGCCGATCATCATGGCGATCCTGGTGGTCGCCGTGCTGGGCGTGGGCGTATGGAACGCAGCGCTCGCCGTGGGCATCGCCGGCATTCCGCGTTTCGCCCGGGTGGTGCGCGGGGCGACGCTGTCCCTGGTCGAGCGCGAGTTCATCGAGGGCGCCCATGCCATCGGCGCCGACCGGACCCGGGTGATCAGGCGGCACCTGCTGCCCAACCTGGCGCCGACCCTGATCGTGCTGACCTCGCTCGATCTCGGCAACGCCATCCTCTCCACCGCCACGCTGTCGTTCCTGGGCCTCGGCGCGCAGCCGCCGGCGCCGGAATGGGGGGCGATGCTGAACGCCGGGCGGGAGTTCATCCGCTACGCGCCCTGGACCATGCTGTTTCCCGGTGCCGCGCTGTTCCTGGCGGTAATGGCGGTGAACCTGGTGGGCGACCGGCTCAGCCAGGTACTGGACCCGCGCCAGCGTGGGCGGTCGTGAGCTGCCCGGGCTGGTTGAGCCATCGCCCGGCCGAAGGCTTGCACCGCCTCTGCCTCGTCAGCGATGGCCCAGGGATCGGGCCGCCATGGCGGACGATGAATGGACGACTCGACTGAGCGGGGGCTGTCTTTCGAGTTCTATCGATTTGTTGGCATGCCGATAGGCGTCCCGGCCCCGCGCCCGTCGACGCACCGGCACACGCGGCATGGACCAGACGGGATCGGGTTCCGTGAGCACTGATCACATCGTCATCGTCATGTTCGGAGCGCTTTCGGGTGGGTTTGTCTCAGGGCTGGCGGAGTTCGGCACCGGACTGGTCGCCATGGGAATCTGGCTGCATGCACTTCCACCCGTCGTTGCCGCATCCATTGTCGTGATCTGTTCGGTTGTCTCTCAGGTGCAGACCATACCGACCGTCTGGCATGCCATTCAGCCAAGCCGTGTTCTCCCGTTCGTCCTGCCGGGCCTGATCGGCGTGCCAATCGGCACGCAGTTGCTCAGCTGTCTCGATCCGAATACGTTTCGATTTGGCATGGGGATATTTCTGCTTTGCTTTTCGGCTTTTCCCTGCTCTGTGGAACCGGCCTGACGCTGGTCCGGGCAAGCTGGTAGTTCCCGACGGAAGAGTCGCGTTTTCCTTGTTCATGATTGCCGAATTATCAACCTGTTGGAAACGAGGAGGGCGAATCGCCGGATCGGTGTTGGAACTCCGAACGGCCTGATTGCATTTGTACTGGCGGGAACTCGTGCCGATGTCTGTATCCCGACGGTAAGAAAAGGAGACGGACCGTGTTTCGATCAAACATCGCCCGTATTGCTCTGCCAATTCTGTCTTCCATTGCCGGATTGTCCGCGACAGCGCCGGCAATGGCGCAGCCGGTACAATCGCGCGAGGCGCCGGTCATCATCGCTCCGACCGCGCCGCCAACGCCTCAGGTCGAAGTCATCCCGGCGGCGCCCTCCCAGGTCGTGGTCTGGCAGCCCGGTCGATGGGGCTGGAACGGCAGCGGCTGGGAATGGGTCCCTGGCGCGTACGTCCAGCGGCCGCAACCCGCGGCGCTGTGGGAACCGGGTCATTGGGATGCGAGCCCGACCGGCGGTTACGTGTGGGTCGCCGGCCATTGGCGCTGAGCCGGAGTACGGATCCGCGGCATTCCGATCATGACGGCAGCTGATGCCGCGCTGCGGGCCCGTCATTGCAGAGAGGAGATCGACATGCCTCGCTTCCTTGGTGCCTGTCTTGCCCTGCCGGCGCTGGTCGGCCTGACAGCGTGCGAGCCAGCCCCGCAGCCACCGCAGGTGGTCGTGTCCCCGACGTCGCCGGCGCCGATCGTGGTGCCGGGCCCGCCCCCTGCGGCCCAGGCCGAACTTGTGCCCCCGCCGCCCTCCGGCAGCGGCCCCGTGGTTTGGCAACCCGGTCACTGGGCCTGGATCGGGCAGTCCGGCGCGCCGTGGCAATGGATGCCCGGCCGCTACGTCCAGACGCCCATGGGTCACACCGCCTGGGTGCAGGGGCAATGGGTGCAGAACGCCTCGGGCGGTTGGAGTTGGGTCGAGGGCCACTGGATGTGAGCCCAACGGCAACGGCTTAACCCACCGTGCCGCGACCCGCCGCCGCCCCTGTGCCTCCCAGGGGCGGCGGTCATTTGGCGGCGGTCACTCCGCCAGCGCCCGCATCACCCGGAACAGATCGCTTTTCCCTTCGAAGCCGATGCCTGGCAGGTCCGGCATGGTGATGTGGCCGTCCTCCACGCGCACCCCGTCGGGGAAGCCGCCATAAGGTTGGAACAGGTCGGGGTAGCTCTCGTTGCCGCCCAGGCCCAGCCCGGCGGCGATGTTGAGCGACATCTGGTGGCCGCCATGCGGGATGCAGCGGCGCGGCGACCAGCCGGCATCCCGCACCGCTTTCAGGGTGCGCTGGTACTCGCATAACCCGTAGCTCAGCGCGCAATCGAACTGCAGCCAGTCGCGGTCCGGGCGCATGCCGCCGTGGCGCAGCAGGTTGCGGGAATCCTGGTGGCTGAACAGGTTCTCGCCGGTGGCCATGGGGTTCGGATAGAACTCGGCCAGCGCCGCCTGCAGCTGGTAGTCGAGCGGGTCGCCGGCTTCCTCGTACCAGAACAGGTCGTAGGCACGCAGCATCTTCGCGTAGGCGATGGCCGTCTCCAGGTCGAACCGGCCGTTGGCGTCCACGGCCAGCCGCGCCTGGCTGCCGATCTCGGTCAGCACCGCCTCGATGCGCGCACGGTCCTGGTCGATCGGCTCGCCGCCGATCTTCATCTTCACCACGGTGTAGCCGCGATCGAGATAGCTGCGCATTTCGGCGCGCAGCTGCGAGAAATCCTTGCCGGGATAGTAGTAGCCGCCGGCGGCGTAGACGAACACGCGCGGGTCCGCCTGCACGCCGTGGCGCTCGGCCAACAGGCGGAACAGCGGCTGGCCGGCGATCTTGGCCACCGCGTCCCAGACGGCCATGTCGATGGTGCCGACGGCGACCGAACGCTCGCCGTGGCCGCCCGGCTTCTCGTTCTGCATCATCGCCGCCCAGATCCGATCGGGATCGAGGTTGGCGCCGGCGTCATCGAGCAGGCTGGCGGGATCGGCTTCCAGGATGCGCGGAGCGAAGCGCTCGCGGATCAGCCCGCCCTGGCCGTAGCGGCCGTTCGAATTGAAGCCGTAGCCGACCACCCGCCGCCCGTCGCGCACCGCGTCGGTGACCACGGCGACGAGGCTCGTGGTCATCCGGGTGAAGTCGATATAGGCGTTGCGGATGGGCGAGGAGATCGGCTGGGTGATCTCCCGGACATCGAGGATGCGAACGGACATGGTTCCTCCAGGGGGCGGCGCGGCACTGTGCCCGCAAGCGCCCGGGCGCGGAAGGGTGAGGACCCGGCCGCGCCCATCCGGCCGATTTTCTTGACTTTGCTGCACCGCACACCTAGATAGCCGGTGCGCGCCTTGATGTGGTTCTGTGCGCTGCCACCCGCCGTTGTGCATCGCGCGGGCCGACACGCTCCCCGGTAGCCCATTTCACTCAGCAATTTGCGCCGGTTCGCGGTCCTGCCGACCGCGATCGACACGCGTCCGCATGCCCATGCTCAGACCTGGGGGCGGTGGCGCGCGTCAACGCGAAAGACGATCCGAAGTTATGACAAGTTTCGAAAGCCTTGGTCTTGCCACGCCGCTGCTGAAGGCGCTGGCCACCGAGGGATACACGGCGCCGACACCGATCCAGGCGCAGGCCATTCCGTATGTGCTGGCCGGCCGCGACGTGCAGGGCATCGCCCAGACCGGCACCGGCAAGACCGCCGCCTTCGCCCTGCCGATCCTGCAGCGCCTGGCCGAGAACCGCCGCCCGCCGGCCCGTGGCGGCTGCCGCGTTCTGGTGCTGTCGCCCACGCGCGAGCTGGCCAGCCAGATCGCCGACAGCTTCCGTGCCTATGGCCGCAACATGGGCGTGCGCGTGGCGCTGATGTTCGGCGGCGTGCCGAAGGCGCGGCAGACCCGGGCCATGGCCGGCGGCGTCGACGTGCTGGTGGCCACACCGGGCCGGCTGATCGACCACATGCAGGACCGCACCGTGCGCCTGGACCAGACCGAGATCCTCGTGCTGGACGAGGCCGACCACATGCTCGACCTCGGTTTCATCATCCCCATCCGCCGCATCGCCGGCGCCATCCCCGCACAGCGGCAGACGCTGTTCTTCTCGGCCACCATGCCGAAGGAGATCGGCCAGCTCGCCGCCGGCATGCTGCGTGACCCCGCGCATGTGGCGGTGGCCCCGGTCGCCACCACCGCCGAGCGGGTGGAGCAGGGCGTGATCTTCGTCGAGACCGCGCGCAAGCGGGCGGTGCTGTTCGATCTGCTGAGCGGCAACCAGGGCCGCACCCTGGTGTTCACCCGCACCAAGCACGGCGCCGACCGCGTGGTGCGCTATCTTGAGGAAAGCGGCGTCCCGGCCGCGGCCATCCACGGCAACAAGAGCCAGCCGCAGCGCGAGCGGGCGCTGGCCGCGTTCCGCAGCGGCGAGACGCGGGTGCTGATCGCCACCGACATTGCCGCGCGCGGCATCGACGTGGACGGCGTGACCCATGTGATCAACTACGACCTGCCGAACGTGCCGGAGAGCTATGTGCACCGCATCGGCCGCACCGCCCGCGCCGGGGCTGCGGGCGTGGCCATCAGCCTGTGCGACAACGAGGAGCGTTCGTTCCTACGCAGCATCGAAAAACTGATCCGCGGCCGCGTGCCGGTGATCGCGGCGCCGGGCCAGGTTGCCCGCGCCGCCTGACCTTCCGGGCCTGAGTACCGGCAGCCGGAGGGCCATGCGCCCGCCCGGCTGTCGACACTTTCCGTCACGAGGGCAATCTAGCGGTTACGTTCGCGCTGTTGCTATAAGCGCCGCCAGGGTCAGGGAGACGGGAATGGTCGTACGTTATCAGGCCGCCATGCGCGGTGCAGTAGTTGCCGGATGCCTCGTGGGGGCGGCTGCCATGAACGGCGCCGCGGCGCAGACGCTCACCATGGCGTCCAGCGCGCCGATCACCAGCGTCGATCCGCATTATCACACGTTCACGCCGAACGCGTCGCTCGACGCGCATCTGTTCGACTCGTTGCTGGACATGGACGCGCAGTCGCGCCCGGTGGCCGCACTGGCCGAATCCTGGAAGCTGGTCGACGAGCGGACCTGGGAGCTCAAGCTGCGCCAGGGCGTGAAATTCCACAACGGCGCCGCGTTCACCGCCGAAGACGTGGCCTATACGCTCGACCGCGTGCCGCGCGTGCCGAACAGCCCCGGCAGTTTCGCGATCTATACGAAGCCGATCGTCGGCGTCGAGATCGTGGACCCGCACACCATCCGTCTGCGCACCGCGGGCATCTATCCGCTGGTGCCCATCGATCTGACGCAGGTGGCGATCATTCCGCACGGGCTGGGCAAGGATCCCGCCACCGAAGACTTCAACAGCGGCAAGAACGCGATCGGCACCGGGCCGTTCCGGTTCGTGTCCTACAAGCCCGGCGACCGCGTGGAGATGGACCGGTTCGACGGCTATTGGGGGAAGAAGCCGTACTGGCAGCACGTGTCGTTCCGGATCATTCCCAATGACGGCGCCCGCACCGCGGCGCTGCTGTCCGGCGATATCGGCTTCATCGAAGCGGTTCCGACCACCGACGCCGCCCGGCTGCGCACCGACAAGCGGGTGCATCTGGCCGAGACCGTCTCGCTGCGCATCATCTTCCTGACGCTGGACCAGTCGCGCGACGGGCCGACGCCGTTCATCACCGGCCCGAACGGCGAGAAGCTCGATCGCAATCCGCTGAAGGACCATCGCGTGCGCGAGGCGCTGTCGATCGCCATCAACCGCCCGGCCATCGTCGAGCGGGTGATGGAAGGGGCGGCGATCCCTGCCGGCCAGTTCCTGCCGCCGGGCAGCTATAGCTACGCGCCCGACCTGCCGCCGCCGGCCTATGATGCCGCGCGCGCCAAGAAGCTGCTGGCCGAGGCCGGATTTCCGAACGGCTTCCGGATCACGTTGCATGGCCCGAACGACCGCTATGTGAACGACGCCAAGATCATCCAGTCGATCGGCCAGATGTGGACGCGCATCGGCGTGCAGACCTCGGTCGAGGGCATCACCTGGTCGAACTATATCGCACGCGCCAATAAGCAGGAGTTCTCGGCCTATCTGCTGGGCTGGGGCAGCTCCAGCGGCGAGGCGTCCAATCCGCTGCGCTCGCTGGTGGCGACGTTCGACGCCGCCAAGGGGCGCGGGGCGGTGAATCGCGGCCGCTACTCCAACCCGCAGCTGGACGCGCTGATCGACAAGGCGGTGACGACCGCCGACGACGCGGCGCGCGAGAAGGTGCTGCAGCAGGCGACGAAGCTGGCGATGGACGACGTGGCGTTCATTCCGCTGCACAACCAGAAGAACATCTGGGGCATGCGGTCGGACCTGACCTATATCGCCAGGGCCGACGAGCAGTCGCGGGCCCAGGACGTGCGTCCTGTCCAGTGACCGGCCTTCTCATCATCGGCCGGGCGGGCTGACGGTGCCCCGATGACAACCTGGCTGCTCCGCCGCCTGATCCAGGCCGTGTTCGTCGTGCTCGTGATGACCGTGATCGTGTTCATCGGGCTGCACGTGATCGGCGATCCGATCGATATCCTGATCTCGCCCGAGGCGGACCAGGCCGAGCGTGCGCGCGCCGTCGCGGCACTCGGCCTGGACCAGCCGCTGTGGAAGCAGTACGGCCTGTTCCTGTGGGGCGGGCTGCACGGCGACCTCGGCCGCAGCTTCGTGTTCAACGAGCCGGCGCTGCAGCTCATCGGTGGGCGCATGCCGGCGACGATGGAGCTGGCAGTGACTGCGGTGCTGCTGTCCGTCGTCATCGGCATTCCGCTCGGGCTGTATGCGGGCCTCAATCCCGACAGCCTGCTCGGGCGGACGACCATGGCAGGCAGCATCCTCGGCTTCTCGCTGCCGACCTTCTGGGTCGGGCTGATGCTGATCATGGTGTTCGCGGTGCAGCTGGGCTGGCTGCCCAGCACCGGGCGCGGGGAAACGGCCGAGCTGTTCGGCGTGCAGTGGTCGTTCCTGACGCGCGACGGGCTGGCGCACATGGCCCTGCCGGCGCTGAACCTGTCGCTCGGCAACATCGCGCTGGTGCTGCGGCTGACCCGCGCCGGCGTGCGCGAGAACATCCATATGGACTATGTGCGCTTCGCCCGCGCCAAGGGGCTGAGCCCGGCGCGCGTGGTGCTGGTGCACGTGATGAAGAACATCCTGATCCCGGTGGTGACCATTATCGGGCTGGAGTTCGGCAGCACCATCGCCTTCTCGGTGGTGACCGAGAGCGTGTTCGCCTGGCCCGGCATGGGCAAGCTGATCATCGACAGCATCAACGTGCTGGACCGGCCGGTGATCGTCGCCTACCTCATGATCATCGTGTTCCTGTTCATCACCATCAATCTTCTCGTCGACCTGCTCTACACCGTGCTCGATCCGCGCGTGCGGCTGGAGAACCGGCAATGAGCGCCGCGCTCGACATCCCGGCGCCGCCGAAGGAAGAGACGCCGTTCCAGCGCTTCGCGCGCGAGTTCGCCGACAGCAAGCTGGCGGTGCTGGGGCTGGTGATCGTGCTGCTGGTGGCGGTGCTGGCGATCGCGGCGCCGTGGATCGCGCCGCAGAATCCCTATGACCTCGCGCAGCTCGATATCATGGACGGGCGACTGCCGCCCGGCTCGGTGTCGGCGGACGGGTTGACCTTCTGGCTGGGCACCGACGACCAGGGCCGCGACATGCTGTCCGGCATCATCTACGGCCTGCGCATCTCGCTGAGCGTGGGCGTCGGCTCGGCGGTGATCGCCGGCGTGATCGGGTCCGCCCTGGGGCTGATCGCCGCCTATGCCGGCGGCAAGATCGAGACCGCGATCATGCGGCTGGTCGATCTGCAGCTTTCCTTCCCGTCGATCCTGGTGGCGCTGATGATCCTGGCCTTCCTCGGCAAGGGGGTGGCCAACGTCATGCTGGCGCTGGTGATCGTGGAATGGGCGCGCTACGCTCGCACCGCGCGCAGCGCCGCCCTGGTGGAGCGCCGGCGCGAATACATCGAGGCCGCGGAATGCCTGGCGCTGCCGCGCTGGCGGGTGCTGTTCCGCCACCTGCTGCCGAACTGCATGCCGCCGCTGATCGTCATCGGCACCATCCAGATCGCGCGCGCCATCACGCTGGAGGCGACGCTGAGCTTCCTGGGCCTGGGCGTTCCCATCACCGAGCCGTCGCTGGGCCTGCTGATCGCCAACGGCTATCAGTACATGCTGTCCGGCAAGTACTGGATCAGCTTCTATCCCGGCATCGCGCTGCTGGTGACGATCGTCGCCATCAACCTGGTGGGCGACCATTTGCGCGACGTGCTGAACCCGCGGTTGCAGCGATGAACGATGTCACGCTGGAGGTGCGCAACCTCAGCACGCATTTCGAAACCCGTGCCGGCACCGTGCGGGCGGTGGACGATATTTCGTTCTCCGTCTCGCGCGGCCGGGTGCTGGGGCTGGTGGGCGAGTCCGGCTCGGGCAAGTCGGTCACCGGCTTTTCCATCATCGGCCTGGTCGATCCGCCCGGGCGGATCGCCGGCGGGCAGATCCTGTTCCAGGGTCGCGACATCACCCAGCTGCCGGAGCGCGAGTTGCGCAGCCTGCGCGGCAACCGGATCGCGATGATCTTCCAGGACCCGATGATGACGCTGAACCCGGTCCTGCGCATCGACACGCAGATGATCGAGACGGTGCTGGCGCATGCGAAGGTCTCGCACGAGGAGGCGCGGACGCGCGCGCGCGACGCCCTGGGCATGGTGGGCATCCCCAGCCCCGACGAGCGGCTGAAGGCCTATCCGCACCAGTTCTCCGGCGGCATGCGCCAGCGCGTGGCGATCGCCATCGCGCTGCTGCACCGCCCGGACCTGATCGTCGCCGACGAACCGACCACGGCGCTGGACGTGACCATCCAGGCGCAGATCCTGGCGGAAGTGCAGAAGCTGGCGCGCGACAACGGCACGGCGCTGATCTGGATCACCCACGACCTGTCGGTGGTGGCCGGGCTCGCCGACGAGATCGCGGTGATGTATGCCGGCCGCATCGTCGAGAGCGGCACGGTGGCCGACGTGCTCGACCGGCCGCTGCATCCCTACACCCATGGGCTGATCGGCAGCGTGCCCAGCCGCAACCGGCGGGGCACCAAACTGCGACAGATCCCCGGCATGACGCCGTCCTTGCTGAACCTGCCGGGTGGATGCGCCTTCCGCACCCGCTGCGCCCGCGCCGATGCCGCCTGCGAGCAGGACCCGCCCACCACCGAGCCGGTGGCCGGGCACGCCCTGCGCTGCTTCCACCCGCAGCTGGAGGTGGTGGCGTGAGCGCGCCCGTGATCGAGCTGCGCGGCGTCTCCAAGCGCTTCGGCAAGACGCTGGACGCGGCGGCCAAGCTGGCGCGGCGCGTGTCGCACGCCATGGGCGGCACGGCGAAGAACGACGTGGTCCGCGCCGTGGACAATGTGGACCTGACGATCTCGAAGGGCGAGGTGGTCGGCCTGGTAGGCGAATCCGGCTGCGGCAAATCGACGCTGGGGCGGATGGTCGCGGGCATCATGCCGCCCAGCGACGGCACGGTGCTGTGGCAGGGGCGCGACATCGCCACCCTGCCGCCCGACCAGGCGCGCGCGGCCAAGCTGAGCGTCCAGATGATCTTCCAGGACCCCTATGCCAGCCTGAACCCGCGGCTTCGCGTGGACGAGATCGTGGGCGAGGCGCCGCGGGTGCATGGCCTGATTCCGCGCGGCAACAACGGCCGGCGCGCGTTCGAGGACTATGTCGACGCGCAGCTGCGCCGGGCTGGGCTCGACCCCGCCTACAAGCGCCGCTATCCGCACCAGTTCAGCGGCGGCCAGCGCCAGCGCATCGGCATCGCCCGGGCGCTTGCGGTGCAGCCGGAATTCCTGGTCTGCGACGAGGCGGTGGCGGCGCTGGACGTGTCGATCCAGGCGCAGATCCTGAACCTGTTCATGGATCTGCGCACCGAGCTCGACCTGACATACCTGTTCATCAGCCACGACCTCGGCGTGGTGGAGCACCTGTCGGACCGCGTCGCGATCATGTATCTCGGCCGCATCGTGGAGGAGGCGCCGGCGGAGGAGATCTTCGCGCGCGCCAACCACCCCTACACCCAGGCGCTGCTGGCCGAGGTGCCGCGGGTCGAGGCGCGCAAGCGGGCGTTCACGGCGATCAAGGGCGAGATCCCCAGCCCGCTGAACCCGCCTTCCGGCTGCCATTTCCATCCGCGCTGCCCGCATGCCATGCCCATCTGCCGGGAGGTGGCGCCGAAGCTGCAGGCGGTGGCGCCGGGCCATCGCAGCGCCTGTCATCTGAACGGCTGACGCGGGCCCAGGAAGTCTTGGTCCCCGTCTGCCCCTTGCCGCGAGGGCGTGGGCCCGGCACGTTTCCGATCGTGAGCGATCCGATCATGACCATCCGGCCAAGGGCCTTGCAGCACGAGTCTCCGGCCCGCCCGGGTTCGCCTGGGTGCCGTCGCCCGGGCGGAGCGGCATGAAGTTCCTGGTCTGGCAGTGGGGCCGGCGCGGCGCCGGCCCCCGCTACGCGGTGCAGCTGGCCGACGGCCTGCGCGGACTGGACGCGACGACGGCGATGCTGTCGCTGTCCACGCAGGCGGAGATCCTGCGCAGTGCGCACCCGCCGGTCTGCGAGCTGCCGTTTCCGACCTATGGCAGCCTGGCCGGATTCCTGGTGCGGCTGGCGCTGATGCCGCTGCAGATCGGGTCGCTGGCGGCGCGGCTGCGCGCACTGCGTCCGGACGTGGCGATCTGCGCCATGCCGGGACCGCTGGATCTGCTGATGGCGCGCGCGCTGCACCGCGCCGGCGTGCCGTTCCTGGTGGTCGTGCACGACGCCGACCTGCATCCCGGCGACGGCCTGCCGCTGCAGATGACGCTGCAGCGCCGGCTGGTGCAGGAGGCGGACGGGCTCATCGCGCTCACCTCCCATGTGGCGGCGCATCTGCGCGCGCAGGGCTTCGTCGGCAACCGGCCGCTGATCATGACCTCGCTGCCGCCGATGACCTTCGGCCCGCTTCCCGAGCCGCCGCGCGCCCATGGCGGCAAGCTGCGCCTGCTCTCGTTCGGCCGGCTGCGGCCCTACAAGGGGCTGGACCTGCTGGCCGACGCGCTGCGCCTGCTGGGTCCGCGGCCGGACCTGGAGGTGCGGGTGGTGGGCCACGGCCCCGAATCCGCGGTGCTGGACGCGTTGCGCCGCACGCCCGGGGTGTCGGTGGAGAATCGCTGGGTGCCGGAAGCCGAGGTGGGCGACCTGCTGGCCTGGTCGGATGCGCTGGTGCTGTCGCACCGGGAGGCCAGCCAAAGCGGCGTTGCCGCGGCGGCCATCGCCGCGCGGCGCTGGCTGGTGGCGACCCGGGTGGGCGGCATGACCGAGCAGCTGGGCGACGAACCGCTGGCCCGCATGTGCGATCCCACCCCGGAGAGCCTGTCGGCGGTGCTGGCGCAACTGCTGGACAACCCGCCCCCGCCGGCGGCGCAGGACGCCGCCCGGACGACCTGGGGCGACGTCGCCGCCGACATGGCGGGCCAGATCAGGGCGGCGTTCGCACGCTAGAGCCTGATCGGAACCGATAGGCGTTCCGATCAGGCTCTAGGCCTTTGTTTTATCGCGTGATTCACGCCTCCGTGTGATTCCACCTGTGGCGATCACGCTCTAGGCGTTCGCACGCCAGGTCCGGTGGCCTGTCCGCGCTGCAGCAGGCGCCGGCCCTCGCTCCATTGCCACAGCACGAGGCCGGGCACGCCGACCAGCAATTCGCGGGCGCGCTTGACCATCGACAGGGCGATGGCGGTCTCGGCCGGGATGGCGAACAGGTCGCACACCACGATGAACCCGGCCTCCTGCACGCCGAGCGCCCCCGGCACCACGAAGCCGGCGCTGCGCGCGGCCATGCCCAGGCTTTCGATGACGAAGGCCTCCGCGAGCGACGTCGGGCGTCCCATGGCAGTCAGCGTGATCCAGGTCTCGGCCACGCCCAGTATCCAGGCCAGCAGATGCAGGCCGGTGGCCTTGGCGAGCGCGGTGCGGTCCTGGTGCAGCCGGATCAGCTCCTGGTGCAGACCGCGCACGGCGGCCACCGACAAAGCGGGGAACACGCCGTTCAGCCGGCTGGCGAGCCACTCGATGATGCGCATCAGGCCGGCGCGCTGGGCCAGGATGAAGCCGGCCAGCCCGAGCGCCATGGTGGCCAGCGCCCAGGTCACCCACGGCGCCCAGGCGTCGGAATGCGCGGCCACGGCGGCCAGCACAGCGAAGCCGGCCAGGGTGAACAGGAACTGCGTCACCGCCTCGATGGTGAGGTCCAGCGTGGTGCCGGCCCCGGCCAGCGGGCCGGGCACGCCGCGCTGCACCAGCATGCGGATGCCCACGATGTTGCCGCCGAGCTGGGCCACCGGCAGCAGGGAGTTCACCGCCTCGCGGATCCAGCGGATGCGGAAATAGCGGCCGACGCGCGGGCGCGCCTCGCCCACCGCGATGCGCCAGGCGACTGCGGACACATAGAGCTGGAGCAGCAGCAGCACCGTGGTCAACGGGATGACCCAGCCCGCCTGCAGCACCTCGTGGCCGATCGACTGGACGCCGAACCAGGATACGAGTCCGATGACGGCGCCGCCGCCGAGCACGATGGTGATCAGGCCGAATGTCATGCAACAGGCAACTGGTGGCGGGGCATGGGTGCCACGGGAAAGGCTCATTCGCCGCCGCGGTTGTCAAGCGCACGCCGCCCGCGCCGGTCCGCGTTGATTTGCACGCGCGCTTGGTCGAGAAAGCGGGGGCAAACAGGTGGACCGCACATGCCCGAACTGCGACTGCACAACAGCCTGACCCGGCGGCGGGAGACGCTCCAGCCGCTCGAACCCGGCCATGTGCGGCTGTATGTCTGCGGCCCGACGGTCTACGACCTCGCGCATATCGGCAATGCGCGGCCGGTGGTGGTGTTCGACGTGCTGGCGCGGCTGCTGCGCCGGCTTTATCCGCGCGTCACCTATGTGCGCAACATCACCGACGTGGACGACAAGATCAACGCCCGCGCGGCCGAGAGCGGCGAGCCGATCGGCGCCATCACCGCGCGCACCGCGGCCGATTTCCACGCCGACATGGCCGCACTCGGCAACCTGCCGCCGGACATCGAGCCGCGCGCGACGCAGCACATCGCCGAGATGATCACGCTGATCGAGCGGCTGATCGCCGGCGGCCACGCCTATGTCGCCGAGGGGCACGTGCTGTTCGCGGTGCCGAGCTTCCCCGCCTACGGCAAGCTGTCCGGCCGCAGCCCGGATGAGCTGCTGGCCGGCGCGCGCATCGACGTGGCGCCGTACAAGCGCGACCCCGGCGATTTCGTGCTGTGGAAGCCCTCGCCGCCGGGCCTCCCGGGCTGGGACAGCCCGTGGGGCCGCGGCCGGCCGGGCTGGCACATCGAGTGCAGCGCGATGTCGTGGCGCTATCTCGGCGAGACCTTCGACATTCACGGCGGCGGCACCGACCTGATCTTCCCCCACCACGAGAATGAGCTGGCGCAATCCGTCTGCGCCTTCCCCGGCAGCCGGTTCGCGCGGATGTGGGTGCATAACGGCATGCTGATCATCAACGGCGAGAAGATGTCGAAGAGCCTCGGCAACTTCTTCACCGTGCGCGAGGTGCTGGCCAAGGCCCCGGCGGAGGCGGTGCGGCTGCTGCTGCTGCGCACCCATTACCGCGCGCTGCTGGATTTCTCCGACACGGCGCTGCAGGAGGCGCGCAAGGAGCTGGACCGGTTCTACCGTGCCCTGGAGCGCACGCCGGCGCGGGCGGCGGACGAACTGCCGGCAGCGGTGCTGGAGGCGCTGTGCGACGACCTGAACACGCCGCTGGCATTGTCGGCCATGCACGCCTTGGCCGATGCGGCGATGGCCGGCGATGCGCCGGCGGCGGCGGGGCTGCGGGCCGCCGGCGCGGTGCTGGGGCTGCTGCAGGCCGAGCCGGCCGAGTGGTTCCGCGGCCATGGCGACGACTCGGCCGAGGTCGAGGCCGCGATCGCCGAGCGCCTGCAAGCCCGCAAGGCGCGCGACTTCGCCCGGGCCGACGCGATCCGTGCCGCGCTGGACGCCAGGGGCATCCTGCTGGAGGACAGCGCCGGCGGCACGACATGGCGCCGCAGGTGAGGGGAGGCCGCGCATGACCGGGCGCGACGGCGGCGCGGATCTCGCGCCCATCGGCAACAGCCCGGTGGTGATCCTGGTGCGCCCGCAGCTCGCCGACAATATCGGCGCGGTGGCGCGTGCCATGGGCAATGGCGGGCTGTTCCATCTGCGCCTGGTCGCCCCGCGCGACGGCTGGCCGCAGGAGAAGGCGTGGCGCAACGCCTCCGGCGCCGACCGCATCCTGGACAACCTGACCATCCACGACACCGTCGCCGAGGCGGTGGCGGACCTGCACCGGGTCGTCGCCACCTGCCCGCGTCCGCGCCACATCGTCAAGCCGTTGCTGACCGCGCGCGGCGCCGCCGCCGAGCTGCGCGTCATCTGCGCCCGCGACCTGCGCGCCGGCATCCTGTTCGGCCCCGAGCGCGCCGGGCTGGACAACGACGACATGGCCTGCGCCGACACGCTGGTGCGCTATCCGCTCAATCCCGGCTTCATGTCGCTGAACCT
This sequence comes from Limobrevibacterium gyesilva, assembly GCF_025989185.1. Classification (GTDB taxonomy): domain Bacteria; phylum Pseudomonadota; class Alphaproteobacteria; order Acetobacterales; family Acetobacteraceae; genus Limobrevibacterium; species Limobrevibacterium gyesilva. The sequence goes on from NZ_JAPDNT010000013.1 coordinate 74,905, forward strand.
TTCCCAGGCGGTGATGGTGATGGCGTATGAATGGTGGACCGCCGACGACGTCACGCTGCCGCGCCGCCTCATGACCAACGAGACCGCGGTCGCGACCAAGGGCGAGCTGGACAATTTCCTGGGCCACCTGGTCGCCGAACTGGATGCCTGCGGCTTCCTGCGCAACAAGCCCAAGCGCCCGGGCATGGTCCGCAACATCCGCCACTTGTTCGAGCGCGGCGAAGTGACCGTGCAGGAGCTGCGCACGCTGCACGGCATCGTCACCGAGCTGGCCCTGGGCCGGCGCCAGCGCGGGCGAACGGAGAAGGACGGCGACGCGGCGGCCGACTGAACCGGGCGGTCAGCCCGCCCCTTACCTGACAGGTCAATGTAATAAGGCTTGCGTTGCCAAACGGGAGGGCGGCCGGTGAGCCTCGGAGTCCGCGCAGACTGGACCGGCCTGTTCGCGCGCGGCATGGCGCCGGTGACCCTGACCCTGTGCCTCGGCGAGGGCGTGTACGCCTTCAACAGCTTCCTGGTGTCCACCGCCATGCCCTCGGCGGTCCGCGAGCTCGGCGGCATCCATTTCATCGGCTGGACGGCGACGCTGTACCTGGTCGCCGCCATTGTCACCGGATCGGCAGCGGGGTTCCTCAAGCAGCGCTTCGGCGCGCGGCCGCTGCTGTCCGCCGCGGCGCTGGTCTTCCTGGCCGGAACGGTGGCGGCGGGCGGCGCGCCGTCGATGGCGGTGGTGCTGGTCGGGCGGACGCTGCAAGGCGCGGGCGAGGGCGCGATCGCCGCGGCCTGCTATGCCCTGGTGGCCGAATTGTATCCGCAGCGCATGGTGCCGAAGGCATTCGGCCTGCTGGCCGTGGTCTGGGCGCTGGCCGCGTTCGGCGGCCCGGCGCTGGCCGGCGCGCTGACCGAGGCGGTGTCCTGGCGGGCGGCGTTCCTGGTCAATATTCCCGTCATCGCGGTGTTCCTGGTGCTGGTGCCGCGGGCCCTGCCGGCCACCTCGTCGCGCGCCGGCACCGGGCCGCCGTCCGGTAAGTCCGTGCCGATGGGGCGGCTGGCGGGCATCGCCGGCGGGATCATGCTGATCGCAGTGGCGAGCGTGGCCGGGCCGGCCTGGCTGGCGGCGGCGCTGGTCGGGTTGGGGTTCCTGACGCTCGCCGCGGTGTTCGCGGCGGACCGCCGGGCCCCGGGGCGGTTGTTCCCCGGCGATGCGTTCGCCGTCCGCACGGTCGTGGGGGCGGGGCTGTGGGTCGTGTTCCTGATGCCGCTCGGCCAGGCCACCACCTCCGTCTATCTGCCGATCTCCGTGCAGAGCCTGTGGGGCTACACACCCACGGCTGCCGGGGCCCTGGTGGCGGTGATGGCGCTGTCCTGGAGCGGCACGGCCGTGCTGACCGCGAACTTCACCGAGGCCCGCGCCCGCCGCCTGTTCATCCGCCTCGGCCCGGTGCTGCTGGCGGCGGGGCTGGCCGGCACGGCGGTGGCGCTGCCCGCCGAGTGGCCGGTGCTGCTGGTGCCCTGCCAGGTGCTGATCGGCAGCGGCTTCGGCGTCGGCTGGGGATTCCTGAACCAGGCGATCACCGAAGCCGCGCAACCCGGCGAGGCCGACCGGGCGGCCGGGCTGGTGCCCACCACCCAGTCGGCGGGCTATGCCATCGGCGCCGCCATTGCCGGCTGCGTGGCCAATCTCACGGGGTACGCCGATGCGCTGATGGCGCCGGGCGGCGTGCCTCTCGACGCCTGGATCTTCACCATCGGCGCTTTGTTCGCGGCGGCGGCGGCGGTGATCAGCCTGCGCGCCGGGTTGGTGGGCGGCGGCGCGCAAAATAACGACTCATACCAGCGGCCATTCTTTATGGCCGCTGGTATGGGGCCCTATCGGATGACCGCTGTCAACCCAGGGGCGACCTTCACGCAACAACTCGCGGCCGTAAAATTGCGGCCGTCTACCCCGCATGTTCACAACAACGAGGCACAATCAGGTGGAACAAGACCCGTTATTCGAGCGACTCTGGATTGGCGCCGCGGCAATGGAGGAGTGGACGGCAGCCGTGTCCGGAGGGTCCGCCAAGCCGATCACGGACAGCGTCATCGCCATCCACACGGGCTATCTGTTCGGCAACGCGACCGCCGTGCGCACCGATGCCGGGCTGGTGCTCGTGGACACGGGCAGCCGGGAAACCGCGAGCCAGACACTCGCGGCTTTGCGCCGTTGGGACGATAGCCCGGTTCATACGGTCATCTACACCCACGGCCATATCGACCACACCTGGGGAGCCAGGCTCCTCGACCAGGAGGCCGATGCAAGAGGGATCGCGCGGCCGCGCATCATCGCCCATCGCAACGTCCTGAATCGGTTCGACCGCTACGATGCGACGCACGGGCTGAACAGCCTGGTGATGGGCCGCCAGTTCAACCAGCCGGGCTACACCTTCCCGGAGGCGCATCGCCGCCCCGACGAGGTTTACGATGATGTTCTCGCTCTGATGGTCGGCGGCGTGCGGATCGAGTTGTTCCACGGACGCGGGGAGACCGATGACGCCACCTTCGTCTGGTTGCCGGAGCAGCGCGTCCTGGCGAGCGGCGATTTCGTGATCTGGGTTTTCCCGAATGCGGGCAATCCACGTAAGGTCCAGCGGTTCGGGCCGGACTGGGCGGCCGCCCTGCGCCGGATGCAGGCTTTGAAGCCGGAGGTGGTGATCCCTGGCCACGGCCCCGCCATCTTCGGCGAGGCGAGGGCGGCCCAGGTTCTGGGGGACGGCGCCGAGGTGCTGGAAAGCCTGACCGGCCAGACGCTGGAGCTGATGAACAAGGGGCGTTCACTGGACGAAGTCCTGCATTCTGTGTCAGCTCCCACCGAGCTCCTGGCGAAGCCGTACCTGCGGCCGAAATACGACGATCCGGAGTTCGTCGTCCGCAACATCTGGCATCTCTATGCCGGTTGGTTCGACGGGAACCCCGCCCACCTCAAACCTGCCCCTGCGGCCGAGCTGGCAGCCGAGTTGGCGTCCCTCGCGGGCGGGGCTGACAGGCTGGCGCGGCGCGCCGCGGTTCTGGCGGAAGGCGGCCAGACCCGGCTGGCAGCCCACCTTGTCGAGCTTGCTGCCACTGCCTCGCCGCAGGACAGAGCAATCCAGGCGATGCGGGCCAACGTGTATGAACAATGTATTCAGGCCGAAACGTCGCTGATCGGAAAGGCTCTTTTTGGGGTCTATCAGCGTGAGGCAAAGGCGCACTCTACGCTCTGAATGGACCCACCAGCTGTCCGCGTTCCATCCTTTGCGGACGTTCAAACTCGGACACCGCCCGGACCTGGCTCCGTCACGCAGATCCGCCGCTGCTCGTGGTCATATCATGGGGCGTTCGCTTCATGCACCAGCGCATCGAGCAGCGCCGTCATGGCCGCCACCGACAGATATTCCGCCGGATCAATGCCGTGGCGGCGCGCCAGCCACGCCGGGTCGTCATATGTCAGCCACGCATTTCCCGTCGCGTCTTCCCAGGCGAGAATCTTGAGCGGCAGGTCGAGGCCGATCGTCGGCTCGGCCTGCATCAGCGGCGTTCCTGCCTGGGGACTGCCGAAGATCAGCAGCGTTGTCGGCCGCAGCGGCAGGTCCATGGCGGCGGCGCCCGCCGCGTGATCGATGCGGGCGAACACGGTCACGCCCTTTGCGGCGAGCCCGGCTTCGAGCCGGTCCACGATCTCGGCGACCGGACGGGCGGCGGGGACGCTGATCAGGCCTTCCTTCGCCACGGACACCTCCTCGAACCTGCCGTTGCTGGCAGGAAAGATCGGCGGCGCGTCAACTCATCTCCGCCCGCCTGCCAGCCGGGCGGCGGCCGGATGCCAGCGCAGCCTTAGCATCGCCCAGGCGCCCAGAAACGGGCCGATCGCCAGCGTGGCGAAAGCATACTGCCAGCCGACCAGGTCCACCACCGGCGGGATCAGGTGGATGGAGGCGATGGTCAGCAGGAAGCCGAAGCAGGTCTGCACCGTCACCATGGTGCCGACCAGCGAGGGCGCAGACAGTTCCATGACGCTGGCGGAGAACTGCGCGGAATCCGCCACCACCGAGACGCCCCAGACCAGGCAGAGCGGCAGCAGCAGCCAGGGGCTCGCCCCGAACAGCAGGCCGGCCGCGAGCGCGCAGAAGCCGCTGACCAGCATGGCGGCGATGGTCAGGGTGGTGCGGCCCCAGCGATCGGCGAACAGCCCGCCCAGCAGGCAGCCCAGGGCGCCGGCGCCGATCACCGCCGCCGTGGCGAGCTTGGCGGCCACGCCGGGGTCGCTGCCGAGATGGGCGCGGAAGCTCGCGTCCAGGAACACGCCGATCCAGGCCCACATGGCATACAGCTCCCACATGTGGCCGAAATAGCCGAGATTGGCGAGGCGCAGCGCCGGCACCCGCCACGCCTCCGCCGCCATCGCCGGGCGGAACGCGGTGGCCTGCAGCAGCCGCGGGCCCAGCACGAAGGCGTTGATCAGTACGGCCGCGGCCAGGGCGCAGGCCGATGCCGCCAGCACCGGCACCCGCCAGTCCAGCGTATCCGCGGCCGAGACCAGGAAGGACGAGGCGCTGCCCAGGGTCAGTGCGCCGACCAGGATGCCCACCAGCAGCCCCATGTCCGCCTTCGCCCAGGTGGAGGCGAGCTTCATCCCCACGGGATAGATGCCGGCGCTGCAGGCGCCCACCACGAGGCGCAGGACCACCGACATCCAGGACCCCGGATCGATTGCCACCATGGCGGCATTGGCCAGGGCGGCAACCGCGGCGGACAGGCTGAACAGCCGCCGCGGGTCCACCCGGTCCGGCAGGCCCAGGCTGGCGCTGACCAGCGTGCCGCCGACAAACCCCAGCGCCACGGCGCTGGCGAAGGCCGCCTGGTGCAGGCCGGTGAGGTGGTACAGCGCCTTGAGCTGCGGCCCCACCGCCGAGGCGGCGAACCACAGCGACATCGCCAGCACCTCGCACAGCGCCAGCAGGGCGATGGACCAGGCCTTCTGCCGGCCCGCAGCCGCAGCGGTCAGGCGTTGGCCTTGCACCAGCGGGCCACCTGCTCGTGCGTCGCGAACCACACCGAGCCGCGCGACTTGATGTAGCGGATCAGCCGCTCCAGCAGCACGATGCGGCTGCGGTGGCCGATCACGTGCGGGTGCATGGTCAGCAGGAACAGCCCGTGCTCGTTCCAGGCGCCGTCGAACTCGGCGCGGAAGATCTCCTCCACCGCCGAGGGCGGCGTGTACGGGCGCAGGCCGGAGAAGCGCTGCATGTTGAAATAGACCGCGTCGTCGCGGATCCATTCCGGCGGCAGCTCGACGATGCCGGTGGCGTTGCCGTCGGCCAGCAACTCGTACGGGTCGTCGTCGGCCATCAGGCTGCTGTCGTAGAGCAGGCCCATCTCCTGGATGATCTGCAGCGTGTTGGGCGAGAAGTCCCAGCTCGCCGTGCGCATGCCCACCGGCGGCCGGCCGGAAAGCCGGTCCAGCACGTCGGCGGCGCGGTAGCTGAGGTCGCGCTCGGCCATGAAGGGCAGGGCGGTGTTGCGCTCGTGGATCCAGGAATGGATGCCGATCTCGTGGCCCTCGGCGGCCACGCCGCGCACCTCGTCGGGATGCAGCAGCCCGGAGACGGCGGGATAGAAGAAGGTGGCGGGAACCTGCTCGCGCTCCAGCAGGCGGCGGATGCGCGGCACGCCCTGGCGGTTGCCGTACTGGCCCTGGCTGATGCGCATCGGGCTCTCGTCGGTGTCGCGCAGCGGGATCGTCTCATGATCGGCGTCGAACGACAGCGCCACCGCGCAGCGCGCCCCGCCCGGCCAGGATTTCGGTGCCAGGCTGCGTCCGGCGCGGGCACGCTCGACGATGCGGCGCCAGACTTCCTCGGGCCATTCCCAGGCCTCGCCTGCCGGGTGTTTGGCGCTGTCGTCCATACAGGGTTCCCTCCGTGTCGTCGGCGCCTATGCTGCACAGGTTTGCTCCAGTTCGGAAGATGCCATGTCCACCACCGATCCCGCCCTGATGTCGGCCGAGGAACTCCTCGGCCACTACGCCCGTCGCACCCTGAGCCCGATGGAGGTGCTGCAGGCGGTCACCGAGCGGGTGGCGCGGCTGAACCCCTCGCTGAACGCCTTCGCGGTGATGAACCCGGCGGCACTGGCGGCGGCGGGCGAGAGCGAGGCGCGCTGGCGGGCGGGCCGGCCGATCGGCATTCTCGACGGCGTGCCCGGCACGGTGAAGGATCTGGTGGACATGGCCGGCCTGCCGACCCGCCGTGGCAGCCGCCTGAGCGACCCCGCGCCGGTGGCCGATGACGCGCCGCTGGTGCTGGGGCTGAAGACGGCGGGTGCGGTGATCATCGGCAAGACCGCCACCACCGAGTTCGGCTGGAAGTCGCCAGGCGACTGCCCGCTGCACGGCATCACCCGCAATCCCTGGAACGTGCGGCACACCACCGGCGGCTCGTCCTCCGGCGCCGGGGCGGCGGCCGCCGCGGGGTTCGGACCGTTGCATATCGGCACCGACGGCGGCGGTTCGATCCGCATTCCCGCCGCATGGTGCGGCGTGGTCGGGCTGAAGCCCAGCTTCGGGCGGGTGCCGCAATGGCCGCTGGGCGCCTTCGCGCCGGTCGCCGTGGCCGGGCCGATGACGCGCACGGTGCGCGATGCGGCCCTGATGCTGTCGGCGATCGCCCGGCACGACCTGCGCGACCCGTTCTGCCTGCCCGACGATGCCCGGGACTGGCGGGACGGCATCGAGGAGGGCGTGGCCGAGCTGCGCGTGGCCGTGCTGCGCCGCCCCGGCTTCGACGCGCCGGTGGACTGGGAGGGGATCGCGGCGGTCGAGCAGGCGGCGCAATTCCTGATGGACGCCGGCGCCGAGGTGGAGGAAGCCGATCCCGGCCTGCCGGACATGCGGGCGATCTTCTCGCGCGTGTGGGGCGTGGCGCTGGCCCGGCTGGTGCACTCGTTCCCGGAAACGCGGCGGCACATGCTGGACCAGGGGCTGCTGGAGGTCGCCGCCGCCAATGCCGGTGCCTCCGCCGCCGACATGCTGGAATACGAGGCGCAGCGCGTCATGGCCGCCAATGCCATGGCGCGGTTCCACCAGCGCTACGACCTGGTGCTGAGCCCCTGCGTGGCCGCCCCGGCGCCGCTGGCGGACGCGCCCACGGTGAACCCGGTGGAGGCGCTGTGGACGCAATGGGCGCCCTGGACCTGTGCCTTCAACCTGACGCGCCAGCCGGCGATTTCGGTGCCCATGGGCTTCACCCAGACCGGCCTGCCGCGCTCGGTGCAGATCGCCGCGGCCCTGTATCGCGACGACCTGGTACTGCGCGCCGCGCGCACGCTGGAGGTGGCGCAGCCGTTCGCGATGCCGGATCTGCAATAAGGCGGCAGGCGGCCTCCACTCAGATGTACACCGACGCCATGCCGGCGGTGGGGTAGCGCGTGCCGGCCGCGGCGCCGAGCGGGACCGCCGCGGACACCCGCCCCACATCCTCCGGCGAGAGCAGCATCCGCAACGCGCCCAGGTTCTCGTTCAGCCGTGCCTTGTCGCGGGTGCCGGGGATCACCACGACATCCTCCCCCTGGGCGAGCAGCCAGGCCAGGGCGAGCTGCGCCGGCGTGCAGCGGTTCGCCGCGGCGATCGTCTCGGCGCGCCCGACCAGTTCGCGGTTGCGGGCGAAATTCGCCGCCTGGAACCGCGGATGCGCGGCACGCCAGCCCTGCACGTCCTCGAGGCTCTGGATCGCGCCGGTGAGGAACCCGCGGCCCAGCGGCGAATAGGCGACGAAGCCGATGCCGAGTTCGCGCGTGGTCTCCCGCGTCTCTTCGGCCTCGGTGCGATACAGCAGGGAATATTCGGTCTGCACTGCCGCGATCGGATGTTCGTTGTGCGCCCGGCGGATGGTCTCAGGCCGCGCCTCGGACAGGCCGATATGGCGCACCTTCCCCTGTTCCACCAGGCGGGCCATGGCGCCCACCGTTTCCTCGATCGGGACTGCGGGATCGACGCGGTGCTGGTAGTAGAGGTCGATCACCTCCTCGCCGAGCCGCCGCAGGCTCGCCTCGCAGGCTTTTGCCACGTAGTCGGGGCGCCCGTTCACGCCGTTCGGCTGGCCCTCGCGGCGGGTCTGGCCGAACTTGGTGGCGAGCACGACATCCTCGCGGCGCCCCTTGATGGCGCGGCCTACCAGCTGCTCGTTGTGACCCCAGCCATACATGTCCGCGGTGTCCAGGTGGGTGACGCCCTGGTCGATGGCGTGCCGGATGAGCGCCTCCGATGCCGCGTCGTCGGCGTTGCCGTAGACGCCGGAGAGCGACATGCAGCCGAGGCCGATCGCGGAAACCGACAATCCGCCCGAGCCGAGCGCACGATGCGCAAGTTTTTGCGTATCCGACATGATTGCCGCCGCCCCTCCGCATGATTGTGGATGTTGTTGATGCCGCGCCGTGCCGGCGCTGCGGCGGCACCAGATTAGCCGATCCGCGGCGCCTGGGCCGATCACATGCTGGGGCGGTCCATGCTCCGGCCTGACTGGCCATTCCCTCGGCGCGCCGGCATGATCGGCCCGTGCCGCAATCGCGCCGGAGAGAGACCCGATGAACGTCGAGACCACCGAATCCAGGATCGCGTCCTGGCTGGCCACCCAGCAGGAGGCGATGATCGGCCTGCTGCGCGACATGGTCGACATCGACAGCGGCAGCTACAACAAGCCGGGCATCGACGCCGTGGGCGCGGTGGTGGAGCGGTTCCTGACCGCACATGGCATTCCCGTGGAGCGGCTGGCACAGGCGAAGGCCGGCGACTGCCTGCGCGCCGCGGTGCCCTGGGACGGGCCGGCCGGCAATGCCGGCGGCAACATCGTGCTGATGGGCCATCGCGACACCGTGTTCCCCGATGGCGAGGCGGTGCGCCGCCCCTTCACAATCCGCGACGGCGTCGCCTATGGCCCGGGGGTCGCGGACATGAAGGCCGGGCTGGTGATGAACGCCTTCGTGCTGGCGGCGTTCGCGAAGTTCGGCGGCGCGCCGGCGCCGCTGGTCGGCCTGTTCACCGGCGACGAGGAGATCGGCAGCCCCGAAGGGCGCCCGGTGATCGAGGCGGAGGCGCGGCGCGCCCGCGTGGTGTTCAACAGCGAGCCCGGCCGCGTCTCCGGCAACGTGGTCACGGGGCGCAAGGGCGGCGTGTTCAGCGTGTTCCGCGTTACCGGCAGGGCCGCGCATTCCGGCGGCAATTTCAGCGAAGGCATCAGCGCCATCGAGGAACTGGCCCGCAAGATCCAGGCGATTCACGCGCTGACCGACCTGGAGCGGGGGATAACGCTGAATGTCGGCCTGGTCAGCGGCGGACAGAGCGTCAACACCGTGGCCCCCTGGGCCGAAGGGCAGATCGACCTGCGCTATGTGAAGCCCGAGGACCGGGACGACATCATGGCCCGGATCGAGACCATCATTGGCCATAGCTATGTCCCCGGCACCAAGGCCGAGCTGACCATCCGCGGCGAGTTCCTGCCGCTGACGCAGAGTGCGGCGGCGAAGAAGCTGTTCGAGCTGTATGTGGACGCGGCCGCCGCCAGCGGCTTCACGACGGCTGGCGAGTTCACCGGCGGCTGCGCCGACAGCGGCTTCACCGCCGGCGTGGGTGCGCCCACGATCTGCGCGGTGGGGCCGGTGGGCGGCAAGGCGCACAGTCCGGACGAGTTCCTGCGCATCGACAGCCTGGTGCCGCGGGCCCAGGCCTGCGCGCGGGCGATCCTGCGGCTGGAACGGGCGGGGCTTTGAGCCGGACGAAAACGGCTGGGAATTCCTACGTTGCCCGGATCGCCGCGGCCAGCCGCCGCGCCGCGTCGGCGGCCAGCGCCGTGGGGGTGGTGGCGAAACCGATCACCAGGCCTTTCATGCGGGGCGTGCCGTTGAAATAGGCACCGAGCGGCGAGACGGCGAGGCCGCGGGCGCGGGCGGCGTGCAGCACGGCGGTCTCGTCCGCGTCGTCGGCGAGGTGGACGACCAGATGCAGGCCGCCGGGGGCGGCGACCGGGGTGACGGCGGGGCAGTGCTTGCGCAGCGCCGCCAGCAGCACGTCGCGGCGATGGGCATATTCGGTGCGCATGCGACGGATATGCGGGGCGAGCCGGCCCTGGCGCATGAACTCGGCCATCACCGCCTGGTGCAGCGTGCCGGGGCCGCGGTCCATCAAAGTGCGGGCGCGCACGAAGGCGGGCGTGAGCGGGGCCGGGACCACCGCGAAGCCCAGCCGCAGCGCCGGCGCCAGCGTCTTGCTGAAGGTGCCGCAGTAGATCACGCGGCCGGCGCGGTCGAGGGTCGCCAGCGGCGGCAGCGGCTTGCCTTCCCAACGGAATTCGGAATCGCAATCGTCCTCCAGCAGCCAGGCATCGGCGCGGGCCGCCCAGTCCAGCAAAGCGAGCCGGCGCCCGATCGCCAGCGCGCCGCCGAGCGGGGTGGCGTGCGAGGGCGCGACCAGGGCAAGCCGCGCCGTGGGTGCGAGACGGATGCCGGCGGCGACGTCCAGGCCTTCGGCGTCGCTGGGGATCGGGACGATGGCCGCGCCGGCCGCCAGCAGTGCGCCGCGGCCGGCGATGTAGCCGGGATCCTCGACCCAGGCGGGGTCGCCGGCATCCAGCAGCAGGTCGGCGGCGATGCGCAGCGCCTGCTGCGTGCCGGCGGTGACGACGATGTGGTCGGGATCGGCAAGCAGGCCGCGGCTGGCGGCGAGATGGGCGGCGATTTCGGCGCGCAGCGCCGGCAGGCCCTGCGGATCGGGATAGCCGGCCTGCTCCGGCGTCAGCGCCCGTAATACCCGGGTGGTGCAGCTGGCCCAGGCGGCGGCGGGGAACAGCTCGGTCGCCGGCACGCCGGGGGCGAGCAGGCCGGAGCCGCCGGCGACGGGGCCGGCGGCGGAGGCGGGCGTGGCAGCCAGCGCGGTGCCGCGGCGCGACAGCGGGGCGGTGGCCGATGCCGGGGGTGCGGCCGGCGGCGGGGCGGCGTCCGGCAGGTCGGCCGCCACGAAGGTGCCGCTGCCGATGCGGGCGCGGACATAGCCCTCGGCGGCCAGGCGCTCATAGGCCAGCACCACGGTCTGGCGGGCGACGCCCAGCTCCTCGGCAAGGTGGCGTGTGGGCGGCAGCCGGGCGCCGGCCGGAAGGGTGCCGGCCAGGATGCCCTGGCGGAGCTGGTCGAACACGGCCTGCTGGCGGGATTGGTCTGGTAAGAACATTGGAATTTGGCATTTATTGGCAGACCAATGCTATTGTATTTTTTAAGCGACGCAAGAGAGAAAGGCCGTCTGATGTATCTCCGCCCCGCCTTTATCGAGACCGATCCCGACCGCATCGCCGCGCTGATCGCCGCCAATCCGTTCGGCGTGCTGGTTACGCACGGGCCGGGGGGCATGGATGCCTCGCATATCCCGTTCGTGGTGGAGCGGGAGGGTGAGTCGCTGGTGCTGGGGGCGCATCTGGCGGCGGCGAACGCGCAATGCGCCGCCCTGGATGGCGGGACGGCGCTGGCGATCTTTTCGGGGCCGCACGCCTATATCTCGCCGGGCTGGTATCGTACCCAGCCGGCGGTGCCGACCTGGGACTATGTGGCCGTGCATGTCCATGGGCGGCTGGAGGCGGTGGATGACGCGGCGGGGACGGCCGCGATCCTGCGCGCGCTCGGGGTCGACGACCCCGAGCGGTTCGACCTCGATGCGCTGGAGGAGAAGTATCGCGCCGCCATGTTCAAGGGCATCCGCGCTTTCCGCCTGCGGGCGGAGCGGATCGAGGCGCAGTGGAAGATGAGCCAGAATCGCAGCGCGGCCGATCGGCAGGGCGTGATCGCGGCGCTGCGCGCCCAGGGCAATCAGGCCGTCGCGGACCTCATCGAGGCCACGCTGCCGCCCGTTTCCTGATCCTGTTTGCGGATTTGGTACATGCCGGCCGCGGCTTGCGGGCGTAGCGCCCGCGCCGCGGTGAACGGTCTGTCCCGGGCGGCCGGGATAGCCAGGATCCTTAGAAGCCTTCGCGCTCCAGCCGCTTGCGCTCCATCTTGCGGGCGCGGCGGACAGCCTCGGCAGCCTCGCGGGCGCGGCGCTCGGACGGCTTTTCGTAGTGGCGACGGAGCTTCATCTCGCGGAAGATGCCTTCGCGCTGCATCTTCTTCTTGAGCGCCTTCAGCGCTTGGTCGACGTTGTTGTCGCGTACCAGAACCTGCACTTGGCCGCCTACTCCTCTCGGTGAGGTCATCCCGCCTGTCGGGACGACAAAAAGGGTTCCCGGACGGCTGCCCGCCCCGGAAGGCGCGCGCTATAACACGGTCCCTTCGCCTCGCCAAAGTCTTTTCGGACCACCTGTATGGGCCCCCCATATAACATGTCCGGATGCAGTTCCTGGAGACGTCATGGCCATCCTGAAGATCGCCCGAATGGGCCACCCCGTGCTGCTGCAGCGTGCCGAGCCGGTGGCCGATCCCACCGCGCCGGAGATCCGCCGCCTGGTCGCGGACATGATCGAGACCATGGACGACGCGAACGGCGCCGGGCTGGCCGCGCCGCAGGTGCACGTGCCGCTGCGCCTGTTCGTGTTCCGGGTGAACGTCGATCGCGCGTCCGGCGACCCGGACGACGTGGCAATGCCGAACACGGTGGTGATCAACCCGAGCATCGAGATGATCGGCGAGGACGCGCGGCTGCGCTGGGAAGGCTGCCTGTCCATCCCGGGCCTGCGCGCGGCCGTGCCCCGCGCCTGGCGCATTCGCTATGCCGGCGTGGACACCGACGGCAGGCCGGTCGGGCGCGAGGTGACCGGGTTCCATGCCGGGGTGGTGCAGCATGAATACGACCATCTGGACGGCATCCTGTACCCGATGCGCATGAGCGATTTCTCGCTGTTCGGATTTGCCGAGGAGTTGGCGCGCGCGGCGGAGCAGCGGGCGGCGGCGCAGCAGGCGGCCCAGGCGGCCGTCCTGGCGGCGGCAACATGATCGCCCCCCCGGAACGCAGCGCCGAACGCGATGCGGCGGTGGACGCGCTGCTGGCGCGCGTGCCGGCGCAGGGCTGGACCATGGCGACCTTGCGTGCCGCCCTGGGCGATATCGGCATGGACCCGCTGGACGCCGAGTTGCTGTTCCCCGGGGGCGTTGCCGATGCCATCGAGGCGTTCGTGGACCTCACGGACCGGCGGATGGAGCAGGATGCGGCGGCCGCGGACCTGTCCGGGTTGCGTGTGCCGGGCCGCGTGCGCGCGATCGTCGTGCTGCGGCTGCAGCGGCTGCGGCCGCATCGCGAGGCGGTGCGGCGGGCGCTGGCGGTGCTGGCGCTGCCGCATCACGCCTTGCTCGCGGCCCGCTGCACGGCGCGGACGGTGGACACGATCTGGCATGCCGCTGGCGACCGTTCCGCGGATTTCAGCTGGTATACGAAGCGGGCGATTCTGACCGGCGTCTACGGCAGCACGCTGCTGGTGTGGCTGCGCGACGACAGCGAGGACGATGCGGCGACGCTGGCCTTCCTCGACCGGCGCCTGGCCGATGTCGGACGGATCGGCACGGTGCGCAAGCGGCTGGAAGGGGCGCTGGACCGGTTGCGCCACCCCTGCGGCCGTGGCTCGGAGGCGGCGTAGCGCGCCATGCCGCGCGTTCGTGTCGTGCACGCGACCGAATATCGCTATGCGCAGCCGGTGCGCTTCACCACGCACCGGCTGATGCTGCGCCCGCGCGACAGCCACGACCTGCGCCTGCTGGACGCGACGCTCGGCGTGACGCCGCCGGATGCCGCGGTGCGCTGGGCGCATGACGTGTTCGGCAACTCGGTCTGCTATCTGGACTGGGGCGACGCCCGGGGCGACCGGCTGCGCATCGTCTCCGAATTGGACCTTGAGCACTTCCCCGCCATCGCCGCGCTGCCGCGCGAGGCCATCGACCCGGTCGCCGAGAGCTATCCGTTCAGCTATGCCGCCGAGGAGTTCCCCGATCTCTCGCGCCTGCTGGAGCGTCATCATGCCGATCCCGACCGGCTGGTGGATCGCTGGGCGCGGCGGTTCGTGCGCCATGGCGAGACGACGCGCACCATGGACCTGCTGAGCGCGATGACGCAGGCAATCAAGGACGAGTTCCGTTATCAGGCGCGCGACGCGGAGGGAACCAACCCGCCGGTTCGCACCCTGGAACTGGGCAGCGGGGCCTGCCGCGACTTCGCCTTGCTGATGATGGAGGCGGTGCGCTCGCTGGGTTTCGCCGCGCGGTTCGTCAGCGGCTATCTGTATGACGAGGCGCTGGTGGACAGTGCCGCGCCGATGGTGGGCGGCGGCTATACCCATGCCTGGTGCGCCGTCTATCTGCCCGGCGCGGGGTGGGTGGAGTTCGACCCCACCAACGGGTTGGTCGCCGGGCGCAACCTGATCCGGGTCTGCGCCGCGCGCACGCCGGAGCAGGCGGTGCCGGTCGCCGGCGGGTTCATCGGGCGGCCGGGCGATTTCCTGGGGCTGGAGGTGAACGTCGCGGTCACGGTCGGCCGGCCGGCCGCGATCGGTGCTCGCTGAGCGGCGGTCCGCCTTAAGCCGGCAGCAGCTCGATCGAGTCGCCCAGGGCCATCCGGCCACCCTCGACCACCTCGGCGAGCACGCCCAGGTCGGCGTGCCCGAACGTCGCCTTCAGTTCGGCGATCGGGTTGGCGTCGCGCAGGCCGGTGTCCGGATTCACTTCGGTGGCCGGGCAGCGGGTGATGCGCTTGAGCACGCGCAGCCGGGCGCTGCCGATGATCAGCTCCTGCCCGACCCAGCCGAACTCGCTCCAGGCAGGGGCGCCGGAGAAATAGATGTTGGCGCGGAAGCGGCGGCGGTGGCGGCGGACACCGACATGCTGCTCGAGGTCGGCGATGCTGGCCTGGTTGATGAGGCTGATCACGGGCGTGCGCTGGTCGCCGAAGACATGGCCGGGCACATGATGGAAGCGTGGCGCGCCGCGGGCCTCGGCGCCGAGATAGGCCGTGAGCCAGGCGCCGATGCGGGCGCGGCCGGGCTCGTCGAGGGCGATCTCCTCGATGCGGCTGCCATCGGGTGCGGTGATGGTCAACTTGCCGTGGCGGGCATCGAAGCTGGCCTTCAGCCGCGCGATCGTGGCGTTCTGGCGCAGGCACATGAAATTGGTCTTGGGCAGCCATTTCGGCTCGGCCGGGTCGAACGGCGCGTCGCCCTGGGCGAGTGCGAAGGCGCGGTCCCAGGGCAGGGCGCAGCCGGGTTCGACGGCGACCTCCTCGAGCGCTTCCGCAGTCAGACCTTTGACGGGGTAGCGGTAGATGCGATCGATGCGCATTGCGTCCGAACCTCTTGAGTTGATCTGGATCATTCCCCATGTCTGCGTCCGAGCATAGCGTCTCCGTCGCCTGCTAAGGGGCGGGGACGCCTGGGTCGCCTGAACAGGGACATTGAAGATGGACATCGAGAAATTCACCGACCGTGCGCGCGGCTTCATCCAGGCCGCGCAGACCATCGCCATCCGCGAATTCCACCAGCAGCTGACGCCGGAGCACCTGCTCAAGGCGCTGCTGGACGATGACGAGGGGGCCGCGGCCGGGCTGATCCGCGCCGCCGGGGGCGACGACAAGGCGGCCCGCGCCGCCGTCGAGGCCGAGCTGGCCAAGCAGCCGAAGGTGCACGGCAGCGGCGCCGGCCAGCCGCAGATCACGCCGGCGCTGGTGCGCATCCTGGACGGGGCGCAGCGCGCGGCGCAGAAGGCGGGCGACGAGTATGTGGCGCAGGACCGGCTGCTGGTCGCGCTGGCCAACGGCGAAGGCGGGGCGGCCAAGGCGCTGCGCAGCGCCGGCGCCACGCCGCAGGCGCTGGAGAAGGCGGTGGCCGATATCCGCAAAGGCCGCAAGGTGGACAGCCAGAACGCCGAGGCCAGCTTCGACGCGCTGAAGAAATACGCCCGCGACGTGACCGCGCTGGCGCGCGAAGGCAAGCTCGACCCGGTGATCGGCCGCGACGAGGAGATCCGCCGCACCATCCAGGTGTTGGCCCGCCGCACCAAGAACAACCCGGTGCTGATCGGCGAGCCCGGCGTGGGCAAGACCGCCATCGTCGAAGGCCTGGCGATCCGCATCGTCAACGGCGACGTGCCCGAGGCGCTGAAGGGCAAGCGGCTGCTGGCGCTGGACCTGGGCGCCATGGTGGCCGGTTCGAAGTTCCGCGGCGAGTTCGAGGAACGGCTGAAGGCGGTGCTGAAGGAGATCGAGGGCGCGAACGGCGAGATCATCCTGTTCATCGACGAGATGCACACGCTGGTCGGCGCCGGCAAGGCGGACGGCGCCATGGACGCGTCCAACCTGATCAAGCCGGAGCTGGCGCGCGGCGCGCTGCATTGCGTGGGTGCGACGACGCTCGACGAGTACCGCAAGCACGTGGAGAAGGACGCGGCGCTGGCGCGGCGGTTCCAGCCGGTGTTCGTGGGCGAGCCGAGCGTGGAGGACACGATCAGCATCCTGCGCGGCATCAAGGAGAAATACGAGCTGCACCACGGCGTGCGCATCACCGACGGCGCGCTGGTGGCGGCGGCAACGCTGTCCAACCGCTACATCACCGACCGGTTCCTGCCGGACAAGGCGATCGACCTGATGGACGAGGCGTCCAGCCGGTTGCGCATGCAGGTGGACAGCAAGCCCGAGGAGCTGGACGAGCTCGACCGCCGGGTGATGCAGCTCAAGATCGAGCGCGAGGCGCTGAAGCGCGAGGAGGATTCAGCGTCGCGCGACCGGCTGCAGAAGCTGGAGCACGAGCTGGCCGGGCTGGAAGAGAAGTCCGACGCGATGACCGCGGCCTGGAAGGCGGAGAAGGAGAAGCTGCTGGACGCGCAGAAGCTGAAGGAACAGCTGGACCAGGCGCGCAGCGAGGAAGAGGTGGCGCAGCGCCGGGGCGACCTGACGCGGGCCTCCGAGTTGCGCTACTCCGTGATCCCGGACCTGGAGAAGAAGCTGGCGGCCGACCAGGATGGCGGGCGGCTGGTGAACGAGGCGGTGACCGAGGAAGGCATCGCGAGCGTGGTGTCGCGCTGGACCGGCGTGCCGGTGGAGCGGATGCTGGAGGGCGAGCGGTCCAAGCTGCTGCGCATGGAGGACGGTCTGCGCCGCCGTGTGGTGGGGCAGGAGGATGCGCTGAAGGCGGTGTCCGACGCCGTGCGCCGGGCGCGCGCGGGCCTGCAGGACCCGAACCGGCCGATCGGCAGCTTCCTGTTCCTGGGCCCGACCGGCGTGGGCAAGACCGAGCTGACCAAGGCTCTGGCCGCGTTCCTGTTCGACGATGAACGGGCGATGGTGCGCATCGACATGAGCGAGTTCATGGAGAAGCACAGTGTCTCTCGCCTGATCGGCGCGCCGCCGGGCTATGTCGGCTACGATGAGGGCGGAGTGCTGACCGAGGCGGTGCGCCGGCGGCCGTACCAGGTGATCCTGTTCGACGAGGTGGAGAAGGCGCACGAGGACGTCTTCAACGTGCTGCTGCAGGTGCTGGATGACGGGCGCCTGACCGACGGGCAGGGGCGGACGGTGGATTTCAAGAACACCATCATCGTGCTGACCAGCAACCTGGGCAGCGACATCCTGGCGGCGCAGCCGGACGGCGCCGACCTGGCGCTGGCCTACAAGGACGTGATGCAGGTGGTGCGCGGCCATTTCCGGCCGGAGTTCCTCAACCGGCTGGACGAGATCGTGCTGTTCCGTCGGTTGCAGCGTGCCGACATGGCGGCGATCGTCGATATCCAGCTGGAGCGGCTGCGCAACCTGCTGGCCGACCGCAAGATCGCGCTGGAGCTCGACCGCAGCGCCATGGAGTGGCTGGCGGGCGAGGGCTACGACCCGGTCTACGGGGCGCGACCGCTGAAGCGGGTGATCCAGCGCAGCCTGCAGAACCCGCTGGCCGGGCTGATCCTGGAAGGCGCCGTGCACGAGGGCGAGACCGTGCAGGTATCGGCGGGCCCGGATGGCCTGGTGATCAACGGGCGGATGGCCGAGGCCGCCTGAGGTTCAGCGTCCCGGGGGTGGCGGTTCCGCTGCCCCCGGGCCGAGCGGCCTGACCATCAGGACGGAATCGAGCCAGCGGCCGTGCTTCCAGCCGACATTGGGGAGCACGCCGGCGTGCCGGAAGCCGCAGGCCGCGTGCAGGCCGATGCTGGGCGCGTTGTCGGAATCCCCGATCACCGCGACCATCAGCCGCAAGCCCGCGACTTCGCAGCGCTCGATCAGGGCGTTCAGCAGCTTGCGGCCGACGCCGGCGCGCTGCCCGCGAGCGGCGACATAGACCGAGTTCTCGACGGTGAAACGATAGGCCGGCCGCGCGCGGTAGGGGCCGGCATAGGCGTAGCCAAGCAATCCCGTGGCGTCCTCGGCCACCAGATGCGGGTAGCCGCCGGCGCGCACGCCATCGCGCCGGCGCGCGATCTCGGCGTCGTCGGGTGGGTCGAGTTCGAAGCTGGCCGTGCCGGTGCGGACGGCGTGGGCATAGATCTCGGCGATGGCGGGAATGTCGGCAGGGAGACTGTCGCGGATGATGAGGTTCATCACCGCAGCTTCGAGGCGCGGCCGAATGGCGGCAAGACGGATGATGCCAGGGAGAGGTCCGAACCGCGCAAGCCATGCGAATTGTGCATAGCGAGACTGTTTTGGGGCGCTTTGTGGCGAGAAGCCGGGGTCGTTACCGGGATGCCCTAGTGAAAGCCGCGGAAATCGGCGGTTTTCAGGTTTTGCGGCCGGTCGGCATCACGGCACTGTCACGTCGTTGACACCTGGGGGGTCCCCGAGTAGAAACCGGCTCCCGACGCCGACGGCTACGGCGACGGACCCGGAAACGGGATGTTCTTTCACAATAGAATCTGGAATTGGAAGGGATACGTTGGCGGCGCCCTGAGGTTGATCCTATGAGGATTGATGGTTTGGGCATTTGGTTAGGTTGGGTTTGATGGCCTGGCTTGGCTTG
>NZ_JAPDNT010000014.1:0-21269 GCF_025989185.1 Limobrevibacterium gyesilva
GGCGGTGATGCAGCATCTGGCCTGGAAGGGGCTGCTCGACGGCGGCCTGAAGATCCGCCCGATGGTGCTGCCCGACCGCTTCATCGACCATGACAGCCCGGCGAAGCAGATCGTCGAGGTCGGGCTCACCGCCAAGGACATCGTCGCCACCGCCCTGTCCGCGCTCGGCCGCGACAGCGTCGGCGCCGTCCGTGCCTGAGGATCCGCAGGATTGAGGCCGCCGCCATGGGCGCAAAGGCGCGCGCGGATCAGTTGCTGGTCGATCGCGGCCTCGCGGAAAGCCGTGCCCGCGCGCAGGCGCTGATCCTCGCCGGCAAGGTCTTCGCCGGCGAGCGCCGGATCGAGAAGGCCGGCCAGTCGCTGCCCGACGACACCCGGCTTGATGTGCGCGGCCAGGACCATCCCTGGGTGTCCCGTGGTGGGCTGAAGCTGGCGCACGGGCTGGCGCATTTCGGCCTGTCCCCGGCCGGGCTGGTCTGCCTGGATGTCGGCGCCTCCACCGGCGGGTTCACCGACGTGCTGCTGGCCAATGGGGCCGCGCGGGTGCATGCGGTGGATGTCGGCCACGGCCAGCTTGCCTGGAAGCTGCGCAACGACCCACGCGTGGTCGTGCATGAACGGACCAACGCCCGCTACCTCACGAAATCGACGCTCCCCGACCCCATCGGCGCCCTGGTCTGCGATGCCAGCTTCATCGGCCTGGCCACGCT
This sequence comes from Limobrevibacterium gyesilva, assembly GCF_025989185.1. Classification (GTDB taxonomy): domain Bacteria; phylum Pseudomonadota; class Alphaproteobacteria; order Acetobacterales; family Acetobacteraceae; genus Limobrevibacterium; species Limobrevibacterium gyesilva. The sequence continues at coordinate 711 of NZ_JAPDNT010000014.1, forward strand.
GCTGCCGGGGCCGCTTGCGCTGTGCGCGCCCGGCGCCTGGGCGATCGCGCTGATCAAGCCGCAGTTCGAAGCAGGGCCGGGCGCGGTCGGCAGCAAGGGCGTGGTGCGCGACCGCGCCGTGCACGCTCGGGTCTGCACGCAGGTCTCCGACTGGTGGGCGGACCTGCCGGGCTGGTCGGTGCTGGGGATCACCGAGAGCCCGATCACGGGCCCCGAGGGGAACCGTGAATTCCTGATCGCGGCGCGGCAATCCGGCTGAGCCTTGGCGGGCGTCCCGCTGGTCCGCCGGCGGATGGGCCAGAGCACGATCGGCGCAGATAAAAGCGCCGATCATGCTCTGGCTTATTGTATTGCTCTAGCCGCGCGCCTCGGCCACGGCCGCCGGCATGTCGTGCTGGGAGATCTCGGCCAGCAGCGACCACACGCGGGACGGTTCCATGGGAACGTCCGGGTCGTTCAGCAGCCGGTCCAGCTCATCCAGTTTTTCCGCGTAGTCCGTCTCGCTCATGGCACCTGATCCCGGGGGCGGACGGCCCCCTCACAGTGTTCGCTCGGCCTCGTGTCGGCGAAGCCGGCCGCCGCGCGGCCAAGGCGATATCAGGCGGCAATCGTGGCAAGCCCGTGGCAGTGGCGTGGAAACTTCTTGTGTATGCCGGCCGGCCCGGCTCACACGGACGAGGCCACCGCGGGCGCCAGGGCGGCGGCCTTGGCCGAGGGATGCGCGGGATTGCGGAAACGCACCTCCCCGTCCGGAGCGCCGTCGGGCGCGCCGGCGCCGAACAGCTCCAGCCGCGACGCACAGGTGACGGCCACCACGCGGCGCGCCTCGGGGTTGGTCAGGAACTGCCGCGCCTCGCCCTCCAGCTCCAGCCGGTCGCGCAGATGGCGCCACTCGGCGCGGTCAGTATCCTCGACGAACATCGCCAGGATGCCCGGGCGCGCACCGGTCAGCCGGGTCGGCGCGATCGCGGCCATGCGCCGGCGGATCGCCGCCGCGACCTCGTTCTCGCGCCCGGCGCGCGCGGCCAGCACGAACACCCCGTCGCCGGCGGAGGTGACCGCGAGATGCGCCTCGTGCCCGAATTCCCGGCGCAGCGAGGACAGCAGGCCCAGCTCGTCCGCCTGGGCCGCGGCCAGCATCAGCGGATCGAGGCGCAGCACCGCCGCCTCGTCGTGGTCGGCGCGGCGGCTGCCTGCAAGCATGGTGCGGATGCGGCCATGCAGGGCCGCCAGGCGGTCCTGCTCGCCGCGCAGTCCCTGCGGCAGGGTCAGCTTCAGCAGATAGCGGCCGGGATGGGCGGCGAGCCAGGTCTGCAGATCGGGGTCGATGGCATCGACCAGCCGCACCCAGGCGCCGCGATGCACGTCGCGCCCGTCCTCGGCGGAGACCACGTCGCAGGCGATCTCCGCGTCCATGCCGTCACGGCGGATCAGCAGGTCGAACGGGGCGCCGTCCTCGAAGCCGGCGAACCGCACCTCGAACCCGCGGGCGCGCTTCAGGGCGGCGGTGCGCAGCAGGTGGTACAGCGGCACCAGCGTGTTCTCGCCCGACAGGCCCTGCCGCAGGGCCGCGCGCATGCGCGCCTTGCCGGGCGCGGACAGGGTGGCGAACAACGAAGCCGCCTCGGCCGTCAGCGCGATGATGCGCGCTTCGGCCGGCGTGGGCGCGCGGTCCAGCCCGGTGCGGCGCAGGCGGTCCACCGTGATCTCGATGGCATGGTGCCGCAGCAGGGCGCGGCCCACGCGCTGGCTGGCGGCGGCGGAGCGGCCGAGTTCGGCCAGGCGGGCGGACCAGACCTTGGCGCCCGCGGCGCGCACCAGGGCGTCGAGGCCCCCCAACAAACGGCTGTTCCCGGCTGTCGCCATGCCAATCTCCCCACCGGGACCAGCCTGCACGCGCCGGCCCGGAAGATGCTGCAGCACGCATCGATCGTCGGTGGTCTGATCGCACAGAATACCACCCGACGCCATAGCAGACCCTGGCGGTACGGTTAATTGCGCGGTAACCGGGCGACCGCCGGCGCGTCAGGGTTCTGGGCGCGGTGGCGCAGCAGGTGGTCGGCGAGCACGCAGGCCATCATTGCCTCGCCCACCGGCACCGCGCGGATGCCGACGCAGGGATCGTGCCGGCCCTTGGTGACGACCTCCACCTCGCGCCCATGCCGGTCCACCGACAGCCGGGGCGTCAGGATCGAGCTGGTCGGCTTGACCACGAAGCGCGCAACGACCGGCTGGCCGGAGGAAATGCCGCCCAGGATGCCGCCGGCATGGTTGGAGCCGAACGCCACCACGCCGTCCTGCATGCGCAGCTCGTCGGCATCTTCCGCGCCGCTCATCGCGGCCACGGCGAACCCGTCGCCGATCTCCACCCCCTTGACCGCGTTGATGCTCATCAGCGCGCCGGCGAGGTCGGCGTCGAGCTTGCCATAGACCGGCGCCCCCAGGCCCGGCGGCACGCCCTCGGCCACCACCTCGATCACCGCGCCGCACGACGAGCCGGCCTTGCGCACGGCCGAGAGATATTCCTCCCACGCCACGGCGGCGACGGGGTCGGGGCAGAAGAACGGGTTCTCGTCCACCGCCGCCCAGTCCCAGCGGCCGCGCTCGATCCGGTGCGGGCCCATCTGCACCAGGGCGCCGCGGATGCGCACCCCGGCGCCCAGCACGGCGCGCGCCACCGCGCCGGCCGCGACCCGCATCGCCGTCTCCCGCGCCGAGGAACGGCCGCCGCCGCGATAGTCGCGGATGCCGTATTTCAGCTCGTAGGCCAGGTCGGCATGGCCGGGGCGGAACCGCTCGGCGATCTCGCCGTAGTCGCGCGAGCGCTGGTCCACGTTCTCGATCACCAGGGCGATCGGGGTGCCGGTGGTCTGGCCCTCGAACACGCCGGAGAGGATGCGCACGGCATCCGGCTCCTGGCGCTGGGTGGTGAACTTCGACTGCCCCGGCCGGCGCCGGTCGAGCCAGGGCTGGATGTCGGCTTCCGACAGCCTCAGGCGCGGCGGGCAGCCATCGACCACGCAGCCGATCGCGGGCCCGTGGCTCTCGCCCCAGGTCGTTACCCGGAACAGGTGCCCGAAGCTGTTATGCGACATGGCTAGTCGTTGACGACCGAGATGTCCGGCGCATCCGGGTTCTTCATCCCCACGACGTGATAGCCGCAGTCGACATGATGCACCTCGCCGGTCACGCCGGAGGCGAGATCGGACAGCAGGTACAGCCCGGCCCCGCCCACGTCTTCGATGGTGACGTTGCGGCGCAGCGGGGAATTGTACTGGTTCCAGCGCAGGATGTAGCGGAAATCGCCGATGCCGCTGGCCGCCAGCGTCTTGATCGGGCCGGCACTGATGGCATTGACGCGGATGTTCCGGCCGCCGAGATCGGCCGCCAGGTAGCGCACCGAGGCCTCCAGCCCCGCCTTGGCGATGCCCATGACGTTGTAGTGCGGGGTGACCCGCTCCGCGCCCAGGTAGGACAGGGTCAGCAGCGCCGCGCCCGGGCGCATCATCGCCACCGCCCGGCGGGCGACCGCGGTGAAGCTGAAGCAGGAGATGTCGAGCGCCTGCAGGAAGGCATCGCGCGGCGTGTCGATATACTGGCCGCGCAGGAACTGCTTGTCGGCGTAGCCGATGGCATGGACCAGGAAGTCCAGGTGCTCCCAACGCTCGGCCACGGCGGCGAAGGCGGCGTCGATGCTGGCATCCTCCGCCACGTCGCAGGGCACCACCAGGTCGGCCCCGACGCTGGCGGCGAGCGGCTTGATCCGCTTTTCCAGCGCCTCGCCCTGGTAGGTGAAGGCAAGCTCGGCGCCCTGGGCCGCGCAAGCCGCGGCGATGCCCCAGGCGATCGACCGGTCGTTCGCGACGCCCATGATAAGGCCGCGCTTGCCGGCCATCAGGGCGCCTTTCGGCGGGGGTGTACCGGCGTCGCTGTCGGACATTTAGTGCAATCCTGCGGTGATGACGACTGTTCAGTCTGCCGTGGTGACATAGCCATGCCGGTGCCCGCAAGTGCCCCCTCCCCGCGTCGGCCACGCTTGGCACGCGCCGCGCGGGGGGGCACAAAGACGCAGCCCAGCCAGGAGCGTCGATCCATGCCCGAAACATCCACCGTTGCCACGACCGCATCCGAGCCCTTCAGCCTGTTCCGGGACTGGTTCGCCGAGGCCATGCAGAGCGAGCCGAAGGACGCCAACGCCATGACGCTGGCGACCAGCACGCAGGACGGGTTTCCCTCGGCGCGCATCGTGCTGCTCAAGGACTGGGACGAGCACGGCTTCGTGTTCTACACCAACAAGGACAGCCGCAAGGGCTCCGAGCTGCGCGAGAACCCGCACGCGGCACTGCTGTTCCACTGGAAGTCGCTGGGCCGCCAGGTCCGCATCGAAGGCCCCGCGACCGGCGTGAGCGATGCCGAGGCCGATGCCTACTACGCCTCGCGCCCGCGGATCTCCCGGCTCGGCGCCTGGGCCTCGATCCAGTCCCGGCCGCTGTCCGAGCGGGCCGAGCTGGAGCGCCGGCTGGCGGAGTTCGAGGCGCGCTATCCGGGCGACGACATCCCCCGCCCCGCCTACTGGTCCGGCTTCCGCATCGTGCCGTCGCGGCTGGAGTTCTGGCAGGACATGCCGTTCCGGCTGCATGACCGGACCGCGTTCACCCGCGACGGCGCGGGCTGGGCGGTCACCAAGATCTTCCCGTAACGCCGGCGCCGGGCGCTGCGATGGCCATCCCCGCCGGGCAGGCCGCGACCGCCGCCCTGTTGCAGGGCCTCGCCGGGCGTCCGCCGATCGAGACGCATATCTCGGCGGTGTTCGTCGGTGACGATATGGTGTGGAAGCTGCGCAAGGCGGTGCGGCTGGCGTTCCTCGATTTCATCCCGCTCGCCGAGCGCCACCGCACGGCGCTGCGCGAGCTGGAGCTGAACGCCCCGCACGCGCCGGGGCTGTACCGCGACGTGGTGGCGGTGGTGCGGCGGGCCGATGGCACAGTGGCGCTGGGCTGCGACGGAGAGGTGCTCGACTGGGTGGTGCGCATGGCGCGGGTGCCCGAGGGCGACTTCCTCGACGAAGTGGCCCGGCGCGGCGGCCTCACGCCGGCGCTGCTGGACGCGCTGGGCGACGCGGTGGCCGCCGCCCATGCGCGGCTGGCGCCGGTGGACAAGGATGAGGCGGCGGCGCTGCGCGGGGTGGCCGAGGGCAATGCCCGGTCGGCGCTGCAGGCTGGCCTCGATCCCGTCCGCACCCGACGGTGGCTGGACGGCGCGCTGGCGCAGGTGCAGGCGCGCGCCGGCTGGCTGCGTGCCCGCAGCCGCGCCGGTTTCGTGCGCCGCGCCCATGGCGACCTGCATCTGGGCAATATCTGCCTGTGGCATGGCCGGCCGGTGCCGTTCGATGCCCTGGAGTTCGACGAGGACCTGGCGACCATCGACCTCGGCTACGACCTCGCCTTCCTGCTCATGGACCTCGACCTGCGCGAAGGCCGGGCGGCGGCGAACCGGGTGCTGAACCGCTACGTCGCGCGGACCGGCGACTGGGACATGGTGGCCGGCCTGCCGCTGTTCCTGTCGCTGCGCGCCATGGTGCGGGCGCATGTGGAAGCAAGGAACGGGCGGGCACCGGTGGCCGAGCGGTATCTGCGCCAGGCGCTGGATTATCTGCGGCCGGCGCCGCCGGTGGTGGTGGCCGTGGGCGGGCTGCAGGGCACGGGGAAATCCACGCTGGCGCGCGCCTTGGCCCCGTTGCTGGGCCCCGCGCCCGGCGCGCTGGTGCTGCGCAGCGACGAGATCCGCAAGCGCCAGCACGCGGCCGCTCCCGAGGACCGGCTGCCGCCGGCCGCCTATACGCCCGAGGCCAGCAGGGCCGTGTTCGCGGAGATGGCGCGCGCCGTCGGCGATGTGGCCGCGCACGGGCACGCCGCCATCGCCGACGCCACGTTCATCGATCCGGTCCACCGGGAGGCGGTGGCGCGTGCGGCCGGGGCGGCGCCGTTCCTGGGCGTGTGGCTGCAGGCGCCGCTGGCGGTGCTGGAGGCACGGGTGGCCGGCCGCACCGGCGACGCGTCGGACGCCGATCTCGCCGTGCTCCGCCAGGCCGCCGCGGCCGATCCCGGCCCGGGCAGTTGGCGCGCGGTGGACGCCACCGATGGGGAAGCGGCGCGGCAAGCCGTGCTGGACGCCGCCGGCAGAACCGCGCGCCCGCGCAACACCGGTTCCGGCGGACGCGTCTGAACCGATGGAATTGCGCGTCGAAACAGACCGCTAGGACATGATAGGCGCTTCTATCAGCCCTGGCCATGCTCTAGGAACGATCGTGCTATCGTTGCGACGCGACCGCGTTCGGCCCACCCCCTGCCTGATTGAGGAGGACAACCATGGCCATCCGCAAGCTGCTGCTGCCACTGACCGGGACCGCCGCCGGTGAGGCCGCGCTGTCCACCGCGCTGATCACCGCCCGAATGTGGAACGCGCACGTGACCGCGTTGCACGTGCGTGTGGACAGCCGCGACGTGGCACCGCTGGCCGGCGAGGGCCTGTCGGGCGCGATGATCGAAGAGATGATGTCGGCCACCGAGAAAGAAAGCTCCGACCGTGCCCACGCGGTGCGTGCGATGTTCGACCGGTTCGTGGCCGAGCACGACGTGCCGGTGGCCGAGCCGCGCCATTCCGTGGGCCACGCCACCGCCAGCTTCGCCGCGGTGACCGGACGCGAGGAGGACCTGGTGGCGCAGCAGGCGCGGCTGGCCGACCTGACCATCGTGCCGCACCCCGAGGCCGGCGAGGACGTGTCGTCCTCCGACGCGCTGCACGCGGTGCTGTTCGATTCCGGCCGGCCGGTGCTGATCGCGCCGCACACGACTCCGGAGAAGATCGCCACTCGCATCTGTGTGGCCTGGAACGGCACCGCCGAGTCGGCGGCCGCGGTGCTTGGCGCCCTGCCATGGATGCAGCGGGCCGAAGCGGTCCGGGTGATCTCGGCCGAGGAATACCAGCGCCGCGGACCGGCCGCGCCGGACCTGGCCGAGTACCTGGCCCTGCATGGCGTGACCGTGGAGCTCGCGACGTTCCGCCCGATCGACCGCGACGTCGGGGCCGGGCTGTTGAAGGCGGCGTACGATTTCGGCGCCGACCTGCTGGCCATGGGGGCCTATTCGCATTCCCGCCTGCGCCAGCTCATCCTGGGCGGCGTGACCCGGCACGTGCTGGAGCACGCGAAGCTGCCCGTGATGATGAACCGCTGATGATGAATCGACGGGTCCGTGTTCGGCGTCGATGATCCCGATGTCGCCGCAGCGGTGCGGGCCTATGTGAAGCTGATGCGCGCCAGCCGGGCGGTGCTGGCGCGCGTCGAGCCGCTGCTGGCGGCCGCCGGGCTGACTCCAACCCAGCTCGGCGTACTGGAGGTCCTGTTGCACAAGGGGCCCATGACCCAGCGCGAACTGGGGCGGAAGGTGCTGACCAGCGCCGGGAACATGACCGACGTCATCGACAAGCTGGCGGCGCGCGGCCTGCTCCGGCGGGTGCGCGACGCCTGCGACCGCCGCAGCGTGCGGGTGGAACTGACCGCCGAGGGCCAGGCGCTGATCGAGGAGTTGTTCCCGCGCCACGCCGCCGACATCGCCCGGGCCATGGCGGGGCTGGACCCGGCGCAGCTGGAGGCGCTGGGCGCGCTGCTGCGCCGCCTGGGCATGGCAGCCGCGCAGGCCGGCCGGGAGAAGGCCCCCCTTGCAACGGGCGGTACGCCACCATAGTTCTGCGCCGAACCGTTCGATATCGAACGACAAGGAGAGACAGATGATACAGGTGCAACCGTTCGACCGCCTCGGCGCGTTCCGCAACGAATGGCTCAATGCCCGCCACCATTTCAGCTTCGGCGGCTATCACGATGCCGCCCGCATGGGCGTGGGCGGCCTGCGCGTGTGGAACGACGACGAGATCGCGCCGGGCACCGGGTTCGACCCGCACCCGCACCGCGAAATGGAGATCATCACCTATGTGCGCGAGGGCGCCATCACGCATCGCGACAGCCTGGGCAACGAGGGCCGCACCGAAGCCGGCGACGTGCAGGTGATGCATGCCGGCACCGGCATCGTGCACGCCGAATACAACCGTGAGGCCACGCCCACCCGGCTGTTCCAGATCTGGATCATGCCGGGCCAGCACGGCGTGGCGCCGGGCTGGGGCACGCGCAGCTTCCCCAAGGCCGGCGCGGGCACGCTGACCGCGCTGGCGGATGGCCGCGCCGGCGCCGACGGCTCGGCGCTGCCGCTCTATGCCGACGCCGCGGTGCTGGCCGGCACCATCCGCAAGGGCCAGACGGTGCGGCAGAAGCTGGGGGCCGGGCGGGTCGGCTACCTCGTGCCCTCGACCGGCGCGGTGACGGTGAACGGCGTGGCCGTCGGCACCCGCGACGGCGCCACCGTCTCAGGCGAGGACGAGATCGCCATCACCGCCTCGGAGGATACCGAGCTGGTGCTGGTGGACGTCGCCGCCTGACCGCGGCCGAGAACCTGGGCTGCCGGCCGGCAGCCCAGGATCATGGTCAGGCCGGTCGGCAGCCTGACCCGGTGCAGCACGGCCATGGGCGCCGTTTCGTGTGGGTCCATGGCCATCAGAACGCCGCCGCGTAGCTGAGCGCCGGGGCCACCGTCCGGCTGCCCTTGCCGTTCAGCGACAGCCAGCCGGAATAGTTGGCATAGAAGGTCAGGTCAGCGTCGTTGAAGACGCTGACCCGGGGCTTGCTGCCCGCCGGGGCGCTGTATTCGCTTTGCAGCTTCGTCTCGAACGTGCCGCCGGAGACGAAGTCGGAAGCCCCAGGGGCGGTATCGGCCATGAGGGGGCTGACGCTGCCCAGCAGGGCGGCGCCGGTGCCGATCGTGATGTTTCGCATGGCAGCCTCCTCAGCGCGGCGCCACCGTGGCCGCTTGGGCGGCCACCGCGCGATACTGGGCGACCGAGGCGCGCGGCGTGGACCCGGGCAGCAGCGGCACGACGATCCATTGCGCCTTGGCCAGCACCCCCCGGAACTTCGTCAGCAGCCCCTGCCCGGCGGGGTCGGCGGCCCGCGCCTGCAGCCGGTCGAGCTCCTGGGCGACGTAGCTGAGATAGCCGCGGCTGTCGTGGTACTCGACCATCGAGTCGATGCGACCGCGGTTCAGCGCCTGGCCGTATTCGCCGGCGGCCGCGTCGACGGTGTCCGAGCAGATGCGGATCATCTCCGGAATCGAGTCGCGCAGGGCGGCGGGCGTGGTCAGGCGCGCCTTGTGGACGGTCGCGATCATCGCCTGGAACAACACCTCGGTCTCGGGGCTGGCGGGCGCCTTGGCGACGGCGGCCTCCAGCTGGATCAGCTGGGCCTCGAAGGGCGGGATGCGGTTGGCAGCGATGAACGGCTCGAGGTCGTCATACAGCTCGCGCACGGGGTGGCCGAAATGCGGCAGGGCCAGCGCCGGCTGGCCGGCGCGGAGCAGGTCGTGGCCGATGATCAGGTGGCCTTCCAGCATCCCCAGGCGGAACAGGAAGTCGGTGGCATCAGGGGCCTGGCCGGCCGCGAGGATCACCTTCGGGGCTGGTGCCGGGGGCACCAACGGGGCGGCCTGAGCGGCAGCAATGCACGCGGCGCTCAGGGCCAGGGCGGGCAAGATCGTGGGTCGGCGCATGGGACGGGCCTTCGTAATTGCGAACGCTTCGCAATTGCAGGATAAGGTGGCGCCGGGTCAACCGAATTTTGCGATTGACTCGCATTTGCATCTCAATCCCGACCGCGCCAGGGTGCGCGCCCGAAAGCGAGACCTGGCATGAACGGCATCTACGGCACCGAAACCATCACCCTCCCCGTGGGCCTGCTGACCGCGCTGGCGACCAGCGACCTGCGCATGGCCGTCTACGGGCTGCGCGCGCTGTACGGCGTCGTGCGCTTCCTGCACCTGATCGGGATGGCCGGGTTCATCGGCATGGTGGTGATCCTGGACCTGCGCGGACTCGGCCTGTTCCCCGCCGCGTCGCTCGATCCCATCCGCGCCCGGCTGGCGCTGGTGCTGCGAGCGGCGTTCTGGCTGACCATCGCCACCGGGATCGCGCTGTTCCTCTACGACCCGCTGGGCATCGGCCTGCACTCGATGTTCCTGCCGAAGCTGCTGCTGGTGGTGCTGGGCTATCTGCATGCCCGGGTGGTGCAGCGCCACCCCGCGATCCGCGCCGTGGCCGCGCGCCGCCGCGCCGCCGCTTTCGCCTCGCTGGCGGTGTGGCTGCTGGTGGTCGGCGCCTCGACCTGGAACCACGTGGAACGGCCGGTGAAGATTACCGCCGCCCTGCGCGCTTCGACCGTGGGAAAGGAATGAGAAAGGATTTCCGGTCAATGCTGACGTGAGTGCCGGGGTGCGGCCTCCGCTCAACGAGCCTCGCATCCGCGGCTTCGCCATTCGGGCGACGAGGGACCATGCGCCGTGGGTGACCAGTTCGCATGGAAGACCGGCAACGGCGACTGGAGCCTCGCCGCCAGCTGGGTCGACCAGACCACCGGCGCGTCCCCCGCCCCGACGCCCCCCGGCGCCGCGGACAGTGCCACCATCGCCGGGCCGATCGGCGCGCAGTTCCAGACCCTCACCGGTCATGGCATCGCCGCCGCCGCGGCCTTCTCCGGCAACACCACCCTGGCCGGCCAGTTCGCCATCGGCACCCTGTCGGTCGGCACCGCCAGCCGCGCCACGATCAACATCGCGGGCGCCGGCGCCAGCGTGCAGGTCGCGGGCACGCTGACGCTGGGCCGCGCCACCGCCCCCTTCCCCGCCGGAACCGTGACGCTGACCAGCCACGCCAGCCTGCAAGCCGGCATGCTGATGATGAACGCGCTGTCCACCTTCGCGGTGGACGCCACCTCCAGCGCCGAGATCGGCGGCGCCGGCGGGGCCAGCCTCGGCGCGCTGACAGTGGACGCAGGCGCCACGCTCACCGCCAGCAACGGCACGGTCAGCGCCGCCGTGGTCAATCACGGCGTCATCGCCGCCACCGGCTTCGGCCTTGCGCTCACCGGCGCCGTCACCGGGGACGGCACGTTGCAGATCGGCAGCGGCGCGCGGCTGGACCTGTCCTATGGCAGCGTCGGCGCCGGCAACACCGTGACGTTCCTGAGCAATTCCGGCACGCTGTTCACCTCGCTCAACGGCTTCGCGGCCACCATCGCGGGCTTCGCCGTCGGCACCGCCATCAATGTCGGCCGCAGCATCACCAGCGCCGGCTACACCGCCACCGGCGCCGGGCTCGGCAGGTTGACGCTGTGGGCGAGCGGCAGCGTGGTGCAGACGCTGACCCTGGCCGGGAACTATGCCGGTGCCGTGTTCGTCGCCAGCGGCCAGACGGTGACCCTGGCGGCTTCCGGCGGGAGCGGCGGCGGCACGGCGAGCCCGGGCACGGCCACGCCGGACCAGTATGTCTGGAACGCCGCTGGCGGCGACTGGGGCGATGCCGCCAACTGGATCGACCGGACGACCGGCGCCGCCGCCGTCATCGCTCCCGGCAACAACAACCTGGTGACCATCGCCGGCCCCGGCGGGGCGGCGTTCCAGGCCATCGGCGGCGTCGGCAACGCCGCCACCCTGGGGTTCAGCGGCAACATTGTGCTGACCGGGCGGTTCACCGCGGGCACGCTGACCGTGGGATCGGGCGGCACCGTCGATATCGGTACCGGCGCCAGCCTGGCCGCCGGCTTGGCCGAGATCGTCGGCGCCACGATGGCGGTCGGCGGCGCCGGCGCGGCCCTGCAGGTGGCGGGAACGCTGACGCTGGGCGGCCCGGCCTCCCCTTTCCCCGCCGGGACGCTGATGCTGACGGACCATGCCGCGCTGCGCGCCGGCGCCCTGGCGCTGAACGGGCTCTCCACCCTGTCGGTGGACGCGACCGCGACGGCCGAGATCGGCAGCTCCGGCGGCGCGGCCGCGGGCGCGTTGACCGTCGATGCCGGCGCCACGCTGACCGCCGCCAACGGCACCGTCAGCGGCGCCATCGTCAACAACGGAGTCATCGCCGCCATCGGGTTCGGATTGAGCCTGACCGGCACAGTCTCCGGCAGCGGCGTGCTGCAGATCGGCAGCTTCGCGCGGCTGGACCTGTCCTATGGCAGCGTCGGCGCCGGCAACACCGTGACGTTCCTCGGCGCCGGCGGCACGCTCTATACCCCGCTGGCCGGACTTCCGGCGGTGATCGCCGGGCTGCGCGCCGGCAACGTGATCAATGTCGGCCGCAGCATCAGCGACGCCGTCTATGCACCAACCGGCCCCGGCTTCGGCACGCTGACGCTGCGGCTGAACGGCGCGGTGGTGACGGTGCTGACCCTGGCCGGGGCCTATGCCCCCGCCGCCTTCGCCGTCAGCGGGCAGGCCGTGACTCTCGCCTTCGACATCGCCTGCTTCGTCGCCGGCACGCGAATCCTGACACCCCTCGGCGAGGTCCGTGTCGAGGATCTGCGCAGCGGGGATCGGGTGGTGACCCATTCCGGCCGGGCGCAGCCGGTGGCCTGGATCGGCCGCCGCAGCCTCGAACCGGCCCGGCACCGGCATCCCGAGGCGGCAACGCCGGTGCGCGTCACCCGCGACGCCTTCGCCCCCGGCCGGCCGCATCGCGACCTGCTGCTGTCACCGGACCACGCGGTATTCGTGGTCCAGGACGCGGCCCCCGACGCGCTGATCCCGATCCGCTACCTCGTCAACGGCGCCACCATCCGGCGCGACCGCTGGGTGGGGCCGGTCACCTATTTCCACGTCGAGCTGGCGGAGCACGGCGTCCTGCTCGCGGACGGGCTGCCGGCCGAGAGCTATCTGGACACCGGCAACCGCGCCTGCTTCGTCAACGCCCCGGCCAGCGCCGGCCCCGTGCGCCTGCACCCGGATCTGGCGGCAACGACGGCGCAGGCGCTCGAGATCTGGCAGCGCAAGGCCTGCGCCCCGCTGGTCATCGACGGGCCGGAATTGGCCGGCATTCGCCAGGCCTTGCTGGCCCGCGCCCGCGCGCTACGGTGGCAAACCGGCAACGATTCCGGGCTGCGGCTGCTGGCCGGCGGCGAAGAGGTGGCACCGGTCTTCACCGGGCCACGCAGCGTGTTCCGGTTGGCCCGCCACCCGCTCCACGCCGCCCCGGTCCTGCGCCTGGTATCGCGCAGCACGATCCCCTCCGAGGCGGACCCCGGCCACCACGACCACCGCCGCCTGGGCATCGCCGTGACCCGCATCCTGGTGGACGGCAAGCCCTTGCCGCTGGACGATGCCGCCCTGGGCGCCGGCTGGCACGACCTGGAAGGCGCGGGCCCCGACCAGGCGCCGCTGCGCTGGACCGACGGCGACGCGGCGCTGCACTGCCCGGGCGCACGGCAGATCGACGTCACCACACTGCCGATCCTGCAGTACTGGCGCGCGCCAGACCCTATCCCGCCAGCAGACGGAACAGCGTCACCGCTCGTTCGGTACGGTCCTCCAATTCCCGCGTCGTGGGCACGATAAAGCGGGCGAAAGGCTGCATCCCCTCGCCCGGGACATAGGCGCGGCCGGGGTCGGCCACCCAGACCTCGGCGGTCGCGGCCATCCGGCGCAGCCAGGGCAGGATGTGGCGGGTCATCGGCGCTTCGTAACAGACGTCGCCGCACAGGATCAGATCCCAGCGGCAGGGACAGCCGACGATATCGCCTTCGGTGGCCTGAATGTCGGCGTCGTTGGCCGCGGCGTTGAGCCGGATGGCGGCGACCGCGAGCGGGTCGATCTCCACGGCCTCCACCGACACCGCCCCGGCGCGGGCACAGGCGATGGCGGCGAGGCCGCTGCCGGCGGCGAAGTCCAGCACCCGGCGGCCGGCGACCAGGCCGGGATGGTCCAAAACGTGGCGGGCCAGCGCGGCGCTGCCCGGCCAGGCGAAGGCCCAGAATGGCGGCTCGGCCTCGGCAGCATGCAGCCAGTCCTCGGTGGCCTGCCAGATCGGCGTGATTTCGGTGGCGAGGTGCAGCGAGATCTCCGGCGCCAGCACCGCCGGGGCCAGCACGGTGTTGGCGCGCACGAAGGCCGCCCGCCCGGTCACAGGCGGCCCAGCAGGATGGCCAGACCGACGGCCAGCCCGACATCGCGGTTGGCCTTGAACAGGCGCAGGCACAGGCCGGGGTCGTCGATGGCGATGGCAAGGACCTGGCGGGCCAGCATGCCCGCCGGCAGCGCCAGGGCCAGGAAGAACGACGCGGACAGCCCCGCCAGCCAGCCGGCCAGCGCCAGCAGCAGGACAGTGGCGGCGTAGCAGGCCGCCAGGAACGGCCTTGTATTGGCGGCGAACAGCCGGGCGGTGGAGCGTACGCCGACCAGGGCGTCGTCCTCGCGGTCCTGGTGCGCATAGATCGTGTCGTAGCCGAGGATCCACAGGATTGCCGCCGCGTACAGCGCCGCCGCCGCCCAGTCGAGCCGGCCGGCGGCCGCGGCATAGCCCATCGGCGCGCCCCAGCCGAAGGTGAATCCCAGCATCAGCTGCGGCCACCAGGTGACGCGCTTGGCCAGCGGATAGGTGACCACCAGCGCCAGCGAAGCCACGCCCAGAAGCTGCGCCAGACGGTCGAGCTGCAGCAGGATGACGAGGCCGCACGCCAGCAGCGCCACCAGGAACACCGCCGCTTGGCGCATCCGTACCGTGCCGGCGGCGAGCGGCCTTGCGGCGGTGCGGGTGACCAGCCGGTCCATGTCGCGGTCCCACATGTCGTTCACCACGCAGCCGGCGCTGCGCATCACGAACGAGCCGATGAAGAACAAGCCGATCAGCCATGCGGTCTGGCCCGCCGGCGCGTGCGCCAGCAGGATCGACCACAGCCCGGGCAGGAACAGCAGCCAGGCCCCGATCGGCCGGTCGAGCCGCGCCAGATGGACATACGGAACCCAGCCCTGCGGCAGCCGGGAAACCCAGCCACCCGTGATGATGTCGGTATACGGCCGCATGGATGCTAATCTGCCCGGTGGCATGACCCCGTCAATCCGCCTTCATGTGACGGCCCCGCTACGGGCGGGCGCCGAGATCGCTGCCTCGCCGGCGCAGGCCCATTACCTGGGCAGCGTCATGCGGCGCGGCGCCGGCGACCCCGTGCGGCTGTTCAACGGCGTGGACGGCGAATGGCAGGCGCGCATCGCCTTCCTCAAGCGCGACCGCGCTACGTTGGCGCCCGGGCAGCTGTTGCGGCCGCAGGCGCCCGAGTCGGATCTGTGGCTGGTGTTCGCGCCGCTGAAGCGCGATGCGACCGACCTCGTGGCCCAGAAGGCGACCGAGCTCGGTGCCGCCGCGCTGTTGCCGGTGTTCACCGAGCGGACCAACGCCGGGCGGGTGAACACCGACCGGCTGGCGGCGATCGCCATCGAGGCCGCCGAGCAATGCGAGCGCCTGACCGTGCCGCGAATCGAGGCGCCGCGACAGCTCGGGGAGCTGCTGGCGGATTGGCCGGACGGACGCCGGCTGGTCGTGGCGGTCGAGCGGGAGGCAGGCGATCCCGTGCCGCCGCTCACCGGCCCGACGGCGTTGCTGGTGGGTCCGGAGGGCGGTTTCACGCCAGCGGAACTTGACGTGCTGCGCCGGCATCCCCTTGTTCACCCGGCTACGCTCGGCCCGCGCATCCTGCGGGCGGAGACGGCTGCGATTGTCGGGCTCGCGCTTTTGCAGGCACGCTCCGGCGGCTAAGAACACGACCGACCCGCGCAGCCGCGCCCGAATGGAACGGAACCCAGATGTCCAACCCCGGAGAAGCCGACTCGACGCCGATTACGTCGATCCGGCAGCTTGCCGACTACATCGCCGTCGGTTGCAAGCCGAGCGAGCGTTTCACGATCGGCACCGAGCACGAGAAATTCGGCTTTCGCCACAGCGATTTCGCCACGCCGCCTTATGCGCCGGACGGCATCCGCGCCGTGCTGGAAGGCATTGCCGCGACCGGATGGGAACAGATCCTGGACAACGGCAACCCGATCGGGCTGAAGCGCGACTCGGCCTCGGTATCCCTGGAGCCCGCCGGCCAGCTGGAGCTGTCGGGCGGGCTGGTGGGCGACCTGCACGAGACCCGTGCCGAGTTCGAGGCGCATTTCGAGGATGTCCGCCGTGCGGCCGAGCCGCTGGGCCTGGGCTTCGCGCCGCTGGGCTTTCATCCCCGCAACACGCGCGCGCAGATGCCGTGGATGCCGAAAGGCCGCTACGCCATCATGCGCCGCTACATGCCGCTGGTGGGCTCGCTGGGGCTGGACATGATGACGCGCACCTGCACCGTGCAGGTGAATCTGGACTACGCCAGCGAAGCGGAGATGGTGAAGAAGCTGCGCACCTCCATCGCACTGCAGCCGGTGGCGACGGCGCTGTTCGCCAACTCGCCGTTCACCGAGGGCAAGCCGAACGGCTACTTGTCCTATCGCGGCCATGTCTGGACCGACACCGACCCGCACCGCTCCGGCATTCCCGCCGTGTTCTTCGAGGACGGGTTCGGCTTCGAGCGTTACGCCGCGTGGCTGGTGGACGAGGTGCCGATGTATTTCGTCAGCCGCGACGGCCGCTATGTGGATCTGGCGGGGCAGTCATTCCGTCGTTTCATGCAAGGACAGTTGGGAAACCAGGAGGCCGGCACTGCCACGATGGGCGATTTCGCCGACCACATGACGACCGTGTTCACCGATGTGCGGCTGAAGCGCTTCCTGGAAATGCGGGGCGCCGATGCCGGCAGCCTGGACATGATGGTGGCGCAGTCGGCGCTGTGGGTGGGGATTCTGTACGACGACGCGGCGCTGGAGGCAGCCTCCGCCCTGGTGCGCCGGCATCACTGGACGGCGTTCGCCGCACTGCGCCCGCTGGTGCCGCGCCAGGCGCTGGATACGCCATGGGCGAACGGCACGGTGCGCGACCTGGCGCGCGACATGGTCGCCATCGCCCGCGACGGCCTGCGCGCGCGGGCGCGGCGCGACGCCCAGGGGCGGGACGAAACAGTCCATTTGGCGCCACTGGAAGAACTGGTTGCAGGCGGGCCGACACAGGCCGAGCGGTGGCTGTCACGATTTAACGGCGAATGGGGCGGCGATATAACGCGAATATTCGCGGAAGCTGCAATTTGATGCCGGGTTGATCTTCAGACTCGCGCGTTGTCGCGGCACAGGCAAGCCAAGACAACCCGTCTCGATCGGGAATGCACGGATGCGTTGCACAAGCCCTTGCGCCCGCAACCTAACTCAGCGTTGTATTAACGTATGAATGCAGGCACACACCCTCGGGGCACGATGCCTCCCTCAATGTCTCCGGGTGATGATCCGGTCATGGTTCGCCTGCGCCTGATCGGCCAGATGGAGGCCTGGACGCTCACCAGCGAGAGCATCCTGCCGACCGGCCGCAAGACCCGTGCCCTGCTTGCCATCCTGGCGCTGGCCTCGCCGCGCCCAGTGCTGCGCGGCAAGCTGGCGGAGATGCTGTGGAGCCGCCGGCCGGAAGAACAGGCGCGGGCTTCGTTGCGACAGGAGATTCATCGCCTCCTCGAAGCGCTCGATCCCGTCGGCGGCCAGATCCTGTCGATCAATCGCGACCACTTGGCGCTGCGGCCCGGCATGGTGTGGGTGGACGTCGAGGAGGTGCTGCGGGCGTCGCCGACCAAGCCGGCTGCGCTGTCGTTGCTGGACGGCGACCTGCTGGAGGACCTCGACGGCATCGACCCCAGCTTCGATGCCTGGCTCGCCGGTGAGCGCGAACGCTTGCGCGACCGGGCCCGCGTGCTCGCCGAGAACCTGCTGCGCGAGAAATCCGAGCCTGAGGCCGTCATTCCCGCTGCTCAGCAATTGCTGGCGATCGACCGCGCCCATGAAGGGGCGTGGCGGGCGCTGATGCGCGCCTACACCGGGCGCGGCGAACGCGGCATGGCGATCCAGGCCTATGAGCGCTGCCGGTTGGTGCTGGCCGACCAGCTCGATGCCCAGCCGTCGGAGGAGACACAGCGACTGTTGGCCGAGATCCGCGCCGCCGGACCCGCCATTGCGCCACCACGGCAGGATCCGCGCACCGACAGCCGAAGCGAAATCAAAAGCGAGCCGCGCCCTGCCGCGCGCGCGGAGCCGCGGCCGGAAGGGCGCGCGGAGAGCCGGGCGGAGGCGCGTGCCGAAGGGCGAGTATCGAGCCCGCGCGGCGGCGCGCGCATCGGCGTGCTGCCGCTGCAGCTGGTCGGCACCACCGAGGAGGAGGCGCATCTCTCCACCGGACTTGCCGACGAGATCACCTCGGCGCTGGCCCGGTTCCGCTGGATGTTCCTGGTCTCGTCCAGCTCGCTCGCGCGCTATGCCACGCAGACGCGCGACGAGACCGCGATCCGCCGCGCCTTCAACATCGATTTCCTGCTGGACGGCACGATCCAGCGCATCGGCCTGCGCCTGCGCATCGCGTTGCGGCTGCTCGATCTGCGTGCCGGCAACCAGATGGTGTGGTCGCGCCGGTTCGACCGCGACAACCACGACCTGCTGACGCTGCAGGACGACATCGCCGCCGAGGTGGTGGCGCAGATCGACCCCGAAATCCTGCTGATCGAGGCCCAACGCGTCGCCACCCGGCCGGCGCACGACGCCACAGCTTATGACCTGGTGCTGCGGGCGATACCGCTGATCAGCCGGCTGGAGCGGCCGCAATTCATCAATGCGGGCGAGCTGCTCGAGCAGGCGATCGCGCTGGAGCCGGACTACGCAGCCGCCCACGCGTGGTACGCGTTCTGGCATTTGTTCCTGGTCGGACAGGGTTGGGCCGACGATCCGAAGGCGGTGATGGCTGAGGCCGGGAGGTTAGCCGAGCGCGCCATCATGCTGGACCCGCAGGACGCCAGGGCGCTGACCATCGCCGGGCATGTGCGCGCCTTCCTGCACCGCCGCTTTCGCGAAGCGCTGACGCTGCACGAACGGGCCTTGATCCTTAATCCGAACCTGGCGATGGCCTGGGCGTTCGCGGCCATGTCGTTCACCTATCTCGGCTCGCTCGACGAGGCGGAGCAGCGACTGGCACGCTACAAGAAGCTGTCACCGATCGACCCGCATGCGTTCCTGTACGATTCGACCGCCATCATGATCGCGCTGTGCAGGGGCGACTATGAGACAGCGGTCATCACGGGCCGCGCGGTCAGCGAGATGAATCCGGCCTTTTCCGCCGGCTGGAGGCCGTATCTGGCGGCGCTCGGCCATCTCGGCCGCACGGAGGAAATAGCCCTGGTGCGGGAGCGGCTGCTGGCGATCGAGCCGGATTTCACGATCGGGCGCTACGTCGGAGCAAACTTGTTCGAGCGGAGGGAGCATCGTGACCGCTTCGTCGAGGGGTTGCGCCTGGCGGGAATTCCAGAATAGCGCTCCAGGCTGGAGCAGCGCCGGTTCACAGGAAGGGGCGTTCAGATGGGCGGCGAGCCGCCCGTTCGGCCAGCCTCACTCCTCCGTCGCGTCCCCCGCCTTGGCCTTGCGGCGCTTGCGCGCAACCGTGGCGTAATGGCCATGCGGGCGCACGACGGCGACATTCGGGCGCACGACCGTATCGTAGAAATCATCCCAGTCCTCGGGTTGCAGCGCCTCGATCTCCGGCACGACGCCGAAGCCGTTGAGCGCCTGTTCGTCGAGGGCCTCACGCGGTAGCGGCTGCACCTGGAACACCGGAAAGTCGATGGTGAACTCGATCGGCACATTGGTCTTGGTCAGGCGCATATTGGTAAAGAGGGGGCCAAACCAGCGGTCGGTTTCGATGATGCCTTCGTATAATTCATAGGCACCGGTGCGCGGCAGGTTGGCGCAAGGCCGCACCAGCAAGCTCCATCCGGGGGCGGTACGCGCGATGATGCCGGTCCAGAGCTGCACCAGCCCGGGTTCCTGCAATGCGGTGACGAAGGGAGGCGAGAAGCCGCGAATCTCCTCAGGCACCCGTTCATCAAAATATGGCGCGAAGTTCGGATACTGGGCGGTGTGCAGCGGCAGCCACTCGCCGGCGCCCTCGTAGGTCCAAGCGACCTCGTGGCCATCCCAGATCAGGCTGAAATTGATCGGGGGGAAAACGTAATAGCCGAATGCAGCGGCCGTCGTGACCGGCTCACAGTAGCGGAACGCACGCGTCGGAAGGCTACCGGCAGCGGACCGGTCGGCGCGCTGCGGCAGCCGCGAGTCCGGAATGAACCGATAGAATGTCACACGCGGTGTGCGCGAGACCTCCGCGCTATCTGCGGCGCGTGTCGCCGCGTTGTCTTTCCCGGATGCGGTCTGGCTACTCATGCGTCATTTCCTCAGTGGGGCGCGATGGGATGGCACGCATTTGACACCCCAAAATGGGGAAACCGGGCATGGCCCGGCTTCATTGCTAGTCCCGATCCAAGCGACCGTCGGTCGCATTTGTCAATCTTCGGGCACGCCACTTTCGTGTCAGCGCGGCGACGGCAGCGGGCGGTTGGACGCACCCAGGCGGACCTTGCCGGCATCGGCGGTCGGCGCCGGCAGCGGGCGGTTGGACGCACCCAGGCGGACCTTGCCGGCATCGGCGGTCGGCGCCGGCAGCGGGCGGTTGGACGCACCCAGGCGAACCTTGCCG
>NZ_JAPDNT010000014.1:21369-89697 GCF_025989185.1 Limobrevibacterium gyesilva
CTTGCCGGCATCGGCGGTCGGCGCCGGCAGCGGGCGGTTGGACGCACCCAGGCGGACCTTGCCGGCATCGGCGGTCGGCGCCGGCAGCGGGCGGTTGGACGCACCCAGGCGAACCTTGCCGGCGTCAACAACAGAGGCGATCAGCTGCTGGGTGGTGGTCATGTCGTAGTCCCTTCCTGCTCGATGGGCGACCGGCATCGCCCGGCACCGCAAACTTGATGAGCAAGAAGATTTCACATATCGGTGTGTATCTACGTTTTAACGGCGTTAAGACGCCGTGAAAACGATCTCTAGACGACGAATTAACGATGCGCGCCCCGATCGGCGCAAAACCAGGCAAAAGTCACACTTGTCCGGCTGCCGATGACCCGCCAATGCCGCGCATTGTGCAGTGCCAAACAAATACGGTGTGAACGTGCTCAATTCTATGTGTGCCTGGCTGTGAATTTCCAGCCATTCGTTCAACCGCTTGTCACGCCAAAGACATATTGGTGCATAGATGCGACAAATATGTCATCGCGTTGGCAAATCGATGTCTTTGACGATGGGCCGTGCCCCGCACGCCGTGACCGGAGCGGCCAGGCCAGCGCCGGCGCGATTGCCGGCCATGCGGGGACAGCGCGCGCGGCCCCGATCTCGTCTTTCAACGCATAATGCGCATGGCGGGCTCGGGCAGCCCGCAGGTGATGAGACTCACCGGCCGTTGATCGCCCCGATCCCGGCGCCGCTCGCCCCGGGGCAAAGTCTCATACCAGCGGCCATGAAGAATGACCGCTGTTACGAGCCGTTATTTTGCGCGCCGCCGCCCACCAACCCGGCGCGCGATATCAACGGCCCTTGACGATGGAAGGGTCATCGTCAAGGGCCGTTGGTATCAGGCGGCGGTGCCGCCGACCGTCAGGCCCGCCAGCTTCAGCGTCGGCTGGCCCACGCCCACCGGAACGCCCTGCCCGTTCTTGCCGCAGGTACCGATGCCGGGATCCAGCGCCATGTCGTTGCCGACCATTTCCACCTTGGTCAGCGCGTCCGGCCCGTTGCCGATCAGCGTCGCGCCCTTGACCGGCGCGGTCACGCGGCCGTCCTCGATCAGATAGGCCTCGCTGGCCGAAAACACGAATTTCCCGGACGTGATGTCCACCTGGCCGCCGCCGAAATTCACGGCGTACAGGCCGCGCTGCACCGAGCGGATCATCTCCTCCGGCGCGTGCGCCCCGGCCAGCATGATCGTGTTGGTCATGCGCGGCATCGGCGCGTGCGCATAGGACTGGCGGCGGCCGTTGCCGGTGGGGCGCACCCCCATCAGGCGCGCGTTCAGCCGGTCCTGCAGGAAGCCGCGCAGGATGCCGTCCTCGATCAGCACGGTGCGCCCGCTCGGCGTGCCTTCGTCGTCCACGGTCAGGCTGCCGCGCCGGTCGGGGATGGTGCCGTCATCGACCACGGTCACGCCGGGTGCCGCGATGCGCTGGTTCAGCAGGCCCGCGAAGGCGCTGGTCTTCTTGCGGTTGAAGTCGCCTTCCAGCCCGTGGCCGATCGCCTCGTGCAGCAGGATGCCCGGCCAACCCGGGCCCAGCACCACCGGCATTTCGCCCGCCGGTGCGGGGCGGCTGTCCAGGTTCACCAGCGCCTGCCGCAGCGCCTCGTCCACTGCTCCCCGCCAGATATCGTCGGTGACGATGCGGCTGTAGTCGAAACGCCCGCCGGTACCATGGCTGCCGGTCTCGCGTCGCCCGTCCTGCTCGACCACCACGGCCACGTTCAGCCGCACCAGCGGGCGCAGATCGGCCACGCGGGTGCCGTCGGCGCGGATGATCTGCACCGCCTGCCATTCACCGGAGATCGAGGCCATCACCTGGCGCACCCGCGAATCCTTGCCGCGGGCATAGGCGTCGATGTCGGCCAGCACGCCGGTGCGGCGGGCGAAGTCCATGCGCGCCAGCGGATTGGCGTCGGAATACAGCCGCGCGTTGCTGGCGCGCGGCGGCTCGGCCGCGGTGCCGGAATGGCCGGCGGCCACCGCGGACACGGTGGCGGCGGCGCGCTTCAGCGCGTCCTCCGTCAGCTCGCCGGCATGGGCGTACCCCGCCTGCTCGCCGGCGACCGCGCGCATGCCGAATCCCAGTTGCGTGTCGAAGCCGGCGCTACGGATGCGGCCGTCGTCGAGGCTGATCGACTCGCTCTCCCGGTATTCCAGGAACAGCTCGCCGTCGTCGGAGCCGCTCAGCGCCTGGCCGAGAATGCGCTCGGCGGCGTCGCGCTCCAGTGTGGCGCCGGCGCGTTCGAAGAACAGCCGGTCGGTGACGTTCAGCGGGGTATCGCCGGTGATCGTGGCACTCATGGCGGATCCTGACGGGACAGAAATGGGTTCAAGAAACCCGCCGCAGCGCGTGCAGCGAGACAATTGCGGCGGTCAGCACCAGCACGGCGACGGCCTGGTGGGCGGTACCCAGCGCCGGCGGCACGACCAGCAGCAGCGTGGCCACGCCCAGCGCATATTGCGCCGCCACGGCCACCCCCAACGCCAGCAGCGCGCCCAGAGCGAGCCCGGTCACGCGTGCGCGCAACCCCGCGGCCAGTGTCGCCAACGCCACCAGCGCCGTGACCGTGGCCAGCAGGCGATGGTCGAACTGCACGGCGGCCACGTTCTCGGTCAGGTTGCGCAGGAACGGGACGAGCCGCGCATAGCCCTCCGGCACCAGCCGGCCGTCCATCAGCGGGAAGGTGTTGTAGTCGAGCCCGGCGCGCAGCCCGGCGACGAAACCGCCGGCCAGTATGGTCAGCGACACCAGCACGACACTGAGCTTCACCAGCCGGCGCAGCCCCGGCGTGCCGCTCAGCACGCGCACCGGCCGCAGCACCGACAGGCCGGTCCACAGGATGGCCACATACAGCACCAGCGCCAGCGTCAGGTGAACGACCAGCCGATACGGCGAGACCGTCGTGCTGTCGGGGAAGAAGCCGCTGGCCACCATGAACCAGCCGACGGCGCCCTGCAGGCCACCCAGCGCGAACAGCAGGGCCAGCCGCGGCACCAGATGCCGGCCGATGGCGCCGCGCACGGCCAGCACGATCAGCGGCAGCAGGAACACCACGCCGATCAGCCGGCCCCACAGCCGGTGCGTCCATTCCAGCCAGAAGATCTGCTTGAAGCCGTCGATGCCGAAGCCCTTGTTCAGCAGCTCGTATTGCGGAATCTGCTGGTAGAGGCCGTAGAGTCGCTGCCACTCCGCCTCGCTCAGCGGCGGCAGCGTGCCGCTGAGCGGCGCCCACTCCATGATCGACAGGCCGGAGCCGGTCAGGCGGGTGGCGCCGCCGAGCGCGATCATCACCCAGATCATCGCGCACACGCTGAACAGCCACGTGGCCACCAATCGGCGGTTGCGCAGCGCGGCATCGGGTGCCCCCGCGGCGGCGGCGGGGAAATTTCGGTCGTCGAAGGGCATGGCCCTTCATATAGGCAGCCGCGCTTGCGAAACAGGGTGGGGATCGGCCGGGGCCGGTCACGGCATGGCGATGCGCCGCCCCACCCAGGACGGGCGCGGCAGAACCGCATGCGCGGCAGCGGCTTTCTGCATGCGCGCCAGAAGATCGCCGGGCCACGGCACCACCCGCCGCGTGCCGAGATTCACGTGCAGGTACATGATCTCCTGCGCCGCCGCGCGCTTGCCGTCAGAGACGCGCAGCATCTCGTGCGCCAGATGCAGCCGCTTGGCATCCACGCCCAGAACCTGCGTCACCACCCGCACCCGCTCGCCCAGGCGCAACTCCTGGTCGTACAGCGTGTGGGTCTCCACCGCGAAGGTGCCGTGGTTGGTGGCCGATTTGTAGGCGGCGGCACCGAGGCCGAGGGCGTCGTAGATGGCATCGGTCGCGTAGTCGAACATCACCACGTAGTAGGCGAGGTTCATGTGGTCGTTGGAATCGATCCATGCCGGCAGGACCTCGCCTTCGTACTGGGCGAAGGGAGTCGGGAAATTCATTGCGCGGGTCTCGGGGTTACGGGTTGGGGGCAGCCGGGTGAAATGGCGAGGCAAGGCGGTGGCGGATATGACCATCCGGCCGCTTGTGTGGCCACCCCTCCCCGTCGCCCGCATCCTGCGTCAGGATGACGTGGCGGAACCGGCACGAAAAAGGGAGACAGGCATGGCGAACGGCGCTTTCGGGATCGAGCATCCGCTGGTGACCGTGCACGACATCGCGGCCGTCGCCGCGCGCTACGAGGCGATCGGCTTCGATCCGACGCCGCTGGGCCGGCATCCCTGGGGCACGGTGAACCGGCTGGTGATGTTCCCCGACAACTTCATCGAGCTGATCGGCGTGGGCGACGCCGCCGCGATCGAAGCCGACCCGGTGGGCGGCCACAAATTCGGCCGGCGCGTGCGCGACAGCCTCGCTCTGGGTGAGGGCATCTCGCTGATGGCGCTGCACAGCAAGGACGCGATCGCCGACGCGCGCACCGCCGTCGCCCGCGGCGCCGAGAGCGCCGGGCAGGTGGATTTCCGCCGCGCCGTGCGCCTGCCGGACGGCACCCGCGACGAGGCGGTCGTGACGCTGTCGATCCTGCCCGACGCCACGCATCCCGGGCTGAGCTTCTTCCTGTGCCATCAGCACAAGCCGCATCTGGTCTGGAACCCCGACTGGCTGCGCCACCGCAACCAGGCGGACGCCATCACCGCCGTCACCTACCTCGCCCCCGAACCCGATGACGTCGTCGACCGTTTCCGCACCGTCTGGGGCGCGGACGCGGTCACGGTACAACCCGGCGGCTACCGGATCGCCACCGCCGGCGGCCTGATCCACTTGCTGGACCACGCCGCCGTGGCCGCGAAATTCCCGGGCATGGCCTTGCCGGAGGGCGCCGACCGGCGGGCCCCGTGCGGGGTGGCGATCTCCGTGCACACGCCGGCCCTCGCAATGGCCGGGCCGATGGCCCTGCAGGCGCCGGGCGCGAGGGCCCTTCGCGGGCGCGTCCTGGTGCCCGCCGCCTATGCGGGCGGGGTGATCCTGGAGATCCATGGGTGAAGCCGGAACAGGCAAAAGCCAGGGCCGGGGCCCTGCACCGCCCTCAGCGCCCGGCCGTCGGCGCCGGCAGCTCGTCGTAGCGTTTCCAGCGGTAGATCGCCGCCGAGACGGCCCAGCTCAGGGCGAAGATGGCGATGACGGCAAAGCCGAAATTGCCCATGTCGTCGTTCAGTGCGGACACGGCCGACCAGATCGTGCCTTCCAGGCCCAGCTTGTTCACAATCAGCCCCGCGCCCTCGATGCCGCCGATCAGCAACGCGACCGCGACCGAGGTCGCGGTGATGGTGAGGTTGTACCACAGCTTGCGCACCGGATGCAGGAACGCCCAGCCATAGGCGCCCACCATGAATGCCGAGTCCGCGGTGTCCACCAGCGCCATGCCGGCGGTGAACAGGGCCGGGAACACCAGGGTGTGCCAGGGCGACATGCCGCGCGCGGCCTCGGTGGCGGCAATGCCCAGCAGGCCGATCTCGGTGGCGGTGTCGAAGCCGAGACCGAACAGGAAGCCCAGCGGATACATGTGCCAGCTTCGCCGCACCGCGCGAAACAGCGGGCGGAACAGGCGCGCCATCAGGCCGCGGCCGGACAGCAGCAGGTCCAGTTGTTCCTCGTGCAGCACAACGCCGCGCCGCACGGCGCGGAAGCTGCGCCAGACATTGCGCAGGATCACCAGGTTCACGCCGGCGATCGCCAGCAGGAACAGGGATGATATCGACGTGCTGATGACGCCGCCGACCATGCGGGCGTCCTGCAGTTCCCCCTGCAGCGAAGCGGCGGTCGCCGCGATCGCGATGGAGCCCAGGATCACCACGGTGGAATGGCCCAGCGAGAAATGGAACCCGACGGCGACCGGCTTGCGCCCCTCCTGCATCAGCTTGCGCACCACGTTGTCGATGGCGGCGATGTGGTCGGCATCGATGGCGTGGCGCAGGCCGAACGCCCAGGCCAGCAGGGCGGTGCCCATCAGCGTCGGCTGATCGCCGAAGGCGCTCCAGGCCCACGCCCAGGCGCCGAGGTTGGCGGCGATCAGCAGCGCGAACAGCCGTTTGGTGCCGCCCGGCAGGCGGGCGGCCGGAGTGCCGGCGGTCACGCCGCCGGTCGCAGGGCCACGGTAGCCGCGAGGCTCTCGCGAATGAAGCCGACCAATGGATCCACCAGCGCCGAGCGCCCCTCGGCGTCGCCGAAGATCGCCATCTCCGCGGTGCCCAGCGGCGGCAGGCCGACAACCTCACGCAGGCCGGGCGTGAGGGTGGAGCGGCCCAGCACCGTCACCGCGAGCCCCGCCTCGGCGGCGGCGATGACGCCGAGCAGGCTGGCCGAGGTGTAGACGATCTCGTGGGCGATGTTGGCGCGGCTCAGCGTGGACAGGGTGCGGTCGCGGAACATGCAGCCGGGCGGCAGCATGGCCAGCGGCAGCGGCGCGTTGCGGCCGCTGTCGGCGGTCCAGCGCGCGAGCTGGCCGTCGCGGGCGGCCACCCAGGCGAGCGTCTCGGTCCAGATCGGCGTGCCCGCGGTCTCGCCGTCGCGGCGCTTGCCGATGACGAGATCGAGCGTGCCGCGCTCGCAGTCCGCGCGCAGCTCATGGCTGCGGCCCACCTCCACCTCAAGCTGCACGTCTGGGTAGGTGCGGGCGAAGCGGGCCAGAATCGGGGCAAGATGCTGCGGGACGAAATGGTCGGCGACGCCAAGGCGCAGATGACCGCGCACCGGCGGCGCGATCATGCGGCGCACCGCCTCGTCGTTCAGCGTCAGCAGGCGGCGGGCATAGACCAGCAGTACCTCGCCGTCCGGGGTCAGGGACAGGCGTCGGCTGGTGCGGTCGAACACCCGTTTGCGCAGGATGTCCTCGAGCCGCTTGATCTTCAGGCTGACCGCCGACTGGGTCAGGCCGAGCGACTGCCCCGCCGCGGTGAAGCCGCCCTGCCCGGCGACGGTGGCGAAACAGCGCAGCAGGTCAATGTCCAGATCCGGGTAGCGCATCGGCTCATCCTCCGGCGGTCCATGAGAAAACCCTAATGGACCGATGCGCCGGGATCAAATTCCGTTATGAGCTCACGTATTGTCGTAATCGTCGAACCCGCCGCCGCCGCTGGCATCGTCCCAGCCGCCGGCGTCGGGCTCGGCCGCGTTGGCATCATCCCAGCCGCCGGGCGAGGAGGCCGCCTGCTGCCAGCCCTGATCCTGGCTCTGGTCGGCCCAGCCGGCCGGATCCTTCGGCGCGCCGCCGACGTCGTAGGGATCGACGGACGGGGCCGCCGGCGTGCTCGCCCAGGGGCTCGCAGTCTCCACCGGGATGAATGGCGCGGCCGCCGCCGTGCCGAAGCCGCCGCCGCCGTGACCGCCGGAGAACAGGTTCATCAGCGCGTGGCCCGCCACCATGCCGCCGGCCACGCCGGCCGCGGTGGTGAGGGCGGAGCCGAGGAAGCCCGATCCCTGCCGCTGGAACATGCCGGGCTGGTAGCCCGGCGCATATTGCGGCGGCGGTGGGGCGTATTGCGGCGGCTGGTTTTGCGGCTGGGGCGGCTGCGGCGGGGCCGCCTGCTGGCCGCCGCCGAACAGGCCGCCGAACAGGCCGCGCGACGGCTGCTGCGGCGGCGGCTGGGCCGGTGCGCCCCACGGCGACTGCGCCGGCTGGGCGGGTGCCTGGGCCTGGGCCTGCCTCGCGTTCTGCAGCTCCCATTGCAGCCGGTTGATCTGGTTCTGCGCCTCGGCCAGCGCGTGCTCCTGCATGAAGGCCATCTGGGTGATGCGGTAGCGCGCTTCCGGGTAGCGGCTGAACAGCTCGGCGATCAGCGCATCCGCGTCCCGGTCGACCGGCGGCAACGGCTGCGTGGGCGCCGTGCCTGGCACGGATCCGCCGAAACCGCCGGCCGGCGCGCCGCCGACCCGCTGGATGAAGCGCGTGATAAGGTCGCGTTCCTCGTTGGTCATGTCCTGGGTCCTGTTGTGCCGGCCGACTCCGTCCCGGCCTTGCCGCGCCAGCATGTGGCAAGCGGCCGAGCCGGGTTCAAGTTAACTGTCTGATATCCAGCCGGCTTGTCTCGATCGCCGGGCAGCGGTTCATCACCACGACGATGCCGGCCGCCCGGGCGCGAGCCGCCGCCGCCGCGTGGACCACGCCGAGCTGCATCCAGATCACCTTGGCGCCCAACCGGATGGCGTCGTCCACGACCGGGGGCACGTGCGCGCTGGCGCGGAACACGTCCACCATCTCCAGCGGCACCGCCTCGTCCAGCCGTGCCGCGACGCGGCGGCCCTGCAAGATCTGTCCGGCGAGGCCCGGGTTCACCGGCGTCACGTCGTAGCCGAAATCCTGCAGGAAACCCTGGATCTCATGGGCCGCCCGGTCGGGGTTCGCCGAGGCGCCGACCAGGGCGATGCGGCGCACGCCGGTCAGCACGGCGCGGATGGTGTCGTCGTCGAGTCCGTCGATTGCCATGCGCGCATCCTTTCACGACCCGGCAAGAACCGGTAGTGGCGAGGCATGTCCCGTCCGACCCCTTGGCTGCTGCCCTTGCTCGCCGTGCTGTCCGCGCTGCTGGTGCTGCTGTGGTGGGTGCCGAACCGGCCGCGCGACGCCGGGCCCGACCTGCCGGACGGGAAGCTCAATTCCGTGTCGTTCGCACCGTACCGCGCCGACCAGTCGCCGTTCGACGGTACCTTCCCCACCGCGGCCCAGGTCGATGCGGACATGGCGCTGCTGGCCGGGCATGTGCGGGCCATCCGCAGCTACGCCGCGATCGAGGGCGCCTACGATGTGGCCGCACTGGCGCAGAAACACGGGCTGAAGCTGTGGCAGGGCATCTGGCTGGGCAGCGACCGGGCGCAGAACCGGCGCGAGATCGCCCGCGCCATCGCCAGCGCGAACCGCTACCCCGACACGGTGGAGCGCGTGATCGTCGGCAACGAAGTGCTGCTGCGCCGCGACCTGCCACCGGCCGAGCTGATGGCCGCACTCGACGCGGTGCGCGCCGCCGTGCGCCAGCCCGTGACCTATGCCGACGTGTGGGAGTTCTGGGAGCAGTTCCCCGAAGTCGCGGCGCATGTCGACATCGTCACCATCCATCTGCTGCCGTACTGGGAGGACCATCCCACCGCCATCGACCGCGCCATCGCCCATGTCGACGCCACCTACCGGCACATGGCCGCGCTGTTTCCGGGCAAGCCGATCTCCGTGGGTGAAACCGGCTGGCCCAGTCGCGGCCGCTGGCGCGCCGATGCCGCACCGGGGCTGGTGAACCAGACATCCTTCGTGCGCCGCTTCGTCGCC
Source organism: Limobrevibacterium gyesilva (assembly GCF_025989185.1). Lineage (GTDB taxonomy): Bacteria > Pseudomonadota > Alphaproteobacteria > Acetobacterales > Acetobacteraceae > Limobrevibacterium > Limobrevibacterium gyesilva. The sequence continues at coordinate 30,659 of NZ_JAPDNT010000014.1, forward strand.
TTGGCCCATCAGGAAGGCTTCGACTACAACCTGATCGAGGCGTTCGACCAGGTATGGAAGCAGCGGGCCGAGGGCGCGGTGGGCGCCAACTGGGGGCTGTGGACCGCCGACCGGCAGCCGAAATTCGCCGCCGCCGGCAAGGTGGTGGAAAACCCGCACTGGCGTCTCGGTGCCGCGGGCGGCTGCGTGCTGGGGCTGGTGCTGCTGGCCGCGGGGCTGGCCACGCCCGGGCTGAGGGCGCCGGCGCAGGCGACGCTCGCCGTGCTGGCGATGGCCCTTGGCGGCGTGCTGGGCTGGGCCGTGATGGCGACGCTGCCCGACATCTACGACGCCTATCAGGGCGTCGCCGCTGCCGGGAATCTCGCGGGACAGGCGTTGCTCGCCGTGCTGATGACGCGGCGCGCGGCCGGGCTGCTCGCCGGCAACGCCGTGCCGCCGCCGCGCACCGGCGCGGACGCGACGGACGCCGTCCGGGGGCTGCTGCGCCTGTCGCTGCCGCGCCGGGACTGGCTGTTCGACGACCTCGGCTTCGTGTTCGTCTGGACCGCCGCGGTGCTGCAACTCCTGTTGCTGTTCGACCCGCGCTACCGCGACTTTCCCATCCCCACCTTCGCCGTGCCGGTGGTGGCGGTGCTCGCCCGCGCGCTGCTGCGCGACCTGCCGCGCGGCGGCGGCGGGCGGGAGGAGCTTTGGGCCGGCGGCGTGCTGGCGCTGGCGGCGATCGGCACCGCCGTCAACGAAGGCCCGCGCAACCTGCAGGCGCTGGCCTGGACCGCCTGCGCCCTGGTCCTGGCCGCCCCGCCATTGCTTCGTTGCTTCACATCAGCGGCTATGAAGAATGGCCGCTGATGAGAGTCTTTGTTTCGCGCGCCGCCGCCCACCAACCCGGCGCGCGATGCCCGCGGCCATGAAGGCTGGCCGCGGGCATCAGGCCCGCGCGCGCCTGATCCAGACCCAGGCGCCCAGCGCCGCGCCGAGCATCCCCCAGGTCGCGTTGTAGTTGACCACCCCGGCGGCGCCCGCGGCCACCGCCGCGACGGCGACCGGGGCCCCGGCGAAGGCCGCGACCCCGAGGGCCAGGCCGCTCAGCCCCCACACTCCCCAGTGTTGCAGCCACAGCAAGGCGGCCCTGGGGGCGCAGGCGAGCGGCGGGTTCGCCGCCGCGCACAGCGCCCCCCAGACGCGCGGCTCGATATAGGCATGGCGGTATGCCAGCAGCACCGCCAGCCACATCGCCACCGCCGCAAGTCCTGTCGCGTCTCGCCGGTCCATCATCCGCTCCCGAGGCCCTCACCTTGTGACCGGGGGGGCCGCCCCGTATTGTGCGCCGCATCAAGCGACCCGAGACGCCAGCACACAATGCCAAACACCGCATCCACCCCGCCCAGCTTCCAGGAGCTGATCCTGCGGCTGCACGCGTTCTGGTCCCGCCAGGGCTGCGTGATCCTGCAACCCTACGACGTCGAGATGGGGGCCGGCACCTTCCACCCCGCCACCACGCTGCGCGCCCTGGGCGCCACGCCCTGGGCCGCCGCCTACGTCCAGCCCAGCCGCCGCCCCACCGACGGCCGCTATGGCGAGAACCCGAACCGCCTGCAGCACTACTACCAGTACCAGGTGATCATGAAGCCCAGCCCGGCGGAGGCGCAGGCGCTGCTGCTGGAGAGCTATCGCGAGCTGGGGCTCGACCCGCTGCTGCATGATTTCCGCTTCGTCGAGGACGACTGGGAAAGCCCGACCCTGGGCGCCTGGGGCCTGGGCTGGGAGGTCTGGTGCGACGGCATGGAAGTCGGCCAGTTCACCTATTTCCAGCAGGTCGGCGGCATTTCCGTGGCGCTGCCCAGCTTCGAGATGACCTACGGGCTCGAACGGCTGGCGATGTACGTGCAGAACGTCGAGAACGTCTACGACCTCGACTTCAACGGCCGCGGCGTGCGCTACGGCGACATCTTCCTGCGCGCCGAGCGCGAATACAGCGCCTACAACTTCGAGCACGCCGACACCGCCGCGCTGTCGCGCCACTTCGCGGACGCCGAGCGCGAATGCGCCGCCTTGCTCGACCGCAAGCTGGCGCTGCCGGCCTATGACCAGTGCATCAAGGCCAGCCACCTGTTCAACCTGCTGGAAGCCCGCGGCGTGATCAGCGTCACCGAGCGCGCCAGCTACATCGCCCGCGTGCGCACGCTGGCGAAGGGCTGCTGCGAAGCCTGGATCGCCGGAGAGGACGCCGCCCGTGCCTGAATTCTTCCTTGAGCTGTTCAGCGAGGAAATCCCCGCCCGCATGCAGGCCCGCGCGGCCGAAGACCTGGCCCGGCTGGTCGGCGAGGCGCTGGCCCCGCTGGCCCCGTCCGCCGTGGCGACGTTCTGCGGCCCGCGCCGCATCGCGCTGGCCGCCCAGGTCGCCGCCGCCGTCGCCGAGAGCCGCAGCGCCGAGCGCGGGCCGCGCCGCAACGCGCCCGAGCAGGCCCTGGCGGGCTTCCTGCGCAAGCACGGCGCCACCTGCGCGCAGTTGCGCGAGGAAGGTGCGTTCTGGGTGCTCGACAAGGTCAGCCCCGGCGTCGAGGCCGCGTCCCTGATCGCCGCCGCGCTGCCGCCGCTGCTGTGGCGCTTCCCCTGGCCGAAATCCATGCGCTGGGGCGGCACCAGTGCCTTCACCTGGGTGCGGCCGCTGCGCCGCATCCTGTGCCTGCTGGACGGCGCCGTGGTTCCGTTCGACCTGCGCGAGGGCGCCGATGACGGGCACGGCCTGGCGTCGGCGAACCAGACTGAGGGTCATCGCTTTCTGGCCCCCGGCGCCTTCCCGGTCACCTCCGCCGGCGCATGGCGGGCGATGCTGCGCGAGCGGCGCGTGATCGTGGACGCGGCCGAGCGCAAGCGCCTGATCGCCGACGGGCTCGCCGGCCTCGCGGCCACGCGCGGCCTCGCCGTGGTCGACGATCCCGGGCTGCTCGACGAAGTGGCCGGGCTGGTGGAATGGCCGGTGCCGCTGATCGGCCGGATCGACGACGCCTACATGGACCTGCCGGCCGAGGTGATGCAGGTGTCGATGCGCGTGAACCAGCGCTATTTCGCGCTGCGCGACGCGCTGGGCCGCGCCGCGCCGTTCTTCGCCTTCGTCGCCAACATCACCGCCGCCGATGGCGGGGCCACCATCATCGCCGGCAACGAGCGCGTGCTGCGCGCCCGCTTCGCCGATGCGCGGCATTTCTGGGACCTCGACCGCACCCGCACGCTGGCAAGCCGCGTGCCGGCGCTGGATGCGGTGACGTTCCACGCCAAGCTCGGCAGCCAGGGCGAGAGGGTGCGCCGGCTGGTGCGGCTGGCGGCCGTCATCGCCCCCTTCGTCAAGGCCGACATGGCGAAGGCAAAGCGCGCGGCGCTGCTGGCCAAGGCCGACCTCACCACCGGCATGGTCGCGGAGTTCCCGGAACTGCAAGGCGTGATGGGCAGTTACTACGCCCTGCATGACGGCGAGGATGCCTGCGTGGCCGAGGCCATCCGCGACCACTACGCGCCCAAGGGCCCCGCCGACGCCGTGCCGGGCAACCCGGTGGGCACCACGGCGGCGCTGGCCGACAAGCTCGACCTGCTGGCCGGGTTCTTCGCCATCGGCGAGAAGCCCACGGGCTCGGGCGACCCCTATGCGCTGCGCCGCGCCGCCCTCGGCATCATCCGCATCATCCGCGAGCGCGGCCTGCGCCTGCCGTTGCGCGTGCTGGTCGCCGAGGCGGGCGCGGGCCAGCCCGCCCGGCCGGATGTGGAGGACATCCTCGGCTTCCTGGCCGAGCGCCTGCGCGTGCAGCTGCGCACCGAAGGCGCGCGCCACGACGTGCTGGCCGCGGTGCTGGGCGCGGGCCTGGACGACGACTTCACCCGCCTGCTGGCGCGCACCGACGCGGTGGCGGAGATGCTGGCCGGCGAGGACGGCGCCAATCTGCTGGCCGCCTATCGCCGCGCCGCCAACATCCTGCGCATCGAGGAGCGGAAGGACGGCCCCCATGACGGCCCGGTGCAGCCCGCGCTGCTCGAAGCCGCCGAGGAGATCGCCCTGGCGGCGGCACTCGACCGGGTCGCGCCGGTGGTGCGCGCCGAGATCGGACACGAGGCGTTCACGGCTGCCATGGCCGCCCTGGCCTCGCTGCGGGCGCCGCTCGATGCGTTCTTCGATAAGGTAACGGTCAACGACGAGCGGCCGGAATTGCGCCGCAATCGTTTGGCCCTTCTCGCACGCGTTCGCGCCGCCATGAATATGGCGGCCGATTTTTCCAAGATCGAAGGCTGAAGGATCCGACCATGAGCAAGTGGGTGTACAGCTTCGGGGCCGGCCACAACGACGGCGGCGCAGACATGCGCAACCTGTTGGGCGGCAAGGGCGCCAACCTGGCGGAGATGGCCAGCATCGGGCTGCCCGTGCCCCCCGGCTTCACCATCACCACCGAGGTGTGCACCGCCTATTACGACAACAACCAGAAATACCCCCCCGACCTCGCCCCCCAGGTCAAGGCGGCGCTGGCGCGCATCGAGCAGGCGGTGGGGCTGACCTTCGGCGACAAGCACAAGCCGCTGCTGGTCTCGGTCCGCTCCGGCGCGCGCGTGTCGATGCCGGGCATGATGGACACGGTGCTGAACCTCGGTCTGAACGACGCCACTGTGGAAGGGCTCGGGGAAGCCTCGGGCGACGCCCGCTTCGCCTGGGATTCCTATCGCCGCTTCATCCAGATGTACGGCGGCGTGGTGCTGGGCGTGGACCATCACCGCTTCGAGGAGATCATCGAGCACGTCAAGCTCGACGCCGGCGTGACCGAGGACACGGCGCTGACCGCGTCGGACTGGCACCGCGTGGTGCACGGCTACAAGGAGATGATCCAGGAGGAGACCGGCAAGCCGTTCCCGATGGACCCCGAGGAGCAGCTGTGGGGCGCGATCGGCGCCGTGTTCGGCAGCTGGATGAACCCGCGCGCCAACACCTATCGCCGGCTGCACGACATCCCCGCCACCTGGGGCACCGCCGTGAACGTGCAGGCCATGGTGTTCGGCAACATGGGTGACGACTGCGCCACCGGCGTGTGCTTCACCCGCGACCCCTCCACGGGCGAGAACGTGTTCTACGGCGAGTACCTGGTGAACGCGCAGGGCGAGGACGTGGTGGCCGGCATCCGCACGCCGCAACCGATGTCCAAGGCGCGCGCCAAGCCGGGCGAAGTGGCGATGGAAACGGCCATGCCCGCCGCCTATGCCGAGCTGATGGAGGTCCGCAGGACGCTCGAGCGGCACTACAAGGACATGCAGGACATCGAGTTCACGGTGCAGCAGAACAAGCTGTACATGCTGCAGACCCGCAACGGCAAGCGCACCGCCGCCGCGGCGCTGCGCGTCGCCGTGGAGATGGCCGAGGAAGGGCTGATCGACCGCAAGGAGGCGATCAAGCGCGTCAATCCGGCCTCGCTGGACCAGCTGCTGCACCCCACGCTCGACCCGAAGGCGCCGCGCGTGCTGCTGTCCAAGGGCCTGCCCGCGAGCCCCGGGGCCGCCAGCGGCATCGTGGTGTTCAGCGCCGACGAGGCCGAGATCCGCGCCGCCAAGGGCGAGCAGGTGATCCTGGTGCGCATCGAGACCAGCCCCGAGGACATCCACGGCATGCATGCCGCCAGGGGCATCCTGACCACGCGCGGCGGCATGACCAGCCACGCCGCCGTGGTGGCGCGCGGCATGGGCCGGCCTTGCGTCGCCGGCGCCGGCGGCATCGCCATCGATTACGGCGCGCAGACGCTGTCGGCCGGCGGCCGCGTGGTGCGCGCCGGCGACACCATCACCCTCGACGGCGCCACCGGCGAGGTGTTCATCGGCACCGTCGCGATGGTCGAGCCGATGCTGTCCGGCGACTTCGCCACCCTGATGGGCTGGGCCGACCAGGTCCGCCGGCTGAAGGTCCGCACCAACGCCGAAACGCCGCTGGACGCGGAAACGGCGAAGAAGTTCGGCGCCGAGGGCATCGGCCTGTGCCGCACCGAGCACATGTTCTTCGACCCCGCGCGCATCGGCGCGGTGCGCCAGATGATCATGGCCTCCGACGAGCGTGGCCGGCGCACGGCCCTGGCCAGGCTGCTGCCGTTCCAGCGCCAGGATTTCATCGACCTGTTCCGCATCATGGCCGGCCTGCCGGTCACCATCCGCCTGCTGGATCCGCCGCTGCACGAGTTCCTGCCGCACGCCGACGGCGAGCTGGAGGAGGTTGCCGAGGCGCTGGGCACCGATGTCGAAGCGATGCGCCGCCGCGCCGCCGAGCTGGCCGAGGCGAACCCGATGCTGGGTCATCGCGGCTGCCGCCTGGGCATCACCTATCCCGAGATCTACGAGATGCAGGCCCGCGCCATCTTCGAGGGCGCGATCGCGGTGGCCAAGGAGCTCGGCCGCGCCCCGGTGCCGGAGATCATGATCCCGCTGGTCGGCGCCCGCCGCGAGCTGGAGATCACCCGCGCCCAGGTGGAGAAGGTGGCCGCCGAGGTGTTCGAGGAAAGCGGCACGGCGATCGACTACGTCGTCGGCACCATGATCGAGCTGCCGCGCGCCTGCATCACCGCGGACAAGATCGCCGGCGTCGCCGATTTCTTCAGCTTCGGCACCAACGACCTGACGCAGACCGTGTTCGGCCTGTCGCGCGACGACGCCGGCAAGTTCCTGCCGGCCTATGTCGATGCCGGCATCCTGCCCAAGGACCCGTTCGTGTCGCTGGACGTGGAAGGCGTGGGCGCCATGGTGCGCATCGCCGCCGAGCGCGGCCGCGCCACCAAGCCCGGCCTCAAGATGGGCATCTGCGGCGAGCATGGCGGCGACCCGGCCTCGATCGCGTTCTGCGAAGAGGTCGGGCTCGACTACATCTCCTGCAGCCCCTACCGGGTGCCGGTGGCCCGCCTCGCGGCGGCGCAGGCGGCGCTGGGCGCCGGGGACGACCGGACCGCGTAGCGCCGGCGCGGGGAGCGGTCCGTGCCGGTCCTGGGACCGTTCCCCCGCCGCGACCTGCTCTCGATGCTCGACGCGGCGCGCAGGAGCGGATCATCGCGCCTGGTCTCGGCACGCACGGTCGCCGCGCCGCAGACCGTCGCCCTGCCGCCATTGCCGACCGGGCAGCACATGCTGCGGTGGGTCCCCCTCGCCGAGCATCCGCCCGGTGCGCACTGGGACGAGCGGTCCTACGAGTCCGTCGCGGCCTGGATCTGCGAATTCCACGACGTGCTGCTGCACAGCGACGCCGGCATCGCCTGCGTCGGCGGCCAGGTGGTCGAGGACACGCTGAACCAGACCAACGCCGCCGAGCACCATTACCGGCACAGCCCCGAAGGGCTCGTCCTGCACCCCGGTGGGGCGGTGCAGCAACTGCGCGGGACATGGCTGAGCCTGCTGGCCTTCAACCATGCCAACTACTATCACTGGATGCTCGACTGCCTGGGCCGGCTGGCCGCCGCCGACAGCGCGGCGCTCGCCGAGTGCGCAGGCGTGCTGGTGCCGGAATTGCGGACCGGGTTCCAGACGGCCGGCTTCGCGCTGACGGGCCTGCAGCAAAGCCACGCGGTGCACACGGTGGCGGCGGACGCGGCGCTGCGGGTGGAGCGCGTGGTCGTGCCCTGGAGCATCAGCTGCGACCACCGGCCGCATCCCTGCATCCGCGGCTTCTTCGGCACGCTGCGCGCGGCCGCACCGGCCTGTGCCGGCCCGTTCCCGCCGCGCGTCTACATCGACCGCCGCGGCGGCCCCAACCGGCCACTGGTCAACGAGGACGAACTGGTCACCGGGCTCGCGGGCCTGGGCTTCGTGCCGGTGCGGCTGGAACGGTTATCGCTCGCCGAGCAGATCGCGCTGTTCGCCAATGCCGAGATCGTCGTGGCGCCGCACGGTGCCGGCCTCGCCAACATCGTCTTCGCCCAACCCGGCAGCCGCGTGGTCGAGCTGCACGCCGATTTCTGGGTGAACTGGTGCTTCCGCAGGCTCGCGGCCGTGTTCGACCTCCGCTACGACTGCGTGGTCGGCCGCCAGTTGCCCGGCCCGCAGCCGGAATGGATCAACCGCCGGAGCTGGGCGATCTCGCTGACGCATGTGCTGGGCGCAGTCGAGCAGGCCCTGGCGGCATAGGCGTCCGGCTTGAAGCCATGTCGCCGCAGGTCTACAGCACGGCCATGCCAAGCGAGCTGGCCGCCAGCATTCCCACCACGATTCCACGCGCCGCCCTGGTCACCGGCGGCGCCCGCCGGCTGGGCCGCTCCATCGCCCTGGCTCTGGCCGAGGCCGGGTTCGCCATCGCCGTGCATTGCAATGGCAGCATGGCCGAAGCCGAAGCCACCGCCAGCGAGATCCGCCTGCGTGGCGTGCCGGCCGTGGTGCTGCCGGCCAGCCTGTCGGACGAAGCCGCCGTCGCCGGGCTGGTGCCGGCGGCGCAGGCCGCGATCGGGCCGTTGGGCGTGCTGGTGAACAACGCCAGCACGTTCGAGCGGGACGAGTGGAACGACGCGACGCGCGAATCCTGGGACCTGCATCTCGAACCGAACCTGCGCGCGCCCTTCGTGCTGATGCAGCATTTCGCCCGCGCCCTGCCGGACGGGGCCGAGGGGGCGGTGATCAACATGCTGGACCAGCGAGTGTGGGCGCTGACGCCGCATTTCGTCAGCTACACCGTCTCCAAGGCCGGGCTGTGGGCGTTGACGCAGACCATGGCGCTGGCCCTGGCGCCGCGCATCCGCGTGAACGCGATCGGCCCCGGCCCGGCCATGCCCAGCGCGCGCCAGACCCAGGAGCAGTTCGACCGGCAATCCGCCTCGGTTCCGCTCGGCCATGGCACCGGGCCCGACGAGATCGCGCGCGCGGTCCTGGCGCTGCTGGCGCTGCCGTCGATGACCGGCCAGATGCTGGCGTTGGACGGCGGGCAGCACTTGCAATGGCATTCGGCCGCACGCGGCCGGTCGGTCGAGGAGTAGCGGGATGGACACGAAGCGGATCGCCGATGCCGCACGCGGCCTGCGCCACGTGTTCCTGCGCGACCTGATGCTGACCGCCAGCATCGGCATCTATCCGCACGAGCACGAGGCCAAGCAGCGCATCCGCATCAATGTCGACCTCGCCGTGCAGGACGACGCCGGCCGCGGGCTGTCGCGCGCGGCGGTCGGGCGCGACGACCTGACCCGGGTGGTGGATTACGAGGCGCTGGCCAACAAGGTCCGGGCCCTGGTCGCCGCCGGCCATGTCCGCCTGGTGGAGACGCTGGCGGAACGGATCGCCGAGGCGTGCCTCGAGGATCCGCGCGTCGAGCTGGCGCGAATCAGGGTCGAAAAGCTCGATGTCTTCGCGGATGCGGCAAGCGCCGGGGTCGAGGTCGAGCGGCGCCGCCGCTGATTTTGTCCACTTCCGGTCATGTCCGCCTTGCATTACAGGCACATGACAGCCTGTCTTCAGGTTATTACAGAGTTGTGATCCACAAATTCATATAAATCAATCACTTAGTTTTGCTGCCTCCAAACTAGGCAGAGTCGTCAGCGTCAGGAATTCCGCGGTTTTGGCGCAACCGCCCCTGGCTTGCCCACAAACTTATCCACATATTCGGTGGATCATTTTTTCCGCCGTCGCCGGCTTGAGCAGGACGCGGGCGCGCGCTTAATCCATGTCCATGAGTGATGGCTCCGACACCCCGCAGGACGCGCCGCCGCCGCCCCTCAAAGGGGTCGCGGTGATCGAGGCGCAGCTTGTCACCATGCCGCTGGCGCCCGGCGTCTACCGCATGCTCGATGCCAAGGGCGACGCGCTGTATGTCGGCAAGGCCCGGTCGCTGAAGAAGCGGGTGACCTCGTACACGCAGATCCCGCGCTTGCCGGAGCGGCTGCGGCGGATGGTGTCGGAGACGGTCTCGATGGAGATCGTCACCACCCATACCGAGGCCGAGGCGCTGCTGCTGGAAGCCAACCTGATCAAGCGGCTGAAGCCGCGCTACAACATCGTGCTGCGCGACGACAAGTCGTACCCGTGGCTGATGCTGACCGAGGATCACCCCTTCCCGCAGATCGCCAAGCATCGCGGCGCGCGCACCCGCAAGGGCAGCTATTACGGCCCGTTCGCCTCGGCCTGGGCGGTGAACCAGACCGTCACCGCCATGCAGCGCGTGTTCCTGCTGCGCAGCTGCGCGGACACGGTGTTCGCCAACCGCTCCCGTCCCTGCCTGCTGCACCAGATCCGCCGCTGCTCGGCCCCCTGCGTGGGGCGCATCAGCAACGAGGCCTATGGCGAGCTGGTGGCGCAGGCGAAGGCGTTCCTGTCCGGCAAGGCCGGCACCGTGCAGCAGGAGCTGGCCAAGGAGATGGAAAGTGCGGCCGAGGCGCTGGAGTTCGAGCGCGCGGCCGCCATCCGCGACCGCATCCGGGCGCTGACGCATGTGCAGGGCACCGACGTCATCAATCCCGCCAGCCTGACCGATGCCGACGTCATCGCCGGCTGGCAGATCGCCGGCCAGACCTGCGTGCAGGTGTTCTTCATCCGCGGCGGGCGCAACAACGGCAACCGCGCCTTCTTCCCCGCGCACGCGAAGAACGACGAGACGGCCGAGGTGCTGGCCGCCTTCATCGCCCAGTTCTACGACGACAAGCCGCCGCCGCCGCTGCTGCTGCTGAACGCCGCGCTGCCGGAGCAGGAGCTGATCGCCGAGGCGCTGACCCTGAAGGCCAACACCTTCGGCGGCGGCAAGAAGGTCGACATCGCGGTGCCGCAGCGCGGCGAGAAGCACGCCGTGGTGGCGCATGCCGAGCTGAACGCGCGCGAGGCGCTGGAGCGGCGGCTGGCCGAGACCGCCGGCCAGGCGAAGCTGCTGGACGGTGCCGCGGAGCTGTTCGGCCTGCCCGCGCCGCCCGAGCGCATCGAGGTCTACGACAACAGCCACATCATGGGCACGAACGCCTATGGCGTGATGATCGTGGCCGGCCCCGAAGGCTTCCGCAAATCCGCCTACCGCAAATTCGCCATCCGCGGCGCCATCACGCCGGGCGATGACTTCGCGATGATGCGCCAGGTGCTGGAACGCCGCTTCGGCCGCGCGCTGAAAGAGGAGTCCGAAGGCCCTGGCACCCCCTCCTGGCCCGACCTGGTGCTGATCGACGGCGGCGCCGGCCAGCTCTCCGCCGCCCGCGCGGTGCTGGAGGAGCTCGGCGTGGACGACGTGCCCCTGGTCGCCATCGCCAAGGGCCCGAACCGCGACGCTGGGCGCGAATGGTTCCACATGGACGGCCGCGCCGCATTCCAGCTGCCGCCGCGCGACCCCATCCTGTATTTCCTGCAGCGCCTGCGCGACGAAGCCCATCGCTTCGCCATCACCACCCACCGCGCCGGCCGGTCGAAGGCCCTGGTCACCAGCGAGCTGGACGAGATCCAGGGCATCGGACCGGGCCGCAAGCGCGCCCTGCTGAACCATTTCGGCTCCGCCCGCGGGGTGAAGCAGGCCGGCCTGCACGACCTGGAGGCCGCGCCGGGGATCTCACGCGAGATCGCGCGGCGGGTGTATGCGCATTTCCATCCGGGCGTGCGCGTCGAGGGCGTGTCGTAGCGGCGTCGTCCGCTCAGCGTCGGGATCGGGCAAGCCAGGCATAGGCCGCGCCGCCCGCCATCACCACGCAGGTGCCCAGGAACACGGCGCGCATGCCGAAATGCCCGCCGACGAACCCGCCCGCCAGCGGCCCGACCACCTGCCCGGCATATTGCGCCGAGGTGGAATAGCCGAGCATGCTGCCGGCGACGCCGTCCGGCACGTTGTGGCGGATGACGCTGGCGATGCAGGGCAGCAGGCCGCCCAGCGACAGCCCCATCAGGAAGCGCAGCCCGACGAGCTGCCAGCCTTCGGTGACGAAAGCCTGCGGCACCAGCAGCAGGGCCGAGACCAGCAGCCCGCCGACGATGACGTTCCAGTGCCCGACTCGGTCCGCGAGCCGGCCGAGGCGCGCGGCGGACAGGATGCTCCCGAGCGCCGCGGCCGACATCACCAGGCCGGACACCAGCGTCACGTGCCCGGCGTCGCGCACCAGTTGCGCGACATAGACGGCGATGATCGGCTCGATCGACATGTTGGCGACCATGAGCAGCAGCCCGGTGGCCAGCATGGCGAAGACCGGCCGCTTGTCCGGTATCGCCGCCCACCCGCCGCGCGCCCGCGCCTGTTTCGCCCTGGGCGGCCGTGGCGCCTCGCGGATCAGAAACAGGGTGGCCAGGAACGCCACGAAGATGATCGCACCGGCCGCGAAGAAGGTCTGGCGAATCCCGATCAGCGGCGGCAGCACGCCGCCGACCAGCGGGCCGACGAGGTTGCCGGCCATGACGCCGGACGACAGCGTGCCGAGCGCCCAGGCGGTGCGGTCCTTCGGCGTTTGCGTGGCGACGAGCACGGTCGAGCCCGAAGCGTAGCCGCCGAGCAGCCCGGCCAGCAGCCGCAGCGCCACCAGCTGCCACACGTCCTGCGCCATGCCGATCAGCGACATCGCCACCGCCATGCCGAGGCTCGCGCGGATCAGCATCAGCTTGCGTCCGTACAGGTCCGCGAGCCGGCCCCACAGCGGTGCCACCAGCCCCGCGGTGAAGAAGGTCGCGCCGAAAGCCACCCCCGACCACTGCACGATCGCCGCATGGTCCTGCACGCCGAGCTGCTCGACGTAGAGCGGCAGGAACGGCAGCAGCAGCGTCATCGCCACGATCGTGGTGAACGAGCCGAATACGCAGACGGCGAGGTTGCGCCGCCAGTACTCCGGTTCGGCCGTGGTTTCGGTCCGATCCGGCGGCGCTGCCGGCCGGGCCTCGTCACGCATGACGGGCCCTGTCCACGATGGCGACGCTGCGCACCGGCGGCCCTTCCCTTCAGGCCCCGTATGGCCCCAGCCGCGCGGCGAAGCGGCTGATGGCGGCTTCGCCGAATGGGGTGGGGGCCAGGCCGGGAGCACGGTCATGCACCTGCGCGAGGCCCATGCGGGCGGCGACCAGGCGCTTGCCGTAGCAGATCAGGTGGTCGATCGACTGCATGACGAACACGATGGCCGGCAGGATCTCGCGATAGAGGCGCTCGGCTTCCGCCGCGTCGCCGCGCCGCATCGCGTCGTAGATGCGCACCTGGGCCTCGAAGCAGTCCGGGGCGGGGATCAGCCCGGCGCACCCGGCCCGCAGATTGTCCGGCAGCTCCAGGCCGCCGCGGCCATTGAACACGGCCAGCCTGCCTTCGGTTTCCGCCACCACCCGCGCCATCAGGACCGCCGGGCCTTCGCCCTTCAGGACGCGGAAATTGCCGTGCCGGCGGCTGAGCTCGGCGATGGCGGGCGGGCTCAGGCCGATGCCGAGGAACTCCGGGGCGTTCTGGATGGCCATGGTGACCGGCGAGCGGTCCATGACCCGGCCGAAGAAGCGCTGCAACGCCGCCTCGGTCATGGCGGGATCGCGGGGCGGCTGCAGGATGGCGAGAGCGGCGCCGTTGGCGGCGGCATGGGCCACCGCCTCGCTCTGCTCCTCGGGGGTCGCGCCAAAGATGGTCACCGCCAGGGGGATGCGCCCGTCGAGGTCCTCGGCGGCCCACTCGACGACGGCCCGCCGTTCCGCGGTGGAGAGCTTGGCGACTTCCGTGGCCAGCCCGAGAACGGCCATGCCGCGGCCGCCGCCGGCGACGCAGATTTCGGTCTGGCGGCGCATGGCCGCACGGTCCAGCCGGTCCTGCGCGGTGAAGAACGCATACAGGATCGGCCAGATGCCTTCGAACGACGTTTCCATCCGGTCGGGGTACGGCAGTTTCTCAGGAATCGTCAATGCGGCATGGCTGACCTGGGCGATGTTCTGTCCTAGTGTGTGGGTCCGATGCTGACCGATCTCCCGAACGTCCTCACCTTGTCGCGGATCGCCGCCATCCCGCTGCTGGTGGCGCTGGTGGCGCTGCGCGAGCCGTGGGGCGACATGGGCGCCTGCGTGGTGTTCTCGGTGGCCGCGATCACCGATTATTTCGACGGCAAGCTGGCGCGCGACCGGCTGCAGACATCCAATCTCGGCCGCATGCTGGACCCGATCGCGGACAAGCTGCTGGTGGGGGCGGCGCTGATGATGCTGGCCGGGATGAACCGGCTGAGCACATACGGGTTGTATCCGGCGATCGTCATCATGCTGCGCGAGATCCTGGTCAGCGGCCTGCGCGAGTACCTGGCGGGAATCCCCGTCGGCCTGCCTGTCACCTGGCTGGCGAAGTGGAAGACCGGCGTGCAGATGGGGGCCCTGGGCACGCTGCTGGCCGGCGACACCGGGGCGGCGGTGGTGCATCTGCAATTCCTGCCGGTGGCCGGGATCGGGGAGGCGATGCTGTGGGGCGCCGCCCTGCTGACCCTGGTGACCGGCTGGGACTACCTGACCGTCGGGCTTCGCCACGCCGCCGCACCGCCGCGGCCGCCGCGCGGCGCCCATACCGGAACCGTACCGGACTGATCGGAGATGAACGCGCGCCGATGAGAATCCTCGGACTGACGGGCTGGTCGGGCAGCGGCAAGACGACGCTGCTCACCGCATTGCTGCCGCTGTTCATCGCCCGCGGCTTCAGCGTGTCCACCGTCAAGCACGCGCATCACGGCTTCGACCTCGACCAGCCCGGCAAGGACAGCTGGCGCCACCGCCAGGCCGGCGCGCGCGAGGTGATGATCGCGAGCGGCGTGCGCTGGGCGCTGATGCACGAGCTGGACGGCCCCGAGCCGGCCCTGCCCGAGCTGGTGCGGCGGCTGTCGCCGGTGGACCTGGTGCTGGTGGAGGGGTTCAAGGCCAACCCGCACCCGAAGATCGAGGTGCACCGCCCCGCGCTGGGCCAGCCGCCGATGTGGCCGGGCCGGTCCGACATCGTCGCCGTGGCCTGCGACGCGGTGCCTGCGGATTGCGACCGCCCGATACTGCCGCTGAACGATCCGGCGGCGATCGTGGACTGGGTGCATCACTTCGTGCAAACCAATGATGCGGTGCACACTACACCTTGAGTGCGGCGCGGGGCGGGGGCACATTCCCGTCTCTCCCGGCCGGGCCCACCCCGGCACGGCCGGAACGCGCGACAAGGAATTCCCGCTCATGCGGCGCATGGCCCTGCTTGGCTCGATCCTCCTGCTTTCCGCTTGCGAATCCCCGAGCAGCTACGTGGGCAACCCGCTCTCCGGCTTCGGCGGTTTCGTCAGCAACACCACCAGCCTCAGGCTGAACCCGAACGGCCCCACCGGCCCCAGCGACAACATGCGGCGGGTCCGCGGCGAGGAATTCACGACCGAACCGCTGCTGCCCGAGGCCGGCAATATCTGGCCCGGCCCGCCGCCGCCGGAGCCGACCCTGATGGACCTGCAGCGCCAGCAGATGGAGCCGCTGCCGCCCGTCACGCCACCAGAGCAGCCTCGCCCGGCCCCGCCGCGCGGCAGTTCCACGCCGCCTGTGCCGGTGACGCCGACGCCGCTGCCCGGCGTGCCGGGCGCCGCGGTGCCCCCGCGGGCGCCCGCAGCCCCCGTGGCCGTGGCGCCGGGCGGGGTGGTGCAGACGCCGCAGGGCCCGGCGACGATCAGGAACAGCCCCAACGGCGTGCAGACCTACACGCTTCCGAGCGGTGTCACCGGACGCGCCATCAACAACGGCAACGGCACCATGACGCTGATCGGGCCCGACGGCAGCGTCCAGTCCGTCCCGGTCCCGCGATGACCGGCACCGTCGCCACCGCCGGCACGCTGCGCATCCTGTATTTCGCCTGGCTGCGCGAGCGCGTGGGCACCAGCGAGGAAACCGTGGCGCTGCCGGCGACGGTGACGACCGTGGGAGAGCTGATGGCGTGGCTGCAGACGCGCGGCCCCGGCCACGCCGCCGCCTTCGCCGCCGGCGGCACGGTGCGTTGCGCGGTGAACCAGGATTTCGCCCACGCCGACGCGGCGGTGCGGCCGGGTGACGAGGTCGCGTTCTTCCCGCCCGTCACCGGGGGATGAGATGGCCGGCATTCGCGTCCAGGCGGAGGATTTCGATGTCGGCGCCGAGATCGCGGCACTGACCGCCGGGCGCGTGGACATCGGCGGCATCGGCTGCTTCGTCGGCACGGTCCGGGACCACGGCGCCGGGCGGCGGATCACCGCCATGACGCTGGAGCACTATCCCGGCATGACCGAGCAGGCGATGGCGCGCATCGCCGCCGAGGCGGAGGCGCGCTGGCCGCTGCAAGGCTGCACCCTGATCCACCGGGTCGGCCGGCTGGAGCCGGGGGCGAACATCGTGCTGGTGCTAACGGCCTCGCCGCACCGGCACGCGGCCCTGGACGCGACCGCCTTCCTGATCGACTGGCTGAAGACCAAGGCGCCGTTCTGGAAGAAGGAATGCTTCGCCGACGGCAGCGAGGCCTGGGTCGATGCGCGCGAGGCGGACGACCAGGCAGCGGCGCGCTGGGCCGCCACGGCGCCCTGATCTTGGCGGATCGTTTACCAATCCTTGCGACCCTGGACGGGACACAAAAGGTGCCCGCCCCATGTCGCATGCCGAATCGCTCGCCGAGCCCGACGCCGCCCCCACGCTCGTAGACCGGCTGGTCGCCGCCCTCGCGGCGCATCGGGCAGGGCGGATCGCCGAGGCCGGGGCCGGCTATCGCGGCGTGCTGGACGACGACCCTGCCCAACCGGTGGCGTTGCACCTGCTGGGCGTGCTGACGCTCGCCACCGGCCGCGCCGCCGAGGCGGTGGAGCTGCTGCGGCGGGCGATGGTCGAGCGTTCCAACAACGAAGAGACCAGGCTGGCCTTGGCCAATGCCCTGGCGGCCCTGGGCAGGCATGACGAGGCGATCGGCCTGTACCGCGCCTTGCTGGCCGACCGGCCCGGCAATCATGCCGCCATGGTCAACCTTGCCAACGCGTTGCGCGACGCCGGCCATGCCAAGGAGGCGATTGCCATCTGCCGCCAGGCGCTGGCCACATCGCCGCGGCTGGTTCCGGCGCATGTCACGCTGGGCAGTGCCATGCTGGCCGCCGGCCAGGTCGTCCCCGCCATCGGCGCCTATCGCACGGCGGTGACGTTGCAGCCCGATTTCGCCCCGGCGCAGATCGGCTTCGCCCTGGCGCTGCTGCGCGACAACCGGGTGATCGACGCGCTGGCCGCCGCCTCGCGCGCCGTGGAATTGCAGCCCGGACTCGCGGAAGCCTGGTTTGTGCGAGGGGCGGTGGAGCGGGCGATGCGCCGGTTCGAGCCGGCGGTGGCCTCGCTGCGCCGCGCCATCGCCGCCGACCCCGGGCACGCACGCGCGCATCTGACGCTGGGCAACGCCCTGCTCGACCGCGACGATGCCGCCGCCGCGGAGACGCATCTGCGCGCGGCGGTGGCGCTGGCACCCGAGTTGCCGGAGGCCCATGCCAGCCTCGGCTTCCTGCTGGCCGGCGCCGGCCGGCTGGACGAGGCCGTCGCTGCGTGCGACGCGGCCATCCGGCTGCGCCCGGAGTTCGCCCACGCCCACTGGAACCGCGGCTGTGCCCATCTGCTGGCCGGCGATTTCGCACCGGGGTGGGAGGATTTCGAGTGGCGCAAGCGACACGACGCCTTCGGCCACGACTTCCCTGCATTGCCCGGCCGCGAATGGGACGGCGGGCCGCTCGAAGGCCGCCGGCTGCTGGTCCGCGCCGAACAGGGGCTTGGCGACGCCATCCAGTTCGCCCGCTATCTGCCGCTGCTGGCCGCGCAAGGGGCGGTCGTGCTGCTGGCCTGCGCACCGCCGCTGATCGCGCTGCTGCAGACCTTGCCCGGCGTGGCCGCCGTGGTCGCCAAGGACGCGGCGCTGCCGCCCTACGACCTGTGGGTCGACCAGATGAGCTTGCCGCGCCTCATCGGGACACGCCTGGACTCGGTTCCGGCGCCGCAGGGCTATCTGGCGGCCGCCCCCGAACGGATCGCCGCCTGGGAGCCGATGCGGCCGCATCGTCCCCTGGTCGGGCTGGTCTGGGCCGGCAATCCCGCCCATGCCAACGACGCGCGCCGCTCCATGCCGACCGAGGCGCTGGCGCCGATCGTCGCGGTGCCGGGCATCGACTGGATGAACCTGCAGATCGGCGGCCGCGGCGTGGAACTGGCGATCCGCCACCGCCTGCCCACCCCGCCGCCGGGCCTGACCGATCTGGCCGAGACGGCGGCGCTGGTGACGACGCTGGATCTGGTGATCGCCGTGGATACCGCGGTCGCGCATCTGGCCGGCGCCCTGGGCAAGCCGGTATGGATCATGCTGCCCTTCGCGCCGGATTGGCGCTGGATGACCGGGCGCAGCGATTCGCCCTGGTACGCCAGCGCGCGGCTGTTCCGCCAGGATCGGCCCGGCGACTGGGCCGGCGTCACGGCTCGGGTCGCCACCGCCCTGACCGGGCGTTACGGCCCGCGCAGCGGCGCGGATCCGCTCATCCCTTAGGCACGGCAGCGACACCGGGCCACAGTGATGGCATAGAACAGCCAGGGCGGGCAGAGGCTGTCGACCATGGTGCAGGCGATGAGGGTGGCGCGCAGTGTCGGTCCTGGCCGCTGAACCTGCCGGCGGGAGACGGCGCGTCCCGCAGGACCATCCGCTGACGGGAACCCTCGCGGTCCTGGCCATTCTGGCCGGCGCCGTGCTGCTGGTGTGGCCGGCGTTGGCGAACGGCTACCCGATCCTGTTCAGCGACACGCATGCCTTCCTGGTGCAGGCCAGCCAGCCGCGCATGGTCTGGGACAAGCCGTGGATCTACGGACCGTTCCTGCTGGCGCTGCACGGCCGCACCACGCTGTGGCTGCCATTGGCGGCCCAGGGGCTGCTGCTGTCGCATCTGCTGTGGCTCACCGCTCGCGCACTGGGCGTTGCCACGGCCGCACGGCATGTGGCGCTATGCCTGCTGCTCGCCGCCGGGTCGGCGGCGCCATGGTTCGCGGCGTTGTTGATGCCGGACATCCTGGCGCCCGTCACCGTCCTGTGCCTGTTCCTGCTGGCCTTCGGCGACCGGCTGCGGGGGTGGGAACGCGGCTGGGCCGGCGGGCTTGCCGCCTTCGCCATCGCGGCACATCTGTCGCACCTGGTCATCGCCGCCGTCTGCGTGGCGGTGGTGGCGCTGCTGCGGTGGCGCCGCGTGATGGCGGCCGCGGCCCCGCTGCTGGCGGCGCTGGCGCTGCTGCTGCTGACCAATCTCGTGGGCTACGGCAGGTTCGCCGTCTCCCCCTACGGTGCGGTGTTCGCGCTGGCGAAGATGGCCTCGGACGGCACCGCGCGCGCGGTGATCGACCGCGCCTGCCCGCAGGCCGGCTGGTACATGTGCGGCTGGGCCGGGCGCCTGCCTGCCGACAGCGACGATTTCCTCTGGGACGGGAACGGCCCGGTCTGGTCCAGCCCCGGCGGCCCGATCGGACTGGCCCCGGAGGCAGCCCGCATCGTCCGCCGCACCGTCGCCGAGGAGCCCGGCGGCGTGGCGCTGAGCGCCCTGCGCAACATGCGGCACCAGCTCGCGCGGGTCAGGCTCGGCGACACGCTCGGGCCGGACTGGCTGGAGCAGTCGGTGACCGGCAGCCTGCGGGCCTATTTTCCGGCGGCGGAACAGGCGCGGTTCGCCGCCTCACGCCAGGCGCACGGCGCGCTGGCCGCCGTCGCCGCACCGTTCAACGCCGTGCACGCGGCGCTGCTGGCGCTGGGCGCGGCGATGACCGTGGTGATGCTCGCGGTCCGGCGCCGCGACCCGGTGTGGACCGGGCTCGCGGCACTGGTATTGGCCGGCGTGCTGGCAAACGCACTCGTCACCGGGGCGCTGTCGCATGTGCACGACCGCTACCAGGCCCGGATCGCCTGGCTGGTGCTGCTGCCGCCGGCGTTTGCCGCCCTCTCCTCACGGCAGAGGGCGGCGTAGGTTCAGATCGGCGCCAGCGCCTCGACTTCGGCCGGGCCCATCCGCACCAGCTTCTCGTAGTCGTTCAGCAGCGTCTCGGTGACGCGGCCCGGGGTGTAGTTCAGCTCCCCGATCTGGCGCACCGGCGTCACCTCCGCGGCCGTGCCGGCGAGGAACACCTCGCTCGCCTTCGGCAGCTCCGCCGGCATGATCACACGCTGCACCACCTTCATCTGGTGGCGCCGGGCGATCGACATCACCGTGCGCCGCGTGATCCCGTCGAGGAAGCAGTCCGGCGTCGGCGTATGCAGCTCGCCGTCCATGACGAAGAAGATGTTGGCGCCGGAGGCCTCAGCCACCTGGCCGCGCCAGTCCAGCATCAGCGCGTCGTTGAAGCCCTTGGCCTCGGCCGCATGCTTGGCCAGCGTGCCGATCATGTACAGGCCGGCCGCCTTCGACGCAGTCGGCGCCGTTTCCGGATGCGGCCGCTTCCAGCTCGCGATGTCCAGCCGAACGCCCTTCATGCGGTCGGCGCCGAACAGGTTCGGCCAGGCCCAGGTGGCGATCGCAAGATGAATTTTGGTCTGCTGTGCGGAGACGGAAAGCTGCTCGGCGCCACGCCAGGCGATCGGGCGCACATAGGCGTCGGTCAGGCCGTTGGCCTGCACCACCTGGATGCAGGCGGCGTCGATCTCGTCGGCGGTGAAGGGAATCTCGAAGCCGAGGATGCGGCCCGAGACGAGCAGGCGCTCGGTATGCGCACGCAGCTTGAAGATGTTGCCGCTATAGACTCTCTCGCCTTCGAACACGCCGCTGGCATAGTGCAGGCCGTGCGAAAGGACGTGCAGCTTGGCCTCCCGCCAGGGAACCATAACGCCGTCGTACCAGATCTGGCCGTCGCGGTCGTCGAAAGGAACAAGCGTCATGATAGGCGTTCCTCGCAATATTGTTGCTCTACAAGGCCGAATGCTATAATGCTCATGCGTCTACGTCAACGAACCTGCCGTAATCACGTGGAATGCCAGCCATGCCCGAGCCGAAGGGCGACCCGACCCGGTCGTTGCCGAACATCGGCCTCAGGAGCACCGACCCGAAGGGCAGCCCGAGGATGAACGACCCGAAATCGGCGCCGCAGGCCGGCGCCGGCCTGCTGTTCCTGCGCGAGGAGGAAATCCGCGCCGCCCAGGACATGCTGTTTTTCGCCTATCGCGACTTCACCAACGTCGCCGACGTGATCCTGGAGGAGCTCGGCCTGGGCCGCGCCCACCACCGCGCGCTGCACTTCATCGGCCGCAATGCCGGCATGTCCGTGGGCGACCTGCTGGGCATCCTGCGCATCACCAAGCAAAGCCTCGCGCGCGTGCTCACCGCCCTGATCGAGCAGGGCTACGTTGCCCAGGCCCAGGGCCGCGCCGACCGCCGCCAACGCCTGCTGACCCTCACTGAAGCCGGCAAGGCGCTGGAGCGGCGCCTGTACGAGCGCCAGCGCGAGCGGCTGGTAGCGGCCTATCGCGAGGCCGGCGGCGCATCGGTCGAGGGGTTCAAGCGGGTGATGCGCGGTATCATGGATGCGGATGCCCGCACCTATATGGACCAGGGCGACCAGGCCGGCCGCGACCCGCGCCCGCGCCAAGCCTGAAGGAGCCGCCGATGCCCGACGACGCGCTGATCCTGGTGGTCGATGACGACGTGCGGCTGCGCGGCCTGCTGCAACGCTACCTCGCCGAGAACGGCTTTCGTGTCACCGCCGCCCAGGACGCCGCCGAGGCCCGCGACCGGCTGCGCTTCCTGCAGCCCGACCTGATGGTGCTGGACGTGATGATGCCCGGGGAGACCGGCCTGTCGCTGACCGAGTCGCTGCGCCGCGACAACGCCGAGATCCCCGTCCTGCTGCTGACCGCCCGCGGCGCCCCGGAAGACCGCATCGCCGGCTTCGAGGCCGGGGCTGACGACTACCTGCCCAAGCCGTTCGAGCCGAAGGAGCTGCTGCTGCGCATCCGTGCCATGCTGCGCCGCGCCGCCCCGCCTTTGCCCGTCATCGGTGCGCCCGCGGGCCCGGTGCAGCTCGGCCCCCTCAGCTTCGACACCGGCCGCGGCGAGTTGCGCGGTCCCGCCGGCCCGATCCGCCTGACCGGCGGCGAGGCGGCGCTGCTGACCGCCCTCGCCCGCCGGCCGAACGAGATCCTCTCGCGCGAGGATATCGCCGAAGCCCTGGACATGGACGAGGCGGGCGAACGCGCCATCGACGTCCAGGTGACCCGGCTGCGCCGCAAGATCGAAGCCGACCCGCGCGAACCCCGCTTCCTCCACACCGTCCGCGGCCGCGGCTACGTGCTCAAACCCGGGGCCTAGGATGCGGGTCCGGTTGCCGCTGCGCAGCGGGATGGTGAAGCGGTTCCTGCCGCGCTCGTTGCTGGGGCGGACGCTGCTGATCGTGCTGGTGCCGCTGGTGGTGGTGCAGGCGGTGGCGCTGCAGATCTTCTACGGCTCGCATCTCGACGTCGTCTCGCGCCGCCTGTCGGCGAGCGTGGCCGGCGAGATCGCCACCACCGTGGAGTTGCTGCAGCGCCTGCCCGGCGAGGCGGACCGGGCCTGGGTGCTGCAGAACGCCTGGGAGCAGTACGAGCTGGCGATGCGCCTGCTGCCGGATGCGGTGGTGCCGCAGGGGCGGCGGCCCGGTTTTCTGGAGCCGCGCAATTCCGGCCTGGTGGCGGCGTTGCGCGACAAGGTGCGGCGCCCCTTCACTATCGACTGGGCCTCCGACCCGCTATCCGTGCTGATCCGGGTGCAGCTGCCGGACGCGGTGCTGGAGGTCGAGGCCCCGCGCAAGCGGCTGTATGCGGCCACGTTCTACGTGTTCGTGCTGTGGCTGGTGGGGTCGTCGTTGCTGGTGTTCGGCATCGCGACGCTTTTCCTGCGTAACCAGGTGCGAGCGCTCAGCCGGCTGGCCGGCGCCGCCGAGGCGTTCGGAATGGGCCGCGACATCGGCCCGATCAAGCCGGAAGGGGCCGCCGAGGTGCGGCAGGCGGCGGCGGCGTTCAACCGGATGCAGGAGCGCATCCGCCGGTTCCTGCAGCAGCGCACCGAGATGCTGGCGGGCGTGTCGCACGACCTGCGCACGCCGCTGACCCGGCTGCGGCTGGCGCTCGCGGTGATGCCGTCCACCGAGGCGCTGCGCCAGGACATCGCCGACATGACCGGCGACGTGGAAGAGATGGAGCGGATGATCGGCGCCTATCTCGCCTTCGCGCGTGGCGAGGGCACGGAGCAGGCGCAGCCCACCGACCTGTCGGCGGTGCTCGAGGACGTGGTGGCGGGGGCGCGGCGCACCGGCGCGGACGTGGCGCTGCGGGTGCCGGCCGATCTGGTGCTGCCGCTGCGCCCGGACGCGATCCGCCGGGCCGTCACCAACCTCGTCGACAATGCCTGCCGCCACGCCCGCCATGTCGCCCTCGCCGCGGGACGGCTGGGCGAGCGCCTGGTGCAGGTGACGGTGGACGACGACGGGCCGGGCATTCCGCCGGACCGGCGCGAGGACGCGTTCCGCCCGTTCGAGAGTGCGGCCGCCGGTGGGACCGGGCTCGGCCTGACCATTGCACGCGACATCGTGCGCGCGCATGGCGGCGACATCATGCTGGAAGAAAGCCCGCTGGGCGGGCTGCGCGCCCGGATTCAGCTACCCGTCTAGCCGGGCAATCATTTCGGTGGGCGCGATCAGGCCGCGTTCCAGGTTGCCGATCATGTTGGCGGTCTTCTGCCGGAAGTCCGGCCCCATCAGGATCGGCAGGCCGAGCGGCGGCGGCCCGGTCTCGGCCTGACGGGCCTTCATGGCGCCGAAGAAGGCGATGGCGAAATCGCGCCGGTCGCGTTCCGCCGTGACCGCGAACCCGGCCGCCCGCAGCGCGGCGCGATAGGCGGGGGCGGCGGCGACGAAGCTGGTTTCGGGCCGGCTCGCCCACGGCACCGGGAAATCGAGCGCGCCCTCGCCCACACGCATCACGTCATAGACCGCGAGGAAGCCGCCGGGCCGCAGCACCCGGCGCACGCCGGCAAACAGCGCCGGCTTGTCGGCGATGTTCATGCCGACATGGAGCATGTAGGCGCCATCGAAACTGGCGTCCGGAAACGGCAGGTCGAGGGCGCTGCCCTGCTGGAAGCGCACCTTGCCGCCGAGCCCGGTGCGCCGGGCGAGGCTGCGGGCGACGGCCACGTATTCCTCGGTGAGATCGATGCCGGTGACGCGGCAGTCATGCGCCAGCGCGAAATACCGGGCCGCCCCGCCGATGCCGCTGCCGATGTCGAGCAGGTGGCGGCCGGGCGCCAGAGCGAGCTGCGCGGCCAGGTCGGCCGTGGCCTGGCGGCCGCCGATATGGAACTCGTCCACCGGCGCAAGGTCGGCGGGATCGAGCCGGTCCGGATCCTTGCCCTGTCCCACCAGGGCCTCCAGGATCGCCTGCTCCAGCCCACCATGCGCGTAATGACCGGCAACGTCGTGTTCGATGGTCATGGGGCGGCTCCGGCCGATCGATGATCACGGCGTATGGAAAGAGGCCGGCGATGGCGCGCTGCCACCGCCGGAAACGAAAGCAGGCTCAGCGCTTGGCGGCGTTGGCCTGCTCCATCAGGCGCTTCACCTCGTCCATCGCCTCGGCGAAGCGCTTGTTGAGCGTGTTCAGCGCCTCGCCGTTGGCCCGCTGGATCAGGTCCGACAGCTCCCTGGTGTTGGCGACCGCGTGTTCGTAGGAGCGTTTCAGCAACTCGGCATGCTTGGCTGCCTTGACCTGCGGCGCATCGGCGCTGGCCAGCGCGGACATGGTCTCGGTCAGCTCGGTCATGGTCTGCTGCATGATTTCCATGTGGCGCTTGGCCACGGCCTGGGCGCCTTCCAGGGCGATGCGGTTGGCCGCCGACATGGCCTCCATGTTGCGCTTCTGCGCCGTCAGCAGCGCCTCCATGTCGGGCATAGCGGGAAATTTCAGCTCGGCGAACATCTTGGTGAATTCCTCGGCGGCGTTCTTCGCCTGCCCCATCGCCGCGGCAAACGGGGTATCGCCGCCAGATTTCTTTGAATCGCTTGGCATCTCCGGCTCCTGCTGTGATTGCTTGCCCGCTTCAGGCCCGCGTCATCCCCCGCCCCGGATTGAACACCGGCTTCCCGCGCCGCCTGCCGCGACCCTCCTGATTTACGGGACGTGGGACGCGGTCACAACCCGAACGCGATGGCACGTTTGCGACGAACTCATGAAACGTCAGGCGGTGGCCCGAGCGGCGGTTCGGACGACGGCTCCGTGGGCGGCGGCTCGGGGGCCGGCGGCGCGGGGGCTGGCGGCTCGGGGGCCTCGCCTTCGGCCACCGGCGCCTCGTGCGGCCGGGGGGCGCGCGCCGGGGGCCGGCGCGGGTGCAGCCAGCTCTCCGCGTGCTCGGCGCGCGCCAGCGCGTGGTCCAGCGCCGCCATGGTGGCGGCAAGATCCAGGCTCTCGTCGTGCCGCCAGGCGCGGACGGTCCACAGCCATACGCCCAGCAATCCCTTGGTGCGCAGCCGGCCGCGCGGGCCGGTCGCCGGGATGCCGGCGCCGTCCAGCATCCAGCCCATGCTGCACAGGTTGGCGGCGGCCAGCATCAGCGCCAGCGGGGGATCGCAGGGCAGCGCCTGCAGCAACGCCAGCACGCCGGGGCGGTGCGCCTGCAGCACGTCGATGCGGCGCATCAGGATGTCGAACAGCCGGTCGCGCACCGGGCCTTCGGCAATGACGCCGGCGAGGGCGTTCTGATCGGCGAGCCGGCCGAAGCGGATCAGCACCACGCCGCGGCCGGGGAAGCGGGCGCGGGCGCGGTCCAGCGGCAGCGCGGCGTGGCGTGCGGCATCGGCCACGCGCATCCGATGCCAGCCGCGTTGGGCCGCGACCTCGAACGCGGCAGCGATCAGCGCACGATCGAACTCGGTGTCGTCCATGGCGCAAACATGGGGCCGCAATGGCCCGCTGTCACCCCGCGAGTTCGCGCGAACGGGCGGTGGCGGCGGCGATCGCGCGGGAAATTGCGCTCGGCCAGGCGTCGTCGGCCATCAGCACGGCCAACGCCCGTTCCGTGGTGCCCTTGGGGCTGGTGACGGCGCGGCGCAGCGCCGCCGCGTCCTCGCGGCTGGCGGCCAGCAGAGCGCCGGAGCCTGACACGGTCTGGCGCGCCAGCAGGCGGGCGAGGTCGGCGGGGATGCCCTGCTCGATCGCGGCACGTTCCAGCAGCTCGGCCAGCAGGAACACATAGGCCGGGCCCCCGCCGGAAACCGCGGTGACCGGGTCGATCAGGCCCTCGTCGTCCACCCAGGCCACGGCGCCGATGGCCGCCAGCAGGGTGTCGCACAAGTCGCGCTGGGACGGCGTAACGCCCGGGCCAGCGCAGGCGACGGTGACGCCCTGGCGCACCGCCGCCGGCGTGTTGGGCATGGCGCGCACGATGGCCGCATCCGCTCCCAGCAGTGCACCGAGGCCGGCGATGGTGCGGCCGGCCATGATCGACAGCATGACCGCGGACCCCGCGAACCGGGCGTAAAGGGGCAGCGTCTCGGCGGCGTTCTGCGGCTTCACCGCCAGCACCACCGCCGCGGGCGTGAAGCCGGCCGGGATGTCGGCGGCGGCGGCGGCGACGGTCACGCCGGCGCCCGGCGAAGCGGGCAGCGTGGGGTCCACTGCCACCGACGGCGCCAATCCGCGCTCGCGCCAACCGGCCAGCATCGCCCCGCCCATCTTGCCGAAACCCACCAGCAGGATGGGCGGGATCGTCGTGCCGGTCATGCGTTCAGGCTTCGCCGACGCATTCGAGCATGGCGGCCTGCAGCGCCTCGGCCGGGGCCTTGCCGCCCCACAGCACGAACTGGAAGGCGGGGAAGAAGCGTTCGCATTCGGTAATCGCGATATCCACCATGTCCTCCAGGCTCTCGGCGGAGGCGCCGGGGGCGCCGCGCAGCAGCACGGCATGGCGGAACACCGGCATGCCGTCGTCGGCGTCCATGCCGAAATGGCCGATCCACAGGCGTTCGTTGGCCAGCGCCAGCAATTCGTACAGCGCGGCGCGGCGCTTCTCCGGCACCTTCAGGTCGAAGGCGCAGGTGAAGTGCATGGCGCTGATCTCGTGCGACCAGCTGAAATACAGCCCGTAGTCGCACCACTTGCCCGGCGCCTCGGCCGCCATTTCCGAGTCGTTGCGCCGGTCGAAGACCCAGTCGTTCGCGGCGACGATCTGCTCCATCACATCGAGGGGATTGGCGGCGTTGTCCTGGATGGTGCTCATGAGAGCTGGCATGGGAGGTCTCCCGGGTGGAGGAAGGCCGAGTAGCACATGCCGGCATTGCCGGACATGGCCCGCGCGGCGGACATGGAACCCGTTATGGTGCCGGCCGGGCCCCCTGCGCGACACGCCCTGTACCCTACCGGGCAGGCAAACCGTGCCGCAAGGGGTCAAGGGCCAGCATAGTCAAGTTAATGCGTCGTCTCATGACGCACCGCAATATAAATCCTTGTCATGCGATCATGCCGGGGCCGCCGCCTTCGGGGCGGCCGGCGCTCTCCAGTGCCGCCACGCGCGACTCGAGGGCCTCCAGCCGGGCTTGCATTCCGGCCAGCCGGGCCTCGGCCGCTTCCTGCCCGGCGCGGGCGTTGGCGGCCATTTCCATGGCGGCGTCCAGCTCTTCCCTGCGGACGAGGTCGAGGCGGCGGACCGTCTCGTCGATACGCGCGCGGGCCAGCGCCTCGGCCTCGTCGCGCAGACCGGACAGCGCCGACAGCGCCCCGCCCGCCACGCCGGCGAGGTCGTCGAAGATGCGGGGGCGTTCGGTCATGGCAACCTCCTGTGGTTAGCGGGTTCAACCGCATGGCTTTCCCCGGCTCGTCGTGGCCCGTATACCGTGCCGCCATGATCCTGGTCACCGGCGGCGCCGGCTTCATCGGCTCGAACCTGCACGCCGCCCTGGCCGGGCGCGGGCTGGAAACCGTGGTTGTGGACCGGCTGCGCGCCGAGGGGAAGTGGCGAAACCTGGCCCATCACCCGCCGGCGCGCCTGGTGCCGCCCGAGGCGCTGGACGATTTCCTGGCCACCCACCCGCCGCTGGAGATGGTGTTCCATCTGGGCGCCGTCAGCAGCACCACCGCGACCGACGGCGACCTGGTCTGGGCCAGCAATGTCGAGCTGTCCTTGCGGCTGTGGCGCTGGTGCGCGGTGCGGAGGGTTCGCTTCGTCTACGCCTCCTCCGCCGCGACCTATGGCGACGGCGCCGCCGGCTTCGACGACGACATGGCGGCCCTCGGCCGGCTGCAGCCGCTGAACCTGTACGGGTGGAGCAAGCACGCCTTCGACCTGCAGGTGGCGCGCATGGTCGGCGTCGGGCAGCCGCGGCCGCCGCAATGGGCCGGGCTCAAGTTCTTCAACGTCTATGGCCCGAACGAATACCACAAGGGCGGCATGATCTCGGTCGTGAAGGTCAAGCACGACGAGGTCCTCGCCGGCAAGGCGCCCCGCCTGTTCCGCTCCGACCGCGCCGACCTCGCGGACGGCCAGCAGCGGCGCGACTTCATCTGGGTGGGCGACGTGGTGGCCGTGCTGCTGTGGCTGCTGGACACGCCGGACGTGAGCGGCCTGTTCAACCTGGGCACCGGCACCGCGCGCAGCTATCTCGACCTCGCGCACGCCGTGTGCAGCGCCGCCGGCGCCGCGCCCCAGGTGGAGTTCGTGGACATGCCCGACCGGCTGCGCGGCCAGTACCAGTCCTTCACCCAGGCCGCCATGGAGCGGCTGCGGGCCGCCGGATATCCCGGCCAGTTCACCCCGCTGGAAGAAGGCGTCACCCGCTACGTGCGCGACTTCCTGCGCCAACCGGACCCATACCTGTAATGCTGCCCGTGCTGCTGTTCCCGCAATTCGACCCGGTCATCATCCAGGTCGGGCCGCTGGCCATACGCTGGTATGCCCTGGCCTATATCGTGGGCCTCGTGCTCGGCTGGCGTCTGGTGCGCCGGCTGGCGCAGCAGGCCCCGGTGGTGGCGACGCCCGTGCAGGTGGACGACTTCCTCACCTGGGCCACGCTCGGCGTGGTGCTGGGCGGCCGGCTGGGCTACGTGCTGTTCTACCAGCCCGACCGGTTCCTGGCCGCGCCGCTGGAGATCTTCGCGGTCTGGCAGGGCGGCATGTCGTTCCATGGCGGCATGCTCGGTGTCGCCATCGCCATCATCTGGTTCTGCCGCCGCCAGCGCATCCCCATCCTGGGCTTCGCCGACCGCATCGCCGTCGCCGCCCCGATCGGCCTGGGGCTCGGCCGCGTCGCCAACTTCATCAACGGCGAGCTGTGGGGCCGGCCCGCGCCGGAAGACCTGCCCTGGGCCATGATCTTTCCCACCGGCGGGCCGGTTGCGCGCCACCCGAGCCAGATCTATCAGGCGCTGATGGAAGGGCTGATCCTGTTCGTGGTCATGTTCGCCCTGTCGCGCCGGGAGGCTTTGCGCGCCCGCTTCGGCCTGTTGACCGGCATCTTCCTGACCGGATACGCCCTCGCCCGCATCATCGGCGAGCTCTTCCGCCAGCCGGACGCCTTCCTGGGCTTCCTGTTCGCCGGCGCCACCATGGGGCAGTTGCTGTCCGTGCCCATGCTGCTGGTCGGCCTTGCCCTGGTCGTGCGTGCGAAACCCCAGCCCGTTTCACCATAATCGAGGAACCCCATGCCGCAGCCCGACCACATCTCCGTCCTCGGCGTTCCCGATGCCGGCACGCTGGACGACGACCTCAAGGCGATCTGGGCGAAATGCGTGGAGAAGCTGGGCTTCGTGCCCAACGTCTATTCCACCTACAGCCTGCGGCCGCAGCGCCTGCGCAACTTCATGGCCATGTACAACGAGATCATGCTGTCGCCGTCGGGCCTGTCGAAGCTCGAGCGCGAGATGGTGGCGGTCGTCGTGTCCTCGGCCAACCGCTGCTACTACTGCCTGGTGGCGCATGGGGCGGCGGTGCGGATGCTGTCCGGCGATCCCGAGCTGGGCGAGATGATGGCGCTGAACTACCGGGTGGCGAAGCTCGATGCGCGGCAGCGGGCGATGCTGGATTTCGCCTGGAAGATGACGACCACGCCGCATCTGATCGGTGACGCCGACCGCGACGCGCTGCGCGCCCATGGCCTCGGCAACGAGGACCTGTTCGACCTTGCGGAGACGGTGGCGTTCTTCAACCTGTCGAACCGCATGGCCTCGGCGACCGACATGATGCCGAACCGCGAGTACCACGACGCGGTGCGTTCGCCCGCCACCCCCGCCGCCGCCAAGGCGAAGAAGGTGCCGGCGGAGCCGGGCGCGGCCCGTTGATCAGACGTTCGATTGATCAGACGTTGAAGCGGAACAGCAGGACGTCGCCGTCCTTCACCGCGTAGTCCTTGCCCTCGACGCGCATCTTGCCGGCTTCCTTGGCGCCCACGTCGCCCTTGCAGGCGACGTAGTCGTCATAGGCGATGGTCTCGCAGGCGATGAAGCCGCGCTCGAAGTCCTTGTGGATCACCGCGGCGGCCTGCGGCGCCTTGGTGCCGTTCACGATGGTCCAGGCGCGCGCTTCCTTCGGGCCGCAGGTGAAATAGGTGATCAGCCCCAGCAGCCCGTAGCCGGCGCGGATCACCCGATCCAGCCCGCTATCCTCCAGCCCCAGCCCTTCGAGGAACTCGCGGCGGTCTTCCTCCGGCAACTGGCTGACCTCGGCCTCGATGGCGGCGGAGACGATCACGTGGCGGGCGCCCTCGGCACGGGCCCGCTCGGCCACGCGGGCGGAGTACGCGTTGCCGGTGGCGGCCGCGGCTTCCTCGACGTTGCAGACATACAGCACGGGCTTGCTGGTCAGCAGCTGCAGCCGCCGCGCCGCCTCCGCCTGCTCGGGCGGGATGGCGGTGCGCGCCGGGCGGCCGGCGGTGAGTGCCGCCACGATCGGCTCCATCAGCGCCACCTGGGCGATGCTCTCCTTGTCGCCGCCGCGGGCCTTCTTCTGGGCGGCGATCAGGCGCTTCTCCAGGCTTTCAAGGTCGGCCAGCATCAGCTCGGTCTCGACCGTCTCGGCATCGCGGATCGGATCGACGCTGCCCTCGACATGCGCGACATCGGTGTCCTCGAAGCAGCGCAGCACGTGGATGATGGCGTCCACTTCGCGGATATTGGCCAGGAACTGGTTGCCCAGGCCCTCGCCCTTGGAGGCGCCGCGCACCAGGCCGGCGATGTCCACGAATTCCAGGCTGGTCGGCACGGTCTTCTGCGACTTGCCGATCTTCGTCAGTGCCTCCAGCCGCGGGTCGGGCACCGCCACCCGGCCCACGTTCGGCTCGATCGTGCAGAACGGATAATTCGCCGCCTGCGCGGACGCGGTGGCCGTCAGCGCGTTGAACAGGGTGCTCTTGCCCACATTGGGCAGGCCCACGATGCCGCAGTTGAAACCCATCTACTTCGTATCCCGTGTCAGCAATGCGACCTTGGTCATGAAGTCCTCGGCCCGGCCCGCCGCCAGCAGCGCAGCCTCGTCCGCCACCGCATCCAGCAGGGCGATCAGCCAGTCCCGGTCCACCTTGGCGAAATCGCCCAGGACATGCCCGGTGACGCGTTCCTTGGTGCCGGGGTGGCCGATGCCCAGCCGCACCCGCCAGTACTCGGGGCTGCCCAGCATCCGGTCCATGCTGCGCAGGCCGTTATGCCCCGCCGCCCCGCCGCCGCGCTTCACCCGCATCTTGCCGGGGGCGAGGTCCAGCTCGTCATGGAACGCGGTGATCGCCTCGACCGGCAGCTTGAAGAATGACGCGGCCGCCTGAACGCTCTCGCCCGAGGCGTTCATGTAGGTCATCGGCTTGAGCGCCAGCACCTTCACGCCGCCAATGCTGCCATCGGCGACCAGGCCCTTGAAACGCTGCCGCCACGGGCTGAACCCGTGGCGGTGCGCAATCACGTCGATCGCCATGAAGCCGATATTGTGCCGCTGCCTCGCCATCCCCGGCTCGGGATTGCCAAGGCCGACCCACAGCTTCATCCGGACGCTCCCGGCCGGACGGCGTTACTTCTTCGCGTTCGCCTTCGCCGGGGCCTTGGCGGGCGCGGCCGGTGCCGCCGCGGCAGCGCCGGCTTCGGCTGCCGGCTCGGCCATCTTGGTCGGCGCGGCCACCGTGGCGATCACGAAGTCGCGGTCCAGGATGGTCGGGCGCGTGTCCTCGGTGCCCTTCAGGTCGGACCAGCGGACGTTGTCGTTGATGTCGAGCGACGCGAGGTCGGCTTCGAAATGCTCGGGCACCTTCTCGGGGTCGCAATAGCACTCGACCGAGTGGCGCACGACGTTCAGCACGCCGCCGCGCTTGAGGCCGACGCTGGTAGCTTCGTTGTGGAACATCACGGTCACGGCCACGCGGATCTTCTCGCCGGGCGCAAAGCGCTGGAAGTCCACATGCTCGGGCTTGTCGGAAACCGGATGCAGCTGCACGTCGCGGATCAGCGCGCGCGTGGTCTCCGCGCCCACCTTGATCTCGTACAGGCGGGACCGCCAGCCACTGCGCTGGATCTCGCGCAGCACCAGGCGCGGGTCGAGCGCGATAAGGGTCGGCGTCTGCTTGGCGCCATAGATTACGGCGGGCACCTTGCCCTGCCGGCGAGTCGCGCGTGCTGCCCCCTTACCTGCACGCTCGCGCGCCTCGGCCTCGATCGACACGAATTTGGCCATGGTTCGCTCCTGAACTGGAAACGCCGGCCTCCAGGGGTGCCGGCGCGGCCGGGATGTAGCAACAAGCGGCGTCGCGCGCAAATTCCTTGACCGTCCGGCAGCCATGCGGGCCTCATTTCGCTATGGAAATCCTGCTGCCACTCCTGCTGGTCCTGGCCCTCATCGGCGGCTACGTGCTGGGGATCGTCGGCTTCTTCAAGGCCAACCGGGCCCTGGCGGAGCTGCGCGCGCTGCGGCAGGCCCTGGGTCCGACGCCCGCGGCTGCGCCAAAACTCCCGCAAGCCTCGCCCTGGGCGCAGCCGCCCATCCCCGGTCCGACGCCGGCCGCGCCCGAACCGGAAGCGCCGGCGTCCGCCGCCAAACCCAAGCGCGACATCGAGGCGCTGCTGACTCTGCGCTGGGGCGTGTGGCTCGGTGCGGCCGCCCTGCTGATGGCCGGCGTGTTCCTGATCCGCTACGCGGTGGACGAGGGGCTGCTCGGCCCGCCGGAACGCTGCGCCCTGGCGGCAGTGCTGGGTGCGGCCCTGATCGCCGCGGCCGAATGGCTCGGCCGCCGGCCCGCCGCCGAAGCGGCGGGCGCAGTCCCGATCGACCAGGCGCCGGCGGGCCTCGCCGCCGGCGGCGTCGCCATCCTGTTCGGCGCGGCCTACGGCGCCGGGCCGTTCTACGCGCTGGTGCCGCCGCTGGCGGGCTTCGTGCTGCTGGCCGGAGCAGCGATGGCCGGGCTGCTGGCCTCGTTGCGCTACGGCCAGCTCGCCGCCGCCGTCGGCGTCGCCGGCGCCTTCGTCACCCCGGCGCTGGTGCAGACCGACACGCCGTCGCTGCCCGGACTGTTCGGCTACCTGCTGGCGGTGACGGCCGTGTCCCTCGCGGTGGTCCGTTCCAGCGCCTGGACCTGGCTCGGCTGGGCCGCCACCGTGGCCGGCGCCGCCTGGGTGTTCCTGGCCGCCCTTGCCGCCACGGCCGCCGATGCCTGGGCGCCGGCGCTGTTCGTGCCCGCCGCCGCGGCGCTGAACCTCGCTTTGCTGCCGCCCGCCGCCCTCGACCACCCGGTCGGCCGGCGCTTGTCCTGGGTGCCCTTCGCCACGCTCGGCGCCACCGGCCTGCTGCTGGAAGCCATCGCCCCCGGCATGGCCCCGCGCATCGGCGTCATGCTGCTGGCCCCGTTGGCGGTGGCCAAGGGCGCCACCGAGCCGCGGCTCGACCGGCTGCCCTGGCTCGCCGCGCTGCTGTTCCTGCTGGCGCTGCTGCTGTGGGCCCTGCCGGACTGGCAGCCGGGCGGCGAGGCCATCACCGTCGAGGGCGTGGTGCAGGCGGTGCTGCCCGGTCCCTGGGCGCCCGAAGCGATCCGCCCGCTGCTGACCGCCGCCGCCGTCGTCGCCGGTTTCCTCGCCGCCGCCGGGCTGTATCTGGAACGCCGCGCGGCGAACCCGCTGCACTGGGCGGCGCTGGCCGCCGCGGTGCCGGTGCTGACCCTGGCCGTCACCTATGCCCAGGTGGCGCGCTTCCAGCCGGACATCGCCTGGGCCTTCGCCGCCCTGGCGCTGACCGCCGGGCTGGTTGGCGCCGCGGCCCGTGCTGCGCGGGAGCAGGCACGCCCGCGCGCCGGCGCCCACGCCGCCGGTGCCGTCGCGGCACTCGCCCTGGGTTGCGCCATCCTGCTGCACGACCATTGGCTGACCCTGGCGGTGGCGCTGTTCCTGCCGCCACTGGCCTGGATCGAGGCGCGGGCCGACCTGCCGCCACTGCGCCGGGTGGCGCTGGCCGTCGCCGCCCTGGTGCTGGTCCGGCTGCTGCTGAACTGGTACGTGCTCGACTACCAGTACGGCTCGACCCCGGTGGCGAACGGTCTGCTCGCCGCCTATGGGGTGCCCGCCGCCGCCTTCGCCGCCGCCGCCATCCTGTTCCGCCGCCGGGGCGACGACCTCACGGTCGCCGTGCTGGAAGCCGGCGCCGTCGCCTTCGCGACCGTTCTGGTGGCGCTGGAAATCCGCCACTGGGCCAGTTCCGGCGGCCTCCGCGAACCGGGCTCGTTCCTGGAGGCGGCATTGCATGTCAGCGCGCTCGGCCTGCAGGCCACCGCCCTGCGCGCCCTTGCCCGCCGCACCGGCCGCCCGGTCCTGCGGGCGGGCTGGCAGATCCAGGGCGGGCTGGCGCTCGTGGGGGCAGCGTTGCTGCTGCTGGTCAACCCCGCCTTCACCGGCGCATCCGCCGGCAGCGCGGCGCTGGCACTGGCCTACCTGCTGCCCGGGCTGCTCGCCGCCCTCGCCTTGCGCGACCGCGCGACGCTGCCGGCGTCGGTTCCGGCGGTGCTCGGCCTCTACGCCATCCTGGCCGGCTTTGCCTGGATCGGGCTGGAAATCCGCGCCCTGTTCCACGGTGATGCGCTGTCGCTGGACGAAAGCCCGGTGGAAGACGCCGAACTGTGGGCGTGGTCGGGCGCGTGGCTGGCCTATGGCGCCGGGCTGATGGCGCTGGGCATCCGCAACGGCGGCCGGGCGTTGCGCCTGGCGGGCCTCGCGATCATCGGCGTGGCGGCCGCGAAAGTGTTCCTGGTGGACATGGCCGACCTCGCCGGGCTGTGGCGGGTGCTGTCGTTCCTGGCCCTGGGCCTGATCCTGATCGGGCTGGGCGCCGTCTATCGCCGCTTCGTGCTGCCGGGCCGGGCCGCGGCCGAACCGTGAAGGTCGGCCGTTTCCTTACGCGACCGGCTGAACCGCCGGCGTCAGGCTCCAGGGACGGCCGGGTTCGCAGAAGAGCGGCATGGCGTTCGGCGTGCGCACGTTCGGCTCCAGGCCCATCTCGGCCCGCAGCGCGCGGAACAGCGCGCCGTGCGCCACCACCAGCACCGGCGCGGGCCGCGCCAGCGCGCGGTTCACCGCCGCCACGGCGCGGGCGCGCAGTGCGGCGAAGCTCTCGGCGTCGGGCGGCGTGAAAGTGCCGGCCACCCAGTCGCTGAACCATTGCGACATCGGCTGGCCTTCCTGCGCGCCGAACGACACCTCGCGCAGGCCGTCGTCGACCTCGACCGGCAGGCCCAGCACCGAAGCGGCCGCCAGCGCGGTATCGTAGGCGCGCGACAGCGGCGAGGCGACGATGGCGGCGATGCCGCGGTGGCGCAGCATGTCCGCGGCCGAGAGGGCCTGCGCCCGCCCGGTCGCGTTCAGCGGAATATCGACGTTGCCCTGTGACAGCCCCTGCGCGTTCCAGTCCGTCTCGCCGTGGCGAAGGAACCAGAACGCGAGCGGCGTCAGGCTTGCGGCGAGCGTGATCAGGCGGCGAGTCCTTCCTTCTTGAGCACGGCGGCCACCGCCGGGCGGGCCTTCATGCGGGCATAATGCGCCGCAAGATTGGCCGGCAGCTTCTGGCCCAGGCGGTCGGCCCACCAGAACTCCACATAGAACAGCGCCGCGTCGGCGACCGAGAAGCTGCCGGCGACGTAGTCCTTGCCGGCCATCGCCTTTTCCATCACCGCCAGGCCCTTCTCGAAGATCTCCTTGCCGCGGGCCTTCACCGCCTCATGGTCGGCCTCGCTCGGGGCGAAGTTGCTGGGGCGGAACATGCGCGAGAAGCCCTGCATGTGCATGGTGCTCACCACGTAGTCCATCGCCTCCAGCGCCCGCGCCTGGGCCTCGGTGTCGGCGGGCAACAGCTTCTTGTCGGGGTTGGTGGTGGCCAGCCAGTAGGCGATAGCCGGGAACTCGGTCAGCGCCGAGCCGTCGTCGCGCTGCAGCGTCGGCACCTTCGACTTCGGGTTCAACGCGATGAACTCGGGCTTGAATTGCGCGCCCTCGCGCAGGTTGGTCAGCACCGCCTCGTAGGGCTTGCCGATCTCTTCCAGCAGCACATGGATGCCGACCGAGCAGGCGCCCGGCGAGTAGTACAGCTTGTTCATGGCTTCCCTCTTTGTTGGTACGCGGATCAATCGAACAGCGAGCTGACCGAGCTTTCGTCGCTGATCCGCCGCATGGCCTCGGCCAGCAGCGGGGCGATCGTAGTCTGGCGGATGTTGCTGGCAAGCCGCACCGCCTCGGTGGCCAGGATGCTGTCGGTGATGGTCAGCATCTCGATCGGGCTCGACGCGATGCGCGCGACGGCGCCGCCGGACAGCACGCCGTGGGTCACGTACACGCTGGCCGACTTGGCGCCGTTGGCGATCAGCGCCGCCGCGGCGTTGCACAGCGTGCCGCCGGAATCGACGATGTCGTCCACCAGGATGCAGTCGCGGCCGGAGACGTCGCCGATCACGTTCATCACCTCGGAGACGCCGGCGCGCTCGCGCCGCTTGTCGATGATGGCGAGGTCGCAGTTCAGCCGGGTCGCGATCGCGCGCGCGCGCACCACGCCGCCGACGTCGGGCGAGACGATCATCAGGTCGCGGCCGTCGTAGTTCTCCTTGATGTCGCGGCTGTACAGCGGCGCCGCGTACAGGTTGTCCACGGGGATGTCGAAGAAGCCCTGGATCTGCCCGGCATGCAGATCCATGGTCAGCACCCGGTTGGCCCCCGCCTCGGTGATCAGGTTGGCCACCAGCTTGGCGCTGATCGGCGTGCGCGGGCCGGATTTGCGGTCCTGCCGGGCGTAGCCGAAATACGGCACCACCGCCGTCACCCGCCGGGCCGAGGCGCGGCGCAGCGCGTCCAGCGTGATCAACAGCTCCATCAGGTTGTCGTTCGCCGGATAGGAGGTGGACTGGATCACGAACACGTCCTCGCCGCGGATGTTCTCGTGGATCTCCACGAACACCTCCATATCGGCGAAGCGGCGGACCGAGGCACGGGTCAGCGGCAGGTTCAGCGCGGCGGCGACCGCCTCGGCGAGGGGGCGGTTGCTGTTGCAGGCGACGATCTTCATCGGATTCGATCCAGGAAAGACGATCCCAGGGACGGAAACCGTGGCGCTGCCGCGCATGGCAGGGCTGGACCGCTGGGCCGGGCTGACAACGGGGGGCGAACGGGTCGCCGGCGTTCTAGCAACGCCCCGTCCGCCTGTCCATGAAGCGGGGCCCGTCCTCATCAAGAAACTGTGCGCAAATACGCAGATCAGCGCTTCGCGCCACCCTGGTTGACGATCACGTCACGCACGCCGCCCGCCGCTTCCTGCGCCACCACCAGGGCGATGTCGCCCCAGTAGCCGTCCAGCGTGCCGCGCGGCACCTCGTTGAGCTGCACCACCCGGCCAGCCTCGGCGCCCCTGGCGTCCTTCACGAGCCACTGGATCTCCACGCGCATCTGCCCGCCGGCGATCGGCGCCGTCTTCACCTCGCCGACGAGGGTGAAATCGGCGCCCTGGTCGGTGTCCTGCAGCACCTGACCGAGCTTCGACAGCTGGTCGCGTATCTGCCGGGTCAGTGACTGGTTGCCGTCACCCGGCGCGCCCGTCACCCCGGTGAAGGCCACCCGCGCCGGCCGGTTCACCAGGCTGTTCGGGTCGCTCTGCCGCCGCGCCGCCTCGATATGGGTCAGCAGCGACGCCACCCGCGGCGCGGCATCCGCGGCCGCCTGCTTCAGCGTCGCCGGCGCCGCCGCCGCCCAGGACGCCGCACTGATCGGCAGGCCCTCGGTGGCGCCCTGATCGACCCCGGCCGGGTCCTGCACGGTATAGCCCGGCACGATGGTCTCCCCGCGCGTCTCAGCGGTGATGATCAGCCGCCAGTCGGTGCGTCCGGGCGCGTCGGCGACGGCGGGGACCTCCTGGTCCACCAGCGCCGCGGCCAGGTTGCGCGCCAGGCTGTCGCTGGCGGCGTCGGTCAGGAACGCCGTCCCCGGCGCCGGGACGGCAAGGCGCGCCGGCGGCGGCTGCGCCAGCCGCAGCGCCGTGGCGCCGGGATTGCCCTCGAACGGCCGCGGCAGCGACCCGCAGCCGGCGAGCAGCCCCAGCAGCAGGAACAGCGCCAGCCTAGAGAACACAGCTCACCAGCGCCGAGAGCAGAATAAGGAAGATGAAGAACACCATGTAGGGCATCGGCCCGCCAGCTACAGCACAATGACGGATATCTGGTGCCCGATCGGCCCGCCGCCGGCAAGCGTGCGGCGGCGATGGCTGAAGAACCGCGCCTCCTCGGCCAGGGTGTCCAGGCCCGAAACCGTGACCGTGCCTGCGCCGGCGGCGCGCAGCCGGGCCGCACAATATCCCGCGAGGTCGAACTGCCAGCGCTCCGGCCGCCGGCCGGCGGCGAAGAATCGCGCGTCGCCGGGGTCGCGCGCCAACACCGCGTCGCGCAGGTCCGCCGCCACTTCATAGGAGTCCTGGCCGATGCACGGTCCCACCGCCGCCACCACCCGCGCCGGGTCGGCCCCCAGTGCCGCCATCGCCGCCAGCGTCGCCTCCAGCACGCCCGCCACCGCCCCGCGCCAGCCGGCATGGGCGGCGCCGACGACGCCGGCGGTGGCGTCGGCGAACAGCACCGGGGCGCAATCGGCGGTGACGATGCCCAGGGCGAGGCCCGGCCGGTCCGTCACCGCGGCATCCGCGCGCGGGCCGGCACCGGGGGCCCATGGGGTCTCCACGGGCACCGCCTCCGTCCCGTGCACCTGCGTCAGGCCGACCATGCAGGCAGGGTCGGCGCCCAGGCTGCGCGCGGCCAAGGCGCGGTTGGCGAGCACGTTGTCGCGGCTGTCCTGGCCGGACAGGCTGCAATTGAGGCTGGCGAACGGCCCCTCGGACACGCCGCCGCGGCGGGTGAAGAAGCCGTGGCGAACCGGCAGGCCGGCGGTGACGGCCTCGGCCGTGGAATGGGGGGAATTCATGCGTCGAATCCGGGTGGGGGCGGCAGCCCAGGGTGGCAAAGCGCGAGCGCCTTGAACAGCCGCCCCATCTGGTCGGGCTCCGCCAGCCGCCGTGCCGCGTCCAGCAGCGCCGCCGCGCGGACCGGGGGCTGGGTGCGAGCAAGGATGCCGGTGCGCTGGAACAGGCCGAGCCGGGCCAGGAACAGTCCCTGCGGCAGCGGCCCGTACACCGCGGCCCCGGCCGCCCGGGCGGCCTCTGCCACCGCCTGGAAATCCACATGCGCCGTCAGGTCGGCGGTGCCCGGCGCCACCAGCGGGTCCACCGGCTTGCGCTCCCGCAGCGCCTGCAGGCTGTCGCCGGCCGCACTTTCCGCCGGCCCGTAATCCAGCAGCAGCACCGCCCCCCCGGTTTCGGCCACCCGTGCGCCCAGCGACGCCGCCAGCGCGCGGGCCGCGTCGCCGCGCTCCACCACCTCGCCCTCGCCCGCATCAAGGCCCGGCGCGGCGGCGGGCAGTTCGACGAAGGCGCCGTCCTGCACATGCCGCTCGGTCCAGCCGGCGCCGCGGCGGACGAACTGGCGGATCGGCAGGGCATCGAGGAACTCGTTGGCGAGCAGGATCAGCGGTCCCGGCGGGAGAGCCTCGACCGCCTCGTGCCAGACCGCCCCCGGCAGCCGCGTTGCCTGTTCTGCCCTGAGCCGGGGCGAGGTCTCCACCAGGTGCAGGCGCAGCGCCGCCCGGAACCCCGGCGCCATCTGGCCGATCGCCCGCAGCGCATCCGCCATCAGGGTGCCCCGTCCCGGCCCTGCCTCGGCCAGGATCACCGGGTCAGGTGACCCCATCGCCTGCCAAATCACCGCCGCCCACAGCCCCAGCAGCTCGCCGAAGACCTGGCTGATCTCCGGCGCGGTGGTGAAGTCGGCGAACGGGTCCTGCGCGGCGTAATACGCCGCATTGGCCCGCGCCATGAACGCGTCCAGCCGCTCCATCAAGGGGACGTGGCGGGGCCGACCGTCACAGTGCCAGCACCGGCAGCCGCACACAGCTCGGGCGGGCGGCATCGGCGAACACCGTGTTGACGGCGATACGCTTGCGCCGCGCCCGGCCTTCAGGCTCGCCGGTGTTCGGGTTGACGTCGAATTTCGGGAAGTTGCTGGAGGAGATGTCGAGGCGGATGCGGTGGCCGGCCAGGAACAGGTTGGCCGTCGGGAACAGGGTGACGCGGATCTTCACCACTTCGCCGGGCGCGCGCAGGCGCGGCTTCGCCCAGTCTTCGGCGTAGCGCAGGCGAACGATGCCGTCGGTGAGGATCATCGCGTATCCGCGCGGATAGTCCGCGCTGGGCGGGTGCACGTCGATCAGCTTGGCGGTGAAATCGGTGTCGGGGCCGTCGGTGGCGACCCACAGCTCCGCCTCGATGGGCCCCACGACCTGCACCGGGGCAGCCAGGGGCGCGGTCTGGAACGCCAGCACGTCCGCGCGGCTGGCCAGCGGCAGGTAGGGCGGCGTGCAGCCGAAGAAGTCCGGGCTCTCCACCTGGTCCCAGGCGCCGGCGCGCGCCACCGG
Organism: Limobrevibacterium gyesilva; assembly: GCF_025989185.1. Taxonomy (GTDB): domain Bacteria; phylum Pseudomonadota; class Alphaproteobacteria; order Acetobacterales; family Acetobacteraceae; genus Limobrevibacterium; species Limobrevibacterium gyesilva. The sequence goes on from NZ_JAPDNT010000014.1 coordinate 71,523, forward strand.
CTCCAGGCTGGTGAGGTTGCCGCCGATGGTGGGCACCGGATGGGCCGGGTCGAAGTCATAGGACAGCGGGACGGCCCCGGCGTCCGGGGCGGCGGGGTCCAGCCGGCCATCATTGTGCAGATGGTAGGCCACGCGCTCGGCCTGCGGCGCCGGCCAGTCCGGCAGGCTGATCCAGCGCCCCCCGTGTTCGAGCCGGCCCGCTTCGTTGCGCCGGCCGCTGCCGCCGCCCATGACGAAGACGCGCACCGGCGGTTCGGGATTGGGCGTGCCGTGGATGACGCTGTCGAAATGGCGCAGGCGGTACTGGCGCCAGTCGCCGGCCCAGGAATCGATGGCGGCATCCGGCCCGAATTCCACGTCGCCGAAGCTGGTGCGGCTGCGGTCGCCATGCGTCCAGGGGCCGAGGATCAGGCGTTGCGGCCCGCGCCCGGCGCGCTTCAGGCCCATGTAGTTGCCGGTCGCCGTCAGCGGATAGGGGTCGAACCACGACGACATGTGCACGCAGTCCGCACGGCTGTAGCGGTGGTGATAGCCCTCCGCCCAGATGCCGAGCTGCTGCCAGTACTCGTCGAACGCGCCGTGGCGCCACTGGTCGAACAGATAGGCCTCGTAGTCGGGATGGTGGCGCAGCGGCGAGTGGCCGGGCTGCCAGGGCATGCGGGTGAACCAGGCGGAGATGTCCTCGGCTTCCAGCGCCGCCTTCATCACCGGATCGGCCTCGGCCTCCGGCGACAGGATCGCCTGCTTGTGCGCCCAGGTGGCCTGCTTCAGCTCGAACGCGCCGAACTGGCGGATGCCGCCGGTCCAGGCGTTGGCGAAGCCGCCGGAATCCAGCACCTGCGCCACCACCCCCGGCGGGTCGAGGCAGCCCAGCGCCGCCTGGGTATGCGCGGCATAGGACAGGCCCATGGTGCAGATGCGCCCGTCGCACCAGGGCTGGGCGGTGATCCAGGCGCAGGCGTCGAACCCGTCCTCGCCGTCGCTGAGATATTTGACGAACTTGCCTTCCGAGCCGTGGCGGCCGCGATTGTCCTGATAGACGACGGCGTAGCCATGCGCCGTGAACAGCGCGGCGAAATCGCTGCGCGGCAGCGGCGTGGGATCGGCCGCGGTCACCTCGCTGCGGCTGGCCTGGTTGCGGCCATAGGGCGTGCGCTCCAGGATCACCGGGAACGGGCCGGGCCCGTCCGGCAGATGCACGTCGGTCGCCAGCCGCACGCCGTCGCGCATGGCGACCCTATCCGTCCAGAACCGGTTGCCGGCGCGCACGGTGTCAGGGGGCATCTAGGCTTCCTCCAGCTCCGTGCTCAAGGCGCGCAGCTCGGTGGTGTGCGGGTGCGTGGTGCGGCCGGCGCGCAGGTCCTCGCCGCTGAGGATCTCGACCATCTCGCCGCCCTGCATCACCCCGATCATCGGGCAGAGATGGGCCACGACCGCGAGGTTGTGGCTGACCATCACGTAGGTCAGCCCGCGGCGCTGCTGCAGGTCGGCCAGCAGGTTCAGCACCTCGGCCTGCACCGAGACGTCGAGCGCGCTGGTCGGCTCGTCCAGCAGCAGCACCTCCGGCTCGGCCATCAGCCCGCGCGCGATCGCGACCCGCTGGCGCTGCCCGCCGGAAAGCTGGTGCGGATAGCGGAAACGGGCGGCGGGGGGCAGCGCCACCTCGGCCAGCGCGCGGGCGATGCGCGCGTCGGCATCGCCGATGCCATGCACCAGCAGCGGCTCGCTGAGCGCGCGGTCCACGGTCTGGCGCGGATGCAGCGAGCCGTAGGGGTCCTGGAACACCATCTGCACGCGGCGGAAGAAATCCTTGCCGCGATTCGGTGCCAGCACCTGGCCCTTCACGGTCATGCGGCCGGTCCAGTCGTCGTTCAGCCCGGACAGGGCCCGCAGCACGGTCGATTTGCCCGAGCCGCTCTCTCCCACGATGCCGAAGCTCGACCCTTCCGGCACGGCGAAGGACACGCCCTTGACCGCCTCGGTCTCGCCGAAGCGCACGCGCAGGTCATCGACGGTGATCATGCGCCCGCCCTCACGACAGCCACGCGGGGTCGCGCACCATCACCGGCAGGCGCGGCTTGGGGTGCGACAGGGTGGGCAGGCAGTCCAGCAGGCCGCGCGTGTAGGCGTGTTGGGCATGGGTGAGGTCGCCGGCGCGCAGCTCTTCCACGATGCGGCCGGCGTACATCACCAGGACCCGGTCGCAGAAATGCGACACCAGCGGCAGGTCGTGGCTGATCAGGATCAGCGCCATGCCGCGGCGCGACACCAGATCCTCCAGCAGGCGCAGGATCTCGGCCTGCACCGTCGCGTCGAGCGCACTGGTGGGCTCGTCGGCGATCAGCATCTCCGGGTCCGGTGCGAGCATCATGGCGATCATCACGCGCTGTCCCATGCCGCCGGACAGCTCGTGCGGATAGGCTTCGGCCACCCGCCGCGGGTCGCGGATCTGCACCTGCGCCAGCAGATCGACGGCGGCGGACAGCGCCTCGCGCCGGCTGCCCTTGCGATGGGTGCGCCAGGCCTCGGCGATCTGCTCGCCGGCGGTCATCACCGGGTTCAGCGAGTATTTCGGGTCCTGGAGGATGAGCCCGGCGCGCTTGCCGCGGATGGCGCGCATGGCGCCTTCGCGGGCGCGCAGCACGTCGATGCCGTCGAAGGTCAGCTTGTCCGCGGCGATCCGGGCATTCTCGGGCAGCAGCCGCAGGATCGAGCGCGCGGTGAGCGACTTGCCGGAGCCGGATTCGCCGACGATGCCCATCTTCTCGGCGCCCAAAGTCAGCGACACGCCACGCACGGCGTGGCTCATGCCCTGCGGCGTCGGGAACGACACCGTCAGGTTCTCGATTTCGACCAGCATCAGCGCCGACCCTTTCTCATCGCTGTTTCGGGTCGAGCACGTCGCGCAATCCGTCCCCCAGCAGGTTGAAGGCCAGCGAGGCCACGAAGATGGCGATGCCGGGAATGGTCGGCACCCACCACTGGTCCAGGATGAAGCGCCGGGCGGTGGCGATCATCGCCCCCCATTCCGGCGAGGGCGGCTGCGCGCCCATGCCGAGGAAGCCCAGGCTGGCGGCGGTGAGGATGATCGAGCTCATGTCCAGGGTCACGCGCACGATCAGGCTGCCCAGGCACATCGGCGCCACGTGGCGCAGGATGATGCGCGCCTTGGCGGCGCCGGTCAGCCGCACGGCGGCGATGTAGTCGCTGCTGCGGATCATCATCGTCTCCGCCCGCGCGAGGCGGGCGTAGGGCGGCCATGCCGTCAGCGCGATGGCGGCGATGGCGCTGGTGACGCCGGGCTTGATCGCGGCCACGAAGGCCAGCGCCAGGATCAGGCGTGGGAAGGCCAGGAACACGTCGGTCACGCGCATCAGCACGCGGTCGGCGACGCCGCCGACATAGCCGGCGATGCAGCCGACCGCCAGCCCCAGCGGGGCCACCAGCACCACGACGGCCACCACCATGCCGAGCGTGACCCGCCCGCCATAGAGCACGCGCGAATAGATGTCGCGGCCGAGCTCGTCGGTGCCCAGCCAGTGCGCCGCCGACGGCCTGGCCAGCCGGTTGGCGAGGTTCTGCGCACCGGGGTCGTGCGTCGCCAGCCAGGGGGCCAGCAGCGAGACCGCGATCAGCAGCACGGTCACGATGAGGCCGGCCATGGCCAGCGGATTGGCGCGGAAATCGCACCACAGCCGGTAGCGCCGTCCCCAGGCCGCCTGGGCGCGGGACGACGGCGTGTCGGTCAGCAGCCAGTCGCGTAATGTGGTCGTGCTCATTTCACTCGCGGGTCCATCAGCCGGTAGGCCGCATCGGCGAACAGGTTCAGCGCGAGATAGGTCAGGCCCACGACCAGCGTGGCCCCCAGCACCGCATTCATGTCGGCATTCAGCAGCGAGACGGTCAAATACAGGCCCAGCCCGGGCCAGGAAAAGACGGTTTCGGTCACCACTGCGCCTTCCAGCAGCCCGGCATAGGTCAGCGCCAGCACCGTGATCAGACGCACCGAGATGTTGCCGAAGGCATGTTTCCAGATCACCCGCGCGGCGGACAGGCCCTTGGCGCGGGCGGTGATGACGTATTCGCCGCTCAATGAATCCAGCATGAAGGCGCGGGTCATGCGCGCGATATAGGCCATGCTGAAATAGGCCAGCACGCCGGCGGGCTGCAGCAGATGCGCCACCGCGTCGCGGAACACCTCCCAGTCGCCGGCCAACAGGGCATCGACGGTCAGCAGGTTGGTCACCGCCGGCACCATGTCGTCGAACACGACGTCCTGCCTGCCGGGCCCCGGGGCCCAGCCGAGCGTCGCGTAGAAGACCAGCAGGCTCAGCAGCGCCAGCACGAAGATCGGCAGCGAATGGCCGGCCAGGCACAGCACGCGGATGATATGGTCGGTGCGCGTGCCCTGCTTCACCGCGGCCAGCACCCCCAGCGGGATGCCGATCAGGGCGGCGATGAGGATCGCCACCGTGGCCAGCTCCAGGGTGGCCGGAAAGAAATGCCGGATGTCCGCGCCGACGGTGTGCGAGGTCATCACCGAGCGGCCGAGATCGCCCTGCAGCAGCTTGCCGACATAGATCACGAACTGCACCGGCAGCGGCCGGTCCAGGCCAAGCTCCAGCCGGGTCTGTTCGACCACGTCCATCGGCGCGCGGTCGCCCACGATCGCCAGCACCGGGTCGATCGGCATCACCCGCCCGATCAGGAAGGTGACGAGGACCAGGCCGAACAAAGTGATAGGCACGCTGGCGGCAGTCGCCGCCAGCGTGCCCAGACGCTTACGCTTACTCAACGCCTTATGACCTTCGCCAAGCCGCTCAGGTCTTCGAGATCTTTTCGTAGATGGTCCGGGCGGACATCGGCGCCACCTCGAAGCCATCCACCACCTTGCGCATCACCGCCATTTCCGTGGACTGCAGCAGCAGCACGAAGGGGCTGCGGGCCTGGTGGTCGCGCTGCATCTTCTCGTACTCGATCACGCGCTTCTCGCCGTCGGTCTCCTTCACGTTGGCGGCGGCGCGGTCGGACAGGTCCTTGTCCTGCCAGGCGCTGCGCCAGGCCAGCGTGCGGTTGCGCGCGTTGTCCGAGTTGTCGGTGTTTATGTTGAAGGTTTCCGCGTTGGAGTGCGGATCGAAATAGTCCGAGCCCCAGCTGACCAGCGCCATCTGATGCTGGCGCGCGCGGGTCTTGGTGACGACCTGGCGCGATTCGCCGGAGAGCAGAGCGACCTTGATGCCCACCGCCGCGAGATCGGCCTGGAGCGCCTGGGCGATGTCGGCCTGCGGCTGGCTGGAGGCATGGTCGAGCGTGATCTCGAACCCGTTGGGCAGCCCGGCCTCGGCCAGCAGGGCCTTCGCCTTGGCGGGATCCTTGTGGAACGGATTCTCGTCGATCGCCGCCGGGAACCCCTTGGGCAGGAAGGTCTGGTGAACCTCCCAGGAGGTGGGCGTGATGTTCTTCTGGATGGCGGCGTAGTCGATCGCCCACTTGACCGCCTGGCGCACCTGCGGCTTGGCCAGCTCCGGATGCTTCTGGTTCAGGGCGATGTACATGATGTAGCTGCGCGCGGCCGAAGTGATCTTGAAGGCCGGGTTGCCCTGCACCGACTTGATCTGGTCGGCCTGCAGGTCGCGGGCGATGTCGATGTCGCCCTTCTGCAGCTGCAGCAGCTGCGCCGCGGGGTCGGCGATGTGGCGCAGGATCACCCGCTTCGGCTTGACCGGCACGCGGGCATTCGGGTTCGGGTCGAGGATCACGCTCTCGCTGGCCTTCCACGAGCGCAGCATGAACGGGCCGGAGCCGGCGCTGTTGGTCTTCAGCCAGCCATTGCCGAGGTCGTCGCCCTGGGCATTGGCCATCACCACGGCCTTCTCCACCACGCTGCCGACGGTGGCGGACAGGCAGTAGAACAGGAAGGTCGGCGCCTGCTTCTCGGCGATCGTCAGCACCAGCGTATACGGGTCGACGGCGACGATCTTGCCGTCGACGTTGTCCTTGGTGAAGCCGAACTGGTTGACGATGAAGGCCGGCGCCTTGTTCAGCTTGACCGCACGCTGCAGCGAGAACGCGGCGTCCGCGGCGGTGACCGGCTTGCCGGAGGCGAACTTCGCGTCGCGCTTCAGGTGGAAGGTGTAGCTCAGCCCGTCCGGCGCCACTTCCCAACGCTCGGCCAGCTCGCCCTTGATCTTGGAGGGGTTCGCGGGATCGGGCACCACCAGCCGCTGGTAGCAGTTGCCGCACACTTCGCCGCCGGTGAACTCGAACGCCTCCTGCGGGTCGAGGCTGATGATGTCGTCGATCTGCTTGCCGATGACGATGATATCTTTCGGCGTTTCGGCAAGCGCGGCATAGGAGAAGAACGGCGTGGCGGTCGAGGCGACGAGCAGGCTACGGCGTGTGAGCATGGCTGAGTCTCCCAATTCGATGGGCGCACCATACCGGGCCGTGCCATGTTGCAAAAGTGTGTTCCGTAGCTGAGCGGTTTCGTTACGCAGTGGCGTCCATGTCCTCCAGGATGAACTGGTCGGACTCCTCATCGTAGCTGAACAGCTCGGCATAGCGGCCCCAGCTGATGATCGCGTGCAGCGTCTCCTCCGCCCAGTCCGGGGACATGTGGTCCTCCAGCTCGTCGCGGAAGCGCACGGCGGCGGCGCGGTGGTTCCAGCGCTCCTCCAGCGTGTGGCGGATGACATTGACCAGCGGCACATGGGCGCGCAGGGCGGCCGCGAACAGCGCCTTGCGCGTATCGGTGTCGGCCAGCGCGAAGGTCCGGCCGGTCTCGTTCAGGCGGACGTCGCCCTCCTCCAGCTCGCCGAAATGCAGGATCTGCAGCGCCTCGCCCAGCGGCAGCAGCTCGTCGGCTTCCATCTGCAGCGAGGCGGCCAGTGCGGGCAGGTCGGCGCGGCCGTCATAGGGCGGTGCCGCCAACGTCTCGATCAGGCCGGCCAGCACGTTGGTGGACACGTGGTGCAGCTTGGTCGCGAAGCCGGACCGGTCGGCCAGGGTCTGCAGGCTGGGCACCGGCTTGGGCGCGCGGCGGGTCATCAGCGCGTAGATGTCGTCCACCATCTGGCGGAAGGCCGGGTCCAGGCGGTTGCGCGGATGGCGGAACGGCACCCGCAGCTCGCTTGCGACCCGGCCGGGGTTGGAGGCGAACACCAGGATGCGGTCGCACATCAGCACCGCCTCCTCGATGTTGTGGGTCACCATCAGGATCGACTCGATCGGCAGCTTGCGCTCCATCCACAGGTCGATCAGGTCGGTGCGCAGCGTCTCGGCGGTGAGCACGTCCAGCGCGCTGAACGGCTCGTCCATCAGCAGCAGGCCGGGATGCACGACCAGGGCGCGGGCCAGCCCGACGCGCTGGCGCATGCCGCCGGACAGTTCCTTCGGATAGGCGCTCTCGTAGCCGCCCAGGCCGATCAGGTCGATCGCCTCCTCGGCGCGTTTCTCGCGTTCCTCGCGGGGCACGCCCTGCGCCTCCAGGCCGAGCTCCACGTTCTCCTGCACGGTCAGCCAGGGGAACAGGGCGAAGCTCTGGAACACCATGGCGATCCCTTCGGCCGGGCCTTGCACCGGGGCGCCGCGCCACAGCACCTCGCCGGACGTGGGTCTCAGCAGGCCGGAGACGATGCGCAGCAGGGTGGACTTGCCGGAGCCGGAGCGTCCCAGCAGCCCGACGATCTCGCCGGCCTGCAGCGACATGTTCACGTCCTCGAGCACCACCAGGTCGGCGTTGCTCTCCTTGTGATAGGCCTGCCGGCAGGCGCGAACCTCCAGCAGGGCGGGCTTGGTGGCGGTGGCGTCCATCGCGGGATCCCCTTTCAGCCGGGCGTGGCGCGGCGGCTGGCATAGGCGTAGAGCGGCCGCCAGATCAGCCGGTTGCAGGCCAGCACGTAGAGCGACATGACCACGACGCCCAGCACCACCTGGTGGAAATTGCCGGCATCGGTGGCGTTGGCGATATAGGCACCCAGGCCATGGGCCGCGAGCCTGGTGTCGCCCCAGGACGCGACCTCGGCGACGATGGCGGCATTCCACGAGCCGCCCGAGGCGGTGATGGCGCCGGTGACGAAATACGGCAGGATCCCCGGCAGGATGACGCGGCGCCACCACAGCAGGCCGCCGACGCGAAAATTCGCCGCCGCCTCGCGCAGGTCGCCCGGGAAGGCAGCGGCGCCGGCAATGACGTTGAACAGGATATACCACTGCGTGCCCAGCACCATCAGCGGCGTGAGCCAGATGTCCGGGGTGAGACGGAAGGCAACGATCAGCACGACGAAGGGCGGAAACAGCAGGTTGGCCGGGAACGCCGCCAGGAACTGCGCGACCGGCTGAACCCGCCGCGCCCAGGCGGGCCGCAGCCCCAGCCAGACGCCCACGGGCACCCAGATCGCGGCCGCCAGCACCATCAGCACGGCCACGCGCAGCAGCGTGATGGCGCCCAGCAGCATGGCCGTGCCCAGATCGGCCCAGCTGAGCGCCTCGGCGACGTACTCCACGATCTTCCCCACGGACCAGGCGACAACGGCGACGACGACGGCGCCGAACACGATGTCGCCAAGCCGCCGGCGCGCGCGCGGGCGGGCGGTGGCCCGCTTCGGCAGCGACCAGGGCAGGCCGGTGACCGTGCCGAAGGCCTGGCCCATCGCCTCGCCGGCCACGCGCAGCACATGGGTGCGGCGCAGCAGGGCGAGCATCCAGGGGTCCTCGGCGGTGACGCCGGCCGTGGTCTCGAAGCGGAACTTGGCGGACCAGGCGACCAGCGGACGGAACAGCAGCTGGTCGTAGACCAGGATCACCAACAGCATGGCCAGGATCGCCCAGAACACCGCATGGATGTCCTTCTGCTCCAGCGCCAGCGCCACGTAGGAGCCGATGCCCGGCAGCTTCCAGTTGTTGTCGCCCAGGGTGATCGCCTCGGACGCCACCACGAAGAACCAGCCGGCGGACATCGACAGCATGGTGTTCCACACCAGGCCGGGCATGGCGAAGGGCACCTCCAGGCGCCAGAAGCGCTGCCACCCGGTCAGCCGGAAGCCACGGCTGGCCTCGTCGAGATCGCCGGGGATGGTGGTCAGCGACTGGTAGAAGCTGAACGCCATGTTCCAGGCCTGGCTGGTGAAGATGGCGAAGATGGCGGCCAGCTCCAGCCCCAGCACGCGGCCGGGGAACAGGCCCATGAAGAACGCCGTGGTGAAGGTCAGGAAGCCCAGGATCGGCACCGACTGCAGGATGTCGAGCAGCGGGATCATGATCAGCCCGGCGCGGCGGCTCTTCGCGGCCAGCGGGGCGAAGGTGAAGGTGAACAGCAGCGAGGCCGCCAGGGCCGCGAACATGCGCATCGTCGTGCGCAGCGCGTATTCCGGCAGGCGCCAGGGGTCGAGGCCGATCGCCGCCTGTTCCAGCGCCGTCAGCGGCACGAAGGTGCCGCGCGCGGCGCTGGCCACGGCCACCAGCGCCCCCACCACGCAGAGCAGCGCGGCGACGTCCCAGATATTCGGCAGGCGCCGGACCGCGATGCCGGCCGTGGTTGCGGTGCTGGACATCGGCAGGTCCGTGAGGTTGCAGGCAGCGGGGCGGTGTTAGCCCAGGCCGCCCCCGCGTGTCACCGGGCCGAAGGTGGCAGTTCCATTAAGGTGCGGGTTTGCCGGAGCCGGTGCTGCCGAAGCCGTTGGCGCCGCGCACGGTCTCGTCCAGGGTTGCGGCCTCGCGCCAGGCCACCCGCACCACCGGCGCCAGCACCGCCTGGGCGATGCGCATGCCGCGCTCGACCGTGAACGGCTGGTCGCCGGCGTTCATCACGATCACCTGCAGCTCGCCGCGGTAGTCCTCGTCGATGGTGCCGGGGCTGTTGGGCAGGACGATGCCGTGCTTGAGCGCAAGGCCCGAGCGCGGGCGGACCTGCAGCTCGTAGCCGGGCGGCAGCGCCAGCGCGAGGCCGGTCGGGATCAGCGCCCGCCCGCCGGGCAGGATGGTGACGGGCGCGGCGACGGCGGCCAGCAGGTCCATGCCCGCCGCTCCCGCGGTGGCGTAGGATGGCAAAGGCAGCCCGGCGCCGTGCGGCAGGCGCATGACGGTCACGGGCACGCTCATGCCAGCGCCTGCGCGATGCGGGCGGCGAGGCGCGCGGCCACCGCGTCCTTGCCGAGCCGCGGCCAGTCCTCGATTCCCGTCTCGGTCACCAGATGCACCTCGTTCTCCGATCCGCCCATGATGCCGGTGGCGGGATTGACGTCGTTGGCCACGATCCAGTCGCAGCCCTTGCGGCGGCGCTTGTCCTCGGCATGGCTTCGCAGCTCGTGGGTCTCGGCGGCGAAGCCGACCACCAGGCGCGGCCGCGCCGGGCCGGGCCGCGAAACGGTCGCGAGGATGTCCGGGTTCGCCACCAGCTCCAGCGGCGGCGGCGCGCCGCCGGGCGTTTTCTTCAGCTTCAGCTCCGCCGCATGCGCCACCCGCCAGTCGGCGACGGCGGCGGCGAACACGGCCACGTCGGCCGGCAGGGCGGCGGCGCAGGCTTCCAGCATCTGCTGCGCCGTCTCGACCGCACGCAGCGCCACGCCGGCGGGCGTGGGGATGGACACCGGGCCGCTGACCAGCGTGACCCGTGCGCCCAGGCCGGCCAGGGCGGCGGCGATGGCGTGGCCCTGCCGGCCGCTGCTGCGGTTGGCGATGTAGCGCACCGGGTCGATCGGCTCGTGGGTGGGGCCGCTGGTGACCAGCGCGTGCCGGCCCGCGAGCGGCTTCGGGCCGGACAGCATGGCCTCGATGGCGGCCAGGATGACGGGCGGCTCGGCCAGCCGGCCGGGGCCGAACTCGTTGCAGGCCATGGCGCCCTCGTCGGGCCCGACCACGCGCACGCCGCGCGCGGCCAGCGTGGCCATGTTCGCGTGCGTGGCGGCGTGGGTCCACATGCGCACGTTCATCGCGGGGGCCACCAGCACCGCCTTGTCGGTGGCCAGCAGCAGCGTGCTGGCAAGGTCGTCGGCGAGGCCCGCGGCCATCTTGGCCAGGATGTCGGCGCTGGCCGGCGCAACCACCACCAGGTCGGCGCTGCGCGAGAGCTGGATATGGCCCATCTCGCTCTCGTCGGTCAGCGAGAACAGGTCGGTGTAGACCCGCTCCTCGCTGAGCGCCTGCAGCGACAGGGGGGTCACGAACTGGGCGCCGCCGGCGGTCAGCACGCAGCTGACGGCGCAGCCGGCCTTGCGCAGCAGGCGGATCAGCTCCAGCGCCTTGTAGGCGGCGATGCCGCCGGAGACGATCAGCAGGACGCGCTTGCCCGAGAGGTTCACAGCCGCCACCCGCTATGGATCGCGGCGATGCCGCCGGAGAGGTTGCGCACCCGCACCTGCGACAGGCCGGCATCACGCATCATGGCGGCCAGCGTCTCCTGGTCGGGGAACATGCGGATGCTCTCCGCCAGGTACTGGTAGCTGTCGGCGTCGCCGGCGATGGCCTGGCCCAGGCGCGGCAGCACCTGGAACGACCAGGCATCGTAGAGCGGCACCAGGGCCGCCACCTGCACCCGGCTGAACTCCAGGCACAGGAAGCGGCCGCCGGGCTTCAGCACCCGCCGCGCCTCGGCCAGCACCGCCGGCTTGTCGGTGCAGTTGCGCAGGCCGAACGCCATGGACACGGTGTCCACCGAGCGGTCCGGCAGCGGCAGGCGCTCGGCGTCGGCGGCCAGGAAGGACAGGCCGGCGGCGAAACCGCGGGCGAGCGCGCGGTCGCGGCCGACAGACAGCATGGCGGCGTTGATGTCCGACAGGATCGCCGGGCCGCCGCCGCCGGCCAGCCAGCCGAAGCTGATGTCGCCGGTGCCGCCGGCGAGATCGAGCAGGCTGCGGCGCGGGCGCGGATCCAGCGCGGTGATGAAGACCCGCTTCCAGGCGCGGTGGATGCCCAGGCTCATCAGGTCGTTCATGAGGTCGTAGCGCGGGGCCACGCTGTCGAACACGGCGCGGACCAGCGGTTTCTTCGCGTCCTTCGGCACCTGGCGGAAGCCGAAATCGATCACGTCGCCGGCGCGCGATGCGGGAGGGTTGTCGGTCATGCCCGCAAGTGTATAGCGTGCGATCCTCTCATGCCGGAACTCCCCGAAGTCGAAACCGTGATGCGCGGACTGCAAACCCGGCTGGAAGGCCGGGTGATCCGGCGCGCGGCGGTGCATCGGCCGGACATGCGCTGGCCGTTCCCGCCCGGGCTCGCCGGGCGGCTGACCGGGGCGCGGGTGGACGGCTTCCGCCGGCGGGCGAAATACATCCTGATGCGCCTGGACGGCGGCGACAGCGTGCTGATCCATCTCGGCATGTCCGGCCGCATGCTGATCGGCCCGGCCCTGCCCAACGCGGTGCCCGCGCACGAGCACCTGACGCTGGAGACCGACGACGGCTGGCGTGTGGGCTTCGTCGATCCGCGCCGCTTCGGCTCGGTGGATCTGGTGCGCACCGAGGCCGAGGACGCGCACCGGCTGCTGGCCGGGCTGGGGCCGGAACCACTGGACGACGCGTTCGACGCGGCAGCGCTGTCGGCGGCGCTGGACGGGCGCTCCACCCCGATCAAGGCGGCGCTGCTCGACCAGCGCACCGTGGCCGGGCTCGGCAATATCTATGTGTGCGAGGCGCTGTTCCGCGCCGGCATCAGTCCGCGGCGGGTGGCCCATACGGTGGCCGGCGCCCGCGCAGCGCGGCTGGTGCCGCAGATCAAGCAGACTCTGGCCGAGGCGATCGCCGCCGGCGGATCGAGCCTGCGCGACTTCGTCCAGCCGGACGGGGAGCTGGGCTATTTCCAGCATGCCTGGAAGGTCTATGGCCGCGAGGGCGAGGCCTGCGCGCAGTGCCCCGGGCTGCCGGACTGCGCCGGCGTGCGCCGGATCGTGCAATCCGGCCGCAGCACGTTCTATTGCCCGCGCACGCAGCGCTAGCTAGAACCGCGGACCCTCGACAGCCCCCGTACGGAGAGCGCCCCATGGCCGGCCCCGAAATGATCCTGGTGGAAACGCATGGCCGCGTGGGCCTGGTCCGGCTCAATCGCCCGGCCGCGCTGAATGCGCTGTGCGACCAGCTGATGGACGAGCTGGGCGCGCAGCTGCTGGCCTTCGACGCCGATCCCGCCATTGGCGCGATCGTGCTGACCGGCTCGGAGAAGGCGTTCGCCGCCGGGGCCGACATCAAGGAAATGAGGGACCGCGCCTACCCGGCGGTGTTCACCGACGACTTCATCGGCAAGCGCTGGGAGACGGTGCTGCGGGTGCAGAAGCCGGTGATCGCGGCGGTGGCCGGCTTCGCCCTCGGCGGCGGCTGCGAGCTGGCGATGATGTGCGACTTCATCATCGCCGCCGACAGCGCGAAATTCGGCCAGCCCGAGATCAATCTGGGCGTTATCCCGGGCGCCGGGGGCACCCAGCGGCTGACCCGCGCCGTGGGCAAGGCGAAGGCGATGGACATGGTGCTGACCGGCCGCATGATGGATGCCGCCGAGGCCGAGCGCAGCAACCTGGTCAGCCGCGTGGTGCCCGCCGACCAGCTGGTGGCCGAGGCCATCAAGATCGCCGACAAGGTCGCCTCGCTGTCGACGGTGGCCACCGCCATGGCCAAGGCGGCGGTGAACCGTGCCTTCGAGACCACGCTGGCGGAAGGCGTGCGGGCGGAGCGGCAGCTGTTCCTGTCGCTGTTCGGCACGCCCGATCAGCGCGAGGGAATGGCGGCATTCGCCGAGAAGCGGAAGGCAAGCTTCCAGCGCTGATGGGGGTTTGCTGCCATGCGCCGGCGACGGAGCATCCGCGTCGGCGCGGGCGAGCGGTTCCTTGACTCCATCATCGTCGGTGCCTATGAGACACGACCTCATGCCGACGGCGCCCGCAGCGACCTGAGCCCTGCGTGCGTCCGCCGTTCACCTGTCGACTGAAGAGATCCCATGGCCAACACAGCTTCCGCGCGCAAGCGCATCCGTCAGATCGAGCGTCGCACCGAGCGCAACCAGGCGCGCAAGTCGCGCATGCGCACCTTCGTCAAGAAGGTCGAGGCGGCGATCGCCGGCGGCGACAAGGAAGCCGCGGCCGCGGCCCTGCGTGTCGCGCAGCCGGAAATGCAGCGCGCCGCCACCAAGGGCGTCGTGCATTCGAACACCATCTCCCGCAAGATCTCCCGCCTGTCCGCACGGGTGAAGGCCCTGACGGCGAAGTAGCCGCCTTCCCGGCGCGATCGCGTCGCCGATCCGCCGGTCTACCGGGAAATGCCCGGGACCGGACAGTGATCCCGGCGGCGGCGAAGCGCGCGTCAGGTACATATCGGGCAGACCTCGCGCACGGCAAGACCGGGCGATAATAGTCGCAAGTAATCGATTAATAATCCATTGTCGCACAGTAGATTTACTGTGCGGTGGACTTTTTTCATTGCCTCGCGGCTGATTTACGCCTAATCATTACTTCGTCAGCAATGACCGTCACGCCGCCGCCTGCGTGGTCCGTGATGCGGCCTTCCTTGCGGGTTCTTGAGTTTTTGCAGCGACGGCCGCGAGCCGCCGCCCAGGGGTGGTGCGTGGTGACGAACAGCAATCGGATCGAAGGGGAGGGCTTTCCATCGCACAGAAAAATTCCCCTCGACCCGGCTTCGCAACCGGCGGCTGAGCCGGCATCGACCGGCTCGGGCTCCGCCAGCGGCGCAGCGGGCAACGGCCATGCCCCCCAGGGTGCGAGCCAGCTGGCCGCCCAGTGGGCGCGCGTGCGCGGCCGCCTGCAGAGCGAGGTTGGCGAGGTCGAATATCGCACCTGGCTGCGCCAGATGACGCTGGTGGGGCTGGACGGCGACGAGATCACCATCCGCCTGCCCACCCGCTTCATGCGCGACTGGGTGCGCACCCACTACCTCGACCGCCTCACCGCGCTGTGGCAGGCGGAGAACCGCGCCGTGCGCCGCGTGGAACTCCTCCGCGCCGGCGGCGGCACACGGGTCGACGGCCAGCCGCCGGAGGCCCCGCAAGCTGACGACCGCGACCAGGCCGCGCCGCCCGAGCCGCCCGCGTCGATCCGCGCCGGCGCGCCCGCCGCCGTGGCCGCAGGTCCCGCCGGGGCCGCGGGCAACGACCGTGGCGAACCGCGGCCGGAGCCGGCCGCCCTGGACGGGCGCTTCACCTTCGACAGCTTCGTCGTCGGCAAGCCCAACGAATTCGCCTATGCCTGCGCCCGCCGCGTCGCCGAGCAGCCGGCCAGCCAGGGCTTCAACCCGCTGTTCCTGTATGGCGGCGTCGGCCTGGGCAAGACCCATCTGATGCACGCCATCGCCTGGGAGCTGACCGACCCGAACCGCGGCGCCGGCACCCGCACGGGGCGCCCTGCCTCGGTCGCCTACATGTCGGCCGAGCGGTTCATGTACCGCTTCATCGCCGCGATCCGCAGCCAGTCGACGATGGAATTCAAGGAGGAGCTGCGCAGCGTCGACGTGCTGATGATCGACGACCTGCAATTCCTGATCGGCAAGGACGCGACCCAGGAAGAGTTCTTCCACACCTTCAACGCGTTGGTGGATGCCGGCAAACAGATCGTCGTCTCCGCCGACAAGTCGCCCTCCGACCTGTCCGGGCTGGAGGACCGGGTGCGCACGCGCCTCGGCTGCGGCATGGTCGCCGACCTGCACGCCACCACCTTCGAGCTGCGCATCTCCATCCTGGAGGCGAAGGCCGCCCGCGCCGGCGTGCCGGTGCCGCAAAAGGTGAACGAGTTCCTCGCCCACAAGATCACCTCCAACGTCCGCGAGCTGGAGGGCGCGCTGAACCGGCTGATCGCGCATGCCAACCTGTTCGGCCGCACCATCACGCTCGAGACCACACAGGAGGTGCTGCACGATATCCTCAAGGCGCATGACCGCCGCGTCACCATCGAGGAGATCCAGCGCCGGGTGGCCGAGCACTACAACATCCGCCTGACCGACATGTCCTCCGCCCGCCGCGCCCGCGCCGTGGCCCGGCCGCGGCAGGTGGCAATGTACCTGGCCAAGCAGCTCACCAGCCGCAGCCTGCCGGAGATCGGCCGCAAGTTCGGCAACCGCGACCATACGACGGTGATGCATGCGGTCGCCCGGGTCACCGAACTGATGGCGCGCGACGCGGCCTTTGCCGAGGACGTGGAATTGCTGCGGCGAATGCTGGAATCGTAGTGCGGCAATTCAGTCCTTACTGACGAAATTCTGAGTCATCACACCGGCTTTACAAGCCTTGCACTCGGCTTATATCCAGACTCCGCGGAACGTTGTCCCGGTGCGGGGCACCCGCCCCCGCAACGTGTTCACCTTTCCGCGTGATTCAGGGGTTGCTATGCTGTCCGACCGAGTCGCGGACCGGGCAGCGCTCCGGCCCGTTATCGCCCCGTGGAGCGCCGATCCCAGAGGATGACGCAATGAAGTTCAAGGCCGACCGCGCGACGCTGCTGAAGGCGCTGGCGCATGTCCAGAGCGTGGTGGAGAAGCGCAACACCATTCCCATCCTCGCCAACGTCATGATCACCGTGCGCGACGGAAAGCTGACACTGACCGCGACCGACATGGAAATTGCCGTGGTCGAGGACGTGGCCGCCAGCACCACCCGCAACGGCGCCTGCACCGCCCCCGCTGCCACGCTGTACGAAATCGTGCGCAAGCTGCCCGAAGGCGCCGAGGTCGAGCTGGACCATCCCGGCGGCGACGCCCAGCTGGCGCTGCGCTCCGGCCGCTACGCCACCAGCCTGGTGGCGCTGCCGACCGAGGATTTCCCGTCGATGACCGCGGGCACGCTGCCCAACCGGTTCGCGCTGCCGGCGCAGGCGCTGCGCGGGCTGATCGACCGCACCCGCTTCGCCATCAGCACCGAGGAGACCCGCTATTACCTCAACGGGATCTACCTGCACGCCGCCGACAGCGACGGGGTGCGCGTGCTGCGCGCCGTCGCCACCGACGGCCACCGCCTGGCGCGCGTCGAGGAGCCGCTGCCCGAGGGCGCCGGCTCGATGCCCGGCGTGATCGTGCCGCGCAAGACCGTCAACGAGCTGCGCAAGCTGCTGGACGAGGTGACCGGCGATGTCGACATCGCGCTGTCGGACACGCGCATCCAGTTCAAGGTCGGCACCATCACGCTGACCAGCAAGCTGATCGACGGCACCTTCCCCGAATACGAGCGGGTGATCCCGCGCGACAACGACAAGGTGCTGCGCGTCGGCAAGAAGGATTTCTCCGACGCCGTGGCCCGCGTGGCCGCGATCTCGTCGGAACGCTCGCGGCCGGTGAAGCTGTCGCTGGCACGCGACCTGCTGGTGCTCAGCGCCGCCAGCGCCGAACAGGGCTCGGCCACCGAGGAGCTGGACGCCGACCGGGTCAAATACGATTCCAGCCCGCTGGAGATCGGCTTCCAGGCGCGCTACCTGAACGACATCACCGACCAGATCGCCGAGCAGGTGGAATTCCGCTTCGCCGACGGCGCCGCCCCCACGGTGGTGCAGGACGCCGCGGATTCGAGCGCGCTGTACGTGCTGATGCCGATGCGTGTCTGATCATGTGCCGGAGGCGCAGCCGGCGCTGCGCCTCCTGCGGCTGACGCTCAGTCAGTTCCGCAACTACGAGGCGCTGACCTGGCGGCCGGCGTCGCGCATCGTCGCGATCTCCGGCGCCAATGGCAGCGGCAAGACCAACCTGCTGGAGGCGATCTCGCTGCTGGTGCCCGGGCGCGGGCTGCGCGGCGCGCGCATCGCCGACCTCGCCCGGCACGGCGCCGCCACCTGGGGCGTGGCCGGCCGCTTCGCCACCCCCGACGGCGAGACCGATATCGGCACCGGCACGCCGCCCGACGGCGCCGCGGACCGGCGGGTGTTCCGCCTGGACGGCGCCGCCCCGCGCAGCCAGGCCGAGCTCGGCGCCCGCGTCGCCGCAATCTGGCTGACGCCGCAGATGGACCGGCTGTTCCAGGAGGGGGCATCGGGGCGCCGGCGCTTCCTCGATCGGCTGGTGTTCGCCCTGGAACCGGGCCACGCCCGCCAGGTGGCGGCGTTCGAGGCGGCCATGGCGCAGCGCAACCGGCTGCTGGCGGAAGGCCGCCATGACCCCGCCTGGCTGGCGGCGCTGGAGGACGGCCTCGCCCGCCATGCCGTCGCCGCCACAGCCGCCCGCGCGGCGCTGGTGGCGCGGCTGAACGGGGCGCTTGCGGCGGG